>CAWAHE010000019.1:0-212345 GCA_963781775.1 uncultured Alphaproteobacteria bacterium | reverse complement strand
CGCCGCCTGCGAGGCGGTCGCCAACAACATCAAGGGCACGCTGGCGCTGCCCCATTCCTATGGCCGCCTGCAGTTCGGCGAGGATCTCGACCTGCATTTCCGCACCATGATCGGCACCGGCGCCAACCCCAACGTCGCAGCCTGCATCGTCATCGGCATCGAGCCGGGCTGGACCAAGCGCATCGTCGACGGCATCGCCGAGACCGGCAAGCCGGTTGCCGGCTTCGCGATCGAGCAGAGCGGCGACCTGAAGACGATCATGGACGCCTCGCGCAAGGCCAAGGAGTTCGTCCAGTACGCGACCGAGCTGCAGCGCGAGGAATGCTCGATCTCCGAACTGTGGGTTTCGACCAAGTGCGGCGAGAGCGACACGACGACCGGCCTCGGCTCCTGCCCGACGGTCGGCAACATGTACGACAAGCTGATCCCGGAGGGCATTTACGGCGTCTTCGGCGAGACCTCCGAGATCACCGGCGGCGAGCACATCTGCAAGGCGCGCGCGATCAACCCGGAAGTCGGCGAGCGCTGGTACAAGATGTGGAAGGCCTATCAGGACGACGTCATCGAGGCCCACAAGGTCGATGATCTGTCCGAATCCCAGCCGACCAAGGGCAACATCGAAGGCGGCCTGACGACGATCGAGGAAAAGGCGCTCGGCAATCTCGAGAAGATCGGCCGCAGTGCAAGTTCATCGACATCCTCGAGCCGGCCGAGCACGCCGAAGTCGGGCAGCGGCCTCTATTTCATGGACACCTCTTCGGCGGCGGCCGAATGCGTGACCCTGATGGCGGCGGGCGGCTATGTCGTCCACACCTTCCCCACCGGCCAGGGCAACATCGTCGGCAACCCGATCGTGCCGGTCATCAAGATCTCGGCCAACCCGCGCACGGTGCGCACCATGAGCGAGCACATCGATGTCGACGTGACCGGCATCTTGCGGCGCGACATGACGATCGACGAGGCCGGCGACGCGCTGATCGACTTGATCGTGCGCACCTCGAACGGCCGGCTGACGGCGGCCGAGGCGCTCGGCCATCGCGAATTCGTCATGACCAAGCTCTACCGCAGCGCCTGACGCGAGGCCGGCGCCGCCGCCGCAGGGACATCACCCAGGGCAGCCGGCCACGGGAAGGCAGCGGTGCTCGCCATGCAACGCTTTGCGAGACTCATGCCGAGATCGTCATCACCGAATTCATGGACGAGGCGGCCGTCGCGCGACCTGAAGGCGCATCACGACGTCGCTCTACGATCCGGATCTGGCCGACCGGCCCAGACGATCCCCGCGCGGCTCGGCGAGGCGCGCGCGCTGATCGTGCGCAACCGCACCAAGGTCACGCGGCGCCCTTCTCGGCCGCCGCCCGGCCTCCTGCGTCGGCCGGCTCGGCGTCGGCCTCGACAACATCGACGTCGAGGCCTGCGAGGCGCGCGGCGTCGCCGTCTATCCGGCGACCGGCGCCAACGACTCTGTCGGTCGCCGAATACGTCATCACCACGGCGCATGATGCTGCTGCGCGGCGCCTATCTCTCGACCGCCGACGTGCCGCCGGCACCTGGCCGCGCAAGCGGCTGATCGGGCGCGAGATCGCCGGCAAGCGCCTCGGCCTGGTCGGCTTCGGCGCGATCGCCCGGCAGGCCGCCGCGCGCCCGCGCGCTCGGCATGAGCATCGCCGCCTTCGACCCCTTCTGCCGGCCGACGACGCGGCCTGGCGGATCGCCGCAACGGCTCGCTCGACGGCCTGCTCGGCATCGTCGGACGTGCGTCAGCCTGCATGTGCCGCTGACCGACGAGACGCGCCACCTGATCGACGCCCACGCGCATCGCCGGCATGAAGCCGGACGCCATCCTCATCAACGCCGCGCGCGGCGGCGTCGTCGACGAGGCGGCCCTTGCGGCGGCGCTGAAGACAGGCCGCCTCGGCGGGGCGGCGCTCGACGTCTTCGAGACCGAGCCGCTGACGGCCGAATCCGGCGAAGTCTTCGCCGGATCGCCAATCTCATGCTGACGCCGCATATCGCCGGCGTGACCGCCGAATCGAACGTGCGGGTCAGCGTCGCTGATCGCCGAAAAGGTCCGCCGCCATCTGGAGGGCGCGCGATGAGCGACGACGCCTGACGATCGCCGAAGCCGCAGCCCTCGTCGCCGAGGCGCTGGAGCGCTGCCGGACGAGCGCCGCGAATGCCGCGCTCGGTCGCGCGCGCGCTGGTCGCCGCCGAAGCGGCCGGCCGAAAGGCCACGGCCTCCGCCGCGTGCCGACCTATGCCGCGCAGGCGCAAGGTCGGCAAGGTCGACGGCTTCGCCACGCCCGACGGCTCCGACGCCGCGCCCGGCGCGCTCTGCGATCGATGCGGCGAACGGCTTTGCCTATCCGGCCCTCGACCTCGCCGAGCAACGGCTGCCGGCGATGCACGCGCGCGCAAGGGCATCGCCGTCGCCGCGCATCCGCCGCTCGCACCATTGCGGCGTCGCCGGCCATCCGGTCGAGCGCCTGCGCAGAAGGGGCTCATGGCGCTGCTGTTCGCCAACTCGCCGGGCGCCATGGCGCCGTGGGGCGGCGCGCCGGCGCCTCTTCGGCACCAATCCGATCGCCTTTGCCTGCCCCGCTCGCGGCCGCCCGCCGATCGTCGTCGACCTGTCGCTGTCCAAGGTCGCGCGCGGCAACATCCTGGCCGCCAAGCAGCAGGGCGAGGCGATCCCTGAAGGCTGGGCGCTCGACACCGACGGCAATCCGACGACCGATGCCGCCGCGGCGCTCAAGGGCACCATGGTGCCGCTGGGCGACGCCAAGGGCACGGCGCTGGCGCTGATGGTGGAGCTGCTCGCCGCCGGCCTGACCGGCGCCAACTATGCCAGCGAGGCGTCGTCCTTCCTCGATGCCGAAGGGCCGCCGCCGGGAACCGGCCAGTTGATCATCGCCTTCGACCCGACGGCGTTCGGCGGGGAAGGCGCGTCGCCATTTCGCGGCGCTCGCCGCCATGATCGAAGCCGAGCGCGGCGCGCGCCTCCCGGGAGCCGGCGCTTTGCCAACCGCGCTGGGCCGCCGGATCAAGGACTGATCTTCACGCCAGCGCTGCTCGAACCGAGATCGAAGCGGCAGAAGCCCGCCGGTGGCGGGCCGAGTACGAAGGGAGAAGGCCCATGTTGCAGAAGCTCGAATACAAGCGCGAAGCGAACCTGATCGGCGGCACCTGGGTCGGCGCCGATACCGGCGCCACCCTCGACGTGACCGATCCGGCCACCGGCGAGACGATCGGGACGGTCCCGAATTGCGGCGCGTGCCGAGACGCTCCGCGCCATCGAGGCGGCCACGGGGCGCAGCCGGCCTGGGCGGCGCAGACGGCGGCGGAGCGGGCGGTGATCCTCCATCGGCTCGCCGCGCTCATCCGCGAGAACCAGGAAGAGCTCGCCATGCTCCTCACCGCCGAGCAAGGCAAGCCGCTCGCCGAGGCGCGCGGCGAGGTCGGCTATGAGCGCGGCGTATGTCCAGTGGTTCGCCGAGGAAGCGCGCCGCATCTACGGCGACATCATCCCTTCGCCCTGGGCAGGCCGGCAGATCCTGGTGCAGAAGCAGCCGGTCGGCGTGGTCGGCGCGATCACGCCGTGGAACTTCCCCTCCTCCATGATTGCACGCAAGCTCGGCGCAGCACTCGCCGTCGGCTGCGCCATCGTGGTCAAGCCCGCGTCGCAGACGCCCTATTCGGGGCTCGCCTGGGGAGTGCTCGCGGAGAAGGCCGGCGTGCCGGCCGGCGTCGTCAGCATCCTCACCGGATCGGCGAGCGAGATCGGCGCAGAGCTACCTCGACAACCCAACGGTCCGAAAGATATCCTTCACCGGCTCAACCGAGGTCGGCAAGAAGCTCGTCGAGCAGGGCGCAAAGACCATGAAGCGCATGTCGATGGAGCTCGGCGGCAACGCCCCGTTCCTCGTCTTCGACGATGCCGATATCGACGCTGCAATCGAGGGAGCGATGATCGCCAAGTATCGGAATTCCGGCCAGACGTGCGTCTGCACCAACCGCTTCTACGTGCAGGCCGGCATCTACGAGCCTTCGTGGAGAAGCTCGCCGAGGCCACTGGGCGGCTCAAGGTTGGCGACGGCCGCGAGGTTGGCGTGCAGCAAGGCCCGCTGATCGACGCGAGAGCCGTCGCCAAGGTCGAGGAGCACATCGCCGACGCGGTCGGCAAGGGCGGCAAGATCGTGGCGGGCGGCAAGCGGCACGCGCTCGGCGGCACCTTCTTCGAGCCGACCGTCATCCGCGACGCGACGCAGGATATGGCGGTCGCGCGGGAGGAGACGTTCGGCCCGCTCAGTCCCGTCTTCCGCTTCGAGACCGAGGAGGAGGCAATCCGCTACGCCAACGACACGGAGTTCGGCCTCGCCTGCTATTTCTATACCCGCGATCTCGCGCGCACCTTCCGCGTCTCGCAGGGCCTCCGCTACGGCCTCGTCGGCGTCAATGCCGGCATGATCACGACTGAGGTCGCGCCCTTTGGCGGCGTGAAGGAGTCCGGCATGGGCCGCGAGGGCTCGAAATACGGCTGCGAGGACTACCTCGAGGTCAAATACGTCTGCATCGGCGGGCTCGGCTGAGGACCGCGCATGTCGCTCGGGTCTGACGCGGACCAACCTAGCGGCGGTCTGGCAGTGACCGTGTCTGCTCAGATCTCTGCCAAACTTGCGCTGGGCCCGACGGTCGCGCTGACGATTGCGGCGGCCGCATCGTTCGGTGCCAGTAACCACGCCCCCGGCCGGCGACGCCGCTGGCGCTGCTCCTCGGCATCGCTCGCATTCTTCCTGTCGGAAGGTACGTGCTGCAGCGCCGGCATCTCGTTCGCGTCGAAGCGCGTGTTGCGCGTTTGGTGGTTGCACTGCTGGGGCTGCGGATCTCGATCCACTCGATGTCCTCGGCCTCGGGCTCGAGACCGTCGGCTTCGTCACCGGCGGCGTGATTCTGACGATCTTCTTCGTTGGCATTGCGATCGCGCGGCTGCTCGCCCGCGGCGCGGTCTTCGGCGTCCTCATCGCCGGCGCCACGGCGATCTGCGGCGCCTCGGCCGCGTTGGCCCTGTCATCGGTTTTGCCGCCGCGCCCGGATGCCGACTGGTAGACGATCCTCCGCGCGGGTGGTCGCCGTCACCACACGCTGTCGACGACGGCCATGGTGATATACCCAGCGGTCTTTCGCGTGCTGGGTTTTCGACGACCATGCCATCGGCGTGCTGATCGGGCGCGTCGCTCGACGACGTGGCGCAGGTCGTCGGCGCCGGCGATCGGTCTGGACACCTGCTCGGCGAAGACATCGCCACAATCCGCGGCAACCCCCTGGGTCGCGCCGTGGTCGCCGACCATGTCTGCGTGGCGCTCGGCCTCCGCCGGCAGGCACCGCCGGACGTCCCGGCCAAGCTTCCGGTGACCTTCTTCGCGGGTTCCTTCCCGCGCCCCGTCGCGGCGAACTCGACACCGGTCCGGCGTCCGCCGCCGGCGCCACCGCTGCCTTCAGCGATTTCTCGCGCTGGTGCCTGATGACCGCGGTGGCCGCCATCGGCCTTTCGACGTCGCTTCGCGAGATTGCCAAGGTCGGCTACCGCTCCGTCGCCGTCGCCGTCGGGGCTACCCCGTGGTCCTGTCCGCCTCGTCCGGCCTCGCCACCGTGAATTTTCAGATCAGCCGCTGCGCTCGGGAAACACGGCGAATCGTCCGCCCGACGACTATGAAGCGTCACCCGAAGACCTTTATCATTAATCAGCTCCCGGTTCGGTCGCAGATCGGGGAGCACGCTTGGAGTTCTCTGTTCCAGTCGAGTTGTGTTTGCGGATGGTGTACGTCAACCCGCCATCGCGAACTGGGTGGGATCGAGATTGCCGGCCAAGTTACGGGCCGACCAAAACCGAGGGCGGCCGCCTCATCGAGACTCAGCCGCCCTCGGATGGCCTGCTTGATCGACGGTTCAGTCCCTTTCCCCGCTCGCCTTCCCGAGGCTGTAGGCGCTGCTTCTCGGCCAAGGCAGAAGCGTCTGGGTCTGTTTCATCGCCCACATCTCGATCACTGGGTCGACTTTGGCGGCATTCTCGGTACTGTAGCTATCGTCGGCGCGGTCGCGTTGCTCTTCTTCCTGTGATTTCCTGCGCTGCCGGCGCCGACGGAGAGCCGAGCGGCCCCGTCGCCAAGGTCGTCGCCCCGCCGAGCGGCTACGGCGAGTCATCTGCCTCTCGGGTCGAGCTAATCTGGGGACTGCCGAGGCCACTTGTCGTGCTGCAGATTGTGTCGAGATCCGGAACATCACACGAGCTGGCGGAAGCGGAAGGCAACCAAGCTGGCCGCACGACCACTTCCCAGCTGCCGACGAACAGGTCGGCCAGGGCGAAGCGCTCGCCTTCGGCCTGGCGCACCGCTAGCGAAGTCCGCCGAATCGCAAGACGCGCCCCGGCGAGGCATCGGGCCCGCCGCTCTTCTCCTCGATTCTCTTGCTCCAGCAACAATCGCCGACGGCATTGTGCGCCGCCCGAATGATAGAGCGTGTCCATCTCGGCTATGAATGTACTCTGTCCACCATAGCTCGGACGTCTAACCCGAAGCACCTTGAGCTATCCTGCCAGGCGGTGGCCCGCTTCGGCCGCGTCGTTTCCGATCGCGATGAGGCGCTTGGGACGGAGCAGCAAAATTGTAGGGCTGCGAGCACATCTTTGCCCACCGCTCGCTCGCCGGCATTATGGGCTCGATTGGTGAAGGGATCGTCGGGCTCATGGGGATGCAGCGGAAAGACGTTCCAAAGAAATACGGGAACGTCGACTTCATCCAGCACGGTCCAGACAACTGCGGCTGTCCTGCTCCGCAACGGGTAGTCCCTTCGTAGCTCGTTGCGCGGTGACGCCCCACCGACGGGCATGGGCCTGGACATGAACATCGTCGGTTAGGGCCAGTCCCGTGCGCTGCCCACCGCGATGCCCAAGGTCTCGCCCGATCCATATTGAGTTCAAATTCTCGATCCCACAGCGGCCCCCAGAAACTCACGTAACGCGCTCTGGCCTTCCTAGTTTTCTGCGCGTCCGCCACATCGTGAACGAAACAACTTTGCAGAAGGGCATCCAGGTGTCCGCGATAGTTATTACTGCATGGATTACTGCGAGTCAGGCTCGAACGAACCAGCTTAGGCCGCGAATGTTTAACTAATTGAATTATTGTAGATTTATTGGCGCACCCGGCGAGATTTTGATGATTAAATATCTTGCCTTCTTCCGGAGGAAGTATTTTGCTTATTGTTGGCCGGTTCCGTTCAGCGCCCGATGGAATTGGCCAATGGTGAAGAACAGACGCTATGAATTTCCCCCATTTTGCAAAGCGCCTGATCCGGTCAGTTTCGAAGGGTTTGGCATCGACCTACAAGTACTCGGCTTGGCGCTGGGAACGACGGACTTGAGTTAGGTAAAGGCTGGTCCATCGAAACAACTCACGCCCGATCTGTTCGAGAAGCGGACCTTCAGAAAGAACAGCCAGTCAACATCGGTGCGCCAGGGACACTCCCTTTCCGAACAGGCCGTCGCAACGGCTGCCGTAAACATGTTGGCCTCGTACTTTCAGACCAACCGGGTTCCGCCGGCAGAGTTGGTCCGATTGTTTGCCGCTCGCAACCTCGAGGTCCCTGCAAACGATGAGAAACACTCGCGCAATAAGTGGGTTCCCGCCGGCAAACGCTTCGAATTCAGCTTGGAATTTCATTCGGGAGGATGCGTGCGTCATTGCTCTAGCCCCGAACACCGTTCGAGCCTGGAAGAATGAGCCAGAGTTCATCGCCTACGCGGATATGGTCCGCAGGGCAATTCGAAGACGGCTACCGACCGATATGGCTTCCCGAGCATATTGAATGGCGGGGGCCTCCGGCTACCCACAGGTTCCGCTGCTCGCCGATTGTCGTGGCGAGCGCGTTCGTTTCTGTTGGATGTGGTGTTATGCGCGAAGATACCGACGGCTCAGGAGAGATACTGCAGTTGCTGGCATGATATAATTCGACTTGTTCGCAATATCCTAGGCTGCTCGCCCATTGAAATGCGGGCCGAAGCCGCAGCCGCTTACGTGGATGGTAAATGAGTTGAGGCAGTTCCGGCTAAGGTAGCCCCTAACGCCTCAATCCGATGCGCATACGTCGGAAAGTCACTGGCTGACCACCGCACCGCAAGCTGCTTGACCAGACAATCGCCCGACGGCACGGTTTGATCGACAACGAGCCGCTGATCGAGGACGCCGTAGGGTTGAATCCGACGCCGCGCCACAAACCACTCGGTTGGGCGAAGCTCATGGTTGCGAAGCGGCTGAAGAGCGGTCTGATTGCCTATTATTGGGCGCCTCCGACTTGGGCCCTTGGAGATGGATGCACGCTCCGAAAGGGAAGCTCTGGGAACCGACTACGCGATCGCAAAACAGCGCTGCGACGAACTCCAAGTTGAATCCGCAGTTGATTTCCTGGCGCAAACGGGTAGACCTGTACAACACGCCGCGGTCGGTGCCAGGAACGTTTGACTGGCTCGTTCTCGTCTACAAGAGTTCTCCAAAATTCTCACGGCTGCCCGAAGCGACCCGCCGGGACTACGACCGTCCGCTCCAGCCCCCCGCCGTGAGCTACTTCCGAAGGCAACGGCCCACGCTCCCCAGCCTCTCCGCCCTCAGAAGACATCACGCTGGGCGCGGCGGATAGGCTTCATGGCACGGGATCCCGGCGAGGGAGGAGAGGACTGGAGCGGCTTCGGATCCTGGAGCTCTTTGCATGGATGTCTGTAGGCGGGCCTGGCACATCGGTCCGCCGAAATCCCCGGCAACCCTCGTCGGCCGACAATCCGTTCGCCAAAATGGGCATCGCCTACGACGAAATCTCTACCCGGCGCTTGGCTACCTTTGACGGGACAATGCGTTTCGTGGCCAAGGCTGAAGCAATCAACTCGGCCACGGCTCCCTCGGCACAGCAGCACTGATCAGCTTCCATCTGCTACAGAGGGCAGAAGATATTTTCCTGCGTTTGGCCTGGTCTCACTACCGTCCTGCCGACGTGCCGGAACGGGCTCCGCGTCCTCGACTACAAGACGAGCGAGGTGGTCGAGGTACCTCTGCTGGACGCTGATGGCTCCTCGCTCTTTCCGGAGCTCGTCGCGAGGCTCGACGCCGAACCCCGTCGGGGCAAAGTCTTATCGTTATGGTGCGCGACGCCATTGATCCCAAGCGCCGGGTTCATCTGCCTTGGGCAACCTCAGCCAGCAGCCGCTACGTCAGACGTCCAGCGTGTGGTCCAGATTCGCACACGCGACGCTGCTGGTCATACTGGTGGATCACTTTCAAAAGGCTTTCGTCACGGCGGGCACACGGATGCCGCCAACGCGGGGCTAACGGACGCGCAAATTCGAGCGTTGAGCGGTCACCGGACGGCGCACAGGTGACCCTGACGCGCAGGCGAACTTTAGATCAGCGTCGTGCCGGCGCACGCAAAAGATGCGAAGCCAGGAGAACGGAAAGGGGGCGTTTGTCGGAATGAGCCAATGACGTTTTGTCGGAGCGACAAGACGACTGAGCCCTAAGCGCTTGATTTGTTTGGTGGGTGTAACAGGGCTCGAACCTGTGACCCGCTGATTAAGAGTCAGCTGCTCTACCAACTGAGCTATACACCCGCCGAGGCTGCGGACAGGCGTCCATCAGCCGGCCGTTCTACTATCAAAGCCCCCCTACCCTGTCCAGTTTGCCGGGCGGTCGCGGGCCGGTCGAATAAACATATGATCGCAAACGCGTTTTTCGCGAGGCGATACTGCGCGATTCCGCGGCGGGGGTGTTTCAGCGGCTAGACGCGCGGCTGCCTGAAGATCTGGATCTTGTGGGCGTCCAGGGCGATGCAGCCTTCCTTGACCAGGGCGCGCAGCTGCTTGTTGACCGCCTCGCGGCTGGCGCCGAGCATTTGCGCGATGCTGCCTTGCGTCAGGTCGAGTTCGACCACCGCCATGTCGGCCTCGATCCGTCCATGGATGAGTGCGATCTGGTTGAGCAGGATCAGGAGCCGGTGGCGCAGATCGTGGAAGATCGCCTGGTCGATCTGGGCGTTCGTCGAGCGCAGCCGCTCGCACAGCGTCAATATGATCTGACGGGCGAGCCGCGACGACGAATCGAGGAGTTCCATGAACGGCGCCCGCGGAATGAAGATCAGTTTTGACTCGGTCAACGCCGCCACGCCGGCGCTGCGCGGCAGACCGTCGAGGAGCGCCATCTCGCCGATGACCTCGCCTTCCTCGGACAGGCTGACCGTCGCCTCGCGTCCGTCCTCGGCCGTCAGATAGACGCGCAGGATTCCGGCCGTGATGACATAGAGGCCGTCGGACTCGTCGCCCTGCTCGAACAGAACCCCCCCGGTCGGCTGGGTAACCTCGCGCGCGATGCCCGCCAGCCGCCGCAGATCATCCGGCTCAAGGCCGTTGAACAGCAGCGTTTTGCCCAGCTGGACTACGATTTCCTGCGGCGCCATTTCCAGTTGTCTCCCTTGTCACCTGCTAGCATCCAAGCGGCCGGAAGGCGAGCCTCTTGGCGAGCGCGGCTTTGTGCCGGCCGGCCGGGCCATGTATCAAGCCATTTCCGAGCCTTCCCGAGGCCAACCGATCCACCCGAACAGGAGGGCCACATGGACCTTTCGCAAGTCACCAACTTCGGCACCCTGGCCTGGGCCTGGGCGGCCGACTTCCTGCCCCGGCTCGCCATCGCCGTCGTCATCCTCGCGGTCGGCCTTTACGCCGCCGGGTGGGCAGCGCGCGCCGTCCGCGGCCTGCTCGCCCGCACGAACAATGCCGACACGATCGGACCGGTGCTCGCCGCCGCCGCCCGCTATAGCGTGATCGTATTCGTGATCGTGGCGGCACTGAGCCAGGTCGGCGTGCAGACGACCTCGATCTTGGCCATCCTCGGCGCCGCCGGCCTCGCCATCGGCCTCGCGCTGCAGGGGACGCTCTCCAACATCGCGGCCGGCATCATGCTCCTGTGGCTGCGGCCGTTCCGCGTCGGCGATTACGTTGAGGTGAGCGGCGTCGCCGGCACCGTCGAGGAGATCAACCTCTTCCATTCCCGCCTGCGCACCTGGGACGGCATCTTCAAGTTCGTGCCCAATTCGCAGCTGTGGAACACCACCCTCACCAACTACACCCGCAACCGGACCCGGCTTGTCCTCATCGAGTTCGGCATCGCCTACGAGGACGATATCGCCACCAGCCGGGCCGTTCTGGCCGAACACGCCGCCGCCCACCCGGACGTGCTGAGCGATCCGCCCGTCCAGGTCGTACCCCTCTCGCTCGGCGACAGCTCCGTGGTCCTGCAGCTTCGCGCATGGTCGACGACGGCGAAATTCTGGAACACCCGCTGGGACCTCACCCAGGGCGGCAAGAAGGCGCTGGAGGCCGCGGGCATTACCATCCCCTTCCCGCAGCGCGTGGTGCATTGGGTTCAGGACGGCCCGCCGCCACCGGATGCAAGGGCGGCGTGAGCAGCGCGACAAGGGCCATCCACAGGATTCATGCTCCTGTCACGCAAGGGTAATCGGAGCGTCACGGTCGCCATCTAGAGCGCCCCTGTTGCTTTCCGCTCGCTGAAAACAGGGGTTCCCGATGACCGTCACACGCGCCGGCGTGCTTGCCGCATTTCTGGTGGCCGCGCCCATGGCCCTTCACGCCGAAACGATCACCACCTACCACGCCGCCCCCGACCAGGCGGCCCTGAGGTTGGGGACATTTCAGTCACCGGTCGCCGGCGCCAAGGCGCTCGAACTGGACGTCGGCATTGGCTCCGGCGCCTTTCGCGATCCCAAGGACGCGCCCAATCAGTTCTACACCGTCTCCGATCGCGGCCCGAACTTCACCTGCGACGACGCCGAGGATCTGATGGGCGTCAAGGCGGACGACATCTGCCCGGAGGTTGCCGGCCAGAAGGCGGGCAGCGGACGCCTCTACCCGACGCCGGATTTCACAATCACCATCTACCATGTGGCCCTCGACCCGGCCGCGAAGACCTTCACGGTCATCGGTTCGCTGCCGCTGAAGACGCCGAAAGGAAATCCGGTAACCGGCCTCACCAACCCGCTCAAGGTCGCCAAAACCGACAAGCCGCGCGACGGCGCCGGCCAGCCGCTGAAGCAGGATCCAAATGCGATCGACGCCGAGGGCTTCGTGCGCATTGCCGACGGCCGCTTCTTCATCGGCGAAGAGAATGCCACCGGCATCGCCGAGATTTCGCCGGAAGGCGTGTTGGTGCGCCGCTTCGTGCCGGCCGGCACCGAGCAGGACTTCGCCGATGCGGATTATCCCGTGGTCGGCAGCCTGCCAGCGATCCTCGCCAGGCGGCACTCCAACCGGGGAATCGAATCGCTGACCATGTCGGACGATGGCGCCTTCCTCTACGCGATGGTCCAGAACCCCCTCGATAACCCGGATTCCAAGGCCTACGGCAAGGCGATCAACACACGCCTGTTCAAGATTGCCATCGGCAAGGACGGCGACGCCACGTTGCTCAAGCTGGTCGCCGAATACGTCTATCAGCTCGACGACTGGCAGAAGTTCAAGGCGCTCGGCGCCAGCGACGCAAAAGCGCCGAGCTCGCTCCGCGTCAGCGAGATGACCGCGCTCGGCCACGATCATTTCCTGGTCGACGAGCGCACCGACGAGATCGCCAAGCTGTTCGAGATCTCCCTGGAGGGGGCCACCGACATCCTCGGCTCGAAATGGGACGACCCGGCAACCGCTCCCAGCCTCGAACAAAGCGACGAGCTGGCCGCAGTCGGCGTCAATCCGGTGACCAAGACCGAGCGCCTTGTCGCCTCCTCGCTTGCTGGCGCTTCGCCGCGCTATCCGGCCAAGATCGAAGGTCTCGCGCTGACGGCGGACGGCAAGCTGTTCCTGATCAACGACAACGATTTCGGCATCGCTGGCGACCCGACCGACATCGTCGTCGTCGAGAGCACCGAGATCGGCCCGCGCTAGCACGGCTTCGCCGATCGCCGACAGGAAACCGGCCGCGCTCTTTCGGGCGCGGCCGTCTCGTGCTCTAGAGCACGGCTCGCGGCGCGGTTGCCGTCGCCGACTGCGCGTGGATGCGCTGGCGCTTGGTCAGCAGCTTGTTGACCGCCGACACATAGGCCTTGGCCGAAGCGACCATGGTGTCGGTATCGGCGCCGCGACCGGTGACGACCTTGTCGCCCTCGCCGAGCCGCACCGAAACTTCGGCCTGTGCGTCGGAATCCTCGGTGACCGCGCCCACCTGGTAGAGCTGGAGCGTCGCCTCATGCGGCGAGATCGCCCGGATCGCCTTGAACATGGCGTCGACCGGACCGTCGCCGACCGCCTCCTTGGTGATGTGCTGGCCATCGACGTCGAGGGTGACGATCGCCTTCTGCGGCCCGCCGGTGCCGGCAATGACCGTGAGTGCCACCAGCCGGATCGACTCGCCCGCCTGGGTCATCTCGTCCTCGACCAGCGCTGAGATGTCCTCGTCGAAAACATGTTTCTTGCGATCGGCGAGATCCTTGAAGCGGCGGAAGGCTTCTTCCAATGCGTTGTCGCCGAGTTCGAAGCCCAGCTCCTTCAGCTTCTCGCGGAAGGCATGGCGGCCCGAATGCTTGCCCATGACCAGCGACGTCGCGCGCACGCCGACGTCCTCGGGCCGCATGATCTCGTAAGTCTGCGCATTCTTCAGCATGCCGTCCTGATGAATGCCGGCCTCGTGGGCGAACGCATTCTTGCCGACAATCGCCTTGTTGTACTGCACCGGGAAGGCCGAGACGGTCGACACCAGCTTGGAGGCGCGCACCAGATACGGCGCCTTGATGCCGGTCTCGTAGGGCATCACGTCGCCGCGCACGCGCAGCGCCATCACGATCTCTTCGAGCGCTGCATTGCCGGCGCGCTCGCCGAGCCCGTTGATGGTGCATTCGATCTGCCGGGCCCCTGCCCTGACGCCGGCCAGCGAATTGGCGACCGCCAGGCCGAGATCGTTGTGGCAATGAGTGGAGAACACCGCCTTGTCGGAATTGGGTACGCGCTCCATCAGCATGCGCATGAGCGCGTAGTATTCGTCCGGGATCGTGTAGCCGACCGTGTCCGGAATGTTGATGGTAGTGGCGCCGGCCTTGATGGCGGCTTCCACCGTCCGGCACAGGAAGTCGTGCTCGGTACGCGTACCGTCCTCCGGCGACCACTCAACGTCGTCGGTCGAGTTGCGCGCCCGCGTCACGCTCGAGATCACCGCCTCGTAAACCTGCTCCGGCTCCATGTTGAGCTTGAACTTCATGTGGAGCGGGCTGGTCGAGATGAAGGTGTGGATGCGGCGACGCTCGGCGTGCTGGAGCGCTTCCGCGGCGCGGTCGATGTCCTTGGCGCCGGAACGGGCGAGCCCGCAGACGACCGAATTCTTGATGACCTTGGCGATCTCGGTGACCGCTTCGAAATCGCCGTTGGAGGCGATCGGGAAGCCGGCCTCAATAATGTCGACACCCATCTCGTCGAGGATCTCGGCGACCTGGAGCTTTTCGGAGAGCGTCATCGACGCTCCTGGCGACTGTTCGCCGTCGCGCAAGGTGGTGTCGAAGATGACGATGCGGTCCTTCGCCGGAGCCGCCTGCTTGGAGGTCATGGGATCAGTCCTTCTCGAATACCTGCCCGCTCGTGATGTATGGCGGGCGCCAACCGGGTTCTCGCTGAAAACGTCCCCCCGAGTGTCCGCCCGACAACGAGCAGCCGACGCTCAGGGGCGTCTAAGGAGGAGGCCGAGAAGAAGGAGGCCGGCGGGCGCAGGACGGGCGTCGCCGGAAACGGCGTGCAACCCGTCAATCTGCCGATGATCGCTACCGATCATATCCCGAACCCAGCTCGCACCAAGTCGCGCCCACTATCGGGCCAGACCGGTTAACGCCCGGTTCTTCTAGCGGTTTCGGCGGGATTTGTCGATTCCCGCCTTAGAGGAAGGCGTAGGCGGCAAGAAGCACGACGAGCAACGTCACGATGCCCGATGCCGGCCCAATGATGGCCAGACGGCTCGCCAGCGCCGGATTTTTCGTCCGGCGGATCTGGGCATAGGTCATGTGGGTGAGCCCAACGAGAACGGTCAGGATCACCACAAAGAGGAACTTCACCCAGAACAGCCCCGGGACGTTTCCTTCATAGACGAGCCACATCAAAAGCGGTCCCGTGATCCAGAGGATCACGAGGCCGGCAGCGGTGAAATTCGCCAGAATGGGGCCGAGCGTGCGGAGCACCTGCGCCTGGTCCGCCGGCCGGCTCTGGGCCTGCCACATGACGATGCCGGAGCCAAAACCGCCTGCCGTCGCGATCATCAGTCCGAACAGGTGCAGGAATAGAAGCAAGCCATGCATGTGAGTCCCTCCCCAAAAGTCGTCAGCAATTCTATCACGCCTAAAAGGTGAGCAATCCCTCCGCGATGACGACGGCGTCGCCACCGATGCGCACCGCCGCGATCTCGCTGCTTTCGACGTCGACCTCCAGCGTGATGAGGCTGGGCCGGCCCATCTCGAAGCCCTGCTCGATGACGTAGCGGTGGCTGCCAGCGGGCGGCCCGTCGAACTGGCGGACGACGCCGGCGAAAGCGGCGGCCGCGCTGCCCGTCGCCGGATCCTCGGCAAAGCCGAAGCGTGGCGCGAACATGCGCGCGTGGAAGTCGCGATCATGGTCCTCGGTCTCGCGGCAATAGAGCCACGCCGCGGTCGCCTCCGAACCGAAGGCAGTCGCCCAGCTCGCCGCGTTCGGTTGCGCGCGCGCCATCGCGTCGAGGCCGCGAACAGGAACGAACGCAAACGGGACGCCCGCCGACCACCCACTCGGCTTGTGGTTCTCGAACCCGATCTCCGTCGGCAGGAGGCCCAACGCGGCGGCAACCGCGTCCGTGCCGAAGTCCGCCGGCACAGCGGCCGGCAGGCGCGGCACGTCGAAGATTGCGTGCGCAGCACGCTCATTCTTCACAAACACGCCGCAGCGGACCGGCCCCACCGTCTCCTCAAGCACCAGCACCATCTCGCCCGCGGCCGCCTTGCGCGTCGCCAAAAGAACGGCCGTGCCGACCGTTGGATGCCCCGCGAAAGGCAATTCGCGGGAGGGCGTGAAGATACGCAACCGCGCGCTGTGAACGGGATTCTCGGCTGGCAGCACGAACACCGTCTCGGAAAGATTGAACTCCCGGGCGATCGCCTGCATGCGGCGATCGTCGATGCCAGTGGCGTCGAGGACGACCGCCAGGGCGTTGCCGGCAAGGGCCGTATCGGTGAACACGTCGAGGATGGCGTAGGGATAGGGCAAGGCGGACACCGTCGTGGCGAAGGGCGGAAAGCCTGCGCTTTTCACCCCTGCCGCCGCGCCGGTCAAGGCGCTGAAGTCGGCGCCCGGCCACTGTGGCGCCGCATTTGGACATTCAGCCTCTGTTCATCGACATCGGTGCATTCTTTGGCTCACAGGCGGGCACGTCCCGCCGTTCCCGGAGTGGGTTCCATGAACAAGTTCGTTTCGACCGCACTTGCCGGCGCCTTGGCGCTGTCCGCGGTTGGCGTGTCCGCAGGCGGCGCCAGCGCCGATCAGTGGAAGCACCAGAAGCATCCTCAAAACGGCCCGCATAGCTACCCGCACTACTATCAGCCCCGCCCGAGCTACGATCCCGGCGCTGCGATCATCGCAGGCACGGTCTTCGGCCTCGCCCTGGGTGGCGCGCTCGCGAGCGAACCGGCTTACGGATACGGCTATTACCCGCCGGCTCCTCCGCCCGGGCCTCCGCCGCCTTATTACCCGGGTTACTACGCCGGCGATCCCCACTTCGACTGGTGCTCGGCGACGTATGAAAGCTACAACGGCGAGACCGACACCTGGACTGACTACCGGGGAATCGTGCACCGCTGCGTCGGGCCGTACTAGACATCGCCGGAGTTGATGCCGGAACAATTCGGCCGCGTGAGCGTCATCCCATGGGCGCGTGAACCCGATGGGGGAGAACGCAAAATGAAGGCGACGCTGTCAGGCATGCTGGCGGCCGCTTCCGCGGCGCTGATGGTGCTCGCCGTCGCAAGCACCGCATCGGCGGACGCCATGCTCGCGCCGATGGTGGCACCGCTCAACGGCGTGGAACTCAGCCGAGGCTACCAGCCGCAGGAGTACTACAAGCTGACTCCACAGCGCTTGCCGTATCCCGCCGTCCAGCCGCCCGCGTCCGCAAATCGATTCCAGGACGGCGTTTATCCCAGCGCCCACGTCCGTTGGTGCGTCAAGCGCTACAAGACCTACGACCCGGCGACGAACCTCTATTTCCGTTCGCCCGGCGTGCCCGCCTTCTGCCATTCGCCATTCGGCTAGGGTCAGAACCGGACTTGTCCCAAGACCGAAGAATGTGGCGGGCAGAGCCGCATTTCAGGCCCTAGGTAACTGCCAAGAGGGGCGGCAAACGGAGACGAAACGATGAGGAAGATTCTCGCTTCGACCCTCGCTGCCATGGTGGCGCTCAGCGCCTTCGCCGGTGCGGCCGAGGCAAAGCAATGGAAGAAATACCATCACTACAAAGGTCCGCCGCCGCATGCGCGCTACTACCCGGGACCGTACTATCGCCCCTACTATTACGATCCGGGTCCGGCGATCGCCGCCGGGGTGATCTTCGGCACGCTCGGCGCGATGGCGCTCAGCAATAACTACGGCTATGGCGGTCCGCGCTCACACACCGCGTGGTGCGAATGGCGCTACAAGACCTACAATCCGGCGACCGACCAGTTCTACGCGAAGCCTGGTGTTCTGGCGTACTGCCACGCGCCGTACGATTACTGACCACGGGCGTTAGCAATAACGAGGGCCGCACCGGCGCAAGCCGGGCGGCCTTATGTTTCCCGGATGACGCGCCTCGCCAGCGGAGCGATCGTCAGTCCCTGGACGACAATCGAGAAAAGCACCACGACATAGGTGGCAACCAGAATCGGCTCGCGCGCCTGGACGAACGGCAGCGACAGCGCCAGCGCCACCGAAATGCCGCCCCGCACGCCGCCCCAGGTCAGCACCGGAATCGAGCCGGGCAGAAAAGATCGGTGCAGCGAAAGGAGTGCGATCGGCGCGGAGACCGACGCAAGTCGTGCGACCAGCACCAGCGGCACCGCAGCAGCCGCCAGGACCAGCAACGGCGCGTCGACATGAATGACCAGAACCTCGAGCCCGATCAGCAGAAACAAGACCGAGTTGAGAAGCTCATCGATCACTTCCCAGAACTGGAAAAGATGCTCTCGCGTGGTCTGGCTCATGGCGCGTGCAGCGCCCCGATTGCCGACGAAAAGACCGGCGACGACCACAGCGATCGGCCCGGACACATGCAGCCGCAGCGCCAACGCGTAGAGGCCGGTGACGAGGGCGAGCGTGATGAGGATCTCGACCGGGTAGTCGTCGATCGCCTGCATCGCCCGCACGACGATCAGGCCAACCACGCCGCCGAGAAGTGCCCCGCCAACCGCCTCAACCAGGAATGCCTCGCCAATCTCGGCAAACCCCAGGTCATTGCCGCTGGCGGCCACGCCAAGCACCAGGGTGAACACGACCACACCAACGCCGTCGTTGAACAGGCTCTCGCCGGCGATCTTGATTTCGAGACTTTTGGGGAGTTTGACCGTCTTGAGCAGCGCCAGAACGACCACCGGATCGGTCGGCGAGATCAGCGCTCCGAACACCAGCGCCCAGACGAGTGACACTTCGACACCGAGCAATTGCGCCGCGATCCAGAATGCGCCACCGACAATAGCGGTGGAGATCAAGACGCCGATGGTAGCCATCAGCGCCACGGCCCATCGCTCGTCGCGCAGGCGGGCGAAGTTCACCTGAAGGGCACCGGCAAACAGCAGGAAGCCGAGCATGCCGTTCATCAGCGTGTCGAAGAAGTCGATCTGCCGGATTGTCCCGGTGACGTCCTCGAGCACCGTCGAGGTCGGCAGCAACCAGTCGTAGATCACCACGGCCAGCGAGAACAGCAACCCCATCACCAGCACGCCGATGACGTGCGGCAGGCCGATGAAGCGTCGATTGACCCAGCCGAATATCGCCGACAGCACCAGGAGCAATGCGGCGATGTCGAAAATGCTCAGCACCGTCGCCCCCCCTGCCCGTCCGCTTGGCGACGTTAGCAGGGGGCGCGCAGCGGCGTCAGTTCTTTTCCTTGTCGACCAGCTTGTTGGCGCCGATCCACGGCATCATGCCGCGCAGGCGCTGCCCGACCTCCTCGATCGGGTGCGCGTCGTTCATGCGCCGCGTCGCCTTGAACTTGGGCTGGCCGGCCCGGCATTCGCGAATCCACTCGGAGGTGAAAGCGCCGGTCTGGATGTCCTTCAGCACGCGGCGCATCTCCGCCTTGGTCTCGTCGGTGATGATGCGCGGCCCGCTGACGTACTCGCCGAACTCGGCGGTGTTGGAGATCGAATAGTTCATGTTGGCGATGCCGCCCTCATAGATGAGGTCGACGATCAGCTTCACTTCGTGCAGGCACTCGAAATACGCCATTTCGGGCGCGTAGCCGGCCTCGACCAGCGTCTCGAAGCCGCCGCGGATGAGTTCGACCAGACCGCCGCACAGCACCACCTGCTCACCGAAGAGGTCCGTCTCGCACTCTTCCTTGAAGGTGGTCTCGATCACGCCTGAGCGTCCGCCGCCAATGGCGCAGGCATAGGACAGCGCCAGATCGTGGGCGTTCTCGGAAGCGTCCTGCTGGATCGCGATCAGGCAGGGCACGCCGCCACCCTTCTGGTATTCGCCGCGCACGGTGTGGCCGGGCCCCTTGGGCGCGATCATGACCACGTCGATGGTCTTCTTCGGCTCGATCAGGTTGAAGTGCACGTTGAGGCCGTGGGCGAAGGCGATGGCCGCGCCGTCGCGGATGTTGCCGGCGATGTGATCGCTCCAGATGTCCGCCTGCAGCTCGTCCGGTGCGCACATCATGATCAGGTCCGCCCACTTGGCGGCGTCAGCGACCGATTTCACCGACAAGCCGTCGGCCTGGACCTTCTTCGCCGTCGCCGAGCCGGGCTTGAGGGCGATCGCCACGTCCTTGACGCCCGAATCCTTGAGGTTGAGCGCGTGGGCGCGGCCCTGGCTGCCGTAGCCGACGATCGCGACCTTCCGGCCCTTGATCAGGTTGAGATCGGCATCCCGATCGTAATAGACGCGCATGGACGATTCCTCTTGGTTCTGAGCTTTGGCGCGGGCCGGCTGGCGAACGCCCCCACTGGCTGAAATCCGGGCGGTTCTAGCCGCCAGAGGGGGCCGGCGCAATCTCGCCATGCAGTGCTTTCGAAAACCGGCGACAGCGACACGCAACGCGATGGCACCACGCACGACGACCGCCGACGGACGCCGGTGAGACGGCCGCGCGAAGTTCGCGAGCACGACAACGTGATCGGCGCCAGCGTGACGGAGACGCCTTCCATCCAGTCCCTGCCGACGCTTGGCACAAAACACCAAGCCGAACAGCCGTGGATTGCTGAAACGCTTCTGTGCAGCAACCTCCGTCGACTGTGATCCTGGTCACACATCAGCACCGAAACCTGTCTCAAAAGGAAACACGACAACAAGAAAACCCTAGGAATTCAGCCAGTGCAGAAAAGCTACAGCATTAACCATTCATCAATCATGACATTGACAATTTAGCGACAAGTGGAGTTACCTCGACCTGAAGCCGAGGCCGGCTTTTTGTGTGGGTTGTGGGAGCGGCGGCGCACTTCCTGAGAGCGTTTTGTAGTCTCGGGAGGCAGCCATGTTGTGTAAGTGGCGTAAGAGTAAGCGTAGCTACGCGTTGGCGTCTGTTGCGTTAGCGGTTTCTCTTTCAGCGTGGTTGAGCGTCGTCCCGGCGGGCTATGCCGAGGATGTTGTCCCCAGTGGGGGACAATCTGATGCTAGCAGTGGCGCGAGCGCCAGCGCGTCCGGTCCAGGCAGCGCCTCTTCCGACATCGGCGCCAGCGAAAATACTTCCGCATCACAGACTGAAACCACCGTCTCCGCTGAGGGGACGGCGGGATCCGGCGGCCTGGCGACGCAAGGCAGCCAGGGTCAAGGCAGCGCGGCCGGCGCGACGACGAGCGCCTCCGCCAGCGCAAGCAATAACGGCGCGACCCTCAGCGCCGACGCCAGCGCCAATGCCGGCGCCGGCGCCGTGGCCGTCACCGTCACAGACATCGCCGCAACCGGCTCAGGCTCGCAGGTCAGCGCATCGGCCGTGAGCGGCAAGACCCCGACGGCGAAAGCTCAAGCAGGGACCGACACCTTCGCCTTCGCCGTCGCCGGCAAGAAGCCGACAACGACTGCGGCCGCCGGCCCAGATGCCACCGTCACCACGACGAAAAACGGCAGGAAGACCACGACGATCGCCTATTCCGCCAACGGGCAGTACAGCATTGCAATCGCCAACAGGTCTCGCGCGACCGCTTTTGCGACGACCTCTGGAAACGGATTCGCGATGACCGCAGCGGACGTTTACGCCGCGGCGCGAACCGCAGCCACTGCGTTTGCGACGGCCGGCCGGCGGGACGCGAGCGCCTGGGCGAACTCCAGCGGCTCGTCTTCGAGCGGCACGCCCTACGGAGCGACGTCTGCGGCAAGCTGGTCGAGCGCCGGAGCGTCCATCACCGTTCAGCTTGTCGGTGTGAAGGTAACCCCTCCCCCAACCCTGGGCGATGCCGCTTACCGGCCTTGCTCCTCGGGCGATTGGAAGCGCTGGAAAGCCTGGCAGGCCAGCAAGGATCCGAAGAAGGGGCCGTTCGTCTGCACGCGCGGCAAGCCAGTTGAGCTGACGTTCGCCCGGCGCTGAGGCCGGGCGGGCAATCTTCAGGGAGACGACCACCAGAACAAAGAACAAGTACAAAAGATACGGTGATTAGTATTTCGTGAGAACGATGGCCTAACGAAGTGTCCAAAGGCAGCATTTGTTGTCGATCGACAATAATGATTGATGCAATAAACTGAAGAAATTAGAAAAAGACCTTGACAATTAATTTTTGTTAACATATTTGGTTGGTACCATCCCGTACTGTGTTCTGCGTAACGGGGTGTTTTTGGAAGTGAACAGGTGCGACAGGTCAAAACAGGGAGTTTAAGTCATGAACATTCGTAAATTGGTGGTCGCGGCCAGCGCCGTCGCCATCGTGGCCGGCTGGTCTTTCGGCGCGCAGGCGGGCAACTGGAGCATCACGAAAAACTCCAGCGAAAGCGGCGTGTATGCCCACGGCAGCATTGACTGGAAGGGCAACCCCGACGCAGTCCTTATCGCCGGTGGGAAGTCCAAATCGTTTACGAACAACGGCGGCTCGGCCTATGGCGACTACAGCGCCGGCGGCCACGCCTCGGCCAGCACCAGCTCCAGCTGTGGCTGTGGCGGCCCCGGCGGACCGCCGACCATATACAGCGTCGAGGGCCCTGGCGGCCCGGGCGGCGACCACAAGGGCAATAACGCCTCGGTGTCGGCCAGCGGCGGCGCCAGCGGCAGTTCTTCCGTCAACTGAACCACGTGACATACGACGGCCGGGGATAATACCCCGGCCGTCGCCCCCCCAGCGCGCGTAGGAGACAGTCATGAAGCATGCAGGCATCATCCTGACGGTGGCGACCATCGCCGGTCTTGTATCGGGTGTCGCGTTCGCCGACGGCGCCCTGGTCGTCGGACAGCCCGGCAACATCGCCACGAATGGCGTCGCGGTGGGCCTTTCGGTCAGCTACAACAACAGCAGCGACGCGATCCGCGCAGCCACGGCGGAGTGCAAATCCAGCAAGGTAAAGGCCTCAACGTCGGCTTTGTGCCGGACGGTATCGAATTTTTCGGGCCAGTGCGCCGCAATCGCCATGGACATGAAGCCGGCAACCCCCGGCTTCGGTTGGGCGGTGGCGGGCAGCCTGGCCTCGGCCCGGGAACGGGCGCTGCGGAAGTGCCAGGCGACTGCCGGAGCCCGCAAGGCGTCGTGCAAGATCGCACTGGCTCAGTGTGACGTCGTGAAGACGTCGGCTGCGGGCAGCACGACCCCATCGCACACTCCCCCGCCACCACCGCCTCAGCCTCAAGGCTGGGCATATGCGTACAGCGCGTCCGGCGTGATCGCGGTC
Source organism: uncultured Alphaproteobacteria bacterium (assembly GCA_963781775.1). GTDB lineage: Bacteria > Pseudomonadota > Alphaproteobacteria > Rhizobiales > Kaistiaceae > CAVSRC01. The sequence goes on along the minus strand of CAWAHE010000019.1, from coordinate 189,241 downwards.
GGCACCACAGGGCATGGTGGTCCCGATGCGACCCTCATCGCGGGCGGCGTGAGCGGTGCAGGCGCCTCAGGCAACGTACCCGCGTACGCGGACTATGGTGCCGGCGGCCACGCCTCGGCCAGCGAAAACTCTCACAGCGATAGCTCGTCTTCTGGTGGTGGAAGCCACGGCTCTTCTTGCGCTGGCGCCTGCTAGTCACTGCCTCGGGCACGCCGAGGGCAAACACTAGCCAATTGCGTCCCAGCCAAATTTGAGCAGCGGCTGGGCACGAGCAGCGAAATCCACGATCCGCCCGACGAGAGTCGGGCGGATTATTTCTTTGTCGGCGAGAGCTTCCTCGACGATGAAGGACTTGAGCCGGATGGGCCCGTCGAGCGGCCCGCCCTTCAGTGCCTCGAAGCCGCGCGGGATGCGGCTGAGCTGACTTTCGGTGCCCAGCACCAGCTTGCCCTTCTTCAAGGCAGCCTCGACTGACCGGAATTTCGCCGGCGCGCCCGCGATCGCCTTTCGCAACTTGGCAAGGTCCGCGGGCTCCGGCATATGGAACCCGGCCGCGGCGAAGCAGCCCTCCGGGCTGATATGGAGATAGAGCAACCCATTGTCGTTCTTGGCGCCGGAGCGCGTCATGACCGCGCCGCAGTGGGTCTTGTACGGGCTCTTGTCTTTCGCGAAACGCACGTCGCGATGGATGCGGAAAATCGAGCGCTTGCCGTCACCTTTCAGCGGAATGCGTTTGCCGGCGAAAGCCGCCGTCAGGTCGTCGAGCAGGGCCGTCATCGGGTCGAGCACATCGCTCTGGTAGAGGCCGCGGTTCTCGTCGAACCATGCCTTGTCCTGGTGGAATTTCAGCGCCGTGAAGAACGATAGCGCTTGCGGCCCGAACCCCTTGAAGCTGCCCATGGTCTCCAACCTGCGGATGGTGCGATCGGCCATCGGCCAAATTGCCGGTGACCCAGCCAGTCTATAATCTCGCCGGGCAATGCTCTCAATGAGGCGGCGTTCTCACCGTGCAGATATCCGACGACGAAGCGGCGTATTTCGACGTCGCAATCTGCGGCGCCGGCCTGGCCGGCCTGTGCCTTGCTCGACAACTGCGGCTGGAGCAGCCTGACCTTTCCATCGTCGTACTCGATCCGAATTCGTCCCCGCTGCCCGAGGCCGCCTGGAAGGTCGGGGAATCGACCGTCGAGTTCGGAGCGCACTACCTGGCGGAATACCTGAAGCTCGGCGCCTATCTGAAAGAGGCCCAGCTGGTGAAGGTCGGCCTGCGGTACTTTTTTCCGACGAACAGGTCTTTTGCCAACCGTCCGGAAGCTGGTCTGTCCGAAGTTGCTCCGGTCCTCGCCCATCAGCTGGACAGGGGCATCCTGGAGAACGACATGCGTGTCATGGCGCGGAGCGACGGCACGGTGCTGCTGGAGGGATATCTGGTACGCAGGCTGGAGATCGGCGAAGGCGACCAGCCACACACGGTCCACTACACCGAAACGTCGTCGAAGGTCGGCGGCGACAGAAAACTGCGGTGCCGGTGGATCGTCGATGCATCCGGCCGCAGACAGCTCATTCAACGGCAATTGAGCTTGCGCGTGCCGCACACCGCGCCAGGCTGTTCGACGGCGTGGTTTCGGTTGCCGGGACGCAAGGACGTGGACGATCTGGTGCCGGCCGGCGACAGGGATTGGCACGGTCGAGTTCCGGGCCACATCCGATACTATTCCACCAACCATTTTTGCGCGCAAGGCTATTGGGTGTGGCTCATCCCGCTGAGCAGCGGCGCCACCAGCGTCGGCATCGTCGCGCGCAACGACCTGCACCGCTTCGAGGACTACAACACGTACGAACGCGCGCTCGGTTGGCTGAGGCAACACGAGCCGGACCTGGCGCGCTATCTCGGTGACGACGAGCCAATCGATTTCCGGGCGATGAAGAACTACAGCTACTCGAGCACAAGGGTCTTCTCGCCGGATCGTTGGGCGTGCGTGGGCGAAGCGGCGGTCTTCTCCGATCCGTTCTATTCCCCGGGCACCGATCTGATCGCCATCGGCAACACGATGACGTGCGACCTGGTGCGGCGCGATCTGGCCGGAGAACACGATAGCAACAGGATCGACCGCTACAGCGCCCATCTGATTGGCCTGAACGACCAGCTCACCCGCAACATCCAACGCGGCTATGACTATTTGGGCGATGAGATGGTGTCGCTGGCGCGCATTATCTGGGATTTCTCCGCCGCATGGGGGCACCTGTGCCCACAGATCTTCAACCGGACCTTCACAGACGACGCCAAGCAAGCGGCTCTGCGGCCGAAAGTCGTTCTGCCGCTCTTCGCGCTCGCGGAACTCATGCGGGCACTGCTCGACGAATGGCTGAAGCAACGCTCCGAGCGCGGCGGCAGCCTGACATACGACTTCTTCGACTATCTCGAAATTGGCTGGCTCTCCGAGCTGCGTCTCCGCAACCTCCGGAAGCTCGACAGCGTCGAGGCGCTTCGCGCCCAATACCAATCCAACGTCGAACTCTTCGAGGCCTTGTTGCAGGCTCTGTTCCTTCTGGCGGTCGAGGATCTCTACCCGGAGGAAATGCCACGCCTCGACGGGGTCGAGTGGATGAACGTCCAGCGCCTCGCCCTCGATCCCGCGCAGTGGGATTCGTGCGGCATCTTCGAGCCGCGGTCGCCGCCCCGGCCGTTCCGTCACTTGTATGAGCAAATCCGGGTGCAACTGCGTCCCAAGCGAGAGCAGAGTCCCGCAGCGATCGCCGCTGGCTGACCGGCCTAGCTGTTCAGACTCTTGCCGCTGACCAGGTCGCGGAAGCGCCCGCGCGGGAGTCGCGCCACGACGCGCAGCGACAGCGTCTCGATCAGGCCCGGCAGGGTCTTGTCGAGACGGTCCAGCGTCTTCTGCACACGGTTGATCTCGTCGCAGCCACTGGTGCGGAAGAAGATATCGAAGAAATAGATGTCGAGCAGCGAACTGCGCGTGTAGTCGATTTCCTCGCCGTAGCCGGCCGCCCACAAAAGCTTGTTGCCGATCTCGGCGCCGCGGATCTTGGCCGGCCGCATGATGTCGACCAGATTGTCAGCCTCACCGAATTTGCACGAGCCGAAGAGCACGCCCTTGAGCCGCCGTCGCCGCTGGCGATTCACATCGACAAAAGTATTGCGCAGGAAGGTGCGCGACAGGCCGGAACCGTCCGGCGCCTCGATCTTCCCAAAGTCGCCGTGCGCCGCAATGTAGAGGAAATCGACGTCGCCCCCCGACATGATGAACCGGATGGAGTCCCGGAACGATACCGCGCCGACGAAACGCTCATAGGTGAAAGCGTCCGAACGGTCCTTGAGGGCATAGGAGAGGAACTCGAAAAGCGGGCGCACCGTGTGGTGACGCTCATCGAACCAACGGGTCTCGACGACCCCAAGTCCGAGGTGACGTGTGACCGCCAAAACCGGCCCTCCATATACTCGATACTGCCATGGATCGGGCCCGCCGCGCACGCCCCCAAAGGGGTCGCGACAATCCATCCTGACTAACGTGATAGCGTAGATAGACTAAAGGGTTATGACGTTTTTTTAAAGCAAAAAATCGCCCGAATTTCCCCTTTGGATGTGCTTGATTTCAGAGAATGTGTCGACCGTCGAACTCGTGCTCAGCCGGTCGCCGCGGCGGCAAAATTAGGCGCCCTTTTGGGGCTGCTGGCAAGCCCCCTGTGCCGCCCTGGGAGCGACCTGGGGCCGGTTTGGGAACCGCCTCAGTTCCTCGATTTCAGCATCACCGCTGCACCGACCCCGGGTAGAGCTCCGACGCCACCTGCAGAAGCGCGGCGACATAGCCGTAGCAGAACGAGAAGGCCACCTGACGCGCTGCCGAACCGCTCAAGGTCGGCACGTGATCGGGCATCATCATGTACTCGTAGCCAACCTCGGCGTAGGTGCGGATCGACTTCCACATATCCATGTCGCCCTCGTCCGGGAACACTTCCCGGAACGAAAGCTTGCCGCCCTGGATGTTACGGAAGTGGACGTTGAAGATCTTTTTGCGCTCGCCGAACCAGCGGATGACGCCTTCGATTTCGTTGGCCGGGTCGTCGAGCATTTCGCCGACCGTGCCTTGGCAGAAATTGAGCCCGTGATACGGGCTTTCGCGCATGGTGACGAATTTCTTCAGCCCGTCCACCGTACCGAGCACGCGCGTGACGCCGCGATAGCCGGGTGGCGTGTAGGGATCGTGCGGGTGGCAGGCCAGCCGAATACGGTTCGACGCCGCGACCGGAACCACCCGCTCGAGGAAATAGTCGATCCGCTCCCAATTCTCGTCTTCCGGCAGCGCGCCCACGATCTTGCTCGGCGGCGCGTCCTGATCGGCCTTGTCCCAGCGGAACGACGAATTGCGCGAGCCACCCCGGCCCTCCTCCGGCGCCGTGCGCGGAATGCCGATGATGTTGAGGTTGTATTTGACCGACGGGATACCGGCCTCGCGCACCTTCTCGATCAGGCTGCAGATCGAGTCGATCTGTTTGTCGCGGTTCGATCCCTTGGAAAGGATGTCCGGGCTTGCCTGTTCCTCGATCGGCCGCGAACTCAGCGGCAGTTGCACCATGTCGAGGACGAGACCGAAGGACTCCATCCGGTCCCGGTGCCGCTTGAGGTCGTCAAGCGTCCAGTCGTGCGGATTGCCGGGCGGGTCAGCGCAGACGTGACGAAGGCCGAGCTGCGCCAGTTGCCGATATCCGTCGTCGTCCGCCGGCTGGTCCTGAGTGCCGAGATACAAGGCCATTCCTCCCGATTGGTTTCTGTAATACGACCGGACCAAGCCGGCGGGCGGCGAGAATGGACCGTCTGGGCGGCAAAATGCAACGAACGGCGCCCTCGCCCCTGAAGGCGCCTGTTCGTCCCATCCGCAGCTGTGCGGTTACCCCGCCTCGATGCCGCGATTGATGGCGGCGATGCCGGTCCGACAGACCTCGACCAAACCAAGCGGCGTCATGATAGCGATGAACTGCTCGATCTTGGACGTGCGCCCGGTGATCTCGAAGACAAAGTGACCGACGGTGGCGTCGATGACCGTTGCGCGGAAGGCGTCGGCGAGGCGCAGCGCCTCGACGCGAGCGTCGCCCGTGCCGGCAACCTTGACCAGCGCCAGCTCGCGCTCGAGTGGCCGGCCGATCGCGGTGAGATCGGTCACGGAGTGAACGGGCACCAGGCGCGCAAGCTGGTTCTTGATCTGGGCGAGCACCATCGGCGTTCCGGTCGTCACGATGGTGATGCGCGACAGGTGCTTGGAGTGTTCCGTCTCCGAGACCGTGAGGCTGTCGATGTTGTAGCCGCGCCCGGAGAACAGGCCGATGACCCGGGCAAGCACGCCCGGCTCGTTGTCGACCACGACAGATAGAGTGTGCGTCTCGGAGCGGTCGTGCATCTCCTCGATGAAATACGCCGACGCCGGCGGTTCCGCAGCGACCCTTTTCTGAAGGGCGGCCTTGACGTGCGGACGCTTCGTCCCTGCCGCTGCGCGTTTTGTCGTGGTCTTGGCCGCCCTGCTCACACCAGCACCTTGCCTTCCTTGCCGATCACGTTGCCGATCCCCTCGGCCTGCACGGCGTCGCCGAGCAGCATCTCGTTGTGCGCTTTACCCGATGGGATCATCGGGAAGCAATTGGCAAGCGCCGCCACCCGGCAGTCGAAAATCACCGGCCGCCTGACCGAGATCATCTCCTGGATGGCGCCGTCGAGGTCGCGTGGCTTGTCGACGCGGAGGCCAACGCCACCATAGGCCTCGGCCAGCTTCACGAAATCCGGCAGCGAGTCCATGTAGGAATGCGACAAACGATTGCCGTGCAGCAGCTCCTGCCACTGGCGGACCATGCCCATGTACTGGTTGTTGAGAATGAATATCTTGATCGGCAGATCGTGCTGAACCGCTGTCGACATTTCCTGCATGGTCATCAGCACCGAGGCGTCGCCGGCAATGTCGACGACCAGGCTCTTCGGGTGGGCAACCTGCACGCCGACAGCCGCCGGCAAGCCGTAGCCCATCGTGCCGAGGCCGCCGGACGTCATCCAGCGGTTGGGTTCCTCGAAACGGAAGAACTGCGCCGCCCACATCTGGTGCTGACCGACCTCGGTCGTGATGTAGACGTCCATGTCCTTGGTCGCCTCGTAGAGCCGCTGGATAGCGTATTGCGGCATGATGATGTCGGCATTCGGCCGATAGGCGAGACTGTCACGCGCGCGCCATTTGTCGATCTGCGCCCACCACGCCTTGGCGGCCGCCTTGTCGGGCTTCGCCTTGATGCGCTTCCACTCGGCGAGCATGGCTTCCAGGACATGCGCGACGTCACCGACGATCGGAATATCGACGTGGATGTTCTTGTTGATCGAGGAGGCGTCGATATCGACATGGATCTTGCGCGAGCCCGGCGAGAAGGCGTTGACCCGCCCGGTGATGCGATCGTCGAAGCGCGCGCCGATGGCGATCATCACATCGCAATCGTGCATGACGTGGTTGGCTTCGAAGGTGCCGTGCATGCCGAGCATGCCCAGCCACTGCGGATCGGCGGCCGGAAACGCGCCGAGGCCCATCAGGGTCGAGGTGATCGGATAGCCCGTCAGGTGAACCAGTTCGCGCAGCAGCGCCGAGGCCCGCGGGCCGGAGTTGATGACGCCGCCGCCGGTATAGAAGACCGGCCGCTTGGCTTTGGCCATCAACTCGACCGCGGCGCGGATCGCCCGTTCGTCACCGTCAACGCGCGGATGGTAGGTCTTGTGCTCGACCTGGCCGGGCGGAATGTAGGTGCCGGTGGCGAACATCACGTCCTTCGGGATATCGACCAGAACCGGCCCCGGGCGCCCATGGGTGGCGACATAAAAGGCCTCGTGGATGATGCGCGCCAGGTCGTTGACGTCGCGGACGAGCCAATTGTGCTTGGTCGCCGGACGCGTGATGCCGACGGTATCGGCTTCCTGGAAGGCATCGTTGCCGATGAGATGCGTCGGCACCTGGCCCGTGAAGCAGACCATCGGGATCGAATCCATCAGCGCGTCGGTGAGCGGCGTCACCATGTTGGTGGCGCCCGGTCCGGAGGTGACCAGCACGACGCCCGGCTTGCCGGTCGAGCGGGCATAGCCTTCGGCCGCATGGCCGGCGCCCTGCTCGTGGCGGACGAGGATGTGCCGGATCTTGTCCTGCTGGATAATCTCGTCATAGATCGGCAGCACGGCGCCGCCGGGATACCCGAAGATGTCAGTGACGCCCTGATCGATCAGGGCCTGGACGACCATGTTGGCGCCCGTCATTTGCCGGCTTTCGCTCTGCCGTTTCATCGTTCCGCTCCGCTTCCACGCTCTCGCCGTCTTACGACGGCTCCGGTTACCTTGTCGTTTCGGCAATAAAAAAGGCCCCGGAAGGGCCTGTTTTTCGCGCACCACCTTTTGTCGCGGCTGCCTATGCGGCGGCCCCGGGGGTGCGCGTGCCAATTACGAGGACGAGTTTCTTTCTCATGAAGCTTTATTAGGTGCGGCCGGCGCCAAGGTCAAGCGTGGAGGCGTCGGCGACCTGCGGCCAATCGGCCATCTGGTTACGGAACCAGGTCATCTGGCGCTTGGCGTAGCGGCGGGTTTCGGTGCGGATGGCGGCCAAAGCCTCGTCGAGCGAAGTCTTGCCTTCGGCGTGATCTATGAGGTCGCGCACCCCGATCGCCTTCATGGCCGGCAATTCCGGATCGAGCCCAAGGGCGGCCAGGGCTTCGACCTCGGCCAGCGCCCCGTCATGGAGCATCTGCCCGACCCGGTCGGCGATGCGCTGATGCAAGAGCGGCCGATCCGGCATCAACACCAGTCGTGTGGCCGTCACCGGATCAACGATCGGCGCTACCGGCATGGCCTGCTGCCAGCGGACCAGCGATCGGCCGGTGGCTTCGAAGACTTCAAGCGCACGGATGATGCGACCACGATCTGACGGCCGGAGAGCCCGCGCACTATCGGGATCGACGGTGGCAAGCTGGGCATGGAGGTTGGCCGTCGTCGAATTGGACGCGGCGCTTCGCACGACCTCGCGGACCTCCGGCGGGACCGGCGGCACCGCCGCCAGCCCTTCGGTGAGCGCCTTGAAATAGAGGCCGGTGCCGCCGACCACGACCGGCACGCGCCCCGCCGCGCGCACTTCGGCCAGCACGCCCGCGATATCCTCGAGCCAGCGACCGACCGAATAGCGCTCCGCGGCCGGCACGTGGCCGTAGAGCCTGTGCGGTGCGGACGCCTCGTCTTCCGCACTTGGCCGCGCGGTGAGGACGCGCAACTCGCCATAGACCTGCATGGAGTCGGCGTTGACGATGACGCCGTCATGCCTGGCGGCAAGCTCCAGCGCCAACCGCGACTTGCCGCTCGCCGTCGGTCCGGCAAGGAGGATGATCTTCATCCGCTGCCTCCGCTCAAGGCTCGGACGGCTTCTTTAGCAGGTCGGCCGCGGCTTGGAAGGCGGGGAGATCGGGGCCTGGCGGCAACGGACTCTGGCTGAACGTGACGCTTGTCCCATTCGCGGCGGCCGCCCGGATTTCGCGGCGCTTGTCGGCCGGCAGCGGATTTCCATAGACCAGCGTCCGTGCGAAGATCGGCTCCTCGAGATCGACCGGCGGCGCGTGGGCCGGCTCGATCGTCGACCAATGTTCCGCCTGAGCCGCGTCCCGATCGACACCGCGCCCGGTCGCGAAGTCGATCGCGGTGTTCGCCGCGCCGGCCGGGTTGCCGGCCTCCGCCGCCTGAAGATGCAGCCGATGCGCCGCCGCCGCGTCAACCGGAACGCCGAGACCGAAGGCGTAGATCTCGCCGAGATTGTTCGCGGCCGGGGCGAAGCCGGCCTTGGCCGCCGCCTCGTACCACTGGATCGCCCGCGCCCCCGTTTCGGCGGCCTCGCCCCGGTAAGGCTCGGGCTTGGCCGTCATCGCGGCACGGTAAGCCTCACCGTATGCCCAGCCGAGGTCGAACAGCGCTGCTGGATCGGGGCCGCCGGCGGCCTGCGTGTACCAGCCCTTGGCCTTTTCGAGGTTGCCGCGCGCCGCCCACATGTTCCCCAGCGCCAGCATGCGCGCCTGGCAACCCGCATCCGGCGGCGTGATGCACGTGAGGTCGACGCCGAAGCCGAGAACATAGGGCGCAACGAACCACCCCCCGCCGCCGATGACCAGCAGAATGCCGGCCCATTTGGCGGCCCGACGGAGACGTTGTTTCATGATGGCCGCTCCTCAATGCGCAAAGGGCTATAGGCGATGCAGCCGGCAACGACCATGGCAACGCTTCATCGCACGATGTGACACGTTGGCAACGCGGCAAATTCCGGCTTAGGCTTCGCCCTTCACCCCGAAGCGCAACGGCCGGGGGAACGGGAGGGAAAAATGCCAGATAGTGTCAAATACCTGTTGCCAGAGGATCGTATTCCGCGGGCCTGGTACAACATCGCCGCGGACCTTCCGGCGATGCCGCCGCCGCCGCTGCATCCCGGAACCGGCAAGCCGATCGGGCCGGACGACCTCGCCCCCCTCTTCCCGATGGCGCTGATTGCCCAAGAGGTATCGGCTGAACGCGAGATCGAGATCCCCGAGCCCGTGCGTGAGGTCTACAAGCTGTGGCGCCCGGCGCCGCTGTTCCGTGCCCGCCGGCTCGAAAAGGCGCTCGATACGCCGGCCCGCATTTTCTACAAGTACGAAGGCGTGAGCCCGCCCGGCAGTCACAAGCCCAACACTGCGGTGCCGCAGGCCTTCTACAACCGCGAAGCCGGCATCAGGAAACTTTCGACCGAAACAGGCGCCGGTCAGTGGGGCTCGTCGCTGGCCTTCGCCGGACAATTGTTCGGCATCGAGGTCAAGGTCTACATGGTCAAGGTCAGCTACAACCAGAAGCCCTACCGCCGGGCGCTGATGGAGACCTACGGCGCAACCTGCATCGCCAGCCCGAGCGACCAGACCGATTCCGGGCGCGCCGTCCTGGCGCAGGATCCGGATTCGCCCGGCAGCCTCGGCATCGCCATTTCCGAGGCGGTGGAAGTTGCCGCCAAGAACCCCGACACCAACTATTCGCTCGGCAGCGTGCTCAATCACGTGCTCATCCACCAGTCGGTGATCGGCATCGAGGCAATCGAACAGATGGAGATGGCCGGCTATTGGCCGGATGTCGTCATCGGCTGTGCCGGTGGCGGGTCGAATTTCGCCGGCCTGACCTTCCCCTTCATCGGCAAGAAGCTGCGCGAGGGCAAGGCGCTGCGCGCCATCGCGGCCGAGCCAGCTGCTTGCCCGTCGCTGACCCGCGGAACGTACGCGTACGACTTTGGCGACACGGGCCATCTGACGCCGCTGGTCAAGATGCACACGCTGGGCTCGACCTTCATCCCGCCGTCGTTCCATGCCGGCGGGCTGCGCTACCACGGCATGGCGCCGATGGTGAGCCACCTGAAGGAGCTGAACCTGATCGAGGCGCGCGCCGTCCGCCAGCTCGCCTGCTTCGAGGCAGCGGTCACGTTCGCGCGCACCGAAGGCATCGTGCCGGCGCCGGAATCGACCCATGCGATCCGGGTCGCCTTTGACGAGGCACTGCGCTGCAAGGCGGAAGGCAAGGCCGAGACGATCCTGTTCAACCTTTCCGGCCACGGTCACTTCGACATGCAGGCCTACACGGACTACTTCGCCGGCAAGCTGGAAGACCGCGACTACGACGAGGCGAAACTCCAGGAAGCCCTGGGCGCGTTGCCGAAGGTCGCGGCGTAGAGCACATCCGCAAGAGCGTCGCTGGCCGGGGACAACCCTCCCCGGCCCTGCGTCACCGCCGGCATTTGCCCCACCGGGCCAATGCCGCTAAACGGTGGCGCCGTCGCCCAGCCTTGCGGAGTTCCCTCTTGTCCCTCATTCAGCCTTTCCGCGCGTTGCGCCCGGCGCCGGCGCGCGCCGCCGAGGTTCTCGCACCGCCCTACGACGTGTTGTCGAGCGCGGAGGCGCGCGAGCGCGCGGCCGGCAAGCCTTGGAGCTTCCTGCATGTATCGAAGCCCGAGATCGACCTCGATCCCGGCATCGATCCGTACGACGCCGCGGTCTACGCCAAGGCGGATGAGAACTTCCGGCGCATGATCGCCGAAGGCGTGCTGATCCGTGAGGCTCGCCCCTGTTACTACGTCTATCGCCTGACGTGGCAGGGCCATGTGCAGACCGGCATCGCCGCGGTCGCCTCGCTTGCCGACTACGGCACCAACCGGGTCCGCAAGCACGAGCTGACCACGCCGGTGAAGGAGGACGATCGCGTCCGCCAGATCGAGGCAATCAACGCCGAGACAGGACCGGTGATGCAGGCCTACCCGCCCGCCCCGCAGATCGACTCGCTGCTGGCGCGCGCCGCCGATGGCCCGGCCCTGATCGACGTCACCGCCGACGACGGCGTCCGCCACCAGCTCTGGGTGGTCAACGACGAGGCGACCATCGCGACAATCACCCGTGCCTTCGATGCCCTGCCGGCGATCTACATCGCCGACGGCCACCACCGCTCGGCCGCCGCCGCCCGGGTGGCGGCCGCGCGCGGCAATACCGGCTCCAGTAGCCACTTCCTGTCGGTGATCTTTCCCCATCACGAGATGACCATCCTCGACTACAACCGCGTCATCCGCGATCTCAACGGCAAGAGCCCGGACCAGGTGCTCGCCGCGCTCCGCGAACGCTTCGCGGTCGAGCCGTCCGACAAGCAGACGCGGCCCGGCGCCTCCGGCGAGTTCGGCATGTTCCTCGACGGCCGCTGGTACAAGCTGACCATCCGGCCGGAGCTGATCCCAACCGACCCGATCGGCCGCCTGCCGATTTCATTGCTCAGCCGCAACGCTATCGAACCGGTCTTCGGCATCGCCGACCAGCGCAAGGACAAGCGCATCGATTTCGTCGGCGGTGGACGCGGTCTCGGCGAACTGGAACGCCGCGTCAAATCCGGCGACATGGCCGTCGCCTTCGCGCTCTACCCGACCCAGATGCCCGATCTCATGGCGGTCGCCGACGCCGGCGCAATCATGCCGCCGAAGTCGACCTGGTTCGAGCCGAAGCTCGCCGACGGCATGGTGAGCCACGTTCTCGACTGACCGCGGTCGTGGCTCCCCGCATCCATATCGAGACCGAGCGACTTCGGCTTCGCGACTGGACAAACGCCGACGCGGAACCGTTCGCGGCGATCAATTCCGATCCGCGTGTCATGGAGTTCTTCACCAAGCCGCTGACGCGGGCCGAGTCCGACGCGTTTCTCGCCCGCAATCGCGATGGTTTCGCCGCCAATGGCTGGGGCCTCTACGCGGTCGAGGTGAAGGAAACGGGCAAATTCATCGGTTATGTCGGCCTTGCCCGACCGGGATTCGAGGCGCACTTCACGCCGGCGGTCGAGATCGGCTGGCGGCTGGCGCGCGAGGCCTGGGGCCAAGGCTATGCCAGCGAGGCGGCCCGCGCGGTGATCGATCGCGCCTTCACCACGCTTGGGCTCGACGCCCTGGTTTCCTTCACCGCCGAATGGAACCGGCCGTCGCGGCGCGTCATGGAGAAGATCGGCATGACGCGCGATCCCGGCGAGGACTTCATGCATCCGAAGCTGCCGCCGGAGCACAAACTGGCGAAGCACGTCCTTTATCGGATCGACCGCGAGACCTGGCAGGCGGCGAAATGAAAAGGGCGGCCAAGCGGCCGCCCTCGTCGGAGTAGAGATCGCGGCGGCTACTGGTCGAGCGGCAGCGCCACCCAGCGCCGGTCGCCGTTCTTGTTCTGGATCGCCAGCAACACGTTCTTGCGCCCGTCCGCCTTCATCTTGTCGATCAGACGAGTCACATCGTCCGGTGTCTTAACCTGCTCCTGAGCGATCTCGACGATAACATCGCCCGGCTGCAGACGCTTGTTTGACGCAGGGCTGCCGTCAGCCACGCCGACGACCACGACGCCATCGGCGACCGCGTCCTTGATGCCAAAGCGAGTACGGGCATCCGGGGAAAGGTCGGAAAGCGACAGGCCGAGCGGTCCGGACGACACCATCGGCGTCGGCTCCGGAGCCTTCTTCGTAGTGTCGTCGGCAGGAGGCGCCGCCGTCACCTTCTGCGTTTCCTCGAGGCGGCCGAGCGTCACGCTCACATCTTCTTCCTTGCCGTCGCGCAGGATATGCACCGTCACCTGCTTGCCGACCGCCTTTTCGGCGACCAGCCGCGGCAGATCGTGCATCGCGTCGACCGGCTGGCCGTCAAAAGCGAGGATAACGTCGCCTGCGGCAATACCCGCCATTGCCGCCGGTCCCTTGCTGTCGACGCTGGCCACCAGCGCCCCGCGCGCCGGGCCGCTCATCGCCAGCCCTGAAGCGACGTCGTCGGTGACCTGCTGAATGCGCACGCCGAGCCAGCCCCGGCGCGTCTCCCCGAACTCGCGCAACTGGTCGATGACGCTGATTGCGATCTCGGACGGCACCGAGAAGCCGATGCCGATCGAGCCGCCGGTGGGCGAGATGATCGCGGTGTTGATGCCGATGACCTCGCCATCCATGTCGAACAGCGGACCGCCGGAATTGCCGCGGTTGATCGAGGCGTCGGTCTGGATGAAATTGTCGTAGGGCCCGGAATTGATGTCGCGATTGCGCGCCGAGACAATGCCGAGTGTCACGGTGCCGCCGAGACCGAACGGATTGCCGATCGCCATCACCCAGTCGCCAACCCTGATCTTGGTGGAATCGCCGAGCTTGACCGACACCAGCGGCTTGGTGGCTTCGACCTTGAGCAGCGCCAGGTCGGTCTTGTCGTCGTGGCCGATGAGCTTTGCGGTCAGCTTGGTGCCGTCGGTGAAGTTCACCGTGATTTCGTCGGCGCCCTCGATAACGTGATTGTTGGTGACGATGAGGCCCGACGGATCGATCACAAAACCCGAGCCGAGCGACTGGACCCGGTGCGGGCGGTTGTCGCCGTTCTGGTCGCCGCCGAACTCGTCGAAGAAATGCTGGAACGGCGACCCTTCCGGAAGTTTCGGTGTCGGCACCGCATCGCTGGTGCCGGCGACAGTCTGCGCCGTCGCGATGTTGACGACGGCGTCAAGCAGCGGCGCGGCGACGTCAGCGACCGACTCCGGCCCGCGCGCCGCTGCCGGCATCGCAAGCGCCACCGTAGCGATACCGGCCGCCAAGATCGCGGTCGCCCGCCACAACCCGAACGACAAGCCTGACATGGGCCTTACCTCCTGAACGCGCCGGGCGGCCTGTTGCGCGCGCGGTGCCGGCACATCGGTGCCAAGTGAATCATGCCTGAATATGCGGGACCAATCATGCGCGAAATAGGGCCGAAAGGCGACTGCCTCACGACCCCAATCGCGACACGAAACCGTTACAGCGGCGTATGCCCGCCGCCACTATTGGGCCGGCGATGCCGCAGCCGTTGGGGCGGCGGCGGCTGGTGCCGCCGGCACGGTGCCGGGCGACGCGGTTCCTGCCGGGGCCGCCTGTTGTCCCGCCACCGGCGCTCCGTTGGAGTCCCCGAAATACCGGAAGAACTCCGAGTCCGGCGACAGCAGCATGCGCGTATCGGCGGATTTCAGGCCCATCTGGTAGGCTTCCATCGACCGGTAAAAGCCGAAGAAGCTTGGATCCTTGCTGAACGCGTCGGCGTAGATCTGGTTGACCTTCGCTTCGCCCTCGCCACGCAACTGCTCCGATTCACCATTGGCCTCGGCGACGATGACCGTCGCCTGACGGTCGGCCTCGGCACGGATGCGCCGCGCCGCCTGCTCGCCCTGCGCCCGGATTTCGGTCGCCTGACGCTGACGCTCGGTCTGCATGCGCTGGTAGATCGCCTGGCTGTTCGCCTCCGGCAGGTCCGCCCGCCGGATTTTGACGTCAACCATCTCGATACCGAGGCTGGTCGCCTCGCGGCCAACCTGTTCGGTGATCTTGGCCATCAGCTGCGCGCGCTCGTCGCGCACCAGTTGGATGAAGCTGGCCTCGCCGAGTACCCGGCGCACCGCCGAGTTGAGGATGACCGAAAGGCGCGAATCCGCCACCTGCACGGTGCCGACCGACTGGAAGAACTTCAGCGCGTCGACGATCTTGTAGCGGCCGAAAGCATCGACCACGAGCCGCTTCTGGTCGGACGCAATGATCTCCAGCGGCGGCGAGTCGAGGTCGAGGATGCGCTTGTCGAAATACTCGACATTGTCGATCAGCGGCAGCTTCCAGTAGAGGCCCGGCTTATCGATCGTGCGCGTCGGTTGACCGATCGGCGCCACGACCTCGCCGAAGCGCAGGACCAGCGCCTGCTGCGTCGGATCGACGGTGAAGTAGCTCAGATAGAGCAGGAAGCCGATAACGGCGATGATGACGAGGCCGACGCCTCCAAAGATGCCGCGTCTCATTGGCTGCTCCCCGACGAAGGCGCAGCCGGGGCCGATTGTGCCGGCTTGCCGAGGGCATCGAGCGGCAGGTAGGGCAGCACACCGTTGGTCTTGCCCTTGTCGTCGATGATCACCTTGTCCATGCCGTTGAAGACCTGCTCCATCGTCTCGAGATACATGCGTTTGCGGGTCACGTCAGGCGCCAGCTTGTAGCTCTCGTAAACCTGGTCGAAGCGCTGCGCCTTGCCGGTCGCCTCGGCGATCAGGCGGTCGCGATAGGCGCTCGCCGCGTTGGTGATCTGCGAGGCCTGGCCGCGCGCTTCTGGCACGACCTTGTTGGCATAGGTCTGCGCTTCGTTCTGAAGGCGCTCGGCGTCGGCGCGCGCCGCCTGCACGTCACGGAACGACGCGATAACGTCAGCCGGCGGATCGACCTTCATCAGCTGCACCTGAGTGATGAGGATGCCCGCGTTGAATTCGTCGAGCGTCGACTGGATGAGCTTCTGCACGTCGGTCTCGGTGATCTGCCGCGCCTGGGTGAGCAGTGCCTCGACGACCGACCGGCCGACCACCTCGCGCATGGCGCTTTCGGCGACCGATTTCACCGTCCCGTCCGGGTCTTCCATGTTGAAGAGGTACTTGGAAGCGTCGTTGATGACCCAGAACACCGAAAAATCGATGTCGACGATGTTCTCGTCGCCGGTCAGCATCAGGCTCTCTTCGGGAATGTCCCGGCCGCTGACGTTGCTGTTGCGGTCGTCCTGCGTGATGCCGATGGTCACGCGGTTCACGCGGGTGACCTTGGGCGTGTAAACGGTCTCGATCGGATAGGGCAGACGCCAGTTGAGGCCCGGCGTGGCATCGCGGCTGAAGGCGCCAAAGCGGAGCACCACGCCAAGTTCGTCGGGCTGCACGCGGAACGTGAAGAAATAATAACCGGCGAGCGCCACCGCCACGACCAGAATGGCAATCAGCGTCAGCGGGTTCATCGAGCCGCCGGCACCACCGCCGCCGCCACCCGGAAGCACCCGGCGCAGCCGGTCCTGGCCGCGCCTCAGAAGCTCTTCAAGATCCGGCGGCGTCGATCCTCCACCGCCCGTGTTCCTCGGCCCCTGCCCCCACGGGCCGCCATTGCCCTTCCAGCCGCCGCCGCCAGTCTGATTTTCCCAGGGCATTTCGCTCCCTTCAGAAGCCTGAACACAGGTATTCCGCGCCGCGTGAGGCGCCACGGGGATTGGCCCGGGTTATAGGCAGGTTACTGCGGCTTTTCAACGCGATGCCGCATTCAGCCACACTGCCGGTCTGCCGATGCGGGTTCACACGTGGGGCCTCGCACGAGGCAAGTCAACCCGAATCGGCAGCTCCGATCCGCTCGTAAACCGTGAATTCGGTGGCCGCATTGTCGCGCTCGCCCGCCGGCACGCGCTCACGCGACACGGGCCGCCATTTCGTCGGATCGATGGGCGGGAAGTGTGTGCCGCCCGCCGGCTCCGCGGCGACGTGCGTAATGTAGAGCCGGTCGGCGCGGCCGATCGCCATGGCGTAGATCTCGCCGCCGCCGATCACCATCACCTCGTCGCCGCCGGCCGCGCGCGCAACGTCCGCCGCAACGACAAGCGCCGCATCGAGGTCGCGCACCACCGTGGCGCCATCCTGCGCATAGTCGGTCCGGCGCGTGACGACGATGTTGGTGCGGCCGGGCAGCGGCTTGCCGAACGTCTCGAAGGTCTTGCGACCGACCACGACCGGCTTGCCCATGGTGAGCTGCTTGAAGCGCTTCATGTCGGTGGAGAGCCGCCACGGCATGGACGAGCCATTGCCGATGACGCCGTTTGCCGCCACCGCGGCGATGAGCGATATCCTCATGTCGGCACGGCCCCCGCGAGCGCCACAAGGGCCGCGCCGTCAGCGCGGCAAATCCGCCAATCGTCGAGAACGCGCGCGCCCTGCGCGCGATAGAAGGCGATCGCCGGTTCGTTCCAGTCGAGCACAGCCCACTCCAGCCGGCCGAGGTTTTCGACAACGCAGCGCTGCGCCAGTCCGCTCAACAGCGCCTTGCCGGCCCCTGCCCCGCGATGCTCGGGCCGCACGAAGAGGTCCTCCAGGTAGATGCCGTGGCGGCCGACAAAGGTGGAGAACGAGTAGAACCACAGCGCGAAGCCGACGATATCGCCGTCGACCTCCGCCACATCGCAGAAAACGCGCGGCGTGGCGCCAAACAACGCTTCGCCGATATCGTCGGGGCTCGACGCAATGGCGCTCTCAAGCCGCTCGTAGCGGGCAAGGTCCCGGATAAGCTCCCAGATCGACGCTTCGTCACCGCGCCCCGCCGGCCGCACCGAGACGGTCAAACCGCGATTTCCGCCTTGATGCGCGGATGCGGGTCATAATTCTCGAGGGCGAAATCGTCATAGACGAAATCGAACAGCGAGTTGACCTCAGGATTCAGCGTCATGCGCGGCAGCGGCCTTGGCTCGCGCTGGAGCTGAAGCCGCGCCTGCTCGACATGGTTGAGGTAGAGGTGCGCGTCGCCGAGGGTGTGCACGAATTCGCCCGGCTTCAGCCCGGTCACCTGCGCCATCATCATGGTCAGTAGCGCATATGACGCGATGTTGAAGGGCACACCCAGGAAGATGTCACCCGAGCGCTGGTAGAGCTGACAGGAGAGCCGCCCGTCGGTCACGTAGAACTGAAACAGGCAGTGGCACGGCGGCAACGCCATCTTGCCGATGTCGGCCGGGTTCCAGGCCGAGACGATCAGGCGGCGTGAATCAGGATTTGAGCGGATCTGCTCAAGCACCTGGCGAAGCTGATCAATCGCACCACCATCCGCCGTTGGCCATGAGCGCCACTGCGCTCCGTAAACCGGGCCGAGATCGCCGTTTTCGTCGGCCCACTCGTCCCAGATCCGTACGCCATGCTGCTGGAGATAGCGGACGTTGGTGTCGCCGGCGATGAACCACAGTAACTCGTGGATCACCGACTTCAGATGAATCTTCTTTGTCGTCACCAGCGGGAAGCCGGCGGCAAGGTCGAACCGCATCTGATGGCCGAAGACGGACAGCGTCCCGGTGCCGGTGCGGTCGGTCTTTCGGGCGCCGGTGTCGAGCACCAGGCGCATGAGGTCCAAGTATTGGCGCATGACCCGGATTCAACCCGATTCCACAGGGCCGGACAACGAGAATAACCGCCCGAAACCCAAATAGGCCGCCTGCCCGGGTCTCAGACTCCCTACTCCGCCGGCGCCGGCACAGGTTCGCTGCCGTTCAGTGTGAACCGGCTCAGCGTGAAGGCCAAGATCGCGCAGCCGAAGATCGCCACGACCATGGGCAGCACCGTTCCGTTGCTGATCAGCCCCATGACCGCAACGACCGCAACGCCGGCGACAAGCTGGAGAGTGCCCAGCAGGGCCGACGCAGTGCCAGCACGCGGACCGTAGTTCTCCAGTGCCAGGACGGCCGATGTCGGAATCACAAGCCCCATGGCGCCGAAGCTGACGAACAACATCGCCATCAGCGCGAAGACGTTGTCGAGGCCGGCAAGCGTCGAAACGAACAGGACGCCGGTACTGACGAGGTAGAATGCCAGCGCCGTGCGCACCATGCGCCGCAAGCCATAGCGCAGGCCCAGCCGCCCGGTCAGCTGCGCCATGCCGATGAAGGCGATGGCGTTGACCGAGAACGCGAGACTGTATTGCGTCGGGCTCAGGCCGAAATGGTCGATATAGACGAACGACGAACTCGACAGGAACGAGAAGAAGCTCGCCAGACCGAAGCCTCCGATGAGGCTGACCCCGACGAAATAGCGGTCGCCGAGCAACTCCAGATAGCCACGCGTCACGCTGCGGATGTCGATCGGCACGCGCTTCTCGGGGGGCCGCGTCTCCTTCAGCACGAAGTAGTTCGTGGCCAATCCGAGAACGCCGATGACCGACACCGCAAGGAAGATGTACCGCCAACTGCCCAGCGCGATCACCGTGCTGCCGAACAGCGGCGCCAGAATCGGCGACACGCTGAACACCAGCATGATCAGCGACATCAGCCGCGCCGCATCGGGCCCGGTGTGCAGGTCGCGAATCACGGCCCGCGGGATGGTCATGCCGGCGCAGGCGCCGACACCCTGAACGAAACGCGCCGCGATCAGCCAGCCGATGGTCGGCGCCAGGCCGCAGCCGATCGCGCCGATCGAATAGAGCGCCATGCCGAAATAGAGCGGCGCCTTGCGGCCGTAGCTGTCCGAAATCGGGCCATAAATGATCTGGAAGAACGCGACTGCCAGGAAAAACGCGATCAGGCTGCCCTGTGTCGCGGCGGTGGACGCGTTGAGATCGGCGGCAATCGCCGGCAACGCCGGCAAGTACATGTCGATTGCGAACGGGCCCACGGCCGAAAGCAAGCCGAGAACGATCGCGTTTCGCGCGAAACTGGGGGTCATGATGCGGTCTTTCGGGAGGCAGCGGCACGACCCGTCGCGAGTCGTGCTTGGCCGACGGAAGCAGTCTACCGCGCCAAATGGTGCATCGCAACAAGGCGGCAAGAGACGCCCGCGGCCTGCTGACACAGCGGTGGCCACTTGCTACCGCCCGGCCGACAAATAACCGCTATTGCGACGGCTTTCTCGGCCCCGTCAGCAGCGAGGCGATTTCAGCGATGCCACGAATATCGCCGGGATCGGGCGGTCGGCGCATGCCGATATCTTCGAGGTCGCGGTCGTCGAGACGCTGCAACTGGCGAAGCGTCTGCCGATTCAGGCGCCATTCGGCAAAACGGGCCCGGACGGTGACGAGCGCCGCCCCCGACCAGCCGCCCCTTCCCGAAAGAAGGCGGTTTCCCGGCTTGGTGGTTAAATTGCCGTTGTTGTTACGGATCGCATCCATGGTTCCGCGCCGCAGGTTTCACGGTGCCACTCCGGCGCCGATCGCCAGATGGTCGAAGCGGACAGGGCAGAATCGACACGCGCGACGAACTTCGTTCCTCGGGCGGACCCGCTGTCGATTCCGGCATTTGCCGAACGACTATTTGCACGCGGCGCGTGCCGCCAAGGTCAGGAGATGGAGATGAAATACCTTTGCCAGGTTTGGTTGGACGGCACGAAGCTCGACAACATGACCAAGGTTGAAAAAGACGCCGTCGATCGGGATTCGTTCGATCATGACCGTGAGTTGGAGCGCAGTGGGCATATGATCATGGCGCAGGCTCTGCAATCGCCGAAGAGCGCGATCACGGTGCGGGTCCGGAACGGTCAGGTGTCCACCACCGACGGGCCATTCATGGAGACCAAGGAGCATCTCGGCGGCTTCATTCTGATCGAGGCGCGAGATCTCAATGAGGCCGTGCGCATCGCCAGCAACATACCGTTGGCGAAGCTCGGCGCGATCGAAGTGCGGCCTGCCTATTCCGTGCAGCGGCCCGAGGACTAGCGAACGCCGATGACGCAGGAACCGGCCGACACCATCGATGCCGTCTACCGCGCCGACTCGCGCTTCGTTCTGGCGACCCTCATACGCCTGCTCGGCGATTTCGATCTGGCCGAAGAAGCTTTGCACGACGCCTTCTTCGCCGCCGCCGCCCAATGGCCGCGCGATGGGGTGCCGGCAAATCCGCGCGCGTGGCTGGTTTCTGCCGGACGTTTCAAGGCAATCGACCGCATCCGGCGGCGTGCCCGCTTCGACGCGTCGCTCAACGAGGTTGCACGTCAGCTGGAGGCGGACATGGCCTCGCCCGACCACGAGCCGGAGGACATTGCCGACGACCGATTGCGGCTCGTCTTCACCTGCTGCCACCCGGCGCTCGCGCCGGATGCTCAAGCCGCGCTGACTCTCCGTGAAGTCTGCGGCCTGACAACGGAGGACATCGCGCAGGCCTACTTCTCGACCGCAGCGACCATCGCGCAGCGCATCGTACGCGCCAAGGCGAAGATCCGCGACGCACGGATTCCCTATTCGGTGCCAGAGCCGAACGAACTACCCCCGCGGCTCGATGCCGTGCTCCGCGTAATCTACCTGATGTTCAACGAAGGTTATGTCGCTTCCACTGGTGCATCATTGACCCGGGTGGACCTGTCCACGGAAGCCATCCGCCTTGGACGTCTGCTGGTCGAATTGCTGCCCGAACCGGAGGCAGCCGGCCTCCTGGCGCTGATGATCCTGCATGAATCGCGGCGGCCAGCGCGCACCGACCCCTCGGGCGATCCGATCCTGCTGGACGACCAGGACCGGACACTTTGGGACCAAACCCTGGTGGCCGAGGGCACGGACCTCGCGGAACGCGCCATGGCAGCACCCGAGGTGGGGCCTTACGCCTTGCAGGCGGCTATCGCGGCTGTTCATGCCGGCGCTCCGCGCGCGGAGGAGACCGATTGGGACACCATTGCGACGTTCTATGACGCACTCATGCGCGCCGTGCCCTCGGCCGTCGTCGAACTGAACCGCGCCGTAGCCATCGCCATGCGCGACGGTCCGGCGGCCGGCCTTGTATT
Organism: uncultured Alphaproteobacteria bacterium; assembly: GCA_963781775.1. GTDB lineage: Bacteria > Pseudomonadota > Alphaproteobacteria > Rhizobiales > Kaistiaceae > CAVSRC01. The sequence continues at coordinate 167,410 of CAWAHE010000019.1, read as the reverse complement.
GGTCGACGCCATCCTCGCCCGCGGCGACCTCGCCGACTACCGCTTCGCGCACTCCGCCCGCGCCGACCTTCTGCGCCGTCTGGAGCGCCCGGCGGAGGCGCGCCTCGCCTACGAACGCGCGCTCGCCCTCACCCGGCAGAATGCGGAGCGCCGGTTCCTGGAGCGCCGGCTAAAGTGCCTGACGGATTGAAACCGGCGGTACCGCTTCCCTTGCCTCTTCCGAATCCCTATATTCCTGAGCGCCGGAGCAATCCGGCTATGGCAATAAACGGCCATCGTAATAAACCCTGCGGACCCGGGGGCAGTACCCGGCGCCTCCACCACAGCCCGTCAGACCCGAGATTGCGGCGGGTTGCGGCGGGGGCGAAATAGGATCGACGAGGGCGTAAAGGGTGGACTTTTGCTCGGCATGGTACCGCCGTTATCGGGCCTACTTATAGTTGCCAACGACAACTATGCCGAGGCTCGCCTCGCCGCGTAATGCGGTGATGCAACCTCAATTCAAGTCCTTGCGGGTCGCACCGTAAGGCGGGGTTCGGAGGCACCTGGCAACAGAAGCCTCCACTTCAATTCACGGGGCCGTCCGATCTCTCCGGAGAAAGTGCCGGCCCCGATTTGGCATCGGGGGTCACCGCAGCAGGCCATGGCTGAAGATCTGATCCGCTACGACATCCTCGCCCAGGACGCACTGCGCGGCGTGATCCGCAAGGTCCTGTCGGAGGTCGCCCGCACCGGATTGCCGGGCGACCATCACTTCTTCATCAACATCGCCACGCAGGCGCCGGGCGTGCGCATCTCCAGCCGCCTGCTTGCTCAATACCCGGAAGAGATCACCATCGTCCTCCAGCACCAGTACTGGGACCTGTCTGTGACCGAGCAGGCCTTCGAAGTCGGCCTGTCTTTCAACGGCGTTCCCGAGCGCCTGCTGGCGCCCTTCACCGCCATCAAGGGCTTCCTCGATCCATCGGTGCAGTTCGAACTGCGCTTCGAGGTCACCGAGCGGCAGGTCCTGACCGGCGTCAAGGACGAGACGCCGGTCGAGGCTACTCCGCCGGTTGCGATCCCCGCGCCAAACGCGGAGGCGGCCAAAGCCGCCAAGTCGGCGGACGACGACGATGCCGACACGCCTGCGCCAGCCGCCCAGGTCGTCAGCCTCGACGCATTCCGCAAGAAGTAGCTGGTCTGCGGCCACGGCCGTACGCACGCCCCGGACAACTCGTCGCACTCACAACCGCAAATCTGACAAGCCTCGTCAGCGGGCTGTCAGGCCGCGCCGACTAGCTTGCGTGCGCATGTCGACGACAGCCACCTCCCGGCATCGGCGACCCAGTCACTTCATTCCGGAGATCATTCATGAAACAGGCATTTCTGCTCACTGCCGTCGCGGTCGTCGTCGCCAGCCCGGCCTTCGCGGCCAACGGATGCAGCACCGCCCCCAAGACGAGTTGGCAGCCGCAGTCCAAGCTTGAGACCCAGCTCCAGGCGGACGGCCTGAAGGTCGTTCAGGTCAAGGTCGAGAACGGCTGCTACGAGGTCTATGCGACCGACAAGACCGGCAAGCGCATGAACATCGCTTACAACGCCGAGACCCTGCAGAAGCTCAACAACGCCGAAGCCGGCGAGAACTAAGAGCCGGTATCACCCGAGATGACGGGTACCAGCCAGACAACGTTGATCCGCGTCTGGGACCCGGTGGTGCGCGTCTTCCACTGGAGTCTGGTGCTGAGCTTTGCAATCGCATGGTTCAGTGCCAACTCCTGGGAGGATCTTCACGCCTGGGCGGGTTACGCAGCCGGCGGTCTCATTCTGCTCCGCCTCGTCTGGGGGTTCGTCGGCACGCCCTATGCCCGCTTTGCGCATTTCATCCGCTCGCCACGAACCATCATTGGCTATCTCAGGGCGGTCGCGACCGGCAGCGAGGCGCGCCACATCGGCCACAACCCGGCCGGCGGGGCGATGATCGTTGCCCTGATGCTTGGAATGAGCGCCACCGCCTTCACGGGTTGGCTGCTGACGACAGACGCCTTCTGGGGCGTGCTGTGGATGCAGCACCTGCACAATTGGTCCGCGCACGGGCTGATCATCCTGGTCGGCGCCCATCTCGTTGGGGTCGGTCTGGCCAGCTACCGCCACCGGGAGAACCTCGTTGGCGCAATGATCGTGGGCAGAAAGCGTGCGGCTTCGACCCAGGATATCGAATAGGCCGGCGGTAGCCCTAGTCCGGCCCGCCTGACAGCCCCCCAAACGTCCGCAATGCTGCTTGCACCGGGGCCGAGGCGGTGGGAAAACCCACGCGCCAGACCGAACGGAAGCAGCGCCGATGTCCGACCGCAAGAAGTCCACCCGCACCGAGACCGACTCCTTCGGAGCGATCGAAGTTCCCGCCGACCGCTACTGGGGCGCCCAGTCGGAGCGTTCGGTCGAGAATTTCCCGATCGGCTGGGAAAAGCAGCCGGCGCCCATCGTGCGCGCGCTCGGTCTGATCAAGCGGGCAGCCGCGGAAGTGAACATGGATCTCGGCAAGCTCGACCGGAAGATCGGTGCGGCGATTGTCGAGGCCGCCCAGGAGGTCGCCGAGGGCAAGCTCGACGCCCACTTCCCGCTGGTCGTCTGGCAGACCGGCTCGGGCACGCAGTCCAACATGAACGCCAATGAGGTGATCTCCAACCGCGCCATCGAGATCCTCGGCGGCGTCAAGGGCTCGAAGTCGCCGGTCCATCCCAACGACCACGTCAACATGAGCCAATCGTCCAACGACACCTATCCGACCGCGATGCACATCGCCTGCGCGGAGGAGATCAACCACCGCCTCCTGCCAGCCTTGCAGAAGCTGCGCAACGCGCTGAACGACAAGGCGCACGCCTTCGCCAAGATCATCAAGATCGGCCGCACCCACACCCAGGACGCCACGCCGCTGACACTGGGTCAGGAATTCTCCGGCTACACCCAGCAGGTCGAGAACGGCATCGCGCGCATCGAATCGACCATGCCGGGCCTGATGCAGCTGGCTCAGGGCGGCACCGCGGTCGGCACCGGCCTCAACGCGCCGGTCGGTTTTGCCGAACGCATCGCCGACCGCATCGCCGCACTGACCGCCATGAAATTCACCACGGCGCCCAACAAGTTCGAGGCGCTGGCCGCCCACGACGCCATGGTCTTTTCCCACGGCGCCATCACCGCGACCGCGGCCGGGCTGTTCAAGATCGCCAATGACATCCGCCTGCTCGGCTCGGGCCCCCGTTCCGGCCTCGGCGAATTGTCGCTGCCCGAGAACGAGCCCGGCTCGTCGATCATGCCCGGCAAGGTCAACCCGACCCAGGCCGAGGCCCTCACCCAGGTTTGCGTGCAGGTGTTCGGAAACAACGCCGCCATCACCTTCGCCGGCAGCCAGGGCCACTTCGAGCTCAACGTCTACAACCCGGTGATGGCCTACAATTTCCTCCAGTCGGTGCGCTTGATCGCCGACGCGGCAGTGAGCTTCACCGACCGCTGCGTTGTCGGCATCAAGGCGAACGAGGCGCACATCCGCTCGCTGATGCAGCGCTCGCTGATGCTGGTCACCGCGCTGGCCCCGACGATCGGCTACGACAAGGCCGCCGAGATCGCCAAGACGGCCCACAAGAACGGAACGACGCTGAAGGAAGAGGCCGTGCGTCTCGGCCACGTCACCGCCGAGGAATTCGACCAGATCGTGCGGCCGGAGGACATGATCGGCCCGAAATAGGATTTCGCGACATGACCGCCGAGATCGTCAACTTACGGAAGGCGCGCAAGGAAAAGGCGCGCAGCGCTCGCGACCGCGAGGCCGACCAGAACCGCCGCCTGCACGGGCGCACGGCCGCCGAAAAGAAGAAAGAAGCCGCCGAACGCGAACGCGCGAAGCGCCACGTCGCCGAACATCGTCTCGATCCCGACAAGGACTGAGACAAGATTGGTGAGCAAGCGCTCCATCACCATCGCCGGCCATCGCACCAGCATCTCGGTCGAGGAACCGTTCTGGCAGGCGATATCCGAGATTGCCGCCGCAAAACAGGTGAGCGTCGCTGCCGTTGTCGCCGGGATCGATCGCGACCGGCCCGAGGACACCAACCTCTCGGCCGCCATCCGCCTCTTCGCGCTGCGCTGGTATCGCCAGCGTGCCGGCCGCGCCTGAGCCTATTGCCGCGGCACGATCGACAATGGGCGATTGGCCGGCTGGACGTCCGGCACGATCGACAACGGTGTGCGGCGAGGACGTGGTGCCGGCTGCGGCGTGACAACAACCGGCTCGGCCGCAACCGCGGCCGCATTCACCGGCGCAATCGTGGCCCCCTGCCGCACCGGCGGAGGCGGAGCCGACACTTCCACGGCGCCACTCGGAACCGCGGCTGCGGCGGCACGCTCGGCGGTCTGCCGGGCTGACGCGGCAGCAGCAGCCGCGGCCTCCGCATTGGCCGCCGCCGACTGGGCGTTGACCTCCGCCGCGTTCGCCATTGTGCGGGCGTCGGCGGCACTCGCCTCGGCCATCAGTTTCGCCGCACGAGCCGCTGCTGCCGCAGCCTGTGCCGCGTCGTTTGCATTTTTCTTCGCGGCAAGCCCGCGAGACGCGGCGGTCGAAGCCGAAGCGGCAGAGCTCGACTTTGCGACTGCGGCCCTGGCGGTCGCGTCGGCGGCAACTCGGTCGGCAGTCGCTGCCTGTAGTGTGCCGGCCGCACTGGTCGCAGCAGTCGCAAGCTCGGCCGCCTTCTGTTCGGCAACTGCCTTGTCGGCCAGTGCCGAATTCGCGGCGGCACGGGCCGCTTTCGCCGCGTCGGCCGTCTTTGCGACGCCGGCGGTGGCGCTCTCGGCCGCGCTGGCCGCGGCGTCTGCCGCAGCCTGCTTTTCGGTCAAGGCCGCCGCTGCGCTGTCGCGGGCGGCAACGGCCCGCGACAGGTCGCTGACGGCGGCCGACCGCGCGTTTGCGGCCTTATCTGCTTTCGCGACTGCGGCATCGAGCGCCGTTGCCGCGGCCGTCGCGACGTCTGCCGCCGACGCAGCCTTGTCGGCAGCGGCCTTTGCAGCGCCCTCAACCTGATCAAACATGGCCTGCGCCTCGGCAGCCCCCGCGGCAGCTTCGTCCACGGCCGCCTTCCTGGTCGCCGCCTGCCCCGCAAACCTGTCCGCAAGATCTTGCGCCTGTTTGGCTGCGTCTGCATCGGCCCCCGCGTTCGCAGCAAGGTCGGCGGCGGCCTTGGCTCTTGCTGCTGCAGCGTCAGCTTCCGTCTTCGCTGACGCCACCTTCGCATTCGCCGCATCCCGCGCCGCACGCGCGGACTCGAGGTCGGACATCGCTGCATCGAGATTGGTCTTTGCCGCATCCGCCGCGGCATCGGCTTGATCCTTCGCCTGTTGCTCACGTGCGACCGCATTGCCCAGCGTTGTGTCGCTCGAAGCAGCGTCCGTGGATTCCGCCTGCGCCGCCGCGACTGCGGCTTCGGCGGCAGCCAACGCTGTCCGCGCTGCTTCCCGCGCCGCGACGGCATCGGCAAGCGCCTTATCGGCATTCGCCTTGTCGGCGGCAGCTACACTGGCGGCGGCCTCCGCTTTTGTGGCGGCATTCGCCGCCGTCGCCGCGCGCGTACTGGCGGCTTTCAACGCAGCCTCCGCGTCCGCCTTATCCTTGGCGGCAGTGGCCGCGGCCGCCTTCGCGGCAGCCTCGGCTGTTGCCGCCGCTGCAAGGGCCTGACGCGCCGCGTCAGCATCGGCGCCGAGGGTCGCGGCATCGGCCGAAGCGGCATCCGCGGCACTTTGCGCGGCCACCAGCTCGCTCGCGGTCGCATCCGCCGCCGCGGCCGCGGTCTGGTCGGCCGCCACCGCGGCAGCGAGCGCCTTCTCGGCCGCATCGGCCTTGGCGCGAGCTGCCTTGGCCGCACCGGCGGCCTGCGCCGCGGACGCCTCGGCAGCCTTCTGCTCAGCCGCCAGGCGGTCGGCCAGCGCCATCAGCGCCGCGACCTGAATCTGTTCGACCCCGACCTCGCGGTTGACGTGGAGCGTCTCCAGCGCCACGGCTTTCGCGACCTCCGCCTCGTGCCGTTGCGACTCGGCCTCGGCCGCGAGCCGGGCCTCCTCGGCGCGCCGGTCCGCATCCTCGGCAAGTCTGCGGGCAAAGCGGGCAAGACGCTCCTTCTCGGCCCGCGTCGCCAGGTCGAGCGCGATGATCTCGTTCATCCGCGCCGCCTCGCGTTCGTTGAGATAGGCGGCGAATGGCAGCACATCGAGTGTGCGGCTCGGACTCGTCAGGGGGCCGCGGAACACGATGCCGGCCTTCGGCTCGACGCCCTCAACCTTGTTGTCGACCGGATCGAAGGTCAGGCTCCAGTCGCTGTCGAGCGTCATCGTGTTGAAATCGACAACCGCGTTGCCGGTGGCGGCAAGGCCATCGGTCTTGACGGCGAGGTTCTTCAACCGCACGGCTCCGGCGACGATGGCGAACGCGCCGCTGGTCTCGCCGAACGACAAATCGTCGGCGTCGATCCGCTCGCCGAAACTGATCTTCAGTGCGTCCTCGCTGTATTGCTGGCCAAGGTCAGAGGCGCGTACCAATTGGCGGACCGCGTTCGGGTTGACGTAACGCGCCGTGCCGTCATGCACGGCGATGACGCCGCCACCGGTCATGGTCGAAACCAGGCCGGCCGGCGAGCGTCCCGTGGCCTCGAAATTGGCCGACAGGTCAAGCCCGCCAGTCGCCACCGAACGCCCGTCACGCTGCCAAACGAAGGACTCCAGTGCAGCGCCCTTCAAGTCGAAGCGGCCGGAGAGATTGGCGTTGCCGCCGACATTGTGGATCGACATCCCGCCGGTCACGGCCCCACCGGCGATATGGCCGGCCGTCAGGTCGAGGTCGATACGCTGCGGCTGCAATGCAATTGCGAACTTCGTGCCGGTTAGACCGAGATCGCCAACGTCAAGACGATCCGCCGCCACGTCCAGCGTGCCGCTGACCTGACCGTAGACCGGCGAGATGAATGGCGTCCGCGACCACGGCGTCGCCGGGTCGCCGGTCGGCATCGGCGCGAAGCCGAGGCCGAGCGAGGCAAGCCAGCCGAGGTCGACGTCATCAGCGACGATGTTGCCGCCGATGCGCCATCCGCGCGCGCCGTCCGATCCGAGCGTCACCTTGCCGCCCGCGATCGCGGTCCCCACCTTGCCGCTCTTCCAGTCGAGCGTGATGGCGTTGGCGGAGGCGACAAGCTGGCCGTCGAGTTCGAGCGCCGTGCCGATGGCGGCGCCCGGTATGCCGAGGCCGGCCATGGCGATGATCGGGTCGATGTTCGCCGAACTGAGCCCCACCTTGCCGGTAAACGACGGGCTGAGGTCGTCGGCGACGGCGAGCTTGCCCGACAGATTGGCGACCAGCCCCGCGAAGTCCGTCACAATCACCGTCTCGAGGCCATCAGCCGGCACGCCATCGCCGTGCACCTCGACATGGGCGCCGTTGTCGCTGGCGAGCGGCACGGCCGTCATGCCGAGCTGCCGGGCAAGTCCGGCGCTATCGGGTGAATCGAGCGTCGCGGCGAGTTGCGCCGGCTTGCTGCGCCAGTCGCCAAGGCCGCCGCTCGATTTCAGCGACAGATTGAATGTGGTCGAAGCGGCGACGCCGTTCTCGACGGTGAAGGCAAAGCCGCTCGTGGCGTTGGCGGGCGGCGCCGAGATCTTGGCCGTGACAACCGCTTCGCCAAGCGCCGGCGATGCTGCACGCAACCAGCGCGCAAATCCGCTGTCGGGCAAGAAACGTTCGGCGATGCGCGTCAATCCGTCGAGCTTCGGCGCGTCGAGGGTCGCGTCGAGATGACCGCGCGGGCTCGATGTCAACGACTGGATGCGCCCGCTGTTGACCCGGAAACTGGCCCCGCCGACATCGCCGATAGCAAGCTTGACCACGGTCAGCACGTCGTCGGAATAGGCGGCGTCGATGGCGACATCGCGCAACTGGAGATCGCCGAAGTCGAACGATCCGGCCGACACCCGGATCGCATATTTGTCGGCGAGCGCGGTCGTGCCGGACAGGTTGTGGCCCGCGAGAATTTCGGTGAGCGCCCGCAATTGTACGAAATCGATGCGGTCGGCCTTGAGGTCGGTGCCGAGTTCGCGCTGGCCCCCGCCGCGCGTGTCACCCCAGGCGAAGCTGCCGGTGATGGTGGCATCGCCGATGCGGGCGTTGACGTGATCGACGGCGACCCGTCCGAGCGCAATGTCGGCGTGACCGGAAAGATCGAAGGGCGCGAGCAGTCGCCCGGAGCCTTCCTGCTCGCTCCCCCGCCACCAGGTGGCGAAGGTCGCAGGCTGATTGACGGCCAGATGCGCCTGCCCGACGAAACCGAACTTCGCCTCGGTCGAAAGCACGCCGCTGGCATCCAGCCGCGCCTGTCCGGGCAGCCCTGCGGTCAGGTTGTCGATCTGCCAGCCGCCGCGGGCCGGTTCGGCCGTGAAGGCAACGCCTTCGATCACGCGTCCACCGACCACGATCGCCGGTACGTTGAACTTGATCGTGCCGGGCATCGCCGGCACCGGCAGATGGCTGAGCGTGTCGACCAGGTTGTCCGCCGCGACGGACACGTCGACCGGCTCCGACGGACCCTTGCCGAGCGACCGGTCGAGATCGATCTGGCGCGCCTCGGCGGTCGCGGAAAACGACGGTGACAGGCCGAAATTGACCGAGAGCGCACCGGCAACGCTGAACGCCCGCTCGACCGGACCGTTCGACAAAACCGCCTTGGAGATTTCGAGCCGGCTGCCGGTGAGCGCGAAGGCGCCCTGGCTGCGCCAGCCGCCGCTGCCGGCGTCGCCGGCGACGACCTCGTTGAGCACGTAGGTGCCGCGATAGGTCAATCCGTCGACCGGATCGATACCGACTGGGCCGTCGACGCCGACCGTCACGGGCCAGCGCGCAGGGCCGAAGTCGGCCTTCACCCGGATCGTGCCGTCGTCGAGCACACGCCCCGTCGAGGCACGGAATTCCACCTGATTGCCGTTGTCGAGGTAGAAGCCGTCGACATGCCACGGCCCCGAGAGCGAACGCGCCGAAATGTCCGCGGAGATGCCGGAGAAAGCCATCGCGACCCCGGTGCGCGCATCCTCGTAGTGCAGCGAACCGTCCTTGATCGACACGCTGTCGAGGGCGATCTTGTCCGGATCGAGTGGCTCGGGAGCCTTGGCGCGATTGAGCCAGGCGGCCTTGCCGGACGCGTCGATGGCGACGTTAATGTCCGGCTTTTCCAGGGTCATCGAAACGACCCGGATCTCGCCCTGAAGCAGCGGCATCAGCTCGATCACGACGTCGAATTTCTCGACGGTCATGATCGTCGCGCCACTGTCGTCGGCGACCTCGACGCCGGTAAATGTCAGCGATGGCGACGGGAAAATGGTCGCGTGCGCCGAACCCGAGACATGCACCCTGTGGCCGAGAATCCGGCTCGCCTCGGCCTCGAAGTTGCCGCGGTAGTCGTTCCAGTTGACGAACCACGGCACGATCAGCGCGGCAAACAGCGCGACGACAAGAGCGCCCCCGATAATCAGGTAGAGCCTGCTCAGAGTGGCCTCCGCTACCGATCGATCGTCCGACCGGTCAGCCCGGCGAGACGATCTTGCCCGGATTCATGATCCCCCTGGGATCGATGGCCTGTTTGATCGCCCGCATGACGTCGAGACCGTTGCCTAGCTCGATCCCGAGATACTTCATCTTCCCCTGCCCGATGCCGTGTTCGCCCGTGCAGGTTCCCTCCATCGCGATGGCGCGCAGATTGAGCCGCGAGATCAATCCCTCGCACCGCGCGACCTCGTCGCGATCCTCCATATCGACCAGCATGGTCAAATGAAAATTGCCGTCGCCAACATGACCCACGACCGGCGCTAGCAACCGACTCTCGGCGACATCTGCAACCGTCTCGGTGACGCATTCCGCCAACCGCGAAATCGGCACGCAGGCATCCGTGGCGATCGCCTTGGCGCCAGGCCGCAGCGTGAACGACGCCCAGTATACGTCGTGGCGCGCCTGCCAGAGGCGGGTGCGCTCTTCGGGCTTGACCGCCCATGAGAATTCGCCGCCGCCGCAATCCGCGGCAATCTCGCCGAAGGCCTCTGCCTGTTCCTTTACCGAGCCGGCGCTGCCGTGGAACTCCACGAACAGGTGCGGCACTTCCGGCAGGTCGAGTTTTGAATAGGCGTTGCAGGCCTTCACCATCAAGGCGTCGAGCAGTTCTATGCGCGCGATGGGGATACCGCTCTGGATCGTCAAGATTGTGGCATTGCAAGCGCCCTCGACCGTCTCGAAGGGAACCACGCCGCCGGCGATGGCCTCGGGAATCCCGTGCACCCTCAGGACCAGCTCGGTGATGATCCCGAGCGTCCCCTCGGAGCCGATCAGGAGCCGGGCGAGATCGTATCCGGCCGACGATTTTTTCGCCCGGTTGCCGGTCTTGACGATCGAACCGTCCGGCATCACCGCCGTCAGGCTGATCACGTTGTCGCGCATGGTGCCATAGCGCACGGCGTTGGTGCCCGAAGCGCGGGTGGCGGCCATGCCGCCGAGCGAGGCGTCGGCGCCGGGATCGATCGGAAAGAACAGCCCCTGATCGCGGATGTGCTCGTTGAGCTGCTTGCGGGTGACCCCCGGCTGGACCACCACGTCGAGATCTTCTGCATGTACTGCAAGCACTTGGCTCATTTTGCTCATGTCGACCGAGACGCCGCCGAAGGGCGCGTTGACGTGGCCTTCCAGCGACGAGCCGACGCCGAAGGGGATAATCGGAACCTCGTATTTTCCGCAGATTCGCACGATTTCGGCGACTTCTTCGGTCGATTCGGGGAACACGACGGCGTCCGGCGGCTGATTGCCCAGCCATGTCGTTTGATGCCCGTGCTGGCGTCGCACGGCCTCGGATTCGATCAGTTGGTCGCCGAACTGCAGCCGAAGGACCGCCAGCGCGGCAGCCAGGCCGCTCGCATTGCGCGCCGTCACGTCGACCGCGAGTTGCACACTCATCTTGCCGGGTATTCCTCAACCACCAACGAAGCGTTTGCGCACCGTAGCAAATGGCGGTTGCCAGCCAAAGCGCTCAAATCGCCGCCAACCCCGCCCCGCCCCCGCAAGAATCGGAATGCGGAACCGCGGCCGGAGCCGTATGGTGCGCGCCCTGCCCCATCCGAGCCACCGCCCATGCCGCCGCCTGTCATCAACCGCACCATGACGCCGGGCGAATGGTCGCTTCTCGTCTTGCTGGCGACGTTGTGGGGCGGCTCGTATCTCTACAACGCGGTGGCGATACGGGAGCTGCCGGCGCTGGCGATCGTCGCCTTCCGCGTAACCGGCGGCGCGGCTCTGCTCTATGTTGTCGTACGCGGGACCGGCACACGCATGCCACGTGGACGCACGGCGTGGACAGGGTTCTTCGTGATGGGCCTGCTCAACAACGTGATTCCCTTCAGCCTGATCGCCTGGGCGCAGGGACACGTGGCGAGCGGACTTGCCGCCATCCTCAACGCCACGACGCCGCTTTTCGCGGTCGTCTTCGCCCATTACCTGACCAGCGACGAACGCATGACGGCCGGCCGCGTCGGCGGGCTGATCGTCGGCTTCATCGGCGTGGTGGTGATGATCGGGCCGGACGCGCTGCACGGTTTCAGCGTCGACGTGCTGGCCGAACTCGCCCTGCTGCTCGCCTCGGTGTTCTACGCCGTGTCGCCGATCTACGCCCGGCGCTTCAGCCGCTCCGGACAGGCGCCGCTGGCCTCGGCTGCCGGCCAGTTCACGGCGGCCGCCATCATGATGCTGCCGCTGACGGCGATCATCGACCGGCCGTGGACCCTGCCGATGCCGGGCATCGAGGTCTGGGCGGCGCTGATTGCGCTGGCCGCCGTCTCCTCGGCCATCGCCTATGTCATCTACTACCGCATCCTGGCGACGGCCGGCGCGGTCAACCTGATGCTGGTGACGTTCCTGGTGCCGGTCAGCGCCATCCTGCTCGGCGCCATCATCCTGCACGAGCGGCTGGGCCTCAACGATTTCGCCGGCATGGCGCTGATCGGCCTCGGCCTTGCCGGCATCGACGGCCGCCCGCTTCGCCTGATCGGGCTCAACCGCCTTCAGGCGTGAAGCAATTCCCAGGAAAAGTGGAACCCACTTTTCCGTCCGGAATTGCGCAAAGAACTAAGCGTAGTGGTTGGCGATCACCGAATTGGCGATCTCCTGCGCCGCGATGACGCCGACCACGTCCTCCGGCCGGGGAATCCGCGCCCGGCTGTTGACGACGATGGCAAGGCCGCGCGAGCGCCGGTTCATGCGCGAGATGATCGTGTTGAGGATCGAGGTCTCCGGCGCGATCACGTAATCCTCTTCGGTGACCGACTTGAGCGTCTGCCCGGCATAGCGGTCCGGCGCGTAGGAGCCGGCGGCGAGCCGCGCCACGCCGGCGATGCGCGCACCGTCCGAAACGATGATGTGCGCGGTCGGCCGTTCGGCGATCTTCGCCAGCGCATCGATGATGGTGGTCTCGGCCGGCAGAATAAGGAAATCCTTGTTCATCAGCTCGCGCGCCTGGCGGACGAGATACATGTTGGTGTGGCGGATGGTCGGGATCGGCTGGCCGCGATGGCGCAGCTTGATGGTGTAGATGTTCTCCACGATCAGCGCGCGCCGCATGCCGGTGGCGAGCGCCACGGCGACCACCAGCGGCACGATGACGTTGTAGTCGCGGGTCATCTCGAAGATCATCACGATCGCGGTCATCGACGCGCCGGTCGCCCCGCCGACGATGGCGCCCATGCCGACCACGGCGAACTCGACCACCGAGAAGCCCTGGTTGGGGAAGAGCAGCGCGCCGAGGGCACCGAAGGCGGCGCCGAGGGTGGCGCCGATGAACAGCGACGGCGAGAACACGCCGCCCGACGCCCCCGAACCGAGGCTGATCGAGGTGGCGACCAGCTTGCCGGCGAACAGGGCCGCCAGCAGCGCGAAGGTGGCGATGCCGCCGTTGAGGATCGTCTGGATGGTGGCATAGCCGACGCCGGCGGTCTGCGGATGGCCGGTGGTCAGCTCGAAGCCGTAGAAGATGACGCCGATCGCGAGCATGCCGATGATGTTCTGCGTGTAGGCGTTGCCGGGCAGCTTGGGGAAGATGTCCTCGCACCAGGCGAGGAAGCGGATGAAGCCCCACGAGGCGACGCCGGCGGCGAGGCCGAGCACGCCGAAGCCGCCAAGCACCAGCGGGTTGTCGATGGCAAAGCCGCCGGGCAGCGCCGCCTCGGGCACGAAGAAGGCCGGATCCAGCCCGAAGACGTAGCGGCCGATGGAGGTGGCGGTGGTGGTCGCCACCACGACCGGCAGGAAGGTGCGGTTGCTCACTTCAGGCAGCAGCAGCTCGACCGCGAACAGCACGCCGCCGAGCGGCGTGTTGAAGGTGGCGGCGATGCCCGCCCCTGCGCCTGCCGAGAGCAGCGTGATCTTCTGCCAGCGGGCGAGATGGAGAACGCGCGCCAGCGTCGAGCCGAAGGAGGCGCCGATCTGGATGATCGGCCCCTCGCGGCCGACCGAAGCGCCGGAGCCGATGGAGATCGCCGAGGCGATCGACTTCACCACCGCGACGATACCGCGCACGTTCCCCTTGTTGTGGTAGATCGCATACATGACCTCGGGCACGCCGTGGCCCTTGGCTTCGGGCGCGAAGGTCTGCACCAGCCAGACGACGACGAGGCCGCCGATGACCGGCGCCAGGATGATGAGCGGCCCCCACGGGCTCGCCGGATCGAACTGGTTGGCGTCGTAGAGGACGCTGAACTTGCCGAGGAAGAAGAGGTTGTGGACGGCCCCGATCATGTAGCGGAAGACCACGGCGCCGAGCGCGGCGACGACGCCGATGATCAGGGCAAGGACGACGAGGACGGGGAGCGAAAGGGTGCGATCCTCGCCGGCAAATTCCGCGGGCGCGGCTGCCGGAGGGGTTGTGGCGGTGTCGGTCATGGGCTCGGGGGATTGGCAGGGCGGCGGAAAGTGGCGCCGTGGTGCACCCTCAGGCGCGCGGGGTCGGCCGGGTCAAGGGTTTGGGGGGCTGTTGGGGCCAGACTTCATTCAAGCGGTGTCCGTATTCGAGGTGCTGGATTGACGTCGTTAGCCGCAGCCGCGGGCTCAGCTGGCCTCGCCAGCGGAAGGGGTTTCCGCAATGCTTCGCTTGCGTCCTTCTTGCGTTGGTCAAATGGACGCACCAGCAGGACAGGTCTCTCCGCGCGTACGGCTTTTCCGAATGCCAAAAACTCGAATTGCCGCAAGTTAGGAATGAGCTTCGTATGCTCGGAACTGTAAACGCTCTCCAAGAAGTTCAGGCTTGTTTGATCTATCAGACTGTGCGTCAGAAATGTGTTGCACTGAGACAAGATCGTTTTGCTGACCAAGGCGGTTCGCTGGCTTACGACAAGTAGACCCACGCCGTACTTTCGCCCTTGCAGCGCAATCTGACCAATCCGACTGACCACCCACTGCGTATCAAAATCGAAGCCAGCGCCGTGGGTCTCGGGAATAATTGTGTGAGCTTCTTCAAGCACGATCATGATCTGCCGCGCTTTGCGATTCTGACGGGCCCAATCCATTATCGAAGAAAGGTACAACTCCGTCAGACGAAGAGTTGCTTTGGAATTCGCTATCTCGGCCAACTCTAGAATGGCGACCTTGTCTGCCCCTCCAACCAGAAACGCCTCCACTTGCTTCTTGATACCAGCGCGCATGGTTTTCAAAGAGGCGTTCAGAGCCTTCTTCTCTTTCCCGGCCCCGTAGTCCCCGGTCTCAGCGTCAAATAGCTTGGCCTCCAGATCGGTGACTTCCTTACTCGATGGCGAAGGGCTGAGTGGCTTGAGATCGTCAAGGCGAGCCATGTACTCACCCGTGAAGTCAACGCAGAAAACCTTTGCTCCCCTTTGGGCCGCCTCCCGAACTATGTCCAACGCCAGTTCGGTTTTGCCCGTACCTGTGACACCTAAGATCGCTGTGTGATACTCGATAAGCGAGTTAATGTTCGCTACAACAGGGATCTCTGTTGAGGGGACCATGCCGATAACGACGTCCTCGGGTCCCAATTGAGGCGCTTCAAAGGAACGATCTTTCGCCCAAAACAGCGGTGTGTTCATTGAAGGTAACCAGGGATATTTGGTGAAGCCCCTGACCCTATCGTAGCAACCAAGTTGCGCAGCCCTAACAATGTGCATGCCACGGGGGTTCTGATCAAAGCTCTCTTCCGAAGTTTCCGCGTCTAGTATTTGGTAGAAGACGTCGCGCCCGGAGACCCGCGCGAAAGCTACGTCGCCCTCGGAAAGCTCGGCGGCTGTGGAAACCTCAAACCGCAATACCCCAATGGTCGAGCGCTCCACCGTGAAACCGATCAGCTTGGAGCCCTTAGTCCCACTGAGATTCTCGATGAAACCCGAAGCTTTCTCTTCGTCATGGGTCGCGTAAACGTGGCCGCGCGATGCTGGAATTGGATCGCCAACGCTAGCGACACAAAGCCCGGTTCCTACTACTTCTTCACCCTGTACTTGCGAAAAGAGGGCCAACACAAAACGCTGGTCACCGTCGGACATCGCTGCGGTATACAGCGCATCCGGTTTCCAATTCGCACCTTTGAACAGCGTGACCCTTACGATGTCGGGGTGATCTATCCGCTCAATGACGCCGACATCATTTGAGTCCGGTCCAGCCTTTCGATCCGATTGCCATTGGCGGAATGCCAACAAGAACCTTTCGGCAGGGCGAGCCGTTATGAAGAAGATCCAAATCAAGAACAGAGAAGCCATCGCGGCAGGGCGCGATTGGTATGCTCCAACAAAGCTGATCACCGCCGCCGGAGTGTAGAGAAGCTCTGCTCTTCCAAAATTCACTGTCAGGCGAAACGCAGCGTGTCCATTGGGCGACCGATCTCCGTGTGGCGTGCTCAACAATGAGATCAACGCAAGAAGCGCAACAACAGTGCAATAACCGACGGCGACCCAGCGAATCGTCTGTAGCGGTACCTGCAAGACATTCACGGCGCTTAGGTCAGCCGCTACCAGCAAACATGAGCCGGCAACAGCATTTGCTAAAGCATCGCGAGGTGGCACAAACCACGGAGCCGAAAGTAGGCTGAGAAACCAGAGGGCGATCGCTGCAAAGAGCCACACGCTCTCCAAACCGCCGGTGGGGAGCCAACGACCTGAGACCGCGACGAACACGACAAAGAAGAAAGCGACGTCAAAAGTCAGGACTTTCACTCGGTCGGGCAGCGTGAGAGCTACGAGTTGCGTGGCCATCGTGGCTATCCTGGGACTGTTGAGATTTGA
The DNA here is from genome assembly GCA_963781775.1 of uncultured Alphaproteobacteria bacterium. GTDB lineage: Bacteria > Pseudomonadota > Alphaproteobacteria > Rhizobiales > Kaistiaceae > CAVSRC01. The sequence continues at coordinate 151,096 of CAWAHE010000019.1, read as the reverse complement.
GACGCCTCGATCACAGTGGGACCATTGCAAAGCGCCGTCTGATTCCATCGGCCTCTTGCTCAGTAAGCCGGTATAGGCGCCCTCAACCGCAGATGGAACGGGCAACTCAACCGCAGATGGACCGGCCTTACAGCTAGCATGCCTCATGTGGTGCTTGCCGGACTTTTCGGCCCGATCGCGCTCGCGATCGGCGCGCTGCTGACCGCTGTGGGTCGGTCGGGCCGCTCCGCCATTGGCGTGGATGGCCGGGTTGACCCCGGGTCAAGTCCGGGGGGCTAAAGGCCCGTCGGCCATGACGGAGGCGAGGCGAACCCGCAAGCAGCCGTCAGGAAAAGCTACGCCGCAAGCGCCCGCTCGACCGCTTCCGGCTCGCGCTGGATGACCAGCAGATAGGCGCGCACAGCGCCATCGGGGCTGGATCGCCCCTGCTCCCAATCGCGGATGCGCGCGGGATTGAACCCGTAGCGTTTGGCGAAAGCGGTTTGTGACAGCTTCAGGCGGCGGCGCAGCGCCTTAACATCGATCTCATCGGGAACGTGGATCGCGTAGGTCGACGGATCGAGTTCGCCCTTGGCGATAGCGAGCGCCTGTCGGGCACCTTCCAGAATCCGGTTCTTGCGCTTCTTCATCTCCCGCGTCCTCGCTTTTTCGTGCGCACGCCGGCCTGAGCCCGCCACGTTTGCGGCAACGCCGTCAGCACCTTCCGCAATTCGTTTCGCTCAGCCTTGGACAAATTAGCCTGTGAGCCTTTGCCATAGACGTCGAGCAAGAATACCGGAATGTCCTCGCCCGCATAAAAGGTCACGACGCGATAGCCACCGCTCTTGCCCTTGCCGCGACCGGCGAACCGGACCTTGCGGGCGCCACCGGTCCCCGGCATCAGATCGCCAGCATCGGGATTGTGCGCGAGAAAAGTCACGATTGCCGTCCGCTCACCATCACCCAGTCCCTCGTCCCGCGCGGACGCCAGAAAAGCCGGGGTTTCGATGACCGTGTGCACCGATGGTTCATATACGGAGATTCCGTATAGAAGTCAAGAAGGACGCGCAGGCGAAAGCCGTCCCGCCTCCCGCTCGTGAAGCCGGGAGGCAGGACGGCCTGAGGGTCGCGCCTTAGCGCTTCATGTCGTCGTGCTTGGTCGTCTTGTCGGCCGGATCGCGCTCGCGATCGGCGCGCTGCTGGCCGCTGTGGGTCTGTCCGCCCTGCTGGCCGGGCGCCTGACGGCCGCCCTGCTGGGGGTTGTTCTTGTCGGCCTGATGGCCGGGCGCCTGATGCTGGCCGCCCTGCTGCTGGTTCGGCTGACTGCCCTTCTGCTGGCTCGGATTGTTCTGGTTCTTCTGGTCCATGGGAACGTTCTCCTTGGTCGCCCCGCAAGAGAACGATGGAACCGGCATCCGTGTTCCTCGCCGGCGCCGATATTTCGCCGGGCCGGCGGTTCCACATCCGGAACCCGGCGCCGCGCCGCCTCAGGCCGCGCCGACGGCTTGCCTGAGGGCGCTCGGAGGCCGCTGCACGCCCCCCGCAGACGAATGACCCTCGAGGGCACGGGCAACCGCCAGCGCATCATCGGCCGGGCCGGGGCGCGCGAAGACGAAGCCCTGGACGATATCGCAGCGGAAATCGTCGAGGATGGCGAGCTGTTCGGGAGTCTCGGCGCCCTCGGCGACGATCGTCATGCCGAGACCGCGGCCGAGCGCGATGACGCCTTCCAGCAGCCGGCGCGCACGCTCCGACGTCTCGACCTCCGCCACGAAGATGCGGTCGATCTTGATCTTGTCGAAGGGCAACTGGGTGAGATAGCCGAGCGACGAATAGTCCGTGCCGAAATCATCGAGCGCCAGCGAGACGCCCAGCCGCTTCAGGCTGGTGAGAACGCCGCGCACGCGCCCGGCCGAATGATCGGCGAGCAGGCTCTCGGTCAGCTCGACGCACAACAGGTTCGGCGGCAGGCCGGTTTCGGCGAGCACGCGGGCGACGTCGTTGATGAAATCGGACTGCCAGATCTGCGCCGCCGAGACGTTGACGGAGATCTCGCGGCCGGTCTCGCCGGCGTCGAGCCAGGCCCTGGCCTGCCCCACCGCCTGACGCAGGACATAGAGGCCGAGATCGCAGATGAGGTGCGAGCTTTCGGCGACCGGGATGAATTCGCTGGGCGGAACCATGCCCAGCGCCGGATGCCGCCAGCGCATGAGCGCCTCGTAGCCGGTGACGCGACCCGACGCGAGCGTCACCTGCGGCTGGTAGTGCACCTCCAGGCCGATGTTCTCGGTGACGGCGCGGCGCAGCTCGCGCGCCAGCGCCGTCTTGTATTGCAGGACGGTGCTCATCTCGTGTTCGAAAAACGCGAAACGGCCGCGGCCGTTGGCCTTGGCGCGATAGAGCGCGAGGTCGGCCTTGCGCTGGAGATCGACGGCGCCGTCGCTGTCCTCGGGCACCAGCGCGATGCCGATGCTGGTGCCGATGCCGACCTCGCCGCGTTCGAGCACGACCGTGCCGGACGCCGCCACGACGATCTTGGCCGCCAATCGCATGACCGCCGACTTGGTGGGATCGCCCGGCATGATGACGGCGAATTCATCGCCGCCCAGCCGGCAGAAGAAGTGGTTCTCGTCGAGCACCTTCGCGATCAGCTGCGAGACCCGGACGAGCAGCTCGTCGCCGGCCTCGTGGCCGAGCGAGTCGTTGACCTCCTTGAAATGATCGAGATCGAGAAGCAGGAGCGCCGCGCGCGAACCGGATTTGCCGCAGCGCGCCAGCACGTTGTCCAGTTCGCGCTGGAAAAGAGCGCGGTTGGCAAGGCCGGTGAGCGGATCGAAATAGGCGAGTTTCTCAAGCGCCTCTTCGGCCGCCTTGCGCTCGCCGATGTCCTGGATCGTGCCGTGCAGGCCGACGACCTGGCCGCCGGCGTCGGTCATCGCCTGGGCGGTCATGGCGATGTCGGCGATCGCGCCGTCGCCCCGCCTCACCTTCAGGTCGACGCTCCTCGCCTGCCCGCTGCGCAGAACCTCGGCATGCGTGGCCAGAGCGATCTTGGCGGATTCTCCCTGGCACAGCGCCATCACCGCTTCGCGCTCCGGCCGGAACGTCGCCGGATCGTATGCGAGCAGCGCGTAGATCTGCGGCGACCACCAGAATTCCGCGTCGCCGATCCGGTAGCTCCAGTCGCCGGTCTTGCCCAGCCGCTGGGCCTCGAGCAGCTGGTCCGAGCGCCGCTTCAGCGCCTCCTCCCTCCGCTTCAGGTCGGTGATGTCGATCCTGATGCCGATGCTGCCGCCGTCGGCGGTGCGACGCTCCTCGATCCGCACCCAGCGATCGCCGCTCAGATGCTGCTCGATGGAACTGCGATCCTTGCCGATATGTTCGGCGCGTTCGGCGAGCCATTCTTCTTCGCGCCCGATCGCATCCAGATAGAGACCGCGCTCCAGGCCCGCGCGAACGGCATCGAAGAAATTGACGCCCACCGCGATCTTGTCGCGCGTGACGTCGTAGATCTCGAGGAAGTGCTGGTTGAAGAAGACGTACTGCCTTTCGGCGTTGAGAAGGACGAGCCCCTCCGGCACGACCTCGAGCGCCTCCAGCAGACGGGCGTGGGCCTGCCGGACTTCCTCGGCCGTCGGCGCGCCCGGCCGGTCGGTCCGGTGGCGGCCGTCGTCGGCCGCACCGACCAGATCGGCGAGCCGATCGAGGTCGATCCCCCCGGGCTCGCGCGTCGCCTCGGCGCGTTGGCGGCTGGACCGATCGGGCATGTGACTAGACCGACGCTTCCGCGATCACGGCAGGCGTTGCGATCGGGACTTCGCGCCGCCTCGCAGCGAATGACCGGGCACGATTTGGCAGCGCGCCGCCATCAAGCGTCGTCCACGACAATCCCGCAATTTGCATTATGAGCCCCCGCCCGGTCTTCCCGTGGAATTGGAAAGACGCATCGTTCCAGCATTCCCCGCCTGAGCAGGTTTAGCGAAGAGCCGTGTAATTCCGCCTAACGGAGATGGCTAACGACCGCTTACACCATGCGTCCGCGAATAGGTACTTCCGACAGGTGACTGCCATCCGGCGAGCGCGCCATCGGCCGGCTTGTAGATCTCGACATGAAGCGGATAGCAGCCGGCCACGTCGTCGGAATGGCTGGCGCCGCAATCGCCGCCGGGGCACGCCGACAGCGCACCCAGTAGATCGATCTCGGCGAAGAACTCGATGAAGTCGCCCGGCCGGACCGGGCTCGCCTTCATGAAGTACTGGTGCGTGTCGCGCGTGAAGCCGGTGCACATGAAGACGTTGAGCACGTCATGGATGTGACGCTCGGCCTCGACCAGCGGCAGTCCACGCTCGGCGGCGAGCGCCCGCGTCAGGTTCGAGTGGCAGCAGTGATGATACTCGACGTGGTTGAGCAGCAGGTTGGTGTAGGGGTCGCAGCGCGTGCCGATGACGTCGTGGACGCCGGCGCCGTCAGCGTCCCACCCGTACCAGCCGAGCGTATCCTGGGTGATGGTGGCGAGCGGCCTCAGCGTCGGGAACGTGCTCCACAGCCGGTCGCCGGTGGTGACATGCGTGGCGTGCAACGCCCGCGTCTTGCCGGAGAAGAAGCGCTCCGACAGGTCGTGGGCATTCCACAGGTTGAGGTCGCCGACCTGCGGTCCGTCGACGCTGACGATGCGGAAGAGATGCCCGGCCGGCACGCTGAAGGCGCGGGCGTCGCGCGGCGGGACGGTGATCTCCGAGACTTTCGCCATCCCAGCACGGGCGGCCGCGTAGAAGGCGTCGTCATACGGCGGCAGGTTCTCGACCGGATAGGCCACCACCACCGGCGCGCTCCGCCGCTTTGCCGCATCCGGCGGGGCCGTCATTTGCACTGATCCTGTCATGCTCTCACCTTTCCCGACGGGGAGGACACCCGCCCTTCCCTGCCGCCCTTTTTCGCACCATCTGTTGCTATAGTGTTCCCGCTTCCGGATTCGTGGATTTTTGCACCTGATGACCGACCCTGCCGAGCGCCTGGATGACGACGCCCTGCCCGCGCCCGGCCCCAAACCGGGCGGCATCGCGGCGCGGGCGGCCGGCGCACGGCCGACGCCCTACCTCGACAAGCTGAACCCGGAGCAGCGCGATGCCGTCGAGGCGACGGAGGGCCCGGTGCTCGTGCTCGCCGGCGCCGGCACCGGCAAGACCCGCGTGCTGACCACGCGCATCGCCCACCTGCTCGCCACCGGCCGCGCCAAACCGTGGCAGATCCTCTCCGTCACCTTCACCAACAAGGCGGCGCGCGAGATGAAAATCCGCGTCGGCGACCTGATCGGCGGCGTGGTCGAGGGCATGCAGTGGCTGGGCACGTTCCACTCGATCGGCGCGAAGATGCTCCGCCGCCACGCCGAACTCGCCGGACTGAAATCCGATTTCACCATTCTCGACACCGACGACCAGATCCGCCTGATGAAGCAGATCATCCAGGCGGAGGGGATCGACGAGAAGCGCTGGCCGGCGCGCCAGCTCGCCGGGCTGATCGACCATTGGAAGAACCGCGGTCTGGCGCCCGCCGACGTGCCGGAGGTCGACGGGCGCGCCTTCGCAGACGGGCGCGGCAAGAAGCTCTACGCCGCCTATCAGGCGCGGTTGAAGGTGCTGAACGCCGCCGACTTCGGCGACCTCGTGCTGGAGCCGCTGACCATCCTGCGGAAGAACGCCGACGTTCTCGCCGATTACCACGCCCGCTTCCGCTACATGCTGGTCGACGAGTATCAGGACACCAACGTCGCGCAGTATCTGTGGCTGCGCCTGCTGGCGCAGGCGCCCGCGGCGGGCGGCAGATCGCAGGCCAACATCTGTTGCGTCGGCGACGACGACCAGTCGATCTATGGCTGGCGCGGCGCCGAGGTCGACAACATCCTCCGCTTCGAGAAAGATTTTCCGGGCGCCAAGGTCATCCGCCTGGAGCGCAACTACCGTTCGACTTCGCATATCCTCGGCGCCGCTTCACATCTCATCACCCACAATGAAGGCCGGCTCGGCAAGACGCTGTTCACCGACGACGTCGACCCGGACGCGATGCGCGTGTCGGTGTCGTCATCATGGGACTCGGAGCAGGAAGCCCGCGCCATCGGCGAGGAGATCGAGCAGCTCCAGCGCAAGGGCATTGCGCTGAACGAGATGGCGATCCTGGTGCGCGCCTCGTTCCAGATGCGCGCCTTCGAAGATCGCTTCGTCACGCTTGGGCTGAGCTACCGCGTCATCGGCGGCCCGCGCTTCTACGAGCGCCTGGAGATCCGAGATGCGCTCGCCTATTTCCGCGTGGTGGCGCAGCCGGCCGACGATCTCGCCTTCGAGCGCATCGTCAACACCCCGCGCCGGGGCATCGGCGAGACGACGGTGAAGCTTCTCCACGATCGCGCCCGCGCCCGCGGCATTCCGCTAACCGACGCCGCGGCTGAGATTGTCGAGACCGACGAGGTGGCGGCGCGCACACGCGCTTCGCTCCGCGATCTCCTCTCGGCGCTTGCCCGCTGGCGCGGACAGATGGGCCACCTGTCACACACCGAACTGGCCGAGATCATCCTCGACGAGTCCGGCTATACCGAGATGTGGCAGGCCGACCGCTCGGCCGATGCGCCCGGGCGGCTGGAGAACCTCAAGGAACTCGTCCGCTCGATGGAGGAGTTCGATTCCCTCGGCGGATTCCTCGAGCATATCTCGCTGGTCATGGATACCGAGGGCGAGGCCGGCAACGACGCCGTTTCGATCATGACGCTGCATTCGGCGAAGGGGCTGGAGTTCGACGTGGTCTTCCTGCCCGGCTGGGAGGAAGGTCTGTTCCCGTCGCAACGCACCCTTGACGAGAACGGCCGCGCGGGCCTCGAGGAAGAACGACGCCTCGCCTATGTCGGCATCACGCGGGCGCGCCACCGCGCCTATATCCATTTCGCCGCCAACCGGCGCATGCACGGCCTGTGGCAATCCTCCATCCCCTCGCGCTTCCTCGACGAACTGCCCGAGGACCATGTCGAGGTGAACGAGGAGAACGCCAACTACGGCGGCTATGGCGCCAACGCCTACGGCACCTCGCGCTTCGACGCGCGCGATCCGTTCGCCAACACCTATTCCACCCCGGGCTGGCAGAGGGCGCAGAAGAACCGCGAGAAGTCCGGCGCCGGCACCGGCAGCGGGGCAAAGCGCGGTTTCGACAACCCGCTCGCCTCCGGCCCACGCCTGCTGGAGGGCGAACTGGTCGCCAAGAGCGTCATCGGCGGCACCAGCGACTATTCGGTCGGCGAGCGCGTCTTCCACCAGAAGTTCGGCTACGGCCGCGTCGGCGCCATCGACGGCAACAAGCTCACCATCGATTTCGAGAAGGCCGGGCAGAAGCGCGTGTTGGACTCGTTCGTCGAGCGGCACTGAGGGGCGCTTCGTTCCCCGGACGCGGTGCAGCGTGAAACGGTGCACCGCTGATCCGGGGCCCGTTGCTGCCGATCCCGGTTCTGCGGTTCGGCACTTCGTGCCGCACCGCGCCCGGGACACACGGTTGCCGCAAATCCAGCCGCCCGCCCTACCCCGCCCGCACACCCTGGCGCGCCTGCCGATACTCGTTGACCACCCTGTCGGTCAGTTCGCCGACCGACGTCTCCGAGGTACGCTTGTCGAAGGTGATCGTGCCGCCCTCGATCAGGTTGATGCGGTCGCATACATCGAAGATCTGGGCGTAGTTGTGCGCGATGATGATCATCGCCACGTCGCCGGCTTCCTTCAGGCGCTGGATGAGATCGAGGATCAGCGCCGATTCCTTGGCGCCCATGGCCGCCGTTGGCTCGTCGAGCAGCAGCACCTTCGCCTTCTGGAAGACCGACCGCGCGACGGCGATCGCCTGGCGCTGGCCGCCGGAGAGCTTGGCGACCTCGACATCGACCGACGGGATGTTCACGCGCATGTTCTCCAGGTGCTCGATGGCGCGGGCACGCATGGTGCGCTGATCGAGAATGCCGAACAGGCCGGGCAAGCCGCCGCTAACCGCTTCGCGCTGGAGGAACATGTTCTGGTAGACGTTGAGCTGGTTGATCAGCGCAAGGTCCTGATAGACCGCCTCCACGCCCAACGAGCGCGCATGGCTGACCGAGCGTAGCCGAACCGACTGGCCATCGAACCAGATCTTGCCTGTGGTCGGCTGGTGAAAGCCGGTGAGAATCTTCATCAGCGTTGACTTGCCGGCGCCGTTGTCGCCGAGCAGGCCGAGCACCTCGCCACGCTCGAGATGCAGGTTGACGTCGCGCAGCGCCGTGACCGGTCCGAACGACTTGGAGATGTGTTCGGCGCGGAGCAGCGGCCGCCCAGAGGCTTTCGCGGTCATCAGCCACCTCCCTGTTCGCGCAGGCGCATCAGGCGAATGTTGACGGCCATGGTCACCAGGATCGCCGCGCCGAGGATCATGTCGAAGGTGAAGGCGCTGACGCCGGACAGCGAGAAGCCATCCTTGAGCACGCCCAGCACCAAGGCACCGAGAAGCGCGCCGATGACGGTGCCCGAACCGCCGGTGAGCAGCGTACCGCCGATGACCGCCGCGGCAATCGCAGCGAACATAATCTCTGACCCACCGGCCAGCGGATCGATCGAGCCGATGCGGAACGCATCGATGACGCCGGCAAACCCGCCGAGAATGCTGCACAGGACGAAATTGGCGGCCTTGATGCGCTTCACGGCGATGCCGGTCTCGGCGGCGCCGAGAAGGTTGCCGCCGGTCGCGATGGTGTGCAGGCCGAAGCGCGTCCGGTTCAGCACGAATTGCAAGACCAGGGCGATGACCACCGCCCACGTCAGCCGACCCCAGACATTGCCGCCAAACAGCGCCGTGAATATCGGGCCCGCCTTCGGCTGCACCGGGAAGCCGCCGGAAATCGTCAGTGTGAGACCGTTAATCGCAAACAGCGTGCCGAGCGTGGTGACGAACGCCGGAACGTCGAGAAGGATCGTGATTGCCGCGTTGACCGCACCGACGGCGGCGGCGACCACCAGGGCGGCGATGACGGCGAGCCACATCGGCAGGCCGGCGGCCGCGGCGAAGAACATGATGAACGGCGCCAGCGCATAGACCATCCCCACCGACAGATCGAGCTCGCCGACGACCAGCACCATCACCTCGCCCGCCGCGATGATCGAGGTGGTGGCGGTGTAGTCGATGAGATTGCCGATGTTGTCGCCGGACAGGAACGCGGCATTGGTCGACTGGAAGTAGCCGATCAGCAGCAAGGCCGCGGCAAAGATGCTGACCTCGCGCCAGCGCAGGACAAACTGCCCAACCTGGCGCCACACAGGAAGCCGACGATCCGGCTCGCGTGGAGGACGCGAGCCGGACGCGGCATACGTGACCGGGTCGTCACGCATGATCGTCACTCAGGCCGCGATCGGCCCGGTGCGGTCGAGGACCTTCTCCGCGTCGGAATTGCCCTCGTAGCGGCTCTTGGTCGTCCGGTAAGGATCGACGTTGTCCTTGGTCACGAACTTCAGGCCGGTGTTGATCTCGGCCGGACCGGTGAGCCCGCCCGACAGCTTGAACATCGCCATCTCCATGACGGTGTAGAAGCCCTGCAGATAAGGCTGCTGGTCGATGGTGAAATCGAGATCGCCACTGGCGATGCCGTCGAGCGTGTTGGGCAGCAGATCGAACCCGCCGGCATGCAGGCCCTGTTTGGCGAGGCCGTATTTCTTCATCGTTGCGGCGACCGACTGGGTGCTGCCCGCATCCACGGCGAACATGCCTTTGATGTCCTTGTGGCCGACATAGTAGGCATCGACGCGGGACACCTCCTCGTTGACGGTCGGACCGGTGGCGATCTCGTCGAGCGTGATGTTCTTGCCCGACGCCTTGATCGCATCCTTGGCGCCATCGAGGCGCGGCTGGATGTTCAACTGGCCGGGCGTCGCGATGAAGCCCGCGACGGTGCCTTCGCCGACCAGATCGGCGACGCGGCGGCCAAGCGCCTGACCGGAGGCGTACAGGTCTTGCCCGATATAGGCGAGCCGGTCGTTTCCCTGCGCATCGGCGTTGTACGAGAAGACCGGGATGCCGGCGTCCATGGCCTTCTTCACCGGGTCGTTGAAGGCGTGCAGGTCGACCAGCGACACGGCGATGGCATCCGCCTTGGCGGCGATGGCGGTGTTCAGGGCGTTGACCATCTCGGAGGCGACCGATGTCTGCGAGCCGGTCCACTGCCAGGTGCAGTTGAGCAGGGAACAGGCGTCGGCAATGCCATACTGCGTCGGTACGAAGAACGGATTGGTCGTAACGTGATTGACGAAGACAAATTTCCACGACGGGTGCTTCGGCAACTCGGCCGACGCCGCCGCGTAGGCTGCGGTGGGCATGCCGCCGCCGAAGGCGGCCAACGAGAGTACTGCAGCTCCAGAGCCGAACAGCGCGCGCCGCGACAGAGCAAAGCGGCCGCGGTCAGATTGGGAAGCGATCTTCGTGGACATGGGTGAGTCTCCCTTCTCGCCGCCCGAACACGACACGCGCTATCGGGCAGCCTGGTGATGTCGCCCCCAGGCCGCGCGACCCATAACGGCCCGTGCGCGGTGTTGATGACGAGTTAGTGCGCACGTTTGCGATCAGAAGAGTGTGCCGCCGCTCCAAATTGCCGCAGCGACAACGATACACGGACCGCCCGGCGCGATTGAGCAGCGCGTGCCGTGCGTTACGCGCTGCACCGATGCTCGCACCCTGCAGTGTCCCGAAAAGTCATGTCCAAATTTTCATCTTATGGACAGGCGCCTGTAAGGCCCGCGCGCCAAGTATCGGTCAACGCATCCCATCGGGACGCACCGAGATGGAGGCATCAATGACCCTGGACCACACCCCGACTCCCGCAGCTGACCGACCTTCGCATCGCTCACGCCGGACGCTCCTGACGTCCGCCGCCGTCGTGGCGGTGCTTGCGCTCGGCGCCGGCATCGGCACTCAGCTTCCGGCCTGGACCGCCGGCGCCAACGCCGCGCCGATTTCACGTCCAAACGCAGCCGCCGCGACGCGGGCAGACGCTGACCTTCGCCGATCTCATCGCCAAGGTCCAACCGGCAGTCGTCTCCGTGAAGGTGGAGATGGCCGCCCAACCGGTGAGCAGCACGGGACTACCGCTCCAGCGGTTCTTCCAGTTCGGCCAGCCCGACATGCCCTCGCCCCAACAGGCATTGGTAGGCGAAGGGTCGGGCTTCTTCATCTCCGCCGACGGCTACGCCGTCACCGCCAACCACGTGGTCGATCACGCCAAGGCCGTGGAGATCACCACCAGCGACGGCAAGACCTACAAGGCTCATGTTGTCGGCGCCGACGCCGCCACCGACGTCGCGCTGATCAAGGTCGACGCGCATCAGAATTTCACCTTCGTGAAGTTCGCCGACAAGGCGCCGCGCGTCGGTGACTGGGTCGTCGCGATCGGCAATCCATACGGCCTTGGCGATACGGCAACCGCCGGCATCGTCTCGGCGCTCTCCCGCAACATCGGGTCGAGCACCTACGACAACTACATCCAGATCGATGCGCCGATCAACAAGGGCAATTCCGGTGGGCCGACCTTCGACGTGAACGGCAACGTGGTCGGCATCAACGACGCCATCTATTCGCCGTCGGGTGGATCGGTCGGCATCGGCTTCGACATCCCCGCCGACATCGCCAAGACCGTCGCCGCGTCGCTGCAGACGAGCGGTCACGTCACGCGCGGCTGGCTTGGCGTGCAGGTGCAGGACGTCACCCAGTCGATCGCCGACAGCCTCGGCATGAAGCAGGCCGCCGGCGCCCTGGTGGCGGCACCGGAGGACGGCAGCCCGGCAGCCAAGGCCGGTATCCGGCCGGGCGACGTGATCACCGCCGTCAACGGGACCACCGTGAAGGATGGCCGCGAACTCGCCCAGCAGGTCGCGGGGCTCGCCCCCGGCACCTCGGTGAAGCTCGACGTGTTGCACGGCGACAAGACACGGACCGTGACGCTTGCCCTCGGCGAAATGCCGAACCAGCCACAGTCCCCGCCGGCGTAGACCTCCGCCGGTGCTCGACGGAGGCCACGGTCGTCGCCCCGCGACCGCGGCCTCCGCTGTTTTCCTGACTCGGCCTGCAAGGTCCGGAAGCGGCGCGACCAGCGCCGTCAGCGCGTCAGCTTCACCTCGCCGAAGCGCGCCGGGTCCAGCGCCGCAAGCGTGACCAGGCCGCTGTCGCCGAAGCCAAGGTTGCGGCAAAGCTTCTGCGATACGGCATTGTCCTTGCGGACGCCGGAGTAGAAGCGCGCGATGTTGTGGCGCTCGCTCATCGCCACGATGGCAAGCGCGCCGAGATACTTCGAGAACCCGCGGCCGCGAAACGCCTCGGCGGTCGCCAGCATTCCCCACCAACTGGTATCCGCGAAGCGGCTGGCCGCATTGTGGCGTGCGACGGCGCCCGAACACGCGGCAATGCGGCCATCCGGGGCGACAATGAGGAAACCGACGCTGCGCCGGGTAAGGCCACGCAGCGCGTCGCCGGCGGGCGGCATCACACCAGCGGTGATCGCCATCTCAGCCATCGCCGCGAGACGCTCGCGCGACGTTTCCGGCGTGACCTCTTCGACGGCGAATCCATCGGGCAGCGTGAATTCCGCAATGACCGCCCGGCTTGCCTCGACCGCTTCGCGCCCGCCCATGAGCTGATCCCAGCGATCGGTCTTCAGCCCGCGCTGCTGAAGGCGCTCGGTCAACGACAGTTCGTCCGCCGCATCGACGAAGAAACTGGCCTCCCCGCCCTGCACCGCGACAAGGGCAGCGACCGTCTCGATGTCGGAAAGACCCGGCGCATCAAAGCTGACGAAGCGCCCTTCATAGGCAAATCGCGGGTCGTCCATCAGCAGTGGCCACAGGGCCGACGCGGTCCGTTGCATCTGCTGCTGCGGCGAGGCACCGAAGAATTCATCCTGCACGGCCTGTTTCCCTATTTGACTGCGAAGCCGCGGATGATGTTCCTTCTGCCCCATGACTCATATGGCGGCGATCACAGTCGAAGAAGCGCAGGCGGCGGCGCTTTCTGAAGAAATTGCCGCGCATCCCCCGTTCGACGGATTGACAGTCGACGCGAGCGAAGTCTCGCCGGGCAAATGGGAGGTAGCCGTCTATTTTCCCGACGCGCCGACCGAGGCGCAAAGGAAGGCGCTGAGCCAATTTGGCCGCTTCAAAATTACGGAACTGCCCGACACCGACTGGGTGGCGAAGAGCCTGGAAGGCCTGAAGCCGGTGCGCGCCGGCCGTTTCCTGGTGCACGGTCGTCACGATCGGGGTCAGCGCAAGCCGAACGATATCGCCATCGAGATCGAGGCCGGACAGGCCTTCGGCACCGGCCATCACGGCACGACGGCGGGATGCCTGGTCGCCATCGAAGCCGTCGCCAAGTCGCGCCGGATCCGCAATGCGCTCGACGTCGGCACCGGCTCCGGCGTGCTCGCCATCGCCATCACCCGCCTCGCCAAGGCCCCCGTGCTGGCCAGCGACATCGACCCGGTCGCGACGCGCATCGCCAAGGAGAACGCGCAGGCGAACGGCGTCGGCCGATGGGTTCAGACGCTCACCGCGACGGGACTGGAGGGAGCCACATTTCGCAAGCGCGGGCCCTACGACCTGATCGTCGCCAACATTCTCGCCGGACCGCTGGCGGCGCTCGCCCCGGCCATCAGCCGTCACCTTGCGCCGGGCGGCGTCGTCATTCTTTCCGGGCTTCTGCCCGAGCAATGGGCGCGCATCGTCGCGGCCTATCGCGGAACCGGACTGGCGTTGTGGCGGGCACTCGTGCGCGACGGCTGGCTGACGCTCAGCCTGACAAGGCCGCCAAAACGAAAAGGGCGGCGCCCGAAGCGCCGCCCTTCCCGATGATGGTGGTTCGTGCGCCGGCTAGAGCGGCAGCGACCCGCGACCGGCATCCTCGAGCGTCTTGCGATCGTAGCCGAGCGCGGCCAGCGTCGCGTCGTCGAGTCCGAGAAGATATGCGTTCACCTGACGGCGGGCATGGCTCTCGCGCGACGCAATCATGCGCGCCAGCGCCCGCCGCAGAATGCCGCGCGGTGGCGCCGTACGGTTGCGAACGTCGCCGAATGTCATCGTCGCCATGGCTGGCTCCTAGGTCTGGAAGCCGGCACGGGCTTCGCCCGCACCACCTTCCGATAGTCGAATCATGCTCCCCAGCGTGACCGAGGTAGCCCTCCACGTCGCACAAGAGAACCGCCGTAAGGGCATGACAGACATGCGTTTATTGCGGCGCGTCATATTTCTGATGCAATGCACAATCGCGCGCCATGAGACGGCAAATCATGTAGCGGGCCGGCTCCAATTGAAGGCCGCCGCCCCAACCTCTAGGAAAGAGCCATGAACGACACCCGAACCGCGCCCACGGGCAAGGTGGATCATGCCGACCGTCTGGCGCGGTTGCGCAAGGAATTGGCAAAAGCCGGCCTGACTGGGTTCGTCATTCCCCACGCCGACGAACATCAAAGCGAATACCTGCCCCCTGCGGCGGAACGTCTCGCGTGGTTAACAGGATTCACCGGCTCGGCCGGAACGGCGATCGTGCTCGCCGACAGCGCCGCGGTTTTCGTCGATGGCCGCTACACGTTGCAGGTCCGCACCGAGACCGATCCGAATCTGTTCACGCCCGAGCACCTCGCCGACACACCGCCGACCAAATGGCTCGCCGCGCATCTCAAGGCAGGCGACCGCATCGGCTACGACCCGTGGCTGATGACCATCGCCGAGGTCCGCCGTTTCGCCGAGATCTGCAAGGAGGCAGACGCCGCGTTCGTGGCGGTCGAGGAAAACCCGCTCGACCGCGTCTGGACCGACCGGCCGACCGCGCCGCTGGGCGCCGTCACCCTTCATCCGGTTGAACGCGCCGGCGAAGCCGCCAGCGACAAGATCGCCCGCCTGCAGGGCGCGGTGGTTCAGAAGAAGGCGGACGCCGCCGTGCTCGCCCAGGCCGACTCCATCGCCTGGATGTTCAACATCCGCGGCAGCGACATCAGCCACAACCCGGTGACGCTCGCATTCGCGATCCTGCCCGCGACGGGCAGGCCATCGCTGTTCGTGGACGGCCGCAAGCTCTCCAACGCCGTGCGCGATGCGCTGAGCGAACTCGCGGACGTGCGCGCGCCTTCGGAACTGGCCACGAGCCTTGCTGCGCTCGGCGCGTCCGGGGCCAAGGTGATGCTCGATCCGCAGGCGACCGCCGACGCCATCGCCGCGTCGATCCGGCAGAGCGGCGGCACCATCGTCGAGGCCACCGATCCGGTCACCCTGCCGAAGGCGCGCAAGAATGAAACCGAACTCGCCGGCACGCGCCACGCCCATATCCGCGACGGCGCCGCGATGGTGCGCTTCCTGGCCTGGCTCGACCAGGTCGGGCCGACGGGGACCGTCGACGAGATCGCCGCGGTCGAGAGGCTGAAGGCGTTCCGCGCCGAGACCGCTCTCAAAGATGGTTCGGAACTGATCGACGTCTCCTTCGACACGATTTCGGGCGTCGGCCCGAACGGGGCGATCGTCCACTACCGCGTTTCGCCGGCGACCACGCTGCCGATCGCGCCCGACACGCTCTATCTGGTCGACTCGGGCGCGCAGTATCGCGATGGCACCACCGACATCACGCGCACGGTGGCGATCGGCACGCCGACCGGCGAAATGCGCGACCGCTTCACCCGCGTGCTCAAGGGCATGATGGCTGTCGCCCGGGCGCGCTTTCCGGTCGGCGCCAGCGGCGCGCAACTCGACACGCTGGCGCGGCAATGGCTGTGGCAGGCCGGCCTCGACTTTGACCACGGCACCGGCCACGGCGTCGGCGCGTTCCTGTCCGTGCACGAGGGGCCGGCGCGCATCTCCAAGCTCGGCACGACGCCGCTCGAGCCGGGCATGATCCTTTCCGACGAGCCCGGCTACTACAAGACCGGCGCCTACGGCATCCGCATCGAGAATCTGGTCATCGTGACGCCGCCCGCCGGGATCGAAGGCGGCGACCGGCCGATGCTGGGTTTCGAGACGCTCACCTTCGCGCCGATCGACCGGCGGTTGATCGAGCCGTCGCTGATGAGCACCGACGAAATTGCCTGGCTCGACGCCTACCATGCGAGCCTGCCGGCAAAGCTCGGCCACCTGCTCGACGACGCCGAGCGCACATGGCTGGCCGCGGCGTGCCGGCCGCTTGCCGACGCGTAGCCTGAATAATGTCGGCGGTCCGCCTCGCCTGCCTGCCCTGGTACGATCTTCCAGAAACGCGCCCCGCTCAGGACGCTCTGTGGTCCGTCATCGCCCGCCATTTGCTGGAACAGGGCATCGAGGACGCGCCCGGCTCGCTGACCCGCGACCGGCCAACGCTCAACATGCTGACCGATCCGCGCCTCCTGATCGGCCAATGCTGCGGCTACGATGTCGTCTACGGCTTCTCAAGCAGTGTCACGCCGCTGGCCACGCCCGAATTTGACGCGGACGGCTGCGAAGGCAGCGACTACCGGAGTTTCGTTCTCGTCCGAAACGACTCGCCGGCCGGCGAACTCGCCGACCTGCGCGGCGCAACCTGCGTCATCAACGGCTTCAATTCGCATTCCGGCACGAACGCACTACGCGCGCTGGTGGCGCCGCTCAGCCGCGACGGTCGGTTCTTCGGCGCCGTGAAGGTGAGCGGCGCCCACGTCGAGAGCCTGGCACTGCTGAAGGCAGGCGAAGCCGAAATCATGGCGATGGACTGCGTGGTCCACGCCTTGCTGCGGCGGTATCGCCCCGACGCACTGGACGGAACCCGGATTCTTTGTCGAACAGGGTTGGCGCCCGCGCCGCCGCTGGTCACTTCGACCGCCACAGATGAGCCGCTGAGGGCGAAAGTGCGGATCGCCCTGCGCGACGCTTTCGCCGATCCGGACGCAGGCGAGCCGATGGCGCAGCTGCTCCTCCGCGGGGTCGCGTTCCGGCCGCTGACCGACTATGCAAGGATCGCCGAGATCGAGGCCGGCGCGCTGGCCTGCGGCTATCTTGAACTCCACGCGACCAGCCCGGCGCTGGTCTCCCGATGACACCAGACGAATTCGAATGCGAGGACGAGGCATGACGACGGGGATTGCAGAAAAGAAAGTGAAGCTCGGCAACACCGGGCTGATGGTGACACCGATCTGCTTCGGCATGTCGCCGCTATCCAACATGCCGCATGTCTACGGCTACGGTGTCACGGACGACGAGGTATCGGCGGCGATCAAGGCGATGTTCGCCAGCCCGATCAACTTCATGGACACCTCGCGCGGTTACGGGCGCGGGCGCAGCGAGACCGACATTGGCAATGTGCTGAAGGAGATTGGCGGACTGCCGGAAGGCTACGTTTTGGCGACCAAGCTCGACAAGGATTTCGACACCGCCGCCTTCGATGCCGCCGCCATGCGGCGCTCGCTGGAGGCAAGCCTGAAGGCGCTCGGCCTCGACCGCATCCAGATCATGCACCTGCACGACCCGGAATACGCGCCGGTGCCCAGCGACGTCACCAAGAAAGACGGCGCCATCGCCGAGCTCTTCAAGATGAAAGAGGAAGGCATCGTCGGCGCCGTCGGGCTGGCGGCTGGCACGGTCGACGTGATGATGCCGATGCTGCGCAACTGGGATTTCGACGTGATGCTGACCCACAACCGCTTCACGCTGGTCAACCGCAACGCGGAGGAGATGATCGACCTCGCCATCAGCCGCGGCACGGCCGTGCTCAACGCCGCGCCCTATGGCAGCGGCGTCCTCGCCAAAGGAACCGCCAATTTCGCGCGCTACGCCTACAAGGACGCGCCGGAATCGGTGCTCGGCCCGATCCGCGAGATCGAGGCGATCTGCGCGCGCTACAACGTCCCGACCGGCGCGGCGGCCCTGCAGTTCTCGATGCGCGATCCACGCATCACGTCAACCGTCGTCGGCATGACCAAGCCGGAGCGTATCCAGCAGACCCTAGAATGGGCTGACCTGTCGATCCCGCAGTCCGCCTGGGACGAACTCCTGGCGCTGCCCTTCAGCCGCGCCAATCCGCAGGCTGGATAGCCCCGACCGCCGCGTTGGTCACGGTGCGGCAGCGCCGACCAGGTCGAACCAGCCGGCCTCGTCGATCACCTGGACACCGTGCTTCTGCGCGTCCTTGAGCTTCGAGCCGGCGCCGGGACCGGCGACGACCAGGTCGGTCTTCTTCGAGACCGAGCCCGACACCTTGGCGCCGAGCCGCTCGGCCATCGCCTTGGCCTCGTCGCGGCTCATGCGCTCCAGCGAGCCGGTGAACACGACGGTTTTGCCGGCGACCGGTGAATCGCTGGCCGCCTGCTCGGCAGGAAGGATGGTCACTTCGCGAACCAGATCCTCGACCAGTTTGCGGTTGTGAGGCTCGCCGAAGTAGCGCGCCACCGCCTCGACCACGGTCTCGCCAATCTGGTCGATGGCGTCCATTTCCTCGCGCGCCGCTATGTCGCCATCGGCGATCTTCAGCGCCGCGTCGTGGAAGGCCTGCCACGAACCATAGCCGCGGGCGAGCTGGCGCGCGGTCGTCTCGCCGACGTGGCGAATGCCGAGTGCGTTGAGAAAACGCTCCAGCGGAATCTCGCGGCGCGCCTCGATGGCCGCGAAGAGGTTGCGGACGGAAACCTCGCCGAAGCCATCCACATCCTTCAGCTTCTTGAGGTTCTGAGCGTCGCGCCTGGCGAGCGTGAAGATATCGGCGGGCGCCTTGACCGGCAGGTCGGGACTTTCCTCGTAGAAATATTCGATCTGCTTTTCGCCCAGCCCCTCGATGTCGAAGGCGGCGCGCGAGACGAAGTGACGGAGATGCTCCTTGCGCTGGAACGGACAGGCAAATTCGCCCGAGCAGCGGCGCACGATCCCTTCGCTGCCGGTCGCGGTTTCCTCGCGCACCACCGGCGTCTTCAGAGTGCACGGGCAGATCTTCGGGAAGGCAAACGGCTTGGCGCCCTTCGGCCTGAGCGCGAGGTCGACGGTCAGAACCTGCGGGATGACGTCGCCGGCACGCTGGATCGTGACCGTGTCGCCGATGCGGATATCGATCGGCTCGCCCTTGTCGTCGACGCGTAGCGGCTGACCGTCGCGACCGAAGCCGCGGATGTAGTCCTCGTTGTGGAGCGTGGCGTTCTCGACCACGACGCCGCCGACGGTGACCGGCTGGAGCCGCGCCACCGGCGTCAGCGCACCGGTACGGCCGACCTGGATGTCGATGGCTTCGAGAACCGTGGTCGCCTTCTCGGCCGGAAACTTGTGGGCAATCGCCCAGCGCGGGCTGCGCGTGCGGAAGCCGAGGCGCGCCTGCAGCGCCAGCGAGTCGACCTTGTAGACGACGCCGTCGATATCGTAGTCGAGGCCGGCGCGCTGCTTTTCGATCGCCGCATGGACGGCAAGCGCTTCCTCGACGCTGGCGCACAGCTTCATCAGCCGGTTGACGGGAAAGCCCCATTTGCCGAACGCCTTGACCATGCCCATCTGCGTGTCGGCCGGCATGTCGCTCATCTCGCCCCACGCATAGGCGAAGAACCGCAGCGGCCGCGCGGCGGTGATCTTCGGATCCTTCTGACGCAGCGACCCGGCCGCGGTATTGCGCGGGTTGACGTAGAGCGGCTTGCCCTCCTTCGCCTGAATCTCGTTGAGCTTGGCGAAGTCCTTCTTGCCGAGATAGATCTCGCCGCGCACCTCGACGACCGCCGGCACGCCTTTCGGCAGCGTGTGCGGAATATCCTTGATGGTGCGGACGTTGGCGGTGACGTCCTCACCGCTGACACCGTCGCCCCGGGTGACGCCGAGCACCAGCTTGCCCGCCTCGTAGCGCAGCGACATCGACAGGCCGTCGATCTTGGGCTCGGCGGTGAGCGCGATCGGCTCGGCCTTGTCGCGGCCGAGGAAGCGGAACATCTGGGCGACGAAATCGCGCACGTCCTCGTCGGCGAAGGCGTTCTCCAGCGACAGCATCGGAACGGCGTGGCGGACGGTGGCGAACTTACCCGTCGGCGCAACACCGACCCGCTCCGTTGGGCTGTCGGCCCGTTTCAGGGCGGGAAAGCGGGCCTCGATGGCGTTGTTGCGTTGACGGAGCGCGTCGTATTCGGCATCGGTGACGGTCGGCGCATCCTCGGCGTAGTAGCGGCGGTCATGACCGGCAATCTCGGCGGCAAGCCGCGCGAGCTCAGCGGCGGCCTCCACCTCGCTCAGATCCGCGACCGCCTTCGATGTCCTTGCCGCCTTCGCCACGCGCTTCGTCTCCCGAAACAATGAGATTTGCCCGACCCGGCGCGACCCGGCAAGGGCTCACAGGACGTCGGTGGTGATGGTCTCTTTGGTCGTCTCCGCCTTGGCAGCAATGGCAGCAGGCGCCGTCGCCGGAATGTTGCGCCAGGCGACAACGAGACCGACGACGAACAACAACGCACCCATGAGGAATGCGATCCCCGGCAGGTGCACCGGCGCGTTGCCGCTGATGAAATAGCCGAAGGCGGTGCCGGACACCGGCGGCCCGATGATGCCGGTCAGCGTCTGCGCGCTCGAGATCGCGCCCTGCAGGATGCCCTGTTCGTTGGCCGGTACCGCGCGGGTGACGAGCGACTGGACGGCCGGCGCCGTGAGACCCCAGCCCAGCACATAGGGCACGACGATGACGTAGATCATCCACGGCTGCGTCGCGAAGGCCAGCCCCACCATGCAGATCGCGGCGACGGTGAAGCCCAGATTGATGGTGATGCGTTCACCGATCTTCGGCACCACGACGCGGACAAGTCCTCCCTGCGTAATGACGACCAGAATGCCGACCACGGCGAGCGAAATGCCGACCTGCGCGGCCGTCCAGCCGAACCGGTAGCCGGTGTACAGCACCCAGTTCGCCTCGAGCATGCGCTCGGCCAACTGGGCGATGACGAAGAGCACCAGAAGCGTCAGCACCGAGCGATAGCGGAGCACGACGAGGAAGGCGCCGATAGGATTGGCCTCGCGGAGCCGGAACGGCCGCCGGTGCGCCTGATCGAGCGACTCGGGCAGCAGAAACAAGGCGAACAGGAAGGCGACGAAACTGACGCCGGCAGCGGCGTAGAACGGCAGGCGCGACCAGATCTCGCCGAGCAGGCCGCCGGTCAGCGGGCCGGCGATGAAGCCCAGCCCGAAGGCTGCCCCGATCAGGCCGAAATTCGCCGCCCGTTTCTCCGGCGGCGTGATGTCGGCGATGTAGGCGGTCGCGGTCGCCACCGAGGCGCCCATGATGCCGCCGATGATGCGCGCCCCCGCCACGACCCACAGGTTCGGCGCAACGGCCAGCAGCAGATAGTCGATGCACAGACCAAACAGGGAGATCAGCAAGATCGGACGACGGCCGAAACGATCCGACAACGCCCCGAATGCCGGCCCGAAGACGAACTGCATCAGGGCGTAGAGCGCGATCAGCGCGCCATAGAGCGTCGCCGCCTTGCCGACCGCGCCACCGGAGAGCTCCTTCACCAGCAGCGGGATGACCGGCAGCATGACCCCGATGCCGAAAACATAGATGACCAGCGTGACGAACAGGACGGCGAGACTCGCACGCTGCGACTTCACTAGCTGTGGACCTCCGTGGATGGGCGATCAGGCGGCGCCAAGGATAAGCCGTTCGGCCGCGGCGCGCGCCTCGTCGGTAACGACGGCACCGGCGAGCATACGGGCAATCTCCTCGCGCCGCCGGGCGGAATCGAGCGGCGTGACGCTGGTGGTGACCGCCTTGCCGCCCTTGACCGATTGCTTGGCGACCAGCAGGTGGGACGTGGCACGCGCCGCGACCTGCGGTGCGTGGGTGACGGACAGAACCTGCACGCGCTCGGCCAGTCGCGCAAGTCGCGCGCCGATGGCGTCGGCGACGGCGCCTCCGACGGCGGTGTCGATCTCATCGAAGATCAGAGTCGGCGCCGAGCCGCGATCGGCAAGGGCCACCTTGAGGGCAAGCAGGAAGCGGGCGAGTTCGCCGCCCGAGGCAACCTTCATCAGCGGCCCCGGCGCCGTGCCCGGATTGGTACGCACGTGGAAAGCGACATCGTCGATCCCGGCCTCCCCTCGCCGCTCGCCGTCGCTTTCGATCGCGACAATGAACGCGGCGCGTTCGAGCTTCAGGGCGGGAAGTTCGGCGCCGACAGCTTTTTCCAGCGCCTTGCCGGCGGCGCGACGCCGCTTCGACAGGTTGGCCGCTGCCGCGTCGTAGGCGGAGCGCGCGGCAAGCGCGGCCTTTTCCAGTGCCGCGAGACGCTCCTCGCCCGATTCGAGCGCCGCGAGGTCGGCCGCCATGCGTTCGGCAAGGGCCGGCAGGTCGGCGACGGTGACGGAGTGCTTGCGCGCAGCGGCGCGCAGCGCGAACAGACGCTCCTCGGTCCGCTCCAGCTCGCGCGGGTCGAAATTGGTCACGGCAAGCGCCCGGGCGAGACCCTGTTCGGCTTCCTCCAGCGCACCGAGCGCCTTGTCGAGGGCCGCCACTGCCTCATCGAGCAGGCCGCCGGCCTCCGGCGCCTTGCGCTCAAGCCGGCGAACCAGGCTCGCCAGGATCGGCACCGGCGAGGCGCCGCCGGCAACCGTCTCGTGCGCCTCGGCGATGTCACCGGCGACCTTCTCGGCGCGCATCATCTGCTGGCGGCGATCGGCGAGCGCATCTTCCTCGTCAGGCTTCGGCGCCAAGCCCGCCAACTCGTCGACCGCGGCGCGGAGATAGGCGGCCTCGGCGCGGGCGGCGGCGATCCGATCCTTGAGCGCGACCACCGCGGTGCTCGTCTCCTGCCACGCGGCATGGGCAGCAGCCACGGCCGCGCGTTCATTGTCGAGGCCGCCGAAAGCATCCAGCAGCGCGCGGTGCATGGACGGCTCGATCATCGCGCGGTCGTCGTGCTGGCCGTGGATCTCGACCAGCAAGGCGCCCACCTGACGCAGCAGGACGATGGAAACCGGCTGGTCGTTGACGAAGGCGCGGCTGCGGCCATCGGCCCCCTGCACGCGCCGCAGGATGAGGTCGCCCTCGGCCTCGATGCCGCTCGCCGCCAGAGCGGCGCGCGCGGGATGGCCGGGCGACACATCGAACACCGCGGTCACGTCGCCCTGTGGGCTTTCGTCGCGGACCAGCGAGGCGTCGCCGCGCCCGCCGAGGGCCAGGGAAAGCGCGTCGAGCAGGATCGACTTGCCGGCGCCCGTCTCGCCCGTGAACACGGTCAGGCCGCCGGAGAAATCCGAGCTGAGCCGATCGATGATGACAATGTCACGTATGGCAAGGGCGACGAGCATGGGCCGCACCGGCGCGAGGGCAGAATCAGGTCGTATTCTTGCCGGCAAATGCCTTGCTGATCCACGACCCGGCATTCTCACGCGGTTCGAGGCCGCCGGTCTGGAGCAGCTTGTACGCGTCCTTGTACCACTGGCTGTCCGGGAAATTGTGCCCGAGGATGGCCGTCGCCGTCTGCGCCTCGCCCGTCAGGCCAAGCGCCATGTTGGCTTCGGCAAGACGCTCCAGCGCTTCCTCGACGTGACGGGTCGACTGGTAGTCGGTGACCACGATCTTGAAGCGGTTGATCGCCGCCAGATACTCGCGCCGCTCGAGATAGTAGCGGCCGATCTGCATTTCCTTGCCGGCAAGCTGGTCGCGCGCGACAACAGCCTTGGCCTTGGCGTCGGCCGCGTATTCCGAATCCGGGTAGTTGTTGACGATCTCATCCATGGCGGCGAGCGCCTTCTTGGTGGTCGTCTGATCGCGCGTAACGTCGGGTATCTGCCGGAAATAGGACTGGCCGATGAGGTACTGGGCGTATGCCGCGTCGGGGCTGCCCGGATACAGAGCAAGGTACCGACTGCCGGCGGAGATGGTGTCGTCAAACTTGCCGGCGCGATAGCTGGCGAAGGTCGACATGATCAGGGCCTTGCGGGCGTATTCCGAATACGGATGCTGGCGATCGACTTCGTCGAAGCTCTTGACCGCATCGGTCATCTTGCCGGCGTTCAGGTAGGCAAGACCCTCATTGTAGAGGTTGCCGGCGGGCTGGTCGTCCGCGAAGGCGTCCGGGGTGCCCTCAACCGAGGTTGAGCATGCGGCCAGTCCCGCAACCGTCGCCGCCAGGCACAGCCAGCGAAAGCCCGCCAGCACGCTCAGAGGCCGCCGCACCGCGGTTGCCCTCACTTTCCCGTTCAATTCCGCTGGCACGCCTGCCTGCCCTTTGCCGACTTCACGATCCAAGCCGCGACTCCTAGCCGAAAACCGCGGACTTCGCCATGTCGCGTGACAGCGCATTCGTTCGAATTTGTGGCAACCGGCTTGCCGCCGGCCGCGGAAATCAGGAGGCGTCGGCCGCGAAGGCGGCAACAGCGACGCCGGCCGCCAATTCGGCATGGGTGCCCTCGGGCCGCTCGGCGTCATATTCACGCACCATCGCCCAGGCGCTGCGGTCGGCCAACAAGGCATCGAGGGCCATGACATTCAGCCGATGACCGCCGCGATAGGAACGGTAGAGGCCGCGAATCGGCGCGCCAGCCAAGGCAAGATCGCCGACCGCGTCGAGCGCCTTGTGGCGGACGCACTCGTCGGCGTAGCGCAGGCCTTCCGGATTGAGAACGCGATCGTCGCCGATCACGACCGAATTTTCGAGCGAGGCGCCCTGCGCCAGACCGCGCGCCCACAATCCCTCGACGTCGGCGAGGAAGCCGAAGGTCCGCGCCCGCGCGATCTCGCGGCGGAAGACCCCGCCGTCGATGTCCGCGGCGAATTTCTGGCGGCCGACAAGCGGGTTGGTGAAATCGATCTCGACCTCGATGCGCATGCCGTCATAGGGCAGAAATTCCGCCCGCGACTCGCCGACACTCACCGAAACCGGCCGCAACACCTTGATGTGGCTCCGTGGCGCGTCGAGGGCGGCGATGCCGGCCTCCTCCACCGCCTCGACGAAAGCGCCGGCGCTGCCATCCATCACCGGAACCTCGGGACCGTCGATCTCGATGGTCGCATTGTCGATGGCAAGCGCGCTCAGCGTCGCCATCAGATGCTCTATCGTCGCCACCGAAGAACCGTTGACGCCAACCGCCGTGCAGAAGTCGGTGGCGCTCACATTCGAATAATGGGCCTTCACCCGATCGTGGGTGTCGTCGCCGCTGGTGCGCTGGAAGCAGATGCCGCTGCCGGCCTCCGCCGGATGAATGGTGAGCGACGCCGGACGACCGCTATGCACACCGATGCCGGATACCGTCGCGCTGCGCCGAAGCGTATTCTGCTTTCCGACTGATCGGCCGCTCAGCATGCGCACGTAATTCGCCCCCAAAAAACCTGCTTCCCGCCACGTTCGATGGCAGCCTAGTGGGGCCCACCGCCACCGCCAAATCACGCTTTCTAACCCATTGTTACGACTGCCTCCCCAGTCCGGGTAAAAGCGATTAGCGTAATCCTATCATGGCATTACGGGCCGATGCTGCATCAACAGCATCAGCCCGGAACCTGCCTTCGTACCGCTTCTCAGTTCGCCTGGCGGCGCAGAAAAGCGGGGATTTCCAGCTCGTCATCGGCCGGCCGCGAATCACGCGGCAGCGGCCGCCCATGTGGATCGAGGTCGCCGGCGCGCGGCCGATAGAGACCATCCTGCGTCGCTGCCGGACGGGACGGCTGAGCCGCACGCGGCTGCGGAGGAACCTGAGCCGCGCGTTGCTGCGGCGCCTGGGCGGCGCGCTGTTGCGGCTGGGGCTGCGGCATCGGCCGCGGCTGCTGCCGTTCCGGGGCGCGCGCCGGCGGACCGGCGCCGATCGGGTCCTCCTCACGCCGGCCGAGGCCGACGCTGGCAAGCCGGCGCAACAGGCTCATCGGCCCGCGATCCTCGGCATGGGGCTGCGGCGCCTGCTGCCGGCGCGCCTCCAACTGGCGCTGGGCAACCGGCGGGAAGTCCTCCGGCCGCGGAATGCGAGCCGGCGGCTGCTCTGGCGCCGGCGGAATGTACGGCGCATCGGCCTCCGGCGCGTCGGCTTCCTCGTGCATGACCGGCTCGGTATCGATCTCGTCCGTCTCGTAGTGAGCCGGGCCGGGATCGAGCGGCGCAATGGTGATGCCGCTGTCATGCGGCCGCGGCGCCGGCGAAGGCATCGTGGCGGCGGCATTGCCAACCGCGGTTGCGATGGCGTCACGGGCAAGCTCGGCAGCAGCCGGCCGAGGCGCCGGCGTCGCCGGAATGGCGCGTGCCGTTGCCGGCATCGGCGCAGGCTGCTGAGCCGCCTGCGGCTGGGGACGCGGCTGGATGGCCGGCTTGGCGGCGGCAGCCGGAGCCGGCTGCGGCTGAACGACGGCGCGCAGGCGCTGGTTCATCTCGGCTGTGCGCAATTCGGCCGGGGCCGTTTCCTCGCGACCGATGCTCTCGATGCCGGTGGCGACGACCGACACGCGGATGACGCCCTCGAGCTCTTCCTCGAAAGTGGCGCCGAGGATGATGTTGGCGTCGGGATCGACCTCCTCGCGGATGCGGGTTGCGGCCTCGTCGACCTCGAACAGGGTAAGGTCCTTGCCGCCAGTGATCGAGATGAGCAGGCCTTTGGCGCCCTTCATCGACGTCTCATCGAGCAACGGGTTGGCGATGGCCGCCTCGGCCGCCTGGATGGCGCGACGATCGCCGGAGGCCTCGCCGGTGCCCATCATCGCCTTGCCCATCTCGCGCATGACCGAACGCACGTCGGCGAAGTCGAGATTGATCAGGCCTTCCTTGACCATCAGATCGGTGATGCAGGCAACGCCGGAATAGAGCACCTGATCGGCCATCGCGAAGGCGTCGGCGAAGGTGGTCTTCTCGTTGGCGATACGGAACAGGTTCTGGTTGGGGATGACGATCAGCGTGTCGACGCAGGCCTGAAGTTCCTGGATGCCGGCATCGGCAATGCGCAGGCGGCGGACGCCTTCGAACTGGAACGGCTTGGTGACCACGCCGACGGTGAGGATGCCGGCGTCGCGGGCAGCGCGCGCGATGATCGGAGCAGCGCCCGTACCGGTGCCGCCGCCCATGCCGGCGGTGACGAAGACCATGTGCGACCCGCTCAGGTGATCGACGATCTCGTCGATCGCCTCCTCCGCCGCGGCGCGGCCGATCTCCGGCTGCGATCCGGCGCCGAGGCCTTCGGTGACCGCAACGCCCATCTGGATGAGGCGCTGCGCCTTGGACGACATCAGCGCCTGACTGTCCGTGTTGGCGACGACGAATTCGCAGCCGACCAGGCCGGAGCGGATCATGTTGTTGACCGCGTTGCCGCCGGCTCCGCCGACACCGAACACGGTGATCTTGGGCTTCAATTCCTTGATGTCGGGCATTTGCAGGTTGATGGTCATTGCACCCTCGTCGTCTCTAATCTCGCGGCCGCCCGCGCGTCCCGTCGGCCTGGTTGGTTCCCGTCGGGGACCGCCGCCGCGGTCTCCCGGCCCCGCTGCCGCGGAGCCTAGAAGCTCTCCCTGATCCATTGCCCGACGCGGGCGAAGTAGCCGCCCGTTCCGGTCATGGCCATACTCGTTTCACGTCCGTCGTCGATCTGTTCCATCTCGGCGACCTGCGGATAAATCATCAGGCCGACCGAGGCGGCGAAGGCAGGTCCGCGCGCCACTTCGGGCATGCCGCGAATTCCAAGCGGCCTGCCGAGCCGCACGTTGCGCGCCAGGATGCGGCGCGCCGCCTCGCCGAGGCCGGTGAGCTGACTGCCGCCGCCGACCAGAACCATGCGGCGGCCGACCATGCTGGCGAAACCGGAAGCGTTGAGGCGGTCGCGCACAAGCTCGAGGATCTCCTCGGTGCGCGGCCGGATGATGCGGGTGAGCGCCGAGCGCGGCACCTGGTTCGGAACCTCGCGCTCGTCGTCGTCACCGATCGGCCGCACCGAGAGAACCTCGCGATCGTCGGTGTTACCCGGCAGCGCGCTGCCATACATCGTCTTGAGGCGCTCGGCGTCGTCGATACGGGTCGACAGGCCGCGGGCAATATCGGTGGTGATGTGATGGCCGCCGACGGCCAGCGCATCGACGTGGACGAACTGACCGCGGCTGAAAACCGCGATCGACGTCGTGCCGCCGCCGAAATCGATGACGGCGCAGCCAAGTTCCGCCTCGTCGTCGACCAGCGTCGACAGGCCACTGGCGTAGGGCGCCGCGACCATGGCGGCCACCGACAGGTGGCAGCGGTTGATACACAGCTCGAGATTGGCAAGCGGCGGCGCATCTCCGGTGACGACGTGCATGTCGACGCCGAGACGGCGGCCGAACATCCCGCGCGGGTCGGCAATGCCGCCCTCGCCGTCCAGCGAATAACCGATCGGCAGCGAATGAACGACGGCGCGGCCGTCGCTGATCGAGTGGCGGCGCCCCTCGGCAAGCACCCGGCCGATATCGGAGTCGGCGATCGCCTGCCCCGAGAGAGCCACCGACGCGGCGAAAGTCTCGCTGGCCAGACGGCCGCAGGTGACGTTGACGATGAGCGACTCGACGGTCACGCCGGCCATGCGTTCGGCAGCGTCGACGGCCAGGCGGATCGCCTGCTCGGCTGCATCGAGGTTGGTGACGACGCCTGATTTGATGCCGCGCGACCGCTGATGGCCGACGCCGAGCACCTCGATGGCGTGGGTGCGTCCGCGCAACGACTCGCCGGGTTCGCACGGCTTCAGCCGCGCAATCAGGCAGCAGATCTTGCTCGATCCGACATCGAGAACGGAGACGACCGTCGCCCGGCGCGACATTCCGCGACTATCGGAATTGCCGAAGAGGCGCATCAGGTGTTCGTCCTTCCGCGCCGCGCGAGCTTGTCGCGCTCCTTGAGCATCGTCTTGCGGTCGGCGACCCCCTCCTCGTTCAGGCGCACGATCATCTGGCCGGGCAACCGGAAATCGACCGCCACGATTTGCCGCGACAGGAGGTTCTTCTCGGCATCGAGGGCCGCGACGGTGGCGAGCGCCGCCGCGGGCTTCTCCGCCGGCAGCAAGAGTTCGATGCCGTTGTCGAGAACCACGTTCCAGCGGCGCTCGGAGATCAGCACGCCGGCGCGCACCCTGCCGGCAATATCCGGCGCGCCCGCGATCAGGTCGACGAATTCGCGCACCCGGCTGCCAGCGCCCGCCCCGACGACAAACGGAAGCTTGGCGTAGCGCTCGTCGACGGCGTCGGTGATCACCTTGCCGTCCTCGTCGACCAGCGAAACTTCACCATCGTGCTGCCACATGGCGAACGGCGTGCGTTCGGCAATCGAAACTTCGAGCGTATTGGGGAAGAGCTTCTTGAGCGTCGCATGCTCGACCCACGGGAGCAGTTCGACGCGTGCCTTGGCGCTTTCCACGTCGAACGTGAGGAGCGACGGAAATTGTCCGATATCCAGCCGGTCGAGGACCGCGACCTCGGAGGTCTCGCTCTGGCCGGTGATCTTGACCTCGGTGATGGCCAGACCCGACCACGCCGTGACCGCCGACACGACGGTGACCACATGGCCGCCGGCAAGCACGCCGGTGACCGCCGTGGCAAGGGCAAAAGCAAGAAGCGCCTTGAGCCCAAAGCGGCGCGGCAAGCGCCACTCGGCCCGCTGAAGCGCCCGCGCCGGGCGGCGCAGGAAGCGCGGCAGGACGAGGCCACGCGCCGATGGTCCGCCGTTCGGCACGGTGCCGGCAGCAATGCCCGGATCGTCACCTGTCAACGGCCGCACGACGCATCCTCCACCATCCACTGAACCAGCTTCCCGAAGCTCATGCCGGCATGGGCCGCCATCTCCGGAACCAGCGATGTCGCCGTCATGCCTGGCTGCGTGTTGACTTCGAGGCAGACGAGACCGTCCATCCCTTCGAGCCGGTCGTCGTAACGGAAGTCCGCCCGGCTCACCCCACGGCAGCCCAAAGCCTGATGGGCGCGTAGCGCAAGCATCCGTACATTTTGGTAAATATTCGGTGAAATTTGTGCCGGAAGAACGTGCCTCGACCCGCCGACATCGTATTTGGCGTGATAGTCGTAGAAGCCACTTTCTGAAATAATATCAATGACATCCAGAGGTTCGTTACCACGAACGCCGCAGGTCAGTTCGCGGCCGCCGACGTAGGCCTCGACCATGACGATGTCGCCGTACTGCCAATCGTCGGCGTAAAGCTGCTGTGGCGGATGAGTTGCGTCTTCCTTGACGATGTGAACGCCGAACGTGGATCCCTCGTTCGGCGGCTTGACCACGTAGGGCGGCGCCATCGCGTGGGCCTTGGCCGCCTCGAAGCGGCTGATCAGCAGGGATTCCGCGACCGGGATGCCGGCTGCCGCCATGACCGACTTGGCGTGCGGCTTGTTCATGGCGAGCGCCGAGGCGAGCACCCCCGAATGCGTGTAGGGGATGGCCAGAATCTCGAGGACACCCTGGATGCAGCCGTCTTCGCCGAACGGCCCGTGCAGCGCGTTGAATACGACGTCCGGCTTCAGCCGCGCGAGCACGTCCGCGACGTCGCGGCCGACATCGATCCGGGTCACGCGGTAGCCCTCGCCCTCGAGGGCGTCGGCGCAGGCCTTGCCGGAGTTGAGCGAGACCGGCCGCTCCGCCGACCACCCGCCCATCAGAACTGCTACGTGCTTCGCCAAGGGACCCCTGAACCGCAACCGATTCGCGCTACAGGGCCATATGGCGGCGGAAATGGTTAACGATTGTTAACCAAGACCGTCCGAACGGGCGAATATCGAGAATAAATCCATGGGTGGCGGAGGTTTTCGCGAGACCTACGGCCCCGTGCCGAGAAATGGCTGAACGTTCTCGCCTTCCGGAAAGCGCCCGACCCGCCTGATTTCCCATTCGAGCGGCACGCCGCCGCTTGCCAGCACCCGTGCCCGCACTGTCTCGCCAAGGCGCTCCAGATCGGTTGCGGTCGCGGCGCCGGTGTTGATGAGAAAGTTGCAGTGCATCTCGGAGACCATCGCGCCGCCGACATGGAGCCCACGGCAGCCAGCCGCGTCGATCAACTGCCACGCCTTGTTGCCGGGTGGATTGGTGAAGGTGGAGCCGCCGGTCTTCTCGCGGATCGGCTGGGCGCGTTCGCGATGCTCCTCGACGGCATCCATGGCTGCCCTGATCGCCGACGCTTCGGCGGGCACGCCCGCGAAGACCGCTTCGGTGAAAATGAGGTCTTCCGACGCCGCCGAATGGCGATAGGTAAAGCCCATGTCGCCGTTGGCGAGCGCATGGCGCACGCCGGAACGATCGACCGCATGGGCCTCGACCAGCCGCTCGCGCGTCTCGCCGCCGCTGGCGCCGGCGTTCATGCGCAGCGCCCCGCCGATCGTGCCGGGAATGCCGTGGTAGAACTCGAAACCGGCAAGGCCTTTTTCGAGCGCGAAAGCGGCAAGCCGCTTGTCAGGCAGCGCCGCCCCTGCCCTGATCCGGTTGCCCGGCTCAGCGATCGTGTAGCCAAAGCCCTTGGCCGACAGGCGAATGGTGACGCCTTCGATGCCGCCATCGCGCACCAGCAGATTTGAGCCGACACCGATGACGGTTACCGGGATTTCCGGATTCAATCTCTGAAGGAAGAGCGCGAGGTCGTCGGCATCGGCCGGTTGGAAGAGAAGCTCGGCCGGACCGCCGACGCGAAACCATGTGTACGGCGCCAGCGGGGCGTTCTCCGTCAGCCGCCCGCGCACGCGGGAGAAATCGCCAAAACGGTCTGTGGTCACGACGAATGGTCCGTGCGTGGATGCGCCGCCAGCATGGCATCGACGGCGGCCTCAAGCGGGTCGAGGTCGTTGAGATAAATGTTCCAGAGCGCTTCCGGGTTTACGTCGCGATAGACGTGACGCAGCCTGTTTCCGAGATCGGCAATCTGACGCCAAGCGATTTGCGGCTGCTCGGCCTTCCAGCCATCGGGAACGTGGCGCGACGCTTCGCTGAGAATCTCAAGAAATCGCTCCAACGCGGCCCAGGCAACACTGTCAGCGCGAACCTCGTCGACGGTCTTGCCCACAAGAAGTCGCCTGATTTGTCCGATGCTGTTCTTGATATCGTCGAGCCGGGAGAGCGGGCGATCGCTCTTCAAAATACCTCCACGACGTCGCGCCGCGCACCCTCGGCAAAAGTCTTTCCAAGACCAGCCCGCATCAGGACGTCGCCGCGAAGCCCCACGTGATCCTCGACCAAATGGCCAACACCGATCAGATCGAGCAGCGAGAACTTCCGGCCCGGCATGACATCCACCAACAGATCGACGTCGCTGTCCGGTCGATTGTCGCCCCGCGCCCGCGAGCCGAATAGCGCCATGTGTACGACACCATCCCGCTCGAAGGCAGCACGAAGGGCGCGCAGTTCAGCCAGAAGCTGATCGCGGGTGATTTCGCGCGCCAGAAGGACTTGTGTGTCACTCATGCCGGCAATTTAGGCCTTCCCGCCCACCTTCGCCAGTTGCTCCGGCAGCGCGTAGGCCCACTGGCTGATCGAGCC
The DNA here is from genome assembly GCA_963781775.1 of uncultured Alphaproteobacteria bacterium. Lineage (GTDB taxonomy): Bacteria > Pseudomonadota > Alphaproteobacteria > Rhizobiales > Kaistiaceae > CAVSRC01. Next base: position 118,688 of record CAWAHE010000019.1, on the reverse strand, counting down.
GGCACCGAGACAGACGACGTAGTCTCCCGGCCGGGCGATGGCCGCGATCTCGCCGGCAAGCGCCTCGGGACCCGAAAGCGGCCGGGCATCGCGGTGACCGCGCACGCGCAAGCCTTCCACCAGATGATCGCGGTCGATGCCCTCGATCGGCGCTTCGCCAGCCGCATAGACCGGCGCCACGAGCACGGTGTCCGCGTCGTTGAAGCAGGTGCAGAACTGATCGAACAGGTCGCGCAGCCGCGTGTAGCGATGGGGCTGGACGACGGCGATGATACGGCCCTTGGCGACCGAGCGCGCCGCTTTGAGCACAGCCGCGATCTCGATCGGATGGTGGCCGTAGTCGTCGATGATCTCGACGCCGTTCCACGATCCGGTGCGGGTGAAGCGGCGCTTGACGCCGCCGAAACTCGCCAGACCGGCGGCGATGGCGGCGTCCGGTACGCCAAGATGATGCGCGACGGCCAGCGCGCCGGTGGCGTTCTGGACGTTGTGCTCGCCCGGCATCGAGATCGAGAGGTTCTCCAGAACGCGACGTTCGCCTTTCTGGCGGTCGCCGATGGTGACGGTGAACACCGAGCGCGTGCCCTCGATGCGCAGATCCGTGTAGCGCACATCGGCCTGCGGGCTGGCGCCATAGGTGACGATCCGCCGGTCCTCGATGCGCCCGATCAGGGCCTGAACCTCGGGATGGTCGATGCACATGACCGCGAAGCCGTAGAACGGCACGTTCTCGACGAACTGACGGAACGCTTCGCGCGCCCGATCGAAGCTGCCGTAGTGATCGAGATGCTCGGGATCGATGTTGGTGACCAACGCCACGTCGGCGGGCAGTTTGACGAAGGTGCCGTCCAACTCGTCGGCCTCGACCACCATCCAGTCGCTGGCGCCCATGCGGGCGTTGGTGCCATAGGCGTTGATGATGCCGCCATTGATGACGGTCGGATCGAAGCCGCCGGCATCGAGCAGCGCCGCCACCATCGAGGTCGTCGTCGTCTTGCCGTGGGTGCCGGCGATGGCGACAGCCTGCTTGAGGCGCATCAGTTCGGCCAGCATTTCGGCGCGTCGCACGACCGGCAACAGGCGCTCTCGCGCCGCCTTCAGCTCGGGATTGTCGCGCTTGATCGCCGACGACACGACCACAACCCGCGCGTCGCCGAGATTGGCGGCGTCATGGCCGATGGTGACGGCGATGCCCTTCTCGCGCAGGCGCTGGACATTGGCGCTGTCGGACGCGTCGGAGCCCTGCACCCGGTAGCCGAGATTGGCGAGCACCTCGGCGATACCACTCATGCCGATGCCGCCGATGCCGACGAAGTGCACCGGTCCGATATCGAGCTTCATCTTCATGCGGCAACTCCAGCGACGACCGGCTGACCGGCCGCGACCCGCTCGACGACGTCGGCAAGGCGATCGACCGCATCGGGACGACCGGCCTTGCGCGCTGCCGCCGCGGCGGCGATCAGGCGCGACGGTTCTGCCATCAACCGTGCAAGATCGCCAGCAAGCTGCTGCGGGTTCATGTCTTTCTGCTCGACCATCCATCCGCCCCCGGCGCCGGCAAGCACCATGGCATTGGCCTTCTGGTCCTGGTCAAGGGCTCCCGGCAGCGGAACCATGATGGCCGGCCGCCCGATGACGGCGAGTTCGGCGCAGGTGGAGGCCCCGGACCGGCAGACGACGAGGTGGCTTGCAGCAATTCGATCCGGCATGTCGGCGAAAAACGGCTGGAGATCGGCGGCGACGCCGAGCCCGCCATAGCCCTCACCGACCCGCGCCATGTCCTCGGGCCGGCACTGCTGCACGATGCGCAAGCGGCCGCGCGCCTCGGCATCGAGCAGCGCAATGGCCGGCGGCACAAGATCGGCCATGACGCGTGCGCCCTGGCTGCCGCCGAAGACGAGCAGATGGAACGGTCCGCCAGCGGACGGTTCGGCATACGGGTTGTTCGCGGCGACCAGCACCGCCGGGCGCACCGGATTGCCGGTCTGTACCATCGGCGTCCGCACGGTCTCGGTCCCGCGCACCTCGGCAAAGCCGGTGGCAATCGCGGTGACGCGTCCTGCGAGGAAGCCGTTGGCGCGGCCGATGACCGCGTTCTGCTCGTGAATGATGGTCGGCACGACGCGCGCGCGCCGCGGCAAGCATCGGCGGCAGGGTGGGATAGCCGCCAAAGCCCACCGCCACCTTCGGCTTCAACTGGCGCACGAGCTGCCAGGCCTCGACGAAGCCACGGCCCAGGCGGACAGCCCCCATGGCGAAAGCCACGGGCGAACTGGTCAGCGTGGCCGAGGAAATCCGGTGAATCTCTTCGGCCGGGAAATCCTTGCCGTAGGATTCAACCCGGCGATCAGTGGCGAGATGAATGCGCCAGCCGCGCGCGGCCAGGGTCAGCGCCAGCGCCTCCGCGGGGAACAGATGGCCGCCGGTGCCGCCGGCAGCCAGCAACGCAATCTTGTCGGCAGCCATCAGTCGCCCGCACCCCTTCCCCCCCTTTCCGGCGGCGGGGGATGAAGCCACGCCCCTTGCGCATCCTCTCCCCCCTTGAGGGGGAGAACGGCGAAGGTTACGGCTCGCGAACGCGAGACGTTAGCGAAGCCAAGAGGGGGGTAGCGGCACGGCCTTGCAATGACCCCCCTCTTAGCTGCGCCAGCGATTTCCGCCTTCGGCGAAAATCGGGCTCCACTACTCTCGCCCTCAAGGGGGGAGATGGAGAGCACGCGAGACCGTCGTGCCACTACCGGCAACACCAATGCCATCAGGCCGGGCTCGCGGCCGGTGGCCGGGCGATGACCCGTTTGACGATCCGGCGCGGCTCCGGCCGGCGGCGGGTGAACGCCAGCAACAGGCCCATGCCGAAGGCAATCGCGATCATCGACGAACCGCCGTAGGAGATGAACGGCAGCGTCATGCCCTTGGCCGGGATCATGTTGAGATTGACCGCAATGTTGATCGCCGACTGCACGCCGAAGAGGACAACCAGTCCGGCACCGGCGAGGCGCACGAACGGGTCGTCCTGACGGCTGGAATCGGAGAGTCCGCGAAAGACGACAAAAGCGAAGACCAGAACCAGTCCGATGCAGACGATGATGCCGAATTCCTCCGCCGCGACGGCAAAGATGAAATCGGTATGGGCGTCGGGCAGCACGCGCTTGACCAGCCCCTCGCCCGGCCCCTGCCCGAACCAACCGCCGCGCAGGATCGAATCGAGCGCCTTGTCGATCTGGAAGGTGTCGCCGGACTGCGGCGAGATGAATCGGTCGATGCGCGCGGCGACGTGCGGCAGCGTCGAGTAGGCGACGAAAACGCCGCCGAGCGCCGCCGCGCCGAGCGCCGCGATCCAGAACCACGACAGGCCCGCCATGAAGAACAGCGCGCCCCACGCGATGACGATGAGCATGGTCTGGCCGAAATCGGGTTCGGCGACGAGGAGCGCGGCCACGATGGCCAGCAGGATCAACGCGAAGGCATTGCCGGGAATATCCTTCCGCCGGGCGTTTTCGGCGAACAGCCAGGCGACGACGACGACAAATGCCGGCTTCATGAATTCCGACGGTTGCAGCGACACGCCGAAGAGATCGAACCAGCGGCGCGCGCCCTTCACTTCGACGCCGGTGAACAGCGTCACCATCATCAGGACGAGCGCGACGACGAGGACGATCATCGCCGTGCGCCGGGCCATCTGCGGCGTCAGGAAAGACGCCGCGATCATCACCGCCAGCGCCGGGAAGAAGAAGAAGACGTGGCGCTTGACGAAATGGAAGCTGTCATAGCCGAGACGCTCGGCGACAGGCGGACTGCCGGCGAGCGACAGCACGACGCCGCCCAGCATCAGCACCACCAGGGCGCCGAGCAGATACTTGTCGACGGTCCACCACCACTCGGCGAACGCACTGCGATCGGCACGGCTGACCATCAGGCTGCCTCCCCTTGGCTGCTAATTCCATCGAGTTGAAGGACGAGCGCGCGGAACGCATCGCCGCGCCGCTCGAAATTCTTGAACTGGTCGTATGAGGCGCAAGCCGGCGACAGCAGCACGACCGGCTCTGGCGCCGGATCCTGCGCCGCATCGGCGGCGGCCGCGGCAACTGCGGCGGCAAGCGTGCCCGACATCGCATGCGGCACGCGCTCGCCAAGCGTGCGGCCGAAATCCTCCGCCGCCTCGCCAATCAGATAGGCCTTGGCGATCCGCGGAAAGAAATCGGCAAGGCCGGCAATGCCGCCCTCCTTCGGCTTCCCGCCGGCAATCCAGTAGATCGGCGCGAAGCTCGCCAGCGCCTTGGCCGCGGCATCGGCGTTGGTCGCCTTGGAGTCGTTGACGAAGAGCACCCTGCCCCGCCGGCCGACTTCTTCCATGCGGTGCGCAAGGCCGGGGAATGTCTGCAGGCCGCGAACGATCGTCGGCTGGTCAAGACCTGCAGCGCGCGCGACGGCGACCGCCGCCACCGCGTTCTGGGCATTGTGCTGCCCGCGCAGCGAGCCGATACCAGAAAGACTGGCAACGCGCGTCGTGGCGCCATCGGCCACGACGAGAATCTCACCGCCGCTGGCATAGACGCCGTCGGCCAGCGGACGCCGTGCCGACACGCGAACGACTTTCTTGCCGCCCAGCGCCAGCCGATCAGCGATCGCCTGGCAAGGCTTGTCGTCGACCGCGATCACGGCGGTATCGGAGTCCGCGACCAGGCGCTCCTTGATCCGCGCGTAGGCCTCGAAAGTCCCGTGGCGATCGAGATGATCGGGCGTGATGTTGAGCAGCACGCCGATGGAAGGATCGAGACTCGGCGCGAGATCGATCTGAAACGAGGAACACTCGACCACATGATGGCGGCCGACCGCCGGCGGCTCCAGCGACAGGATCGCCCGGCCAATATTGCCGCCCATCTGCACGTCGCAGCCCGCCTCACGCAGCAGGTGGGCAATCAGCGCCGTGGTCGTGGACTTGCCGTTGGTGCCGGTGATGGCGATGAACGGCGCCTGCGGACAATGACGCCGGCGCTCGCGGCAGAACAGCTCGATGTCGCCGATCACCTCGACGCCGGCGGCGTTCGCGCCGACCACCGTCCAGTGCGGCTGAGGGTGGGTGAGCGGCACGCCCGGGGCCAGCACCAGCGCGGCGAAAGCCTTCCAGTCGGCGACCCGGAGATCGACGATGGCGATGCCGGCCGCCCGCGCCGCCGCGACCGAATCCTCGCTGTCGTCCCACGCGGCAACCGTCGCCCCGCCCGCGGCCAGCGCCAGCGCGCTGGCGCGGCCGCTCTCGCCGAGGCCAAAGACCGCGACGGTGCGTCCGCTGAAGCTGGTGACGGGGATCATGCGAGGCGCTACCTGAGCTTGAGGCTCGACAGCCCGATCAACGCCAGCAGGACGGCGACGATCCAGAAGCGGATGACGATCTGCGCCTCGGTCCAGCCGAGCGCCTCGAAATGATGGTGGATCGGCGCCATGCGGAAAACGCGTTTTCCGGTCAGCTTGAAGGAGGTAACCTGGATGATGACCGACAATGCCTCGACCACGAACAGCCCGCCGACGATGGCGAGGATGATCTCGTGCTTGGTCGCGACCGCGACCGCGCCGAGCAAGCCGCCAAGGGCGAGCGAGCCGGTGTCGCCCATGAAGATCGCCGCCGGCGGCGCGTTGAACCACAGGAAGCCGAGCCCTGCGCCGAGCAGCGCGCCGCAGACGACGGCAAGCTCGCCGGTGCCCGGCACGAAATGGATCTGGAGATAGTCGGCGAAGACGGCATTGCCCGACAGGTAGGCGATGAAGCCGAAGCTCGCCGCGGCGATCATCACCGGCACGATGGCAAGACCGTCGAGACCATCGGTGAGGTTCACCGCATTGCCCGCGCCGACGATGACGAAGGCGCCGACCGGCACGAAGAACCAGCCGAGATTGAGCACGAGGTCCTTGAAGAAGGGAAAGGTGAGCGAACTGGACAGCGGCGCCGCACCAACCCAGGCGACGATGCCGCAGGCGATGGCCGCGATCAACGCCTCGATGGCGAGCCGCGCCTTGCCGGAATATCCCTTGTCGCTCTGCTTGGTGACCTTGAGATAGTCGTCGTAGAGGCCGATCAGTCCGAACGCGATGGTCACGAACAAGACGACCCAGACATAGACGTTGGCGAGGTTGGCCCAGAGCAGCGTCGACACGACGGTGCCGGACAGGATCATCAGCCCGCCCATCGTCGGCGTGCCTGTCTTCGTGAGCACGTGACTGGGCGGCCCGTCAGCGCGGATCGGCTGTCCCCTGCCCTGACGCAGGCGGAGCGCCGCGATGATCGTCGGGCCGAACAGGAAGACGAAAACCAGCGCCGTCATGGTCGCGCCCGCCGTGCGGAACGTGATGTAGCGGAAGACGTTGAGGGCCGCGACCTGTTCACCGACATACTGGCCGAGGAAATAGAGCATCAGGCGGTTTCCTGTTCCTGCGCGGTGTCGCCGGCGGCCCTGGCAGGAGCGAAGCGCGCCTTGATCGTCTCGACCAGCGGCCCCATGCGGCTGGCGTTGGAGCCCTTGACCATGATCACGTCGCCCGGCGCAATAGCGTCGACGACGATTTGTTCCATCTCGCTGGCCTTGTCGGCGTAGCCGCCATGCAGGCGCGGCGGGAGCGCGTCCCACAGCGCCTTCATCAGCGGCCCGACGAGATAGACGGCGTCGACATCGGCTTGGGCCAGTTCGTCGGCGAGGCCGGCATGCATCGCCTCGGCGTCGTGACCGAGTTCGAGCATGTCCCCAAGGATCGCCACGCGCCGGCCGTTGCGGCCTGGCTCGGCCTGTCCGAGGAGGGCAATCGCGGCACGCATGGATGCCGGATTGGCGTTGTAGCTCTCGTCGATCAGGGTCGCAGTGCCGCCCGGCACCGCGAGCTGCTGGCGCTGGCCGCGGCCCTTGCCGGCAACCAGGCTGGCGAGCGCCAGCGCCGCCAGCGCAAGGTCGCCGCCGAGCAGCGAAACCGCGGCAAGCACGGCGAGGCTGTTCTGAATGAGATGACGGCCGGGAGCGCCGAGCTTGTAGGACACCTCCTCGCCGAGGATGTTCGCCGCGATGCACGAACACCGCTCCTTGAGCTTGGCGGTATCGAGGCGCGCCTCGGCGCGCTTGTGCTCGCCGAAGCCGATGATGCGCTCGATGCCGGCGGCGCGGGCGAGCTTGGCAAGCTGCGCATAGTGCGGATTGTCGCGGTTGATGATCGCGCCACCGCCCGGCTCGACGCCGAGGAAGATCTCCGCCTTGGCGCGGGCGATCGCCTTCACGTCCTTGAAGTATTCCAGATGCACGGGCTCAACAGTGGTGATGATTGCCACATGCGGCCGCACCATCTTGACCAGCGGCTCGATCTCGCCGGCGTGGTTCATGCCGATTTCGAACACGCCATACTTGGCCTCGCGCGGCATGCGCGCCAGCGTGAGCGGAACGCCCCAGTGGTTGTTGAACGAGGCCGGCGAATAGTGCACGGGGCCGTCCGGCGCCAGCGCCGCGGCCAGCATCTCCTTGGTGCTGGTCTTGCCAACGCTGCCGGTGACCGCGGCGATCTTCGCGTCGCTGCGCGCCCGCGCCGCGATGCCAAGCGCGCGCAGCGCGTCGAGCACGTCGCCGACGACCGTCAGCGAGCCCTTGATGCGGCCGAGGCCGGCGAGACGGTCCGAGGCGACCACCGCGGTCGCCGCGCCCCGCGCCAACGCCATCGAAACGAAGTCGTGCCCGTCAAAGCGATCGCCGTGGATGGCAAAGAACGCCTCGCCCGGCTCGACGGTGCGGCTGTCGATGGAGATGCCGGTGATCCTGTCCGGCCGCACGCCCACCGGCCGACCGCCCATTGCGGTGAAGAAGGCGTCATAGGTCCATAGCGGGCGCGTCATGCAGCCACCTCGGCGGCCAGCGCCTGCCTGACGGCCTCATGGTCGGAAAAATGAATGGTGCGTTCGCCAACGATCTGACCTGTCTCGTGGCCCTTGCCGGCGACGCAGAGCACGTCGCCGGGCTCCAGCATCGCGACGGCGCGCGCCACCGCCTCGCCGCGGTCGCCGATCTCGATGGCATCGGGCGCACCGGCGATCACCGCCTTGCGGATCGCCGCCGGCGACTCCGAACGCGGATTGTCGTCGGTCACGATGACCACGTCGGCGTTGGCCGCCGCCGCCTCACCCATCAGGGGCCGCTTGCCGGGATCGCGATCGCCACCGGCGCCGAAGACGACGATCAGCCGGCCGTGGGTCATCGGACGAAGGGCCTGGAGGGCGCTCACCAGCGCATCGGGCTTATGAGCGTAGTCGATGAAGATCATGGCGCCGTTCTGCTTTCGGCCGGCGAGTTCCAGCCGCCCGGGCGCGCCCTCGAGGTTGGCGAGCGCGGCAAGCGCCCTCTCCGGCTCGATGCCGGCCGCGATCGCGAGACCGGCGGCGACGAGCGCGTTCGAGGCCTGGAACGCGCCGGCAAGAGGCAGGCCGATGTCGTGCCGTTTGCCGAAAGCCTCGACGCGGAGGCGCTGACGAAAGCCGTCGGGCGTGAGCTCGATGAGTTTCAATTCATTCCCCGCGCGGCCGACGCGGATCGTGGTCAGCGCGCGCCTTGCGGCCGCCTTGGCAACGTCGGCGGAGCGCGCACCGTCCATGTCGATCACCGCCGTGCCGCTTTTGGGCAGGATGTCGGTGAACAGTCGCAGCTTGGCGGCGAGATAGGCCTCGACGGTCGGATGGTAGTCCATGTGGTCACGGCCGAGATTGGTGAAACCGGCGGCGACAATGCGGATGCCATCGAGCCGGCGCTGGTCGAGACCGTGGCTCGACGCTTCGATCGCCGCGTGCGTCACGCCCTCGCGCGCCAGCAGATCGAGCTCGGCATGAAGGCTGACCGGATCGGGCGTCGTCAGGTTGCCGTATTCCGTGCGCTTCGGGCTGACGACGCCGATGGTACCGAGGCTCGCCGCCTCCTTGCCGGCGGCCGCGAAGATCTGGCGGGCGAAAGCCGTGACCGACGTCTTGCCGCTGGTGCCGGTGACGGCGACGAGGTGCTCCGGCTGGCGAGGATAGAAACGCGCCGCGACGAGCGCCAGTGCGCGGCGGGGGTCGGCGGCGCGCAGGACGGTGACGCCCGTCGGCACGTCGAGTTGGGCGGTCGCTCCGGCGAGGACCGCCGTCGCGCCACGCCCGACCGCATCGCCGGCGAAGCGCGCACCGTCCGTCGTCCCGGCGAGCGCAGCGAACAGGTAGCCGGGCGCAACCTTGCGGCTGTCGGCCGAAAGCCCCCCGATCGCAATCCCGCCGGCACCGGCGGGAATGGTCAGGCCGGCGGCGGCGGCGAGGTCTCCAAGATGCATCGACACTGCGGTCGTCCGGTTGTGCGTTTCATGCGCCGCATCTTCTGTTGCGGCAGGTTCAGTTGGACACCAGCAAGGGCGAGACCCCATCGTCCTTGCGCGGCTCGACGCCGAGCAGCGCCGCCGAGCGGCGGATAACCGCGCCGACGGTCGGTGCCGCATTGGAACCCGCCGTAGTACCGCCACCCTCTTTCGCCCGCTGCGGATCGTCAAGCATCACCAGCACGACATATTTCGGGTCGTCGATCGGGAAGGCAGCCAGGAAAGAATTGAGCCGGGCTGTGTCAGAATAACGGCCATTGACCACTTTCTGGGCGGTGCCGGTCTTGCCGCCAACCATGTAGCCGGGCACGGCGGCATTGCGGCCGGAGCCCTTTTCCACGTTGAGGCGGAACAGGTAGCGCAACTCCTGGCTCACCTCGGGCTTGATCACCCGCACCGCCATGTCCTTCGCTTGTTCCGCGGTGCGCGGCTCAAAGGTCGGCGGGATTAAGCAGGCCGCCATTGACCAGCGCGGCGTCCGCAACCGCCGTCTGCATGGGCGTGACGGCAAGCCCCTGGCCGAAAGCGATGTTCATCGTCGTCAGGTCGGTCCAGCGTTTCGGCAGGATGGGCCCGGCCACTTCCGGCAGGTCGGTCTGCAATTTGGTCAGCAGCCCGAAGCGACGCAGATAGTCCTGCTCGCCCTCGGTGCCGACCTTCATCGCCATGTGCGCCGCACCGATGTTGGAGGAGTAGATGAACACTTCCGGCACCGTCAGCGGACGGTACTTGCCGTGGAAGTCGTGGATGGTGAAACCGCCGGCATGGATCGGTTTGCTGGCGTCGATGGTGTCGCCCATCTTCACCGCGCCGCTATCGAAAGCCATGGCGAAGGTGAAGCTCTTGAACACCGAACCCAGCTCGTAAGCGCCCGCCGTCATGCGGTTGAGCCGGTCGGGCTTCAGCGCGTCGACCGGATCGTTGGGGTCGTAATCAGGCAGCGACGCCATCGCCAGGACTTCGCCGGTATGCGCGTTGAGCACGACGCCGGCGGCTCCCAGCGCGCTGTATTTGTCCATGGCGTTGCTCAACTCGTCGCGCAGGATGTGCTGGACGCGAAGATCGATCGACAGGCGCACCGGTTCGAGATCGCCGCCACGGGCGAAGCCGGCGGAATGCAAATCGCCGAGCCCGTGGTCGTCGACATATTTCTCCATGCCGGCAATGCCCTGGTTGTCGATGTTGACCAGGCCGACGATGTGCGAGGCGGTCCGACCACCCGGATAGAAGCGGCGCTTCTCCGAAATGAAGCCAATGCCCGGGATGCCGAGCGAATGAATCTGCTCCTGCTGCTCAGGCGTGATCTCGCGCTTGATCCACGCGAAGCCGGCATTGCCCGACAAGCGCGTCCGCAGCGCGCGCGCATCGAGATCGGGCAGCACGCTGGTGATCAGTTCGGTCGCCTCGTCGGGATCGAGGATGTTGCGCGGCTCGGCATAGAGCGACGCCATGTTGATGTCGGTCGCCAGAATCTCGCCGTTGCGGTCGACGAGGTCCGGCCGGCTGGTCGAGATGGCCGTATTGGCGTCGTAGCCGGGGCCGCTGTTCGGCTCCGTGGCTCCGAACATGACCAGTCGTCCGATGAGGGCAAGGTAGGCAACGCCGAAGAAGACGGCGGCGAGCCGGATGCGCCTGCGGACGGGATCGCCCGGCGGCCGGACGCGGCGCTCCGTCCGGCTCTCGGCGACGGAGACGTGCAAGACATCGGCAGCGCCGGATTGATGCTCGCTCGTGTTCATCGGATTGCTCGCTCTCCCCTGCCCACTACCTGAGCGCAACCGGCGCCGCGGCGGCGATACGGGCCAGCGCCTCGGCGTCCTTGGCGTCGATCCCGATCGGCCGCAGCGGAATTTCGTCGATGGTGGCGATCTGATCCGGCGAGAACGGCTGCAACTGGAAATGATCTGCGTACTTCTCGACCGTTGCCTGGAGCCGCCCGGGTTGGGTCAGCATGCTCCACTCGGCCTTGAGAAGCGTTATCCGCGACTTCTCCCGGGAGATGTCGGATTGCAGCGATGCGACCCGGTCGGCGGCGATCTCCGCCTTGTGCTTCATGTCGTAGGTGACGGCGGCGCCGAAGATCATCGCGGCGAGCAGAACCAGGTTGAACAGGCGACCCATGACTCACATTCCCCCTTCGAACTCGGGCACGAGCGGCACGCCGATCGCCGCCATGTCGAGCGACCGCGGCGCGGCGGCCGTTCGCCGGCCGGCTCTCAGGCGCGCCGAGCGCGCCCGCGGATTGGCGTTGATCTCCACGCTCCCGGGCGAGACGGCGCCGCGCGCCAGCATCTCGAATGTCGGCGCGGCGACCTCGGTTTCGGGTTCGTGACGCGAGCGGCCGCTCTTCACCGCCGAGCGGTCGGCGAAGAAGCGCTTGACGATGCGGTCCTCGAGCGAGTGGAACGAGACCACCACCAGCCGACCGCCTTCGCCGAGGATGCGCTCGGAGGCGGCGAGCGCCCCGGCCAGTTCCTCAAGCTCGCGATTGACGAAGATGCGCAGCGCCTGAAAGGTCCGCGTCGCCGGGTGGATCGGCTGATCGCGCCGCCCGCCGACGGCGCGCGAGACGATGTCGGCAAGCTCCCTCGTGGTGGCGAGCGGCTTCTCGGCACGCGCTCTGTCGATCGCCGCGGCAACAAGCCCCGCCTTCTTCTCTTCGCCAAGCACGGCGATGACGCGCGCCAGATCGCGCCGCTCCATGTGGTTGACGACGTCGGCGGCGCTCGTCCCTTCGCTGCCCATGCGCATGTCGAGCGGACCTTCGCCTCGGAAGGAGAATCCACGCTCCACATCGTCGAGCTGCATCGACGACACGCCGACATCCAGCACGACGCCATCGACGCGTTCGCGGCGATGGGCGCGGGCGATCGCGTCGAGGGCCGAGAACCGGCCCTCGACTAGCGACAATCGACCGCCCGCGGAGTCCGCCATGGCCGCGCCGGCCGCAAGGGCTCGCGGATCGCGGTCTATGGCGATGACGTTCGCTCCGCGGGCGAGAATGGCGGCCGAATAGCCGCCCGCCCCGAAGGTTCCGTCAATGTAGGTACCACCGGCGCCGGGCGCGAGAAAGTGAACCACCTCCTCGAGCATCACAGGGACGTGGCGGGCCGGTCCGCCAGCGACACTGTTGGTATCAGTGCCGCGACCCACCGTCATGATTCCCCCGTCCGTGGACTTGCGCCCGGCGCGCGGTGGCCTGGGGCAAGACGCTTTCGCAAGTCGCGCAGCCGGTTCTTGGCCTCTTCCCGGTACGCTGCGAAACGTCCTGGCTCCCAGAGCTGAAATTTGTAGCCCTGGCCGACAAAGGTCACCCGGTCGGCGATGCCGGCATGGGCCTTGATGGTGTCCGACAGGACGACGCGCCCGTCCTGGTCGATCTTGAGGATCTCGCTGTCGCCGATCAGCGTCGTCGAAAGAAGTTCGTGGTCGTCCGAAAACGGTTCGAAATTGGCGAGGCTCGCCCCGATCACGTGACGCAGGCGATTGCCGCCCGCGTCGAACGCCTGCTGGTCGAGCGTCGGGCAGCAATAGAGTCCGTCGAAGCCATCCACCGCCAGCACGGCCCGGAACGGCGCCGGGATCGACACGCGTCCCTTGGCGTCCAGCCGGTTCGTGAACGTGGAAACAAACTCGTCCATCACCCTCGCCCGCGCCGCCGCGCGAGCCAGATGGCCCGCCGGGGTAACGATCCCGGGACAACCGGCGATGTGCCGGATGGATTGCCGCAACGCGCCTCATGACGACCCCGCGCCTGCGACCGGAAGACCGGCGATGCGCCAGCGTGTTTCCGGGATTTCATGGGATATCATGGGATTTCGCGGGCCGTCAAGGAAAGGGCTGGTTCTGGCCGCCCCACGGCGCGCCATCGCGACATTTAGCGATGGTTAGGCTTAAGATTCCGTTTGTCGGCGCGGCGGCAACACCGATCGAGCCGCCGAAAATGGCGACGCCGCCGCCCTTTCGGACGACGGCGCCTCAACAAAATGCCAGTTGGCCTGTAAGCCGGGTTCTGTATGGCCGGCGGTTTCCCGCCTGCGTGACGGCCATTCCTCTGAAGTGCGCCCGTTACCGGACGCCTCGTGCAACCTACCCGGACGACTGGCGTGGAAACCTGCCGGGACTTTCGTCCCGCGCCGTCCCTATTCGGTTTTGCTCCCGGTGGGGTTTGCCGTGCCGGTCCCGTTACCGGTCCCGCGGTGGGCTCTTACCCCACCCTTTCACCCTTACCCATCCCAATACGAACGCGGGACGGGCGGTTTGCTTTCTGTGGCACTTTCCCTGGGGTCGCCCCCGCCGGCCGTTAGCCGGCACCGTGTTTCCGTGGAGCCCGGACTTTCCTCCCCGGCGGCCTTTCGACCCTTGCCGGAGCGGCCGTCCAGCCGACTGACGGGCTGGAGATAGGCACCGGGCCGCTGCGGGGTCAAGGTATCGCTGGCAACGCGGCTAACAGCTTGTCGAGCGTGGCAACCGTCGAAACGTCGGCGACGCCGTCCACCTGCGCCGGACGGAAGTGGCGCTGGAAGGCACGCACCACCGCCGCCGTCTCATCGTCGAATAGCGATTCCGCGCCAAGGCCGTAGCCGTAATCCCGGAATTGTTGCTTGAGGTCGGCGACCGCCTCACCGCTGTCGCCCGCCTGAAGCATGGGCCCGGCCGTCACCAGCTCCGGCATCACCCAATGGCCGATGCCGGCCTCCCACAATTCGCTCCACGGGAACAGTTCGCCCGGATCCTCCTTGCGCATCGGCGCAACGTCGGAATGAGCCAGCACCCGCTGCGGCGGAATGGGGTGGCGTGAGACGATGTCACGGCAAAGCGCGATGACCGCATCGACCTGGGCGCGTGGAAAACCGCGATAGCCGAATTCGTGACCGGGATTGGCGATCTCGATGCCGACCGAACGCGCGTTGATGTCGGTCTCACCTGCCCAGAACGACTTGCCGGCGTGCCAGGCGCGTTCGCTCTCCTCGACCATCTGCACGACGCGGCCATCCTCGAAAACGAAATAGTGCGACGACACCTGCGATTGCGGGCTGCACAACCAATCGAGCGCGCCTTGTTCCGAGGCCATGCCCGTGTAGTGCAGCAGCAGGATGTCGACCGGCTTATCCGCGGCACGCGGACCGTGGTTCGGCGACGGGCGTTGGTCGAATCTCTGAGGCAATGGCATGATCCGTGTCTCAGCCGCGACTTAGCCGATCGGCGGCTCCGGCGCCATACGACAGGCGGATGACTCCGTGAACACCGGCGACGCCATTGCTGCCCTGCTCTGGGGCCTTGTTGCGGGCGGCGCGCTGCTCATCGGCGCCGCGCTTGGCTGGTTCGCCCATCTCGGCCGGCGCGCGGTCGCCTGGATCATGGCCTTCGGGGCCGGCATCCTGATCTCGGCCATCGCCTTCGACATCATGGACGAGGCCTTCCACACCGGCGGCCTCGAAGCGAGCGCCAGCGGCTTCCTGATCGGCGCCGTGATCTTCACGGTCGGCTCGGAACTACTTGCCCGCGCCGGAGCCCGGCATCGCATGCGCTCGGCGCGGCCGAGCGACGGCGGCAATGGCGATGACTCAGCCGCAGCCATTGCGCTCGGCACCGTCATCGACGGCATTCCGGAGGCGATCGTCATCGGCGTCAGCCTGATCGACGGCAACGGCGTGGCCATTGCGGCCGTCATCGCCATCTTCCTGTCCAACATCCCCGAGGCGTTGTCGTCGAGCGTCGGCATGAAGGCCGCGGGCCGCAGCCGACGCTCCGTCTTCGGCCTGTGGCTCGGCATCACCGCGATGAGTGGTGTGGTCTCGCTGATCGGCTACGCGGTCGTGAGCCAGTTCGCGCCGGAATGGGTTGCCCTGATACAGGCCATTGCCGGCGGCGCCCTGATCGCCCTCATCGCCGACACGATGATTCCGGAAGCCTTCGCCGAGACCCACGACCTCACCGGCTTTATCGCCGCGTTCGGCTTCCTCTCAGGCTTCGCCCTCGTCGCACGGGATCGCGTGAGGCAGCCGGCCGCCGCTCCTTCTCGATCCGCTCCCATGCCCGGTTGATGGCCGCGAGGCGGTCGTTGGCGATGATCACGAACTCCGGCGGCAGGCCGCGCGCGATCACGCGGTCGGGATGATTGTCGGCGACGAGCCTGCGGTAGCGGGCCCGCAACGCCTCGAACGACAGGTCGCGGTCGACGCCGAGCGCCACATACGGATCGCCTTCCTCCGGCGCGACGTGGCGCGCGGCAATTCGTTCGAAGTCGGCGCTCATCCCGAAGATCTCGGCAACCGCCTCGAGATAGGCGAACTCCGCCTCATGCACGGCGCCATCTGCCTTGGCGATGACGAAGAGGCCGTCGAGCACATCCTCCAGGGCGGCACGGTCGTCGGCGTAGAGCGTCGCGATCCGCCGCGCGTAGGTGTCGAAGCCGGCGACATCGCGCCGCGCCAGGTCGAACAGGCGCGCGACGTTGCGCTCTTCGTCCGGCGGAACGGTAAACACCCGACGGAAGGCGGCGACCTCGTCGGTGGTCACCACGCCGTCCGCCTTCGCCATCTTCGCCGAAAGTGCGATCAGCGCGACCGAGAACGCGACCTGCCGCCGCGTCGCCGGGTCGCCGATGCCGCCGAACAGGCCGCCAGCCCAGCCGAGGAGCGCTCCGAACGCCCCTGCCCCGCCCTGCGCCGCCTCGCCGATCCACTTCCAGATGGTCATCGCGGGAACCTGTGCGAAACCCGTGCCACGCGCAACCCGCACCGAGCACGCGACAGCCCAGGTGGCGGCGCGCCGGTGCGGTAGGGTACAGTCGCGCCTCCGAGGCCAACCGGTACGCCCATGCACCGCACCAACGTTTCGCTCGGCCTCGCGCTCGGGCTGCTCGGTGTCATCATCTTCGGCGGCTCGCTGCCGGCAACCCGGATCTCGGTCGCTGGCCTCGATCCTTTGTTCGTAACCGCCGCGCGCGCGGCCTTTGCCGGACTGACAGCCCTCGCGGCCCTCATTGTCATGCGCCGCCGGCCACCGTGGACCGACGTTCGGCCGCTATTCGTTTGCACGTTCTCGCTGGTGCTGATCTTTCCGCTGCTGTCGGCGCTCGCCCTGAAGACCGTGCCCTCGGCCCATGGCGGCGTCATTCTGGCGCTGCTGCCGCTGACCACGGCGGCCGCCGCCTTCATCTTCGCAGGAGAGCGGCCATCGCCGCTGTTCTGGCTGTTCGCGGTTCTGGGGTCGGCACTGGTTCTGGCGTTCGTGCTGCGCAACGGCGCCGTCGCGATCGTGGCTGGCGACGCGCTTCTGCTGGTGACGGTCGTCATAGCGGCGGTCGGCTACGCCATTTCCGGCCGCCTCGCACGACACATCCCGGCCTGGGAGGTGATCAGCTGGGCGCTGGTTATCGGACTGCCCGTCGCATTGCCTGCCGTCTTCCTTCTCTGGCCACGCGACGCATCGGCCGTGCCGGTGTCGTCGTGGATCGCGCTCGCCTACAGCACCGTCATGGTGCAGTACGTCGGCTACTGGGCGTGGAACGCGGGCATGGCGCTCGGCGGCGTCGCCCGTGTCGGGCAGATGCAATTGCTGCAGCCCTTCGTGACTTTCGTGCTGGCGGCGATCTTCCTTGGCGAGCGCATCGACGCCACCATGATCGGCTTCGCCGTCGCCGTGGTGGCGGTCGTCGCGCTCGGCCGGCGCGCCGCCATCGGCGTCAGGGCGTCGTGACGCGCGGGCGCCGAAGGCGAGCACCGTACCGGCGGGACCAACGCGGCAGCCGGAGGGTGGCCGCGCGCAGGATCAGCCGGTACAGTTCTGCCGCCCCCGAGACCAACCGCGCACGCCCATGCCTCGCAACAACGTTCCGCTCGGCCTCGCGCTCGGCCTGCTCGGCGTCATCATCTTCGGCGGCTCACTGCCGGGAACGGCGCTTGCAGTCGCCAGCCTCGATCCGTGGTTCGTGACGGCAGCGCGCGCCGCCTTCGCCGGCCTTGCCGCTCTGGCAATCCTGATCGTCCTCCGCCGCCGGCCGCCATGGGCCCATTTCGGCGCCCTCTTGACGGTTCATGCTCTGCCTCGTGCTCGGCTATCCGGCACTGGCGGCGATCGCCCTGACCACGGTTCCCTCGGCCCACGGCGGCGTCATCCTCGCCCTGCTCCCGCTCGCTACCGCGGCAGCCGCTGTCGTCTTCGGCGGCGAGCGGCCCTCGCGGGTGTTCTGGCTGTTCGCCGTTCTGGGCTCGGCGCTGGTTATCGCATTCGTCTTGCGGGACGGCTCTCGCGATCGTGGCCGGCGATGCTCTACCTGCTCATGTCGCGTCGCCATCGGCGGCGTCGGCTACGCGATCTCCGGCGCCCTGTCGCGACACATGCACGGCCTGGGAAGTGATCAGCTGGGCGCTGGTCATCGGCCTGCCCGTGGCATTGCCTGCGGTCGGTCATCCTGTGGCCGCACGACATGGCGGCCGTGCCGGAATCGTCGTGGCTGGGCCTCGCATACATCACCGTCATGGTGCAGTACGTGGGCTTCTGGGCATGGAACGCCGGTCTTGCCCTCGGCGGCATCGCCCGTGTCTCGCAGGTACAACTGCTGCAGCCCTTCGTCACCTTCGTCCTGGCGGCGATCTTCCTTGGCGAGCGCATAGACGCCAGCATGATCGGCTTTGCGATCGCGGTGGTGGCAGTTGTCGCGCTCGGCCGGCGCGCCGCCGTCGGCGTCAAGGCTTCGTGACGCGCAGCGCCTCGAAAGCGAAGGTCGCCTTGCCCTGCTCCGGCGAGGCGGCGAACAGGCCGATCTCCTGTCCCTTCTCGGGCGGCGAGCCGGAGAGCTTCTTGAACTCGGTGCCGTTGATGTAGAACGTCGCGTCGGCATCGACGGTGGTCACCCGCAACTCGTTGATCGCGCCATCGTCCTTGTTGACCGAATCGACGTCGGTCCACTTCACCTGCGCCAGCCACTTGCCGCGCTGCCGGCGCCAGACCGACGCCTTGCCGTTGGGCGCAACCTCGAAGACGTAGAAATTGTTGACGTCGTCGTACCAGAAGATGACGCCCGCCTTGGCGTCGAGCGGATCGACCGCGGTCAGCGTCGTCACCGTCACGCACATGTCGATATTGTCGTAGAGGCCCGCGGAATTCACCGTCCAGACATAGGTGCCCGAGGCCGGCGACAGGATCATGTTGCCGTTCTCGACCTTGATGTCGCTGCCGATGTCGCCCCAGGTCGGCTTCAACGCA
The DNA here is from genome assembly GCA_963781775.1 of uncultured Alphaproteobacteria bacterium. GTDB lineage: Bacteria > Pseudomonadota > Alphaproteobacteria > Rhizobiales > Kaistiaceae > CAVSRC01. Next base: position 100,112 of record CAWAHE010000019.1, on the reverse strand, counting down.
TCGAAGGAATCCTCGAACTGCACGTTGAGCCCGGGGCACACGGCCCAGGCCGACGCGGTCGAAACGAGCAGACCGATGGCGGCCAGGAGCGGCCGGATTCCATGCATGCGAAGACGACTCCACAACGTGACGGCGCGATGCTATCGCCCGGAGCACGGCATTCCTAGGGCGCCGCGAATGGCGCATGTGAGGGCTTGGCACCGAACGTGCAAGCTCCGCCGCAGAAGAAGAGGTGAATCGCGTGAGCCATCCTGCCGCCGCCAAATGGGATTTCTGGATCGATCGCGGTGGCACATTTACCGATATCGTGGCGCGCGATCCGCAGGGACAGATCCGCGTCACCAAGCTGCTCTCCGAGAACCGCGAGGCCTATGCCGACGCGGCCGTGGCCGGCATTCGCAAGCTGCTCGGATTGGCCGCCGCCGATCCGATCCCGCCGGGCGCCATCGCCGCGGTCAAGATGGGCACCACCGTCGCCACCAATGCGCTGCTCGAGCGCAAGGGCGACCGGACCCTGCTGCTCATCACGCGCGGCTTCCGCGACGCGCTGGAGATCGGCTACCAGGCCCGTCCTGACATCTTCGCCAAGAAGATCGTCAAGCCGGAGGTCCTGTACGAGCGGGTAGCCGAAGTTGGCGAACGCGTGCGCGCCGACGGCGCGGTCGAGGCAACGCCCGATCTCGACGCCGTACGCGCCGATCTCAAGGCGGCATGGGATGCCGGCATCCGCTCGGTCGCCATCGCCTTCATGCATGCCTGGCGGTTTCCCGATCACGAGCGCGCCGTTGCCGCCCTTGCCCGCGATATGGGGTTCCCGCAGGTCTCGGTGAGCCACGAGGTCTCGCCGCTGATCAAGCTGGTCGGCCGCGGCGACACGACCGTGGTCGACGCCTACCTCTCGCCGATCCTGCGCCGCTATGTCGATCATGTCGCGCGCGAGCTCGGCGGCAACGGCGCGCCCGACGCGACGCGCCTGATGTTCATGCAATCCTCCGGCGGATTGACGGCGGCCAATCTCTTCCAGGGCAAGGACGCGATCCTGTCCGGTCCGGCCGGCGGCGTGGTCGCCGCCGTCGAGACGGCGAAGCGGGCCGGCCAGTCGCGCGTCATCGGCTTCGACATGGGCGGCACATCCACCGACGTGTCGCACTATGACGGCGAATACGAGCGCGCCTTCGAGACAGAAGTCGCCGGAGTCCGGATGCGAGCGCCGATGATGCGCATCCACACGGTCGCGGCCGGTGGCGGCTCGATCCTGAAATATGCACAAGGCCGCTACCAGGTCGGCCCGGAATTGGCCGGCGCCGATCCCGGCCCGGCCTGCTACCGGCGCGGCGGCCCGCTGGCCGTCACCGACGCCAATTTGATGGTCGGCAAGCTGATGCCGGAGAATTTCCCGCGGATCTTTGGGCCGCACGGCGATCAGCCCCTTGACGGCGACGCCGTCCGCGACGGCTTCGCGCGGCTCGCCAGCGAGATCGGCGCCGATCGCGCACCCGAGGAGATCGCCGACGGCTTCCTGCACATCGCCGTGCAGAACATGGCCAACGCCATCAAGAAGATATCCGTCCAGCGCGGCTACGACGTGACCGAATATGCGCTCAACTGCTTCGGCGGCGCCGGCGGCCAGCATGCCTGCATGGTCGCGGACACGCTCGGCATGAAGACCGTCCTCATCCACCCCTATTCGGGCGTGCTCTCGGCCTACGGCATGGGCCTCGCCGATATCCGCGCCACGCGCAACCGGGCCGTCATGGCGCCACTCGAGGCGGGCGTCGAGGCGACGCTGGCCCGGGTTGAATCCGAACTTGAAGACGAGGCTGCAACGGAACTCAAAGGTCAGGGCGTAAGCGATTCAGACATCACGATCATTGCCCGCGCGCACCTGCGCTACGACGGCACCGACACGCCGATCCCGGTGACGGTGATGGAGCACGCCGGCGGACGCAATGACGGCCGCATGCTGCCTCTGGCGTCGATGATCTCCGACTTCGAAACCGCCCACCGCAAGCAGTTCGGCTTCGTATTCGAGAACAAGGCGATCGTGGTCGAGAGCTTCGAGGTGGAGGCCGTTGGCGGCGGCGCCGATATCGATGAGCCCGAAGCCGTGGTGACCAACGCACGACCGGTTCCCGATGGCGCGACAAGATTCTATTCCGCGGGCGTTTGGCACGATGCGGCGGTGCATCTGCGCGCCTCGCTGAAGCCCGGTCACACCATCGACGGCCCGGCGCTGGTCATCGAACCGCACCAGACGATCGTGGTCGAGCCCGGCTGGCGCGCGACCGTCACCGGCGGCAACGCCATTCTGCTGACGCGGACGGTGCCGCTGCCCAAGCGGTCGGCCATCGGTACCGACGCCGACCCGGTGATGCTGGAGGTCTTCAACAACCTCTTCATGTCGATCGCCGAGCAGATGGGCGTGGTGCTCCAGAACACGGCCTACTCGGTCAACATCAAGGAGCGGCTCGACTTCTCCTGCGCCGTCTTCGACGGCGACGGGCGTCTCGTCGCCAACGCGCCGCATATGCCGGTCCATCTCGGTTCCATGGATCGCTCGGTCGAGACAATCATCCGGCTGAATGCCGGCGACATTCACCCCGGCGACGTGTTCGCGCTGAACGCGCCCTACAATGGCGGCACCCACCTTCCCGACATCACCGTCTGCTCGCCAGTCTTCGACGCAGCCGGCAAGGAGATCCTTTTCTGGGTCGCCTCGCGTGGCCACCACGCCGATGTCGGCGGCACGGCGCCGGGCTCGATGACGCCGCGCGCCACCACGGTCGACGAGGAAGGCGTGCTGATCGACAATCTCCGCCTGGTCGATCGCGGCCGCTTCCGCGAGGCGGAACTGATGCACGTGCTGACCGACCATAAATGGCCGTGCCGCAATCCAGCGCAGAACATCGCCGACCTCCGCGCTCAGATCGCCGCCAATGAGAAGGGCGTGCAGGAACTGCGCCGCATGGTCGACCATTTCGGCCTCGACGTGGTCAACGCCTATATGGGCCATGTGCAGGACAACGCGGCGGAGAGCGTGCGCCGGGTGATCTCCGCGCTGCACGATTCCGAATTCGCGGTGGAGACCGACCAGGGCGCCACGATCCGGGTGAAAATCACCGTCGACCGCGACAAGCGCGAGGCGACCGTCGATTTCACCGGCACCTCGGACGAGCAGAAAACCAACTTCAACGCGCCCGAGCCGGTGACCCGCGCCGCCGTGCTCTATTGCTTCCGCGTGATGGTCGAGGGCGATATCCCGATGAACGCTGGGTGCCTACGGCCGATCCACATCGTCATTCCGGAGAACGCGATGCTCTCGCCGCATTATCCCGCGGCCGTGGTCGCCGGCAATGTCGAGACATCGCAGCATGTGGTCAATTGCCTGTTCGGAGCGCTCGGCGCCATGGCCGCCTCCGAGGGGACCATGAACAACCTCACCTTCGGCAACGACCAGTACCAGTATTATGAGACCATCTGCTCGGGCTCGCCGGCCGGAATCTTCAACGACGGCACCGGCTTCGATGGCACCGACGGCGTCCACGTCCACATGACCAATTCGCGCCTCACCGATCCGGAGATCCTCGAATTCCGCTTCCCCGTCCTGCTCGAGGACTTTCACATTCGCCCCAACTCCGGCGGCAAGGGCAAATGGCACGCGGGCAACGGCACCGAGCGCACCATCCGCTTCCTGAAAGAGATGGACTGCGCCATCCTCTCCTCGCATCGCAGCGTGCGGCCGCACGGGCTGATGGGCGGCGCCGACGGTCAGCTCGGCATGACGCGTGTGCGCCGAGCCGACGGAGCGATCGAGACGCTCGCCGGCTGCGACCAGACCACGCTGAAACCCGGCGAGGCCGTGATCGTGACCACGCCGACCGGCGGCGGCTACGGAAAGGCCTAGCTGACCACGACCGAAGAAGCTGGAAACAGATTCCGTGGAACGATTTCGTGCATTGACGCTATTCGTGCTCCGCCACGGCGAGTGCGAGCACAACGCAGCAGGCTGGGCGGCGGGCCACGACGACACGCCGCTGACAGCACGTGGCCGCGAGCAGGCTCTTGCAAACGGAAGGTTGCTGGCGCGCCACGTCGATTCGTTCGACACGCTTCATTTCTATGCGAGCCCGCTTCACCGCGCCTGTGCCACGATGGAATTGGTGCGGCAAGCCGCTGGCTTGCCGATGACCGGCTACCGCGCCGATCGCCGTCTCATGGAGGGTGATCTCGGGGACCATTCGCGATTGAAGGCGAGTGAGATGCTCAGCCATGCGGCGTTCATTGCCGATCCGTGGAACTATGTGCGGCCGAACGGCGAGAGCCAGGCGATGGTCCATGAACGCGTTGGACGCTTCCTCACCGGTCTCACCGCAAACTCCGTCATCGTGACGCACGCTCTACCGATCACAATGATCCGCGCGCACTATCTTGGCTTGTCGCCCCAAGAGGCGATCGGCTTCAATATGGGAAACGCTGGACTGCTGCGCCTAGCCGATGGCGGCGAAACACTTGTCGAACGATGACGAGCGATACAATCGGTCCGCCATGAGCGCGGCGAGGCCGTGATCGTCACCACGCCGCCCGGCGGCGGCTACGGGAAGGCCTGAACCGCCTCATTTACGCATCGCGAACCATCCCGGAGGCCGGCGACGAACGCCTCTTCCGCGACATCTGGCCACAGGCATATACTCTCGCAACTTTAGCGCGACAGTCGGTTTCCGGGAGGCGGCGATGCCGAAGACAACGTCACAATTGCGCCAGCTGTGGAGCAATTTCGAATGCCAGGAAACGTCCATGGTCCTAATCCCGTTTGGACCGGACAAGATACGCGTCGCTCCACCGACGGCACCTGCGTTTGAGGCGCTGGCAGCGGTTCTTCTGCACCACCGATACACAATCCGCACGCCGGATACCGACAGCTACAATTGCCGCGCCATCACCGGCGGCACGGGGCGAAGCCTGCACTCATACGGCATCGCACTCGACGTCAACTGGCAGACCAATCCTTTCATCGATCACCCCGGAACGCGGCCTGTCCGGTTCTCGGACAAGGATACGCAGGAAGCCCGTGCGCGTGACGTGCGCTTCGGCCTCGCCGACACCGACATGACCGAGGCGATGATCAAGGACGTCCTCAAGATCAAGACGAAAGCGGGCGTCGGCGTGTTCGAATGGGGCGGCGGCTGGAAAGACCGCAAGGACTGCATGCATTTCGAGATGGATGTATCGCCGGCGGAACTGGCCGTCGGCATCGATCCGACCACCGTCATCGGATTGGACGCGCTTGTATCCGGCGGGACCTCGGTCACTTTGCCGGATGATGCGACCGGCGGTGGCCCGACGTCGCCAACCGATGGACAATCAACGGCCGGCGGCGAGCGGCGCGTCGTCATTGCGCGGACTGGGCTGCGCCTTCGCACGGGCCCCTCGGCCGACGCCGAGATCATCAGCGTGCTTCCCGAAGGTACAATGGTCAATGTCATCGGCCGCCAAGGCGATTGGGCTCAGGTCGACCTTCAGGGCGACGGTCTTGCCGACGGATTCGTCAGCCTGGCCTTCTTGCGCGCACCGAACGAGGCTCCTGTCGCAACGGGCGGCGTTGGCTCGTCGGCCGACCTCGGCGGCGGCGCGGGCACCGATATTACGGGGATCGTCACGCCCGATATGGCCGCGCGGATGTTCCCGAACACCCCCAAGAGCAATGTCGCAGCCAATCTGCCGTTCGTGCTCGCCGGCCTGCGGTCACGTGTGCTCGGCGACCGCCCCATGATCCTCATGTCCCTCGCCACCATTCGGGCGGAGACCGAGGGGTTCGTTCCGATCTCGGAAGGTCAAAGCCATTTCAACACCCTGCACACGCCCTTCGACCTCTATGAGCCGGGCACGTCCGCAGGCAATCGCATCGGCAACACGCAACCCGGAGACGGCCCGCGTTTCAAGGGGCGTGGCTACGTCCAGCTCACCGGCCGGTTCAACTACACAAAGGTGTCGGGGCAGATCGGGGTCGACCTGGTCGTCAATCCCGAGTCGGCGAACGAGCCCGCCACCGCGGGCATCATTCTCGCGCAGTTTATCAAGAACCACGAAGGGGCCATCCGGCAGGCGCTTGCGGCCAACAACCTGCAACAGGCGCGAAAGCTGGTGAACGGTGGCAGCCACGGATTCGACCGGTTCGCCGATGCTTATCATCGCGGCCTGACGGCCATACCGGGCTAGGCCGAAACCCGGCGAGGCGGTGATCGTGACGACGCCGACCGGCGGCGGCTACGGCAGGGGCTGAGCCTCAGGCCGCCTTCAGGGCGCGGGCGCGGCGGACCACGTGGACGGCGATGGCGACGTGGACCAGCACGGCGAGGATGAGGCCGAGCAGGTGATCGCCGAGCGACACGCCCGGCGTCTGCGCGAACACGACAATTCCCCAGATGCCGAACGGCAGGAACAGCACGACAGAGGTGACCAGGCCGGGATTGTAGGCGCGCAGGCGGATCGCCATGGCCACATGCACGATTGCGTTGAAGACGGTCAGATAGATCGCGATCAGTCCGAGGCCCAGATCGACGAACCGGGCGAGATAGAGAACCAGCAGATCGACGCCCCACACCAGTGGCACGTTGATCACCACGACGGCGTCGGTGGTGAGCGCGTCCGGCACCATCGCGACGCGGGTGTTGACGAACGTACGGAAGCGGTCGCCGGCATGTTCCTCGACCTGATGGACCATGTAGAGCGGGATCTGCAGGAAGACGAGCAGGAGCGGCAGGCTCCAGACATCGGCGACCAGCGGCACCATCGCCAAAAGGAAGATGCCGGCGACAAGACCGGCATACATCCAGTTACGCCTGAACCAGTCCGCGATCATGCCAGTGGCTAGTTGCTGTCCGAATAGGCCGGCGGGGCGACGAGCGCCGGATTGAGCTTGTAGGCGCCGAAGGGATCCATGCGGCCCTGCACGACGTCAGCCGGCGCGTCCTTGAGCTGATCGGATGGCGTGACCGACCCGGTGCGCATCCAGTCGACGTTGGAGCGGGCGAAGAGGCCGCGGTTGTAGGGCGCGCGGCGCGGCACATCGACCTGCGGCTTCGGATTGCAATAGCGCGAGGTGCCACTGCGGCCGTGATGGGCGAGATCGAGGTGGAAGTGATCGCCGTGATAGGGCTCGCCGGGCCCGAGCGTCGTCTTGAAGGTGCGGCAGGCGGTCGCCTCGACCTCGCGCAGGAAGGCCTGTTCGTCGGGCGCGCCGCGCCAGCCGCTCTTGACGGTGACGGTGCGCCCGTTGGCGAGCGTGAAGGACGCGATATCGATGGCGTTGCCGAAGGCGTGCTCGGAGAGCTGCTTGCCGGGGATGCTGTCGATCGTGCGGCAGGCATAGTTGGAAAGCTGCTTGATCTCGACCACCGGTGCGCCGAACCAGGCCATCGCGGCGGGCTGGACGGCATTCTGCATCCATTCTTCCACCATGGTGGTCATCGGACAGCCGAGCATCGCGTTCGGGCCGACGCGCACCGAACCGTCCTCGAAGGCCGACACCTTGAGCGGATAGAGGATGCCGCAGGCGCCGCGACCGTTGATCTTGCGCTGGGGCTGAACGTAGGCGGAGAAGACGACCGGCGGGCGGCTTGCCATGCAGGCGCGCTCCTCCTGGTCGCGCCAGGCGGCGCGCTGCTCATAGCCGAAGAAGCCGAAGCCGCAGCCCGACAGAAGGATGCCAAGGCCAACGACCGTGGCCGCCCGATACGCAACACGACGGTCCATGACCGTTCAAATGCGACGGATTCCCTTAAGGAAGGGTTGAGCATCATCCGGGACACCGCCCGGCGGCAGCATCCCGCGTGAGGACGACCGCACGCCGCCGCTGACTGCGAAAACCCGCAGAACCCCGCCACGAACGCGCCTGCCCGGCGTCCCAACGCGGGACCGGAATCGCGGCATGATTCTTGAGTGTCTGGTTGTGTCGCCGCGGCCGTCAGGAATTGCCGTCCATTCGATAGCGACAACTGGCGTCTCCGCGCTGAGCCGACTTCGGCCAGCACGCTGAGCCGGCCCCGGCCGGCACCGACGCGCCCTCGCCCGCCCAACAGGCGGACACCGCGCCACATCATTCCAGGCTGAACCCGAGCGCCGCCAGCGCCGGATGAGCCCCTTTCCAGATCGACACGTTTCAACCGTCGCCGCGGCGAAAGCCTTGCGTTGCGACCATCCCCAAGGACTAAAATTTGATGCAAATCTTCCGAAGTCTCGTCGTCGGCCTGACCGCCAGTCTGATGGTTCTTGCCGCCTCGTCCGCGCAGGCCAAAGACATCTGGCCGCCGCCCGCGAAATACGACTCGGGCCCGCTGCTCAACCCGCAATACCAGACCCCGATCATCACGCATCTGGCGCGGGCCGAGCTCACCACCGCGTGCGAGGGCAAGCATCTCGCCTGTTCCTATGTCGCGCTCGGCCAGCCCTGCCGGATCTTCCTGCCGATGACCGGTTGGCAGCCGATGGTGCGCCACGAGATGGGCCATTGCCGCGGATGGTCGGCCGACCACCAGAGCTGAGGCCGCGGAAAGGGCTTGGGCCTGGCCGCAGCTCACCCGATGTCATCGTCGAGGTCGGCGAACAGTTCGCCGCCGGCGAGGTCGAGCAGCGCATCGCGCAGCTCCTCCATGTTCTCCTGGAAACACGGAACCTCGGGCTCGGCGCAGGTGAGCGCGCGCTGACAGGCGACGCGCCCGCAGCGCGAGCGATGCCAGGTTGCGAACAGATTGGCGATTAGGCGTCGGTCATTCACCGCGTCTTCGGCGGCGGCGATCCTGCCGTCGATGATGCGCCTGACCGCGCCCGATTTTCGGCGATGGGCCATGGACTGACTCCCAGGCATGGTTTCCCGTTCCCGCGAGCGGTATCCGCTCCGGGTGGCTGGTGGTGGTGGTTGCCTTCGCCTGCCCGAGGGACGGACGAAGGGGTGGCGGGCGCTCGAAGAACGCCAGTCCGGTAGTCCGTTATGGGGCGCTCTGCCGAGCACCCGCCGCGGCGTCCTGAAACACGCCCGGCCGAGGCGCTTCGGGCGAACCGCCGAGACGGTCCGCCTTGAGGTCACTTACACCACACGCTGCGGACGACACCGCAGGCATGGAGGGGCGGCCGGTCGTAGTGCCGACGGTCCCCAGCCGGGGCGTCCCGAGTGCCGAGATGCGGTCTCGACGCGCGGGCGCCGCACCCCGCCCCACGCACAGAACGCCTCATGAGCGCGCCCCTTCGCGAGCGGGATGAGTGCATTGTCTCACAGGTTTTGGGAGCGGGGATAAGTTTAGCGAGGCGACCAAACAAACATGGTAGTCTCGTAGCGGTATGAAGGCCGTTTTTACCACACGACCAGGATCCGGCTACGACGATATCGTAGAGGAGCGGTACCATTTTCCGGCCACGTATCTCGCGCAAGTCGAGAATGCGGTGGGTGACTTTATTGTCTACTACGCCCCTCGCCGAACCGCCCTAGACCAGTCCGGAGGAAGACAGGCTTATTTCGCGGTCGCTCGGGTCGCCTCCGTCGAGCGAGATGTGCGACGCGACGATCACTACTACGCGATCATGTCGGACTATCTCGACTTCGACAAAGATGTTCCTTTCCGAGCCGAAGATGGGACCTACTACGAAGCTATCCTCCAACGCGATGACGGCGGAACCAACAGAGGAGCATTTGGCCGCTCCGTCAGAAACGTCCCGGATCAGGAATTTGACGCAATCCTGACGGCCGGGTTCTTTGCGGAAACCCTTTACGCCCCACCAGAGCCAGCCGGTGTCCCCGACGGACTACACGAACCCCCGACGGACTTTGTCCGGCCGGTCGCGGAACTCACCGTCATGAAGAAGATACGTGACCGCGCGTTCACCCTGCACGTCCAGAGCGCCTACGACAGAACATGTGCAATCACCGGGCTTCAAATCATCAACGGAGGCGGCCGTCCGGAAGCACAGGCAGCTCACATTCGGCCTGTCGCCGCGAACGGTCGATGGTTAGGAACGGAATTGCACTTTCTGGAACCCTTCACTGGATGTTTGATCGCGGTCTCGTCTCGATTGGGCGGGATTATGGAATTTTGACCGTTGATTCTGAATCCCCGAACCTGTCCGGCGTTTGATGCACCCAAGCGGACGGCTGCTGCGTCCGACGAATGAGACCGCGTGGCCTCATCAGCACTATTTGGAATTCCATCGACAGAATATCTTCAAAGGGTCGATCCCATGAGCTTTGACGAGTGGCAGCGCGACGTCGACGAATGTATGCAAAAGGACTTCGCTATCACCCTCGGCGACACAGGCCTCGATCGTGCGGACCTGTGCCGCTATTTCCGTGAAAATGTCGATCGAGCCGATTTCGTGCGCTGGTTTGCGGAGAAACACGACCTCACGAGTGTGACCGACTGGCTGTCGTTTCGATAGCGCGACAGGACGTGGATGGCCGGGTCAAGCCCGGCCATGACGACGCTGCTGCGCCCCGCCTGACGGACAGGTGTGGCGCGATGCGCCCGAGAGTCTTGCGCTGGGTCCCCGCCTGCGCGGGGACGAACGGGGGGATGCAGGCTCACCGCGATGCGCCCCGCGATCGTAGTCGGTGGCATGCTTCGCGGGATGAACGGAAGTCGTTGCCGGACAATCGGGCAGTCCAACATCCACCGTCATGGCCGGTGGGCCTTTAGCCCCCGGGGGTCAGCCCGGGCCATCCACGCCAATAGCGCCACCGGATATGCGGGCGGGGCCAATGGAGTGGATCGCCGCGTCAAGCGCGGCGATGACGAACAAAGGGTGGCGCGGCGCGCCCAAGAGTCTTGCACTGGGTCCCGGATCACGCGATGCGCCTCCGGCGCACGCGGTCCGGGAAACTCAGAGAAAGACGTGGATGGCCGGGACGACCCCCGGATCAAGTCCGCGGGTTAAAGGCCCGCCGGCCATGACGGATGGGTGTGGCGCCGTGCGCCGCAAGACCCGGCATCGACACGGCACATGGCGTCACTGCGCGCCAGTGACTCCCAAGCAGTGCTATGCTCGGTGAAGTCGTCAACCGAGGGAGACATCGATGCTCTGGCAGATCATCCTGCATGCGCCGCGTTGGGTTTGGGCGCTGTTGTTGGGTCTGATCGGCCTCGGGCTGCTCCAGGCCCGGGACCGCAGCGTGCCCGGGGCCGTCGTGCTGGCGCTTCCGCTGGTGCTGGTCGCCTATTCGGCCTATGGCCTCGTCGCCACCTTCGGCCTGGATCCGCGTGCGCTGGCCGCATGGTGCGCCGGCATCCTGGCGACCATCGCCCTCAATCAGTCGGTCTTCGGTATCCCGCACGGCGTCGTGCGCGATCCCAGCCACTGGCGCTTCCTCGTGCGTGGCAGCCTGCTGCCCCTGGCGATCATCATGGCGATCTTCTGGACGCGTTTCGTCCTCGGCACCCTCGCCGCCATGTCTCCCGCAACCATCGCCGTGCCGAGCTTCGTCATCGGCGTCGCTTTCTGGCTCGGGCTCTGCGGCGGCTTCTTTCCGGCCCGCACGATTCGCATCCTCGGCGCCAAGGTTGCGTGAGCCGCGCGCCTGATGCTGGGCATACCCAAGCCGCCTGCCGTCGCCCCTCACCGAATCCTGGCGCTAGGGCGTCGCCGGCTGCGGCGGAGCGGTGAGCGCCAGATGGTAGGCGTTGCCGTTGCTGGCGGTCAGGCCATGATCGAGGAACGTGCCCTCGATCACGTATTTCGTGCGCGGCTGGAGCTGGTCGATGCCGTCGCCGGAGACCGGCAGGTCGTAGCGCCCGATGCGGCCGCCGGGCTCGTCGGAGAACAGGACGTAGCCGGGCTCGCGGGCGAGCAGGTAGCCGGTAAGCACGATGTCCTGACCGGCATATTTGGCCGCATGGCGGGTAACCGCACCCACCTTGTGCACCACCGGCGCCGGGGTCGCCGCCGCGCCGCCGAGCGTGACGGCGACGCCGACAGCGGCGATCAAAGCCGCGGCCGGTTTCCACACGCGTTCAATGTGCAGCATTGGTGTCTGCCTTGATGATATCGAGGCCATCGGGGATGGCGAGATAGCCGGGCGCCGCCCCGCGCCGGCCGGTGACGCCGTATTGCCAGAGGATCTTCTTCGACGCCTTGTCGACGACGATGATGCGATGGTTCAGGTCGTCGTTGGCGAGGATATTGCCGTTGGGCAGTTCGATGGCGAGCGACGGACGGTTGAGACCGCCCTCGCCCGCGGCCGCGTAGTCCCACACGAGGCTGCCATCGTGGGCGACCTCGACGATCCGGCCGGGGTGGGTGTAGCTGCTGACGAGGAAGTTGCCGGCCTTGGTCGGCTGTGGGTCGGACGGGTAGAGGATCGGCAGCACCAGCCTGAGGATCGGCTGCCAGTTTTCGTCGAGCTCGATCAGCGAATGATCGTTGATCGTGCTGATCAGGACGTGGCCGTTGGGGAGCGGCGTGTCGCCATTGGGCGAGGCAAGCAGCGGCGCCCTGGCGCCGCAGCGGCCGGTGACGCCGGCCTGGCGGACGATCTTCTTGTCCGGCGAAATTTCCAGAATGCGGCAGTTGCGGATGTCGGCGACGATCACGTCGCCATTGGGCAGCTTGTAGGCATCGTCGGGAAAGTTGAGCAGCCCGTCCTTCGAACCGCGCTTACCGAGCTGGCCGTATTCCCAGGTGACCTGCTTGCTGGCGAAATCGATGATCTGGATGACCTGCGAGTGCTCGAGATTGACGATGACGCTCTTGCCGTCATCGGCGAAGAAGGCATCGTCGGCGCCGGCGCTGCGCGGCAATCCGACGAAATCGTATTGCCACAGGATCTGCTTGTCGGGACTGATGAGCAGGATGCGGTTGTTGCCGCGATCGGCGACCAGCACGTTGTAGCCGCCAAGCGAACTGGCGTCGTGCGGCACGGCAGCCGGATCGGCCGGCGGCAGCGGCGTCGCGACGGGCGCCGGCTTTTTCGGTACGACGTGGTGCGTTCGCGCCAGGGTGGCGTCGGGCATCGCGAACAGCCCGACCGCCAGCGCAGCACTCATCACCACCACCAACTTGAAGCGCGGCGTCATCTTGATTCTTATGCCTTCGGTTTGTTGCTGCACCATTTCAGGCGCGTTTGGCGGGAGGCGCTCGGGCAGCCATGCTGCACAAGCCACCTTTCAGGACGCTGACAGGCGGTTCGGGGGGCGGTCTAGACGACCACGACGCCGGTGTGCTTGGCCTTCTCTTCCGGCTCGACGTGGATGGCGATGTGGGCGTCGGAGACTTCCGCGCGCAGCGCCCGCTCGATGCGGTCGCAGATCTCGTGGCTCTCCGACACCGGCATGGCGCCGGGCACCACCAGGTGGAACTCGATGAAGGTCATGCGGCCGGCGTGGCGCGTGCGCACGTCATGCGCCTCGATGGCGCCGGCGGCGTTTTCCGAGATGACCGCGCGGATGCGATCGAGCGTCTCGGGTCGCACCGCCTCGTCCATCAGCCCGCCGATCGACTCGCGGATGAGCAGCCAGCCCTGCCAGAGGATGTTGACCGCGACCAGCGCGGCCAGCAGCGGATCGAGGATCAGCCAGCCGGTGGCGAGCGCCAGCAGCAGGCCGACGAAGACGCCGGCCGAGGTGGCGACGTCGGTGAACAGATGCGTGCCATCGGCGGTGAGCGCCGGCGAGCGATGCTTGCGGCCGTGACGCACCAGCACCGTCGCCCAGACGGCATTGATCGCAGTCGCCGCGAGGTTGAACGCCAGCCCCTCGAACGGCTGCCGAAGCGCTTGCGGGGCCGTGAAGCCCTCCCACGCCGAAGACAGGATGGAAAACGCGGCGATGACGATGAGCACGCCCTCCAGCACCACGGAGAAGTACTCCGCCTTGTGATGGCCGAACGGATGGTTGGCGTCGGCCGGCATGGCCGAGTAGCGGATGGCGGCGAGCGCCGCCACGGCGGTCGCCACGTTGACGAGGCTCTCCAGCGCATCCGACCACAGCGCGACCGAACCGGTGAGCCGCCAGGCGAGGAACTTCAGCCCCAGCACGACCACGCCGACCGCGACGCTGATCAGCGCCAGTCGCGATGTCGATGCGGAAAAGCGGGATGCCATGGCGGTCGGATGGCCTGTCTGCGGATGAAGGGCGAACCGGCTTGTCGGCCGCCCGCGCGACATAGCCGATTTGCGCCCCCGCCGCCATGAATCCGTATCCGGGCGCCGGTCGCGGGATCGTATCCACAGGGAAAAATGATGCTTCGAGAATGGCTTAGGCCGCGAACTTGATTCGATATGTTCAATGCCGCAGTGCGGGATCGTTTTTGCTTGTCGAATGGTTACCGTGCGATAGACTCCGTGACAGTGCCAAAGGTACGGGAGTCAGACCATGAGCCTAGCTCGACCGTTCCATGTGGTCATCGTGTGTGCGGCGTTCCTGTTCATCGGGGCTATCGTTCTCGGCGCACTCTAGCGCGGGCGACACGATCAAAGGGGCCTACAAGATCAGACGGAGGCCGGGTTCGCGGACAGCGATCCCGGCCTTCGCTTTTTGGCCCGGCGCTCAGCGATAGAAACTCGGCAGGAACAGGATCAGCACGCCCAGGATCTCCAGCCGGCCGACGATCATGGCGACCGCCAGCAGCGCCTTGGTCGCCTCCGGCAGCGCGGCGAAGTTGCCGGCCGGTCCGAGCGCCTCGGTGATGCCCGGGCCGACATTGCCGAGCGTCGCCGCGACCGCCGACATGGCGCTCGCCGCATCGACGCCGGTGAAGCCGACCAGCACCGAGGCAATGGCGAAGGTGAGGAAGTAGAGGAAGACGAAGGTGCCGACCGAGGCCGCCTCCTCGTCGCTCACCACGCGCTCGCCATAGCGCAGCGGGCTGACAACATGCGGGTGGATCGCCTGGCGGACATGCTGGATGACGATCCGCGCCATGATCTGCAGGCGGAACACCTTGATGCCGCCCGCGGTCGAGCCGGTGCAGCCACCGACAAACGACACCATGAAGATGAAGGTGGCGGCAAAGGTGCCCCACAGCGCGAAATCGCCGGAGCCGAAGCCGGTGGTCGTCATGATCGAGACGACGGTGAAGGTGGCGGTCGTGGCCGCCGCGAACACGCCGAAATGGTTGTTGCCGATCAGCCAGACGGCGAGAATGAGCGACAGCGCCGCCGCAATGAGAAAGTAGGCCTTGACCTGCGGATCGACGCGCTGGCTGAGCCGGCCGCGCCTGAGGATGCGCAGGAAGGCTAGGAAGGGAAGCGCACCGGCGCTCATGAAGACGACCGCCGCCCATTCGATGGGCCGGCTGTTGAACCACGAGAACGACGCATCGTGGGTCGAGTAGCCGCCGGTGCAAACGGTCGTGAAGGCATGGTTGAGTGCGTCGAAGGGCGACATGCCGAGGCCCCAGTAGGCCAGAAAGCAGGCAAGCGTGATGGCCAGATAGATCTGGCCGACCGAATTGGCGACGCTGCGCACGCGCGGCACCACGTCTTCGGAGCGGTCGGAGGATTCCAGGCGAAAAAGCTGCATGCCGCCGATCTTCAGGAACGGCAGGATGAGGATGGCGAGGCCGATGATGCCAATGCCGCCGATCCATTGCAGCGTCGAGCGCCATAGGAGGATCGAAGGCGGCAGCTTGTCGAGGCCGGAGAGCACGGTGGAGCCGGTGGTGGTCAGCCCCGACACCGATTCGAAATAGGCGTCGAGCAGGCTGAGGCCGGCCGGCGGCGCGGTCAGCGGCAGCGCACCGAACAGCGGCACCACGAACCACGACACCACGGTCAGCAGCGCCGCGTCGCGGAAGCGAAGCTGGAACGTGCGGCCCTTGGTGGTCAGTACACAGGCGCCGGCGAACAATGCGGTGATCGCGGCGTTGGCGACGAAGACCCCGGCGAGCCCGTCATGGCTCGCCAGCGCCACCAGCGCCATCGCCCCCTCGCCCGCCGCGATCGCGAAGAGAATCCAGCCAAGGGTCAGGATGGCCGGCCAGATCTGTGGCAGCAAGCGCGGGCGCTCCCCTCTCGCGACGGCCGGACCGGCGGGAATCGGCCGGTCGCGGCGGGATCACAAGGGTTTAGCGCGGAAGCGGCGGACCGGCCAAGCCGGGATCACCAGGTGGCGGGTTTGCCGTCGCGGAAGAAGCCGCCGGTGGTCTCGCCGGGCGGATCGGCGGCCCACACCACCGACGCGGCACCCTGCGCCACGCTGCGTGGCGCCGAACCGCCGCCCATGCGCGTGCGCACCCAGCCGGGGCAGACCGCATTGACGCGGATATGGCGAGAGGCGAGATCGCGCGCCAGCACCTTGGCGAGCGCAACGATGGCCGCCTTCGACACGCGATAGGCCGAGGACGGCCAGCCGGCCCCGGTGTGATTGCCGGCGTCGACGGCGCTCTGGAATTCGCCGACCAGCGCGACAAGCTGGTCGCGGGTGAGTTTCGGATCGGCGAAGCGCGCGCGGATCGCCGGCGAATAGGCGTGCAGTTCGCCCATGCCGCTCGACACCATGACGATGGCGCCGCCGTCGGTCATCAGCGGCAGCAGCGCCTCGGTCAGCGCCAGCGCACCGAAGAAATTCGCGGCCAGCGTCTGGCGGACGACCGCGCTGTCGAAACCATCGAGCGACACGGCGGCGTTGTTGATCAACACGTCGATGCTGCGGCCGTCGCGGCGCAGGCCATCGGCCAGCGCGGCGATGCTCTTCGGATCCGTCACGTCGAGGTGGCGGTAGTCGACGCCGAGCTTCTCCGCGGCGGCGCGGCCGTCCGCCTCGTCGCGGCTGGTGAGGATGACCGCGAAGCCCTGCGCCTTAAGCTGAGCGCAGACCTCCAGCCCGATGCCGCGGTTGGCGCCGGTGACGAGTGCCGTCCTGCCGGCGCCAGCCATGGCTTACGCAGTCTCCTTGATGAAGTTGCCGGTCTGCAGGTCGCGCACGGCCTGCTGCAACTCGGCCTGCGTGTTCATCACGATCGGGCCGTACCACGCGACCGGCTCCTTGAGCGGCTTGCCCGAGACGAGCAGGAAACGGATGCCTTCGTCGCCGGCCTGCACGGTGACTTCATCGCCGGAATCGAACAGCACCATCGAACGGTTGCCGACGGTCTCGCGGATGAGCAGCTCGTCGCCATTGGCGTCGCTCTTCTCGGTCAACACGCCGAACGGACGCGAGGCATCGCGGAACGTGCCAGAGCCCTCGAAGACATAGGCGAAGGCGTGGCGGGTGGTCTCGACCGGCAGGGTCTTTTTCTTGCCCGGCGGCACCCACACGTCGATGTAGTTCGGATCGGCGGCGACGCCTTCGACCGGCCCCTTCTTGCCCCAGAAATCGCCGACCACGACGCGCACGATGGTGCCGTCATCGTCGATCACCTCGGGAATGTCGCCGGCCTTGATGTCCTGATAGCGCGGCCGCGTCATCTTGAGCGACGCCGGCAGATTGGCCCAGAGCTGGAAACCGTGCATGCGGCCCTTGGCGTCACCCTGCGGCATCTCCTGATGCATGATGCCGCTACCGGCCGTCATCCACTGGACGTCACCGGAACCGAGGCTGCCCCGATTGCCGAGGCTGTCGCCATGCTCGACCGAGCCGGCGAGCACATAGGTGATGGTCTCGATGCCGCGATGCGGATGCCACGGGAAGCCGGCGAGGAAATCCTCCGGGTTCTCGTTGCGGAAATCGTCGAAAAGCAGGAACGGATCGAATTCGCTGGTCTGGCCGAAACCGAAGGCGCGGTGCAGCTTGACGCCCGCACCTTCCATGGTCGGTTTGGCGTCGACGACGCGCTTCACGGGACGCAAGGACATGACATCGCCTCCACACAGGGATGATGGTTACCGTTGGTGACTAAGATGGTCGGAATCCGGCAAAACGCAAGTCCCCCGCCCGGCAAGGCGCGCAGGGCAGCCGTGCGACCCGCTCAACCCGCCGCCATCCCACTCACCCCATCCCTCTCCCCGATGGGGAGAGGGCGCGATGTGGCGGTCCCGTAATTTCAATCTCGAACGCCATTGTTGCGAACGTCGTCGCAAATTGCGTCCCCTCTCCCCCTTTTGTGGGGAGAGGGACAGGGTGAGGGGGACTGTGGCACCATGCGGGACGATGAAACGAACCGGTATTGCCAGTGCCCGGCGGCTCCGGCGGCGCATGACAGACGCGGAAATGCGGATGTGGTTTCTGCTGAGAGATCGCCGTCTTGCCGAGCACAAGTTCAGGCGGCAGGTGCCCATCGGTCCGTGGATCGCCGATTTTGTCTGCACACAAGCGAGGCTAGTCGTTGAGATCGACGGCGGCCAGCACGCAGATAGCCAACGCGACACGGCACGCGATCATGATCTGGAATCGCGCGGATATCGCGTTGTTGAGGTATTGGAACAACGACGTGCTGGGGAATACAGAAGGCGTTCTCTCGCATTTACTTGGCGTCTTGCACGGCAAGGACATCTGAGCCCCTCACCCTGTCCCTCTCCCCAATGGGGAGAGGGAACGTTGTGGCAAAAGCAGGAATTCCAACAGACACATGACGACAACGAAACGCGGCTCAACCCGCCGCGTGCTTGGCGACTTCGCGGGCGACCGCCTTGACCTCGTCGGCGGCCGGGCCGCCGGGGGCGGTTTCCAGCACCGTACTGCCCTCGCCGATCGACGCCGCATAGGCAACGCGGCTGCCGAAGGACGCATGGGCGACGGGATGGCCGAGCTTGGCGACCGCCTCGACCGCCTCGGCGGTGATCAGCGCGCGGGCGACGACGCGATTGAGGATGAGCAGCGAGCGCGCGCCTTCGCGCGCGATCATGGCCAGCGTCGGCTCGGTCGCCCACAGGTCGACCGGCGTCGGCTGGACCGGGACGACGGCTAGCGAGGCGACCTCGATCGCCGGACGCAATTCGATATCGGATTTCGGCGGCGTATCGACGATGACCACGTCATGATCGCGGGCGAGACTCTGCGCTTCGCGCCGGGCGCCCCAGCCGCTGGCCGTGCGGAACTCGAGGCCGGTGGCGCCCTCGCCGAGACGGCGCTCCCGGCGTTCGAACCACTCGCCGAGACTGCCCTGCGGATCGACATCGAGCACGGCGACGGAATTGCCGCCGACCACGTAGGCGACGGCCAGATGCGCGGCGAGCGTCGTCTTGCCGGCGCCGCCTTTCTGCTGGGCAATGGTGACGATCAGTCCGGCCATGATCTTCTCCTCGGCCAAACGCGTGGAGACGCACACGACTCAACGGACACGAGCCACATGTAAGCAAGGAGCGTACCGATTGCGATGTGACAGAAGCGCGACCGTCAGCGCGCTATTTCGTCGCCGCCAGCGCCCGCGCCGCGGCCAGAATGGCGGCGTCGGTGCCGAGCGCCGTGGTGACGCTGCCAGCCTTCTCGTCATAGGGCGCGCCGGCAAGCGTCGGATCGCGCCATGGACCGGTGGAGATGGTGATGCCACGGAACATCAGTTGGCCGTCGACGCGCGACAGGTGCATGCCGCCCGACGAGGCGCCGGTGGCGTCGCAATCGCTGCGATAGAAGCTGGTCGCCGCCGACGACACCGGCACGCGCCTGACGGCGCAGCCCTGCACCACCGGCACGTTCGGGTCCATCGACTCCATGCCGGCCGGATGGGCGGTGACGACGATCAGTTTCTCGCCGGCTTTCGGTGGTGCGTCCGCTGGCGGAAACGGTGCAGCATCGACGATCGACGTAGCGAGGCGCACCAAGCGCCCAGTCGTTATTGGAGCCGGCCCTGGGTGAACGCGCCCCGAAGCGCGCATTGGCCGCGTCGGTCTTGAGCGGCATCCAGTCCGAGCCCGGCGCCTGCGGGCGGAAGAAGCACTTGCCGGCGGGCTTGCCATCCGGCGCGAAGAAGGTGTGGGCGGCGGTGAGCACCAGATCGCCCGAGAGGAAAAGCGCACCGGAGGCAACCTGCGGCCGCGGCTCGAAGCAGCCGACATGACCCGACACTTTGCGGATGCGCGTGATCTCGTCCGCCGACAGTCCGAGGGAAGGCCCGAGAGTCAACAGCGAGCCGCGATCGTCAGCGCCGTCGATGATGTTGGCAGGGGTTGGATGGGGAGCAATCAGCAACGCCAGCGCGAGGGCGATCTCGGAACCTATCACCGGTCAATCTCCGCACCCGCCACGGACACGTCGTCATTCCGGCGAAAGCCGGAATCCAGATTGCTGCGAACGCAACCGGAGCACATCACATGGACCCCGGCCATCGCCGGGGTGACAGAGTGGATTACTGCAGGCGAAACGACCCTCACCCGTATCTCAGTTGGGCGCGGGCCTTGGCCTTGGCGGCCTCGACCTCGCGATTGCGCGGCGGGCTGTGAATCTCGAGATCCTCGAGCAGGTGATGGGCGATGTGCGCGACCTCGTCGACGGCGCGGTTGAAGACTGCCTCGTTAGCCTTCGACGGCTTCGCGAAACCGCTGATCTTGCGCACGAACTGCAGCGCCGAGGCGCGGATTTCGTCGCTGGTCGCAGGTGGGTCGAAATTGGCAAGGGTGCGGATGTTGCGGCACATGGGAACGGTCTCCTTGGCTGTCCCGGAATATAGCAAGCCGGACCGAGGCTGCCAGCGCCCTGCCCCTTGCCCCGTTTTTTTGATTTCCACCCCGGAACCTATTAGGTGATCGCGTCGGCGAAATCGCGGTGTGCCAACCATTTCGATCCCCTAACAAGGCCGCGTGCTCCATGTACCCTGAATTTCTACAGCGCGCTCGCGGCCACCTCCTGGCCGGTCGACCGGCAGAGGCAGCCGGCATCGCCAAGACCTACAGCCGCGAGATCGACCCGAGCGATCCCGAACCACACAGCATCTATAGTCAGGCAGCACTCGCAGCGAGTCAGTTCGAGCTTGCCCTCGCCGAGGCCGGCCTAGCCGCCATCGTGGCGCCCGGAGACGCTCTTTATCACGGGCGTTTTATTGCCTTGCTCAACCACCTCGCTGTCAATCCAGCAGCCCCGGCTGCGTTCAGGCTTGGCGCCCGAGCATTGCTGGACCGGGTAAATCGCCACGATGCCGTCGGGGCGATTCCGGAATTCACGCGAGCCACCAGAAGCATCGATCTTGTCCTCCAGATGGAATTGCCAAACGGCTCCGAGCGGCACGTGATTGAGACGGCCAAATCGCTGCGCCGACACGTCCCAACGCGGATATGGAGCACCGTTCCGATCCATCCTGCCCTGCTGGCAATCGATCCGACCATTGAACGCATCACGGACAGCAACATGCCCTCCGGAGAAACGCTGGCGATCATGGGTACCTTCACGAAGACTGGAGTCTGGCTCGACCGCGTACGGCCCAACCGCATCATCCTGCACTTCAACGTTTTCAATCTGTCCGCTCTGTTGGGGTGGCTCGCGGCAGCGACTCGAACAACTGCGGAACGAATCGACCTGTTGTTTCCGTCGAAAGCTGTTCGCGATGCTTTGGGGGTCCGCGGAGCGGTTCTGCCGTCCCCCATCGATCTGCAGCATTTCACAGCACGGCCGGTGCAAGAGATCCGCTCGGTTGGGCGGATAAGTCGGGACGTTGTCGGGAAACACCACCCAGGCGATCCCGCCCTGTATCATGCTCTGCTGAACGCCGGCCTGAAGGTCGCGATACTTGGTGGAATCCACTGCCGGCCGTTTTTTGGTCAGCATCCCGGTCTGACGGTTTTGCCGGATCATTCGATCCCTGCACTGCAATTCCTCCGCAGCCTCGACCTGTTCCTCTATCGCACCGGCTTCGTCTTCGAGTCGTGGGGACGAGTCGTGACAGAGGCTATGGCATGCGCGATGCCGGTAGTCTGCGGCAAGCTGGGTGGCTACGCCGAGATCATCAAGCACGGCGAGAACGGCTTCCTGTTCCAAACCAATGAAGAAGGACTTGCCGCGATCGATGCACTTCGAAGCAATCCGGCACTGGCAAGGCGTGTCGGCGAAGCGGCCCGTCAGACGATGGTCGACCTTCTTTCGCCGGCTGCCGAAGACCGGCTGATCGAATACTTTGTTGGCCAATAGCCCCTACTCCGCCGCCTCCATCACGGTCGGTTCGTAGTTGAGGATCGGGGCGAGCCAGCGCTCGGCCTCCTTCAGCGGCCAGCCCTTGCGGGCAGCGTAATCGGCCGCCTGGTCGCGCTCGATGCGGCCGACGCCGAAATAATGGCTTTCCGGATGGGCGAAATAGAGCCCGGACACCGACGAGCCCGGCCACATGGCGTAGCTCTCGGTCAGCCTGATGCCGGTTTGTGCCTCGGCGTCGAGCAACGAAAACAGCGTCGCCTTCTCGGTGTGGTCAGGCTGGGCGGGATAGCCCGGCGCCGGCCGGATGCCGTCATAGGCCTCGCGGATCAGGTCTTCCGGCGTCAGCGTTTCGTCCGGCGCATAGGCCCAGAACTCGCGACGCACACGCGCATGCAGCCGCTCGGCAAAAGCTTCGGCGAGGCGGTCGGCAAGCGCCTGCGACAGGATCTTGGAGTAGTCGTCATTGGCGCGTGCGAAACGTTCCGCGACGACGTCCTCGCCGATGCCGGCGGTGACGGCGAAGCCACCGATGTGGTCGGTCAGGCCGGTTTCGCGCGGCGCGACGAAATCGGCGAGCGCCACGTGATGCCGCTTGCTGTCGCTGGAACGCGCGATCTGCTGGCGAAGCGTGAAAAGGCGGGCACGCTCCTGCTTCCCCTCCTCGTTAAAGACGACGATGTCGTCGCCTTCGGCGTTCGCCGGCCAGAAGCCGATGACGCCATTGGCGGTGAGCCAGTTCTCCGCAACCATCTGCTTGAGCATCGAAATCGCATCGGCATGAAGCGCGCGCGCGGCGCTGCCGACCTTCGGGTCGTTGAGGATGTGCGGATAGGTGCCCTTCATCTCCCAGGTGGCGAAGAACGGCGTCCAGTCGATGTAAGGGATCAGCTCGGCGACCGGATAGTTGCGCAGCGCCTTCGTGCCGAGGAAGGTCGGCCGGACGGGCGTGAACGGCTTCCAGTCGATGGCAAAACGGTCGGCGCGGGCCTGAGCCAGCGTGATGCGGCGCTTCTCTTCCTGGCCACGGGCATGCGCCTCGGCCGCCTTGCGATACTCGCCGCGGATCTGATCGACGAACGCCGCCTTGCCTTCGCCGAGCAGGTTTGACGCGACACCGACCGCGCGGCTGGCGTCGAGCACGTGCACGGTCTGGCCGCGCTTGTAGTTCGGATTGATCTTGACCGCCGTGTGGACGCGGCTGGTGGTGGCGCCGCCGATGAGCAACGGCAGGTCAAACCCCTCGCGCTCCAGTTCGGCCGCGACATGGCACATCTCGTCGAGCGACGGCGTGATCAGGCCGGACAGGCCGATGATGTCGACCTTTTGCTCGCGAGCCGTCGCGATGATCTTGGCCGCCGGCACCATGACACCGAGATCGATGACCTCATAGTTGTTGCAGGCGAGCACGACGCCAACGATGTTCTTGCCGATGTCGTGGACGTCGCCCTTGACGGTGGCGAGCAGGATACGCGCCACCGGCACATCGGCGACGCCGTGCTGGCGCTTGTCCTCCTCCATGAAGGGCAGCAGGTGGGCGACCGCCTGTTTCATGACGCGCGCCGACTTGACCACCTGCGGCAGGAACATCTTGCCCGAGCCGAAGAGATCGCCGACGACGTTCATGCCGGCCATCAGCGGGCCTTCGATCACTTCCAGCGGACGCTTGGCCTGCCTGCGCGCCTCCTCGGTGTCCTCGATGATGTACTGCGTGACGCCATTGACGAGCGCGTGCTCCAGCCGCTTGTCGACCGGCAGCGAGCGCCAGGCGAGATCGACCTCCTTCTTCTGACCGCCGTCCGAGCGATAACGCTCGGCCGCGGCAAGCAGCCGCTCGGTCGAATCCGGCCGGCGGTTGAGCACCACGTCTTCGCAGAGTTCGCGCAGTTCCGGCTCGATGTCGTCATAGACCGGCAGCGCGCCGGCGTTGACGATGCCCATGTCCATGCCCGCGCGGATGGCGTGATAGAGGAACACGGCGTGCATGGCGCCGCGCACCTTCTCGTTGCCGCGGAACGAGAAGGACAGGTTGGAAACGCCGCCGGAAACGTGGGCGTGCGGCAGGTTGGCCTTGATCCAGGCGACCGCCTCGATGAAATCGACGCCGTAGTTGTTGTGCTCCTCGATGCCGGTGGCGACGGCAAAGATGTTCGGGTCGAAGACGATATCCTCGGGCGGGAAGCCGACGTCCTCGGTGAGGATCTTGTAGGCCCGCGCCGAGATTTCCGTCTTGCGCTTGAAGGTGTCGGCCTGGCCCTGTTCGTCGAAGGCCATGACCACGACGGCGGCGCCGTAGCGGCGCACCTTCTCGGCGTGCTCGCGAAAGCCCGCCTCGCCTTCCTTCATGGAGATCGAATTAACGATCGCCTTGCCCTGCACGCATTTGAGCCCGGCTTCGATCACCGACCATTTCGAGGAGTCGACCATGATCGGCACGCGGGCGATGTCGGGCTCGGCGGCGATGAGATTGAGGAAGGTCGTCATCGCGGCTTCGGAATCGAGCAGGCCCTCGTCCATGTTGACGTCGAGCACCTGCGCGCCATTGGCGACCTGATCGCGCGCGACGTCGAGCGCGGCGGCATAGTCGCCATTGGTGATCAGCTTGCGGAACTTCGCCGAGCCGGTGACGTTGGTGCGCTCGCCGATGTTGACGAAGCTGGTGGCGGCGGAGGCGGTCATGAAGCGAGCTCGAACGGTTCGAGACCGGAGAGACGCATGGCCGTTTCGGGATGCGGGACGGCGCGCGGCGGCACGCCCTTGACCGCCGCAGCCATGGCGCGGACGTGGTCGGGCGTCGTGCCACAACAGCCGCCGACGACATTGACGAGGCCGGCGCGCGCGAACTCGCCGAGCATTGCGGCCATCGCCTCCGGGCTCTCATCGTATTCGCCGAATTCGTTGGGAAGCCCGGCGTTCGGATAGGCGCAGGTAAGCGTATCGGCGACGCGCGAAATTTCGTCGATATGGGCGCGCATCTCCTTGGCGCCGAGCGCGCAGTTGAGCCCGATCGTCAGCGGATGGCCGTGGCGCACGGAATACCAGAACGCCGTCGGCGTCTGGCCGGACAGCGTGCGGCCCGACAGGTCGGTAATCGTGCCGGAGATCATCAGCGGCAGGCGCTTGCCAGTCTCGGCGAAGACCTCCTCCAGCGCGACAATGCCCGCCTTGACGTTGAGCGTGTCGAACACCGTCTCGAACAGGATCATGTCGGCGCCGCCTTCGATCAGGCCGCGCGCTGCCTCGCCATAGGCTTTCACCAGATCGTCGAAGGAGACGTTGCGGAAGCCGGGATTGTTGACGTCGGGCGAGATCGACGCCGAACGGTTGGTCGGTCCGATGGCGCCGGCGACGAAACGCGGCCGGTCGGGCGTCTCCGCGGTGACGAGATCGGCGGCCTCGCGCGCCAGCCGCGCGCCTTCGCGGTTCAGCTCGAAGGCGAGGCTCTCCATGCCGTAATCGGCCTGCGCGATCGAGGTCGAGGAAAACGTGTTGGTCTCGACGATATCGGCACCAGCGTGCAGGTAGTCGACATGGATCTGCCGGATGGTGTCCGGCTGGGTGAGGATCAGGAGATCGTTGTTGCCGCGCAGATCGCGCGGCCAGTCCTTGAACCGTTCGCCGCGGAAATCGGCCTCGCTGAAGCGGTGCGACTGGATCATGGTGCCCATCGCACCGTCGAGCACGAGGATGCGCTTCGCCGCGGCGGCGCGGAAACGGGACTGGGTATCGGGGGAAGCGGACACGGAACCTCTGATCTCAGTCCGCCGCGAGAAACTCGAGGCGATTGCCGAAGGGATCGCGGACATGGAAGCGGCCCGGCCCGACCGATTGCTCGATCGAGACCGGATGGCCGGCAGCCTCCAGACGCGCGGCAAGGGCGCGAAGATCGCGGGCAAGAAAGCCCGGATGGGCGAACTGCGCCGGCTGGAATTCGGGATCGGGGCGGAAATGAATCTGCTGGCCGCCGACGGCAACCCACAGAAAGCTGCGCCCGGCGCCGGTCACCGGCCGCTCGATCTCCCTGAAGCCGACGACATCGAGATAGAAGGCGCGGCAGGCCGCCTCCGAGCCGGCCGGCACCGCGATCTGAACGTGGTCGATGGCGAGGACGGGATCGCTCATGCCGCCGCCTCCGTCGGCGCGGGCTTCGCCGGGCGCACGCCGAGCAGATGGCAGATGGCATAGACGAGGTCGGCGCGGTTCATCGTGTAGAAGTGGAATTCGGTGACGCCGCGCTCGACGAGATCGAGCACCTGCTCGGAGGCGACCGCGGCGGCGACAAGCTGACGCGTCGCCGGATCGTCCTCCAGACCTTCGAAGCGCGCCGCCAGCCATGCCGGCACGCTGGCGCCGGCCTTGGCCGCAAACTTCGCGGTCTGGGTGAAGTTGATGACCGGCACGATGCCGGGGACCACCGGAATATCGATGCGCGCCGCCGCCAGCCGTTCGCGAAAGGCGTCGAACATGTCGTTGTCGAAGAAGAACTGGGTGATGGCGCGGTCGGCGCCGGCGTCGACCTTGCGCTTGAGGTTGTCGAGCTCGGTCGGCCAGTCGCGGCTTTCCGGGTGGCGCTCGACATAGGCGGACACCGACACCTCCACGCTCGGGTGGCGGCGCTTGATGCCGGCGACCAGATCGCCCGCATGGCCGTATCCACCGGGCGTCGGCACATAGGGCGTGCCCAGGCCGGTGGCCGGATCGCCGCGTAGCGCCACGACATGGCTGACGCCGGTCGCGACATAGCGGTCGACGACCGCGTCGATGTCTTCGCGGGTCGCGCCGACGCAGGTGAGATGCGCCGCGGGAAGCAGATCGGTCTCGGCGAGGATGCGCGCCACGGTCGCATGGGTGCGCTCGCGCGTCGATCCGCCGGCACCGTAGGTGACCGAGACGAAGTTGGGCGCAAGCGGCTTCAGCCGTTCGACGGAGCGCCACAGCGTCTCCTCCATCTGCTCGGTCTTCGGCGGAAAGAACTCGAAGGAAACCTTGAGCCCGCCATCGGCGCGCAGCGCCCTGTGCTTGACCTGCGCCATCATGCGACCTCGCGGCTGGCTGCCGGCTCGTCGGCGACGACCATGCGCGCGTCGCGGGCGAGCAGCAGCGTGACGGTGAGCTTGCCGGAACCATCGCCGCCAACGGAAAGATCGCGGGCGGTTTCCAGACTCAGCCCCGCGGCTTCGACCCACTGGCGCATGGCCTGACGGGCGAAGCCCAGCCGGCGATGGGCGTGGCGCTCGCGCAGGAATTCCAGATCGTGCGGGGCGAAATCGACGATGAGCAGCCGGCCGCCGGGGCGCAGCACGCGCGCGGCCTCGGCGATGGCGTGCTCCGGATCGTCGAGGAAATGCAGCACCTGATGCACGGTGACGACGTCGAAGGCGTTGCGCGGGAACGGCAGGTTCTGGATGTCGCCGAGACGCACCTGCGCGTTGGCGAGACCGGCGCGATCGAGATTGGCGCGGGCGACGGCGAGCATGGCGGACGACGCATCGATGCCGACGGCGCGATTGTAGAGCGGCGCGAACAATTCAAGCAGGCGGCCCGTGCCGGTGCCGAGATCGAGCAACGCCTCGAAGGGCCGCTTGCCGACCGCCTCGACCATCGCCGCCTCGACGGCGTCCTCGGCAATATGCAGCGCGCGGATCGAATCCCACTCCACGGCGTTGTCCGCGAAATAGCGCCGTGCCACCTCGGCGTGCTCCTGCTTGACGGCAGCCAAACGCTCGCGGTCGCGCACCAGCACCGCATCGCCGGCATCGACCAGCGCAAGAAGGTCGCCGGCGAAGCGGCGCGCCGAACCGGCGTCCGTGAGGCGGTAGAACACCCACGCCCCTTCTGGATGACGATCGATCAAACCAGCCTCGGCGAGCAGCTTGAGGTGACGCGAGATGCGCGGCTGCGACTGGCCGAGGATGGCGGTGAGGTCCTTGACGGTCAGCTCGGCCTGGCCGAGGAGCGCCAGGATGCGCAGGCGTGTGCTCTCGCCCGCCGCCTTGAGGGCGGCGATCGCGGTATCGACCGCGAGCGGGGCAGGTTCGGCCATGGCGCGCTCCCTTCGTCTGAGAGATCTCTTCGTCCAAGAGATATAAAGATATCCTTATACGTATCTCTGCCCACTGGCAATGGGCTGATTTTCGGTGGGACGGCGGCGTCGAGCCGGGCACCACCGGTTGACATCGCAGCCCAAATCGATGAACCAACGGGTTAAATAGGTTCTCTGGAAGCCGTGATTTCGGAAGGCATGAAATGACCAACCCTCAACTCGCCACCGTTTTCGGCGCCCTCGCCGACCCTACCCGGCTCGCCATCGTCGAGCGCCTGCTGAGCGAAGGCGAACACACCGCCGGCGACATCGCCGCACCCTTTGCCATGTCGAAGCCGGCGATCTCCAAGCACCTCAAGGTGCTCGAGGATGCCGGACTGATCGAACGGCGGATCGAGCGCCAGTGGCGTATCCTGCGCGTTCGGCCCGAAGCGATCCGCACGCTGGACGCCTGGGTCGAGCGCTATCGCTCATTCTGGGAGACGTCATTCGACCGCCTCGAAAAGTTGCTCAACGATCCGGCGGAAGGAGACAACAGCGATGGCCAATGACGCCCCGACGCCGACCACGGCCGCCGCAACGGCCGACCGAACGCTGGTCGTCGAGCGCATTTTCAAAGCACCGCCCGAGCGCGTGTTCCGGGCCTGGAGCGACCACAAGGTTCTGGTGAAATGGTGGGGCACCGACGACTACCAGGCGCCGGACCCGCAGATCGACTTTCGGATCGGCGGCGCCTGGCGGAGCGCGATGGTCGGCCCCAATGGCGAGGCCCATACCGTTTCCGGCGTCTATCGCGAGATCGAACCGCCGAAGCGGCTGGTGATGACCTGGGGCTGGGAACAGGCCGATGGCAGCCGCGGCCATGAGACCGTAGTCGAGGTGAACTTCGAACCAGCTCCCGGCGGCACGCGGGTGCGGCTTGTGCAAAGCCTCTTCGAAACGCCGAAGAGCCGCGACGGCCACGACTTCGGATGGGCCTCGAGTTTCGCCCGGCTGGATCGGGTGCTGGGTTGACGGTCAATCATCGCCAATGACATGCGGGGGACATTTCACGAAGCCGATCGAGCGAAGCGTGATGAAGACGCAACCAAATCGTGCAGGGGCACGCCGGCATGAATGACGATGCGCGTCTCGCGAAAGCGCGGGCTTTCTGGAACAAGGCAGCGGCGACGTTCGATGAGGAAAGCGACCACGGCCTGCGCGATCCGGCCGTGCGCCAGCGGTGGGCGGCCTTGCTGGAACGCTGGCTACCGACGCCTCCGGATGCTGTGCTCGACATCGGCTGCGGAACCGGCTCGCTCACCATCCTGCTCGCAGGCCTGGGATACCGGATGACCGGCGTGGATTTGTCGCCTGCCATGCTCACCCAGGCGCGCGCCAAGGCGGTCGATGCCGGCGTCGACGTCAGCTTTCACGTTCAGGATGCTGCGTCACCCGTATTTCCGCCGGAGCATTTTTCGGCAATTCTCTGCCGGCACGTTCTCTGGACGCTGCCCGAACCGACGGCCGTGCTGAAAAACTGGGCCGCGCTTTTGAAGACCGGCGGAACGCTCATCCTGATTGAGGGTTTCTGGCACACGGGAAGCGGACTTCACGCACAGCAGGTGCAGGACGCGCTTCCGCCGGTCCTGAGCCACCTCGCCACCGAGGACCTAAGCCGCGACCCCTTGTTGTGGGGCGGCCCGGTTGGCGACGAGCGATTTGCCGTGGTGGCGACCCGAGCGCCGACCCCAGCAGGGCGATCGATCGGGCGCCCCCAACATCGCGCGTGACTCAGGCCCCGATCTCGCCTATATCCGCCCCATGATCCGCGCGACCGCCGTATATGCGTTCTGGTTTAGCTATCCGCTCACACTGGCGGAGGCAGGAGCGCGTTTGGTCTGAAGATCGACACCAAAACAAGTTCCGAGAGCCGCCAGAACCGACTGGCGGCTTTTTTGTTTGTCGCCGGCGGAAAACCAAGGGAATGCCGAGATGACAAACGAGACCGACGACTTGCGTATCCGAGAAATCAAGGAATTGAGTTCACCGGCTGAGGTGATGCGCGAGTTCCCGCGCACCGATGCCGCCAGCCGCGCGGTGACCGCCGGGCGGCGCGCCATCCACGATATCCTTGCCGGCAAGGACGATCGCCTCGCCGTCGTGGTCGGCCCCTGCTCGGTCCACGATCCCCTCGCCGCGCTCGACTACGCCGCCCGCCTCGCCGACGTACGCCACCGGCTGCGCGGCTCGCTGGAAATCGTCATGCGCGTCTATTTCGAGAAGCCGCGCACCACCATCGGCTGGAAGGGGCTGATCAACGACCCCGACCTCGACGGCTCGTTTCAGATCGACAAGGGGCTGCGCGTCGCCCGCGGCCTGCTGCTCGAGATCAACAAGCTCGGCCTGCCCGCCGGTTGCGAGTTCCTCGACATGACGACACCGCAATACCTCGCGGACCTCGTCGCGTGGGGCGCCATCGGTGCGCGCACGACGGAGAGCCAGGTACACCGCGAACTGGCGTCCGGCCTCTCCTGCCCGGTCGGCTTCAAGAACGGCACCGATGGCAACGTGAGGATCGCCGTCGATGCGGTGAAGGCGGCATCCGAGCCGCATCATTTCCTCGCCGTCACCAAGACCGGGCGCGCCGCGATCGCCTCGACCGCGGGCAACGGCGACTGCCACATCATCCTGCGCGGTGGCAACAATGCGCCGAACTACGATGCGGCGAGCGTCGACGCCGCCTGCATCGAACTGGAAAAGTCCGGCCTCGCCCCTGTGGTGATGATCGACGCCAGCCATGCCAACAGCGCCAAGAAGCCCGAGAACCAGCCGATGGTGATCGAGGATATCGCCGGCCAGGTGGAGGGCGGCGACCGGCGCATCGTCGGCGTGATGATCGAGAGCAACCTCGCCGCCGGACGCCAGGATCTGGTGCCGGGCAAGCCGCTGATCTACGGCCGGAGCATCACCGACGGCTGCATCGACTGGGATACCACCGTCGAGGTGCTGGAACGGCTCGCGATGGCGGCGCAGGAGCGTCGGTTGCCGGTGCGGGCGCAAACAGCACGGAGCGAAGTCGCCGCCAGCGCTTAGCGGGATAGCACCTGGCGGCGTTCAGTCGCCGCCGCCGGCCCCTTCACATCATGCGGTAGCGCAGGTCGATCATGATCCACAGGCTGCCGCCGACCATGATGAGGATCAGCACCCCCGCAAAGCAAAGCGCCAGAAGGTTCTCGCGCGGCGTGCGCCTGAGATCGAGGTGGAGGAAATAGCGCAGGTGCACCAGCACCTGGGCGAGGCCCGCCACCAGGATCGCGACCAGGGTCGCCCCCGCCGGCAGCCAGCCGAGCGAGACGAGACCAAAGGGGACCGCGGTCAGGATCAGCGCCAGAACAAGGCCGATCAGGTATGTCCGGCGCTCGGGCGCCTCGCTTGCGGGCAGGTCCGTCATTGCAGGACTCCGGGAAGATAGACGACCGAAAAGATGCCGATCCAGACGATGTCGAGGAAGTGCCAGAACAGGCTGAGCCGATAGAGGCGCGAGGTCACGGGGCCGGTGAGGCCCTTGAAGAGAATCTGGCCGACCATCACCAGAATGCAGAGCATGCCGATGCTGACATGCACGCCGTGGGTGCCGACCAGCGTGAAGAAGGCCGACAGAAAGCCGCTGCGGTCCGGTCCGGCGCCCTGCCCGATCAGCCCGGCGAATTCCTGAATCTCCATCGCAACAAAGCCGATGCCGAGAACGACGGTGAGCAGCAGCCAGCCGATCGTCGCCCGCTTGTCGCGCGCGAACACGGCGACGCTGGCAAAGCCGAACGTGGTGCTGGAAAAAAGCAGAAGCAGGGTTTCGCCAAAGGTATGCGGGAGGCTGAACAGATCCTTGGCCGAAGGTCCGCCGGCAGTGCCGACCGTCATCACCACATAGGTGGCGAAGAGCAGCGCGAAGATGACCGCATCGGTCATCAGATAGATCCAGAAGCCGAACGCCTTCTCCTCGGTCTTCTCGTTTTTCGCGGCTTCGACCGGAGGCTCGCGCGGCGTGTCGGCGACCGCGCTCATGTCGCGATCCCCGGCACCGCCGCGCCCGGCACCGCGACAGCACCCTCGCCCGACATCGGCGCCCGCGCCATCTCCTCGTACCGCCGCGTCTCGATCCGTTCGACTTCGGCGGCCGGCATGATGTGATCGGTGTCATCGTTGCTGCTGCGGATGACGATCAGGATCACGGCCGCGACGGCGCTGACGACTGCCAGCCACCAGATGTACCAGGTCATCGCAAAGCCAAGTACGCCGACGACGAGGCCGAGCGAGATGCCGAACGCGCTGTTGTTCGGCAGCGGTATGTCCTCGTAGCGCGCCGGCCGCCGATAGGCGACGCCGCGCTCCTTCATGTCCCAGAAGGCGTCGAGATCGCGCACCTCGGGCAGGACAGCGAAATTGTAGGGCGCCGGCGGCGACGACGTCAGCCACTCGAGCGTGCGTCCATTCCACGGGTCGCCGGTCCAGTCTTTCAGTTCCGCCCGACGCTGGAAGCTGACGACGATCTGCACGACCATGAAGGCCAGGCCGAACAGGACAAAGACCGCGCCGAGGGCGGCAACGATCAGCCACGGCTGCCAGGCGGCGGTGTCGTAGTGCTCCATTCGCCGCGGCATGCCCATGAAGCCGAGCACGTAGAGCGGCATGAAGGCGAGGTAGAAGCCGATCACCCAGCACCAGAACGAGCGCTTGCCCCAGCGCTCGTCGAGACGAAAGCCGAACGCCTTGGGAAACCAGAAATTCATCCCGGCGAAAAATCCGAAGAGCGCGCCGGGGATCAGCATGTTGTGGAAGTGTGCGATCAGGAAGGTCGAATTGTGCATCAGGTAGTCGGCCGGCGGCAGCGCGAGCAGCACGCCCGTGACGCCGCCGATGACGAAGGTGACGATGAA
Organism: uncultured Alphaproteobacteria bacterium; assembly: GCA_963781775.1. Lineage (GTDB taxonomy): Bacteria > Pseudomonadota > Alphaproteobacteria > Rhizobiales > Kaistiaceae > CAVSRC01. The sequence continues at coordinate 67,179 of CAWAHE010000019.1, read as the reverse complement.
CGCGATCGTGTACATCATGGACACGTGGAAGCGGATGCGCCCGCGATACATCGTGAACAGCCAGTCGAAGACCTTCACCCCGGTCGGCACGGCGATGATCATGGTGGCGATGCCGAACGCGGAATTGACGTTGGCGCTCGACCCCATCGTGAAGAAGTGGTGCAGCCAGACGGTGAAGGACAGGATGCAGATGGCGCAGGTGGCGTAGACCAGCGAGGTGTAGCCGAACAGCCGGCGCTCGGCGAAGGTCGACACGATGTGGGAGTAGACTCCGAAGGCCGGCAGAATGAGGATGTAGACCTCGGGGTGGCCCCAGATCCACAGGAGGTTGGCATAGTTCATCATGTTGCCGCCGTCGCCATTGGTGAAGAAGTGCATGCCGAACAGGCGGTCGAGTTCGAGCAGCGAGGCAACGACGGTGACGCCGGGGAAGGCGAAGGCCATCAGCACCGCCGTGCACAGCGACGTCCACGCGAACAGCGGCATTCGCATGAGAATCATGCCCGGCGCGCGCTTCTTCAGGATGGTGACGATGAAGTTGATGCCGGTCAGCGTCGAGCCGATACCGGAGATGAGCACCGCCCACACCCAGTAGTCGACGCCGACGCCCGGGCTGTAGTCGATCCCCGAATACGGCGGATAGCCGGTCCAGCCGGCGGTCGAGAATTTGCCGATCACCAGCGACACCATCACCAGCCCGGCGCCGGCGGCCGTCAGCCACAGGCTGACAGCATTGAGATGCGGAAAGGCGACGTCGCGCGCGCCGATCTGTTGCGGCACGACGATGTTCATCAACCCGGTCAGGAACGGCATCGCCATGAAGAAGATCATGATGGTGCCATGCGAGGAGAAGATCTGGTCGAAATGTCCGGGCGGCAGGTAGCCGTCGGAGTTGAGCGCGATCGCCTGCTGGGCGCGCATCATGAGGGCATCGACGAAACCGCGGAGCAGCATGATCAGCGCCAGCGTCACATACATGATGCCGATGCGCTTGTGATCGACGCTGGTCAGCCATTCGGTCCACAACGTACGCCACGACCCGAACCACGTGATCGCCGCAACCACCGCCAGGGCGCCGAGCACGGTGATCGCGGCTCCGGTGAAGGCGACGGCGCTATAGAGCGGCAATGCATCGAAGGTCAGCCGTCCGAACATGAATCCCCGCCCTACTTGCCAGCCATCGCCGCATGGCCGCTCATGGCGCCATCGTATTTGGCGATGATATTGTCGAAGAGACCCGGCTCGACCGTGGCGTAATAGGTCACTGGCTGCTTGCGGCTCGGCTTGGCGAGCGCGGCATAGGCGGTCGCGTCGAGGGTGCTGCCCTCGGCGCGAACCTTCGCAACCCAGGCGTCGAAATCCGGTTGGGTCATGGCGACCGCCTCAAAATGCTGATCGGCAAAACCGGCGCCACTATATTGGGTATTGCGGCCGCGAAACGTGCCCGGCGCGTCGGCGAGCAGATTGAGTTGCGACTGCATCCCCGCCATCGCGTAGATCTGGCCGCCGAGCGCGGGAATCGAGAAGGCGTTCATCACCGTGTCGGACGTGATCTTCAGGCTGAGCGGCGCACCGCTCGGGAACGCCAGTTCGTTGACTGCGGCGATCCCCTGCTCCGGATAGATGAACAGCCACTTCCAATCCTGAGCGACGACCTGAACCTCAAGCGGTGTCGCCGCGGCATCGAGCGGCTTATAGGGGTCCAGCCTGTGCGTGTAGATCCACAGGTGGATGCCCAGCGAAGCAACGATGAGCGCCGGCACGATCCACACCACCGCATCGACCGCGTTGGACATCCAGTTGGGCTGGTAGTTGGCTTTGGTATTGGAGGCGCGGTAACGCCAGCTGAACAATCCGGCCATCACGAAGACCGGAATCACCACGATCATCATGATCGCGATCGCACGGAGCAGCGTGTTGCGCTCGGCGAGCGTGACCGGGCCGCCGGGAGCGAGAATCGGGAAATCGGCAAGCGTGCAACCACTCAGCAACGGCAACAACGCCGCGGCAAGCACCAGTACAAGCAAACCTTTGAACGTCCTCGGTTCCGCCATCGTTCCGCCGCCGTGAACAACCTTAATAGTGCTACTTCCCCTCAGCGCCAACCTTGGCGCGATCGGTCCACGATTCACAGGCGAAATTGCGCGAACGCCGACCTTTACCCTCGGCCTTCATGTCTCCAAACTCCTGTCCGGGATGGCTAGTGGCTGGAGACGATGGCAGACAGCGATGCGACGACATTCACCTATCGGGCATTCATCAGCTACAGCCACAAGGACCAGCGCTGGGCGCGGTGGCTGATCCGCAAACTCGAGGCCTATCGCGTTCCGCGCGACCTCGCCGGCGCCGGACAAGAACGCAGGCTCGGCACGTTCTTTCGCGATCGTGACGAGGCTGCCGCTGCCGACGACCTCGCCACGACGATCCGCAAGGCGCTGGAAACCTCGCAACACCTGATCGTCGTCGCCTCACCGGCATCGGCGAAATCGGCTTACGTCGAGCGCGAGATTCGCGAGTTTGCCGAGCTGAACCGCCGACGTGGCCAACGCGGGCGCATCCTGACCCTCATCGCTGACGGCGAGCCCAATGCCGACGACCCGACTCAGGAGTGTCTTCCGGCGGCGCTCCGCGGCGCCTTGGCCGGTGACGACGGAGCGCCCATCGAGCCGCTCGCCGCCGACGCACGGCCGACCGGCGACGGAAAGACCCGCGCCCTCGCCAAGCTGGTCGCCGGGCTGCTCGGCGTGCGCTACGACGCATTGGTGCGGCGCGACCTTCAGCGACGGCGTCGGTTTCAGGCGGCGGTCGTCGGCGCGGCCTGCGCGGTCGCGGTAGTCGCGGCCGGCGTCGGCTGGAAATTCGAGACCGATCGGCGCGAACGCGAGGAACTGGCGCAGGCGCGGGCCCGCGCCGAAAGCGATCGCCGCACGGTGGCGGCCGTCAGCACCGCCGAGCGCGCCAAGGTACGGCTCACCGCCGGCGATATCGACGATGCGGTGCGCCTGGCGCGGGCGAGCCTGCCTGACGACGGCTCGCTGCCCTTCATCCCGCAGGCATATTCGACGCTCTACGCCGCCTACATGAACGGCGGCGCGCCCGTCGATCTCGACATCCAGGGCGGCACTTATGCCTTCAAGACCTTCACGACCCCGCTCAGCGACGGCCAGTACCTGAGCTGGAACGACGGCGGCAACGTACGCATCTGGTCGCCCAGCCGCGGCGTCAGTTACGCGACCGAGTTCGATCCGCAGTCTCGCGAGCCGAGCGTCACGCCGGACGAGGACGCGGTCTTCGTGCCGAGCCTGAATGGCGAGATGCGCTATCGCGTCGCGGCACGCGCCTGGGACGAGATCGACACCAACGGCCTCTCGGACCGGATCGCCAACGTCAATGCCGTGCTGGCCCTGGACGCCAACACGCTGCTCGCCTGCGTCAACGACGAGCTGATGCAGCTCACCCTGCCGCCCGCCGGCAGCGGCGCTCCGATCGTCGACTGGCGGCAATCGATCGGAACGCTCGGCTGCGATCACCTTGCGGTCAGCGATGCGGCGATCTTCGCGACGGCAAACGGCGGCAAAGTGCTGCAACTCGACCGCAAGACGCGCGAGCCGATACGGACCTATGAATCCGGGACCTCGCTGATCGATGGCCTCGCCGTCCATGGCAACCGGCTCGCGGTGCGACTCATCGGCAAGACCTTGATCTTCACCATCGGAACGGACGATCCGCCGGTCACGCTGGAGACCCACGGCTTCTCCTCCGTCGTGAGCCCGGACGGCCGCTTCGCGATCGAATCCGACATCGGCGGCGGCAAGATCACGATCCACGACCTCGCCAACGACGGGAAGACAACCCTCGACTGCGACATCTGCCGGGTGATCGGCTTCACCGCCGACACCGCCATCATGATGGAGGACAACAAGGTCGTGTCGCGCCATGTGCCGGATGGTGAGCAGATCGCCCTCCTCCACCAGTTCGCCGACAAAGTGGACGAAGGTCTGTTCTTCCCGGAGCGCAACACCGTGATCGGCATCCGCCAGTTCGGCCCGTCCACCGTGGTGCGCCTCGACAACCAGCCGAAGGGCATTCTCGTTGCCCCCAGCGGCGGCCGGAAGATGTTCATGTCGTTCGCGGGTTTCGTGAACGACGAAGCGGTTGCGCTGGTCGAGGCCGAGCTCGGCGGCGAAGGCATTTTCCGGCGCACGTTCGGCCGGATCGTGCACACGAACGGGCAGGAAGCGAAGCCGGTGTGGGAGGCGGAGATCACCGGAACCGGCCCGACCGGCTACGGGACGATCCAGCCGCTCGGGCACGACCTCGTCCTGGTGCGCAAGGGCGAGTCCATGATGTCAGCGCCGTTCAAAGCGGAGATCATCGACCCGTTCGCCGGAACGACGATCTTTGCCGGACGCTTGCTCAACGAAACGGAGACCATCGCCGACGGCCGCATGCTTGTCGAGGAAGAGACCGGCTTCTCGCTGGTCGATCTTGCCAAGCGCACCGTCACGCCCGTCGCCAATTCAGACAAACGCCCGGACTGGAGCGTTGCCGGCAACCGGCTGTTGATGACCGATCGCGAAGGCATCGAGATTCGCGACCTCGTTTCCGATGCGGGAGGGCAACCGGTCGCGAAATTGAAGATGAACGGCGCGGCGGAAACGATCTGCGTCGCCGCCGACAACGACACGATCTATGCGACCACCTCCGACGGCAAGCTCGGCTACCTCGAACGGTGGTCGATCGCAAAAGGCGAACGAACGGGGCTGGCAGTCCTGTCGCCCGCGGACGACGAGGACGTGCTCTCCGAGATCATCGCGCTGATCAACGTCGGCCGCGCCGTTCGCCAGGGCAGCATCCGCTGCACGGCCAGCGCCGTCACCTTCGACGGCACCGACATGCGGGTGACATGGGTGGCGGGCACGCAGAAGCCCACGATCGGCGCATTGATCGACGACACCGCCCTGCCGCCCGAGGCCGAGCCCGACGCACCGCCCCCAGACGCCTCACGGATCGAATCCGCCGAACTCATGCTCTTCGACAACGTTGCGGCCCTACGCGACCCCAGCACCGGCGAATGGCTCTTCCGCACACCCGAGCAGGAATCGCGCATCGTTTCAGCGCGCCTTCTGCGCAAGCACCATTGGCTGGCCGTCGCCCTCGAGAACGGCCGGCTGCGCGCATGGGACGCGACAGCGCCGGCGGCTCCGCTGCTCGACCTGATCGGTCACGAATCCAGGATCAATTCACTCGACGTCGACAGCACCGAGAATGAAATCCTGAGCGCCGATCCCAGCGGCCGGGTCCGCCTGTGGCCGACTTACGGCGTCTCCAGCATCCTCGCGCGCACCGCGGACCTCGCCCCGGCTCAGTGATAGCCGCCTTCAACGCCGACTTTGGCGCGGAAGGTCCAGAACACGAAGACGAAGTAGCCCAGGATGATCGGCAGCATGATGACGGTGCCGATCAGCGTGAAGATCTGGCTGTCTGGCACGGCGGCGGTATCCCACACCGTCAGCGTCGGCGGCACCAGATACGGGAAGACGGAGATGCCGAGGCCGAGATAGGCAAGCACGAACAGACCGACGCTGGCGACGAACGGCGTCAGCTCGCGGGCGCGGTCCAGCCCGCGCCACGCCACGTATCCAAGGCCGGCGGTGATGAGCGGCACTGGCCACAGGAAGAAGATGTTGGGCGTGGTGAACCAGCGCTCGGCGATGCGCGGCGTCGTGATCGGCGTCCACAGGCTGACGGCGGCGATGGCGACCAGTACGGCGATCAGCAGCATCCGCGCCTGATCGCGCGCTCGCGCCTGCACTGCGCCGTCGGTCTTGAAGATGAGCCAGGTGGCACCGAGGAGTGCATAGCCCAAAACGAGCCCCACGCCCGAGAGCAGCGCGAAGGGCGTTGCCCAATCGTAGGGGCCGCCGCCAAACTTGCCGTCGACGACGGTCACCCCCTGGATGAGCCCGCCGAGGATGACGCCCTGAGCGAAGGCGGCGAGCGTCGAGCCGATCCAGAAAGCGAAATCCCACAATCGGTGCCCCGGCTTGGAGACGAAGCGGAATTCGAACGACACGCCGCGGAAGATCAGCGACAGCAGCATGACGATGACCGGCAAGTAGAAGGCCGGCATGATGACCGCATAGGCCTGCGGGAACGCGACCCAGAGGCCGCCGCCACCCAGCACCAGCCACGTCTCGTTGCCGTCCCAGAAGGGCGCAATCGAATTCATCATCTGGTCGCGCTCGGCCTCCACCCGCGTGGTCGGGAAGAGAATGCCGACGCCGAGATCGAATCCGTCGAGGATGACGTAGAGCATCACCGCGGTGGCGATGAGCAGCCCCCAGATGACCGGCAGATAGGTTGCAAGCATCGCCCTAGCCTCCCCCACCGACGACCTGTCGGCCGGCGCCCTCGGCGGCCGAGATCGGCCGGCTGGCGACGCCTTCGACGGGCGCACCCTCGCCGGTCGGGCCGCGATTGATAAGCCGGTTCATGTAGTAGATGCCGGCCGCGAACACGATGCCGTACACGAGCAGGAACAGGACCAGGGTCACCGCCACCGAACTCGCCGGAACCGGCGAAACGGCGTCGGTGGTGCGCAGCAGGCCGGTCGCGAGCCACGGCTGGCGGCCGACCTCGGCCACGGTCCACCCCGACAGCACTGCGATGAAGCCGGCCGGCCACGACAGCGACGCCAGCCGCATGAACAGCGGCGACGTCTCCAGCCGACCGCGCCACCACAGCCACGCGCCCCACAGCGCCAGCGCGATCATCAGCAAGCCGATACCGACCATGATCCGAAAGGCGAAGAAGGGCAGCACCAGCGGCGGCCGGTCCTCGGCGGGATAGTCCTTGAGACCGGGAAACTCGCCGTTGAGCGAATGCGTGATGAGCAGGCTGCCAACGTCGGGGATGGCGAGTTCGTAGTCGTTCGTCTCGGTCCTGGCGTTGGGCACCGCGAAGACGACGAAGGGCACCGGCCCGCCATCGTTTTGCCAGTGCGCCTCGACAGCGGCAAGCTTGACCGGCTGATAGTGGGCCATTTCCAGGCCGTGCTGGTCGCCGATCAGCAATTGCGCCGGCGCCAGCACCGCCGCCATGGCGATGCCCATCTTGAGCATGGTGCGAGCGTGGTCGGGATACTTGCCGGCGATGAAATACCGCGCGCCGACGGCGAGCACGACAAAGGCGGTGGTCAGGTAGGCGGCGGTCACCATGTGCACCAACCGCCAGCCGAAGGTCGGATTGAAGATCGCGGCGATCCAGTCGGCCGGATAGGCGATGCCGTCGCGCACGACGTGGCCGGCGGGATACTGCATCCACGAATTGGCCGAGATGATCCAGAACGCCGAGGTCACGGTGCCGATGGCCACGAGAATCGCCGACAGGACGTGCAGCCACGGCGGCACCCGCTTCCAGCCGAACAGCATGACGCCGAGGAACGTCGCCTCGAGGAAGAAGGCGGTGAGCACCTCGTAGCCGATCAGCGGGCCGACGACGTTGCCGACCACCTCGGAGAAGCGGCTCCAGTTGGTGCCGAATTGGTACGACAAAACGATGCCGGAGACGACGCCCATGGCGAAGGACACGGCAAACACGCGCGTCCAGAAGCGCGCCAGCGTCCGATAGCGCTCGACGCCGGTACGCTGCCACATGACGAGCAGCGTGGCGATATACGCCGACAGGCCGATGGTGAAGGTCGGGAAGATGATGTGGAACGCGACGGTAAAGGCGAATTGCAGTCGCGACAGGAAGACGGCGTCGAGTTCCATCGAGGACCTCCATGCGGGCCGAGCCGGCAGGGATTCGGCAACCAACCAGCCAATTAATACCGGCTAATGCCGAGGATCGACAGGTTGCGTCTTGAGGCAAATCAACACGTGCGCCAAGGTGCCACGATCGCCGGCCCGTGCACAGGCCGCATGAATCGTCGGACTGCGCCTTTTCATGCGGCGTGAACGGCCGCAGCCTCGGATTTCGGGGCAAGGCACACCGACAGGTATTCGTGTCGCCGGACATGAAGAGGTGACGCAGTGGCTGCACCCGCAAGCGAGGCACAGAGGGGCGCTATCGCACCGCATCGCCTGCTGACCACCGTCATCGCGGGAGTCCTCAGCGGCTTCCTCGCGATCGTGCTTTCGATCGGCAACGGCAGCCTGGTCTTTGCCGCCGAGATGCAGTCCTACCTGCCGGCTCTGGTCGGCGTCGCGCTCTTTTCCTCGGTCGTGATGGCGGTCGTCGGCGCCCTCACCAGCGCCATCCCCGGCGAGGTTCCGGTCGTTCAGGAAGTGCCCGCCGTCGCGCTCGGCGTCATCGTCGGCCGCGTCGTTGAAGCCCTGCCCGCAGGCGTATCCGCCGCCGACCGGTATCTCACCGTCATGGTGACCATCGGCGCAGCCACCCTGCTGACCGGGATCGGCCTGTTCCTGCTCGGTTATTTTAGGCTGGGCGGTATCATCCGCTACGCTCCCTATTCGGTCATCGGCGGATTCCTCGCCGGCACCGGCTGGCTCATCGCGCTGGGGGGCCTGGGCATCGTTCTCGCCGAACCGGCGGAGCTCAGCATCTTCGCCACCATGCCGGAACCCTTGGCAATTGTTCGCCTGGGCCTTGCCGTGATCCTCGTCGCAGCCACCGCCTTCGTGCACTGGCGCTTCCCCAATCCGCTGGCGGTGCCTATCGTGATCGTCGCCGCAGTGCTGTTGTTCGTTCTCATCGGATACGGCCTCGGCTACACGCCCGAGCAGTTGCACGCCGGCGGCTGGCTCATAAACCTGCCGGAGGGCGGCAGGATGTGGCCGCCGGTAACGTTGCCCTTCACCGCGACCATCGACTGGCCCGCGATCGCCGCCGGCCTGGTCGAGGTGCCGCTGTTGATCGTGGTCGGCGCGATCGCCTTCCTTCTCAACGCCACCGGCATCGAGATGGAGTCCGGCGACGACGTCAATCTCGACCGCGAATTGAAGTCGGTCGGGGGCATGAACGTGGTCTCCGGCGTCGGTGGCGGACTGCCGGGGTTTCACTCGGTCTCGGTGACCTTGCTCTGCCTGCGGCTTGGCGCGAACAACCGCTGGGTCGCCGTGGTGGTCGGCGCGGTGGCGCTGGCGGCATTGGTCCTCGGCAGCACCATTCTCCATGTGATCCCGACGCTGGTGCTCGGCGGCATGCTGCTGTGGATCGGCGGCCAGCTCATGGTCGAGTGGCTGATTGTTGCCTTCCGCCGCCTCAGCCGCGCCGACTACGCCATTATCTTTCTGATCTTCCTGATCATTGTCTTCGCCGGCTTTGCCCTCGGCGTCGTGGTCGGCCTGATCGCCGCGGTCCTTCTGTTCGTCCTGCAATACAGCCGGGTCGAGGTCGTCCGCCACCAGATGACCGGCGCCGACTACCAGAGCGCCGTGGAGGCACCGAAAGAACGCCGCGCGCTGCTTGAGCAGTACGGCCGGTCCATTCTCATTTTCCGGCTCCAGGGTTTCCTGTTCTTCGGAACCTCGGACCGCCTGCGCCGCCGCGCCCAGCAGCAGATGACAGCGGCCGCCGGAAGCGTGCCCGGATTTCTGCTGATCGATTTCCAGCGGGTGACCGGCGTCGACTCGTCCACCGGGCTGAGCTTCCAGCGGCTCAGTCAGATCGCCAGTCGCCACGGCTTCACGATGGTGTTGACCGGACTTTCACCGGCGGTGCGGGAGGAGTTCAAACGCAGCGCCCTGGAGATCGGCGAAGGCTCGCCGATCCGCATCGAACCCGACGCCGAACGCGGCCTCAAATGGTGCGAGGACACGCTGATCGCGGAGGTGGCGAGCCCTCCCAGGCCGGTGAAGCCGCTCGACGACATGCTGACCGAAATCACCGGCGACGCCGACTCGGCCAAAGCCATCGCCGGCCTCTGCGAGCGCATCGATGCGGCGGCGGGAACGCGCCTGATCGAACAGGGCGAGCGATGCGACGATATCTTCCTTGTCGAATCGGGCGAGGCCGTTGTCGAGCTTGCCGGCAACGGCGAGGGCCCGACCTACCTGACAACCGCAATCGCCGGCGCGGTCGTCGGCGAGATCGCATTCTATCTGGAGGAAGGCCGCACGGCCTCGGTGACCGCTACCACGCCGGTGGTCGCCTGGCGCTTCTCGCGCGCCGCGATTGAGCGTCTCGAGCGCCAATCACCGGAGATCGCCCTCGCCTTTCATCGCGGAATGGCGGTGGTTTCGTCGCGACGCATCGTTCACACCAACCAACTGGCCCGGTTCCTGGCGGACTGAAGACCGACCGGAACGGCTTGAGGCCAAGCCGACCATCAGCCAAGGTAAGCCGAGCGCCGGCGCGACGGGTTTCGTGAAAGCGTCGCCGGAGTTCGGGCCGAGGGCATGCACGCCCCGTCCATGAAGGGGAGCCATGGATCTCGCGCCGCCAGTGGTGGGAAGTTCCCGGAGTGAGATCCACCTCGCCCACAGCATCGCCGTCGGCGCGGTATGCGGCCTGCTGGTGATCGTTCAGTCGATCGGCTTCGGCACGCTGCTTTTTTCCGGTGTTCCCCACTCCGTCGCGTCGGCAGGCGTCGGCATGGCGCTGATCACCAGCGCCGTCGCGGCGGCGCTGGCGCCCTTCGCCACCTCCAGCCGCGGCATCGTCGCCAGCGCGCAGAGCGTGCCGGCCGCGGCGATGGCGGCAATCGTCACGGCGATCGCCGCCAATGCCGCGCCGCACGACGACGTTACGGTGTTGGCAACGGTCGTTGCCGCCGTCGCGTCGACAACCCTTTTCATCGGCGTCGGCACTTACCTTATCGGGTCGTTCGGCCTCAGCCGTTTCATTCGCTTCATTCCGTATCCGGTCATCGGCGGCTTCCTGGCAGGTTCGGGTTGGCTGGTCCTCAGCGGCGGACTTGATGCCATCGCTGGATCGCATTTCGCCGCCGATCCGTTCCGTCTGATGAGCGAACCGACCATGCCAGGGCGCGCGCTGGCTGCGCTCGTCTTGATCGCCTCCATCGCGGCCTTTCAGAAACTGACCGGGTGGAGGCTCGTCCTGCCAGCGGCCATCGCGGTGTCACTGATCCTCTTCAATGTCGTGGTCTGGGCGCTGGCGATCCCACACGATGTGCTGCGCAACGAACACTGGCTGATAGCGTTGCCGGAGGGCGGCGGGCTGTGGCCACCGCTTGCCCCATCCGATATCGCCTTCGTGGACTGGAGCGCGATCGCGCGTCAGGTGCCCAGCCTGCTGACGGTGCCTGTCCTGACGCTGATCGCCATGCTGATGAACGCTACCGGCATCGAGCTCGATGCGCGTCGCGACCTCGATCTCGACCGCGAGCTGCGCGCCGCCGGCGCCGCCAACTTGATTGCCAGCCTCGGAGGCGGCCTACCGGGCTACCATAACCTCTCGCTCACGATCCTTTCGTCGCGCCTCGGCGGCGCAAACGCCATCGTCGGCTTGACCGTTGCCGCGTTTTGCACCGTGGCGCTCGTGTTCGGCACGCAGATTCTGTCGGTCGTGCCGACGCCGCTTCTCGGCGGCGTTCTCATCTGGATCGGCGGCGGCCTGATAAACACTTGGCTGGTCCAGTCCTACCGGCGACTGGCGATCGCCGAATATGCCGTCGTCGCCCTCATCTTCGCGATCATCGCCTTCGTCGGCTTCGTCTGGGGTATCCTGTTCGGGCTGCTCGCCGCCGCTGTCCTGTTCGTGGTCGAATACGGCCGTCTCAATATCATCCGCTACACGCTCACCGGTCGCGACTACCAAAGCCGAACGGACTCTTCGGAAGAACGGCTGGAAGCGCTGCGCGGCCACGGCGACGCAATTCTGCTGTTCCGCCTGCAGGGTTTCCTGTTCTTCGGCACCGCCGACCGGCTGCGCAAGAGCATCCAGCGCCGCATCACCGAACATTCCGGCCGGAGGGTGCGCTTTCTGGTGATCGACTTCCATCGCGTCAGCGGTCTCGATTCCTCCGCGGTCTTGTCGTTCATCCGGCTTTCCCAGGTGGCGGCGCCGGAAGGCTTCGTGCTGATGCTGACCGGCATGTCCGACCAGGTCCACGCCGCAATGCTGCGCGGCGGACTCGACCACGGCGACGGCGCGCATGTGCGGATCGCCCCGAACTTCGACCAGGGGGTCGAGTGGTGCGAAGACATGCTGCTCGCAGAGGTCGCGCCCAGTCTTTCGCGCGCACGCAGCCAGCCGGCGCGCGACATGCTCATCGAGATCGTCGGAGACGAGGCGGCGGCCGACGCTCTGATCCCCTATTTCGAGCGGGTGGAGATCGGCGCGGGCGAAGCCCTGATCGCTCAAGGCAAGCCGTCCGACGACATCTTCTTCATCGAGGAAGGCCGTGCCGCCGTGGAACTCGCCAGTGGCGCGCAGCAGGTGCGCCTCGCCACGCTCGCTCACGGCGCTATCGTCGGCGAAGTCGCCTTCTACCTCGCCGTGCCGCGCTCGGCGTCCGTGGTCGCCGAAAGCCCGGTCGTCGCCTGGCGCTTCAGCCGCACCAGCCTGGCGCGCTTGCAGGAGAGCGAACCAGAGATCGCGGCGCGTTTCCACGCCGGCATCTCGGCAATGCTCGCCGACCGCCTGACGCGCACCAACCGGCTGATCCAGTTGCTGGCCGACTGACCGTGGAGCGAAGCCAAACCCGCGGGCAGCTCAGGATAGGTCGCTAGCGGACGGTAACAGTGATCGTGAAACGGGCCTGCGGCGTAGCTCCGGCCTCCCAGGCGCGCCGGGAGTCCAGTTCGAGGGTCATGACGCCGCTGGCTGGCGCGGAGAATCGCAGCACGCGTTCGCCGGCCGCACCGGCGGCGCCGCTCGACGCCGGCGTGAAGTCATCGCCCAGCGGAGCACCACCGGCGACGACCTGCCAGCGATAGCCGGTGGTCGGGTTCTCGGGCAGGCGCACGATGACCGTGTCGCCTGCCCCGACCGTCACCGCTCCACCGTTTTGCGCGGAGGTGACCGTGACTTCAGCCATTCGGAAATCCTACCAGACATAGGATTCGTGGATCATACCGTCCGCTTCGTCGCGATAGCTATAGTTCGTCTGCGATTGCTTGGCATGGGCGGCAAGCATGGTGAGCGCCACAACCGCGGTGTCGGAATTGTTGGCGAGTTTCTTCCAACCCACGCCACTTATGAACGCCCACGAGTTGCGGTTCTGGTTGATCACCCAGAGCGCGGTCACCCGTTTGTCGTTGAGCCAGGCAGCGACAGCGCCGCTGCTGCTGACGCCGGCGGCCGACGGAAGCAGAGTAGGCATTGCCTCGCCGGCGCCGCCGGTTCCCTGGCCCTCGCCCCCGAGCGAGGCGCTCGGCGGTTCTTGCGTCGGCATCGAGTCGGTCATTGCAGTTGCTCCCTTGTTTTCGAGCGATGCGAACGGTGGCTCGACAGTCGGCATCGCCGCATCGCTGGTTGTCGATTGCGCCATCCGCCCGGCGGCTTGCGCGCTCCCACGTTTTTCTGCCATCTCCGATTCTCCCGGCTAAAGGACGTAGATCTGCTTGATGATGCCGTCCTGTTGATAGACGTTGACCGGACTCTTGCTCAGCTTGGCGGCACTGATAACCGCCAGGAGGTCGAAGAAGATGTTGTCGTTGTCATAGGCGATGCGCCGCCAGCCAATGCCACCATCGAGATACGCCCAGGCGTTGCGGTTCTGGTCGATGGTCCACAAGCCGATGATCCTGCGGCCGTTGAGCCACATCGTCTCGACGATGCCGTCAACCGCCCACATCTCGGCGTCGATGCCGCACTGACCGTAGGCAATGCAGAAGAAGCCGGAATCGCCCCAGTTGGAACCCCAGCTGTTCTTGCAGATCCAGTAGCCGCCGGCATCGTTGTAGCCGACGACGGAGACGCAGTGACCGCCGGCAACCGCACCGCTGACATGGCGGTAGACGCCGCTCCGGTAGGAGAAGAAGTCATTGTAAACGGTGAACGCGCATGACAGCGGACCACGCGTCGATATCCAGGTCTTCATGTCCGCCGTCGACTTGATGGTGTGCCAGTTGGTGATCTTGGTCAGCCGGTTCTGCCAATCGGCACAGCGGCCGCTGCAATCGCGATCCCCCGCGACGTACGGGAAACAGGCCTCATCGACCACGCCATCGGTCTTGAACGCGTCGAGGCCCTTGTCGCACCACCAGCCGTTGGAACAATTGCGGCCCTGGGCGCGCGCGATGCAGTAGAAGAGCTCCGCCTCGGAGAAATCGACGGCAAGACCGGCGTCGTTGCGCTGGACCCGGAACGTGCCCTCGACGGTCGCCGCGCTGCCGAAAGCGACGCACGAGCCGCAACCGCCCTGATCCTTGATCGAGGTGATGAAGTTCTTGCCACCGACATTGCGGAGGTCGTAAGCCGCCGGCGCGCCCGCCGCAGTCGCCATCGCCTGCGCGAGCTTGGCGGTTGCCTCCTGTTCGCGGGCTTCGAGAGACACCCCCGGAGGCGGCACCGCGCCGAGCCTCAGCCGCTTTTCTTCATCCGGCAACTCGGAAACGCTCGTTGTCCCGGCTTGCCAGCTCTCACCAGACTTCTGAATCGCGGATTGCAGCGCCGCTGCATCCATTCGCTCCAATGCCATGACGATGTCCTCCCCTTGAGTTTATTTTAAATAATAATCCTCCGTTCGCCGAAGCATCACGCCTCGTCGGTAAGATTAAATGAGAAAGAATTATATAGAAGTCGCAACCATTCCTTGCGCGTTTCTCTTGTAAAACGCGCGAATGCTCTTGCTCGACTCGTTTATCTCATGTAATTGCGGCGCTAAAATGGCGATTTACAACTGAAGAGTGCTAACTATGCACATCAACAATTGAAGCGAAAAAGCTGAGAAATAGGAATGATCGGGTCGCTAGCCGCGGACGGCGACGATAAACAGGCGCGGAAAACGATAGAGAACGCGTCCGTCGGCAAGCGGCGGATAAGCCTCCGCGAGCTTCGTCTGGTAACGCGCGAGATACGCGCCCTGTTCGCTTTCATCGAGGCGGGCGAGATACGGACGAAGGCCGGTGGAGCGGATCATCTCGACAATCGCCGCCGCGCCCGCCAGCGGATGATTGTAGAGCGTGTGCCAGATGTCGATGCGCGACGCCGCTGGCTGAAGCAGATTGTAATAGTCGGACGGCGTGCCGAGCGGTTCGCGCGCGATCGGGACGCGGAACTTCGGCGCCCAGGGCGATTCCGACGCGACGGCGCGCATCAGCGTGTGCGACGGCTCCGTCGCGACATTGTCCGGCATCTGCACGGCGAGCACGCCGCCGGCCGGCAGCGCATCGAACAGGCGACTTGCAGCACGGCGGGATGATCCGGCACCCACTGGAAGGTGGCGTTGGCGTAGAGAAGATCGGTGTCGGCCTGCGGCTGCCACGTCGCGACATCCGCCTCCACGAAGGTCACCTTCGGCAGGCGCTTGCGCGCCGCCTCCAGCATCTCCGCGGACGAGTCGAGGCCGGTGATCTCGGCATCGGGATAGCGCTCGGCCAGCAGCTCGGTCGAGTTGCCCGGCCCGCAGCCGATATCGACCGCGCGGCGGACAGTGGCCAGCGGGACCATCGTCAGCAGATCGCGCGCCGGCCGCGTACGCTCGTCTTCGAACTTCAGATATTGGGTCGGGGACCAGGGGGAGGACATGGTGTGTCTAGATCTCTGGCGCATGGCGGGTGGCATCGGATAACGCTATGCTCGCACGCAACGGGGCAGCGGCGTAGCCCTGCAAACTCGGGAACTCGGACACGGCTTGGATTGTCTTGAAACGGAGGCAATGACCGATGGCGACGTCACGTATCAACCGGGAATTCTTTTTCCAGCGCGTTCGACAGGACCTTATGGGGGGCTCGCTAAAGTCCTCCCAGGTTAACGGACTAACGACAATTCTCGATGAATGGGAGAGCGGCCACGCCAACGAAGACGACCGATGGCTGGCGTATATGCTGGGTACCACGCATCACGAGACCGATCGCACAATTCAGCCCATCCACGAGTACGGCACCGCCGCGCGCTTTCGCAAGCTCTACGACGTCGAGGGCGATAGACCGCAGACCGCGATCAAATACGGCAACACCACACCAGGCGACGGCGTCAAATATTGTGGCCGCGGCTTTGTGCAGCTCACATGGAAGAGCAACTACGCTGCAATGTCGAACGCTACCGGAGTCGATTTGGTTAAGAACCCCGACCGTGCGATGGAACTGCCAGTCGCGACCAAAGTGATGTTCTACGGGATGATAAACGGCACATTTACCGGCAAGGAGCTGTCGGACTATTTCAGCAAAACAGCCTCCGATTGGGTGCATGCACGCCGCATCATTAACGGTCTGGACAAGGCAAATCTGATCGCCGGCTACGCTCAGCAATACTACGCCGCGATCAGCTACACGACATAGCCGGTCTTACGCCCGCGCGAATTGCTTGTACTTCACCCGGTGGTGGTTGGCGGCGTCGGCGCCGAGCCGGCGGAGCTTGTCGGCCTCGTATTCCTCGAAATTGCCCTCGAACCATTCCACGTGGCTGTCGCCCTCGAAGGCGAGGATGTGGGTGGCGAGGCGGTCGAGGAACATGCGGTCATGCGAGATGACCACGGCGCAGCCGGCGAAATCCTCCAGCGCGTCCTCAAGCGCGGCGAGCGTCTCGGTGTCGAGATCGTTGGTCGGCTCGTCGAGCAGGAGCACGTTGGCGCCGCTCTTGAGCAGGCGGGCAAGATGCACGCGGTTGCGCTGGCCGCCGGAAAGCGAGCCGACCCTCTGCTGCTGGTCGCCGCCCTTGAAGTTGAACGCGCCGACATAGGCGCGCGAATTCATCTCGCGCTTGCCCAGCTTGATGATGTCGGCACCTTCGGAGATCTGCTCCCACACGGTCCTCTTGCCGTCGAGATCGTCGCGGCTCTGGTCGACGTAACCGAGATGCACGGTCTCGCCGAGCGCGATCGAGCCGCTGTCCGGTTTCTCCAGTCCGGTGATCATGCGGAACAGCGTCGTCTTGCCGACGCCGTTCGGTCCGATCACGCCGACGATGCCGCCCGGCGGCAGCTTGAAGGAGAGATTGTCGATGAGCAGCCGGTCGCCATAGGCCTTCGAAATACCCTCGATGTCGATGACGTTATCGCCGAGGCGCTCGCCCGGCGGAATGATGATCTGCGCGGTGCCGGGTGCCCTCTCCTCGTTGCGCTTGAGCAATTCGTCATAGGCGCGGATACGGGCTTTCGACTTCGCCTGGCGAGCGCGTGGGCTGGCCGCGATCCACTCGCGCTCGGCGTCGAGGGCGCGCTGGCGGGCAGCCTCCTCGCGGCCCTCCTGCGCCAGCCGCTTGGCCTTCTTCTCGAGATAGGCCGAGTAGTTGCCCTCGTAGGGAATGCCGCGACCACGATCGAGCTCGAGAATCCAGCCGGTGACGTTGTCGAGGAAGTAGCGATCGTGGGTGACGATCAGAATGGCGCCCGGATATTCGCGCAGGTGCTTCTCCAGCCACTGCACCGTCTCGGCGTCGAGATGGTTGGTCGGCTCGTCCAGGAGCAAGAGGTCGGGCTGGCGCAACAGAAGCTGGCAGAGCGCGACGCGGCGCTTCTCGCCGCCGGACAGATTGGCAATGCCGGAATTGTTCGGCGGACAGCCGAGCGCATCCATCGCCTGCTCGACCTGCGCATCGAGGTCCCAGAGGTTCTGGCTGTCGATCTGATCCTGCAGCTTGGTCGCCTCGTCCGCGGTCTCGTCCGAGTAGTTCATCATCAGTTCGTTGTAGCGATCGAGGATCGCTTTCTTGGCAGCGACGCCCTCCATGACGTTGCCGAGCACGTCCTTGCTCTCGTCGAGCTGCGGCTCCTGCGGCAGGTAGCCGACCGTGGCGCCATCGGCGAGCCACGCCTCGCCAATGAATTCCTTGTCGAGACCGGCCATGATCCTGAGCAGCGTCGACTTGCCCGAGCCGTTCGGCCCCAGCACGCCGATCTTGGCGTCCGGGTAGAACTGCAGGTGCATGTTCTCGATGACCTTCTTGCCACCGGTATAGGCCTTGGTCAGGCCCTGCATGTGATAGATGAACTGGCGCGCCATTCCGCACTCCGCTTGGGGCCCCTTGCGGGCACTCGAAACCAGATGATGGGAGAGTTGGCGCCTATGTAGTCGAAGGCCGCCCCGACTGCAACGCGGACCCGAGTTTAGGCTCCGGCGGTGATCGGCTTGCGCCCGGAATTGCGCACATAGCGCATCAGGCCGAACATCGCGGCGATCGTCGCAACATAGGCGATGATCTGCATGCCGGTCGGCTTCTCGACATAGCCGATGAGCGTGTGCAGCACGATGCCGGGGATGCTCGACTGGGACAGGATGCCGGACGTATCCCAGAGCGCCCGGTTGAGGACGGTCAGCACGTCGGCGGCGTTGAGATAGAACACCGCCTGGGCGGCCATGCCGGCGGCAACCAGCGTGATCAGCCAGCCGGTGACCGTGAAGATCAGGCGCTGCGGAATGGCGAGCAGGCCGAGATAGGACAGGCCGGTAACCACCGCACCCGCGGCAACGCCAAGAAGGCCGCCAGTCAGCAGCGCCGAACCCGACGACCCGGACAGAACGATGCCGTAGAGGAAGAGGACCACCTCCGACCCTTCGCGCATGACCGCGACGCCGCACACCACCGCCAGCGCGATCAGCGGACGGCTGCCATCCGCCACCGCCTGGCCGACGCCCTTCACCTCCGAGGCAAGCTCGCGGCCATGCTTCGCCATCCAGGCATTGTGCCAGGCAAGCATGACCACCGCCGTGAGCAGGATGGCCGCGTTGAACACCTCCTGCCCGTAACCATCGAAGAAGGTCGAGATCGCGCCGGCGAAAAACCCGACAATGCCCGCACCGACTACGCCAGCGCCGACTCCGAGGGCGATCCACCAGCCACGCTGCGCCACGCCGCGCGTGGCGGCGAGCACGATGCCGATGATGAGACCGGCCTCGATGACCTCGCGCAGGACAATGACGAATGCGGGGAGCAAGCCCTACTCCACTGTGACCACGCCGCGCGCGGTCCGCTGGTTGAATTCGCCGATAAACAGATATGTGCCCTTCTCGAGCGGACCAAACCGGACCTTGCCGCTGGCATTGCCCGGGATGACCTTCTCCACGCCGAGATCGGCCGACTCGAACTCTTCCGGCGTCGGGTCCTGATTGACCACGGTTAGCTCCACCTGTGCGCCGGCGGGCACCTTGATCTCCATCGGATCGAAGACGTGTTCCTTGAGCACGACGGACGCCTCGACATCGGCGGCCGCCGCCGGCGCGATTGCCAGCACGAACGATGCCACGACCGCCAACCCGGCGGCTCTTTCAACCCAGCGCATCTTCATCTCTCTATGTCGTCCGGGCGAGTGTCTACAGGCGGTAGCCGCCGTCACGCAACCTTTGTTGGGGTCATAACTGCCCTGCATAACCCTTTGGACTTATTCTAATTACCGATGCCGCCGGTAACCTGTTGAAGTCGATACGCGACACGTCCGATGGCCGTCGAGGAGCGCTGTTCACGTTTCCGTGAACAGCCAGCGGGCGGCGCCCGAGGGGCGCGGCCCGCGCCAGCGGTGCCTTTACTTGGTGACTTCGAACTTCGTCCACATGCCGGCGGCGAAGTGGCCGGGCACGTTGCAGATCAGCAGATACGTCCCAGGCTGAAGGTCGACGGTCAGCGATCCCGACTTGCCGGGATCGAGTTCGGAGACCTCGCCCTTGTCGCCCGCCTTGTCCTCATCGACCCGGTTTTCCGCATCGATATACGGGAGCGGCTTGGTGGGATCGGCGAGATACATGACGATCATCTCGTGGATCGTATCCTTGGAATCGTTGGTGACCTTGAACGTCACCACGCCGGCCTTGGCGGTGGCGGGCGCCGCCTTGATGCCCATGGTCGCCTTCGACATGTCGAGACCCGGCGTCGCATAGGCGAGCCCGGTTGCCATCTGCATGTCGGCGCCCTTGTCCCACAGGGACACCTTGACGGTTGTAGCGGCCTGCGCCGCTCCTGACATCGCGCTCAGCACCAGCGTTGCCGCGAGCGCCAGTGAGGCGCGCTTCAATATTGCAGTCATTCTTCTTCTCCTTCGGTATGGCACCGGGAGCGAGCCACGCGCGCCGACCGTCGCCCCATCCGGTTGACCCGAATATCGTGGACGGTGCCGCAATCGCAGGCGGTGAACACTTGCATCATCGGATCGTCGGCAAACGCCCGCGTTGCGGCAGATCAAACGGCGGGCCGCCTGGCTTTCGCGGCCTGAGGACGCCGCCCGCGATACACCACGACCAGGGTCTCAAGCCCGACCGCGGCGGCGGAGAAGCCGACGATCCACGCAAGGCTCGTGCGGTCGATTTGCCACGTGTACCAGAGGAGCGTGAGCAACGCCGCCGCCGAGAACAGCGCACCGCAGAGCGGCACGGCGGCATTGATGCCGACGCGGGCGCGCAACTTCCAGGCCGACAAATTCACGGCGGTGAAAATGGCGAGGAACACCGCGCTCGCAAAAGACGAGATCACCGTCAGGTCCGCCAGCAGCAGAAACACGGAGGTCATCGCCGAGAGGACCACCAGCGACACCCAGGGGACATCGCGGGTGCGCTCGCGAAGCGAGAACGCCCGCGGCAGCGCATGCTCCGCCGCCATGACCATGGCAAGGCGAGCGGCGCCGAACAGCGTCGCGTTGATCGCCGAGGCGGTCGACATGAGCGCCGCGATGCCGATCAGCACGAATCCGAAATCGCCGAGCGTCGGCCGCGCCGCGACGGCGAGCACATACTCGCTGTCATGCTCGACCTGGTCCGGCGAGAGGTTACCGAGCGCGACGAGGCTGACGATCACGTAGATCGCCGAGGTGATCACGATTGCCAGGATCAGCCCGCGCTTGAGGTCGGTCCGCGGATTGCGCATCTCCTGAACGGCATTGGGGATCAGTTCGAAGCCTTCATAGGCGACGAAGATCAGTCCGGCCGCCACCAGCGGTGCGGCAAGGCCCTGGTTGAACACCGGCAGCATATGATCGGCCTTCACCGTCACCACGCCAGCGACCGCGAACAGGGCCAGGATCGCGACCTTGGCGGCAACGATCACCAGTTCGACCCGACCCGATGTCCTCGCGCCGAACAGGTTGATACCGAGAAAAGCCGCCACGACCAAAATCGCCAACCCCGGCGCCAGCCACGCCGGACCGCCGTCATTCGCAACCAGCGCCGCTCCGTAGGCGCCGAACGTGGTCGCGTAGAGCGCCAGCGTCCCGACATAGCCCGCAACCAGCAGCCAGCCGGCGACGCCGGCGACCGCAGTATTGTCGAAGGCATGCTCGACGTAGGTGAAGCTGCCGCCATCGTCGTGAAAGGCGAGACCGAGATGGGCGTAGGAAATCCCGGTGAGCAGCGCGAGGACGCCGCCAAGGCCCATGGCGACCGCAACGGCGTGTCCGGCCGTTTGGATGGCGAGGCCGAGCACCGCAAAGATGCCGCCGCCGACCATGCCGCCGATGCCGATCGCGACGACCTCAGCGAGGTTGAGCTTGTCGCCGGAGCCGGTTGCCTTGCGATCCATGCCCGGTCCTCTTGCGTTTGCGGGTGGGTCGGGACCGCCCTACCCGGCCGGCGCGTGCGCGGCGAGCAGCGCTTTCAAGTCAACGGAAGGATCGGCGACGCTTTGCGGCGGCGGCGAGAGGCCGGCGCCGATCATGCGGCGGCCGAGAACATGGTCGGCGGCGCGATTGACCGAGTTGATGGCGACCAGCCGTGCGCCGGCATAGTGGAAGACGGAGAAGCTGCCGTCGTCGGGATTGCCGCGCAGATGGCTCTCGGTCGCGTCGCCGGAAAGGCCGACCATCTGCAGCTTCACGTCGCCCTGGTCCGACCAGAACCACGGCACGGCGCGGTAGGGCTCGCCCTTGCCGACCAGCGCCGCGGCGAGTGTCTTCGCCTGATCGACGGCGTTTTGCACCGACTCGAGCCGCACGCGGCGTTTCAGTTCCCAATGATCGAACGACACGCAATCGCCGACGGCAAGCACGCCGGGCACGCTGGTCTCCATGACGTCGTTGACGAGGATGCCGCCGGTCTTGCCCGTGTCGATGGTGGCGCCGATAGCGGCGGCCAGTTCGACATTGGGCGTGACGCCGATGCCGACGACGCAGATGTCCGCCGGTATGCGGTCGCCAGCGGCGGTCTCCACGGCGACGACAGTACCCCCCTCGCCGACGATGCCGCCGACGGGCGTCTGCAAGCGAACGTCGCTGCCCCAGCCGCGATGGAGCGCCAGGAAGTGACGGGAGATTTCCGGCGCGACGACCCGACCCATCAGCCGGTCGGCCGCCTCGAGCACGGTGACGGTCTTGCCGAGGAGCCGTGCGGTGGCGGCGATCTCGAGGCCGATGAAACCGCCACCGACGACCACCACGTCATGTGCTGCGTGCAACGCGGCGCGCAGCGAACGCGCATCGTCGGCATGGCGGAGCGTATAGACCCCCACCAGGTTCGCACCCGCAATCGGCGGCAGGCGCGGCGTGGCGCCGGTGGCGAGCGCCAGGCGATCGAAGGCGATGCGTCCGCCATCGGCGAGGACGACACTGGACGCGGCGCGGTCGATGGACACAACCTCGGCGCCAAGGCGGAGGTCGATGGCGTTCTTGGCGTAGAAGGATTCCGGCCGGAGCGGCAACAGGTCGTGGGCGGGATCCTTGAGGAACGCCTTGGACAGCGGCGGCCGCTGATAGGGTACGTCGCTTTCCGCGGTCACCAGCGTCAGCGCGCCGTCATATCCATCGGCGCGCAAGCTGGCCGCGATCTGCGAGCCGCCATGGCCGCCGCCGACGATGACAATGCCTTTTTCGTACATGGGGGACCTTCTTATGCGCGCGAATCCGCCGGTGGCCGGGCGACAGGCCCCGTCATCACGCGAAGCGCTTATCGCGGTGTCCTGTCCGAGGCAAATCCCCGGGCCGATGCCGGCCACCGCGTCCCGGAGATCGTCGCCGACATGTCACAGCGCGGGCTTTTCGGGCGGCTCGCCACGTTGTGGACATTGCTATGCCCGAACAGACGGCGATATACGCAGGGCAGCGGGGGCTGGCATGAGAGAAATCCAATGAAAACCGCCAAGGTTATCGTCGCGCTCACCACCCTCACCCTGCTGGCCGGCTGCGCCAGTTCCGGCAACGGCCCAGGCTACGGCGCGCCTCCCGGCGCGGTGACGGGCATCTGGCTCCGCAAGGATGGCCTGTCGGGCAGGGACAACCCGGCGCTGGCCCAGAAGTTCGCAGTCGACAAAGCTGCCTGCACGCAGGCATTCAACAGTGTCGACAGGGCGTGCATGGACCAGCGCGGCTACCTGCTGGTGCCGCAAGACCAGGTCGAGCAGAGGGCGATGGAGCTGCGGGCACAGTCGCGCAGCTACTGAACTGCCATCGCAAGCATCCCGGGTAACTGCCGGCACTATCGCTGAACTAACGTATGGTCGCCGGGGGCGTGGACCCACCAACGGCCACCGAACTGCCTGCTGAGGTGGACCGCTCAAGGTCCGCTCTCACGGGCAAAGCGGACATCGGATCTTGTCGACCGGATATCCGCTTTTGACCCAATGCGGACGCCGCACAATTATCCACCGGGCTGCGGTGCGCCGCTATTTCTCAGGCAAACCCGCGAGTCTCCATCCCTCGACCATCCGATCGAAGACTGCCGGCCTATTGCGCGAGGGATGTTGCTGCTTCATTCGTTCCACCGAGACATTGGGGTAAGCAGCGAGAAGTCTTTTGACTGAACTCGTGCGCGGTCGTTAGGTCGCCAGCAAGCGCTGACAGGTACGCCAATTGGCGATAGGCCCAAGTGGCTTTCGGGAATCGACTGAGCACCTCCTGCATCAGCTTCGCGGCATGAGCGTATTCACCTTTTTGGCCATAGGCCGACGCGATGCCGGAGCGCAGGTTGAACTCGTGCGGATCGAGTGGGCTGAGTGCCAGAGATCGCTCGAATCTCTCGATCGCCTGGTCCGGTTGGTATTGATAGATCGCCACCCATGCATATCGAGCCCAGGCCCACGCGCCGTTGGGATCGAGGGCAAGAGCTCTTCTACATAGGAGGCGGCCCTCGGGAGATCGTCCATGCACTGACTGATCACCGCCCCGACTGCCGCAAGAGCAGTCGGATCGTCGTTGATCAGGTTCGCCGATGCATCAATTGCTGTCTGCGCCCGCTGAAGACTCTCCTGTTGGTTCGTTGACCAAAGATAGACAATCTCGCGTGAGTGGCACCAAGCAAGCAAAGCGTGGGCCCGTCCGTATTGCGGTTCTGCCTCGATTGCGCCATCGAGGAGGGCAATCGCCTCACGATTGTCTCCGGCATCCTGGCTCAAATCTTCGGATAGGCCTGCAGCACCAGATCATAGGCGCGCAGGCTGCCCGGCGGCTTGCTCGGACAGAATCGATCTCGGCGTTGCGCACCGCCGGATTGATTGCCCCGGCCACCTGCGCGCGATCTGATCCTGGAAGGCGAAGATATCGGTGTTCGCCCCTTCGTAACGCTCGGACCAGAGCTGCGTGCGCGTTTCCGCATCGACCAGCTGCACAGAGATGCGCAGGCGGTCCCCGCCTCGCCGCACCGTTCCCTCGACGACGTAGCGAACGCCGAGTTCGCGGCCGACCTCGCGAACATCCACGTAGCGGCCCTTATAGGTGAAGGCCGATTGCCGCGCGATCACAAAGAACTCCCGCACGCGAGACAGCGCAGACGTGATCTCCTCCACAACCCCATCGACAAAGTACTCGTCGGCGACCCCGCTAAGATTTTCAAACGGCATTACGATGATAGACGGCTGGCCGCTGTCCCGCCGACGCGGCCCGGACAGCGCCAGCAACGGACCGACCTGCTTCCCGCCATCTTCAGACACGGCGATGGTCGGGTTGGTGATCAATAGGCTGGTCTGCGGTTCGGGCTCCGCCCCAAGCTCGCGCTTTAGCGCCACCTTCAGAGCTCACTGCCCCCGGGTCGCGTTCTTCGCCGCTGATGCTGGTAGATCCGGATCTGAGAGCGATGTGCTTCCTCTGCGGAGGATCTGCGGACAGCAGTCGCTCGGCAACGCTTCGCCGAGACCTCGACTGTCTTGCGATAGGTCTCCGGCACCTGACTAAGTTGCTCGACCAGTGCCAACGCCTTGCCGCGATAAGCGCCCCGATGGGACGAAAACCGCTGGTCGAGTGGGTCGGCTACTTCGATGCCCTCAGAGGTCGCCACGATAGAGGTCTGCCGCTTGGCCAAGGGTCGAAGGCTCGCCAGTCGCGAGAAGCGCGTCGAAACGCCAAACATCGAATCGCGGGTCTTCGGCCGTGATCTGAACGGTCTCCAAGTTGCCATCGAGGTGCATGCCGGAGGCGTCGGCGGGAAGAAATCTGCGAATGGCGGAAGTGCCTGACGCAAGCTGTTCCGCGCCTGACGTTTCTCGCTATCCGGCCAGAACGCTCACAAAGGGCGTCTCGCGTTATCCCGTGCTGCGTAATGCCAGCGCCGCGAGAAGGAGCCATGGCTTCCGCGTGGGCAGCCGGGTCTGCTCACCATCCGGCGTTTCCAGTCTCAACCGCCAAACAGGTGCATGGCCACGTCGCTCTCCCGGCGAGCCGAAAATAGCACCGTTTCGGACCGATTTAACGCCGATTTCACGCAGGAGGTGGCCAGTCGCCCGGGCATTTCACGTCTTTTTCGACCGGCAAAAAACGGTCGCACGGCAAACTCTCCGCGTCGATGGCCAAGGAGAGCAACAATGTCCCATCCGTCCAGATCAACGATTGCCGCAGCGCATGCCAACGTGTTGGCACTTCTTCATCTCCGTACAATGCTCGTCTCAAGCCTCTGGCGGTCGCAGTCGACGCGCACAGGTGTGATCCTTGATGAGCTTGGCGACGCGCAGCTCAAGGATATCGGCATTGAAAGGTGGAGCGGGCAGCGCCCCCGGCCGTCAATCCGTGTTGAGCCGGGCCTGATCGCGAATTTGATGTCAATGCGCTAACGCGCAAAAGTTAGGAGCTGATACGTCCGATTGAACCGCGTCGGTCCGCCCTTGGCTCTTAGCAGACATGCCGCGTTATTAGGCCCGGCCGACGCCCGCTGGGCGGCCACGAGACCGACGAAGAAAAGCGAGCGGCAGGAGCGAGACGGTTGCCGCCGTCAGAGCGAGTGGGATGAATCCGCCCATGCCGAGGACCATGCCGGCGAGGACGGCGACGATGGCAGCCGCCGCAGTAGCAACAAAGTCATTGAAACCCAGAAGACCAGCTCGCTCGTGCGGGCCCGCCGCGTCTCCCATCACCGCCGTAGAGCCAACGAACGCCAGGTTCCACCCCAGACCGATGGCGAACATCCCCGGCAACAAGGCCTGCAGGCCGGGACTTGTCAGGAGAATGAGCACACCGCCTGTCATGACAAGCAGGCCAAGCATGATCGAACGCTGGCGTCCAAGCCAGTCGACGACGTGGCCCGCGACGAGAACAAGACCGAACATTCCGACGAAGTGGACGCTCATCGTCAACGCGACCGCGCCGAAATCATGTCCGCGCTGAACCATCACGAGCCCGATCACCGTCATCAATCCGGACATGATGGCTTGGGAGACGACTGCGGCAAACATCGCAGGCGCCACGGCAGGCAGGCGAACTAGCGTGCCGAGGGAACGCTGCGGCAGCTTAGCCTGAGCGACATTGGAAGTTCCGCGGGCGGCGATCTCGACGGGATCGATGCGAATACCGAATGTGACGAGCGCACCAAGCGCGAGGAGTCCTCCGGCGACGAGCCAGGGAATGGCTAGTGCCCCAGTGCCGCTCCGCACGCCGGCAAGCAGAGGTGAAAACGCGATCGGGCTGATAATTGCGCCGATAGCCGCTCCGAGGAGAACATAGCTGATCCCCCGAGCCCGACGTTCCGGCGGATACATGTCGGCCGCTCCGGCGCGGGCGAGGTTGATTGTCCCGCCGCACATGCCGACGCAAATCAGGCCGAGGAGGAACGCCACAACGGACCCGTTGCTGGTCCCGACGAACACTAGGGCAGTTCCAACCACGCCGACGGCGAAGCCGGCCCGCAACCCTGTCGCCCGCCCGCGCCGGTCCATGAAGCGCCCCATCTGGAGGCTGGCAACGGCCCAACTCGCAAGAAAGATACCGGGGGCGATACCGCCCAACGATGTTCGTCCGGTCAGTTGGGAAAGGGTTACGGCCGAAACAGCCGCGGTCAGTTGCACGACCGCCCAACTGAGCGCCATGCAAATGGCCAGAATCAGGGTATTCGCTCGAACGGCTCGAGCGGCGTCCTTATCGGATAGTCGTGCCTGCGAGTCCAATAGGCCACGATGCTCCTGTCGCTGGGCGGCCGAGTTCGTGGGCAGCGTCTAGAGTAACCGATTTTCGGCGGATGTCGCCAGCCGATGTCCGCTATTGGCGGCGGCGTCCGGCAGGCGGCAATCACCGCCCAACGACCGGTTCGCAAGAGCCGTCCGTGTAGACGGACGATTTTGAGAGGCGCACGGCCATCCACTGGCCTGGGGCCGCGGGGGCAACGTTGCCCCGGTGCCCCTCCGCGCCGCCGCGACTTTCTCGGAACGAAATTGCTGAACATTGCCAGAGACTTGGCCACGGACAGGGCGCAAACAGTGGTATGCGTTTTGTACAAACGGCCACTGACCGCAAGGCAAAGCTAGCGGGCAAATTCAACGCAGAGCCGCTCCAAGATCTTGATGAGTGCTTTGGCGGCCGGACTGAAATCAATGCCACGACGATTGATCAGCCCCGCCTGCCGCATGGCGCGCGTGCCGGGCACTTCGATCGGCCTGATATAGCCGGGGGCGAACCCCGCCAGGTGCGCCGACGCATGATAGCTGAGGTAGTCGCTGTTCCTCATCAAGGCCAATTTCAACGGGATGACGTCGGTCTCAATAGATGGCAGCGGCGGTGGCAACCCCGCGGCACGGAGGAGATGGTGGAGCCGGCCAACCATGTATGACGTCGCCGGCGGCAGAATCCACGGATAGGCGAGAAGGTCTTCGGGGCGCACCTCGCCGCGCCCGCGCAACGGATGGTGCACATCCGCGATGACGCAATACTCGTCAGCCAGCAGTGGCTGCCAAGCCAGTTCCGGCTCCAGCCTCGGTGTTTCCGGAACGGCGGCAAGGACAAAGTCGAGAGCGCCGCTTTTGAGGAGGTCCTTGAGCTGGTCGTCCCCGCCGCCCATGACGTGCATCCGGACACCGGGGCGAGTGATGCGCAGTTCGGCAATCGCCTCGGGCAGGACCGCATCCTGCCACGACGGTCCGGCGCCGATCTTGACGAGTCCCGCGCTGCCGGTGCGCAGCGCCTCCACCTCGTCCCAGGCCGCGCCGAGGGCGGCCTTCACATCCTTGGCGTGACGCAAGACCGCCGTTCCGTAGACCGTCGGCGTAACACCGCGCGCCTGCCGGTCGAAGAGCGGCACGCCAAATGAGTTTTCCAGCCTGCGGATGGCCTTGGTCAGGGCGGGCTGGGTGACGCCGAGCTCCTGAGCCGCGGCGCGGAGCGAACCGCGGGCGACCGCGGTCAGAAAATAGTCGACGGTGCGCAGATCGAACATGCGATTACCATAGGTTATCGATCATCTTCCCATTAGTGCTTGTCACCCTTCCGGCCGACCGTCAATATTTGGCGCAAAAGCAACAAGACGTCGGCTTCGCATCGGAAGCTTCTAGGGAGGAAGATCCATGAAGAAACTGCCACGCCGCACAATTCTGAAGGGCCTCGCCGCCGCCCCCGTCTTGCTCGCGGGTCGCCGGGCCTGGGCCGCTGACGGGATGCCGACCATGGCGTCCGAGGTCGACATGGCCAAAGCCAAGGCCGAAGGAAAGGTTACGCTCTACACCAGCCTCGACACCAAGATCGTCGACGCCATCGTCGGTCCGTTCAAGGAGAAGTACGGCATTTCCGTCGAGTACTTCCGCGGCGGATCGGCCGACGTCACGTCCAAGGTGCTCGCCGAGGCGGACGCCGGCCGCATCCAGGCTGACATGGTCGACGCATCGGACCTCGCTGCATTGCTGGTGATGAAGGAGCGCGGCCTGCTTCTGGAAAAGAAATCCGACGCAGAGGCGGTCATCTCACCGGACCTGCGCGACCCCGACGGAACCTGGATGGCCGACCGGCTGACCCAGGGCGTCGTCCAGTACAACGTCAATGAGTTCGGTGGCGACAAGGCGCCCAAGACCTGGAAAGACCTCACCAAGCCGGAGTTCAAGGGCCGCCTGACATTCTTCAGCAGCGCCAATGGCGATGGCGCACCGCGTCTCTACACGATGGCGCAGCATCTCGGATGGGAACTGCTCGAGGCGTTGGCCGCCAACGAGCCGCTCCGCGTGGCGTCGCCACAGCTGGTCACGCAGGTTCTCGAGAGCGGCGAGCGCGGCGCGGCCTTCGCCACCAACGACAACATCGCCTGGCGCTCGAAGCAGCAGGGCAAGCCGACGGATTTTGTCTATCCGCCGGAAGGCGTGCCGACCGAGCCGGGCGCGGTTGGACTCGTCAAGGGATCGGCGAGCCCGAATGCCGCCTTCCTCTTCCACGAATTCTGGATGGGCAAGGAGGCGCAGGAACTGCTGGTGAAGGGTGGAAAATA
Source organism: uncultured Alphaproteobacteria bacterium (assembly GCA_963781775.1). Taxonomy (GTDB): domain Bacteria; phylum Pseudomonadota; class Alphaproteobacteria; order Rhizobiales; family Kaistiaceae; genus CAVSRC01. Next base: position 37,573 of record CAWAHE010000019.1, on the reverse strand, counting down.
TTCCAGCCGCACCGACGTTGCACCGCCGACCGGCAGCCCACCGCTCGACAAGATCAAGCTGCTCACGCTCGACTACGCGGAGTACAAGAACAAGCGGCAGGACATCCTGCAGCGCATGACCGACGTCTTCGGCGGCGAGTGGGGCATCTAGCACACGGCCACGGTCGCCGTTCGCGCGGGCCTAGGGAGCAATGATCGTGGCGACGCCGGAGGCGGGATTCGCGCGCCGCCAGAGCCGATTTGAGGGAAGCACGCTCGTATTCGCCATCGCGATCGGGCTGCTTCTCCTTATCGTCGGCTATCCCCTGCTCTGGCTGTTGATGGCCGCTTTCGGCATCCCGGGCGATTTCCAGTTTGGCTACATCGCCCGCGTCTACACGCGGTCGCAGAATTTCGTTCCGCTGGTCAACACGCTGATCCTGGCATTCGGCGCCGGGATCATCAGCGTCCTGCTCGGCGTGCCGCTCGCCTGGGCGACGGCGCGCACCGACATCCCGATGCGCCGGACGATCCAGGGGCTGGTCGCCCTCGCCTACATCACGCCGCCCTATCTCACCGCGATCGCGTACATCATCCTGCTCGGTCCCGATGCCGGGTACTTCAACCACGCCCTGCAGGGGCTCTTCGGGTGGGCGCGTGGACCGCTCAACATCTTCAGCATGGGCGGCGTCATCTTCGTTATCGGGATGCACGTCTTCCCGTTCACCTATTTCATGACCCACAGCGCGCTGCGCTCGGTCGATGCATCCTACGAAGAGGCGGCGCAGCTTCTCGGCGCCCGGCGCTGGGGCGTGCTCCTGCGCGTCAACCTGCCGCTGGTCGCGCCGGCCATTACCGGCGGGGCACTGCTGTCGGCGATCGATTCGATGGCCCTGTTCGGACCGCAGGCGTTTCTCGGATTGCCGGCGCAGATCACCTTCCTGCCGACCCGCATCTACGGCGTCATCGGCGCCTATCCGCCACGCTGGGCGGAGGCTTCGGCTCTCTCGCTGACGCTGGTGCTTCTGACCGCCGCCGGGCTGATCCTTCAGCGCGGCTATCTCGAGCGCCGCTCGCACACGACAGTCGGCGGCCGCGGGCTGCGCCTCGAGACCGTCAGGCTGGGCGGATGGAAGTGGCTCCTGTTTGCCTTCTGCGGGCTCGTCGTCTTCCTCAGCGCCGTCGCGCCGGTGGCCGTGCTCGCCATCGCCGCCTTCAGCCGTAGCTGGATCGAGGGCCTGACGCCCGCCAACTTCACGCTGACGAATTTCGACGAGGCGCTGTTCAGCAACCAGATTGCCGTGCGCGGCATCGTCAACAGCTTCAAGCTCGCCGCCGCGGCCGGTATCTGTGCCGTCGTCGTTGGCGCCACCGTCGCCTACGTGGACCTGCGCACGCAGGCCAGGGGCCGGCGTTTCCTCGACTACCTCGCCATCCTCCCGCTCGGGCTCCCGGGCACGGTGATGGCGGTGGGCGTCTTGCTCGCCTTCATCCGGCCACCCTTCGCCATCTACGGCACGATCTGGATTCTACTCGTCGCCTATGTCGCGCGCTTCGTGCCGCTGGCGACCCGCAGCGCGAACTCCACGCTCCGTCAGATCGATCCCTCGCTGGAAGAGGCGGCGCGCATCGCCGGCGCTTCCCGGCTTCGTGCCCTCTGGCACATTCTCCTGCCGCTCGCGCGTCCCGGCCTCGCGGTGGCGTTCCTGCTCGTCTTCATCCCGGCTCTCAGCGAACTGAGCGCCACCATCCTTCTTTATTCCGGGGGTACGGAGACGATCGCCGTCGCCATCTTCCGCCTCAACGATCTCGGGCAGCTCGAGGTCGTGGCGGCGCTCGCCGTGTTCGTCATCGTGGTGACGCTGCTGGTCAGCCTGCCGCTCAACCGCCTGTCGAACAGCAGCCGCATCAAGTCTGCCGGCGACACGCCGGCCATCTGAGGGCAGAAAAAGCGTGGCGTTCATCGACATCAAGGGGCTGACCAAGAACTTCGGCGCGTTCCGCGCGCTGCGCGGCATCGACATCGCTGTTGAGGAGAAGGAGTTCGTCACCTTCCTCGGGCCCTCCGGCTGCGGCAAGACCACGACGCTGCGCGTTCTGGCGGGTTTCCTCGTTCCCGATGGCGGCTCGATCAGTGTGGGCGGCCAGGTGCTGTCGTCACCTGCCGGTGTCGTGCCGCCGGAGCGCCGGCGCATGGGCATGGTCTTCCAGAACTACGCGGTGTGGCCGCACATGTCGGTGTCTGGAGAATGTGTCCTTCGGCCTGCGCTATACACAGTTCGATCGGCGCGACGAGAAATCGCGCGTCGACCAGATTCTGGCTGCCGTTGGGCTCCAGGGTCTGGAGGATCGGCATCCCGGACAGCTCAGCGGCGGCCAGCAGCAGCGCGTGGCGCTGGCGCGCTCGCTGGTCGTCGAGCCCTCCATTTTGCTGCTCGATGAGCCGCTCTCCAATCTCGATGCGAAACTCCGCGAGCGCATGCGCTCCGAGCTGAAGAGCCTTCAGCGGCGTACCGGCATCACATTCATTTATGTGACGCACGATCAGGCCGAGGCGATGGCGCTTTCGGATCGGATCGCTGTTTTCCATCGCGGCACGGTGCAGCAGGTCGGCTCGCCGCGAGACGTCTACGAGCGCCCCGCGAACCTCTTCGTGGCCGATTTCATGGGGCTGGTGAACAAGGTCCCGGCCTCGATCGACTCACGGGAAGGCGACACGGCCCTTGTCACCGCCGGAGGACACCGCCTGACCGCGGTCGCGAATCGCGACGTCACCGGCACATCCGGCGTCGTCGCCATCCGGCCGGAAGCCATCCGCTTCGCCGCCGATGCGGGCACGGGCGATCGGACAAACCAGCTGAACGGCGTGGTCAGCGAGGCCACATTCCTCGGCAACATTGTCGACTACCAGATCGATATCGGCGGTGGCGTGGCGCTGCGGGTCCAGGGCGATCGCCGGGATTTCCGCGAAGCCGGCGCTGCGGTGACGCTGACCGTTCCGGTCGCGGATTGCGTGCTGATGAACAACGAAACGGATGTGACAGAGGAAGCGGACGGCGGCCCCTCGGCCGCCTGAGCGCCAGTGAGAAGAAGAGCCATGCAGGGACGCAACGTAGTTTTCATCATGTCCGACGAGCACAGCCGACACGTGCTTGGCTCGTACGGCAACACGGTCGTCAAATCGCCCAATCTGGACGCGCTCGCGGCCGGCGGCACGCAGTTCGAGAGCGCCTACTGCAATTGCCCGATCTGCGTGCCCAGCCGCGCGAGCTTTGCCACCGGGCGCTACGTCCACACCATCGGCTATTGGGACAACGCCTTTCCCTATCGCGGCACGCCGGCGTCGTGGGGGCATCGGCTGCACGACACCAACCACCGCTGCGACTCCATCGGCAAGCTGCACTATCGCGGCAGCAGCGACCCCAACGGCTTCGACAACGAGATCCTGCCGCTACACGTGCTGGAGGGAGAAGGCGACGTGCAGGGCATGCTGCGTCGTCCGCCGCCGACACGCGACAGCACCGGCCAGCTCGCCGGAGACGCCGGGCCCGGTGACTCGACCTATCTTCAATACGATCGCAACATCCGCGATGAGGCAATGCAATGGCTGAAAGGCGTCGCAGCGAAGAAGCCTGCCAAGCCATGGTGCCTGTTCATCTCGTTTGTGTGCCCGCATTTCCCGCTGGTCGCGCCGCCGGAGTTCTTCAATCTCTACGACCTGAAAAAGCTCCCTTTGCCGCGCCTGCGCGATCCGGCTGATTTCCCGGATCATCCCGTATTGCGCAAACTGCGCGAGGTGCAGAACTACGAGGATCACTTCCGCAACGAGGACCACGTGCGCACTGCCCTCGCCGCCTATTACGGGATGGTTTCGTTCCTCGACGACAACATCGGCCGTGTGCTGAAGACGCTGCGCGAGACCGGCCTCGATGGCGATACGCTGGTCGTTTACACCAGCGACCACGGCGACAATCTCGGCACACGCACCTTCTGGGGCAAGTCGAACATGTACGAAGAAGCGGTGGGCGTGCCGCTGATCCTCAATGGCCCGGGCATTCCTGCCGGTCGTCATGTGGCGACGCCGGTGTCGCTCGTCGATGCCTATCCGACCATCATCGATGCGGTCGGCGAGACCGCTACAGCCGAAGAGCGCAAGCTTCCGGGAACATCGCTTCTCAAGCTTCTCGACGGTCAGGACGCCGATCGCACCGTCTTCAGCGAATACCATGCCGTCGGCTCGATGACCGGCATCTTCATGGTCCGCTTCGGGCGCTTCAAATATGTGCACTACGACGGCTACCGGCCGCAGCTCTTCGATCTCGACGCTGATCCGATGGAGACGCGCGACCTCGCCCTCGCCGGTGGTCACGACACGGCGATTGCGGAAGGCGAAAGGCGGCTGCGCGACATCTGCGACCCGGCCGAAGTCTCGGCGCGCGCATTCCACGATCAGGAGCGGCGCATAGAGGAACTCGGCGGCACCGAGGCCGTGCTGAAGCGCGGCAGCTATCCCTACACGCCCGCCCCAGGCGAAGCGCCGCGCTTCTCCTGAGCTCTACGTTTGATGCGAAACGGGATTGTGCCTCGCCCGCCGTCTGACGCCGTCAGGCAACGAGAAACACCGGCGCGGGCGGGGAGACACCCGCGCCGGTCAGTGACCGTCGAATTTCCCGGAGGAACATGGGAAATTGAGACGGCGGTATTCGTAAAGGCGCGGCCTAGGACAGCCGCTTGCGGATCCCGTCATCAGTCAATTTCGATGATCGCTTTGATGAGACCCGTCTTTTCAGTCGCCCAGAGCGGGATCTCGCTCACCGCGTCTGCAAGGCTGGTCCGATGTGTGATCAGGCGATCGGCGGGAACATCGCCGTTGCGTATGGCGTCGATGACATGCTCGAAGTCGACCGATGTGGCGTTGCGACTTCCGTAGACAGTCATCTCCTTGCGGTGAAAATCCGGATCCAGGAACGTAATCGGGCCCTTCACCACGCTGACGAGCACGTAACGACCTCCGTGGTCGACGAAGTTGAAACCGCGCTCCATTGCCTCCGGATTTCCGGTGGCGTCGAAAACAACATCGAAGCACTCATCGCTTCCCAAAACCCCCGTAGCCTCGCCATCGCTGGTGGGGTTCACGAGCGTAACCGCCTGCACGATCGATCTGGCCGCCGCGGCCCGCTCCGGATCACGGTCGAACACAGCGACGCTGGCTCCGGCCAGGCGCGCAAAAAGCATGATACCGAGACCGATTGGTCCGGCGCCCACAACCAAAACATGATCGCGGAAATTCACCGAACCGCGCCGCACGGCGTGAGCGCCAATAGAAAGAAACTCGACGGTGGCGCATTGGTCCGCAGTCAGTCCCGGCGCGCGGATGAGGTTGCCCGCGGGCACTGACAAGAGGCCGGTCATGCCGCCATCCTGGTGAACCCCCAATACCGAGATATTCACGCAGCAGTTTGGCTTGCCAGCGCGGCATGCGACGCAATTTCCGCAAGAAAGATATGGATTCACGACGCACAGATCGCCGGCAGAAAGGCCTGAATGAAGGGGCGCCTCGACGACCTCGACGGCGAGCTCATGCCCCATCACGCGGGGGTATTGTAGAAACGGGTGCTTTCCCTCGTAGATGTGGAAATCGGTGCCACAAACGCCAACCCGGCGGGGCCGCACAAGCGCGCTCTCCTGCCCGAGTTCGGGCGGAGGCCTCTGCACGAGCGCCAGTTTGCCTGGCTCGGAACACACCAGCGAATCGATGAGCTGCATGTTGGCGCCGATTCCTTTCGCGTGACGGCCTTGAGAGGCGTCGGGCTTGGGCCGGGGGCCGGTGCAAGGCCGGCCCCCGGGGAACTTCGTCTAGTTGAATTTGGCCATGTTCTCTTTGGTCACCAGTGCCGCACCCGAGTTGATCAGTGACTCGACTTTCTGGCCCTGGATCGCCTTGACCAGCGCATCGACGCCCAACTCGGACATCTTCGCCGGGAACTGCGCCACGGAGGCATCCTCCTCGCCCGCTGCGATGGCTTCAGGCTCGCCGCAGCAATAGTCGAACCCAACCAAAATGATGTGATGGTCGAGCTTGGCGTTTTTGATCGCCTGCGCGGCGCCGGCAGCCGGCGGTCCGCAGGCCGAGTAGATCGCCTTGAGTTGCGGGTTCGCCGTCAGGATGTCCTGCGCGACGTTGATGCCCTTCTCTTCGGTGCAATCGGTCGCGCCCTTGCCGACGATGTCGACATTAACGCCCTTGAGCCCTTCGAGCATGCCGTTGACGCGATCGTCGAGGGCGGGAACGCCCGGCACGCCTTCGAGAATGCCGAGCTTGTCACCATCCTTGAGCACCGTCTTCAGGTAGCCACCGGCCAACTTGCCGGCTTCAAGGTTGTTGGTGGTGGCAAGCGCCGTCTGGTTCTTCCAGCCGGGAATGCTGTTGTCCATGAGGACAACCTTCACGCCGCCCGCTACGGCTTTGTCGAGCGTGCTGGATACACTGGGATCGACCGGGGTGATCGCGATGCCTTGCACACCCTGGGCAACCATCTTCTCGATCAAGGCAATCTGGCCCTCGATATCGGTTGCCGACTTGCCTTGGCCGTAGACGATTTCGACGTTGGGGTGATCCTTGGCCCACGCCTTGGCGGCATCTTCCATTGTCTGGAAATATGGGACCGGGAACTTTGTGATGTACCCGATCTTGATGTTGTCAGCCGCCAGGGCGGGCCCAGCCATCGCGAAGGCGAATGCGAAGCCCCCCAGCATAAGTCTCATGCTCATTGCCTTACCTCCCTTGTCTGGGCCGGCTCGACGTGAACCGGCTCCCTCGTTCGCTGCTCGACGAGCAGCGAATTTCGTCTAGACCTCCGCGCCGACGATCATCGAAACCAGCTCCTGCCGATTCGAGCGGTCGGGTTTCAATTCGCCGACCTTGCGGCCCTGGCGCAGCACGAGCGCGCGGTCAGCAAGCTCGACGACGTGTTCCATGTTGTGCGTGATAAGGATCACCGCGTTACCCTCGGCGCGCAGTTGAACGATCAGGTCGAGAACCTTCCGCGATTCACGCAGTCCGAGCGCCGCCGTGGGCTCATCGAGGATCACGACTTTTCGGGCAAAGACTGTGGCCCGGGCGACGGCGATGGCTTGTCGCTGGCCGCCGGACATCAACGCCACAGGAGCATCGAACTTCGGCAGGCTCACCTTGAGGCGCTCGATGACGGCCGCCGCTTCGCGATCCATGGCGCGCTTTTTCAGGAAGCGCAGCCCCCGCGGCAGCCAGGCGGGGCCAGCTATCTCGCGGCCACAATAGAAATTCTGCGCGGGCGTCAGGTTGTTGAAGAGTGCAAGGTCCTGATAGACGGTCTCGATGCCGGCGCGGCGAGCGGCGGCCGGCGAGTGGATCGCCGTGGCGACGCCGTCGAGCATGATCTCGCCGCCGTCCAGGGCCTGAACGCCACTGATGCACTTCACCAATGTCGATTTGCCGGCGCCGTTGTCACCAAGCAAAGCCAGCACTTCGCCGCGAAAGGCTTCCAGGCTCACGTCTTTCAACGCTTGCACGGCGCCAAACCGCTTTTGTGCGTTCCGCACGGACAAAACCGGGGCGGAGGACGATTGCCCGGTCATTGCGTCCGCGCCGCCTGCATGGCCCGGGCTCGCCCCTCAAGGAAGTTGCGGAGCACGTCCGCCTCGACCGCAACGACGATGACGACGCCGATGGCAATCATCTGGAAGAAGACGTCGACGTCGAGCAGGTTCAAGGCGTTGCGGATCACGCCGATCATGACGGCGCCGATCAGTGCGTGACCGATGTGGCCGCGTCCGCCGAGAAAGCTCGCACCACCAATGATGACCGCCGCGATGGTATCGAGTTCCAGCAGGTTGCCGTAAAGCGGTGAACTGGCTGCCGTCCGTCCGGCGAGGACAATCGCGCCGATGCCCGCGCATGCTCCCGATATGACGTAGGTTGAAAGGAGCACCCACTTGACCGGGATGCCCATTTCGACCGCCGCATCGGGCGCGCCGCCCACCGCGTACGTCCAGCGCCCCCAGACCATGGTCTTGGCCATGACGAGGACGATCCCCGCGACCAGCGCAACCACGAAGAAGGAATTTGGGATTCCGAAGGTGTCTCTACCGCCAATCGCGACGATGAAATCGGGCATCCCACGCATCGTGGTGTGTCCGATGGAAAGTTCGAGCGCGAGGCCGCGGCAAATACTGAGTGTTGCCAGCGTGATGATGAATGGATGTGGCAGGCGGCCAAATACGTAGACCGCGCCGTTGACCGCGCCGACGAACGTTCCGGCCATCAGCATCGCCAACATCACCAGCAACGCCGAGTCGGATACCCGGAATACGAGCCCGCCAACGACGGTTGCCAGCGCCAGGTTAGACCCGACCGAAAGATCGATGCCCCGGGTCAGAATGACCAGGTGCTGGCCGATGGCGACGATCGCGATGACCGCCGTTTGCGCGAGGATATTTCCGATATTGATCGGCGTGAGGAAGTAGGGCGTCAGGAAGCTGATCACACCAACGAGGATTGCGAGGATCAGGAGAGGGCCAAAGCTGAGCAGCCGGAGTCCGAGCGAGACGGCCGAAATGCCATTGGCGCCGTTCCCTTTGACCGGAACAACGTTCGACTCCTCCCCCATCGCCTCCGCCACACGCTCCCTCTTATTTTGACTATTTGTTTCTTATAGAGAAAAACCGTACTCCCTCCCCTCGTCAATGTGTTTTTTATGGATTAAAAAAGCCAACACGACGCGGGTCCCCGGCCATGAAAACCGACACCGTCTTCAAGCGCGCCTTCAATGACGCCCTCGATCTGGTCTCCCGGCTAAAGAAGGGAGATCACCTGCCCTCCGAGAACGTCCTCAGCGCTGATCTCGGTGTGAGCCGCACGACTGTCCGCAAGGTTCTCGCCAGCCTGGCCACGCGCGGCATCATCACCGGAAACGGTCGTCAACGCATTTTGCATTCTGCCCGCAAATCGATCCGGCGCTTCCCCGAGGCAGAAACGGTTCCCCTGGCGACGCAGGTGGAGAAACGTTTCATGGAATGGATGCTGCGTGACAACGCCCGTCCTGGAACCGCGATAAACGAACTCGAGCTTGCCCGGCAGTTTGGTGTGGCGACCTCGGGCATTCGCGAATTCCTGAATCGCTTTCAGCGCTTTGGGCTCATCGAAAAGCGGCCCAACGCCGGCTGGGTCTTCAAAGGGTTCACAACGGCTTTTGCACTCGAGCTTTTCGAAATCCGGGAAATGTTCGAGAAGCGGTCCGCAATTGCGTTCGTCAACCTGCCGGAAGACTCACTGCTGTGGCAGCAGCTCGCGTCCCTGCGGAGGGAACATCGCAAGCTTCTTGTCGAGATTGAGAGCAGATTTCACGACTTTTCGGACGTCGACAGTCGGTTCCATCGGCTCATCAATTCGTCCCTTCCCAATCGCTTCATCGATGGCTTCTACGAAATCATCACGCTTATCTTCCACTACCACTACCAGTGGAACAAACACGACGAGCGTCAGCGCAACGAAGTCGCGATCCGTGAGCATCTGGCGTATATCGACGCCCTCATTAGTCGGGACGCCCCGGCGGCGCAGTTCGCGTGCCAGGCGCACTTGGCGTCTGCGAAGGAGACGCTGCTGCGGTCGACTTCGTCACCTGGCATGGAGGCGTCCGATGCCGTCCGGCGGCACGTGCCTGATAGACGCGGTGGGCGACCAATACGAAAGGACACGCGCTAGACCGAACCACAGGCGGTCCGCGTCACTGTCTGGCGGTTGGTGCGGTGCGCCACCGCAGAGCACCTGAAAGAATTGGCGGCTAACGTGGCCTGGCTCAGTAGAGGCCCATGTTCCGCTGCAGCGCGCTGTTGAAGTGCGCCTGCAACGCGGCCTGTGCCTCGGACGGGTTCCGGCGGCGGCACGCTGCAATGATAGCCAGGTGTTCTCGCAACGATCGAAGCGCGAGCGGGACGGTGACCTTGCGATCCAGCCGCATGATCCTGAGGTAATTGTGAATGCGCCGATAGCTCGTCTCGATCAGCGGGTTCCCGAGACTGCCGACAATCGCGTTGTGGAGAAGCAGTTCAAGCGCCTCAAGCTCGTCGCGCATCGCCGGCGTCAACCCCTCGCGCTCCACCGCCTCGACCGCCGCCAGATGGCGACGCTCGATCTCAAGCATGCCGGGCTCGTCGGCCGTCTCCGCGTACACCGCAACGGCTGACGCCTCGACAATGCCGCGAAACTGATACGTGGCGCGCGTGAGTTCCAGACCTGGCTTCACGAACTCGATCCCCACCCGCGGGTGAATGGTGACGATACCGTCGGCCTCCAGCATCCGCAGCGCATCGCGCAACGGCGCAACAGGCACGCCGGTTTTTTCGACCAGTTCGCTTTGCGAGACGAACGCGCCGGCTGGCAGGCGACGCTCGAACAGCATTTCGAGGACCCGCGTGTAGGCGACGTCGCTGAGCCGGACGGCGCTGCCGCCCGCCCTTTCGCTCATCCCGAGAAGTCCAGCCTCTGCCACTTGATTCGCCCTCGCCTCTGATCTACTAACGATGGGTATGTGATATATCAATCCGATGATCTAATCGATTACAATGAGAATTGCCGAGTTTCGACTTACCCGCTTCCAGTTCGCGCGAGACCGGGTCATTGGCGACAGCCAGGTCCGGGCCGACGATGTTAACATTGCCGCTCTCGAACTGATCGATGAGGGTGGCGAGACCGGCCTCGGCTTCGTTCAAAGCCTGTTCCTTCCCCTGCCGGCCCTTCACGAAATCGAACGCATCTTCGCGAGCGAGGCATGGCCCGCCATTCAAGGGCAGCCAGCGCTCGGCCTTGTACACCGTGTCGGACGGCCGCGCGGAGGCAACCAGCGTGCCTTCAGTCTGCCCTTCCATGAGGCAATTCAGGTCGCCTTGTGGGATCTGGCCGGCAAGGAGGCGGGCCTTCCGCTTCATCGCCTGCTCGGCAGCCGGCGCGACCGCGTGCGCGCATATGCGTCCGGCCTCGATTTCCACCTGAGCGACGCCGAGTTCACCGCGTTCTTCGGACACGCCGAATCGATCGGCTACAGCGCCTTCAAGATCAAGGTTGGGCACCCCGATTTCGAGCGCGATCTTCATCGGCTGAACCTGCTGACCAAGACCGTCCGTTCCGGTTCCCGAGTGATGATCGACGCCAACGAGGCATGGGGCGCCAAGGAAGCGCTGGTCAAGCTCAGCGCCATCCGCGACGCGGGCTTCCCACTGATGTGGGTCGAAGATCCGATCCTCCGGAACGATTTCGAAGGCTTGCGCATGCTGCGTCAGGGAGCCCCCTGGACGCTCATCAATTCGGGGGAATATCTCGACGCCGCCGGCAAGCGCCAGCTCATGCTGGCGGGTGGCACCGACATCCTCAACGTGCACGGGCAAGTGACGGATGTCATGCGCATTGGCTGGCTCGCCGCCGAGCTTGGTATTCCTGTCTCGCTCGGCAACACCTTTCTCGAAGTCGGGGTGCACATGGCCTGCGCTCTGCCCGAGGTCGAGTGGCTGGAGTACTCGTTCCAGAATTTCGATCACCTCGTCGAGCAACCCGTCGAAATCCGCGACGGCTGGGCCTATGCGCCCGACCGGCCCGGTCATGGGCTTGTGCTTTCCGAAACCGCTCGCCGCGATTGGGCGAGGCCTGAACTGATGCCGAGGGAGGACCTCGGACCAGCACCCTTCAATCCTCGGGTTGGACGCACGCCGAGGCTTGCGGCCGCTGGGGAGTGAATGGACGACATCATCCACCGGAGGAACCAATCATGCAGAAGTTGAAACTGGCGGCAGCGCTTGCCGCGCTAGTGGCCGCATCTCCCGCTTTGGCGGCGGAGATCACGGTATGGGACGTCAACGTACCCCGCAATCCCACCTACTATGAGGCCGCAAAGGCGGCCTTCGAGAAGGCTCACCCAGGAGACACGCTCACTTTCGTAGCGCAGCCAGACGCCGAGTATTACACGCTTCTGGGCACCGCCCTTGCTTCGAAGACCGGCCCCGACGTGATGTGGGCCAATGGTGGTGCGCAGGCCAAGAATCTCGTCGGCGGCCTGATCCCGCTGAACGACAAGCTGCCCGACCTCATCAAGACCATTGTCGGACAGTCGGCATTCACCGTCGACGGCAAGCTCTACTTCATCCCGACGACGCTCCAGGGTCATGTCGTCTACTACAACAAGAAGCTCTACAAGGACGCCGGCCTCGATCCCAACAAGCCGCCGACGACCTGGGATGAAGTCAACAAGATGTGCGACGCCATCAAGGCAAAGGGTGAGGCCGCTTGCTTCCTGATGGCCAACAAGGAAGGCTACGAAGCCGAGTTCTTCCTGTCCGAGATGGCGAACCAGTCGCTGACTGCACAGCAGCAGGCGGATTGGTCGGCAGGCAAGCTCCATTGGTCGGATGCGCCGATCAAGGCGATCCTGCAGACTTGGGTCGATACGGCCAAGAAGGGCTGGTACCAGGAGGGTGGCAACTCTCAGACCATGTTCATGGACGAGTCCACCCTGTTCGAACAGGGCGTTGGCGCCAACATCTGGGGCCTGCTCTCGAACGTCTTCCATTGGAAACAGTTCGAAAAGAACATGGGCGCCGACAATGTCGGTGTCTATCCCATGCCCTCGCCGACCGTGGCCGCTGACCAGCATGAAGGCGCCCCCGGCGTCCCGCTTGATGGCGGCGTCGGTTACGCCGTGAACAAGGACTCGCCGAACATCGACCTCGCGCTCGAAGCGGTGAAGACCCTCGCGTCATCCGACGTGCTGTCGGTCCTCGTGAACGACGCGGGCGTCGTCCCGGCGAACACCACGGTCGACACCTCGGGTATCGACAGCCCCGGCCTCAAGCAGATCATGGGCTGGCTGGCGAACCGCGCTGTTCCCACCACGCACGCGAACGCGTCGGCGCCGGAACTCGACGAGTGGCATCGCCAGAGCCAGCTGCTGCTCAACGGCGAAACCACGGTTGACGCCGCGGCCGCGGCTCTCGACAAGGTACAGGCTGAAGCCAAGCCGCAGTAAGAAACGCCCAAAGAATGGGGGGCGCGGCGCGTCCCCCATTCTTTTTTTGGTAAGTGACTTTTCCATGACCGCGACCGCCAAGAATCAGACCGGCCAGGCCGTGCGGCCCCGTTCCCGCCCTCATCGCGGACTGAGAGCGGAAGCGCGCATCGCGCTGCTATTCCTGCTCCCCGCCATACTGCTGGTCCTGGTATTCCGCATCATTCCGCTCGGTTGGGGCTTCGCGATCTCGCTGACAAGCGCGACCGCGACAAGCCCGGGCGAATTCATCGGTGCCGGCAACTATCTGAAGGCCCTGGATGACCCGAATTTCCGTTCGGCTGTCGCCAACGCGGGGGTCATCCTCCTGTCGGTGCCGATCTTCGTGACGATCCCGATGTTGCTGGCGATCCTGATCAACCAGGGTGTTCCCGGCCGCACTTTCTTTCGATCGGTCTATTTCCTTCCCGCCGTTCTCTCGAGCGTCATCATCGGCTCCATATTCAGCATCGTTCTGAGCTTCCGCGGGAGCCTGAACGCTCTGCTCGGGATTTTCGGTATTCACGGCGTGGACTGGCTGGGGCGTTCGGCGACTGCCTTGCCGGTAACGCTCGCGATTCAATCGTGGTCGACCTTCGGCATGGGCGTACTCATCTTTCTCGCCGGACTGTCGACGGTGCCCAAGGAGACGGTCGAGGCGGCGAGGCTCGAAGGCGCGAAGATGTGGCAGATCTGGTTCCACATCATTATCCCGGAGCTGCGCCCGATCATAGAGTTCTCGACTGTCATCACGACCATCGGACTGCTGACCACGATGTTCGGCCTGATCTATGTGCTGACCGGAGGCGGGCCCGGTACGGCCACGACGGTGCCGGAGTATCTGATCTGGGCCGCGCAGGGAAAGCTCAACCGGCCCGCATACGCGTCCGCGCTGTCGATGATCCTGTTTGTCATGACGGGCATTCTGGCCTGGCTGCAAATTCGTATCATGTCTCGCAATACAAAACTCTGAGGGCAAGGTGGCGGGCGCGGGCAAACGGCAAAGGCGGGTCCTGAGGTTGCTGTCGATCCCGATGTGGATCCTGGCGGTGAGCTGCCTCTATCCGATCTTTTTCGCGGTCAACAATTCGCTCAAGACCCGACACGATTACCTTCTCGACCGGTTCGGGCTGGCCCAGAACCCGACACTCGACAATTTCGCGCGGGCTTGGACAGGCTCCCATCTCGACCAGTATTTCCTCAACTCCGTAATCGCCACGATTGGGGCAGTGATCCTGCTAACGGTCGTCTCGTCCCTCGCCGGCTTTGCACTTGCGTCGCTGCGCTTCCCCTACAGGAAGTTTCTCTTCATCGTGATCCTGTCCTCGCTGATGATCCCGGTCCAGGTCGTGCTGGTGCCGTACATGCGTACGATGGTTGCGCTTAACTTGATCAACACACATCACGGGCTGATCCTGTCCTACACGGCGTTCTTCCTGCCGTTCTCGGTGTATCTGATGACGGCGTTCTACTCCGGCCTGCCACGAGAGCTGATCGAGGCGGCGCGGATCGATGGCGCCTCTCTTCTTCAGGTATGGTGGCATGTGATGGTGCCGCTGGGGATGCCAGCGCTGGTGACGCTGGGCATCATCAACACCCTCAATTGCTGGAACGATATCCTGATCGCCCTGCTGACCATGCAGAAGAATCGTACCCTCATGGTGGGGATTTCGGCACTGAAGGGCCAATTCTCGGACCAGATACCGTTGTTTACGGCCGGCATCGTGATCGCGGCAGCGCCAATCGTCGTCCTCTACGTCATCTTCCAGCGGCGCATCGTCTCGGGCATCGCCGTTGGCGCGGTCAAAGGGTAGGTCATGCCGGAAATCGAACTGCGCAACATACGCAAGACCTTCGGCTCGACAGAGGTAATCCACGACGTCTCGCTGCCCATAAATGAAGGCGAGTTCACCGTCTTCGTCGGACCATCCGGCTGCGGAAAATCCACCCTCCTGCGCATGATCGCCGGACTCGAAGAGGTCACCAGCGGAGAAATCTACATCGGCGGGCGCGATGTGACCGACGAGGAGCCGTCCGACCGCGGCGTCGCCATGGTGTTTCAGTCGTACGCTCTCTACCCGCACATGACCGTGGCCGACAACATGAGCTTTGGTTTGCGCATGGCGCACCGGCCAAAAAGTGAGATTGCGGAGAAAGTAGCGCGGGCCGCCGAGATCCTTCGACTGGACGACTTGCTTGATCGAAAACCGGCGCAACTGTCGGGCGGACAACGGCAGCGCGTTGCCATCGGCCGCGCCATCGTGCGCAACGCCAAGGTCTTCCTTTTCGACGAGCCACTTTCCAATCTGGATGCCGAATTGCGCGTCCAGATGCGCGTCGAGATTGCCAAGCTCCACAGCGTTTTGGGCAACACAATGGTCTACGTTACCCATGACCAGACCGAAGCCCTGACGCTCGCCAACACGATCGTCGTACTTCGCGACGGCAATGTTGAGCAGATCGGGCCTCCCCTCACCGTCTACGACGATCCGGAGAACGCTTTCGTCGCGGGATTCATCGGCTCGCCGCGCATGAATTTCTTCAAGGCAAAATCTCTGGGAGGCAGGCGCTTTGCAACCTGTGGCATCGAGGTTGCGCTGCCTCTCGAAACGGCCGTGGAACCCGGATCGGCGGTGCAGTTCGGAATCCGGCCCGAACACCTTGAGGCGGCTGAGGGAGTCGATTTGCCGGTGACGGGTGACGTCTCCGAACAGCTCGGCTCGACTTCGTTCCTGTATGCATCCACGTCGACCGGCGAACCTATCATCGCGGAGCGACGACTTTCGCGCGGGCTGGCGGGCAACAAGGCGGTGACGCTTCGCTTCCGGCCTCAGGACGTTCGGCTGTTCGATGGCGACGGGAAGAGAATCCGCTGATGGTCCGGCGCATGGGTATGGTGATCGGCGTCAGGCCGGAAAAGATCGCGGAATACAAGGCTCTTCACGCTTCCCCGTGGCCCGAAATGGACGAGGCGCTGAGCGCCGCCAACATCCGCAACTACTCAATCTACCTGCGCGAACCGGAGAACCTGCTCTTCGGCTACTGGGAATATGCGGGCAGCGACTTCGAGGCCGACATGAAAGCTCTCGGCGAAATGGCGGTGACCAAGCGGTGGCTAGCACTCACGGATCCCTGCCAGGCTCGGCTGAAGAGCGCTGCCGACGGCGAATGGTGGGCCTTCATGCCCGAGGTCTATCACCTTGACTGAAAGGACGGCGCGCGGGTGCCGGACGCGTGACGGTCGCTTCCGCAATGCCTTGGTCCGTCACCGGATGGTTGCTCAGGACAAACCCGTTCCCCCGAGCATGGTCGCAGCGAAACTGGACGCTTATCCGGCGAAGCGCGGCTCCGGCAGTCCCTTGAAGCCGGTGTCGGTGATGCGGAAGAGCCCGCCCGCATTGGTGTCGCCGGGCGCAGGGTTCGAACCAATCGACGTGACGTAGAGCGCGTCGAGGTTCGGGCCTCCGAACATCGGCCGGGTTGGCTTGGTCGTCGGCATTTCGATCGTCAGGTCACGTTCGCCGGATGGCCGAAAGCGATAGACCTGCGAACCGGTGACGCCAGCCAGCCAATAGCCGCCGTCCGCGTCGACGGTGGCCCCGTCGGGCTTGCCGGCGAGCGCCGCGGTGCTGGCGAACTGGCGGCGTGGACCGGCTTTGCCGCTCGCCCCATCGTAGTCGTGTACCCAGACTTGGTCGACGGTGGTGTCGGCGAGGTAGAACCGATCGCCCTCCGGGCTGAAGGCAATGCCGTTGCCGATGTAGAGGCCTTCGGCAAGTTTCTCGATCGACAGGTCGGCATCGAGACGCCAGCAAGCCCCCGTCGGCTTTTTCTCTCCGTCGAGATTCATGCTGGACGCGACGAACCTTCCCTGGCGATCGCACCCGCCGTCGTTCATGCGGTTGTTCGGACGGTCACCCTCGACATCGAGGATGTGCTCCGGCGCCCTGCCCGGCTCCCAAAACCAGAACCCGTGTTCGGCAGCCAATACGAACCCGCCCGAAGCCCGCAGTGCGAAACAGCCGACGCGGAACGGCACTTCGAACGCGCGATCCTTACCGCTTCTCGGATCGAAGCGGTGCATGATGCGGCCGTTGATGTCCGTCCACCACAAGACCTGCTCTTGCGCATCCCAAACAGGCCCCTCGCCCACCTGCGCATGCGCATCGACGACGCATTCAATCCTCATCTCAAACTCACCATCTGCGTCCAGGCAGCGACTCCACCAAGGACGGCAGCGCCTCGTAACGCAGCCACGCCCATGCGTTGCGAAGGCGATGCACAAGCGAAAGCTGCTGCGGCTCGCCGTCCTGCGGCGTGAACTTGAGGTCGCGACGAAGCGGCTCGAGATCCCAGCGCATGCCCGGATTATTGGACACCAGATTGTAGACGCCGAACCTGACGTGCTTGTCGTCGATCGCAGCCTGGAAGGCGTTGCAGAGGTCGCGGTCGCTCACCCACATCTTCTGGCCCCAATCGCTGAACGGGATCCATGGGCCGAAACGGTTGTCGTGGTGGCGCTGGCAGACGCCGATGCGGAAGGCGATGAAGCTCAGGCCGTAGCGATCGGAGTACATCTTGCCGAGGCGCTCGCCAACCAGCTTCGAGGCGCCGTAGGGGTTGATCGGCTTCGGCTCCAGGTCGGCGGTCAGCCGGTCCGGCTTGAAGCGGTAGCCGGAGACGACGTAGTTGGAACTGGCGAAGACGATGCGGCGCACGCCGGATTTGTGCGCCGCTGCCACCACATTGAAGAGCAGATCGAGGTTGAGCTGCTGGACGCGGCCCCAGCCGGCCCACGGGCTGGGGTCGGCGGCGACATGGATCACTGTATCGACACCGTCGAAGGTCTTCGCCCAGGCCTCGTCATAGACCGAAAGATCGGCGGTCTGCACCGCCGGATCCTTGTTCGGGTTGAGATCGAGAAGGCGCAGGTCGTAGCGCCCGGCCCCTTCGAGATGCGCGCGCAACTTGCGCCCGATATTGCCGCCCGCGCCGGTGATGAGGACCGTCGTCTTGTCAGCCATTGTGCCTGCTCGCTACCAATTGGCGATCGTACCGTCGCTGTCGACAACCGCCTCCAGGCCCGCAATCGTTTCCTGCTGGAAGGGATGCTTGGCGGCGACCGCCTCATCGATCTCGACGCCGAGGCCGGGGGCAGTCGGGATCTCCCAATACCCGTCGACGCGCTTGATCGGCGTGGAAACGACCTCGGAGAACCACGGGATCGAGCCGGTGATCTCCTCGAGGATGACGAAGTTCGGAACGGCGGCGCCGAAATGCAGGCCGACGACGCCGGCGATCGGCCCCATCGGATTATGCGGGCAGACGCCGATGTAGTTCGCCGCGGCGGTGGCGGCGATCTGCTTGCCGATGGTGAAGCCGCCGCAATGGCAAAGGTCGGGCTGGATGTAGGTGACCGCCTTCATGTTGCAGAGGTCTTCGTATTCCTTGTGGGTCAGGATGCGCTCGCCGGTGGCGATCGGGCATCCGGCGCGATCGGCGATCATACGCATGGCCTCGGGATCGCCGGGCTGGATCGGCTCCTCGACAAACATCGGGTGGGCCGGGCTGACCGCGTCGATGTAGGAAAGCGCTGCGGCCATGGATGACGGGCGCCCATGGAAGTCGAGCAGGATATCGACGGTATCGCCGACGGCGTCGCGCAGACCTTCCAGCAGCTTGCCCGCGTGGCGGACCGCCGCCAGGTCGGGATCGTAGTGGGTGTAGGGAACGGGGCCGGTCTTCAGGGCGGTGTAGCCCGCCTCCTTCAGTTCGGCGGCGGATTCGCGATACTCGCCGATGTCGCGCTTGCCGCGATCGATCTTCACTTTGCCGGCGCCGATGTGGGTATAGACCCGCACGCGATCCCGCACGCTGCCGCCGAGCGCTTGCCACACCGGCACGCCCATGTCCTTGGCCTTGATGTCCCAGACCGCCTGCTCGATGGCGCTAAGCGCCGTCAGCCCGATGACGCCGAGCGGCCAGAAGGCGGCCTTGTTGAGCAACTCGACGATCTTGGTGACGTTGCGCGGATCCTGCCCAACGACGATCGGCTCGAAATCCTCGACGCAACCGACCACCCCGCGCGTTTTCCATTCCAGCGTCGCCTCGCCCCAGCCGTAGAGGCCGGGCTGATCGGTCTCGACCTTGACGAAGATCCAGTTGCGGTGCGGCGGCGCTGCAACAACCAGTGGTTTGACGCGGGTGATCTTCATTCTCTCGCTCCTGGTGAGGTCAATTGGCCAACTGCAGCAGTGTGCTCAGTTGCCGATCGTCGAATGCGGCCGGTGTCTGGTTGAGGATGCAGCGCACGGCCGTCCCGCTCTCTGTGGCGTAGAGAGGCGGCGGCGCGGTGCGGCAGGCCGGCATGACGGACGGGCAGCGACCGGCGAAGGCGCAGCCCGTCGTCGGCGCAGCGCGATCGTCCTCCTTCAGAATCGGATGACTGGCCCCCCACCCGATCTCGAGGTCGGGCCACGGAATCGAGTCGACCAGAAGCTGCGTATAGGGATGCTGCGGCGACTCGATGACGGTATCGGCCGGACCTGCCTCGACCACCTTGCCGCGGTACATGACCATGATCACATCAGCGATGTGATAGGCGGTCGTAAGGTCATGGGTAATGTAGACGATGGGGAGCTGGAGCTCGCGGTTGAGCGTCTTCAGATTGCCGAGCACGAGAGCGCGGAGCGAGGCGTCGATCATCGACACCGGTTCGTCTGCGACGAGCAGCTTCGGCTGGAGCAGGAGGGCGCGCGCCACCATGAGGCGCTGGCGCTGGCCGCCGGAAAGCTGATGGGGAAAGCGCCCGAGCGTGTCCTCCGGATGCAGGCCCACCTTCGCGCAGACCTCCTCCATCATCCGCTGCGCCTCCTTCCGCGACCGGACCAGTTTGAACAGCCGCAGCGGCTCGAGCAGCGCGTGGTCGACCCGGTAGAACGGATTGTAGACGGCGAACGGATCCTGAAAGACGGCCTGAACCTCGCGGCGAAACGAGCGCCAGGCAGGACCGGCGAGCGAGCGCAACGGCTTGCCCCGATAGCGGATTTCCCCGGAGGTCGGATCGTTGAAGCCAAGCAGGAGCGAGGCCAGGGTCGTCTTGCCGCTGCCGCTCTCGCCCGCCACGGCGATGATCGGCGCGCGGTCGGCATCGATGCGGAGGTTCAGCGCCGACACGGCGACCAGCGATCCGTAGCGCTTTTCGACGGCGTCGAGCTCGATCAGCGGAGCGTTCATGCCACTTTCTCTGCGACCAGTTCGTCGGCGCGAAGGCAGGCGGCGCGGTGCTGGCCGAGCGTCCGGTCAAGCGGGGGGCGTTCCACCCGGCAGCGGTCGATGGCGTAAGGGCATCGCGGTTCGAAGGCGCAGCCGGGCGGCAGCCGGGCGAGCGACGGCGTAACCCCCGGGACGCCCTGGAGGTTGCCGCGATGCCTGAGGCGCGGCACGCTCTGGGTGAGCGCCTTGGTGTAGGGGTGACGGGGATTGCCCAACACCTCCGCGACGGTGCCGATCTCGACCAGACGGCCCGCATACATCACGGCCAGGTAGTGCACGAACTGCGCCATCAGTCCGATGTCGTGACCGATGAGAATGAGCGCCGCACCGGTCGCGTCCTGGTGGCGGCCGAGATTTTCCATCACTTGACGCTGGGTCACCACATCGAGCGCGCTGGTCGGCTCGTCCGCGATGATCAGCTTCGGCTTGAGGAGCGTGCCCATGGCGATGCAGACGCGCTGTTTCATGCCACCGGAAAGCTCATGCGGGTAAAGCCTGGCGGCGCGCGGATCGAGATCGACGCCGGTCAGGGCCCGCGAAATGGTGTCCTCGAATTCGCTGCGCGATAGGCGGATGTCGTGGTCGACCAGCGCGTTGCGCATCTGCTTGCCGACAGAGAGCACCGGGTTGAGCGAGTTCATCGCCCCTTGCGGGATATAGCTGACAGTGCGCAGACGATGCTTGCGCACCTCCTGCTCGCTCAGCGCCAGCAGGTCGATGCCGCCAACCACGGCCGTGCCGCCATCGACGCGGCCGGGCGCGCGCAGCATCTGGATCAGCGCCAGAGCCGTGGTCGTCTTGCCGGAACCGGATTTGCCGACCAGTCCAAGCCGCCGGCCGGCGGGGACGTCGAAGCTCGCGCCATCAACGGCGCGCACGATGCCATCATCGGTGTGATAATTGACGACGAGGTCGCGGACCTGAAGCCCCTCGCCCGTCATGTGTTGCGCCTCAGACGCGGATTGGCGAGTTCGTCGAGGCCGGTGGTGACGAGATAGAGACCGACGAAGAGGATGACGAGCACCGTCACCGGCTCCAGGATCCACCACCAGAGGCCGAGCAGGAACGCCGACTCGTTCATCATCCAGTAGATCGTCATGCCGAGCGTCGGCTCGGCCGGAGCACCGAGCCCGAGAGCCTCCAACCCGATCGAGGCGAGAACCGCCTGCGCGACCGCCATGATCAGGCTCGCGCCAAGATATGGCAGCAGGTTCGGTATGAGTTCCCGGAAGACGATGCGCATCCGGCTGGCGCCGTTGAGGCGGGCGACCAGCACATAGGGCGCCTCGCGCATGACCAGAACCTGAGCGCGGATCTGACGCGTCGGCTCACGCCATGCGAGCAGCGCGATGGTGATTGCCATGATCGTTGTGCTCATGCTGCTTTGGATCGCGGAGGCGACGACGACCAGAACCAGCAATGTCGGCACCGTGATGAACACATCGACGATCGTGCGGACCACGGTGTCCACCCAGCCGCCCTGATAGGCCGAGATGAAGGCGACCACGGTGCCTATGAACAGGCCCAGGAATCCTGCGATGAGGCCTATCTTGAGCGTGAGAAGCGTGCCGTAGACCATCACCGCGAATAGATCGCGCCCCTGTGCGTCGGTGCCGAACCACCACTCGGCTGAGGGTGGATGGGAACGCGGGCCAGTCAGCGGGAACGCCTGGTCCCACGTCACGAAATTGCGACCGACCAAGGTGAAGAGCAGCAGCAGCAGCACCATCGATCCACCGAGCACGAGGCTCGGATTGCGTCGAAGGTAGCGCCCCAATTCCAGGCGCGAACGTTGGGCGCCGACTGCCGGGCCCGTGGCGGCCACGGTGCTCATCGGCTCGCTCGCGCGTGACGCACCCGCGGGTCAAGCAGCGGGTAGATGAGATCCATCAGCAGCATCGCGACGGCGATCGTGCAGATCAGGAGAAAGACAATTCCATAGATGACGAAATAGTCGAGATGCTGGACGGCGCGGTAAAGCTGCTGCCCGACTCCGGGGTATCCGAACACGAGCTCGACCAGGATCGAGCCCGACAGGATATGGCCAAGCGAGAGCGCGAGCTGCGTTACCTGCGGCAGCACCGCATTACGAACGCCGTATTGCAGAAAGCGGCGCCGGTTCTTCAGCCCGAGAGCATCGGCGAACGTCATGTAGTCCTCGCCCTGCACCGTGACCATCATACCGCGCATGGAAAGCGCCCAGACGCCGAGGGTGGCGAGAAGGATCGAAAATGCCGGCAGCAGCGAATGGTAGAAGATGTCGACCACCAACGACCAGCTTAGCGTCGACTCGCCGGCGATACTCATTCCTCCACTTAGCGGGAACCAGTTGAGCTGATAGGCGAACACATAAATCAGGATCAGGCCGATCAGATAGAAAGGCACGGCCGAGAAGATCATCAGGAAGGGCACGAGGTACTTGTACACCGCCGGTGCGCCGCGCCAAACGGTCAACGCCCCCAGCACAGTGCCGAACAGAAAGCCGAACAGCGTGGTCGTTGCAAGCAGCCCGATTGTCCAGGGCAATGCGTGCCCGACGATATCGATGACGCGAGTCGGGTAGTAGGCGATCGAATAGCCAAGATCGAGCTTCAGCGTGTCGCGTATATAGGAAACGTATTGCTCGAAAAGCGGTTTATCGAGGCCGAATTTGGCGTTGTAAGCCTCGACCAGCGACTTGATGTCGACCGACGCTCCACCGCTTTCGAGCATCTGGAGGAGTTTGTCTTCAATGGGATTTCTGGGCGCCAGCCGCGGGACAAAGAAATTGATCGTGCTTGCAACCCACACGACCAGGAGCAACAGGCCCAAGCGCCTCGCGATAGTGGCGATTGTCATCTCGATTCCCGACCGCTGATGCGAGAATGTCAAACCGGCGGGCGAATGGTGCGGACACCAGGCACCCGCCGGTCAGGAGAGAAGAAGCTTACTTCTTCGCCTTTTCCATGTTCAGCAGCATCAAATAACCCGTGTAATGCCAGAACGTGGGCGTGATGTACGCGTCGTTCTCGGTCGGGAAATGCGTCCAATACGTCGTGTTGAACGGGATGCGGTGGTAGAACTGCGAGATCGGGACGATGACCTGATCATCGAGCATGATCGTCAGCGCCTGATCGACCAGGCCACGCACCTTCGGATCGGCCGGCGGAAGCTTCTCGATCTGGTCCACGAGATTGC
The DNA here is from genome assembly GCA_963781775.1 of uncultured Alphaproteobacteria bacterium. Lineage (GTDB taxonomy): Bacteria > Pseudomonadota > Alphaproteobacteria > Rhizobiales > Kaistiaceae > CAVSRC01. Next base: position 14,072 of record CAWAHE010000019.1, on the reverse strand, counting down.
TGTACTCGTCATTCTTCCAACGCGTCGGCCACAACGCCTCCTCTCCGCGCGGGGTTGCCCAACGCTCGTGGTAGAGGCGCAGCGTGTGGAACGGATCGTTGACAGACGCTCCGTTGCCCCACAGCCACCAGGTTGCCTCACCGTGGAACACGGTGTTGCGGTAGCCCGGACGTGTGCTCGGCGCGACCTTGAAGCCAGCACGACGGAGTTGCTCCGCGATCACCGGTCCAATCTGGTTGAGCGAGTTGGTGAAATAGAGATCTCCACCCATCTCCTTGCCGTTCAGCGTCCAGATACCCTGTGCATCCTTTACTGCGCCGGCCTCCGTCATCAGTGCGTCGGCCGCCTTCGGATCGTATTCCAGGAAGCGATCCTTCTTGATCACCGGCTGCATGTCGTCGAAGTACGGCAACAGCGCAGCGTACTTGGGATAGGGCAGACCGGTAACCTCGGCGGCGCCGTCATACGCATAGTCCACCGCCTGCTGCTGGTTGATGTAGAGACCAACCGCCTTGCGGACGCGGACGTCCTGCCATTGCGGATCGAGGAACTGGAAGAACAGCGCGGTCGGCCACCAGTCGATGTTGCCGTAGGGTGGCTTCTTGCCCGAGAAGGTCGTGATGTTGTCCTTGGCGAGCAACTGCTTCATCACCGGCACAGTAGCCTCAAGAATGGTATCGACATCTCCATTGGTGAGAAGCTGGGCCGCCTGCTCGTGGGTGGTGAATGGAACGAAGATCACCCGTTTCATCGCAGGCAGCCGATGGAAGCCGGTCTTTGCGCCCCACCAGTCGTCACGACGATCGAGGATGATGCGCTCCGGCGTCATCTCCGCGACCTTGAAAGCGCCCGTGCCGACCGGCCAGCCCGGCTTGCCGAGGCCAGTGAACGAACCGAGATCATTCGGATCGACGGTGTCGTAGATGTGCTTGGGCACGATGTACATGCCCTCGGTGAACCGCACGGTCAGGAACGTGAAGAACCAACGCGGGTTTGGTCCGGAGAGATCGATCCGCAGAGTGTGGTCGTCGATCTTGACGACTTCCTTGACGTCACGATCGAGCGCAACGCCGAGATTCATGTCTTTCTTGCCTTCGCCATTCTTGCGAAGCATGTCGATGGTGTAGGCGACGTCGTCGGCCGTGAACGGCACGCCGTCGTTCCAGGTGACACCGTCGCGCAGATGCACCGTCACGGAATTGTAGGTGTCGTTGTACTCGTAGCTCGTGGCCAACCACGGGATCATCTTGTCTTCGAGCACATCGTAATAGTACAGCGCCTCGAGGACGTGCGAGATGCTCGAACGCACTTCCAGCCCCGGGCGAAACGGATTGAAGTCGTTGTATTGCCCGAAAGTCGGCGAGCCAGCCGATGTCTGGCCGGTCGCGATGAATGTGTCCTCGCGCGCGATCTCTTCGGCCTGCGCCGCCGCGAGCATGCCTGTGCCAAAAACGGCAGCGACCGCAAGTGCATACGCGGCGCGACGAGGCCATCGTTTCCCTTTGAACATGCCTTACTTCCTCCCATTTTAGGCTTTTATCGAATATGGAAAATTGCATTTCATATATTATCTGTCAACGGGTACATATGCTTTGGCGTTCCCGAAAATCGCGGGAACCACGTGTTCGCCGGATGGGAGGCAGTTCTTTTTTTCGCGCCTAGGCTATTATGACAACCACTGGCAGGGGGCTGCCCGAAATGCGACCAAGACAAGACATGGATGTTTCCACGAAAGAGGCAGTGACCGGGGCGTCCGCGCAGACGAGTTACAATCGTTTGCGCGACCTGATCCGCGCGGACATCGTCGAGGGTCGCCTCGCCTCCGGCTCACGCCTGAAGATCAGCGAGCTTGCGGCGCACTATGAGAGCAGCGCCATTCCGGTGCGCGAGGCGCTCCAGCAGCTTCAGGGCGAAGGCGTCGTCATCTTTACGCCCAACCGTGGCGCCCGCGTCAGGCAGATCGACGAAGCGTTCCTGCGCAACATTCACGAGATCCGCGCTCTGATCGAACCCTACCTGATCCGCTGGTTTGTGCGACATCGGACCGACGAGCAACTGGCGGCCCTGGAAGATGCCCAGCGCGGCTACGACGAGAGCGCCGAGCACGAGGGACCGCAGGAATGGCGCGGCCACAATCGCCGCTTCCACTCGATCTGCTACGACAATCACTACAATGACGAGGCGCTGGCCATTGCGCGGCGCCATAACGACCTGCTTCACACCCTGGCGCAGCGCTTTCCGATGTCGCGCTCCCGCGTCCTTCAGGTATGCCGGGAACACTGGGCGCTCATCGAAATGATCCGCGAGCAGAACGAAGACGCGGCGACCGCGATCCTGACCCAGCATGTCCGGAATGCCGGCCTGCACCTGGTTGAACGGATCGTGGCGGCGCGTCGGGCCGAGGCCATTGGCAAAGGGCCTGGCATGGTGGCCGAGCGCGCCCCGGCGCCGTAAAACGCCCACGGCGTTTCATATGCGATAATTGACAGATAATATATTCTCGCGCAATTTGATGCCTTGGCCGGGGTCCGCTCCCCGGCGGCAGGATCGTCCGACTTTTACCGAGCGCCCGGTCCCGCTTTGGCAACAGCGAAAATCGAAGAAATAGCGAATCTGCGGGAGGCAATTTTGAAGATAACGAAAATCATCCCATGGCTGGTCAATGTCGATTCGAGTTCATGGGGCGAGTACCTGTTTATCGAAGTGCGGACGGACGCAGGCATCAGCGGTTGGGGCGAAATCACCACGACGACCAAGGTCGCCAACCGCGCCATCTCGGCCGTCGTGCGCCAACTCAACGACATTCTGGTCGGCGACGACCCGTCGCGGATTGAACTGATCTGGCACAAGATATTCCGCTCGTTCACCTACATGGGAAGCCGTGGCGCCACATCGCAGGCCGTCAGCGGCATCGACATCGCCCTCTGGGACATTCGCGGCAAGACCCTTGATCTGCCAATTTACGAACTCCTCGGCGGAGCCATTCGCGACGACATCCTGCTCTACACCCATCCCGACCAGCGCAATTTCACCGATGCGGACGGCGAGGTGAACAAGGCCGGAGTCGTCAAGGAAATTCGCGCGATCGTCGATTCCGGACACACCGGAATCAAGTTCGACCCCTTCCCCCACTACGAAGGTCAGGTGGGCCACCGACACGGCTACCTCGATGGTGAACTCAGCAAGAAGGGCGAGCGGCAGGGCGCCGAGCTCACCGCCCTAATCCGCGAGACCGCGGGCGCGGAGGTCGAGATTCTCATCGATGCACATGGACGCTTCGACGTGCCGACGGCGATCAGGCTCTGCCGCTCGCTCGAAGAGGCGGGCAACATCGACTGGTTCGAGGAACCGGTGCCGGTCGAGAGCTACCATGCACTTCGCCAGGTTCGCGAACGAGTCAGCGCCGCGATCACGGTCGGAGAGCGGCTGCACACGCGCTGGGAGTTCATCCCCATTCTGGAAAACCGGCTGGCGGAGTACATCATGCCGGACGTGACCTGGACCGGCGGCATATCCGAGTTGAAGAAGATATCCACGTTGGCGGAGGCCTACTACGTGCCGGTCTCGCCCCATGACGCCAGCGGCCCGATCAACGTCGTGGCCGGCGCCCATGTCATGATGACGGTGCCGAATTTCTATCGGGTCGAGACCAGCCGCTGGGACCTCAGCAAATACAACAAGTTCATCGACAAGCCGCTGGACAATTCGGGCGGCAGACTGAAGCTCACCGGCGAGCCGGGGCTCGGCATAGCGATGAACATGGATGTGCTGCGCGCAGCCGTCGTTGAGGGTTTCGGAGATGGCTCGCAACGCGGGTGAACGCACGTTCGAATGCGACTGACGCCGGTCGCGGAATCGCCCACGCGCCATTTGCACTCGAAAAAGCCGGCCGTGCGCTGCCCATCAGCCGCGCCGCTGGACGACTCGATGCTCGCCTTGTCGCGCGCCCGGCACTCCCAGTCGGCCTGCCAGGCGGTGTCGTAGTTCTCCCAAACGAAGCCGCCGATGCGGCTCGCCATCTGGCGCGCGGGCACGTCCGCGATGCGGCAGGCGCGGTCGAGATACAGCGGGCGCCGCCGGTACCAGCAGACAGCGACGAACGCGTTGAAGCGTGTGGTGGGCCCGGCAGGACTCGAACCTGCAACCAGATCGTTATGAGCGATTTGCCGAGGCCAGAAGATGGCGAGAAACGGCGCGATTCGGGCCGAATTGCCCTCTCTGAAACTCCACCGGCACACTGATATTATTGGCGAAACGTTGGGTTTCACGATGGGCCCCCTGAATGGGCAGGTCCACATCATGGATCCGAGCTGGCTCCGTTCCGGTTCACGCAGCTTCGGCGACCAATCTCGCAGAAGGGAGAGAAACTGGGCCCCAACATTCTCCAGGGAAATGGATGGGTTCCTGGATTTTGATGAAAAGGCTGGTTGGGCTCGCCAAGCGCGACTCCGGGCGCCCTCATGGCGGCCCCCTTGTCCGTCGCGGCTGAATTCGGCGGAGGCGCTACTTCGGCACGCTCGTGCCGACTCGACGATCGGGTGGACACGACTCCGTCCATCAACCCGCCCCGCTCTCGCCCAGCGTGAGCCCGTCGTTTGGGGATCAGGAATCGCGACAAAAAGACGCGATATCGCTCAAAGCTGACGGATGTGTTACGCTGGCCGTGCGCTTTGAACCCATTGGGGAGTGGGGTCAGTGTTCACCCGGCTAAACAGCGCCAGCATGAACTTCATGCTGGCAGCCACGATCTGGCTGATCGTTGGCGTGAGTATGGGTTTGGTTCTCGCCCTCGAGTTCGTTTTTCCCGATCTTTTCCGCGGCGTTTCCTGGCTGGTCTTCGGCCGGCTCAGACAAGCGCACACCAATACCGTGATGTTCGCCTTTCTGTCGGGCGGCATGATGGGCATCTGGCTTTACATCGTGCCCCGGCTGACCGGACGGCAGCTGTGGAGCGAAGCGCTCGGCAATCTGTGCGTCGTGCTTTGGAATCTCGCGCTGCTGATCGGGATCATTGGGCTCCTCAACGGTTATACGCAGAGCCGGGAATATGCAGAGCTAGTGTGGGTCGTCGATGTCGCCGTGGTCGTGGTTCTCATCCTCAACCTCGTCAACATCTACATGACGGTCGCCCATCGCGTCGAACCGAAGCTCTACGTGTCGCTGTGGTATATCAGCGGTACCGTGATCTGGATGCCGATGCTGTATTTCATCGGCAACGTCATGTGGAACCCGCCCACCGGCGCGCTGACGGGAATCAACGATTCCATCATTGGCTGGTTCTACGGCCACAACGTTCTTGGCCTGTGGTTCACGACCGGTCTCCTGCCGGTCGTCTATTACATTGTGCCGAAAGAGACGAACACGCCCCTTTACAGTCATGCGCTGTCGTTATTCGCCTTCTGGGGCATCGCCTTTTTCTACACGGGCGTAGGCGCGCATCACCTGCTCTGGGCGCCGATTCCCTACTGGCTCAAAACAATCGCAATTGCCGACAGTATCGGTATGCTTTTGCCAGTCATCGCATTCATGATGAACATTTACCTCACCATGCGCGGCAACTGGAATCGCTTTTTCTCGAGCATTCCATTGCGCTTCACGCTCACAGGTTGGGCTGCCTACATCCTCACGTCGTTCCAGGGGACGCACGAGGCCTTCCGTGCCGTCAACGAACTGACCCACTTTACCCAGTATGTGCCAGGGCACGCGCATCTGGGACTCCTCCTCTTCGCAGCCTCCGTCGTCGTGGGCGGCGTCTATTTTATCATACCGCGCATCCTCAACTGTCACATCTACAGCCGTACGCTGGCCGACGTCCAATACACCCTGTACCTGATCGGATTCTCGCTGTTCTTCGGTGGCTTCCTGCTGACCGGACTGGTCCAGGGAACGGCCTGGGTGCATCAAGGCCTGCCGGTGTGGAGTGTCTTGCCAGGTCTGCGACCGTTCATGGCGCTTCGCGCCATCGGTGGCGCGCTTGTCGTCATCAGTTTCGTGGTGTTCGCCTGGAACATCCTGGCGACGGTTATCAGTCGAAGGGCCGTAACGAGGCCGCCATCAGCCGTCGCCGCGGTTTCCCAAGGGAGGGCGTGACCCGATGAGGATGACCTTCACCACGATCGTCGGCGGCGGTGTGATCGTCTTCTTCGCTGTCGTCGCGGTTGTGGTCTTCATCCCGACGCTGGTCTGGAATCCAGAGCCGACACTGGTAGCGCACCCCTATACGTCTGAGGAGGAGCGCGGCCGCGCTCTGTTTTACTCGAACGGCTGCAATTATTGTCATACCCAATATGTGCGTGCCGCCGATACGGCCATGGGACCGGAATCCCAGGCGGGCGACTACGTTTACGACAATCCGCTGATCCTCGGCTCCGAGCGAACCGGGCCTGACCTTTCCTACGTCGGCCACAAACGCAGCATTGCGTGGGAAGTGGATCACATGAAGGATCCGCGGAAGTACTCGCCGCTCTCGATCATGCCGAGCTACGAATTCTTGCCTGACGACGACCTCAAGGCGATCGCCACCTATCTTTTCTCGCTCGGCGACAGGGTCGCTGCCGAGGGGATGATCACGCCACCGCCAGAATATGCCGGGCTGACCGATCCCCTGCCCTATCCCCCGCTGACGCCATCCGCCGGCGCCAACCCGGCGCCCCAGGGCTGGGCGAGTTGGATCGCCTCCGGCCTGCAGGAGGGCAAGGAAATCTATGTGGCGAACTGCATGACCTGCCATGGCGCCGCGGGCAACGGCCTCGGCACCTACGCGGGTACGCTGGCCGTAACGCCGGCGAACTACAAGCAGGAACCCTTCCGCGACATGCCTGACGACCAGTGGTTCTGGCATGTTTCAGAAGGCGTGCCCGGCACGGTGATGCCGCCGTGGAAGCAGAGCCTCACCGTCGACCAACGGTGGAAGGTCATCCGCTACATCAAGCAAACCTTCGCGCGACCGATCATGCGCGATCCCGACGAGGGCGACCCGAGCGGCGACTACGCCGGCCTGACCAATCCCCTGAAGCTGTCGATCGGCCTTCTCGAAGACGCGAAACACATCTTCACCCGGGAATGCTCCGTGTGTCACGGATACTCCGGGACAGGCAACGGCATCTTTGCCGCGGGCTTGCAGCCACCGCCGCCCGATTTCAGCGACGGAAGCTACGGGACGCTGGCAAAGCCAAGCTATCACGACGACGACTATTTCTGGCGCATCAGCGAGGGCCTTCCATGGGCGGCGATGCCGGCATGGAAGAGCCGTTATTCTGCAGAGGATCGCTGGAAGCTGGTCCACTACATCCGCAGTCTGTTCACCCAGACAGAAGAGCCGCTTGCCAAGCCCCCCGATGGTGAGGACTTCGAATTCCCGGAAGTTTATAAGTCGCAGAGGATGCCGGCCACGGCATCGTTCGAGCGCGGCAAGCTTATCTTCGCGCAACGCTGTGCCGATTGCCATGGTCTCGCGGGCGATGGCAGTGGGGCCAGCGGCCAGTATCTGAAAATCAAGCCCTTCGATTTCCGGACGTGGTCAGGCAAAACGGTCGACGCCGCGCTGGAGGCACAGCTCCTCGCCCAGGTGACGTTCGGGATCAAGGGCACTGCGATGCCGAGCTGGGGAGAGCTTCTCTCCGTGAGCGAGCGCTGGGATGTCATCAAGTTCGTGATCGGGGCGTTTGTCGCCGGAGTATCCCCGGACGCAAGCACCGAAGACACCACCAAGATCGCGGCCGATGTGCTGACGCTTAGCAAGGATAACTGGACAGGCGCCGGCAATGTGATCTCCGCGGAGCAGGGCAAGAACGTCTATACGGCCAACTGCGCCACATGCCATGGCCCGGCAGGCGACGGAAATGGTTCCGGTATCACTGGCGGCGCCAGCCAAGCGCCTCGGCCTTATCCACGCGACATGAACTTCGCTTACATCTTCTGGCGGACTCGCGACGGTGTTCCGGGCGGCATTATGCCGCCGTTCCAACGCCGTCTGGCAGAGGCCGACCTCTGGAACGTGAGTGCGTATGTCGAGAGTTTGTCGAGCGGCGCATCCGGAGCCGGCCAATGATGCTCCTCGGCCTATGGATTGACGTCGGCTGGATGGCCTTCGTTGCCCTCGTCGGTGTCGTACTTTTGATATGGGGCTGGCGGCACAGCCAGTTTCGCAACGTCGAGGAAGCGAAATACCGCATGCTTGAGGACAAGGATCCCGAACCCTGGCCCGGTCACGGGAGAGATGGGAAATGACCGAAAACGTCATGGATTTCTGGTCTGAAGTTGTTTGGGTGATCGGCGGCATCGTCGCGCTTCTCGCATTCGGGCTCACATTGGCTCTCCCGCAAATCTCGCGCGTCAAGCCGGGCAGCGGCGGACATCGCCCGGAAGCAGAAGAGACCGAGCATGAGGAAATTCGGCCCGATGGCTACATCGACAGCTTTGCAGGCGATATCGAAGAGGCCGGTGGGGGGCTACCGCCGGTCATGAAGCTGGCGATACCCGCCGTGCTGTTGTGGTGGCTCGGATATCTCATCTTCAACTGGGCAACGATATCGGGTGGTTAGGAGATGGCGTTCATTCACCAGGTGTCCTTCGACATCGGACCGGACCAGTCTGGCGAATTGGCAATCGGCAACTCGCTGGAGCGGACCATTGGCTATTTGCGTACCCTTCTGCCGTCCGAAGCAGGATTTGTCACTGCACGCGCGATGAACTCGGTGGGCCTGACCGAGAAAACGCATGTGGTCTTCCAGAGCGTCTGGGAGACTTGGGATGACCTTGTCGCACATCGTGAGTCGCGGCTGACCGAAGCCAAGGTTCTCGCGGAATTCGGCGAGACGATTTCGCGCGATGCCATCTCGGTGCGCGACTACGAGGACGTACCCTGAAAGGATATGGTCAGGGCTTGGTCCTGACGATCCGCGTCTGCGTTGAGCGGGGAATCTTTCTTCGCGCTGTGGCGCTGCTGGCGATCTTTCTACTGACGAGCGGTTGCGGGGAAAGAGAAACGACGAGGATGTCCCAGACATCGGGCTCGGTTTCCGCCTCACTCGACGTCAGCCCGGGTCGTCCGGCCCCGATGAGCGATGTCGAGCTGCGGCTTGCTTTGTCGGATTCGGATCACAACCCAATCGTCGGCGCCGCCGTGGTCTTCGATGCAACCATGCCCGGAATGGAGATGGCGGAGAACCGGTTCGAAGGGGTCGAAGAGAGCGACGGCATCTATCGGGGGCGAACTGTACTGACGATGGCTGGAGCGTGGCGTTTGCGGGTCGAAGTCGTATCGCGGGATACTCGACGCGATTTTATTTTTGACTTGGCGACGCGATGATCGCCGGAGGACCGTGAGCTTGGCAGCCTCAACGGCTCTGTTCGCAACCCTCTTGGCAACCGGCCTTCTCGGCAGCTTCGGCCATTGCATCGGGATGTGCGGGCCACTGGTGACCATGATGGGCCTGCGGGTCGCTCAGTCGCCGGCGGGCAATAGTGGACCAGTTGCCATGCTGCCGTCCCTGCTCCTCTATCACGGGTCGCGCATCGGCGTTTACGCGATGCTCGGCGCGCTCGTTGGCGCGGTCGGCTCGCTGATCGGGCTTGGTTCTGATCTGGGCGTCATAGCCGCAGCGGTGAGCCTCGCCCTGGGTGTATCGGTTATCCTGTTCGGCGCGACCTACCTCGGTTGGTTCGGGCTTTCCGTTTTCCATAAAACGGGCGCCTGCGTCACAGGGACGATGACCCGGCTCCTCGGTCCGAACATGCGTGGTGGCGTCGCTCTCCTCGGCGCCCTCAATGGTCTCTTGCCGTGCGGCCTCGTTTACAGCGCCTTGCTGGTGGCGGCGTCGAGCGGCAGTATTGGATCCAGCGCAGTCGGGATGCTGCTCTTCGGTCTCGGCACGATCCCTACGCTCCTCTTCCTTGGGCTGGGTTTCGGCGCGCTGAGCGTCGAGATTCGCCAGAAACTGGTGCGGGTGGCGGGCGTCTTCATGCTGATTACCGGGGTCCAACTTGTGTTGCGTAGCGGGGCTGCGCTTGGCATCGTGCCGGCAGCGCACATCGGCGGTTTGGTCCTTTGGTAGCGCTTCGGATTGCCTGTGCCCTTTGCGAGCTCGACGTTGGGTCGTCGCCGATTACCCTTACGAGCGAGGGTGTAAGCCGGCGTTTCTGCTGCCAGGGCTGCGCAAACGTCTATGAGATCGCCCGTCGTTCTGGCCTGCTCGAAGCAGTGCTGACGCCTTCCGTTGCGAAGCCGGGCAGGCTGACCAGCGCCGCCTTCGGCCGAGGCAAGACAATCTACATCTCGGTGAAGGGCATGTGGTGTGCAGGCTGCGCCTTCGCGGCCGAACGCATCCTGCGAAGGCAGCCGGGCGTCCTTGCCGCGGACATCGGTTTTGCCTCGGAGCGGGGGCGGATCCAGTTCGACCCGTCGGAGACAGATCCGAGTGCGGTTGTGCAGAGCCTGAACGGTCTTGGCTATTCGGCCCGGGTGATTGGCGACACGGCGCGGAAAGAGGTTAATCGGCGTCAGCAATACACCCTCCTCCAGCTCATCGCCGCGGTTGCATTCGGCATGCAGGTGATGAGCCTCTCCATCGTTCATCTCTATCCCGCCTATGCCGTGGGGCAGTTCGATGCGCCGGAGATACGCTCCGTGCAGTATCTGGCGTGGCTCCTCGCGACGCCTGTGCTTTTCTTCGGAGGCAGCACCTTCCTGCGCGGCGCCTGGCGGGCGTTGCGAGCCCGGACCGCGACCATGGATACGCTTGTCGCGCTCGGTACGCTCTCGGCTTACGGCTATAGCGTCTATTTCACGGTCAGCGGCGGCGGTGAGGTCTACTTTGACTCCGTGACGATGATCACCGTTTTCGTGGTGATTGGTCGCTATCTCGAAACGGTCGGAGGTGATCAGGCTCGCAAGGACGTTCGTACCCTGCTGCGCCTTCAGCCGGACAATGCGTGGCTGTGGGACGGAGGGGCCTGGCGGGAGGTGGCGGCGGCAGGACTGGTTCCGGGAGACAGGATTCTGGTCAAGCCCGGCGAGCGCGTTCCAACCGAAGCGGAGATTGTCGAAGGTCAGGCGGCGCTCGACGAGGCTTTGTTGACGGGTGAGCCGGCACCGGTCGACAAATATCCGGGCGACATTGTGTTCGCTGGAACGCTATCGACCGACGGAGCCCTGATTTGTTCCGCGATCAGGCCGCCCGGAGACACGCGACTCGCCGACATGGCCCGGACGGTCGAACAAACCCTTGCGACCAAGCCGCCCATCCAGCGTCTGGCCGACACGGCGTCCGCCTGGTTCGCGCTATGCGTCCTCATCATCGCGACGCTGACATTCCTCGTATGGTGGAATGTCGATCATGAGGCGTCGCGTGGGCTGCTGGCGGCTGTGGCTGTGCTGGTCGTCGCTTGCCCCTGCGCCCTCGGCCTGGCAACGCCCTTCGCCATCAGCATCGCACTTGGGCGCACGACGCGCGCGGGAATCCTCGTGCGAAATCTCGCGGCGCTGGAAATCGGCGGCAGGGTTGGGCGGGTTGTGTTCGACAAGACCGGGACCCTCACCAGCGGTCGAATGACGGTGACTGGCGTCGCGGTCTATCCTTCGCTCTGCTTGACGGAGGTGGATCTGCTCGGTTGCGCGGCGGCTGTCGAGCAACATTCCGAACATCCGTTCGCCAAGGCGATTGTTGCGGCGTGTCCGCCCGGGCCACTGGCGGTCGCCGCCGACTTTCAGGCATCACGAGGCAAAGGCGCCTCTGCCTTCCTGACCGGCACGGTCAGCGGACAGATCTCGGTCGGGTCGCGCGACTATGTCGGTGCCGATGACGATGCCCTTGACGCCGAGGCGGCGGTCGCCGCGGAGCTCGGCCAATCGATCGTCTGGGTAGCCCTCGGCGGGAAGCTCGCCGGGTTCATCGCTCTACGCGATGAACCGCATGTCTCAACTCGCTCCATGCTTCATCAGATGGAGGAGACCGGCATCAGCGTGGTGATGCTATCCGGGGATCAATCGCGTACGACGACGGCAATCGCTGCCGAACTCGGGCTGGCAGACGCCGAAGGAGACTGCTCGCCGACCGATAAGGCAGAACGCATCCGCGCTTGGCAGAACGCGGGAGAAGTGGTCGCGATGGTTGGCGACGGCATCAATGACGCGCCGGCGCTCGCCCAGGCCGACCTGAGCATCGCCATGGACACCGGAGCCGATGTCGCCGGTGAGACGTCCGATCTCATCCTCGCGCGCTTCGACCTGACGCTGATCCCCTGGTTCCTCCGCTTCTCCCGCCGCACAGGACGGATCATCCGCCAGAACCTCGCCTGGGCGTTTGCGTACAATCTCCTGATGGTGCCCCTCGCGGCCACAGGCGAAATTGGCCCCATCGTTGCTGCCGGAGCCATGGCGGTGAGCAGCCTTTTGGTTGTCGGAAATTCGCTGCGCCTGCGCCACTGAGGCGCGCATCGCCGGCTGTGGACAGGCGCGCCAACCGCCGGTATTCCCCGGCGGTACTGTTCTTCAGCTTCGCGTCCGCGTGAGCTCGAAGACGTAAGCGGTGGGGAACGTATGTTCGGCCGGCGCGGCGGCGGCCGTCTTTCTTGCTATACCGTGTCGGCCGGGCGGCTGACCGGCGCCGCGCCTAAATCGACAGGTCCTTCATGAAGTAGTTCCTGATAACCGTCTCGAAGGTCCGCTCGTTGAAGCGGAACTCGTCCTCGCGGCCGGCGAAGGGTTTGTAGGAAAAGCGCCGCTCGTCGGGATAATGGCGGTGGCGAGCATCGATGGCGACCTGAATGACGGAAGCGCGCGCGAAGATGCGCTGTTCGTCATAACGGATGTCTTCGTTTTCTTCCGCAAGCGCCGCCTTCGCGCCCAACACCGACCGGCGGCGATGGAAGCCGAAGGTGATCGACATGCGGATGTCGGGCGAGGAGTTCGCGAAGGAGCCGTGCAGAATCTGGCGGTTGACGATGGTGACGTCGCCGGCCTCGCAGACCAGCGGCACCGCGCCGGGGATCTGTTCGCTGCCGCTGTTCTCGGCGACGACCGCCTTGATGTCGATGCGGCCCTCGCTGTGCGTCCCGGGCACGACCCACAGCGCGTTCGCCGGGGTGGTCGGGAAGAGCTGAACCTGGAAGTTGAAGCCGTGGCTGCCCCGGTCCCAGTCCGGTGAATCCCAGTGGGTGACGCCGTCCTGGTGCCAGGCCACCGAGCCGCCGACCCCCGGCTGCTTGACGAAGATCGAGTCGTTAAACGGCACGAAATCGTCGCCGTTGACCGACGCGGCGACGGCGAGAAGCTGCGGATGGCCGTAGATGCGCAGGCCGGACGGCATCGACTGGCATATGGTGTCCATGGTGAAAACGACTTGCTCCGGGGCGTCCGCCTCCGGCTTCGGCTGGTTCATCCGGTGCGGATGCCGCCCGCCGAACACCTCGGTGCCGCCCCACGGATCGGCCAGCGGCTTCACGAAACGGTAGGGTAGCCTCGGGTAGTCGATGCCGAGCGCCGGGCGGCCGTGTCTGTCGACCTTCGAATCGCGGCTGACCGGCGCGCGCTCCAGCATCTCGTTCGCGTCACGGCGCAGTTCCTCGATTTCGTCCACGCCGACTACGCCTTCGAAGATGTAGTAGCCGTGTTCCCAATAGGCGTCGAGGATGTCGGGATGCAGTTTGCCGTCCGGCCCTAACCGTACCGGACCGCGGTTGCCGATCTCCCGCTCCCGCTTGACGCCCGCTTCCTGGTAGGCGCGCAGTCCCGCGGCATGTTCCGCCCGGGTCTGCGTTTCGGCCGGTGCCGTCATCTCGTCACGCATGGCAAATCCTCGTTCCAATGGAAACCGCGAATATTCCACGAATGTTACCCCAATAAGGGTCGCGCACAAAAAATGAACGTCGTGCCCGTCACGATCGGTGCGCTGGCGCCGACGAAGGAAACCTGCACGTCCTTGACCTGGCGCAACCCGGCGCGGCCCGACGCCTGCAGCGCCCCTTCGATGATGGGCCACAGCAGTCAGGTTTGGTGGCCTGACCGGATCAGTGCGTAGGCGCAGGCCTAACGAGGAGACGCTCGCGTCGACATCTACATATCGTGGCTCGAG
>CAWAHE010000018.1:0-58678 GCA_963781775.1 uncultured Alphaproteobacteria bacterium | reverse complement strand
TGCCGGCGTCGCCAGGGATCTCAAGGAAGGCGCGGCGATGGCCGCCGAGATCATCGATCAGGGCAAGGCTGCCGACCGGCTTGCCAAGCTTGTCGCGGTATCGAACGCCGAACAATGAGCGACGCCCGGAGGGCGCCAAGATCTGACGGAGGCCCGACATGCGACTCATGCTGAAATTCTCCATTCCGGTGGAACGCGGCAACCAGGCCAAGAAGGATGGCTCGTTGGAGAAAGCCATCGACACACTTGTAAAATCAACGAAGGCTGAGGCAGCCTATTTCACCGTCTTGGACGGCAAGCGGACCGGCCTGATCTTCTTCGAGGAGACCGATGCCGCACGACTGACCGAGATCAACGAGCCTTTCTTCGCCGCTGTCGATGCCAGCATCGATATCGTGCCGGTGTTGAGCCTCGCCGACCTCGACCGCGGCTTGGCCTGATGGGCGTCCGGCCGGACATCCCCTTGCCGTGAGCAAGGAAATCGGCGAGACGAACGGCCAAAGGGATACGGATTGCGCAGCATGAGCGACATCCTCAAGACGATCGAAGTCGCCAAGCGCGCCGAAATCGCCGCCGCGAAGAAGGCGACGCCGCAGGCCGAGATCGAGGCGCATGCCAAGGCCCAGCCGCCAGCGCGCGGGTTCATGGCGGCGCTTGAGCGCACCATCGCGGCCGGGCGTCCCGCGCTAATTGCCGAGATCAAGAAGGCGAGCCCGTCCAAGGGCCTGATCCGCGAGGATTTCGACCCGCCAAGTCTGGCGCAGGCCTACAAGACCGGCGGCGCCACCTGCCTGTCGGTGCTGACCGACAGCCGCTTCTTCCAGGGCGGCGCCAGCGATCTGGTCTCGGCGCGGCGCGCGGTCGATCTGCCGGCGATCCGCAAGGACTTCATGTTCGAGCCCTACCAGGTGTTCGAGGCGCGGGCGCTGGGCGCCGACTGCATCCTGATCATCATGGCGGCGCTCAGCGACGACGAGGCCGGCGAACTGGAAACGGTCGCCCATGACATCGGCATGGACGTGCTGGTCGAGGTTCACAACGCCGCCGAGCTCGACCGGGCGCTGAAGCTCAAGTCGCGCCTGATCGGCATCAACAACCGCGACCTCCACACCTTCGAGACGAAGCTCAGCGTCAGCGAAACGCTGGCGCCGAAGGTCCCGAGGAATCGCGTGCTGGTCGGCGAGAGCGGCATCTCCACACCGGCCGACATCGCCCGGCTCCGCGCCGTTGGCATCGGTGCGTTCCTCGTCGGCGAGAGCCTGATGCGCGAAGCCGACGTCGCCGCCGCGACCGCGCGCCTGCTCGGCACAACCATCGCGGCCTGAGGGCATGGCCTACGCCGTCCGGCGGGCGCGGCCGTCCGAATACGCGCTGCTTCCCGATATCGAACGCGGCGCCAGCACACTGTTTACCGCGATTGATTGGCTCCAACTCACCGACGGCGAGCCGTCCTCCGTCGAGTTCATCGAAGCGATCGCGCGATCGGGCGCGGTCCTTGTCGCCACAGCCGACGACGTTCCGGTCGGCTTTGCGCTCGTCGGTTTTCTCGATCGGGCCCTGCATATTCACGAGCTCGACGTGGCTCCGCCCCATGGCCGGCGCGGTCTCGGCCGCCGGCTCGTCGACGAGGCATGTGCCTTCGGCGTGGCCGAGGGCGCGCGCGCCGCGACCTTGTCCACGTTTCGCGAGGTGCCGTGGAACGGTCCGTTCTACGAGAAGGCGGGCTTTCACTACGTGCCCCGAAACCAATGGACCCCGGCCTTGATCCTGCTGCATCATCGCGAGATCGAACTCGGGCTCCCGGTCGATCGGCGCGCCTTCATGCGGAAAGACCTGTGACCAAGGCGAAACTTACCCATCTCGACAAGACCGGCGCCGCCAGCATGGTGGACGTCGGCGGCAAGGCCGTGACCGAGCGCATCGCCGTTGCCGAGGGCGCCGTCACCATGAAGCCGGCCACGCTCGACCTGATCGTCTCCGGCAACGCCAAGAAGGGCGACGTGGTTGGCGCGGCGCGCATCGCCGGCATCATGGCCGCCAAGCGGACGCACGAACTGATCCCCCTCGCCCACCCGCTGGCGCTGACTTCGGTCGTCGTCGACATCGAGCCCGATGCGAAACTGCCAGGTCTCCGCGTGCGCGCGACGGCAAGGCTGTCCGGAAAGACCGGCGTCGAGATGGAAGCGCTCACCGCGGTCTCGGTCGCTTGTCTCACCATCTACGACATGGCGAAGGCGGTCGACCGCGGCATGGTGATCGGCGGTGTCCGTCTGATCGAGAAGCGCGGCGGCAAGTCGGGCACGTGGCAGGCAAAGGACGAGCGCACGTGACGCAGCTGATTCCCGTGGAGGAAGCGATCTCGCGCATCATCGTCGGCGCCCAGGCGCTGCCGGTCGACGAAGTGTCGCTTGCCGATGCCGGCGGCCGCACGCTTGCGGCACCTCTGAAGGCGCGCCGCACACAACCGCCGTTCGATTCCTCATCGATGGACGGGTATGCGCTGCGCGCCGCGGATATCGCGGCCGCGCCGGCGACGCTCAAGGTCGTCGGGATGTCGGCGGCGGGCCACCGCTACGCCGCGCCGATCGGGGCCGGCGAAGCGGTCCGCATCTTCACCGGCGCCCCGGTGCCGCAAGGCGCCGATGCGGTCCTGATCCAGGAAAACGCCGAGGCCGGCAAGGATACGGTCGTCGCCCTCAAGGCGGTGGCCGAAGGGAAGAACATCCGCAGCGCCGGGCTCGACTTCCAGGAAGGCGCCCTGCTGCTCGAGGCAGGGCGGCGCCTCGGCATGCGCGAGATTGCCCTTGCCGCCGCCATGGGCCACGCCACGATCCCTGTGCGCCGGCGGCCACGGGTCGCCATCATCGCGACCGGCGACGAACTGGTGCCGCCGGGCACGCCGCCGTCGCCCGACCAGATTTATGCTTCCAGCTCGCCCGGCCTTGCCGCATGGATCGCCGCCATCGGAGGCGAGGTACGCGACCTCGGTATCGTCCGCGACGACCGGGCGGCGATCGGCAAGACGATCGACAAGGCCATCGCGCTGCCCGCCGATATTGTCATCACCATCGGCGGCGCCTCGGTCGGCGATCACGATCTGGTTCAGGGGGTGCTGAAGGAGCGCGGCCTCGCCCTGGATTTCTGGCGGATCGCCATGCGGCCAGGCAAGCCGCTGATGTTCGGACGCATCGGCGAGACCCGCGTGCTCGGCCTGCCCGGCAATCCGGTGTCGAGCCTGGTCTGCGCCATCCTCTTCCTGCAACCGCTGATCGCCGCGCTGCTCGGCCAGGCGCGCACCGACCCGACCGAGTCGGCGACGCTTGGCGGCGATCTCGCCGCCAACGACGCGCGCCAGGACCATATTCGCGCCCGCCTCGCCACCCGGCGCGGCGAATTGCCGGCAGCCATGCCCCTGCCCGTGCAGGACTCCTCGATGCTGAGCGTGCTTGCCACCGCCGATTGCCTGATCGTGCGCCCGCCCCATGCGCCGGCCGCGAAAGCCGGCGATGCCTGCCGCATCATCCGCCTGCCCTGACCGCCGGGCCGTCGCCGGTCTTAGGGTTAACAATAGGTGAAGGGTTGATTGTGACGACCATCCCCGCGAGCATCCGACGCGATCGAAACTACCGGGACGCGCATACCGATGGAACGCCGCAGCGAGAGACGTGGACTGACTTTTCTGGGCGGCAAGCTGTCGTTCAACCAGGGACGCTCGGTGGTCGATTGCCTGGTGCGCAACCTTTCGTCGGCCGGCGCGCTGGTTGTTTTCCCTGACCGGACGCCCATCCCCGACGACCCGGACCTGCATATCAAGCATCGCGATCAGTCGTTCCGGACAACGCTCGTCTGGCGGGGACATGATCGTGCGGGCGTGGCGCTTGCGGCCTTTCGGTTCGAGGAGGTTGCGACTTCCCTCGAGGAGGTGCGACGGCGGAAGGCGCTGAAGCTGGAAAACCGCCGGCTGCGCAAACAGCTCGACTACATGACCTGATTATCGACCGAGATCGGGAACCGTCCGCTCCAGCCAGCGGACCGCAAAGTCCACGATCTCCGGCGCCGATACCAGGACGGAATTCGCCGCGCCGACTTTTCCGCGCCGGCCCCGCCCGGTCGCAAGAAACTGTGTGACGACTTCAGCGAAATAGTCGTCCGGCAAACCCGCAACGACCGGAATGCTGGTGTTGAACTCCTCGACCATGCGCCAGACCGTCCGGCCATCTTTTGCGAACGGCACTTCGTAGCGTCGAACGCGCTTACCGGGGATCGCCGCCAGATGTTCAGCGTGGTGCTGCAGCGTCATCCTGTCGAGCGGGGCGCCGACCATGAGCACCTTGCCACCAGCCGCGACCAGTTTCGCCAGCGGCGAGCCTTCGCCATAGCCGTAGTCGATCGGGTGGTCCGCCGTGAACCATTCCGCCCGCGCGCCGACCGCCGCCACGGAAGCCCCGGCGTTGCCGCTGCGCAAGGCGCCCGGCCACGTCCGCACGATCTCGGGCAGCGCGCCATTGTCCGGCGTCGCCCGTGACGTGACGGCGTCGAACGGCGTCACCGCATCGGCGAGCGCCGCGGGAATGCGCCCCGACGTGTCGAACAGCTGTTCGTATCGGGTGTCCCAGTCCGTATAGGCGAGCAGCGTTCCCTTCGGGCCAATTGCTTCAAGGATCGCGGCCACGAGCGTCGCGCCGCGTTCCGGCATGGGGCCAACGGAACGCAGCGCCGCGTGCGTCATCACGGCATCCCCGTCGCCCAGACCGAGTTCTGTGAGCTGGCGAACGAGTTCGGGGCACGTCCACGCGTGCTGGCCGTCGCCGACGCTCATTTTCCCGCTCCGCTTTTTTTGGACCACACGCGCCGACCTTTACCGATTCTCAAGGGGGTTGTGGAACACATATAGAACATGTAGTTTGTTCGTGTTTTGTACCGATTCCGAATATCGACCTCCGAGGACGTCCATGCTGACACGCAAGCAACTTGAACTGCTCATGTTCGTGCATGAGCGCCTCAAGGAGTCCGGCGTACCACCGTCGTTCGACGAGATGAAGGATGCGCTCGACCTGCGCTCCAAATCCGGCATCCACCGGCTGATCAAGGCGCTGGAGGAACGCGGCTTCATCAAGCGGCTGCCAAACCGGGCGCGCGCCATCGAGGTCATCCGCCTGCCCGAGTCGGTCCAGTCGAGTCTCCAGCCGGCGCGCTCGCGCGGTTTCTCGCCGAGCGTGATCGAAGGCAACCTCGGCCGTGTACGCAATTCCCCGGAGAGCGCCAACAGCAACGAACCGGTGCTGGTGCCGATGATGGGGCGCATCGCGGCCGGTGTGCCGATCGAGGCGATCCAGACCCAGAGCCATACCATCGGCGTTCCGCCGGACATGCTGTCGCCGGGTGAGCACTTCGCACTCGAGGTGCGCGGCGACTCGATGATCGAGGCCGGCATCTTCGATGGCGATACCGTGCTCATCCGTAAGGGCGACACAGCCGACAGCGGCGAGATCGTCGTGGCGCTGGTCGACGAGGAAGAGGCGACGCTGAAGCGTCTCCGGCGCAAAGGTGCGTCGATCGCGCTGGAGGCTGCCAACCCGGCCTACGAGACGCGCATCTTCGGGCCGGACCGTGTGCGCATCCAGGGCCGCCTCGTCGGGCTGATGCGGCGCTACTGATCCGGAGCCGGCGGCATGAACGGCCGCCGGACGGCGGGATAAGCCGTCGTCACGTGGAAGGCCGGCTTGCCGGCTGCATCCATGCCGTTGCCGTATAGCGCATGCGCCCCGTGACGTGAGAGGTCGCTGCGATCGAGGACGAAGGCTGCGCTGCGGCATCTGTCCGGCGCAGCGAAGCGTGAGATCACCACTGCGGCCATCCGACAATCCTCATCCAGCGCGGCCCTTGTTCCGGCGACGGCCACCAGCGCGTCATCCGGTGCGAGCCGCGCGACGCAGCCCAGCGGATCGCAGGCGACGTCCTGCGTGACGGTCGGATCGTCCGCCGCGCGTTGATCGCCGTCCGCCCTCAGCCAGTTCTCCACCACGAAGCTCTCGCCCTTGCCGTTGACGATGGCGAGGCGGCCGTCGGCGCCGCGCACCGCGACCGTGATGCCGCGCTCGTCGATCAAAATGTCCGGCCGGACCGCCGCCAGTGCGATGGGGATGGCAATGAGGATCGGCGCCAGCCCGGCAAGCCGCCAGCGCTCGCGCCACAAAGCCAGCCAGAGAAACCCGCCCGCGACCAGCCCCAACGCAAGGACCGGCATCGCCGCGATGCCGCCATGGCCGGACGACCAGGCCGCGGTCTGTTTCGCGACCGCGGTGACCCAGTCGAGCCCCCAACCCATCACGGTCAACGGAAACCACTCCAGCCCGAAAGGCATCAGCACGACAGCAAGGAACGCCATCGGCATGACGACGGTGTCCGACCACCGGCATGGCGGCGAGGTTGGCGATCAGCGTCAGGGGCGCCACGCGCTGGAAGTGGAAGGCGGCGATCGGCGCGGTCGCCAGTCCGGCGATGGTCGAGGTGAGCAGCAGACTGCCGGCGGATCGCCTGAGGCCGCGGAGGATGCCGCCGGCGGAGCGATCGTCGAGCACCAGCCGGCGGTCGCGCCATGCGGTGATCGCCTCGTAGCCCGCGACCAGCGCTACCGTCGCCGCAAACGACATCTGGAAGCTCGCGGTGGTCAGGCTCTCCGGCGCGACGATCAGGATGACGAACGCGGCCAGCGCGACGTTGCGCAGCGTGATCGCCGGGCGGTCGAGCATGACGGCAACCAGCATGATGGCGAGCATGACGAAGGCGCGCTGCGTCGCGATGCCGGCGCCGGAGATGCCAAGATAGGCGGCGGCGACTGCCAGCGCGCCCGCCGCGGCCCATTTCTTGATCGGGCGGTTGAGCGCGAGCCCGGTCGAGAGCGCGAGGAGCGCGCGGATCAGCCAGAAAGCGGAGCCCGCGACGAGCACCATGTGCAGCCCGGAGATCGCCAGCATATGGGCAAGGCCGGAGGCGCGCATCGCCTCCTGCGTTGCCTCGGAGATGCCGCCGCGGTCGCCCATCACCAGCGCCGCCGCGAGGTGGCCGTTGTCGCCGGGCAGCGCCGCTTCGACGCGCCGGCGGATCGTGTCGCGCAGATGAGCGAGCGGCACGGACAGCCGGATGCCGAGGGGCGCCGGTCCGATGTCGGCCGGCTTCGCGGCGCCATAGACGAAGCCGACGGCGCCGATGCGCTCGTAGAAGGCGACGCGGGCGAAGTCGTAACCACCCGGCATGACTGCCCCGCCCGGTGGTTGCAGCCGCGCACGCATCGTCACGGCGTCGCCAACCGCAAGCGTCTCGCCATGACTGCGGACGGTGACGCGCACCAGCACTGGTGTGGCCGTGGCCGCGACCCCGGCGATCTCATGCACGCGCACAAGGACGCGGACGCCGCCCCGCGCCGCTTCCTCGCGCTCCGCAATCCAGCCACTGACCGTGACCGTCATCTCGCGAGACAGGACCGGCGCACTGACCATGTCCGTCCGCACCTTGGCGGCAAGCGCACCGCAGGCGACGCAAGCGGCTACAACGAGAACGCGAAAGGCGGCGGTGCGGAAGCGCGACCGCCACGCCGCTACGATCAGGACCGCCGCGAGCGCCATCAGCGCCGGCGCCCAGGGCTCGGCCGGCAGGCCGAAATAGATCAGGATTCCGATGCCGAAGGCGACCGGCAGCCACAGGAAGCCGCGCCCGGCATCGATCTCGCGCTCGAACGTCGCAGCAAGGTGGGTCCAGGCGACGCCGCCGCGCTCAATGAGCACCCGGGGTCCACGAAGCGGCGCCAAACGAAACCGGCGCGCCGGCCGGATGCCGGCCGCGCGATCGCGCGCTGTGGTGGTCGGATCGTTCGCCATGCCGCCCCCGCCCTCCGGGCCATGCTAACCCAGCGGACGGCGGCTGTCAGACCGCTCAGCCGGCCGGCCGGCGGACGACCGTGTCGCGTTCGCGCACCTTGATTGGCTTGAATCCGCGCTCGTCGTACATGGAGCGCAGACCACGGAAGTGGCCTGCGTCGCTTTTCTCGGGGTCGTTGTGGGGATAGCCCTCGATCCACGAGGCGCCGCGCGCCGGGGCGTCCGCAATGACACGATCAAGCAGCGCCGAAGCGATCCGGTGCCTGCGGAACGGCGGCGCGATGACGAAGCAGGAGACGCCGATTACCGATGCCGGCTCGGGTCCCTCGGGGTCGAGAAGTCGATAGAAGCCATAGTCGGAACGCGGCGAGGCGTTGACCCACCCGCCGGCCCGCCCGTCGACATAGGCGAGATACCCAAAGGTCGAGCCGCCGCGAAGCCGTTCGACCATCGCCGCGCGTGACTGGCGCCATGCGCGCTCGGGGTTCTCGGGCGTTGTCGGAACGTGCGGCTCGAGGCAATAGCACGAGGCCCAGTCGGGATTGCCGGCGAATGCATCGCGGTCGAAGAACCGCAGCCAGTCGTCGATACGCTCCTCGGTCACCGGGTGCACGGTGACATCGCCGATCTCGGTCAGGCGCTCGACGCTCCCCGTGAGCCGGTCGACCGCCTCCGCGTAGTTGCGGGCGTAGGTTCGGATCGCGGCCTCGGGATACGACCAGGCGTGTCTTTCCTGACCGTGGGAGACGAATGCATCGGCGATCGCGTTGACGTCGTCACCCTCGATCACCGCGTCACACCCGAAGCATTTCACCTTCACGGATCTCTCCACCTCTGGGCAAAGGCTCAGCCGCCGGCGATGGCCTTGGTGAATGTGTCGCGCAGACCAATGGTGCGCACGAATACCGGCCGGCCGGGCGTCGAATCCGGATCGCGGCGGAAGTAGCCCTGCCGTTCGAACTGAACCGGCGCATCGTCGTTGCCGGCGACGATCGCCGGCTCGAGCTTGGCGTCGGGCAGGACCACCAGCGACTCCGGATTGAGATCAGCCGCGAAATTGGCGACGTCCGGGTTCTGCTTGTTGAACAGCATGCCGACCAGCCGCACCTGGGCCTCCACCGCATCGGCAGCCGCCACCCAGTGCAGCGTCGCCTTGACCTTGCGCCCGTCGGGCGGCGTGTTGCCGCCGCGGGTCTCGGGATCGTAGGTGCAGCGCAGCTCGATCACCTCGCCGGCGGCATTCTTGATCGCCTCGCGGCAGCGGATGAAATAGGCGTAGCGCAGGCGCACTTCCTGCCCCGGCGACAGGCGGAAGAACTTCTTGGGCGGGTCCTCCATGAAGTCTTCGCGCTCGACATAGAGTTCGCGGCCGAAGGTGACCATGCGCGTGCCGGCGCCGGGATCTTCCGGATTGTTGACCGCCTCGAGCTGCTCGGTCTTGCCCTCGGGGTAGTTCTCGATGACCACCTTGAGCGGGCGCAGCACGGCCATACGCCTCAGCGACGTCTTGTTGAGCGCCTCGCGGACGGCATTCTCGAACATGGCGACGTCGACGCGGCTATCGGCGCGCGCGATGCCGATGCTCGCCGCGAAGGCGCGGATCGCCTCGGGCGGCACGCCGCGCCGGCGCAGGCCAGCGAGCGTCGGCATGCGCGGGTCGTCCCAGCCGGTCACGTGGCCGTCGCGGACGAGCTGCGTAAGCACGCGCTTGGAGAGCACCGTGTAGTCGAGATTGAGGCGCGCAAACTCGATCTGGCGCGGGCGCGAGGGCACCGGCAGGTTGTCGAGCAGCCAGTCGTAGAGCGGCCGGTGGTCGGCAAATTCCAGCGTGCACAACGAATGGGTGACGCCCTCGATGGCGTCCGACTGACCATGCGCGAAGTCGTAGCTTGGATAGATGCACCATTGCCGGCCGGTGCGCGGATGCGAGGCGTGGAGGATACGGTAGAGCACCGGGTCGCGCAGATTGATGTTGCCGGAGCCCATGTCGATCTTGGCGCGCAGCACGCGGGCGCCATTTGGGAACTCGCCGACGCGCATGCGGCCGAACAGGTCGAGGTTCTCCTCGACCGTGCGGTTGCGGAACGGGCTGTCGCGGCCGGGCTCGGTCAGCGTGCCGCGGTTGGCGCGCATGTCGGCAGGGTTCTGGTCGTCCACATAGGCCTTGCCGGCGCGGATCAGGTGCACCGCCCATTCGTAGAGCTGCTCGAAATAGTCCGAGGCGTGGAAGAGGTTGTCGCCCCAGTCGAAGCCGAGCCATCTCACATCCTGCTTGATGGCATCGATGTATTCCTGCTCTTCCTTGGCAGGGTTTGTGTCGTCGAAGCGCAGGTTGCAGTGCCCGCCAAATTCCTGGGCGATTCCGAAATTCAGGCAGATTGACTTGGCGTGGCCGATGTGGAGATAGCCGTTCGGCTCCGGCGGGAACCGGGTGACGACGCCCTTGTGGCGGCCGGCGGCAAGGTCTTCGCGCACGATGTCGCGGATGAAATCCTGCCCGGCTTCGCGCGTAGGTGTTTCAATTGTCATGAGAATTTCCCGTGCGCGGATTCGTGCCGGCGGCCAGTGGTGCGGTCTATGTGCCAAATCCGCGGGCAAAGGCCAAGCGGCACGTCAGACCAGCGCCTTCGCCATCAGGACATCGTCCAGATAGCGCCCATCAACCTTCCGCGCGTTCTGCTCCAGACCGTACTCGGCAAAGCCGAGGCCGGCATAGAGCCGCCGGGCATGGATGTTGCCGCGCTCGACCGTCAGATGGACCAGTTCGACCTTGCCGACGGCGTGCGCCAGCAGCGCCTCGATCAGGCTGCGCGCGATGCCGAGGGTGCGCGCCTGCGGCCGCACATAGACACCCCAGATGAAACCTTTGTGGGCGACCTTCACACCGTTGCCGATGGCGAAACCCGCCACGCCGGCCAGGGTCTCGCCGCGAAAGCCACCGAGGACGTACGAGTCCGCCAGCCGGCCGGCGAAGAATTCCAGAGGGCGGGCGTTCTCGCTGTCAAAATCGCTGCCATAGGCTTCCGGGCTGCGGCGCAGCGATTCCAGCCGGATCTCGCGGTAGAGCCGCGCATCGGCCTCGCCGTCCAGCCGGCGTATCGTGAATTCGGGCACTTCCACCGCGGGCGTCCTGCAATTGGGCTGACATCGGGCGTGGCTCCTATGGTACAGGACGCCCGCCGCCGCAACCGTTGCTGTCCGTCATGTCCGAACCCGTCGTCACCCGTTTCGCCCCCTCGCCCACCGGTTTCCTCCATATCGGCGGAGCGCGCACCGCGTTGTTCAACTGGCTTTACGCCAGGCACACGGGCGGCAAGATGCTGCTCCGCATCGAGGATACCGACCGCGAGCGCTCGACCGATGCGGCCATCGCCGCCATCCTCGACGGGCTGTCCTGGCTCGGCCTCGAATGGGATGGCGAGGCGATCCACCAGTTCGCCCGCGCCGCGCGCCACCGAGAAGTGGCCGAGGAACTTGTCGCCGCCGGCAAGGCATACCGCGCCTACGACACGCCCGAGGAGCTCAACGAAGCGCGCGCCAAGGCGCGGGCCGAAGGCCGCTTTGCCCGCTACGACGGCGGCTGGCGCGACCGCCCGGCGTCCGAGGCGCCGGCCGGCGTCGCGCCCGTCATCCGCATCAAGGCGCCGGTCGACGGCGAAACCGTGATCGAGGACCGCGTCCAGGGACGCGTCGCGTTTCCGAACGGCGACCTCGACGATTTCATCATCCTGCGCTCCGACGGAACGCCGACCTACATGCACGCCGTCGTTGTCGACGATCACGACATGGGCGTCACCCATATCATTCGCGGTGACGACCACCTGACCAATGCCGGTCGCCAGAAGATCATCTACGACGCGATGGGCTGGACACTGCCGGTGATGGCGCACATCCCGCTGATCCATGGACCGGATGGCGCCAAGCTCTCCAAGCGCCACGGCGCGCTGGGCGTCGATGCCTATCGCGCCATGGGCTATCTGCCCGAGGCGCTGCGCAACTATCTCGTCCGCCTGAGCTGGAGCCATGGCGACGAGGAGATCATGTCGCTCGAGCAAATGATCGAATGGTTCGATTTCGATGGCATCGGCCGCGGCGCCGCGCGTTTCGACTTCGCAAAGCTGGAGAGCATCAACGGCCACTACCTGCGACTTCAGGACGATGCGTCGCTGTTCGATACATTCCTCGCCGCCCTGCCCCATCTGCCCGGCGGCAACGAATTCCTGGCGAAGCTCGATCCGCCGCGCCGCGCCCAGGTCCGGGCTGCCCTGCCGCTGCTGAAGGAGCGCGCCAAGACGCTCGTCGATCTGATTGCGGGCGCCGGGTTCATCCTGGCGGAACGGCCGCTGACGCCGGATGCCGCTGCTGCAGCCCTGCTCGACGGCGACGCGCGCAAGCTCCTCGGCGATCTCAAACCGGCGCTGGAGGCGGTTCAGGACTGGTCGGTCGCCACCACCGAAGCCGCGGTCAAAGCCTTTGCCGAAGGTCATGGGCTGAAGCTCGGCAAGGTTGCGCAGCCGCTCCGCGCCGCCCTCACCGGTCGCGCCGCGTCACCCGGAATCTTCGAGGTGCTGGCCATTCTGGGCCGCGCCGAGAGCCTCGGCAGAATTTCCGATCAGGCGGCCACCTGACGGAAACGCGGCTGGACGGGCCGAGATTCCGCGCTATCTCCACTTTGCCGCGATGGACTTGTTGCGACGCAACAAATACAATCGGGCAATTCCCGCGAAAAGAGCGTCAGGAGGGGTGGATCATGGCCACTGCGAGCAAGATGGATAACCCTGTGGCGCCCGGCCAAATGGCGCGCCTGACCATCGGCAACGAGAACTGGGACCTGGCCATCCGCAAGGGCTCGGTCGGCCCGGACGTCATCGATATCGCCCGGCTCTACAACGAGACCGGCCGCTTCACCTACGACCCCGGCTTCACTTCGACCGCCGCATGCGAGTCGGCCATCACCTATATCGACGGCGACGCGGGCGTGCTGCTCTACCGCGGCTACCCGATCGAACAGCTCGCCGAGCACGGCGATTTCCTCGAGACCTGCTACCTGCTGCTCTACGGCGAACTGCCAACGCCGGCGCAGAAGGCCGACTTCGACCATCGCGTCACCTACCACACGATGGTCCACGAGCAGATGAACCGGTTCTTCACCGGCTTCCGCCGCGACGCCCACCCGATGGCGGTCATGTGCGGAGTCGTCGGGGCCATGTCCGCCTTCTATCACGACTCCACCGACATCTCCGATCCGCACCAGCGCATGATCGCGTCGCTCCGCATGATCGCGAAGATGCCGACGATCGCGGCCATGGCGTTCAAGTACCACGCAGGCCAGCCGTTCGTTTACCCGCTCAACGCGCTCGATTACGCCTCGAACTTCCTGCGTATGTGCTTCGCCGTGCCTTGCGAGGAGTACAAGGTCAATCCGGTGCTGGCGCGCGCCATGGACCGCATCTTCATCCTGCATGCCGACCATGAGCAGAACGCCTCGACCTCGACCGTGCGGCTCGCCGGCTCGTCGGGCGCCAATCCGTTCGCGTGCATCGCCGCCGGCATCGCCTGCCTGTGGGGCCCCGCCCATGGCGGCGCCAACGAAGCGGCGCTCAACATGCTCCAAGAGATCGGCACCGCCGACCGCATCCCGGAGTTCATCAACCGCGCCAAGGACAAGAACGATCCGTTCCGTCTGATGGGCTTCGGCCATCGCGTCTACAAGAATTACGATCCGCGCGCCAAGATCATGCAGAAGACCACGCACGAGGTGCTGGCCGAGCTTGGCGTTCAGGACGACCCGCTGCTCGAGGTGGCGATGGAACTGGAGCGCATCGCGCTCACCGACGAGTATTTCATCGAGAAGAAGCTCTACCCGAACATCGACTTCTATTCGGGCATCACGCTGAAAGCGCTGGGCTTCCCGACCACGATGTTCACGGTGCTGTTCGCCGTGGCGCGCACCGTCGGCTGGATCGCGCAGTGGAAGGAGATGGTCGAGGACCCGTCGCAGAAGATCGGTCGGCCGCGCCAGCTCTATACCGGTGAAGTGAAGCGCGACTACGTGCCGGTTTCCAAGCGCCGCTAAGCCGCGGGCAGCTTCCGCGAAGCGACGGTCTCCAACACGGCGGCGGCGGCGTTGACGCTTGGCGTCGCGTCGCCGGATTCCATCAGGCTTGCCACCCGCTCGAATGCGGCAAGCTGGGCGGCGCGCTCCCGCCCGTCGCGCAGCAGCGGCAACAGCGTGGCCGCCAGCCTTTCCGGATCGCTGTCGGCATCGAGCAATTCGGGTATCGCATTCTCGCCGAGGATCAGGTTGACCAGCACGATCGATTTGGCCTTCAGCAGGATCGGCTTCATCAGCTTGACGATCGGATCGACGCGATAGGCGACGACCATCGGAACCTTGGCCAGCGCCAGTTCCAGCGTGACGGTGCCCGACGCCGCCAATGCGGCGTGGGCGCGGCGAAAGGCGGCGAGCTTGGCCGCCTCGCCCTCGACGATGCGGGGCTGCACCGGCCAGTTGGCGACCGCTGCGCGGATCTCGCCGGCAAGCCGTGGAACCGCCGGCAGGATCACCTCCACCGACCCCGTGGCGTCCACCACGCGTTTGACGGCCTCGCCGAATGGCGCCATCAGCCGGCCGATCTCGCTGCGCCGGCTACCGGGCAACACAACCAGGACCGGCCGCCCTCCATCGCCGAGCGCTGTCCGCTCGCCCGGCGTCGGCGAGAGGCTTGGAATTTCGGCCAGCAGCGGGTGGCCGACATAGGTGCAGGGCGGGCCGCCAAGTTCAAGATAGACCTTTGGCTCGAACGGGAGGATGGCAAGGACCCGGTCGACATACCGCGCCATCGCCCGCGCGCGGCCGGAGAAATATGCCCACACCGACGGCGATACATAGTCGACGATCGCGATTGCCGGCTTGCGCCGGTGGACGCGGCTGGCGACCCGCAAACTGAAGGCCGGGCAGTCGATTGCCACCAACACGTCGGGGTTCTCGGCGACGACCGCCGCGGTCGTCTGCGCGACCAGACCGAGGAGCCGCGGCAGCCGGCGCAGCACCTCGGTGAGCCCGTGCAGGGCGATTTCCTCCATGGGAAACAATGACTTGAGGCCGGCGCGCGCCATCCGTTCGCCGCCGACGCCGGAGAAGCTCACCTTGCCGCCGGTCGCCTCGGCAAGCGCGGCCATGAGCCCGGCGCCAAGCACATCGCCGGATTCTTCCCCGGCAATCAGGAAGACCTTCAGGGGCTCGCCGGTCACCGCTCGCCCTCGCCGGCGGGCATGGCGAAGAGGAATGTGCCGCTATCGTTTGTTGCCTTTACCGTCTCGTCGCGCTCGGCGATCATCACCCGTCCGGCCTCGATGGCGATGCCGGCGAGTCCGGCCTCGACGACCGCCGCGACTGTACGCGGCCCGATTGTCGGCATGTCGACGCGCAGATCCTGCTGAGGCTTCGAGCATTTCGCCAGCACACCGGCGCGGCCCGACCAGTGAACGCGGCCGCTGGCACGCAGCGCCGCCACGCGTTCCAGCATGGCATCGGTGCCTTCCACGGCCTCGACCGCCAGCACCAGCCCGTCGACCGCAACCGCCGCCTGACCGATATCGCGCCCGCCGATGGCCCGGGCGGCGTGCATGGCGGTCCGTGCGTCATCGAGAACCGCTTGCGAGGCGCGCGGACCGGCGATGCGTCCGGCGACCGCGACCAGTTCCGGCGCCACTTCGTGGGCGCCGAGCACGCGAAATCCGCGTTCTTCGAGTAGTTTGATGAAATTGCGCAGCACCGTATCATCGCCGCCGGTCATCGCCTTGAGGATCAGCGGCAGCAGCCGCAGCGTCCCCAGGTCAACGCCGAGATTGCGGAAGTCAGGACGCTTGTTGACCGAGCCGATCATCACGACGTCGCGGACACCCTCGGCCTCGATCAGGTCCTGGACGCGCGCCAGTTGGCCCCATTTGAGTGCCGTATAGGGAAACGACCTCAGTCGTTCGTCGGCCTCGCCATCGAGTCCGATGACCATGACCTTGCGTCCGGCCGCAGTCGCCGCCGTGGCGACCTGGAACGGGACCGCGCCGCCGGCGGCCAGGATCGCCAGAGGCGCGTCCGACTCCTCACGAGTCGGCGTCATCGGCCGGGCCGCCGTTCTTGCGCGGCAACGTCAGCGGACGCTCGCCGACACCGTGCAGAAAATCGATCATCGTCTGCACGGCGGGCACGTCGCCGAAGCGGGCTTCCAGGGCAGCGATGCGCTGGGCGCGCGGCCCTGTCGAGCCGAAGAAGAGCTTGAAGGCGCTGCGGACCGCGTGAATCGCCGGCCGGTCAAAACCGCGCCGGCTCAGGCCCCGCACATTGACGCCGACGATCTCGCCACGATGACCGATCACCATGGCATAGGGCACGACCTCGCTGGTCACGCCGACCAGGCCGCCGATGAAACAATGCGCTCCGACCCGCGTGCGCTGCTGCACGGCGGAAGCGCCGCCGAGGATGGCATACTCGCCGATTTCCGAGTGGCCGCCGAGCAGCGTGTTGTTGGTCAGGATGACGTGGTCGGCGACGATGCAATCATGCGCGACGTGGGCGCCGATCATCATGAAGCAGTGATCGCCGATCGAGGTCAGCCCGCGGCCGCGCGCCGTGCCGCGATTGACGGTCGAGTGCTCGCGGATCACGCAATCGGTGCCGATCGTGACGCCGGTGTCCTCGCCCTGGTAGCTGAGGTCCTGCGGATCGCCGCCGATGAAGACATGCGGGCCGATCCTGGTGCGCGCACCAACCGACGTGCGCCCCCTGACGATCGCGTGGCTGTCGACCGTCACCCCGTCGCCGAGAGTGACCTCGGGACCGACCGTGGAGAAGGCGCCAATGGTGACACCCGCGCCCAGGCGGGCGCCGTCCTCGACGATTGCTGTCGGATGAACGCCGGTCATACGGAAGCTTGCGTCTCGCCGAGCATGGCGCTCACCACGGCTTCGGCGACGACAGTGCCGCCGACCTTCGCCTCCGCCGCGAAACGCCAGATGTTCCGGCGCTGGCGAAGCTTGCGAACGTGGTATTCGACCACATCGCCGGGCACAACGGGCTTGCGGAACTTGGCCTCGTCGATGGTCAGGAAATAGACCAGCGGCGGCCGCTCGGCGCTCATCGCCGCGACGCAGATGGCGCCGGCGGTCTGCGCCATGCCCTCAACGATCAGCACGCCAGGCATCACCGGTCGGCCGGGAAAGTGACCGGTGAAATGCGGTTCGTTGAAGGTGACGTTCTTGATGCCGACAGCCGAGTTGTCGCCATCGACGTCGACGATGCGGTCAATCATGAGGAACGGATAGCGATGGGGCAGAAGCTCGAGCAGCCGCTCGATTCCGAAGGCTTGCAGCGTCGTTGGCTTGTCGTCCATCCACTGTCCCCTGGGCCCACGGAATGCCGCCCGACGGGCATCCCTGCCCGCCCGGCCGCGGCCCGGCGACGACCTTTTGGCCCATCCGAGGCGGATTGTCGATGGCGGCGGCGAGCAGCACCACTGCCGGCCGCGCTCGCGCAAACGGTTCGGCACCGCTATCGCGGCACGCCCGGTTTGCGTCGATCAGAACGCGGCGGACGTGCCGATGCGGAAGAATTCCGTCTTGTCGTAACTCTGCTTGGTGATCGCCTGGGCAAAGTCGGCGCGGATCGGGCCGAACGGCGAAGCCCAGATGATGGAACCGCCAACCGAGCTGCGGATCGCCATGTCGTCCACTACCGCGCAGCCGGCACCCAGCGCCGTACAGCTCGACGGAACGTCCACGCCCCACAACAAGCCGGCGTCGGCGAAGACGGCGCCCTTCAACCCGAAATCAGGCGGAACAAATGGCATCGGGAACTGCACCTCGGCCGAACCGTTGATGAAGTTCTTTCCGCCAAGCGCTGTACCGCTGACAGTTTCGCGGGGGCCGTAGCCGAGAGGCGCAAACCCGCGAATGCTCTCGCCGCCCTTGAAGAAGTCATCGATGGTCGACACCGGCTCGCCAAGACCGACGATGTTTCCACCCTTGGCCGCGAGCACGCCAACCAGATCGTTATTGTCGAACAGCGGCGTATAGACCCGGGCATCCGCCGTGGTGCGGATGAAATGCGCATCGCCGCCGATGCCGGCGAAATCCTGCGAGAACCGAAGGTAGAGCCCCTCGTGCGGGTCGATCCTGCTGTCGAGCGTCGTGTAGACCAGCGAATAGCCCGCCGACGAGGTCAGGCGCGTCCCGTTTGTGTAGAAACAGCCGGCTGGAGAAATACCTGATGAGACCGGCGAGCCGCAGGTCGGCGCCCCTGTGATATCCTTGTTGTCGATCTTGTAGTTCACCCCGAAGGTAAGCTCGTCGGTCAGTGGCAATCCGAGACTGACGCCGCCCCCAGTGGCAACGGTCTTGAAAGGACGGGCCGAACCGGCGCTGCTGCTTGTGCGGTAGGCGTTCAGACCGAAAGCCATGCGATTGCCGAGGAAATACGGGTCAGAGAACGATGCATTGAACGTCTGATCGGAGAGGCTACCGCCCACGGAAATACGGACAGTCTGGCCACGCCCGAGGAAATTCGTCTCCTCCATCGACAACTCGACCACCGGCGATGTCGAGCCGCCGTCCGAGGTCTGGATACCGCCCGCGATCCCGAAGGATCCGGTCGACTGATCCTCGACATAGACGACGACGACAACCTTGTCTGGCGCCGAACCCGGCTCGGTCGTGACCGTCACGGTCTTGAAGTATCCAAGATCGCGCAGGCGTCGCTCGGCCTTGTTGACCAGCACGCGATTGTACGCGTCGCCTTCCGAAACATCGAACTCGCGGCGGATCACGTAGTCGCGCGTTTTGGTATTCCCGCGCACGTCGATGCGCTCGATATAGGCGCGCTGACCTTCGTCAATCACATAGGTGAGGTTCACGAGGTTGTTGGTGTAGTCGCGGTCGCCGCGCGGCCGCACCTGCGCGAACACATACCCCAGACGGGACAATTCGATCGTCAGCTGCTCGGTCGATTTCTCGATCGCCGTCGCGTCGAACGTCTTGCCGCTGCGCGTCTTGAGCAGGTGCGTCAATGCGGTGGTGTCGATTCCCTCGATCGAGGAATCGATGCTGACGTCGCCGAACGTGTATTTCGGGCCCTCATCGAGGGTGAAGGTCACGGTGTACTTGCCCGACGCGGCGTCGAAAACGGCTTCCTGCGAAAGCACCTGGAAGTCCGCATAGCCGTGCTGAAGATAGAACTGGCGCAACAGATCGGAGTCGGCGTTCAGCTTCGCGTCGCTGTAGATGTCGTTCTTGCTCAGCCAGCTGAACCAGTTGGTCTTCTTCGTCTGGATGATCCCCTGCAGCCTCTGCGAGGAGAAGGCGCTGTTGCCGACGAAATTGATCTCCGCGATTCCGGTCCGTTCGCCCTCGTTGATGACAAAGACGATATTGACCCGGTTGTCTGGCAACTGGGTGACGTTGGCGTCGACGGCGGCGGCGCTGCGTCCGGTCGTCTCGTAGTACTGCTTGATGTGAAAGACGTCCGCCTGGAGCTTCGCGTCGGTGAGCACGCCGCGCGGCTTGAGTTCGACGATGTTGGCGAGAACGTCGGATTTGACCTTCTTGTTCCCCTGGAAGATCAGCGAACTGATCACCGGGTTCTCGACCACGGTAACGACCAGCACGCTACCGCGCTGGGCGATGCCGACGTCCGAGAACAGGCCGGTCCCGTAAAGCACCTTCACGGAGGCGTCGACATCGGCGGCGCCATAAGACTTGCCCGGCTTGATCGTAATGTAGGTCTTGATGGTCTCGGCTTCGATGCGCTGGTTGCCCTTGACCTGAACGCTGGAGGCAACCGCGGCATGGGCGATTCCCGCGCCGAGAATGGCCGACGCGCCAGCAAAAGCCGGCGCGGCCAACGCCAGCACGACACAAACCGCCAGCTTACGGGCGAAAAACATCAATGAATTCATATGGTTTGAATGCCTTGTCGTCTATCTGTGCCGTCAGCGTCCCAATCGGACAGATTCGCCCCCTGATGGCCGTGCAATCGCAGAATTACAGGCTTTTCCGGTCCCCGCAAGGCACGCTCCCCCGTCCCATCCCCAAATCTGCGCGAGCGTTGCCCGACCGCCACGCATGGAAGCCTTATTTCACAAGGAACTCAAATGAATAATATCGTTCCAGGTTGCGAAGATCATTAACATCAACACCGCCGCGAAGCCGATGCGGAAGCCGATATCCTGCACCCGTTCGCTGAGCGGTTTTCCGCGCACCGCCTCGAAGCCATAAAACAGCAGATGCCCCCCATCCAGCATGGGAATCGGGAACAGGTTGATCAGGCCGATACTGATCGAGAGGATCGCGGCCAGATTGATCAGCGGCACGATGCCGAGGGTGGCGACCTGGGCGGAGATCGAGGCGACCCGGATCGGCCCGCCCAATTGTTCGGCCAACTCGCGGCCGACGATCACCGAAAACAGATAGGTCAGCGTGCGACTGGCGAAGAAATACGTCTCCTGGGTTGCAATCCACGCGGCCTGCGGCACGGAGTAGTGCTCCAGGACCACGCCTTTGCCATCGGTGCTGCGGGTGACGCCGAGGACGCCGATATCCTGCTTGTTGCCGAACCGGTCTGTGACCTCCTTCAGCTCGGGCTTGACGGTCAGCGTCACGTCCTGGTCGCCGCGGCGGACGACCACGCCGAGGCTCTGGTTGGCACTGATGCTGACCAGGCGCTGCAGATCCGAGAAGCTCGCGATCTTGCTGCCGTCGATCGATTGAACGACGTCGCCCGCCTGGAAACCGGCCATCTCCGCCGCTGACCCGGGCACCACGCCGTCGACTTCCGGCGTCATCACCTCCCGGCCGTAAATACTGAAAATCACAGTGAAAATCGCGATGGCCAGAATGAAATTGGCGATCGGCCCGGCCGCGACGATGGCGGCGCGCGCCGCGACGCCCTTGCCTGCGAACGAGCGCGCGCGCTCAGCGGGCGACATCTGTTCAAGGGCCGCCTGGCTCGGCACGCTCGCCTCGTTCTCGTCGCCGAGAAAACGGACGTAGCCGCCCAGCGGAATCATCGACAGGCGCCAGCGTGTGCCCTTGCGGTCATTGAAGCCAAAGAGTTCCGGGCCGAAGCCGACCGAGAACGTCTTGACGGCGACACCGGTCCAGCGCGCCACCAGGAAATGGCCGAGTTCGTGGAAGAACACCACAATGGTCAGCACGAACAGGAACGGCAGGATGTAGCCAAGAGCATTCGACCCGAGGCTTCCGGCCCATTCGATCAGTCCCATGCGAAGCGTCCTTCCGTGTTCAACGCGCCCGGCGGGCGTCTGCGAGTTCCCTGGCGATGCGGCGCCCTTCGGCATCAAGCGCAATCGCCGCTTCGACCGAATCCGGCTCCGCCGGCATCGAATCCGCCGCCGCGCGGGCAATCGTCTGCTCGACCAATTCGGCTATTTCAAGAAAGCCAATCCGACCGGCCAGAAACGCCTCCACAGCCACCTCGTTGGCGGCACTGAGGATGTTTGTAGCCCATCCACCAGTTTCAAGCGCGTTAAGGGCAACCCTGAGAGCCGGAAAACGGCTCAGATCTGGCCTTTCGAAAGTGAGACTGCCCAGTTCGGCAAGGTCGAGACGCCGGCCGGCGAGCGCACTGGGCCCCGGCCACGACAGGCAATGGGCGATCGGCATGCGCATGTCCGGGACGCTCATCCCGGCCATCATCGCCCCGTCGCGGAAGGCGACGATGCCATGAACCACCGATTGGGGGTGGACCAGCACCTCGAGCATCGCCGGCGGCGCCCCGAACAGGTAGTGGGCCTCGATCACCTCGAGGCCCTTGTTCATCAGCGTCGCCGAGTTGATCGTGATCTTGCGGCCCATCGACCAGTTGGGATGCTTCAGCGCCTCTGCCGGGGTCGCCGCCGCCATGCGCTCGGCGCTCCACGAACGGAACGGTCCGCCCGATGCGGTGAGAATGATGCGCTCGACGTCGGCGATGGGACGTCCGCCCAGCGCCTGAAAGATGGCGTTGTGCTCGGAATCGATCGGCAGGATGTCGACGCCGGCCTCGGCCGCCGCCTTCATGAATACGCCGCCGGCTGACACCAGGCATTCCTTGTTGGCAATCGCAACGCGAGACCCGGCGCGGATGGCGGCATAGGTGGGCGCGAGGCCCGCGGCGCCGACGATCGCGGCAACGACAAGATCGACCGGATGCGCCGCCGCTTCGGCAACGGCGGCCGAACCGGCCGCCGACGCGATGCCGCTGCCGGCGAGCGCCGATTTGAGTTCGGCATACCCGGAAGGATCGGCGATGACGGCAAGCCGCGCGCCCACGCGGCGTGCGATCACGGCGAGTTTGCCGGCGTTGGAATTGGCTGTGACCGCCTCCACGGCAAAAGCTCCGGCGCGCTCCGCGATGACCGACAACGTGCTGGTGCCGACCGAACCCGTGGCGCCGAGGATCGTGACCCGTCGCGGCGCCTCCGCGGCGCCTTGGGCGCGAAGGGCGGCGGCGCTCGTCACCATACGAGCAGCCCTCCCGCCAGATTTGTCGACCCGCCATGCGCCAGCCCGATCACAACCGCCAGGCCGGCGGCGAAAACCAATCCGTCGACCCGGTCCATCAGGCCGCCATGGCCGGGGACGATCTGGCCGGAATCCTTCGCGCCGAAACGGCGCTTGACCCACGACTCAAAAAGATCGCCAGCCTGTTCGGCAAGCGACAGCAGAACTGCGACGGCGACCACGCCGGCAGTCACCGGCAGCCCGGCCACGCCGACGACGATGAGCCCGGCGACGACGCCGGCCGCCAGTCCCCCGGCCCCGCCGGCCCAGGTCTTCTTCGGCGAGACCGCCGGCCACAACTTCGGCCCTCCGATCGCGCGCCCGATGAAGAACGCGCCCGTATCCCCGCCCCAGACAACGGCGAACAGGAATATGACGGCGGCGAGGCCGTGCTCGGGGGCGAGGCGAAGCAGCAGCAGGCCGAAGCCGAGGATGGCGCCGTAGGCGACGCCGACCGGTCGCCACGGCCCGCGCGAGAGGACCCCAGCAACCACGATCGCCGCCACCGCAACGCCAATTGCAACGCCGGCAAAGCCCGCGGCCAGGGCGGCGAAGGCCGCCACCAGGGCCGCCGTGAAGACAAGCGTCGGCCAGAGATCGTCACGCGTCAGAGCCGCCCATTCGCCATAGACCACGGCCACAACGATCGAAACGCCGATGGCCGCCGGCCAGCCGCCGAGCCAGGCACACAGCAACGTCAGCGCGGCCAGAACGCCGGCGGAAGCGAAGCGGGCCAGCATTTCGCTGCCGGCAGGCCTTGCGCGCCCCTGCCCGGCCGCGGGCGCCGCGCTCACGTTTTCTCCCGCGCGCCAAACCCGCCATAGCGGCGGCTGCGCGTCGCAAACTCCTCCAGGGCGCCGGCCAAGGCGTCGCGACCGAAGTCCGGCCAGTTGATTTCGAGAAAGATGAACTCGGAATAGGCCGACTGCCACAGAAGGAAATTGCTGAGCCGGATTTCCCGCCCGGTGCGGATGACGAGATCGGGGTCGGGCGTGTCGGCCGTGTCGAGGTGATTGGCGATCGCCGCCTCATCGATCGCGGCCGGCTCCAGCCCGCCCGCCTTGACCTCGGCGGCGATGGCGCGCACGGCGCGCGCAATCTCGTCGCGGGCGCCGTAGTTGAATGCGAAGACCAGATGGAGCGCGCGATTGCCGGCGGTGCGCGCCTCGGCGTCCTCGATCATCGACAGGATATCGGTTGGCAGGCCCTCGCGGCTGCCGATCACGTCGATGCGCACGCCCTGGGCATGGAGCTGCGCGACGTCGCGGCGGATGTAGAGCCGGAACAGGCCGAAGAGGAAGTCGACCTCCTCAGCCGGGCGCGACCAGTTCTCGGACGAGAAGCTGTAGAGCGTCAGGTGGCGGACGCGCAGATCGATCGCGGCGCGCACCGTCTGGCGCACCGCCTCGACGCCACGCCGATGTCCCTCGCCGCGCGGCAACCCGCGCGCCGTCGCCCAGCGTCCGTTGCCATCCATGATGATGGCGACATGGCGCGGCACCGTCGATTTGTCCGGTGCGGCAGGCGCGGTCTGGTTCTGGTCGGCGAGCAGGGACATTCCGCTTTCACTTCTTTCGTACCCAGACTGCCTCGACGTCAGACTTGCGTGATCTCGGCCTCTTTCGTGGCGAGCACGCCGTCGATCTCGGAGATCGTGGCGTCGGTCATCGACTGAACCTTCTCTCCCTCCTGGTGAGCCTGATCCTGCC
Organism: uncultured Alphaproteobacteria bacterium; assembly: GCA_963781775.1. Lineage (GTDB taxonomy): Bacteria > Pseudomonadota > Alphaproteobacteria > Rhizobiales > Kaistiaceae > CAVSRC01. The sequence continues at coordinate 34,536 of CAWAHE010000018.1, read as the reverse complement.
CGAGGCCGCCGTCCTTCTCTTCCTTCTTGAGCTGGTCGAGGGCATCGCGGCGCACGTGGCGCACGGCGACGCGCGCCTGCTCGGCGTAACGATGGGCGACCTTGACCAGGTCCTGACGGCGCTCCGCGTTCAGTTCCGGAATCGGGATGCGCAGCAGCGTGCCTTCGACGATTGGGTTGAGCCCGAGATTGGACTCGCGGATCGCCCGGTCCACCGCATGCACGTTGGTCTTGTCCCAGACCTGCACCGAGAGCATGCGCGGCTCCGGCACGCTCACCGAGGCGACCTGGTTGAGCGGCATCGGGGAGCCATACGCATCGACATGGATCGGGTCGAGCAGGCTCGACGACGCGCGGCCCGTGCGCAGCCCCGCGAGTTCGCCTTTCAACACCGAAACCGCCCCCTGCATCCGACGGCTGATATCTGCGAGATCCATTTCGTCCCCTGGCTACCGGTCTATCGGGGCCGCTTTGTGTCGCGCTCTGTCCGCGGCAGGGCTCCCCGCCCTCTGGGCAGGCTCAGCCGTCAGCGACCACCGTCGCCCGGCCCTTTCCCTTGAGAATATCAACGAAAGCACCGGGCTGCTTGATGGAAAAGACGATTACCGGAATACCGTTGTCGCGGGCAAGGGCGATTGCGGCCGTATCCATCACCTGGAGGCCCTGTGCCAGCACGTCGTCGTAGCTTAGCCGGTCGTAGCGCATCGCCTTGCGGTCCTTCTTGGGATCGGCCGAATAGACCCCGTCGACCTGGGTGCCCTTGAAGATCGCGTCGCAACCCATCTCGGCGCCACGCATGGCGGCGGTGGTATCCGTCGTCAGGAACGGGCTGCCGATGCCGCCGGCAAAGATCACCGCCTCCCCCGCGTCGAAGGCGGTTTCGGCAGCGCGCTGGTTGAAGGTCTCGCAGATCGACGGCATGGCCACCGCCGAGAACAGCCGCGTGGCGACCTTCAACGCGCCCAGCTTCTGCTGGAGCGCAATGCCGTTCATCACCGTTGCCAGAATGCCCATCTGGTCGCCGGCGACCCGGTTGCCGCCGGCCTTGGCGATGGTCATGCCGCGAAAGATGTTGCCGCCGCCGACGACGACGCCGATGCGGATGCCGAGCTTGACCGCTTCCGCGATCTCGCCGGCAACACGGCCGATCACCTTGTCGTCGATGCCGAATTGCTGGTCGCCGAGAAGCGCTTCGCCCGAGACCTTGAGGATGATCCTCTTGTAGCGGAGCGGCGCCTTCATGGTCGTCCCGATTCTAAAACCGTGGAAATCGGCCATCGGGATACACGATGGCCGCTGGCCTGTCACGGCTGGGAATGGGCAGCCGCCGCGCGTCCAGGACGCCGCTTCGCGATCCCGGCTAGTTCTTGGTGCCCGCCACGGCGGCGACTTCGGCGGCGAAATCGCTCTCCTGCTTCTCGACGCCTTCGCCGAGACGGAACGAGACGAATTGCGTCACCGCGACCGGTCCGCCGGCGTCGGCCTCGATGGCCTTCAGAGCCTGCTCGACGGTCTTTTCGCTATCGACGACGAAGGCCTGCGAGAGCAGCACGACCTCCTCGTAGAACTTGCGCATGCGGCCCTCGACCATCTTCTCGATGATCGCCTCGGGCTTGCCGGACTCGCGCGCCTGCTCGGCAAAGATCGAGCGCTCGCGCGCCACGATCTCCGGGTCGATTTCGCCCGGCCGCACGGCAAGCGGACTGGCGGCGGCGATGTGCATCGCCACCTGCTTGCCGACCTGCTCGAGTGACTCGGCCTTGCCCTTCGACTCCAGACCGACAATGACGCCGATCTTGCCGAGGCCCGGCGCGACCGCGCCGTGGACGTAGCTTGCGACGACGCCGTGATCGACGGCGACGGATGCGGCACGGCGGAGCGAAATGTTCTCGCCAATGGTCGCGATCGCCGACGTGATCGCATCGGCGACGCTGGTGCCCGTCGACTTCATTTCCGCCGCCAGGATCGACTCGAGCGTGCCGTCGGTGGTCACCGCGGTCTCGGCGATGCCGAGGGCAAGCGCCTGGAAGTCGGGGTTGCGGGCGACGAAATCGGTCTCGGAGTTGAGCTCGATCATGACCGCGCGGTTGGCCTGGCCGACGACCGCGATGAGGCCCTCGGCCGCGACGCGTCCGGCCTTCTTGGCAGCCTTGGCGAGGCCCTTGGTGCGCAGCCAGTCGACAGCCGCTTCCATCTCGCCGCCGGTCTCGGTCAGCGCCGCCTTGCAGTCCATCATGCCCGCGCCCGTCTGGTCGCGGAGCTGCTTCACCATTCCAGCGGTGATGTTCATGTCCGTATTCCTTGTGTCAGCGGGTCGGACGGAGGCTCAGCCCTCCGTCAGAGCCTTGGCCTGGCCGACCCAATCGTCACGTGAGATGCGCCCCTTGAAGTTCAGCGCGTCGTCGACCTTGGCGATGTCCTCGTCGGAGAAGTTGGCGATCTGATCGAGCCGGGTGATGCCGAGAGCGTTGAGCTTCTTCTCCAGCACCGGACCGATGCCGGTGATCTTCTTGAGATCGTCGGCGTCGCCGTCCGGCGTCGCGAACAGCGCCTCGACGGTCTCCGGAGCCGCGGTGGGAGCAGCAGCAGCCGGCGCCTTGCCGCGCTTGGTCTCGACCCGCAGCTGCGGTTCGAGCGTCTCGGCCGATTCCATCGTCGCGTCGCCGTTGGTCGCTTCCAGGATCGTCGGCTCCTGCACCTCTTCCTGCGCGCCGATGTCGACGCCCGCGTCGCCCTGAGCGCGGCTGATGCCGTCGATCGCAGCGCGCGCGATCAGGTCGCAATAGAGCGTGATCGCCCGGCCGGCGTCATCGTTGCCCGGAATCGGGAACGTGATGTGATCCGGGTCGCAGTTGGAATCGACGATCGCGGCCACCGGAATGTTCAGCCGGTTGGCTTCCTCGATCGCGATCTTTTCCTTGTTGGTGTCGATGACGAACAGGAGATTGGGCACGCCACCCATGTCCTTGATGCCGCCGAGCGCCTTGTCGAGCTTGTCCTTCTCGCGGGTGAGCGTCAGGCGCTCCTTCTTGGTGAGGCCCTGGGCCTCGCCGGCGAGCAGCGTCTCAAGCTCACGCAGCCGCTGGATCGAACGCGAGATCGTTTTCCAGTTGGTCAGCATGCCGCCGAGCCAGCGCGCATTGACGTAATACTGCGCCGAGCGCTTGGCCGCCGCGGTCAGCGGTTCCGCCGCCTGGCGCTTGGTGCCGACGAACAGCACGCGTCCGCCATTGGCGACCGCGTCGCTGACCGCCTCCAGCGCACGGTGCAGCATCGGCACCGTCTGGGCGAGGTCCATGATGTGAATGTTGTTGCGGACGCCGTAGATGTACGACGCCATCTTCGGGTTCCAGCGATGTTTCTGGTGGCCGAAATGAACGCCAGCCTCAAGCAGCTGACGCATGGAAAAATCGGGCAGTGCCATGACTACCGTGCTCCTTTACCGGTTATGCCGCCGCGGAGAGTTGAGCCCCTTATGAGGGCACCGGAAGGGTCGTTCGTCCGGTCACTGCCGGTCGATTGACCCAAACTCCGCGTGTGAGATGAGGCGCCTTATATGGGGATGAATCGCGGAAAGCAAGGCTTCCCGCAGAGGCCGTCAGGCGTCGTTTGCCGCCATGGTCAGCCGGAACGTGAAACCGAGCGGTTCCGAGACGAACTCGGCCTGAGCCCCGATCCGTTCGGCCAACTGCCGGACCCACTGGATGCCGATGCCGCCGTCGCGCGCCACATCGAAGCCCTCGGGTAAACCGACCCCATCGTCAGCCACTTCGAGCAGGAGGCCACCGTTGACGCGGCAGCAGGCGACCGACAGGTCGCCGTTGACGCCGGCCGGGTGCGCATGCTCCAGCGAATTCGCCAGCACCTCGACCGCGATGGCGGCGACGGCGAAAGCATGCTTGCTCGGAATCTGGCAAGACGGTTCGCAGTAGTACGTGAAGTTCGACCGCTCACTGATTTCGAGCACATCCATGACGGCCGCGCTGGCGTGTCCCAGGCAATCGGACAAGCTCATCTCGGCCCGGTCTGGATGGGCGGCGAGAAGCCGGTAGATAGCGGATGCCGCATCAAGGTTTGCGGCGGTATCGAGGGGCCCACGCTTACGATTGACGTCCTCGGCCGCCGGACCAGCGGGATCGATGCTTCGACGCCGCGTGATGTCCGCAAGCTCTCGAAGGTGTTCCGCCAGCCAAAGATTTGGAGAATCACATCTATCGAGATGTGTTCCTCTTGCTTTGGAGGCGTGATCTAGGCTGATTACTTCGGCACTGAGAGGGAGATTCATGCAATTTCCTCCGTGTCCGCATGCAAACGATGCGGCCAACATTTCCGCGACGCACCCCATATTTCTACAAATACTCCGTTTTGACGCCGCCGCAAGGCGACGAATTAGGTGGGAACCATTAGTTATACTATGCCGACGTTGACTACTATTGGGCGCCTCGTTCAATGAAAGAGAAATGAGTAAGAGGCTCAAAATGCAAAAAATGTCGCCTTGACGCTATTTGCGCCAATACCTAATTTCCTCCTCGGCGGGTGGAGGTGCCAAGAATGACGGAATCTTCGCGCGATAATCGGCTTCAGATCATGCTGTCGACCGAAGAATGGAAGGCCCTCGATGACTGGCGGTTCGCCAAGCGCATGCCCAGTCGTGCCGCGGCGATCCGCGAGCTGCTGAGACGCGGTCTCGATGCCGAGGGATTCAAACTGGCGGACGGGAGCGCCAAGTCCCAGGACTTCGGTGTGATCGACCAGTCCGGGAAGGGCTGATCGTCGCGTCCGCGGTTTGTTCGCCGCGATACTGAAACGTATTGCCCGGCACCGACCCCACTGGCGGCCGCAGGCCGCCGCCCGTCCACCTCCCGCGCCTCACCGATACTCTGGATTGGGGTAGTCGAAGCGGCAGCCGGCGTCCCAGAGTTTCCGCTGGTTGCCGTGGACCGGGAAGCCGCCGGCATCGCGCAGCAGTCGCGCCGTGTGCATAAGGTTCCAGGTCATGAACGTCGTGTTGCGCTGCGTGAATTCGTTCTCGGGCCCGCCCGACCCTTTATCGAGATACGACGGTCCCGGGCCGATGTCGCCGATCCAGCCGCAATCGGCCTGTGGCGGGATGACGTAGCCGACATGCTGCAGCGCATAGAGAATTTCCATCGCGCAATGTTTGACGCCATCTTCGTTGCCGGTGATCACGCAACCGCCGGTCTTGCCGTAGTATATCCACTGCCCCTTGTCGTTGAGCATCGCCGACATGGCGTAGAGCCGTTCGATCAGCAGCTTGCACACCGCTGACATCTGGCCGAGCCAGATCGGCGAACCCACGACCAGGATGTCCGCCTCGTGGATCGTCGGCCAGATCGTGTCCGGCCAGTCGTCCTTCTTGAAGCCGTGCTCGGTCATGTCTGGATAGACGCCGAAGGCCACGTCATGATCGACCAGCCGTACGTCGGTCACGGCAATACCGCTCTTGCGCATGATGGCCTTCGACATCGCCATCAGCCCTTCGGTGTTGGAGACCTCCGGCGACGGCTTCAGCGTGCAGTTCACGAACGCGGCCTTCAGGCCCGAGAAATCGAAGGGGTTGCTCGCGCAAAGCTCTTCCTGCTTCCGTGACAGTTCCGCCATGACAGTCTCCTTTGGTTGACACCGGCACGCTCACCGCCCGAGTCAGCGCCCGTCCACCTCCAACATCCAGTTGAGGATCAGTCGCCAGTCGGTCATGCGGATCGGCGTGCCGTGAACGCCACTGTCGAACAGGGCGAGCTTGATCGGGTAACCGGGCGCTGCCTTGCGTACCCGCCGGTAGAACGCCGCCTCGCCTTTCCAGTCGAACACCACGTCCCTGGTGCCATGGCCGAGATAGAGCGGCACGCGCGCCCGAAAGGCGGGCGACTTGACGAACGCGTCGTCGTGATTTGAGCCGAGCAGCAAAAGGCCGCTGAGGCGCTTAGCCGTCTCATCATCGCCCGCAAGTTGCCAGCAGATGAAGCCGCCCTGCGAGCCACAGGCGACGAAGATCGCCGCACCCGGCGAGCGCTGCGCCTGATCGGCGATCAGGGCCTTGATCTGATCGCGGCCGGCCGCTTTGAAATCCGAAAAATCCGGCGAGAGGTATGCCCCGCCATTTCGGGTCATCAGGTTCATGATGCGGTTGAAGTTGCCGCCGAAGCTCCACTGGTTGGCGCCCTGGAACCGGTCGCCGCCCTGCCCGTGGATATAGATGACGACTGCCTGCGCACCGCCTTCGATCTTGCCGACGCCGATATATTTGAGCGTCTTGCCGGCGACGTCCCAGGCGGCGTTCTTCTGATAGGTCAGCTCGACATATTTTGGCAGCGCCCGGCGTTCGGGAATCTCGTCGCGGCCGTTGACGTCGCGCAGCTCACGATAGTCGACGACGACATAGTCGCCATTGTCCCTGGTCTCGATGACGCCGGGATACGCAAACAGGTCGTCCTTCCACGGCGCCAGGCGGTAGCCGGCGGCGAGAGCGACACCCGCGCCGGCGACGAGTCCCAGCGCGAGCACGCCCGTGAATAGCTTCCGTAGTGCCGGGATGCGGCAGCGCACACACCTCTCCCCCCTTGCGGGGGAGACGGCGGAGCTTGGCGAGGCCAAGCCGAGCCTAGCGCAGCCAGAGGGGGGTGATGGCACCACGGTGCCCATACCCCCCACCCTGTCCCTCCCCCGCAAGGGGGGAGGGTACCCAAACCGCAACGAAATCTTCCGGATCGCAGACATGCCCGCAGCATAGCGGCGGTGGACGCGGTCAGACCAGTTCCACCTGCACGACGCCCTTGACCGCGCGGAGTGCGCTCGCGATCTGCGGCGTGACGGCGTAGCGGCCGGGAAGCCGCATCTCCACCTCGCGCTCACCGGAATCGAGCATCAACACGAGGCTCGCCTCGCCCTCGCCCTTGGACCCCAGCTGCTTCTGCACGCTTTGCAGCGGCGCCGGGTCGCGCACGAAGACGCGGATCTGCTTCAGCCCGGCCATCACCTTGTCGAGCGACTCGACCGACTGGATGCGCAGGCTGATGCCCTCGGGCCGGTCCTCGGCATTGACCAGCACCACGACCGACTGTCCGGGTTCGAGCAGGTCGCGGTATTTCCCGAGTTCCTCCGAGAACGCCACCGCCTCGAAGGCGCCGGTGGAATCGGAAAGCTGGATGACGCCCATCTTGTTGCCGGTGCGCGTCCGCCGCTCCTGCCGCGAGGTCACCGTCGCGGCCAACCGTCCGGCGCTGGCGCCACGTCGCACCGCCTCGGCGAATTCGGCCCAGGTCTGCACGCGCATCTTGGCGAGCACCAGGGCGTATTCGTCGAGCGGATGGGCGGACAGGTAGAAACCCACCGCGTCGTATTCGCGTTTCAGCTTTTCCGCCGCCAGCCACGCATCGACAACCGGCAGCAGCAGCGGCTGCCTGTCCTCGGCCGCGCCGAACATGTCGGCCTGGCCGACGGCGGCGCTCTCCTGCACATGGTTCGCCATGCCGAGGATGCGATCGACGCCGGCGGTCAGCCGCGCCCGGTCGGGCTCCAGCTCGTCGAGCGCTCCGGCAGCGATCAGGCTCTCCAGAACGCGCTTGTTGATGACCTTGGGATTGATGCGTCGGCCGAAATCGCCGAGATCGCGGAACGGCTCGTCGCCGCGCACCGCGACCAGGTCCTCCACCGCCGCTCCGCCGACACCGCGCAGCGCCGCCAGCGAATAGAGGATGCGGCCCGCGCCACCTTCGGCGATCTCGACATCGAACCCCGCGCCGGAGCGATTGACCGACGGCGTCTCGACCGGCACGCCGAGCCGGATCGCCTCGCGACGGAACTCGGCGATCTTGTCGGTATTGCCGGTCTCCAGCGTCAGCGACGCGGCCATGAACTCGGCCGGGTAGTTCGCCTTCATGTAGGCGGTCTGGTAGGCGACCAGTGCATAGGCAGCGGCGTGGCCCTTGGGGAAGCCGTACTCGGCGAACTTCGCCAGCAGGTCGAAAATCGAATCCGCCTGCTCGCGGCTGACATTGTTGGCGACGGCGCCGGTGACGAAGCGGTCCCGCTGCGCGTCCATCTCAGAGCGGATCTTCTTGCCCATGGCGCGGCGCAGCAGGTCGGCTTCGGCCAGCGAGTAGCCGGAGAGGATCTGCGCGATCTGCATCACCTGCTCCTGATAGACGATGACGCCGAAGGTCTCCTTCAGCACCGTCTCCAGTTTCGGGTGGATGTAGTCCGGCGTCTCCTTGCCGTGCTTGCGCAGGCAATAGGTCGGGATATTGGCCATCGGTCCCGGACGATAGAGCGCCACCAGCGCGATCAGGTCATCGAAGCGGTCCGGCTTCATGTCGATGACCGCGCGGCGCATGCCGCTGCTTTCCAGTTGGAACACGCCGACCGTGTCGCCGCGCGCCAACATCTCGTACGATTTTGAATCGTCGAGCGGAATGCCCAGCAAATCGATGTTCACGCCGCGCCGGCGGACGAGCTTCACGGCGAGGTCGAGCACGGTCAGCGTCTTCAGGCCGAGGAAGTCGAACTTCACCAGTCCGGCCTGCTCGACCCACTTCATGTTGAACTGGCTGACCTTCATGCCCGAACGCGGATCGCGATAGAGCGGCACCAGCTGGTCGAGCGGCCGGTCGCCGATGACGATGCCGGCGGCATGCGTCGAGGCGTGGCGATAGAGCCCCTCGAGCTTCATGGCGATCTCGAGCAGCCGCGCCACCGTCTCGTCACTGTCGCGCGCCGCCTGCAATTGCGGTTCGGTGGCGATCGCCTGGGCCAGCGTCACCGGGTTTGCCGGATTGGCCGGCACCATCTTGGCGAGCCGGTCGACCTGTCCATAGGGCACTTGCAGCACGCGCCCGACGTCGCGCAGCACGGCGCGCGCCTGCAACGTGCCGAAGGTGATGATCTGCGCCACCTGGTCGGCGCCGTATTTCTGCTGGACGTACTGGATCACCTCGTCGCGCCGGTTCTGGCAGAAATCGACGTCGACGTCCGGCATCGAGACACGTTCGGGATTGAGGAAGCGCTCGAAGATCAGCGAGAAGCGCAGCGGGTCGAGGTCGGTGATGGTCAGCGACCAGGCCACCACCGAACCGGCGCCGGAACCGCGCCCGGGGCCGACCGGGATCCCCTTGCCCTTCGCCCACTGGATGAAGTCGGCGACGATCAGGAAATAACCCTGGTACTTCATTCCAACGATGATGCCGAGTTCGTAGTCGAGCCGCTTGCGGTAGTCCTCCTCCGTGAAGCCCGGCGCCAGTCCGTGATTGGCGAGGCGAAGCGTGAGCCCGGCCTCGGCTTGCTCGCGCAGCGCCAGCGCCTCGGCGCGGTCGGCCTCCTCCGGGTCGGCCCCGGCGCCGGCATAGCGCGGCAGGATGGGCTTGCGCGTCTGTGGCCACCAGGCGCAGCGCATGGCGATCTCGACGGTGTTCTCGATCGCCTCGGGCAGGTCCTTGAACAGCGCCGCCATCTCGGCGCGCGTCTTGAAATAATGCTCCGGCGTCAGCCGCCGCCGGTCGCCATCGGCGATCACCGCGCCCTCGGCGATGGCGATCAGCGCGTCATGGGCATCGTAGTCGTCGCGCTTGGGGAAGAACGCTTCGTTGGTCGCGACCAGCGCCAGCCCGCGCTTGTAGGCCATGTCGATCAGGGCCGGTTCCGCCGCCTGCTCGGCATTGGTGCCGTGGCGCTGGAGTTCGACATAGAGCCGATCGCCGAAGACCGCCGCCAGCCGATCGAGGCGTTGAGCGGCGAGATCGGCCTGTCCCGCGACCAGCGCCTTGTTGACCGGGCCGCCGGGACCGCCGGTCAGCACGATCAGCCCCTCGCCGCGCGCGGCCAGTTCGTCGAAACCGATATGCGCGCGGGTGTCGCTCTCGGTGCGCATGAACGAGTCCGACACCAGCCGCACGAGGTTCCAGTAGCCGGCCTCGCTCGCCGCGATCAGCACGAGGTCGGCGAGCGGCTTGCGATGCGGCGCGCCGCTCGGGCGGCCGTCCTCGGACGCGTCGCCGAAATCGATCGCGACCTGGCAGCCGACGATCGGCTGGATGCCCTTCTCGACCATCTTCTCGGCGAATTCGAGCGCGCCGAATAGATTGCCGGAATCGGCAAGGCCAAGCGCCGGCATGCGGTCGGCGACGGCCAGTTCGGCCAGCCGCTTCAGCGGCAGCGCACCTTCCAGCAGCGAAAACGCGGAATGGACCCGGAGGTGGACGAAGCCCACCTCCTCGACAATGCGACTCACGATGCGGTTCTCCTCGTGGCTCAAGTGTCCACGAGCGTCCCCATCCTGTCCATGTGGACCGATCTGCCGGTCCACAGCACCCGTGCCGCTTGTCCCCGTGCTCCCGCCGAAGACCTCCGCGGTCACGCCATCCCGGACAGCGACACCGACCAGATCGCCACCATGCCGATGAACGCGCCGATGCTCACCAGCGCCACGCAATCGCGAATGAACTCAGACATTTGAACCTCCAGCCTCGAACTTGGGACGGGAGTATGTTCCTGTTTTGTTCTCATGTCAAGGAGGGGGCATGTATGGGTAGTGCCTCAGTTTGAATTTCTGGGCTTAGTCCGGACATCGGCTCTGCTTGGTAACCTGCACCTTGCGACGACGGCAGATACGCTTGCGCCTCAAAGTTGCGTGGCTGCACTGGATATGACTTCGCCGTCGTGAGCAGTTGGATGCAAGGACAAGCCAACGTGCTCGGCTTGCGTTCGCTTCCATGCGCTCCAGCGTCTTCGACCCATTAGCCGATTACTCTTGCGAATGACCTGATAGCGCATGACCGAATCGGTCGTCCACCCCCGAATAATAGCCGATCGGGCTCTGCCATAAGTCAGCTTCTACCTCGATGCTGACCTATGTCTCATGCTCGTCGCCCGCTTCTTGTAAGGCCCACGGCGACCCGGCTTGCGGCGCGCGCGCTTCGACCAGCCCGGCGATATCTTCCATGCTCCAAAGCCGGTCCGTGACGCCAGCGGCCATTGCCGGCGATAGCTTATGCGCCTTGTGCGTCCGGGCGAAGTTGTATCAGACGAAATACAGCGACAGCGCGTGAGATGTGGTTGTCGATCTTGCTTGCTGAAAGCGTTCGTGAGCCGCGTGAACCGGCGCATGCTCATTCGCATGGTGAGGTTCGACCGTTCGACGTGTGACGTTGAAATGTGCTTCCAATCCGGGTTGCCGGTGATCGCTTCGTGCCCCTTTACGTATGTTGGCGCATTTCCTATATTCCTTGGCATAGCAGATGGTCGATGTCGAAGCCGATGACGGTTCAGCAGTTTTTCGCGGAATTCCCGGACGATCACGCCTGTTTGGCGCACCTTTTCCGGGTCCGTTACGGCGCGGAGCCGGTCTGCCCAAAGTGCGGCCAAATCGACAAGTTCCACTCGCCTGTCGAAGATGCCTGCCTACACCTGCAATTGCGGCCATCACGTTCACCCGATGGTGGACACTCCGTTCCACCGGAGCCGCACGCCGCTGCAAAAGTGGTTCTTCGCGATGTTCCTTTTCACGACCACCCGGAACGGTGTCGCGGCCAAGGAAATTCAGCGGCAGATGGGCGTCACTTACAAGACGGCTTGGCGCATGGCGAATCTCATCCGCAAGTACATGGGATGGGTTGACGGCGACGCGCCGCTTGGCGGCCCCGGTGGCGGCGTTGTCGAGGCCGATGAGGTCCAGATTGGCGGGCACGCCCCGCGCGGCACCAACGACAAGACGCTGGTCATGGGCGTGGTCGAGCGCGGCGGGGAAATCATCACTCGCGTTGTCCCGCGTCGCGATAAGGTCACGCTGGTTGCGGGCGTCATCGACCAACACGTTCGCCACGGTTCGCGTATCGCGACCGACAAGGCATATCCGTTCCGCGACCTTCCCAAGTACGGCTACGATCATGGCTCGGTCGATCACAACGCTGGCGAATACGCCCGCGATTGGGTTCACACCAACACGCTCGACGGCTTCTGGTCGTGGTTCCAGAGGGCGGTTGTCAGCACACACGTTCATGTGTCGGGCAAGTGGCTCCATCAGTACCTTGGCGAGTTCGAGTTCCGCTTCAATTTGCGGAGCCGCCCGGCTTTGCTTTTCCCTTTGCTTTTGGCTTCTTTCCAGAGGCCATTGCCCGCAGGACCGCGTTGAACTTGTCTCGCGTCTCCGGTCGCCGGATGCTCTTTGGCGTAGCGATCCAGCTGACCGCTGCGTCGGGCTTCTTCGAGGCTTAGGTGTTTGCCGCGGCTCATCTGATTTCCTTTATCTCTGGCCTGTCCCACGTCGCTCCGCGACGAACCAACAATGATGTCTCTGCCTTCCATGCAACATCATCCGGCACTACGGCCACGTCGAACCGATACAGTGCGTCTCGTTCGTCAAATACCGTTGCGTCACGGTGGAAAGGCGCTTGCACGCAAGGAGCAATTCTTTGATCCTTGCTAAAGATATTGAAGACGTTGATTTTCGCGCCGATGCCCTTAACCAGAGTCAATTTGGTGTATCCACCTTCTTCCCAAGGGAGCCGCCTTTCGTCGGAAAAGGATGTTTCCTCCCACGTTGCTCCATCATCAACTGACCTAGTGACGCGAACCAATATCGCCTTGCAGCTTTTGACCGGTTCTTCACTGGATACCGATGGGCACACCGTGACGAAAAGCACGTTGTCCATTAGCGCCCCCGTACGACTATCGGTCATTTTGGTGGAGTGGACGAAACGTGGGCTGCCCGCATCAAATCTGTCAAAGGCCAGTTTGGGCGTCAGTCGATAAGTCAGTTTATCGATGGCTAGCCGTTGGTCGCGCCACATTCGAAATGGCGTCACGATCGACAGAAGCACGAACAGATATGCGCCAATGGCGACCTGCCAGAATTGACCATTGTTCTGATTGAATTCGACCCGAACGCCCCGCAGTCCAATGACCGTAATGGCGAGGGCAATTACAGCACCTAAGAGCGCGCCCATGGCCTCGCCCCTGTGCCAGAATTCAACGCTGGCCCGGAGGTCGGCCCATCCATATTGAACCAAGTCCTTAAGCAGGCGTCGCGACATCTCCGACTCGCCCTAGTTGCGATCTCTCGCAACAATACCCCAAGTCGGTACATACGCGAAGGGGATACATGCCCAAGGAGGGGGCATGTTTGGCAGTGCCTCAGGTTGAATTTCGGGCTTTCTCCCAGACCTGCTCGAACTCATCAGCGGAGATATCCTTCGCCTCAAATTCCGGCTGCATGGATATGACTTTGCTGTCGGGAATCTGGATGACGGCAAGCCATACGCGCTCGGTGTGGTTGCTTCCATCGGCCCGCTCCATCGAGCCATTGGGAAAAATCCAAACTTTCCTTGTCTCCCACCGATCGTCGTCTACTTCACTGTAGAGCCAAACGGGCTCTTCCGGGAAGTCGTGAACCCAGCGGACACAAAGATACCTCATGCTGCCATCCGCCGCTTGTAAGGCCCACGGCGACCCGGGCTTAGGCGCCCGCGCCTCGACCAGCCCGGCGATGTCTTCCATCGACCATAGCCGATCCGTGACGCCAGCGGCCATCGCCGGCGACAGCTTGTGAGCCTTGTGCGTCCGGCGAAGTTGTACCAGACGAAATACAGCGACAGCGCGTAGATGTGGTTGTCGATCTTGCGGCTGAAGGCATTCGTGAGCCGCGTGAACCGGCGCATGCTCATTCGCATGGTGAGGTTCGACCGTTCGACGTGTGACGTTGAAATGTGCTTCCAATCGGGGTTGCCGGTGATCGCTTCGTGAGGCGCGGGTCACGTTCCAGATGATCTGGCTACGTCGGGCGCGCCAAAGAGCATCCTGCGACCGGCGACGCTGACAAGTTCAACGCTGACCTGCGGGCAATAGTTTCTGAAAAGAAGCCGGAACGCTAAGACGGCGCATCAAACCTGCCACAGACCAGAGCCGACCAGCCGCGAATCCCTCCATCGTTCACTGCCATTGGCAAATTGGGTCATGTCCCGGACTCGCTGCCGGACGTCTCGTCGAGTTCGCGCCGGGCCGCCCCGACAATCTTCCAGGCCGACTGCAGAAACAGCCCTGCGATCACCACCGCCACGAACAGATCTGGCCATGACGACCCGCTCAGCCAGACAAGTCCGGCGGCGACGATCACGCCGGCATTGCCGATGGCGTCCTTCCGGCTGAACAACCAGACTGCCCGCACGTTGGCGTCGCCCTCGTCGGTGCCGCAACAGGATGATGGCGGATAGAACGTTGACGGCGAGCGCGCCCACGGCAAGGCCGCCATCATGTTGGCTTCCGGCACAGCCGCAACGAAGACCGGTAGATCGTGCTCGCCAACACGCCAAGTCCGAGAAGTGCCAGGAAGTCCCTGGAGCAGGGCGACCCTGGCCCGCCAGACGCCGCTCCAGCCGATGGCGATCACCGCCAGCAGCGTGATCGATCCGTCGCCGACGAAGTCGAGCGCGTCCGCCTTCAGGCTCTGTGACCCCGCCAGGAAGCCGCCCGCACCTTCCATGAGGCCATAGCCGAGATTGAGCAGGAGCACGGTCCATCAGAGCCCGCCGGTAGGCAGGCGTCGCATGCGTCAGGTCGCCAACCTCGTCGCCGTCATCCACGGCGGCGATATCCTGACCGCCCCCTCACCCGCCGCCATATTGCGCGTCGGTGACCTTCTCCAGCCAATTGGCCGCCGTGCCGTCGAGCATCTCCTGGATCGCCATGTGGCTCATCGCCACCGTCGGCGATGCGCCGTGCCAGTGCTTCTCGCCGGGTTCGATCCAGACAGTGTCGCCGGGACGGATCTCCTGGATCGGCTCACCCCATTTCTGCACCCGCCCGAGCCCGGACATGACGAACAGCGTCTGCCCGAGGGGATGGGTGTGCCAGTTGGTGCGCGCCGCCGGTTCGAACGTGACGACCACCGCGCGCACGCGGGCCGGCGCCGGCGCCTCGTTGACCGGGTCCTGCCGCACCGTGCCGGTGAAGTTTTCGGCCGCAGGCTTGGCCGAGGGGCGCGAGCCAACTCTCTTGATCTCCATGGCAATGGTCCTCTTGTGCTGGGCGGGCACGCTAGCTTACGCCGGCTTCGCGTCGGTAGATCAGTTCGGTCGCGTGCTCCACCTCGTTGAGGAATGTACCGGCGCGTCGGAAGCCATGGCGTTCGTAAAGTCGCCGTGCCGGCGCATTCTCCTCGAACACATGGAGCGTAACCGGCGGTGACTTTATTCGCAGGGCGGCATCCAGCAACGCCGTGCCAAGGCCGCGCCGCTGATGGTCCGGATCGACAAACAACTGGTCGAGATGCGTGCCTGACGTCGCGACGAAGGCGACGACGCCAGCCTCTGCCGTCTCCGCGACGAGGCCCCAGTCCCATTCGGCGAACTTGCCCGCATACCATTCGCGAACCTCATCCTCCGCATACGACCAGTTCATGAACCGGTAGGCGACCCGGCATGCGTTGAAGTGAACGCGGGAGATCGCCGGGATATCGCCCGCGACGAGCGGTCGCTGGGTGATGCCGTTCATGCGCGCGCCGCCAGCGTCCGCCGGTGCAGCTGCCACTCGTGCCAGGTGAGCACCAGCACCACGAGATCGAGCACCGTCAGCGCCGCCAGCCACAACGAGAAGCCGTAGGTGAGCTGGTAGCTCTGGTAGCCGATCAGAAGCGCCAGCGCGGCGATAAACACCGGATAGGCCCACCACTTTTCGCGCAGCACCATGATGACGAGGAACAGCTTGATGGCGCCGTGGCTGGCCAGATAGAGCGAGGCCATCGTCTTGTGACCGACCGACAGGCTCTCGGCCGAATGCACGAGAAAGTTCGCGATGAAATCGCGCGGGTCCTCCAGCAGTTCGCGCCGCGTCAGCCAGTGCACCCACCCCATGATGGCGCTACCCGAGATCAAGTAGAGCGCCGCGCCCGCCAGCAGTTCGATCGCGCTGTCGATGGCCTTGAGGATCAGGCTGACGCGAAAGATGCGGCGGACGATATTCTCCTCGGCCGCCGCTCGCTTCTGGTCCGCCGTCGTGTCGCTGACGCCTTCGCTCATCGCCGCTTTCCCATTTCACTGGCAGTCCGCCGCGCCTGCACCAGCGCCGCCGAAAGGCCGGCAATTGCCGGCTCCCAAACGCCGGTCGGCGATGGCGGCCCGAGCAGCTAGCCCAACTCCGCCGCACGCGCCAGCATGGTCGCCCGTTCGCGCTCATTGCGCGTCAGCGATGCCGCCCGCTCGAACTCGCCGCGGGCCTCGTCGTTGCGGCCGAGCTTGGCGAGCAAATCGCCGCGCACGCCGGGCAGCAGGTGATAGCTCTTCAGCGACGGCTCCGCCAACAGCGCGTCGATGATGGCGAGACCCGCCGCCGGCCCTTCGGCCATCGACACCGCGACGGCACGGTTGAGGTCCACCACCGGCGAGGGCTGGATCGCGGCCAGCGCGCCGTAGAGCGCGACGATAAGCGGCCAGTCGGTCTCGTCCGCCGTGCGGGCGCGCGCGTGGCAGGCGGCGATGGCGGCCTGCAATGTGTAGGGCCCCGGCGACCCCAGCCGCTCCGCCTCGGCCAGCGCCGCCAGCCCACGGCGGATCGCCAGTTGGTCCCAGCGCGCCCGGTTCTGGTCGAGAAGCAGGATCGCCTCGCCGGCCGGCCCGGTGCGGGCGGCAAAACGCGAAGCCTGGATCTCCATCAGCGCGACCAGCCCATGCACCTCCGGCTCGGTCGGCGCCAATGTGGCGAGCACGCGGCCGAGGCGCAGCGCATCGTCGCAGAGCTGCGGCCGCATCCAGTTGGCGCCGGCGGTCGCCGTGTAGCCCTCGTTGAAGACCAGGTAGATCACCTCGAGCACCGAGGCGAGACGCGCCGCCAGTTCGTCGCCGCGCGGCGCGTCGAAGCCGACCTTGGCGTCAGCCAGCGTGCGCTTGGCGCGAACGATCCGCTGCGCGACCGTCGCCTCCGGCACCAGGAAGGCGCGCGCGATCTCGTCGGTGGTCAGGCCGCCGATCAGACGCAGCGTCAGCGCCACCCGCGCCTCGGTCGATAGCACCGGATGGCAGGCGGTAAACATGAGGCGCAGCAGGTCGTCGCCGATATTGTCGTCGAGCATGGCTTCGAGGTCGGGCGTCGGGTCCTGCTCGGCGTCCATCTCGCGGCCGAGTTCCTCGTGCTTGCGGTCGGTCAGCTTGCGGCGGCGCAGGCGGTCGATCGCGCGGTTCTTGGCGGTCGCCATCAGCCAGGCGGCGGGGTTGTCGGGCACGCCCGCCTCCGGCCAGCGTTCCAGCGCCACCACCAGCGCGTCCTGCGCCAGTTCCTCCGCCAGCCCGACGTCACGCACCATGCGGGCGAGGCCGGCGATGAGCTTCGGCGACTCGATCCGCCAGACGGCGTCGATGGTTCGGTTGATGTCGGCAGCCATGGCAACCGCCGATACAGCACCGCCGTTTCACGGATGCAAGACCGCGGCGTGCCGGCGGGGCGGCGCCGCGGTCTCTGCTTGCCCATGGTCAGGCGCCGGCCGGCTATTCGTACATCTGGCGAAGCTCGGTCTCGCCTTCCCATTCCGGCCAGTGTTCGCGGTGCAGGTCCATGAAGCGCCGCACCCATTCCAGCGCCTCGGCCTTCGAGGCGACGTTGTAGGTGGTGAAGCCGCCGATCACTTCCTTGGCTTCGGTGAAGGGCCCGTCGGTGACGGCCAGCTTGCCCTTGGTGATGCGGACCCTGGCGCCGTCCGCCGTGGGCTTCAGGCCACCCCAGTCGACAAACACGCCGGCCTTCTTGGCCTCTTCGCCCAGCGCCATGATGGCGTCGATCAAGGCCGCCGGCGGGTCCTGCTGAACTTCCGGGCATTTCACGATCGTCATGAATTTCATCGGAGGTCTCCTTGGCGTTTCTGATGCCGGCGATCCCGGCTCGCTCACACGACGAATGGCGCGAGCCGGGATCGACAGGCGTGCGGTCAATCGCGGCGATTGTCGAGCGCCCAGGCGCCCGGGCCGGCGAAGACCAGATAGAGATAGATGAAGGTGAACAGGATCGCGGCGGAGCCCATGTTCTGGGTGGGAAAGAACCCCACCGGCGCATGCCGCTCCTGTGGTTTCGGGTTCAGGCGGACCACTGTTCGATCCGCTCGTCTTCACGACGAGCGGGCGCGGCGCGGATCGACACCGGCCAGACGAGAATTCGCAGGAAATGCGTGTCGGAGAAGACGTGCCCCTAATCGGAGCCGATGAAGCATGGCCCCAGGGCGCGCACTTCGACCGTCGCCCACTCGGCGGCCGGACAGTCGTTGGCGATGGCGATCGCCTCGTCTCGGGTATCGCAGTCGAGCAGGAAGAAGCCGCCGATCATTTCCTTGGCCTCGGCGAAGGGCCCGTCGACCGCCATCGCCTTGCCGTTGTGCCGGCGGACCCGCACGGCATCGGTCTGCGGCGTCAGCGACTCCGTGCGGATCAGCAGGCCGCGTTCCTTGAGGCCGGCGGCAAAATCCAGCATGCGCGCGTAGCGCTTCTCGCCCTCGGCGCGCCCGGCCTTCTGCCGGTCACCCGGCGCTTCGACGATCACCAGCATGTAGGTCATGACGCCGTCTCCCCGACGAATATCTCTCGCAGAACAATGTGTTATCCGCGAGGCCGGACCGCGTAAAGAGCGCCGGCCGGAACGCACCCGGCCGGCGTCTCGATCAGCCTTGCGGCGCGCAGTTGATGATCCACGGAGTGCCGAAGCGGTCACTGAGCATGGCAAAACGCTCCGCCCAGAACGTCTTCTGCAATTCCATGCGCACCTCGCCCTTTTCGGCGAGCGCGGCGTAGATGCGCTCAGCCTCGGCCGGGTCATTCATTTGCAGCGACACGGAAAATCCCTGCGGCTTGTTGTAGTAGGCCGGCGGCGCGTCCGATCCCATCAGCGTGAAGCCGTCGGCCGTCTTCATCTGGATATGCATGATCTTCTCGTGCCATTCGGGTGCCACCTGGTTGGCCATGGGAGTGTCGCCATGGGTCGTCGACATCTCGATCGTGCCGCCCAGCAGCTTGGCATAGAAGGCGAAGGCCTCGGCGCAGTCGCCGGGGAAGTTCAGATAGGGACTGATCTGCATGGAATGGTTCCTTTGTTCGATGATGCCTGGCCGGCTTGTCAGCCGTTGTTGATGTGCAGGGTGTTGCCGTCCGGGTCCTTGAACCAGGCGGCGCGGAAGTCGCCGAACACGTGGATGTCGCCGTCGCGTGTGCCGTTGGGGATGTCGTAGCGCTCGAAGGTGACGCCGGCCCGCTTCAGCGCGGCGACGATCGTCTCCAGCTCGTCGCCAACGCCCCAGGTGACGGTCGTCGCCTTGTTCGTCCCGGCGAATTCGGAGCGATAGACGACGATCGTCGACGTTCCTGACCGATAGAGCGCGACCTCGGTGCTTTTCGGCCCGGTCGGCGTCAGGCCGAGCGTGCCGCCGTAGAAGGCCCTTGCCGTGTCGAGATCCTTCACGGCGACGGTCGCCATGGCGTTCTTGTCGGAAAGCATGGGTTCGCTCCCTTCCTTCGACGCGCTATTTCTTGCCGCGCAGCGTTTCCTCGATCCGCTTGTGGACCTCGAGGCCCTCGCTCGGCGCGAAATCCTCAAGCTCGTGGATCTGGCGAATTTCGATGATGTCGCCGTCGCCGGCCGGGCAGCGGCGGGCCCATTCGACCGCCTCTTCCTGCGACTTGGCCTGGATCATCCAGTAGCCGCCGACCATTTCCTTGGCCTCGGCAAACGGACCGTCGGTCACCTTGGGCTTGCCGCCGGCGAAAGAGACGCGCACGCCGGCCGAAGGCGGATAAAGCCCCTCCCCGCCGAGCATGATGCCCGCCTTCACCATGTCCTCGTTGTACTTGCCCATCGCGGCGATCGCCTCGTCGCTCGGCATGGCGTCCGGAGTCGCCGACCCGTAGTCCTTCGGGATCATCAACATCATGAATCGCATGGCTTTCTCCCATCGTTTGCGCTTGGTCAGGCGGGGCAAATTCCGCCCCATGTCGTCACGACGAACGGGCCGACCGGAAATCGACATGTGGCCTGCGATTTTTCCGTGGCGGTCCGCCGCGCGCCGGGGGCCGCGACGGCAGCGCGCACTTCCAGGTCGCACTCTCGGGCCAACGACTGCGCCCAACGAACATGCCCTGCGTCCAACCGGACGGATTGGCCGCTGCCTGATTTGGCGACACCGACGGCCTCCAGACCCAACTTGCGTTCCCGCGCGAAAACGTAGCAAAAGCGTTGTCTGATTGTGGCGCTTCTCTCGCCTCGCGATCTTCCGCCTTTGGCGCGTTTTGGGTGATCGATGCATTCGTCAGGCGACCAAAAGCTGAAGTCGCGCAAGCGTCCCGATGGAAAGCGGCCGCTGTTTGTCGCACAGGATGCGTGGCTGCTCGTGGAACTTCCGGTTCTGTTCGCAGTCGCCGCTCTCTTTCCCGAACGAGGCTGGGCGCGTGTCGCCTTTCACATGGAGAAGTTCAAGGCGCGGCTCGGCGTGTTTTCTCCCGGTGCCATTCTTCGTGGATTAAAGCTCGTGCTCGGTGAAAAGGCCGACCTCGACAGCGCGTTTCGCGTCGCCGCCACCCGTACGGAACACCATGTCCAGATCGTGCGGGAATTTGCATTCGGCTGGGACGCGCCGTTGTTTCTGCATGGCTCGGAAAACCTGCAAACTGCGCTGCAGGGAGGCCGCGGGGCAATCCTGTGGATCGCCCATTTCAGCTTCAACGCGCTGGCAACCAAGAAGGCGCTTCATTCGGCTGGCTTTGTCGCCTATCACCTCAGCCGCCCCGAACACGGGTTTTCCAAATCACGGTTCGGTATTCGCTTCCTGAACCCTATCCGCGTGCGGGCAGAGCGCCGGTATCTGCGCGACAGGATCATCATCGAACGGACCATGCCCGGGCGCTCGCTGCTTCACGCGCGCAAGCACCTCGCGGCCAACGAAATCATCTCGATTACGGCGGGTGCCTGGGAGGGCGCGCAAACCGCGACCGTGTCGATCGTGGGGTGCCAGCTCGAATTGTCGGTCGGCGCACCGGGATTGGCGCACCTGACCGGAGCGCCGCTGCTACCGGTCTACACGCTCCGGGATCCAACCGACGGCGCGATCCACGTCACGGTCGACACGCCGCTCGACGTCGACCGCAACCTGCCACGCGATGAATCGGCACTGGCGGCCGCGCAAATGTTCGCCGATCGGGTGGCGCCCCTTGTTCTCGCCAATCCCACACAATGGCGCGATTGGGAAAAGATCAGCCGGCCATGAATTCGGGCCACTGTCCGCTGTGATCGATCGTGAAACGGCAACGTGAAATGTATGGTCTCGTCGCCCGCCCGCAAAGCCGGTCGAATTTGACCGCGAACCAGGTCAGCAATCATGCCAATTGCGATCAATCCTGACCACCCGACCGGCGTCGTCTGGATCGCTTCCTATCCGGGTTCAGGAGCGCGCCGGCTATCCTGCGCAGTCTATGCGCTGGTCAGGACGACACCCGCAGACGACATCGATTCCGGCGAAGTCGATCGTCTCTTCCGATCCGATACATCGGCAAAACTCTACGAAAAATACCTCAGCCGGCAGCCGCATGAGGTCGATCCGGACGAAATTGCCGCCGCCCGGCCAATGGTCCACTACGACATCTCTCACCGAGCCGGCCGCCTTATATTCGTCCGAACCCACAATGCGCGGCTCTCTTATCGCGATGCGCCTCTTATCAGTCAGGAGGTTTCGGTCGGGGCCATCTACCTGGTGCGAAGTCCGATGGATCTGGTCGTTGCCCGCGCCAGACATTTCTCTGTTTCAATCGACCAGGCGATCGGAGAGATTCGCACCCTCGACCGCGCCACGGAAGCGACGCCCCATGACGTCAATACGATTGAAGGCTCGTGGAGCCAGAACGTCGCGAGTTGGGTCTTGCCGCCAAGTCCCGCAGTCATGGTTGTGCGCTTTGAGGATCTGGTACTGCGCCCCGACGCGGCTTATCGATCGATCGCCGGACATCTGCGGAAGGTCCCGAATCCGGAGCAATTGCGGCAGGCCGTTGAGTTCGGGCTGCGCGCTTCCAGCGCCGAAGCAGCCGCCGTCGCAGGTTCGCCCCCGCGGCCGGCTGAGGATGCCGGCATCGGCGTCTGGCGTCAGGCGCTCTCGCCCGCACAGGTTAGACAGATCATGGCTGATCACGGCCCATACATGGCTCGATTTGGCTACATGCCGACGTGACGGCCTCGCGCGTCGGTAAAACGGCGCGAAATGGCCGTCAGATATTCCTTCTCGGCTATCCAGCCGTCGAGCTGTCCGGGCCCAACCGGCCAGTCCCGGAGGAATTCGGAAAGCGCCTGCGCATCGTCGTCAGCGCTGTCCCTGCCGCGACTGGCGGCAATCGCTTCCGCGTAGAGACCCTCGACCCGATCGACGGCAGCCTCGAGATCGGCGTCGCGGCGCAACCGGTTTGTCACCGCATTGGCATCGCCGGCATCGAAGCGGTCGATCTCTTTCTCGATCGAGACCAGCGACACGGGCCGCTTAAGGGAAGTCGTGCCGAAATTGAGGCTGCGCAACTCTTCATAGTTTTCCATGGTGGCCATCCCCGCGAGACCGCGTGCGTCGCCAACGATCACCGCCGCACCCGCGCAGATCGCCTCGATTGCCGAGCGGTCAACCGCGAACACGATGTCGGCCTTGGCCAGATAGCGCTCGGGGTCGAGCACAATTCGATCGCCGCCGCGGCCGAGCGCTTCGAAGGTCAGGCCCTTCCTTCGGCAGGCGATTCGAAAAGTCGGGATGTGCGAGGTGTACTTCGTGAAAGCCAGCGCGCGCCGCGGGCGATCGGCAAGCGGCGGGTCGCGCGGCGGAAAACGGGTGAGGTCGACAGCGTTGTGGAGCAATTCGATGCGCGACCGATCGATGCCATTGCCTTCCACGTGCGCAAAGCGGAATTCGTCGACCGCGATGTATCGGTAGATGCGTGAAAACTTGGGCGGGATGTCGGGCCAATGTGCGCTGTGGCAAAACCATATGACCGGCACGTTCGGAAAGTACGCCATGGCCATGACGGTCGGGATGTTGTGATGGCCATGAATTACGCTCGGTGGGACCGTCACTGCCGCCAAATCGTCGACGACCTGAAATCCCATTTCCTGGAACCTGGCCGCGGCTGGTCCGATCTTGGTCGAAAACAGCGTGATGGAGTGACCGCGGGCGCTCAGCTTCCTGGCAAAGTCGCGCAGCACAATCTTCGAACCCGTCCACGTGGAGAGCTCGAAATCGGTCATCAGAATGTTCATGTATTCATGCGCTTTCGCGCCTAACGACGCCACCAACCGACCGTAAGGAAACTCGAGCGCCGGCACCGGCCGCCGACCCCATTGCGAGCGACAGACTTGGGCAGACCTGCCTGAAGAGTCAATCTGACGGCCGGGCTCGCTGGCGCTGGGCTGGTTGTTTGCGCTTGGTCAGGCGGAGTAGATCTCGCCCCATGTCGTCACGGCGAACGGGCCGACCGGGAATCGACATGCGGCGTGCGATTTTTCGGCGGCGGTCCGCCGCGCGCTGTGGCCGCGACGGCAGGGCGCACTTGCCAGCTCGCCCTTTTCGGTCGCACTCTCGAGTCAACGACTGCGCCCGGCAAATGCCCGGCGACAAAAGTCGGGTTAAAGGAGAGGAAGCATATCCATGCACATGAAGAGCGCATTATTGGCCGCGGCAGGCGCAGGTCTGTTGCTGACAACCGTCGTCGGTGCGAAGGCCGACGACATGGTCGACGCCGCCAAGAAGGTCGTGGCGGCGGCGACCAGTCGTGTCGACACCTGGGCCGGTCCGACGACCGGGCCGAAGGCGGCCGCCGGCAAGAGCATCATCTACGTCGCCGGCGACATGCGAAACGGCGGCATCCAGGGGGTTGCCGATGGCGTTCAGGAGGCCGCCAAGGCGATCGGCTGGAACGCCCGCGTCATCGACGGTCAGGGCTCGACGGCGGGCCAGTCGACCGCGCTCAGTCAGGCGATCGCGCTGAAGCCCGATGCCATCATTCTCGGCGGCAGCGACGCGGTCCAGCAAAAGACCGATCTCGAACAGGCCCAGAAGCAGGGCATTGTTCTGGTCGGCTGGCATGCCGGACCGAAGCCCGGTCCGATGACCGACGCCCCGATCTTCGCCAACGTCACCAGCGACTCGATGGAAGTCGCCAAGGTCGCCGCCATGTACGCCATCGCCCAGTCGGACGGCAAAGCCGGCGTCGTGGTCTTCGCGGACTCGACCTATGCCATCGCCATCGCCAAGGGCCGCGCCATGGAAGCGGTCATCAAGCAGTGCTCGGGATGTTCGGTGCTTGAGTTCGAGGACACGCCGCTGGCGGATACCGCCAACCGCGTCCCGCAGCTCACCACGACGCTGCTCGGCAAGTACGGCGACAAGTGGACATACTCGCTGGCCATCAACGACCTCTACTATGACTTCATGTCGCCGTCGCTGACCGCAGCCGGCCTCAAGGGAGACGGCGCG
Organism: uncultured Alphaproteobacteria bacterium; assembly: GCA_963781775.1. Taxonomy (GTDB): domain Bacteria; phylum Pseudomonadota; class Alphaproteobacteria; order Rhizobiales; family Kaistiaceae; genus CAVSRC01. The sequence goes on along the minus strand of CAWAHE010000018.1, from coordinate 10,068 downwards.
CCGTACAATGTCTCCGCCGGCGACGGATCGGTCTCCGCCTATAACCGTATCCGCGCCAAGGACTATCAGGCGGCCACCGTGCCGGAGCCGCTGACCATGCAGGGCTGGCAACTGGTCGATGAGATCAATCGCGCCTTTGCGGGCGAGAAATGGTCGGGCTTCGTGCCCGGCGTACATCTGGTGACGCCGGACAACATCGCCTATGACGGCGGACCCAACAACGTCTTCGACCCCGACAACCACTATCGGGACGAGTACAAGAAGATCTGGGGCAAATAAGTCCTCGACCCACGGATGCGGAGCGCCGTAGCGGCGCTCCGCAGGCCGATTCTTTTCGTCTACCGCGCCACGCCCGTCCGCACGTCCTTGCGGTCAGCTTCGGGCTCGGCGAAATCGAGCAGCCGCATCCCCTCCTCCGTCAGCGCCGTCATCTCGGCCTTCGCCAGCTTGCCGAACGGCTCGATCATCAGCGTTGCGCGGTTCTTTTCCGTGACGACCTTCCAGAAGCCGGCCGTGAATCCGTCAATCAGGAATGAGCGCACGTTGACGCTCTGCGGCACCGGCACCTTCGGCCCGCCGCGCACGATGCGATCGCGATTGGCGAAGCCGAGGGTGACGTTGTCATAGACGGGCAGAAAGCGCGGCGGCGCCGGGGTCGCCTCGTCGGGACGTGGCGCATCGGGGAGATCGAACAATTCGCGTCCCGTCTCGTCGCGGAACGTCACAAGACGCTGGCGCAGCGCCTCGAACACCTCGCCGAGCCTTGTCAGTCCGGACCATGCCTGCGCGTCCATCACGCTCGCCGGACCGAAGGCGGCAAGGTAGCGCAGCACGATCTTGTCCGGCGACGGCCGTGCATTCTTGCGGCCGAGCCACGTATCGGCGGTCGTCACGCGCGGCGCACCGCTTCTGCCCCACAGGCCGCGCGGCGGTACCTGCACGAGCGGCGCGTGGTAGTGGAACATCCACGACAGCGCCGTCGCGTCGTAGCCGGGAAAGGCGGCGGCGAGCACAGGGCGCAGTTCGGCCAGCGTCATCGGTTTGCGCTTGACCGCGTCGCGCCCGGCTGCGACCAGAGCGTCGAGGTCGACGCCGCGTGTCTTGCGGGCGAAATGCGTCGAGCCGACCGCGCGCGTCAGCACCGGCTGGACGAGCGCCCGCAACGGCAGCGCATCCCGCGCCGACATCAGATGCAGTGTGCCGCGCATGGCGGCCATCCGCACCGCCTTGCGGTCGGCGATCAGGTCGGACACCTCCTGCGCGTCGAAGCCGGCGAGCCGCGACCACAGCGCAAAGTACGGATCGGTCGGCACCTGCGCCTGCAGCCCGACGAGACGTTCGATCGCATCGGCGGCCGGCATCGGCGATCGTTCGAGCAGCATCTGGCGCGCCAGCAGCGCCCGGTTGAGCGCGCGTGGCGTCATCTGGCTATGGATCGATTTCGTCGTCTTCACCGCGCAAGCGGTATTGGGTTCGCGGGCGCTGGTCAAAAGGAAGGCTGAGGCCGCCTAGATCACTCCTGCCAGGATCGCGACGACGAAGAGGAACGCGGCCAGCGTGGCGACAAACGAGAACGGATGGATGGGGAATAAGCGCATGGTTCGCCCCTTTCATGCTGAGGGGGCGGTATTTGGTGTCCGACCGGGCCGAACGGTAGGAACGGCAAACCAAATCCTGTCAGCAGCGTGAAATAGCGTTCCACGACCTGCCGCGAAAAACCGTCACAGCGCCAGCTGCGCTCATTCGAGCGCCAGCAGTCTCCGGCTCCCCGACGCGACGGCACTTTCCGCACAAAAGAGTTGTCTGCATCGTGGGAATGCGCACGATGGTTGTGTCCGGGCCACAGCAACGGCGGAGGCTTCACGTGACCGCAATTGTCGATTGCCACTCGCACATCTATTCGCAGTCATACATGGACCTGCTGCGTGCGCGGACCACGCTGCCGCGCATCGATGATCGTGACGGCGCCTCCTACTTTGTCATCTTTCCCGACGAAGAAGAGAATGGCGGGCGGCTCATGGAAGCACCGATGTGGAGCATCGAGGAGAAGCTCGCGGCAATGGATCGCGGCGGTTTCGATCGTTCCGTCGTCTCGCTCGGCAATCCGTGGCTTGCTCCGATCAAGGGTCCGGAGTCCGTCGATTGGGCGCACCGCATCAATGCCGACTTCGCCGCTTTTGAAGCTGCCACCGGCGGCAGGATATTCGGCCTCGGCGTCCTGCCGAATGCCACTCCGGACGCCGCCGCGTCGGTTGCGAAGGAAATCGCCGCGACCGATGGCCTTTACGGGATGATCACCGGCTGCACGATCTGCGGCCTGACCTTCGACAGTCCGGACCTGGAGCCAGTATGGGCCGAGCTGGCGCGCACCGGCCTGCCGGTCTTTGTCCATCCGCATAATGCGGTGGCTATCGATCAGCTTGGCGGCTATGGCACCATCCTGCCGCTCGGGATCGGTTTTCCGGTCGAGACGTCGATCGCGGTCGCACGTCTCATCCTGTCGGGGACCACTCACCGGTATCGCGGCCTCAGGCTGCTCGTCGCGCATGGCGGCGGCGTGTTGCCCTACCTTGCGGCCCGGCTCGACGTGAGTTGGCGCGGTGACGAGGAAGTGCAGAAACGCCTGACCATCCCGCCCAGCGAAGCACTGTCCGGCCTGTGGCTCGACTCGGTCGTCTATCACAAGCGCGCACTGGACGCGGCGCTCGATCTCGTCGGCAAGGACCGGCTGCTGTTCGGAACCGACCATCCCTTTTTCAAGGACGACCCGAAGGAGATCCTTGCGACCGTCACCGACGCCTACGCCGACGATCCGTCATGCCGCGATGGCGTGGCCGGCGGAAACGCGGCTGCGTTCTTCCGGCTGCCGGCCGGCTGACGATCGGTTTCGACTATCATCGATCGGCATCTTCATTGTCGGTTGCCGCCCCCACCGGGATTGCCGTCAGAGCGCCAGCCGCGTCCGTTCCAGCACCAGCAGGCGTTCCTTGGCGACCGTGCCGCCGAACGCCGAGAAGCCGCCGAGCCTGTCGCCGGCCGCCAATACCCGGTGGCACGGAATGATGATCGGCAGCGGGTTCTGCGCCATCGCCTGCCCGACCACGCGCGCCCCGCCCGGCATCCCGGCGCGTTTGGCAACGTCGCCGTAGCTCGCCGTCTCGCCCCAGCGCAGCGCACGGGCGACATCGTAGATTCGCCGCCGCTCGGCGCTCGCGCTATCCGGCAAGTCGACCGCAAGCCCCGAGAAATCCGTCTCCGCCCCGTCGAAATATGTCCGCACCAGCGCGATGGCTTCGGCCACGACGGGCGGCGGCTCTGCCTCGACCGCACCACGTCGCGCCAGCCGTTCGCGGGTCGCCTCTACGGTTGCCTCGGGCAATTGCAGCGCCGTCAGCCCGCGTTCGCTCCACGCGATTCCGCACATGCCGAACGCCGTGTCGAAGAGGCAGAAGTGCGCAGTGCTCGCATTTTCGTTCATGCTCTGTTCTATCACGCCGATGCCTCGTGGCAAATCGCTTTGTTCGGGCTACAGAGATCGCGCAGACCCTCACCGTTCGGATAACCGGATACCGCCGCATGGCACTACCCGAAAACATCGCAGAGCATTTTCGCGGTCAGGCCAAAGGCTCCGAAGACCTTGGCTCGCCTTTCACTGCGCGCCTCTGCCGGCTGCTCGCAGACCGGCTTGAGCCGGAAGGCGCCTTCGCCAAACGCATTGCGGGCTGGCCCGGCGACGCGCGCGCAGACGCTATGTCGCTGCGCGCGGTCGGCGGCCTCCATGCCGTCGCACGCAGCGGACGCTGCCCCGCCCTGTCGGCGGTCTACCCACCAAACAAGGTCGACGCCGATGCGATCTGGTCCGGCGTGTCGGCCGCCATTGCGCAGGAGGATGCGTTCCTGAGCGCCTACCTCGACGGGCCGCCGCAGACCAACGAGGTGGCGCGCTCCAATGTCGTTCTGGGCGGTTGTCTTCACATTGCGGCCGAGACCGGCTTGCCGCTGGAACTCTTCGAGATCGGGTCCAGCGCCGGGCTCAACCTCGGTTTCGACCGCTACCGCTACGACTTCGGCGTCGGTCGGTGGGGCGCCGACGACGCGCCGGTCCGCATCGCGACGCGCTGGGAGGGTGCCGGTCCAGACCTCGCGACGCCACTCACCGTGCTCGATCGCGCCGGCTGCGACTTGCGCCCGATCGATCCGGCAGCGCCGGCCGATCGCGAACGACTGCTTTCCTACATCTGGCCCGATCAATCCGAGCGGCTGGCGCGCGCCGAGGCGGCTCTTTCGCTCACGGCGAAATCCGGGACCCGGGTCGAGCGGGCGGATGCCGGCGACTGGCTCGCGGCTCGCCTTGCCGCGCCCGCATCACCCCATCGCACCCGCGTTGTCTTCCACACCATCGTCTGGCCCTATCTTCCCGACGATACCAAGGCGAGGCTGACGTCCGCCATTGGCGATGCCGGCGCGCGCGCCACCGCCAATGCGCCGCTGGCGTGGCTCCGCATGGAGCCCGATGACGTGGACGGCTCCGCCGCCATCCATGTCACCATCTGGCCGTCCGGAAAGTCGCGCATGCTGGGGCGCACCGATTTCCACGGTCGCTGGACAAGCTGGACGAACGGCGCCGCCTGAGCCGCCGGGCTAACCGCATTCCGCCGGCTGAGCTTCCGCCTCGGCGCCATCGGCAGATGGCCGCCGCCGCATCGCAAGACCGCAAAGCGCCAGCGCGCCCAGCGCACAGGCCGCCATGATCGTGACCATGGGCAGAACGGTGCCGTCGAAGAAGAAGCTGGCGATCACGATCATCAGACCGCCGACCAACATCTGGAGGGTGCCGCCGAGCGCGGACGCCATGCCGGCGATCGGGCCATGGTCGTCAAGCGCCATCACCATCGTTGTCGGGATGACGAGGCCCATGAACGAGAAGCCGACGAGCAGAAACACCATCAGGACTGGAAGGCTGTCGACGCCGGCGAGCGTCACGGCCAGCAGCACGCCGAGGACCGCGGCATATCCGGCCACCGAAACCGTCACCAGCCGGGCAAGGCCGAAGCGGATGCCGAGCGGGGCGGCGAATTGCGAGGAGCCGATGAAGCCGATGGCATTCAGCGAGAACGCCAGGCTGAACACCGTCGGGCTCAAGCCGAAGTGGTCGATATAGACGAATGAGGCGCCAGCCAGGAAGGTGAAGAAGCTCGCCATGCCGAGCGCCCCGACAAAGGTGAGGCCCATGAAGCGCGGGTCGCGCAGCAGCGTGGCGAAACCCGACGTCAGGCTCTTCGCCTGCACGCGCACGCGGTTCTCCGGCGCCAGCGTCTCGTGAAGCTGCGTCGTCACCAGCGCCAGCCCGATCGCGGCGACGATCGTGATCGCGACGAATACCGCCCGCCAGCCGAACGGCACGATCAGCGCGCTGCCGGTCACCGGCGCCAGGATCGGCGAGACCGAGATCACCAGCATGACCAGCGCCATCAGCCGGGCGCCCTCGACGCCGGTGTGGAGGTCGCGAATGATGGCCCGCGGGATCACCATGACGGACGATGCGCCGACGCCCTGGAGCGCGCGGAAGGCGATCAGCCAGCCGATGCTCGGTGCGAGCGCGCAACCGGCCGAGCCGATCGCGAACACGACCAGTCCGAAATAGAGGGGCGGCTTGCGGCCCACCATGTCCGAAATCGGGCCGTAGACGATCTGGCACAGGCCGAAGGCGATGAAGAACGCCATCAGAGTCATTTGCGCCGCGGCCGTTGACGCCCCGAGATGGTCGGCGATTGTCGGCAGCGCCGGAAGGTACATGTCGATGGCGAACGGGCCGACGGCGCTGATCAGGCCGAGCACGACGGCATTGCGTAAGAAGCGCGAGTTCATGTGAGGGCTCCGGATTCGGCTGGCACGGCGGCCGGCTGTCATTGCCTGTTTCGCGAGACCCCGCTGTGACGCCGGTCTCAGGTCGCGCGCCACATAGGTCGGGCGCGCTTGATCTCAAGACGAACGCCGCGACGCGGAATCGACACAGCGCCGCAAAAAATCCGGCGCGAGCTATTTGTGCGCGGAGATCGTGCCGACAATCTCTTTGGCGGGTGTCGCCCGTTTCCCTTGTTTGCGGGCATCTTGCCGCACGGCGGTGTCAGGACGTGTCAGCAGCGTATCGGCAACGAACGCGCGGGGCTCGCGATCGGGCGGCAAGCGGCCGGGCTACGTCCCCATGGCGGGATCGCTGATCAGGTTGTCGCCGTTCTCCATGCGCCCGGCGAAGCGCCGCTCGAATCCCGGTGCGCTGATCGTGAAGTCGTACCAGTTGCCACTGTCGGAAACGATCCATGACCGCTCGGCCGTCGCATTGGGCGCGACCGGCACGGTCCACGGTCCATCCTTGCGATACGCGTTGGCGACGATGCGAAACGCGACCGGCGCGGCGCCGGAATTGCGGAGCCGGGCTCCGACTGCGCCGCCGCCGACGTCGTAGGCAACCTGAAAACTCGGCGCGGCCGCGCTCACGTTCCCCTTGAAGGTCCGCACGAATCCGTTGGTGCTGTGCACCTCGAGGTCGTAGGCGCCGCCGTCACCCGTGGCGTCCCATGCGGAATCGTCAAGCGTCTTACCGGCTTCGACCGTGTATCGCCGCGGAATGCGGTCGAGATGCAGGCGATCGTAGACGTGGAAGATGGCGCCCTGCCGTCCCGTGTTGGCAAAGCGCAGCGTCACCTTGCCGCCGTCACCGACCTCCGCGTGCACGTGGAGCTCGTATGGCGTTGGCCGCGACGGCCGCGTGCCCGGCTCCTGCGCGAATGCCGACGGGGTTGCCGGCGGCAGCGCAGGCGGCATCGCGATCTGATGCGCTTCGATGCTGAGCGCGTTGATGGTGTCGGGGAGCGCCGGGAACGTCGGATCGTTCGGCGAGGCGAAGTCGAAGGCGCTGGTCAGGTCGCCGGCGACCGCCCGGTTCCACGGTGAGATCGCGGGCACGGTTACTCCGAACCGCCTCTCGAGAAACTGCCCGACCGACGAATGGTCGAACACCTGCGAGCTGACCCAGCCACCCTTGCTCCACGGCGACACGACGTACATCGGCACCCGCAAGACAAATCGGGTCGCGGCGGTGAATGCTACCTTCGCCGGTCGCCATTGGCGACCACTCGCCGCCCCACCAGCGCCACCACGACAGCCAGAGCCGACACGAACAGCGCCACAAGATTGATCCAGTCTGCGGCGGTCTGCGTCGCGGAGCGTGCGAACGGAAACGCGCGGTAGGCCGCGAACTGCAACAGCTCGGCCCGCTGGTCGGCGCGGAACTGGTCGCCGGGCAGGCATTGGTTTTCCCCGGGGAAGAGATAGCAGCTCGGGTTCTTCAGGTTCAGCCGATCTCCCGCCGTCGGCGTCAGGATCGACCCGATCTTCAGGTTCCCGCCGGGAAACACTTCGAGCCGGTAGCCGAACATCGGCTGGTAGCACTGCTTTTCCGATAGTCCGTCGACCATCGCGTTGTTGCGATCGGTGAAGGACTGGACGGCTTCAGTCTGCAGCCTTCCTGCCACTTCCGTAATCGCCGGCACACCGCTTACGCCCGCCTCGTGCCACGCGCGGGCGATGGATCCGCCGTTATAGGCGCGCTCCACCGCGACCGGCTCCGCCCAGTTCCACCAGAGCGTGGCGATCGCCACGGCGAGAAAAAGCCCGCCGGCCCAAATCTGCGAGGGCGCCAGCCGGTCGACCGCAAGCGCCGCGCCCAGCGCGGCCAGCGGGATGAACAGGACGAACCAGCGCGTGAGAGTCACACTCTGTCCGAGCACGGGCAGCGCCTTCAGGAAGGCATTCCAGCCGGGCGCGTAGACGTTGAGCGCAATCGGAATCGCCATCACCAGGACAATCCCGACCGCGAGCGCCAGTCCGCCGAGCGGCCGGCGCCACGTCCCCGTGACGAAAGACCGGAACAGCAACGCCGCGCCGCCGGCGACCAGCAGCACGAGCGCCGCCGGACCCATGCCATAGGCCCATTCCTGCCAGTCGAGAATGACGAGGTTGTTTACCAGGACGTTCGTCGCGTCGTCGGTCGGCGGATGCCAAAAGAGCGACAGGCCCGCGATCCTGATCGTGTCGAAGACGCCCAGGATGCCCGGCAGCGGATAGAGCGTCCGCGGGAACATGTCGGCGAACGCAAGCGCGGCAGCAAACCTCTGCGCCGACAGGCCAACCGAAAGCAGCACACCGAGAGCGAGGATCGCCCAAGGCTGCCAGGCATGACCACGTTGATGACCATGCACGAGGACGATGACGCCTGCCGCAAGCGCCACCGGAATGATGATGTGCTGCATGCCCGCCTGGAACTGATAGGCGAAGATCGCGCCGACCATCACCGTGCCGAGCACCACGCGCCGCCACGTCCACCGGGCGTCCGGGCGCGCCGGCAGCAGCGCGGCCCAGGCGAGCCAGGGCGCCAGCATGAACGGGTGGAACGTCAGATGGCCGACGGCCATGCGGGCGACGAAGAATCCGTTGAACAGGAACAGCACGGCCGCGGTCGCCGCCGCCCAGGGCGATGCGCCGAAGCGGCTTCTGAGCAGCACGGCGAAGCCCACAAGGCCGAGCGCCGCGAACACGACGAAGGTCGCCCGCACCGCATTGGCGGGATCGGTGACGAGCGTCAGCACCTGCGGCAGCGAATAGAATGCGACATTGAGATCGGCGATGAACGGTACGCCGCCGCACTCGGCCGGACTGAACCACGGCACGCTCAGCGGCCCGTTCGCCAGGAAATGAAAATAGCCGGCCAGCAGGTTCGGCATGTGCAGGCTGTAATCGGCGGCGTACATCGGCCCGAAGCCGGGCGCGGCCGGCAGGAACAGCCAGAGATAGACCGCAAAACACACGACCAACGCCGCCGCGGCGACAGCGTCGTCTCCACGGCCCGATGCTGCGCCGTTTTCCGGCTGGCCGGCGGTGTTGGTCATGGTGCATTCGCGCGGCCCCCCTCGCCGTGCCCGACCGAACCTCAACGCCACCCCAGCCCAGGCGCGACGTGCGTCAGGATCGCCTCGATGACGTGGGCGTTGTAGTCGACGCCGAGCTGGTTTGGCACGGTGAGGAGCAGCGTGTCCGCCTCGGCGATCGCCTCGTCGCCCTTCAGCTCGTCGATCAGCACGTCCGGCTCGGCGGCGAAGGAGCGGCCGAAGATCGCCCGCGTGTTCTCGTCGATCATGCCGATCTGGTCGCGGCTGTCGCCGTTCCGCCCGAAATACATGCGGTCGCGGTCATCGACGAGCGCGAAGATCGAGCGGCTGACCGAGACGCGCGGGGTCCGCGCATGCCCGGCCGCTTTCCATGCCTCGTGGTAGGCGCGGATCTGCTTTGCCTGCTGGACGTGAAACGGCTCGCCCGTCTCGTCGAATTTCAGCGTCGACGATTGCAGGTTCATGCCGAGCTTCGCCGCCCATTCGGCGGTGGCGTTGGTCGCCGAACCCCACCAGATGCGCTCGCGCAGCCCTTGTGAATACGGCTCGACCCGGAGCTTCCCCGGCGGGTTCGGAAACATCGGCCGCGGGTTGGGCTCGGCGAAGCCGTTGCCCTTCAGCACTTCGAGAAACGTCTCGGTCTTCTGCCGCGCCATGGCGGCATCGTCCGTCCCCTCCGGCGGCGCGTAGCCGAAATAGCGGTAGCCGTCGATCACCTGCTCCGGCGAGCCGCGCGAGATGCCGAGTTGCAGCCGCCCGCCGGCGATGAGGTCGGCCGCGCCGGCGTCCTCCGCCATGTAGAGCGGGTTCTCGTAGCGCATGTCGATGACCGCCGTGCCGAGCTCGATCCGCGTCGTCCGCGCCCCGCACGCCGCCAGCAGCGGAAACGGCGAGCCGAGCTGCCGCGCGAAATGATGCACCCGGAAATACGCCCCGTCGGCGCCCAGTTCCTCCGCCGCCACCGCCAGCTCGATCGACTGCAGAAGCGCGTCCGACGCCGTCCGCGTCCCCGACTGCGGCGATGGGTTCCAGTGACCGAAGGAAAGGAAGCCGATGTTTTTCATGGGAGGGGTGTCGGGGTTGCGGGTTCGGACCATGCTAGCGCAGCGGTGCCGCGGCG
>CAWAHE010000017.1:0-148788 GCA_963781775.1 uncultured Alphaproteobacteria bacterium | reverse complement strand
CACAATGGGAGAAAACGATGGGCACCAGCGCCAAGCGGGCTCCGAAGCGAGTCTGCTCTGTACGTCCGCGTCAACACGTCAGAGCAGAACACCAAGAACCAGCGCAGAGAGCTGCGGGAAGTCGCCGAGCGTCACGGCTGGGAAGTGGTGAAGGTATTCGAGGACGCCGGCATATCAGGCGGCAAGGGCCGCAAAGATCGTCCGGGTTTAGATAGTCTCCTGAAGGCCGTCACGCGCCGCGAGGTTGACCTTGTGGCCGCTTGGGCCGTGGATCGACTCGGAAGGTCGCTGACGGACCTTCTAGGGCTCCTCACCGAGCTACACGCCAAAGGCGTCGATCTATACCTTCACCAACAAGGGCTCGATACCTCTACGCCCGCGGGCCGCGCCATGTTCCAGATGATGGGAGTGTTCGCCAAGTTCGAGCGATCGATGATCCGGGAGCGGGTCATGGCGGGCCTCGCAAGAGCGCGGGAGGAGGGGACCAAGCTTGGTCGAAGACCAATCGAGGCGACTGACGCGGAGAAAGCGGCCGCCGTGAGGGCGATGTTGGCAAAAGGCACGGGCATCAGGCGAATTGCCGGTGAACTCAAGGTGGGCGTGGGCACCGTGATCCGCATTCGGGACGATGCCCAAGCGTAGTACATATTTTTGCGGAAATTCGACCCGCGAGCCTGGGCATCCGGGGGGGTGCGCGGGGGGACACTGGCAACTAGACCAGCACCAAAATCACTTACAAATCACGCTGCAATTTTGGAAGTGCCGGATGCTTGACATGGCGTCCCGGACGCGCGTATATACTCATATCGTGGTATATACGCCAAAACGTGATGAGGGTAGCGTTGGACGAGCAGATGCAAGGACGGGTGCGAGCGATCGCCGCTGCGCTCAAGCCACTCCAAGCGGACATTAGTCTTCCCGCAGTTGTTGGCCTTGCTTGTTGTCGCGCTTCACCCAGGTCTGTCGGTGAACGAACTTGGGGAGCACATGGGGACTTCGCAGCAGTCGGCAAGTCGATATGTATCGATCCTGATGGGAAGATACACACAGCCGCCGGGGGTCAATCTCGACTTCTCAAAGAGGCCCTTGCTGACGCAGTCGATAAGTGCGGAGGATCCCCGAAAAAGAGCCCTTTATCTGACAAAGTTCGGAGAGGCTATGTTGTCGAAACTGTTGTCCGCGTTCGGCACCGAACTAGGGGACCGGAACTATGTCGGCGGCTGAGAAACTTCTTGGACTGACAGTTGCCAACGGCTGGGTCGTAGCGAAAGCAATCGCAAGAAGCCCGCGAGGCACCGGTGGCGCGTTCTCGCAGCTATGAGGTACGACGCGGTGATGCCCGCGGCTTCCTCAAGGCGTTTGATTTTCGGCAAGCCTTCGACCCTGGCGTAGACACGCTCAAGGCGCTCGAAGCAATGACCAGCGCCTTCGACTATGAGCTGGGCCTACTTGAGCATTGCCGTTCTCGCCGTCTTTCGCGGGTCGTATTGGCAGTTGATCATGGCGACGTCACGTTCCGGGTATGGGAAGCATTGAGGGGCGGGTCTTCTATCTCATCTTCGAGTTGGCTGAAGGTGACGTGCGCTGTCAGATCGATAGCACCACAGCACAGGACGTTTACTGGTGTCTCATTGTCCTCAAAGACGTTAGCCTTGGCCTGTGGCAGGTACATCGGGAACTGATAGCCCACCAGGATGTAAAGCCATCGAACGTGTTGGCGTACCCCGGACAGGTTTTCAAGATTTCCGATTTCGGTCGCGCCTCTAGGCGTGGGCAACCGTCTGGTACGACGAGCATCCAATCGCCGGCGATCAGGGATACGCTCCACCCGAGTTGCTGTATGGCTACACCCATTCCGAGTTTGGGCCGCGCCGCGTCGGTTGTGATCTCTACATGCTGGGCAATTTGGCGGCGTTCCTTTTCGGGCGTAAACATGACAGCCTCTCTTCTGTCAGAGCTCGCTCCTGAACAACATCCACAACACTGGAACGCGACGTACAGTGACGCCCTCCCGTATCTGCAAGACGCTTTTGGCCACGTCCTTGAAGGTCTTGCACCGCGCGTCGATCCCATCGTGCGATCGGAAGTCATCGAGGTCGTGCGAGAACTGTGTAATCCAGACTTGTCGAAACGCGGCCACCCAAGAGGCATAGGTCGCCAGGACCAATATTCACTTGAGCGCTATGTCAGCCGCTTCAACCTCCTTGCCCAGGGTCTGCCTTTCAGGTTGAAGCGCCTGGAGGGGCGCACATGAACCCATCACCATGGGGGACGCGGAGGCTGATGGTGCCCCGCTGGCGTAGCCTCGCGGCTACCCTGGCTTCTGGGGAACTTTCCGTCCGGTCCGCAGGTCAGCGCCACATTCGTATCGGCCGTTCAGCCAACAGCTAAGAGCCAAACTTGAGCGCTGGAGGCTCGTGCCCAGCGCGGTCTCGGCCGCCGAACTGGTGGAGTCAGCTATCGTAGAAGGAAAGGAGAGCGAGGCGGTTTCGGCCGCACGTTTTCTTGCCTCGCAGCGCTCCAACGCAGCTCCAGCCCTCAAGGAACTAGCGCATGTCGCCTTCGCAGAGCGGGCTACCCCAATGAGGTTCCGGCCGTGTCACCGATCGAGCAAAATGCTTTGGTACATCTCTGGCGTCGGCGCACCAGAGTTTATCCGCAAAATCCGATTGCCTGGGTCGAGTTGGCGCGACACGAGATGCTTAGAGGAAAGACACGCGATTCGATAGATCGATGTCAGTTGCTGTGCAACTCGCTCCTGACAATCGACACGTGCTTCGCTCGGCAGCGCGGCTATATTTGCACGCCGACGACCCCGAACGCGGTCACGACACGTTGGTCCAAAGCCGGGCGACGCCCCATGACCCCTGGTTGTTGTCCAGCGAGATCGTGCTCGCTGAATTGGCTGAAAGGTACCCACAATTCGCGAGACAAGCTCGCGAGTCGTCGAGGATGGCGACCTGGCCTTCCGGCAGATCACGGAATTAGCCGGTACGCTGGCCACGGACGAGCTCAGCAGCGGCAATCGAAGAAAGCGCGGCGGCTCTTTGCTCGGAGTCTGCAGGACCCAAATGGAAATGCCTTGGCTCAGGCCGAATGGGCCTCTCCCGCGTTTGGTACCGAATCGTTGCACCCGGGCGCTTCAAAGATGTCCAAAAGTCATCTGAAGCGCGGGCATTTCATCTCATCCGTGAAGACAGTTTGAACAAGTTCCCAGCGCCTGTGAGGAGTGGGCCACCAACGAACCTTACTCAATTGGGCCGTATGATTTTGGCTCGTCAACCGCGGGGATGATTGATGATTTCCAAACCTGCGAGCGACTGGCTCGCGATGGCCTCGTCATTAGGCCAGACGCGCCGATTTTGATTAACAATCTGGCTTTCGCCCTTGCTTCAACCGGCAGGGCTTCAGAGGCGGAGAAAGAACTCCTTCAACTAAAAGTGGGTGGCAGTGATGTGCCATCGTTGGTGGCGTTGGCCAATCGCGGCCTTGCCGCGTTCGCTCAGGAAAGATTGACGCTGGCCGAAAATTGTACGAGGACGCGATAAGAGGATTTGAGCAACTACACGAGACGCGGTTTGCTGCGATAGCTCAGGTCTATTTGGCGCGAGAAGCCGCCGAGCTCGCTGCCCGGATCATGAGAAGTTGCTCAAGGCGGCAAAGGCGCGGGTTGAGAAGCTCTCTTCACCGCTTATTTCCAAGGTCCTAGGACAGGTCGATCAGCTCGTCGCCCAAGTTGGGACTCCAGAGGTTGTTCGCAGCGATCTTCAGCGGCCAATTTGATATCGGTGCAATCCTCATGCTGCCGCGAATTTCGCTTTTTGCGGACGCAATAATTGCTCGACAGTTGAACGTGGTCTTCACACACGCATCCGATCGATCAGCGTCTGGGCGCCAAAGGCGCCGCCCTGCGAGGAACGGTAGGGCTGCTGCGCAAATCGGCAGTTCATGTGCGGGGTATTTTAGTTGATCAGGGGGTAAGCGATGTTGTGCCGATTTGCCAACGAGTTTCCGCTGTTCGTCGGTTCATTTCTAGATCGCGAGACGCACCTGAAGAGGTATTTCGTGAGGAGACTATTACGGATTTGATGATGGGGGCTTTGGTAGCGGTCGGCGCTCCACGGGTGATCGTCCAGTTCCCCTATGAGCCCACAACCGGCGCTGACATGGAATGGAACTTTGTCAGCCCAGGCCGGAACACCTTCTTCCGCATCTTGCTTCAAGCGAAGCGGCTTACCGGAAACGGGAACATATGGACGCGATACAGTTATCGTGAACTGCTGCACAAGACGGCTTCGGCAACCAAGCACCAAGTCCAAGTGTTGTGCGATACCGCGCGAACGGCGGCCCACCCAACATATCCCTTGTATGCCTTTTATCATCCTGCCCGAGTTTACTCACTGGCGCATCGATCAGGCGCATCCGCGGTGGCTGGTGTGAACCTGGCAGATGGGTACGCGATCAAGTCTTTGGTTCTTTTGGCATTGCGCAACAGAAAGCAGCGTCGGTACAGGAGCATCGGAAAAGTGTATCGATACTTCTTCCCGCTGAGTGCCTTGCTTTGTTCATCAGCGATCCGACCCATCCTACCGTACGCATTGTCAGCGGCCGACGAGACGATGGGACCGTTCGTCATCAGATTTTCTGGTGGGCAGCGAGTAGTAGGTATTCCTCTGCCGCCGACCCCAGAGATAGTCCGTGAGACACTAGTCAGGCAGCATTCCGCGTCCATCGACGCAAGGGAAACGACCGAGACCCAACGCCAAGAGCTTACGCCAGAGGTTCCGCCCGTCGGCGCTATCCCAGACGACATCAGGCGGTTACTCGAAACCCGAGGGAGCGAGACACCACGAGAGGAAAATCGCGCGATGTGGCGAGTCGACCTTCGTCTCGTGAAACCCAGCGGTTTTTCCATCAATGTGGGCTTTCCTTACCGCTGCCTGCTAGACATCATGTCGGTATGAACCGGAGCCCAACTGCGAAGTTCATGCCTCTTGGTGTACGCACTTCATCCCGAGCGGTAATCCGGCTGAAGAATGGCACGGCGAAGGAACCATCGGGCCGGGGCGCGTCGATGGCAACCGGACGTTCGAGCGACGACGCGCCACAGTCGCTAACGATAGCGAACCCGTCCCCCGTCTGATGAACGAAGAGGCGCTCGGGGGCATCAGGATACACACGAGAACCGATCCGATAGATCGCTCTCATTAGGGTCCGGACCCATAAATAGTAATGTCCATTGCTGGGCACAGGAGGGGTTTTCCATGGACGACATACAGACCACAGATTTGCTGCATGAGATCAATGACGGGCATTTCATGGCGCGAGCGCTGCATGTCGTGGCGGAGCTCGGGGTCGCCGACGTCATCGGCGACAATCGATGCCAATCGCGACGGTCGCCGAGCGCGTCGGCGCGAAGGCGGATCCTCTGGCGCGGGTGATCCGGCTCCTTGCGTCGCGCGGCATCTTCAAGCTTGAAGGCGGGCTAGCGGAGGGGCGGGTGTCGCACACGGCCCCATCGCGGCGGCTTGCCCGAACCACCCGACGTCATTTCGGCCGTACGTCCGCAACACGGCGACGATCAAGAACTGGCGGTTGCCCGAGCACATGTCGCACATGGTGCGGACCGGCGAGCCGGCCGCTGGCGAAGGGACCATGTGGAGCCAGCTCGAAGGGAGCCCCGAGGACGCCCGGATCTTCGACGAGGCGATGATTGCAAGGTCTCACGCGCAAATCGCCGGTGTCCTCAAAGTCCACGACTTCTCGCGCTACGGGCGGGTGGTCGACGTCGGCGGAGGTGCGGGGCACCTGCTACGCGCCGTCCTCGCCGCGCATCCAGGGGTCAAGGGCGTGCTCTTCGATCGCCCTGACGTTGTCCACGCTGCCAAGGCACGGGGCGGCAACGAGCGGCTGGAGTTCGTGGGCGGGAGCTTCTTTGAGGAGGTCCCCGATGGTGACGCGACGATCCTCATGGAAGTGCTTCACGACTGGAGCGACGAAGAGTGCGTGCGCATCCTCAAGACGATCCGCCGCGGTGCTGCGCCGGGCAGTCGGCTGCTGGTCGTCGAGGCCGGCGTCGGCGAGGGGGATGACCCCAGCTGGGGCAAGCTCCTGGACGTCATCATGATGACGCTCTTCGCCGGGCGCCAGCGCACGCGCGCGGAATTCGAGGCGCTCTTCAGCGCTGCGAGCTTCAGGCTGGTCGATGCCACGTCCACCGAGGACGGCTCGAAGATCTTCGCCGGGGAAGCAGTGTGACGGCGACCGCCGTGGCGGTCAGTACGGGGGCTGTGACCTCGACGACTGTCGCCTTCCTCCTTGCCGAATATGGCGCGAGCGATGGGCGAGGAAGTGGAGATGCGGCCGTTGCTGGCATCGGCGTCGCATAAAGGGGATTCCGTTGGAGGCGGGTTTGTGATTCACGGTCTCCGAAGGGAGACCGCCGATGAATCGCGATTGCTTCTGGCTCACTGAGGATCAGTTTGCGCGGCTGCAGCCACTGCTTCCGACAGACACGCGCGGCAAGCCGCGGGTCGATGATCGCCGGGTGATCAGCGGCATCGTGCACGTGCTGAAGTCGGGCGGTCGCTGGGTCGATGCGCCATCGATCTACGGACCTCGCAAGACCCTGTACAATCGGTTCGTCCGATGGGCCGCCAAGGGCGTTTGGGTCGACATCTTCCATGCCTTGGCTTCGGCTGGCGGACCGCCGGCACAGGTATTGATCAACTCCTCCGCGGTGAAGGCGCATCGCTGCGCATCCGGCGGTAAAGGGGGAGCGCAATCAAGCGATCGGCCGGTCGCGCGGCGGCCGCACCACCAAGATCCACGCCCTGACCGATGGCTTGTGCCGTCCCATCGCTTTCCTTCTGACGGGCGGCCACGTCGCTGACTGCACGGCCGGAGATCTGCTGCTGGAACGGATGCCAAAGAGCCCGATCCTGCTTGGCGACAAGGGCTATGACACCAACGCGATCCGTCAAAAGGTCGAGGGGAAAGGGACGATGCCCAACATTCCACCGAAGGCCAACCGACGCTGGAAGAACTGCTTCTCGCCGTTCCTCTATCGGGACCGCAACGCCATCGAACGCATGTTCGGCAGGCTCAAGGACTTCCGCCGCATCGCCACCCGCTATGACCGATCGGCGACCAACTTCCTCGCCGCCGTCTGTCTCGCCGCCACCGTCAGCTACTGGTTATAAGTCTGGACCCTAGTTTCGCCGAGGGAGCGGAGCGCCAACATTTGCTCACTCCCCCACAGTTCGCTGAAGCCCAGGATGTCAATATAGATACACCAGCGCTTTCCGGGCTCGTGTCTGGCATTCGCTGCTCTGTCTGTCTGCTACTACCTGCCTGTACTACAAGTAGCTTCCGACGCCACCGTAAGTTTTTGATTTATATGACAAACACAATAGTGGCTGGGGAACTAGGATTCGAACCTAGACTGGCGGAGTCAGAGTCCGCTGTCCTACCGTTAGACGATTCCCCATCAGGGCCGGGCGCAGGCGACGTTTTCGCACCGGCAACGCGGGCCTCGGGCCGTGCCGAACCTATAGGCACGGGCCCGGATCGCGTCAACACCGGGCACACGCTTGTCTGCGGGCAGGCGCCTGCTACACTCAACGGTGAAAACGCTAACAGATGAGGTTCGCGCGGCGCCGATTTCGGCGAAACGGCGCGCCCTTCGTCGAAGGAATGACATTTGTCCACGGGCGATGATCCGCACGGCGCGGATGTGCCCGCCGGTCGCGCGGATGAGTTTGGCGCGGCAGATAGTGCGTGGCCCGCTGCTGGGCCGCATGCGTCTGTCAGCCCGTCGGCCGGCGGTAAGCCGCAGAAGCGCAGGAAAAGCAGGCGTCGGCGACGCGGGCCGGTCTATGAGGCGGATGGGCAGGCGCGAGGCCTGCCTTCATCCGCACGGTCGGACGCGAAGCCGCCCAGCACAGCACAAGCGCCTGCGATCGGCGTTCCCATCCGCCGCGACCGGCCGGAAGGGCCGTTCTACGCGGCCCTCGATCTTGGCACCAACAACTGCCGCCTGCTGGTCGCCACGCCGCGCGACCATGGATTCCGGGTCGTCGACGCGTTTTCGCGGATTGTCCGGCTGGGCGAGGGGATTGGCATGCACGGCCGCCTCGGCGAGGCGGCGATGGACCGGTCGATCGAGGCGTTGCGAGTTTGCAGCGCCAAACTGACCGAACGCGAGGTCCGCCGCGCCCGCCTGATCGCCACCGAGGCCTGCCGCATGGCCGCGAACGGACCCGAATTCATCGAGCGTGTGCGGCTGGAAACCGGGCTGGTGCTGGAGATCGTGTCGCGCGAAGCCGAAGCGCGGCTGGCCGTCGCCGGTTGCGCCTCGCTGGTCGATCCGACGGCGGCGGGCGTCATCCTGTTCGATATTGGCGGCGGGTCGTCCGAGCTTGTGTGGATCGATCTGGCGCCGGCGCCGGACGGGCGCCGCCGCCGCATGGCCGACCGCATCCGCACATGGATGTCGCTTCCGGTCGGCGTGGTGACCGTCAGCGAGCGCCACGGCGGCCGCCACGTCACCGCGGAGATCTTTGCCGACATGGTGGCCGAGGTCGCCACCATGCTGGCCGACTTCCCCGACGCCGAGGGCCTCGATCGGGCGGTGGCAGCCGGCGGCGTGCATATGCTCGGCACGTCCGGCACCGTGACCACGCTCGCCGGGGTGCATCTCGGCCTGCCGCGTTACGACCGCCGTCGCGTCGACGGCACCTGGCTGAGCGGCCGCGAGGTCGCCGATCTGGTCGCCACGCTTGTCGCCATGGACTACGAAACCCGCGTCGCCAATCCATGCATCGGCCGCGAGCGCGCCGACCTGGTGCTCGCGGGTTGCGCGATCCTGGAGGCAATCCGCCTGCGCTGGCCGTGCGAACGCCTGCGTGTCGCCGATCGCGGACTGCGCGAGGGAATGCTGGTCGAACTGATGGCCGAGGACGGCGTGTGGCGTCCGCGCTCCGGCCGTCGATCGGGCGAACGGGCCAATGCCTGACCACCCCTCGGGCCCCGGCCGGCGCGGCCTCAGGGTGCGCGTCAAGACCGCCAAGCGGCGCAAGGCCTCATCAACCCGCTGGCTCGAACGCCAGTTGAACGACCCCTATGTCGCCCGCGCGCAGTCGGACGGGTATCGCGCCCGCTCGGCCTATAAGCTGATCGAGATCGACGATCGCTTCCATCTCCTGACGCCCGGCAAGCACGTCGTCGACCTCGGCGCGGCCCCCGGCGGCTGGTCGCAGATCGCCGCCGCCCGCGTCCGCTCGACCGATTCCGAGCCCCGCATCGTGGCGATCGACTATCTCGATATGGACCCCATGCCGGGCGTGACGATCCTCAAGCGAGACTTCCTCGATCCTGACGCGCCTGATGCCATCCGGGCGGCCCTCGGCGGCGTGCCCGCCGATGTCGTTCTCTCTGACATGGCGGCGCCGACCACGGGCCATCGCCAGACGGACCATTTCAGAACGATTCACCTCTGCGAGGCCGCGGCCGATTTCGCCGCCACCGTGCTGAGACCGGGCGGGCACTTCGTCGCCAAGGTCTTTCGTGGCGGCACCGAAGGCGAGCTTCTCGCGCGGCTCAAGCGCGAATTCACCAGCCTGCAACACGTCAAGCCGCCGGCGAGCCGCTCCGAATCCGTCGAGTTGTACCTGGTCGCGCGCGGGTTTCGCGGCGCCTGACTCAGCCGCCGTCGCGCGCCGGCGCGGCGGGAGCCGCCACCGGGCGATGGCCGGACATTTCCTGCCCGGCGTCTTGCTCCAGGCGCAGGAAGGGGACAACCGACACCAGCGTCGTGAACCCGATCACCAGGAACGCCGGCCAGAAGACCGTGGCATTGATCTCCCCGCCGGAGAGATTGGTGGTCACCTGCAACACGATGGCCCCCACGGTGATCCCGGCCGACACCGACAGCTGCTGCGCGACGCTCGAGATGGTGGTCGCCTGGCTCATCTGCTCACGCGTCACGTCTGCGAAGGAGAGCGCGTTGGTCGCTGTGAATTGCAGCGAGCGGAAGAAGCCGCCGACGAGCAAGAGGCCGATCATCAGCGATGCCGGCGTCGATGGCGTGAACAGCGCGGGTAGCGCAACGAAGACCGCCGACACGAGCGTGTTGACGATGAGCGTACGCCGGAAGCCGACGAAGCGGATGATCTGGGGCGCGGTGAATTTCATCATCAGCGCGCCGGCGGCGGAGGTGAAGGTGATCAGACCGGAGGCGAACGCGGTCAAGCCGAAGCCGATCTGCAGGAGCAGGGGGAGCAGGAAGGGCGAGGCGCCGAGCCCGAGGCGGAAGATCGTGGCGCCGATGATGCTGTGGCGGAAGCTCGGGATGCGGAACAGACCAAGATTCAGGATCGGGTGCGGAATCCGACGCGCGTGGAGCACATAGGCCACCAGCAGCGCCGCGCCGACGCCCATCAGAAGGAAATCGCCCCAAAGCGGCAACATATTGAGGCCGAGGGTGGTCGAGCCGAGCATGAGCAGCGCCAGCCCCAGTCCGGTCTGCGCGAAGCCGACCCAGTCGAAATTCAGGCGGCGTTCCTCGCGGATGTTGGGGATGAAGAATGTGGCAAGCACGATGCCGAGGATGCCGACCGGGATGTTGATCCAGAAGATCCACGGCCAGCTCGCATAGGTCGTCAGGAAGCCGCCGACCGGCGGTCCAAGTACCGGGCCGAGCAGGCCGGGCACGGTGAGCCAGGAGAGGGCGGCGACGAGTTCCGCCTTGCTGACGGTGCGCAGCACCACCAGCCGCCCGACCGGCACCATCATGGAGCCGCCGATGCCCTGGACGATGCGGGCGAAGACCAGCATCTCCACCGAGCGTGCCGTGCCGCAGAGCACCGAGCCCACCGTGAAGATGAGGATGGCGACACGGAAGACGTGCCGCGCCCCGAAAGTGTCGGCGAGCCAGCCGGAGGCCGGCAGGAACACCGCGATGGTCAGCAGGTACGTGGTCAGGGCGAGTTTCAGGTGGATCGGGTTGGAGCCGAAGTCCCTGGCAATGGCCGGCAGCGCTGTTGCGACGACCGTGGAGTCGAGATTCTGCATGAAGAGCGCGCAGGCGACGATCAGGGGAATCAGAATCCGGTCGGGCATCGGCTGCTGCGCGAGGGGTGGTCGGCGGAGGCGGAAGGGCGGGATTCCGGGCTTTGTCGGCGCGGGAACCCGGTGGCCGGCGCGGGATCGGGACTCAGCCGAACCTTTGCCGTCACAGCTTCATTTTAGGCCGAGCGCGGTGCGACGCCAGTGCCCATTCGACGCTGTTTCCCGAATCGAAACCACGTGATATTGACCCTCGCCACTTTCCTTTGCGCTGCTGCGTCCGGCACAAACAGTGCCGCTGGCGGCGTTTTTTCATATTCGGGAGTTGGCGCCATGGCCGCGATCGTTGAGTCTCTCACCGGCGGCGAAGCGCTCGCCTTCGACGATGTCTTGCTGACGCCGGGCTATTCGTCGGTCCTGCCAGCCGACGCAGACATCCGGACGCGTCTGACGCGCTCCATCAGTCTCAACCTGCCGATCCTGTCCGCGGCAATGGACACGGTGACCGAGTCACGCCTCGCCATTGCCATGGCCCAGGCCGGCGGCATCGGCGTCATCCATCGCAATCTGAAGCCGGACGAACAGGCCGAAGCGGTCCGTCAGGTGAAGAAGTTCGAGTCGGGAATGGTGGTCAATCCAGTGACGATCAATCCCGACGCGACGCTCGCCGATGCGCTGGCCCTGATGAAGCACTATCAGATCTCCGGAATCCCGGTGGTCGCGAACGGCGCCGGGCCCGGCCGCCTGCTCGGCATCCTCACCAATCGCGACGTGCGCTTCGCCGCCGATCCATCGCAGAAGGTCGCGGAGTTGATGACGCGCGACAACCTGATCACCGTCGCCGAAAACGTCGCGCCCGATGAGGCCAAGCGGCTGCTGCACCAGCATCGGATCGAGAAACTGCTGGTCGTCGACGAGGACTACCGCTGCGTCGGCCTGATCACGGTCAAGGACATCGAGAAAAGCCGGCTCAATCCGAACGCGACCAAGGACGACCAGGGCCGCTTGCGGGTTGCCGCGGCCTCCAGCGTCGGCGATGCCGGTTTCGAGCGCAGCGAGCGGCTGATCGATGCCGATGTCGATCTGGTGGTCATCGATACGGCGCACGGGCATTCCCGCTACGTGCTCGAAGCGGTCAAGCGGGTGAAGACGCTCTCCAACCGGGTTCAGGTGATTGCCGGCAATGTCGCCACCGCCGATGGCGCCCGGGCGCTGATCGATGCCGGCGCCGATGCGGTCAAGGTCGGCATCGGGCCGGGGTCGATCTGCACAACCCGCATCGTGGCAGGGGTCGGCGTGCCCCAGCTCACCGCGGTCATGGATGTGGCCAGGGTCGGCGAGGCGGCCGACGTGCCGGTGATCGCCGACGGCGGCATCAAGCAGTCAGGCGATCTCGCCAAGGCGCTCGCCGCCGGCGCGTCCTGCGCCATGATCGGCGGCCTGCTCGCCGGTACCGACGAAAGCCCCGGCGAGGTCTATCTGCACCAGGGGCGTTCTTACAAAGCCTATCGCGGCATGGGCTCGATCGGCGCCATGGCCCGCGGGTCAGCCGACCGCTACTTCCAGGCCGAGGTGCGTGACTCTCTCAAGCTCGTGCCGGAAGGCATCGAGGGGCAGGTGCCATATAAGGGACCGGTCTCGGGCGTCCTGCATCAGTTGGCCGGCGGCCTGCGCGCCGCCATGGGCTATGTTGGCGCCGCCGATCTTGCCGAGTTGAGGGAGAAAGCGCGCTTCATCCGCATTTCCGGCGCTGGCTTGCGCGAGAGCCACGTCCACGACGTCAACATCACGCGCGAAAGCCCGAACTATCCGGGAGTGCTGTAGCTGGAAGTCGGGGAACCGAGGAGCACGTAGTCCGATGAGCTTCAATGCCGTCCTCGCTCCGCTGTTCGTCCAGGTCGCCTTGACCTTCGCGCTGCTTGTCTGGATGGGCCTGCTTCGTGTGCGGGCAGTTCAGGGCGGCGCCGTGCAGGTGCGCGACATCGCGCTTGGCCAGCCGGCCTGGCCCGAGAACGTCACCAAGGCCGTCAATGCGTACCACAACCAACTCCAGCTTCCCCTTCTGTTCTACCTGCTGGTGGTGCTGGTGCTGGTCGTCGCGCCGGCGACGCCTGGGATCGTGTTCCTGTCGTGGCTGTTCGTGATTACCCGGCTGCTGCACGCTCTTGTTCACATCACCACCAACAACGTGTCCCGGCGTTTCTTCGCCTTCACTGCAGGACTCGTCGTTCTTGTCCTCATGTGGCTGATTTTTCTGGTCGACGTCGTCTTCGGCCTCTGAGAACGCGCGCCGGCGCTAGCCGGCGGCAGTCATGGCGCACGGGCTGGTTGCGTCAGGAACCGACCGTGTACCGCTAATGTTGAGCCCGCCGCGGGCGCAGAGCATCGCGAATATTCGCCGTTCACCGCAGGGCATAGTCTAAGAAAATACCGCGCTTTTGTTGGTCCTCAGTCGATTATTTACCATCGGGAGTTGTTGAAGACGGAAATGTACAATTTTGAACATCGGTCGATTGCGCGCACGTCTATCTGAGAGGAGAGCCACAAACAGAACTGATTCGGGCGGAGCCAATCAGATGGAATCGGGAAGCTTTCGCCAGAAGAGAATCCACAAGATCCTCTTCATTGGCCCCGATCGTGCAGAGCTGGACCGCATCGAGAATTGTCTGGTTCGCCTCAAGAGCAGTCTGGCGCGAAGCGAACGACGTCCAATACAAATATCCTGGGAAAAGAAGCTTTCGTCGGCGTTGGCAACGCTTGAAAAGGAAGATTTCGAGGGCGTAATCCTCGATCTGTTTCTGTCGAGCGGCCAGGGGCCTCAGGCTTTGCAGGCCGTTCGGGCGGCCGCGCCTCATGCCTACGTCATGGTTGTCGCCACATCTGACAAGGAGGTGGCGGGATCGGCGGTCAAGCGCGAGGCCCGTGACATCCTCGTCAAGGGATTGCTTGAGGTCCGCCCCCTTGAACAAGCCTTGCAAGGCCTGGTGGCCGGGACTGCCCACGACAAGATCGTGTTTGCCGAGGAGGCGCACGCCAAGATCACGTTGGATTCGATCGGCGACGCGGTCCTGTGCACCGACATCTCCGGTCGGGTGACCTACCTCAACGCCGCCGCCGAAAGGCTCTCCGGCTGGACGTGCGCGCAGGCCGTCGGCCACTTGGCCATCGACGTGTTCCGCGTCATCGACGGCGTCACGCGTGAACCGATTCTAGATCCGCTGCAGCTCGCCATCATCAAGAACAAGCCGATGACGTTGCAGAGAAACGCGATCCTGATCACCCGCGACGGTGACGAATTGATGATCGAGGATACCGTCGCCGCGATCCGCGATCGAAATCGCCGGATCAAAGGTGCAGTTGTCGTCTTCCACGACGTCAGTGCGACGAATGCATCCACAATCAAGATGTCTCACCTGGCGCACCACGATTCTCTCACCGACCTGCCCAACCGCATTCTCTTCGACGATAGGCTGACCCAGGCGATCGCCTTGGCTCGGCGCCACCAGCGGAATCTCGGCGTTCTGTTCCTCGATTGCGATAACCTGAAGAAGATCAACGACTCGCTCGGCCACGCCATGGGCGATCTCCTTCTCCGGTCGGTGGCCAATCGGATCGTGACCGCCGGACGTGGTTCGGACACCGTCAGCCGCATGGGCGGCGACGAATTCGTGATTCTGCTGCCCGAAGTAAAAAGGGCCAAGGACGCCGCGATCTACGCCAAGAAGGTCCTCGCTGCCGTGGCGAAGCCGCACCTTCTCGGCGAGCACGGACTGCATGTGACGGCGAGCATCGGCATCGCCATGTATCCGGCAGATGGCCGCAACGCCGAGACTTTGATCCGCAACGCGGACATCGCGCTTTACGAAGCCAAGGAGTGCGGCCGCAACACCTACAAAACCTTCCGGCCGGGCATGAGGGCTCGCGCGATCGAGCGCCAATCCGGGGAAGGCCGTCTTTTGACCGCCCTGGAGAACGAAGAGTTCGTATTATACTACCAGCCGCGCGTCGATCTGCAGACGGGCGCGACGATCGGCGTCGAGGCGCTCATTCGCTGGAGCGATCCGGAGCGCGGCATCGTCGCTCCAGCCGATTTCGTGCCAATCGCTGAAGACTCCGGTCTGATCGTGCCAATCGGTCGGTGGGTCATGCGCGAAGCGTGCCGGCAGGCAAAGGAGTGGCGGGATACGGGGTTGCCGATCGGCACGTTGGCGGTGAACGTATCTCCCGTTGAGTTCCGCAGTTCCACCTATCTGGACGGCATCAACAACCTGCTCACCGAGGGACTCCTCGAGCCGGGCGGCATAGAACTGGAACTCACCGAAAGCGCGCTCGTGCAAGACATGTCAATCACCAGCACGACGCTACAGACCCTGTCGAGCCTGGGCATGCGCCTGACACTGGACGATTTCGGCACCGGATTTTCGAGTCTCAGCTACCTGCAACACTTCGCAATCAGCACCCTGAAGATCGATCGCTCTTTCGTGGAGAAGATTTCGCAAAACGCGCGTGACCGGTCTCTGGTTGCGGCGATCATCGGGATGGCGAAGACCCTGGAAATTGCTGTCGTCGCCGAGGGTATCGAGACGAACGATCAAGTCGACGTGCTGCGCGGGTTGAGTTGCAAGGAGGGCCAGGGCTTTCACTTCTGCCATCCGCTTCCGGCGGATGAATTCGCGACGTACTTGGCCGCGTCGCTGAACTAGGGAGGGCTGGTGCCTTGATGAAACAGCCACCGCAAGACGGTCAGACGATCGCTGGGTTGCCCGGCGGCGCCGAACATCGCAGCAGGCAACCAGCAAGCGAGATGCCCGCCCGTCCGCCGCCCGCCGTCTCCGCAAGACCGAAGGCAGCGACCTCTGCCCGGATTGAACCCCTTGAAAATGCGCGCGGCGAGCGCTCCGTGCACGTTCTGGTCGCCGGGGAAAAGGACTACTACAAGAAGATCGTCGATGCCCTCGCGTCGGCCGAGATTGCGCTGATCGATCACGTCGAAACCGAGAAAGAGCTATTCGACAAGCTGCAGCACGAAGACTTCGATTGCCTGATTGCCGATCAGACCGCCTGCGGCCACAACAGCCTCGAGCTTCGCGAACTCATAGAAAAGCGCGTCCCCAACCACGCCGCCATGATCATGTTGGCAAGCGTCAACGATCGAAACGTTATCCTTAAGGCCTTCCGCAGTGGCTTCAGCGACTTCGTCTCAACCGATCACGTGTTCGCCCGCGAGTTGGTCCAGGCCGTGCGCCGCTCGGTCGAGCGCAATCGCAGGACGCAGATCCTGCTTGACGAACTGGAGCACCTTTCGAAGCTCGCACTCTACGATCGTACGACGGGCGTGGCGAACCGGGTCTATCTCGATGAGCGATTGACCAGGCTGACCGCCAGCGCGGAGCGGCACAAGGACCGGTTCGCGGTGCTTCTCATCGATCTCAACAATTTCGGCGCGATTTGCGACACTTACGGCCAGGCCGTCGGCGATCAGGTTCTCAGGGCCTTCGCTCAGAGGCTGATGCACGCGTCGCGCGCCTCGGACTCGTTCGGTCGCTTTGGCTACAACGAGTTCCTCTATCTCATTGATCGCGACGTCTCCAATGCGAACGTCGCGCAAACGTGCGCCCGGCTGGCGGAAGAATTGTCCTTCACCGTTGGACTGGACACAATCGGCATTGCACTGTCGGCCAGCATCGGTGGTGTGCTGTTCCCATCCGACGGCAAGAGCAGCGGCGACCTGCTGAATGCCGCTCGTCAGGCGATGGAAAGGGCAAAAGCCGCTGGCGGTGGATACCAACTGTTGCAGACGATTCCGGAGGCGACGACAGGTGCCAAGACCGCTGCGTCGCTGACCGACACCGGAACGATTGAAGCAACGGAAGCTGCCGGCATCGAGGCGATCGACGCCGCAGATGCGCGGGACGTCAACCGGCGCCGCGAGCATCGCGACCGCGTTCTCTTTCGCGGCAGGATCGTCTTCGGCGACGGCTTTTCGACGATCGACTGCGTCATCCGCGATTTGTCGCCTCATGGCGCTCGCATAACGGTCCACGATCACGCCATTGTGCCGCGGACCCTCACCTTGTCCATCGCCGACACCGGCCGCGTTTTCGAGGCGATCCGCCGGTGGCAGCGCGGTCACGACATCGGCCTGGAATTTTCGGTCGACGACGCCGGGAGCGCCGGCACGGCTTCCTAGCGAGCGTCCGCTCCAGGGCTGGCTATTCTTGTCCTCCTGTGGCTGATCTCTCCGGTCGATATCATTTTCGGTCTGTGAGATCTGGGAGAGCGTCAGCGTGAAACAGGGAGGCCGCCTGGCAGCGGC
Organism: uncultured Alphaproteobacteria bacterium; assembly: GCA_963781775.1. Lineage (GTDB taxonomy): Bacteria > Pseudomonadota > Alphaproteobacteria > Rhizobiales > Kaistiaceae > CAVSRC01. The sequence goes on along the minus strand of CAWAHE010000017.1, from coordinate 131,405 downwards.
CATGGAGGTCGTCGGAGCGATCGAGGCGCGCTACCGCCCGGTCGCAGAGGCGCTCAAGGATTGGGGCGTTGCCCACCGGTTCGCCGGCTCCGGAGACCGCGCCGCCATCGGCAACGTCGTCTACGATGCCTTGCGCTGGCGACAGTCGGCCGCGTGGGTCATGGGCGAGGACACGCCGCGCGCCCTGGTGCTCGCCACGGTCGGCTGGCGATGGGGCGCTGGCGTTGATGGCCTCGTAGCGATGTTCGCGGGTGACCCGCATTCACCAGATCCGCTAAGCGATGCCGAGACGTCACGGCTCGCCGCCGTCGACATCGGTGGCGCCCCGGCACACATTCGTGCCGACCTGCCCGAATGGCTGGCGCCCCGCTTCGAGCGCGTGTTCGGCGATGGCTGGGTCGCGGAAGGGGAGGCGCTGGCGCTGCGTCCGCCGCTCGACATGCGCATCAATCGGCTCAAGGCCGACCGCGACAAGGTCCGCAAGGCACTGGCGAAATTTGGTGCGATCGATTCCCGCTTCGCTGGTGACGGCCTGCGTATTCCGGCGACCATCGGCGAGGGGCGACACCCCAACGTCCAGAACGAGCCGGCTTTCCAGAAGGGCTGGTTCGAGGTCCAGGACGAGGGCAGCCAGGTTGCGGCGCTGATGGTCGGCGCGCGCCCCGGCGAACAGGTGCTCGATCTGTGCGCCGGCGCCGGCGGCAAGACGCTGGCGCTGGCTTCGGTCATGGACAACAAGGGACAGGTCTTCGCCACCGATAGGGACCGCGCCCGCCTGGCGCCGATTTTCGAACGGCTGAAGCGGGCAGGCGCCCGCAACGTTCAGGTGCGCGAGGCTGGCGCGTCTCTGGACGATCTCGCCGGCCGCATGGATGCCGTCCTCATCGACGCGCCGTGCACCGGCACCGGCGTCTGGCGCCGCCGGCCCGATGCCAAATGGCGCCTGACCGACCGCGCCCTTGCCGAGCGGGTTGGTGAGCAGGCGGCGCTCCTCGCCGACGCCGTCCGCTACGTCAAGCCGGGCGGCCGGCTCATCTACGTCACGTGCTCGCTTCTGCCGGACGAGAATGCCGATCAAATCGCGACGTTTCTCGGCCATGCGACCGACTTCCAGGCGGTGCAGCCGGCGGAGGTCGCGTCGAGCGTTTCCGGGCTGGCGGACGCGGCGCTCGACGTGGGCGCCGGGCTCGTCCTGTCGCCGCGGCTGACCGGCACGGACGGATTCTTCGTATCGGTCCTGAGGCGCGCATGACGGCCGACGCCGGGCCAGACGTAGTCCGCATCGGCGGTCTCAGCGTGCTCTTCGTCATGGCGACGGAGCAGGAATATGGGCCGCGCCTCAAGACTCTGATCGAACCGCTGATCACCGGTGTCGGCCCGGTAGAGGCCGCCGCAGCCACGGCCGCGGCGCTGGCGCGCCTCGACGCCGCCGGTCGCAAGCCGGATCTCGTCTTCTCGCTGGGCTCGGCCGGGTCGCGCACGCTGGAGCACGCGGGCATCTACCAGATCGCCAGCGTCGCCTATCGCGACATGGATGCCTCGCCGCTCGGATTCCCAAAGGGCACCACCCCGTTTCTCGACGAGCCCGCGATCATCGCTATTCCGCACAGGATCGGAGGCGTTCCGGCGGCGTCGATCTCCACCGGCGGCGCCATCATCTCGGGCGCCGGCTACGACGCCATCGACGCCGACATGGTCGACATGGAGTCCTTCGCGGTGCTGCGCGCCTCTCGGCGGTTTGATGTCGCGATGATCGGGCTCCGCGGGATCAGTGACGGCCGCAACGACCTGACCGGCCTCCACGACTGGACCGAATACCTCCACGTCATCGACGACAAACTCGCGACGGCGCTGAAGGGTTTCTTCGCTCAGGTAGCCGCTGGAAACTTTGTTCTGGGCGCGGCGTCGTAACGATTGCCTGCCGTCGGTGACTCAGCTAATTCGGACCATGACCGACACAGTCCTCATCATCGATCTCGGTAGCCAGGTTACCCAGCTCATCGCGCGGCGAATCCGCGAGACGGGGGTCTACTGCGAGATCGCGCCTTTCTCGAAAGCCGAAGAGGCGATGGCCCGGCTCAAGCCGAAGGCGATCGTGCTCTCCGGTGGCCCGGCTTCTGTCCTCGACAAGGACGCGCCGCTGCCGCCCATGTCGGTCTATGAGGCCGGCGTTCCGGTGCTGGGCATCTGCTACGGCGAGCAGGCGATCGCGCTCCAGCTCGGCGGCAAGGTGGAGGGCGAGCACAATCGCGAGTTCGGTCGTGCGCTGGTCGAACTGACGCAGGCCTCGGCGTTGACCGAGGGCGTATGGCGGCCGGGCGAGCATCATCAGGTGTGGATGAGCCACGGTGACCGCGTCACCGCGCTTCCGCCCGGCTTCAAGGCGGTGGGCGTCTCGGAAGGTGCGCCCTTCGCCATGATCGCCGACGAGGCACGGCGCTTCTACGCCACCCAGTTTCACCTCGAGGTGGTCCACACGCCCGACGGCGCAAAGATCCTGTCGAACTTCGTCCACAACATCGCTGGCCTCACCGGTGACTGGACGATGGCGGCGTTCCGCGATCAGGCCATCGCCCGCATTCGCGAGCAGGTCGGCAAGGGCCGCGTCATCTGCGGCCTGTCGGGCGGCGTCGACTCGGCTGTGGCCGCGGTCCTCATCCACGAGGCGGTCGGCGACCAGCTCACCTGCATTCTGGTCGATCACGGCCTCATGCGGCTGAACGAGGCGAGGGAAGTCGTCGATCTCTTCCGTGGCCACTACAACATCCCGCTCGTTCACGTCGACGCCAGTGACACGTTCATTTCCGCGCTGGAGGGCGAGGCCGACCCGGAGAAGAAACGCAAGACCATCGGGCGGCTGTTCATCGACGTCTTCGAGGCCGAGGCGAAGAAGGTCGGCGGCGCCGACTTCCTCGCCCAGGGCACGCTCTATCCCGACGTGATCGAGAGCGTCTCCTTCACCGGCGGCCCGTCGGTCACCATCAAGTCGCACCACAATGTCGGTGGCCTTCCGGCGCGCATGAACATGAAACTGGTCGAGCCGCTGCGCGAGCTGTTCAAGGATGAGGTCCGCGCTCTCGGCCGCGAACTGGGTCTGCCCGAGGCCTTTGTCGGCCGCCACCCGTTCCCGGGGCCGGGCCTCGCCATCCGCATTCCCGGCGGGGTGACGCGGGAGAAGCTGGAAATCCTCCGCCGGGCCGACGCCGTCTATCTCGACGAGATCAGGCGCGCCGGCCTCTACGACGCCATCTGGCAGGCCTTCGCCGTGCTCCTGCCGGTGCAGTCGGTGGGCGTCATGGGCGACGGCCGCACCTACGACTTCGTGCTGGCGCTGCGCGCGGTCACCTCCACGGATGGCATGACCGCCGACTTCTTCCATTTCGACATGGAATTCCTTGGCCGCGCCGCCACCCGCATCATCAACGAGGTCAAGGGCGTCAACCGCGTCGTCTATGACGTGACGTCCAAGCCGCCCGGCACGATCGAGTGGGAGTGACCGCTACTTCCTGAGCACGACATGGGTCGCGTGGTTGGTCGCGACGTGCTCGGTGACCTGATAGCCAAGCCCCGGCAAATCGATGCCCGTGAACATTGCCTCGCCGCGGCCGAGGACCACCGGGGCGATTGCAAAGTGCAGTTCGCCGATGACCCCCGCTTTCAGATACTGCCGCACCGTCGAGACGCCGCCGCCGATCTTGATGTCCAGGTCTCCGGCCGCCGCTCTTGCTTTGTCGAGCGCGGCCTCGATTCCCTCGGTGACGAAGTGGAAGACGGTGCCGCCCTCCATCTCGATCGGCGCGCGGGCGTGGTGGGTCAGCACGAAGACCGGCGTGTGATAGGGCGGGTCGTCGCCCCACCAGCCCTTCCAGCTGTCGTTCGGCCATTCGCCACGCACAGGGCCGAACATGTTGCGGCCGAGGATGAAGGCGCCGAACCCGGCCATGGAGCGGGCAGCGTAATCCTCATCTACACCGTCGGATCCGCCGCCATCGCCGGTCATCGCGCGGAACGTCTTGGTGCCGAGAAACCACTCGTGCAGCTCCATCCCGCGCTTGCCGAGCGGATCGTCAAGGCTCTGCTGGGGGCCTGCGCCAAATCCGTCGATCGACAGTGAGAACCCGGCGACGCGTATCAATCCCATTTGAAGTCGCTCCCCAAATTGCGTTTGAGCTGCCCGGTGCGAGATGTCCTAATCGTTGCAACGGGCCGACGGTGTGAGCAAGAACGAAAATCGCCGCCCGGTGGGGACCGGGCGGCGAGGGGATCAGGACCGTGAACGCCTTGAGGGGGGGCGGGGTAAGGCGTGCGATTTTCGAGCGGGGACTCGGGAAACCCGGTCCATGATCTGAACACGCCTTAAGTAGGCGTTCAGCCGGCGCCTGTCTGTGAACGGCGTCACAACCCCCGGAAGAAATCGCGAGGCAGCGCCCACACCGCCTAGCGGACGATGCTGACCAGCGTGTTCTCTTTGCCGTTTTCGCGAACCAGCTGGTAGAAGATCTTCGCGTTCGACGGGTGCAGCCGCACGCAGCCATGCGAGGCGGCGCGGCCCAGCCGGCGCACCTCGGTGGTGCCGTGTACGGCATAGCCGCCATGGAAGAAGACCGACCATGGCATCGGGGCGTTGTGATACTTTTTGGATCGGTGCTTCGGCGACAGCCATTGGGCGTTCCACCGCCCGGTCGGCGTGCCATAGCCCTTGCGGCCGGTCGAAACCCTGAACACGTATGACAGCTTCTCGTCGACGTAGACGGTCATGGTCTGGTCGGACAGGTCGACGCGGGCGATCACTTTCGGACCCGCCGGCTCCTCCGGCTCAACCGCACCCTCGACCGCTGCCACATCGCCTGCCGTAGCGCTCGCGCTGGCAAGTAGGATCTCGTCGGCTTCGGCGAAGGAAATGGCGCCGGCGCTCATAATCGCCGCCACCGCCGGTGCCAGGGCCCAGCGCAGGCTGGGCCGCACGGATTGTGTGTTCATCGACATGACGGCCTCGGTTGCCTCAGCGGGTGACGACGATCTTGGTGCTGCCGCGCGACTGGCTGACCAGAGAAAACAGCGTTGCCGCGTTGCTTGGGTGCAGCCGCACGCAACCATGCGAGGCGGGCGTGCCCAGGCGTGTGACGACATTGGTGCCGTGGATGGCGTAGCCGCCGAGGAAGAAGATCGAGTGCGGCATCGGCGACATGTGGTATTTGCGCGAGTACCACTTCACTTCAAGCCGCTGCGGGCGAAACGTTCCAACCGGCGTCCGGTAGCCCCGGCGCGCCGTCGATACCGGCCACGAGTACCGTTGATAGCCGTCGACGAAGACCTGCATGCGTTGTTCGGAGAGGTCGACCCGCGCGACGATGGACGAGGCCATGGCAGGCGCGGAAAGAAGCGTGGCCGCAATCGCCACCGCCCAGACAATCGGTTTCATGGCCCAAGGCCCCCCGTTTGTATGCCGGTCTCCGCCAGACCGCCCGTCTCCTCATACTCAGCCAAGGCTAGATTATCACACAGACAATGAACAACGCGTAACCGCGGAAATCAGCCACATTTGAAGCAAATTCCCGTGATCCCGGAGGGCGCAGTCGCCTCGCTCTGAGGCGCGCGAACAGCGTCCCCAGGGTGCCGTTCGTCCTGCCAGCCTGTTGTTTTTCCTGCATTTGCAACGCTGCGAGGCGGACGATAATGTGCCGCCGCGCTGCCGGGGTTCGTTCTGGCGGGACGCACTGACGAGGTGCAATGAGCGATATTTTCAAAGAGGTCGACGAGGACCTCCGCAACGAGCACGCCCGGAAGCTCTGGGACCGATTCGGCCCCTTTGTCATCGGGCTGGCGATTCTCATCGTCGTGGGCACCGCCGGCTATCGCGGCTGGGTCTACTGGCAGGAGCAGCAGGCCGAGGCGACGGGCGACCGGTTCCTCGCCGCGATCGAACTCGCCAACGCCGGCAAGCACGAGGAAGCCATCGCCGCCCTCCAGGCGGTCGAGGCCAACGGCAGCGGCCGCTACCCGGTTCTCGCCGGATTCCGGATCGCCTCGGAAAAGGCCGCCACCGGCGACGCCAAGGGAGCAGTCGCCGAATACGACGCCATCGCCGCCCGCGGCGACATTTCCGACGAGGTAAAGGCGCTGGCGCGGCTGCGCGCGGCCGTGCTGCTCGTCGATACCACCGGACTGTCCGATCTCCAGAGCCGCATCGGCGATCTTGCCGCGACCGGCAACATCTGGCGCCACAACGCGCGCGAACTTCTCGGCCTTGCCGCGTGGCGCGCCGGGGATCTCGATGCGGCGCGCAAGTATTTCGATGAAATCAACTCCGATCAGGAAACGCCCCAGGATCTTCGCCAGCGCGCCCAGGTCATGCTCGCGCTGATAACGGCGCGCGTCGGCGCGCCGCCGGAGACTGCCAAGCCGCAAGGCTAGGCAGGGGCCGCACCGGATCGCTCGGGCCATCCAACAGGGCCCGCTGCGGAGCTTTGCCATGTCCACCAGCGGACGACCGCTGCGCGTCGCGATCGTCGGCAGGCCGAATGTCGGCAAATCGACGCTGTTCAACCGGCTGGTCGGCCGGCGCCTTGCGCTGGTCGACGATCTGCCCGGCGTCACCCGCGATCGCCGCGAAGGCGATGCGCGCATCGGCGATCTTGCCTTCACGATCATCGACACCGCCGGCCTCGACGAGGCGCCGGTGGATTCGCTCGCCGGGCGCATGCGCGCGCAGACCGAGGCCGCCATCCGTTCGGCCGATCTCAGCCTGTTCATGATCGACGCCCGCGCCGGACTTACGCCGCTCGACCAGCACTTCGCCGAAATGCTGCGTAGCGTCGGCCGGCCGATCGTGCTGGTCGCCAACAAGGCCGAAGGCAGGGCCGGAGAGCCGGGCATCCTGGAGGCCTACGCCCTCGGCCTCGGTGATCCCGTCGCCCTATCGGCCGAACACGGCGAGGGCCTCGGCGACCTTCACGACGCCATCCTGGCGCACGCCGGAGAGGGCGAAACCGATGACGACGAGGAGGAAAGCGAAGCCGCCGACCTGCCCATCCGCGTTGCCATCGTCGGGCGGCCGAACGCCGGCAAATCCACCCTGATCAACCGGATCATCGGCGAGGATCGCATGCTCACCGGCCCGGAGGCCGGCATCACCCGCGATTCCATCGCGGTCGACTGGACATGGAACGACAAGGCGTTTCGCCTCTTCGACACGGCCGGGCTCCGCCGCAAGGCACGGGTCGAGGGCAAGCTCGAGAAGCTCGCCGTTGGCGACGCGTTGCGCGCCATTCGCTTCGCAGAGGTCGTCATTCTCGTCCTCGATGTCGGCCAGCCTTTCGAGAAGCAGGATCTGCAGATCGCCGATCTGGTCGAGAGCGAGGGCCGCGCCATCGTGATCGCGCTCGACAAGTGGGACCTCGTCGATGAGCGCCAGCGCACCATGGCCGATCTCAAGGACCAGGCCGCGCGCCTGCTGCCGCAATTGGCGGGCGTGATGCTGGTGCCGGTGTCGGGCGTCACGGGCGAGGGGATCGACAAGCTGATGGAAGCGGTCGTCCGCGCCTATGCGATCTGGAACAGGCGGATCTCGACGGGGCGCCTCAACCGCTGGCTTCCCGAAATCCTCGAGCGTCATCCGCCGCCGGCGGTCGCCGGCCGCCGCGTCAAGCTGCGCTATCTGACGCAGGCCAAGGCGCGCCCGCCGACCTTCATCGCGTTTTGCTCGCGACCGGAGGCGCTGCCCGACGCCTGGCGGCGCTACCTCGTCAATGCGCTGCGCGCGGACTTCGACCTGCCGGGTGCTCCGCTTCGCCTGACGTTGCGCAAGGGCGACAATCCGTATGAAGGGCGCAAGCAAAAGACAAAGACCAAGGCCTCGCCGCGAAGCCACGGCAAGAAATAGCGCGCAATCACCCGAATTTCGTGGTGATGCCCGTCGCGAACTCGAACAGAACGTTGTTCTCGGCGAAGTCCGGCGACAGCATCCGGATCACGTCGTGCAAGACCGCCTCAGGCGACTTCAGCGTCTCCGGATCTTCGCCCGGCATCGCCTGGGCGCGCATGTGGGTGCGCAAGGCCCCCGGATCGAGGAGATTGGCGCGCACGCTGGTGTTGGCCATCTCACCGGCATAGGTGCGCACCAGCGCCTCCAGCCCGGCTTTGGTGGCCGTATAGACGCCCCAGAACGGCCGGCAGGATTTCGTCACACCGGAGGTCACGAACAGGGCGCGCCCGGCGTCGGACTGGCGGAGCAGGGGATCGAGCGAACGAATCAGCCGCCAGTTCGCCGTGAGGTTGATGGCAAGCACCCTGTCCCAGAGCTTGGGATCGATGTGGCCGACCGGTGTGATGGCGCCAAGCATGCCCGCATTGGCGAAGAGCATGTCGAGACGGCCCCAGCGCTCATGGATGGCGCCGCCCAGCCGGTCGATGCCGGGTCCATCCTTCAGGTCGAGCGGCACCAGCGTTGCGCTGCCGCCCCTGGCGCGGATGGCGTCGTCGAGTTCCTCGAGGCCACCGGTGGTGCGCGCCACGGCCACGACATGGGCGCCGGCGGCAGCGAGGCCGAGCGCCGCGGCATAGCCGATGCCGCGCGATGCGCCGGTGACGACGGCGATCCGTCCCGTCAGATCTGCCAAGGCTCAGCCGGCTCCGGCAACGCGCGGGAAGGGGTGGACGTTGTCGCGTGCCTCGCGGTCGGTGAGGCGGGTCGGGTAGGCGCCGGTGAAGCATGCGTCGCAGAATTGCGGCGCGGCATTGTCCCGGGCGGCTTCGCCGACCGCGCGGTAGAGGCCATCGACGGACAGAAAGCCCAGACTGTCGACCTTGATGAAATCAGCCATCTCGGCGATCGACATGCGCGCGGCCACCAGCTGCGACTCTTCCGGCGTATCGACGCCGTAGAAGCATGAATGCGCCATTGGCGGGCTGGCGATGCGCATGTGCACTTCGGACGCGCCCGCGTCGCGGATCATCTTCACGATCTTCTGCGAGGTCGTTCCGCGCACGATCGAGTCGTCGATCAGCACCACGCGCTTGCCGGCGAGCACGTCGCGGTTGGCGTTGTGCTTGAGGCGGACGCCCATGTGCCGGATCGCGTCGGACGGCTCGATGAACGTGCGGCCGACATAGTGATTGCGGATGATGCCGAGCTCGAAAGGCAGGTTGGCGGCCAGCGAATAGCCGATTGCCGCCGGCGTTCCGGAATCCGGCACCGGCACGACCAGATCGGCCGGCGCCGGCTGCTCGCGGGCGAGTTCCGCGCCGATCTTCTTGCGCACCTCATAGACGCCGCGGCCTTCCACCGAGGAGTCGGGCCTTGCGAAATACACGTACTCGAAGATGCAGAAGCGGGGCCTTGCCTTGGCAAAGGGGAAGATGCTCTCGATGCCGTCTTCGGTGACAATCACCATCTCGCCGGGCTTCACGTCGCGAACGAAGCGCGCGCCGATGATGTCGAGGGCGCAGCTCTCCGAGGCGAGGATCGTGGCGCCATCGAGGTCACCGATCAGCAGCGGCCGCACGCCAAGCGCGTCGCGGCAGCCGATCATCTTCTTGGTCGACAGGCAGACCAGCGACCACGCGCCCTCCAGCCGGTGCAGCGCGTCGATCACACGCTCGGCAAGATTGGTGCGGCTCGACGTGGCGATGAGATGGAGGATCACCTCGGTGTCGGAGGTCGACTGGAAAATCGAGCCGCGGCGCTGAAGCTGGTCCTGAAGGGCCAGCGCGTTGGTGAGGTTGCCGTTGTGGGCGACGGCGAAGCCGCCACCGGAGAACTCGGCGAAGAGCGGCTGGATGTTGCGGGCGACCGAACCGCCATGGGTGGAGTACCGATTGTGGCCGATAGCACGGTCGCCGGGCAGATTGTTGACGACGCTCGGTCTGGTGAAGGTGTCGCCGACAAGGCCGATGTGGCGCTCGGCGTGGAACGCCGCGCCATCGAAGGTGACGATGCCCGCCGCCTCCTGGCCGCGATGCTGGAGCGCGTGCAGGCCGAGGACGGTGAGGGCGGCGGCGTCGGGATGGCCGAAGACGCCGAAGACGCCGCACTCCTCGTGGAGCGTGTCGCCGTCGAAGGGCAGGGTCGTCAGATGGTCCATGTGCCCTTTTCCCGTCGCCTCAGTTGCCGTTGTTCTCGATCAGCCGGTTGAGGCCCTGCTTGGCCGTATCGCTTGGGCCCGGACCGGCGTCGGGCGTATCAGCGGGTGACTGGTCCACCTGAGCGCCGGCGCCGGAACCGCCCCGATGTTTCAGGAGCTTCGACTCGATGTCGTCGGGCAAGGCCGCCACCAGCCGCTCGCCGAGCGCATCCAACATAGGTTTCGTTTGCGCGCCCGCCACCCAAGTCGGCGGCGGGTTGACCAGCCAGTCGAAGAAATAGAGCGCGATCACCACCAGCAGCAGTCCGCGCGCCGCGCCGAACAAGAAGCCGAGGGCCCGGTCGACGGCGCCGACGCGGCTGTCGATGACGAAATCGGCGATCTTCATGGTCAGGAAGCTGGCGACGATCAGCGCGATGAAGAAGATCACCGCCGCCGAAGCGATGGTCGCGACGGTGTTGCTCTCCAGGTACGGCTTCACGAAAGGCAGCAGCAGGCCATAGAAGTAGTAGGCGGCCGCGACCGCCACCACCCACGACGCCACCGACAGGACTTCGCGGACGAGCCCGCGCACCATGGCGAGCAAGGCCGATATCAGCACGACGACGAGCACAATGACGTCGAGGACGGTGAAATGCATGGTCTCAGGGGTCCCTCGCGGCCGGCGTTGGCTCTACCACGATTCTGGCGCTCCGTACCGCGACCGACGGCCCACCCGGGGCGGCTCTGGCCGCCCATCGACGCCATTCCGCGACTTCACATATCGGGCTAGTGCCTTGAGATCAATGGATTCCGGCCGCAATGCACAGGTGCGCGGCGGGCTGCGGCAAACTAGTCGCGCGGCCGCTGGCGGGCGGTTGCGGCGACCGCGGCGACCAGATCGGCCAGCGCCGCGATCGTGGATGCACCGGCCGTGCCGGCGTCCTTGGTGACCGGCATGGTGGCGCGGGTGAAGCCGAGCTTCTGCGCCTCCTTGAGCCGCGCCGGGGCGTGCGACACCGGGCGCACGGCGCCCGACAGGCTGATCTCGCCGAAATAGACCGACTCGGCCGGCAGCGGTGCGTTCAGCCGCGACGACACCAGTGCCGCGGCGACGGCAAGGTCGGCGGCGGGTTCCGCGATCCTGAGGCCGCCGGCGACGTTCAGATAGACGTCGCAATCGCCGAGGCGCACACCGCAATGAGCCTCGAGCACTGCCAGCACCATCGCCAGCCGGCTCGAATCCCAGCCGATCACCGCCCGGCGCGGGGTGCCGAGCGTGGTCGGCGCGACCAGCGCCTGGATCTCGACCAGGAGCGGCCGCGTGCCCTCCATGCCGGCAAAGACCGCGGCGCCCGGCGTGCTGGCGTTGCGCTCGCCGAGGAACAGTTCGGACGGGTTGGCGACTTCGCCGAGGCCGGTGCCGGTCATTTCGAACACGCCGATCTCGTCGGTCGGCCCGAAGCGGTTCTTGACGGCGCGCAGGATGCGGAAATGGTGGCCGCCCTCGCCCTCGAAATAGAGCACGCCGTCGACCATGTGCTCGACCACGCGCGGACCGGCGATCTGGCCGTCCTTGGTGACGTGGCCGACGAAGACCACGGCCGTCCCGGTCTGCTTGGCGTAGCGGATGAGCGCCTGCGACGAGGCGCGCACCTGGGTGACGGTGCCCGGCGCCAACTCGGCGAGATCGGTCCACAGCGTCTGGATGGAATCGACGATGAGCAGCGCTGGCGGCTCGTCCTCGGCGAGCGTCGCCAGGATGTCCTCGACGCTGGTCTCGGCGGCGAGCTTCACCGGCGCCTTGGTCAGCGACAGGCGCTCGGCGCGCATGCGGATCTGGGCGACCGCCTCCTCGCCGGAAACATAGACGACCGACCGGCCGGTATTGGCGAGCGCGCCGGCGACCTGAAGCAGCAGCGTCGACTTGCCGATGCCGGGATCGCCGCCGACGAGCAGCGTCGAGCCGCGCACGAAACCGCCGCCGGTGACGCGGTCGAACTCGGCGATGCCCGACTTCATGCGCGGGGCCTCGTCGCCGCCGCCGGCAAGCAGGGTGAGGGTCACCGGGCGGCCCTTGCCGAGCTTGCGGGCCGACGGGCCGGCGGCAACGCCGCCGCCGGTGCCCTCCGCGACCAGTGTGTTCCACTCGCCGCAGGCGTCGCACTTGCCCTGCCAGCGGGAGGAAACGTCGCCGCAACTCTGGCAGACGAAGGAGACTTTCGTGCGGGCGGCGAAGGGTCGGGACACGCGGAAAGCCTCCGGATCAATGTTCGCCATATGTTCTCATGATTCATTCAGGAAAACAATGGGTCCGGGCGCGCGTGGGGGATCAGGTCCGCTGGCGCAGGTCCAGGTTCAGGTATTGGGCGCCGGGCAGGGGATTGTCGTAGTAGGGCGCCGTCGGCTGAAAGCCGAGGGACGCGTAGAGCCGCCGGGCGGCCTGCATCGTGGCGAGCGTGTCGAGAACCATGCGCTCGTAGTCCGCCTGCCCGGCGAAGGCGATGATCGCCTCCGCCAGACGCCGCCCGAGATCCTGCCCGCGCGCCGCCGGGCGAACGTAGAGGCGCTTCATCTCGCAGGCGCCCGGCTCGTGCAGCGGCCGAAGAGCGATGCAGCCGAGCGCGGCGTCGGCGCTGTCGCGCGCGATCAGCACCATGCCGCGCGGCGGCGCATATTTGCCGGGCAGGTCGGCCAGCTCGGTTTCAAAGTCCTGAAACGAGAGGTCGACGCCGAGGCTGTCGATGTACTCGCGAAAGAGCGTCCGGACCGTCTCGAGGTCGGCGGGAAATCGCGCGGCGGATATGGTGGCGGGCGGGTTCGGCATGCGGTCAGTGTATAGCGCACGTCTTCGCGGGGACGAGCGGGTTAAGCTGGGCCGCCCAATACTCTCCGCTCATTCCTGCGAAAGCAGGAATCCAGAGCGGTTGTTCGCCGGCGCCGGCTGCGTCGCCCCTGGGTCCCTGCGTTCGCAGGGACGAGCGGGTTGGGCATGCGCAATCGTTTCCACGACCGCTTCCGGCCCGGATCATGATCCTGTCCTTTCGTTCGCCTCATGTCCTTCGACATGAGGGGTGGCGGGCGCTCGAAGAGTGCCGCGTCGGGTAGTCCGTTGGTTGGCGCTCTCACGAGCGCCCGCCGCGACGACTTTGCACCTCCGCTACTCGCGCTCCACCGGGCGAACGGTGCGCTGCCGGTTCATCACCGGATCGCTGCCTGGCCCCTCGCCTTGGAAAGCGAGGTTTTGAACCCGCCCGGCTTAAGGTGGGCTATGGCCACAGCCGGTCGTAGTGCCGGCGGACGAGCTTACGCGGAGGCGTCCCGGGGCACCGGGTTGCGAAATCCCGATGCCGCAGGCGCCGCACCTGCCGATGCCGGATGTTTCCGATATCGGCCACTCCAAAGAGTTCGCTCCATCTCAAGACGCCTCCGGAGACGCCCCTCATCGAGCGAGGATGCGAGCATCATCTCATGGGGTCATGGGGGCGGGGATAAGTAATTTTCGGATTTATCTTATCCCCGGTTGGCGAGGACCGTGAGAGAATGGGGCGGGCCGTTGCGCCAGCGCACGAACCCGGCGCGATCGCGTTACGCGTCGCCCTTCACGTATTTGGGCGTTGCCGTGAGAACTTCAGGCGGTCCAGCGAGCAGGGCAGCCGTTTCCCGCTGGTAGTCGGCGATCCACGGCTGCTTGCCGAATGCTTGCGCGGACGCCTCATCGGCGGCGAGCGAGATTGCGATGGCCGTTTCGGGATCGTTGTCGTCATAGCAGTAGTAAGCGCTGAGCACGCCGTTGCTGCCCTCGGCATACTGACGGGCGTATTTCTCCCAGACGCGACGAAGCTCGTCGCGCTTGCCGGGCTTCGCCTTCTGCCGGACGACGGTCACTCGTTTGCTCATGTCATTCTCCTCGAACTAGGTGGCCGATAGCGGCACCTGTTGGCGGGCGCGGTGCCCATGCCGGTATGACGATCGAGGGGAGCCGTTTGTGACGTGGGGGGAGGCGACGGGACGACGGGTTAGGGCGAACGCCTGGCGGTGAAGAGCGCCGGAACTTTTTTGGCCCCGCCTGTCGATCCATCCCAGCGCGGTTCGTCGTGAGGGTATCGCAGGCGCTGCCTGACCCGAACGACGGAGGAACCCGTGACCAGACCCAGCCTTGCAACCCTGCTGGCGGCAGCCATGGTGCTTGCCCCGGTTCCCACGATAGCCAACGCACAGGAGACCAGGAGCGTGAACCCAACGACCGAGGCAACGCCGGCGCCGAAGAAGACCGGCCATATCGAAGTGAACGGCGTCAACTACTACTACGAGGTCCGCGGGGAGGGCGCGCCACTGCTCCTGCTCCATGGTGGGCTGGGCACGATGGACATGTTCCAGCCGCTGATGCCGATTTTCACCCGCGACCGCGAGGTGATCACGGTGGACCTGCAAGGACACGGTCGCTCGACGCTCGGCGATAGGCCGATCAGCCTGATCGACATGGGCGACGACATGGCCGTCGTCGCGAAGCAACTCGGGTATGAAACGCTCGACGTGCTGGGCTATTCGCTCGGCGGCGGCGTTGCCCTGCGCCTCGCCGTGCAGCATCCCGACGCAGTCAAGCACCTGGTGCTCGTCTCGACGCCGTTTGCGCAGAGTGGATTCTATCCGGAGATGCTGCCGCAGCAGGCGATGGTCGGCGCCGCCATGATGCCGATGATGAAGGAGACGCCGATGTACCAGGCCTACGTTGCCGTGGCGCCGCACCCGGAGGATTTTCCGAAGCTGCTGGACGCCATGGGCGCCTACATGCGCCAGACCTACGACTGGAGCGAGGACGTGAAGACGCTGAAGATGCCGGTCGAGCTCATCTACGGCGACAGCGACATGATCACGCTCGACCATGCGGTGGCGTTCTACCACCTGCTCGGCGGCGGGCTTGCCGATGCCGGCTGGCAGCGCGAGCACATGGCGCAGAACCGCCTCGCCATCCTGCCCGACGTGACGCACTACGAGATGTTCGGCGTACCGGCGATGGCCCAAAGCGCGATGCGCTTCATCGACGGGGTGAGCGGTCAGCTGACATGGTCCGAACAGGTGAAGCAGGCGCAGTAATCCTCCCGACGCGCCTTGAAGGTCGGCCGCTCGCGAGGGCGGCCGATCTGCTGCGTGCGCGGCGGCCCCAACGCTCCTTGTGGAGATTGTGGGACAAGCACAAGCGAGCGGGTGAGGGGATGCTGCCCCACGATGGTCCGTACGCCCTCACCCCACAGGGAGAGCTTGAGGGGCTTGCCGCACTCCCTCGGTTCGCGCATACCGGACGCCTCCGAGGGAGGCGCCCGGCGACGCGTTCACGACACGATCAGCGTGGACGCCGATTGTAAGGAGACTGATTTGTTGGCTTGAGAGACACGCCAACCTCGCTTGCCTTGGAGCGCACGCCTTCTTCGGTGCGACCAAGTTTCAAGCCGATGACCCTCGTTGGCGTATTTTGACGCGCAAGGGTCCCAAGCTCCTTAACTTCGGAAGAAGTCCAGTGGGTACCTGAATTTCTGGTAGACTTACTCATCGTTTTCCTCGTTATCCAGAGGTGCGCCGAAGCTACCTCGACGAGGAAATCCAAAGCCCCTAGTTTCCACCTGCACGCGGAGAGGTCTTTGATCTCTTCGTCCCACGTCGGCTTCGGCCGTTGCGTGGTGCCAACGCCGAGCCTTGTGCTCGGCGTTGGTATTTCTAGCGAATCTCATTTTGTTCCTGGCTTTGCCTTGCGGGATAGCCTCAACATCTAGTTATCAACGTTTTCCCCAACCCCCATTATCTGGAGGGTGATTGTCTCTTAGCTCACGAATGAGCAACTTGACGTCGTCGGGGATTGGCTTCTTGCCGAGGTGGTTGACCTCGCGCATCCGAATATTCGCGGACCGCAGACTGACACGACAACCGTCAGCTAGATCTTCCGCTGATCCAAACTGGCGCACCAAGTGCTCGGGCATCAGAAATGTTGCCGCGAATTTGTTCGCTTGCCATTCGGCACTGTTGAACGGCTTTATTTGGTCGGTGATTATCTTTGCGGGTCCCCGGGCTTTGGCGAGCCCGCTGTGGAGAACCAGGTGCCCCAGTTCGTGAGCTAGAAGTCATGCGACTGCGCGGAGCGTACTCAGCAGCAGCTCGGTACACGCTCTCGCGTAGGACTATCCTTGGCGGCGTGAACTGGGTGTACGCCTCTGCGTCTCCCATCGATTCATCATCATGTATTGCCAACACAAATTCTTCAAAGAGAGTCGGCACTCGATGTTCGAGCACCTCGATCATATCGGGTGACCATTGACCGCCCACCCCGAGCGCATCGCGCCAAGCTAGTGCGCGACCTTCGATTTCTTTGGCCGAAAGACCTTTAACGTACAGGTCGTGCGTCATCCGGGGGTTTCCTTTTCAGGCGGGTCTCAATGCGCCTAATTTCATGCGGAGACATGTTACTAATCTTGCGAAAAAGTCTGCGCGCCACTGCTGCTTGGTCGGGGTCCCTCGGCCGAAAATGCAAGACGTTAGATCGCGCATCGGCGAGAGCCTGGAGTTCATCAGTCTCGATTGCCGAAAGGTTCAGCCACGCGGCCAATTTGGCCGGATACCCTTCCGGCGGTTTCTTTTCGCCAAGTTCGACCGCAGAGATGAATGACACAGAGCACCCAAGCGAATTCGCTTGGTCCAACATACGCAGCCTCCGCTCGCTTCGATGCTCGCGGCACCGGGCTCCAAACTGAGTTAGCGCGCTCATCTTCTTCTCCCGTGTTTGGATTCAACCTTGAGGTTGAATCCAGTTTCGAAGAAAAAGGCCTGCAAGCTGACATGCTTGCAGGCCCGTTTCCTCTACGAACACCCCGTCGTGGTGCCGCACGTGTCGCACTTGAGGCAGGTGCCGTTTCTCACCAGCGTGAAGTTTCCGCATTCGGGGCAGGAGTCGCCCTGGTAGCCGGCGACGCGCGCGGCGGCGGAGCGTTCGGCCTTTGACGGGCCTTCGGCTTTCGCGTTGGAGCCGGCCGGCTTGAAGGCCGGGCCGCTTTCCGATTTCGCCGGCGCGGCCTCGGCAGGCTTGGCGCGGGAAGCGGGCGCGGCTTCGGCAAGGCCGAGCTTGAGCGCCGTGGCGCCGGAGGTGCCGCCGCTGAACGAGGTCACGTTGCTGGCCGCCCGCGCGGTCGCCGCGCCGGGATCATTGCCGCCGCCGGGACGTGCGGCCGAACCGCGCGCGTCCGCACCGCCGGTCGCGGAGGCGAGCGCCAGCCGCTTGCCGCGGAAGAGGCCGTGCGAGACGGCCGATTCCGGTGTCGCGGTGACCTGCGGCTCGCCGCCGATGGCGGTGGTGCCGGTGTCGCCGGGCGTGGCATGGGCGAGGTCGTTGCGGCCGAGATAGGAGATCGCCAGCTCGCGGAAGACGTAGTCGAGGATCGAGGTGGCGCTCTTGATCGCGTCGTTGCCCTGGACGAAGCCGGCGGGCTCGAAGCGGGTGAAGGTGAACGCCTCGACATATTCGTCGAGCGGCACGCCATATTGCAGGCCGAGCGAGATGGCGATGGCGAAGTTGTTCATCAGCGAGCGGAAGGCGGCGCCTTCCTTGTGCATGTCGATGAAGATCTCGCCGATGCGGCCATCGTCGTATTCGCCGGTGCGCAGATACACCTTGTGGCCGCCGACCACGGCCTTCTGGGTGTAGCCCTTGCGCCGGTTGGGGAGCTTCTCGCGCTCGCGGATCGCCTTCTCGACGATGCGCTCGACGATCCGCTCGGCCAGAACCTCGGCGCGGGCCGCCGCCGGCTTGGCGACGAACTGCTCGACCGCTTCGTCGGCGTCCTCGTCGTCATCGGCGAGGATCTGCGAATTGAGCGGCTGCGACAGCTTGGAGCCATCGCGGTAAAGCGCGTTGGCCTTCAATGCCAGCTTCCACGACAGCATGTAGGCGGCCTTGCAGTCCTCGACCGTGGCGTCGTTCTGCATGTTGATGGTCTTGGAGATGGCGCCGGTGATGAACGGCTGCGCCGCCGCCAGCATGCGGATGTGGCTCTCGACCGAGAGGAAGCGCTTGCCGAGACGGCCGCAGGGATTGGCGCAATCGAAGACCGGCAGGTGCTCGGCCTTGAGGCCGGGCGCGCCTTCCAGAGTCATGGCGCCGCAGCAATAGAGGTTGGCGTTCTCGACGTCCTTCTTCGAGAAGCCGAGGCCCTCGAGCAGGTCGAAGGCCGGATCGGCGAGGTCGGCTGCATCGACGCCGAGCGCGCCGGTGATGAAGTCTTCGCCGAGCGTCCACTTGTTGAAGGCGAACTTGATGTCGAAGGCGGCGGCAAGGCCGGTCTCGATGGCGTCGATCTTCTCCTGCGTGAAGCCCTTCGCCTTGAGCGCGTCGTGGCCGAGGGCAGGCGAGCCCTTCAGCGTGCCGCGGCCGACGGCGTAGTCGATGATGCCCTTGATGGCGGCCTGGTCGTAGCCGAGCACGCGCAGCGCTTCCGGCACCGCGCGGTTGATGATCTTGAAGTAGCCGCCGCCGGCGAGCTTCTTGAACTTGACCAGCGCGAAGTCCGGCTCGATGCCGGTGGTGTCGCAATCCATGACCAGCCCGATCGTGCCGGTCGGCGCGATGACCGAGACCTGCGCGTTGCGGAAGCCGTTGATCTCGCCGAGCATCACCGCCTGGTCCCAGGCCCGGCGGGCATGGGAAACGAGCTTCTCGTCGGGGCAGGAGACCGCATCGAGCGGCACCGGGTTGACGTGCAGGCCCTCGTAACCTTCGGCGTTGCCATAGGCGGCGCGGCGATGATTGCGGATGACGCGCAGCATGCCTTCGCGGTTCTTGGTGAAATCCGGGAAGGCGCCGAGTTCGCCGGCCATCTCGGCCGAAGTGGCGTAGGAGACGCCGGTCATCAGCGCGGTGATCGCGGCGGCAATGGCGCGGCCTTCCTCCGAATCGTAGGGGATGCCGGAGGACATCAGCAGGCCGCCGATATTGGCGTAGCCGAGGCCGAGCGTGCGGTAGGCGTAGGAGAGCTCGGCGATCCGGCGCGACGGGAATTGCGCCATCATCACGGAGACCTCAAGGACCACCGTCCACAGGCGGACGGCATGCTCGAAGGCTTCCACCTCGAAGCGATGGTTGCCGTCGGCGAACTCGATCAGGTTGATCGAGGCGAGGTTGCAGGCCGTGTCGTCGAGGAACATGTATTCCGAGCACGGATTGGAGGCGACGATCGGCCCCGACGCCGGGCAGGTGTGCCAGTCGTTGATGGTGGTGTGGAACTGGATGCCGGGATCGGCCGACTGCCACGCGGCGTTGCCGATCGTCTCCCACAGGTCGCGGGCCTTCAGCGTCTTGAACGTCTTGCCGGAAATGCGACCGGTCAGGTTCCAGTCGCTGTCGTTCTCGACGGCGCGCAGGAACTCGTCGGTGACGCGCACCGAGTTGTTGGAGTTCTGGCCGGAGACGGTGAGATAGGCCTCCGAATCCCAGTCGGTGTCGTAGATCGGCACGTCGATGTCGGTGTAGCCCTGCTTGGCGAACTGGATGACGCGCAGGATGTAGTTCTGCGGCACCTGGGCCTTCTTGGCGGCCTTGATCTCGCGCTTCAGCGCCGGGTTCTTGGCGGGGTCGAAGCAGGAATCGCCGGGCCCGTCGCAATTGACGCAGGCCTTCATGATCGCCTTGAGGTGCTGGGCGAGGATCTTCGAGCCGGTGACCAGCGCGGCGACCTTCTGCTCCTCGCGCACCTTCCAGTTGATGTACTGCTCGATGTCCGGGTGATCGACGTCGACCACCACCATCTTGGCGGCGCGGCGCGTGGTGCCGCCCGACTTGATGGCGCCGGCGGCGCGATCGCCGATCTTGAGGAAGCTCATCAGGCCGGAGGACTTGCCACCGCCGGAGAGCTTCTCGCCTTCGCCGCGCAGCGCCGAGAAATTGGAGCCGGTGCCGGAGCCGTATTTGAACAGGCGCGCTTCGCGTACCCACAGGTCCATGATGCCGCCCTCGTTGACGAGGTCGTCGGCGACCGACTGGATGAAGCAGGCGTGCGGCTGCGGGTGCTCATACGCGCTCTGCGAGGCGTGCACCTTGCCGGTCTTGTAGTCGACATAGTGGTGGCCCTGGCTGGGACCGTCGATGCCGTAGGCCCAGTGCAGGCCGGTGTTGAACCATTGCGGCGAGTTGGGCGCCGCCTTCTGGGTGGCGAGCATGTAACGCAGCTCGTCGAAGAAGGCGCGGGCGTCCTCCTCGGTGTCGAAGTAGCCGCCCTTCCAGCCCCAATAGGTCCAGGTGCCGGCGAGACGGTCGAAGACCTGACGCGAATCGCGCTCCGAGGTGCTGCGCTCGCCCTCGGGTACGGTCTTCAGCGCTGCCTCGTCGGGGACCGAGCGCCACAGCCACGAGGGGACGTCGTTCTCCTCGAATTTCTTCAGGCGCGCCGGCACGCCGGCCTTGCGGAAATACTTCTGGGCGATGATGTCGCTCGCCACCTGGCTCCACGCCGCGGGCACCTCGATGTCGTCCAGCTTGAAGACGACGGAGCCATCCGGGTTGCGGATTTCACTGCGTGTCGTCCGGAACTCGATACCCGCATAGGCCGACGCATCTGCCTTGGTGTAGCGCCGTTCAATCCGCATGTGCTTGCCCCAATATTTTAGCCGCCTGCGCCGTCATCGGACACAGGCCCGGTTAGCCTCGACCGGGTGATTCCTGTTGCTCTTCGCCGCCTGTCGGGCCGGGGTCTTTCGCCCCCAGTGATTGTGTCTCACAGTGCCCGGAAACACTAAATATAGTCCTAATGGTTGCGTTTGTCAGCCGCCGTCTAACGAAAAAATCGGCCAAAATCACAGTCCGTCAAGCGCGCAAATTCCCTTTCCCGCGCAAGCGAAAACACGCTCATGCGAGCCTGGCAACACAACACTCTTTTGGAAAAAATCCGGGGCCTCACACACCGCCGGAGCGCCAAAACCGTGACGCTTGCGTGACGCTAGTCCGAGTCGGACGGGGGGGTCAACGAGAAGCATCCGAAAAAGGCGCACTGTTGCGAAAAGCGGGGATTGGGAGTCCGCCGGAGTTGGATTTTGCTCCGCGAAGGATGCCGGATATTGCGAATCGCAGCGGATTCACGCGGTCCCTTCGCTGGGCTCTCGTCGCGCACTCCGTGGCGTCATGCCGAAGCGGCGGCGAAACACGCGGTTGAAGTAAGACAGGTCGCCGAAGCCGCCTCGAAAGCGATCTCGGTGATCGTTCTTCCGTCCTGACGGGGATCCGCAAGCAGCCGGCGGGCCAACGCCAGCCGCCGGCCGACCACGTACTGCGAGAACGTCGTTCCCTCGGTCTCGAACAGCATGTGAACGTAGCGCGGCGTGATCCCCTGCCGCTTGGCGACGGTGGTCGCGGAAAGCTGGTGGCTTGTGAGATTCTCGAGAATATCGGCCTTGACGGCGCGGAACCGGGCAGCGCGCAGCCCGCGGCCGCTTGCGAGTTCCGTCCCGTCACGGCCGGCGCCGATCGCAAGCGCGATCAGGTCGTGAACGTGTGTCACGACCGTCCGGCAGAGTTCCGGGTTGGCAAGCGTCGTGGCGTCGGCGAGAGCGTCGAGGTAGCCGACGAGGAGCCGTAGCGGGTCGCTGTGCCGGGCGATGCGCTTCGGGACCGACCTTTCAAGGTCCGGCACCAATGCCGCCATCGGCTTGAGCGGAACGACCAGCCCGACATGCCGCCCATTCTCAGAGGGAAGCGACAGATCCGCCGGCTCCGAATGGGAGCAGGTCGCCGCGTCGCCGGTGCCGAGTTCCAGGGAGCGGCCGCGCTGTGAAAGCAGGGCGGGCCCCTCCATGCCGAACATCAGGCCGAACCATTCGGCGTCCGGATCGAGCAGCATGCGCGTCCGCCGCCAATGCGAGGCGGAGATGGAGCAGGTGCCGATCTTCAGGCCAGGCAGTGCGCGGATCGTTGCATCCGCCTGGAAATGCTCGCGGTCCCGCGGCTCGATATCGACCCGAAGAAATCCGCGCGCGAATTCCTCCCGCCATTCGGCCATCGGCATGGCTTTGGTCGAAAAGCGAAGTTCCATGGCGCCCGGTGCCGGCACGGCCATAGGCGGCTCCATTTCTGTCTCCTCGCGTCCGCCTCTGTACCACCCTCAGCCAGCGAAGAAAGCGCCAGATTTCGCTCTGGGCCGGTTTCACTTCCCTGGTGTCCGAGCGGCGCTTCCCCCGGCTCACATACGTTTTGCGTGCTTTGCCGACAGAGTTCGCCAGGGGACGGCGACGCTGTCCCTGCAGCTCTCTACCGCGCGGATGGCCGAACACCGAAGGGGATGGGCCATGCGCGTTTTCAACTGGACGTTCCTGCTGCGCGCCGCGCTGGCGATCCCCGTCGCGGGGCTGATCGGCGCCACGGTCAGCACTCTCACGACCGGAACGACGATCGCCAGCACCAAGCTGAACTGCGCCGCCAGCGACTGGAGGCCGCGTGGCTTCTGCGGACGCAACAGCGCCTATTGTGCGGCCGTGTGCGCCGACCCGTACAATCATGCTTCGACGGGCAACTGGTACTCGTCAGAAGCTGGCAACGGATCGAGCGGCGGCGGCCAGCCGCCTCGAGGCGGGAGCAGGAGCAGCAGCGAGTCGAGCGGCCAGAGCAGCAGGGGCACGACCAGCGGCGTCAGCGGCGGCACGAGCGGAGACACCAGCGGCGGAAGCAGCAGCGGCACAAGCGGCGCAGACCAGCGGGGATAGCGGCACCAGCGGCGGCACGAGCGGGAACAGCAGCGGCGGCACCAGCGGAGAGACCAGCGGCAGCAGCGGAGACACCAGCAGCGGAGGCACGAGCGGGAACACCAGCGGCGGAACGAGCGGCACTAGCGGCCAGCAGCAGCGGGGAGACCACCAGCGGCGGCACGAGCGGGAACACCAGCGGCGGCACCAGCGGAGAACAGCAGCAGCGGAGAGCAGCGGACCAGCGGAGGCACGAGCGGAGAACACCAGCAGCGGCACCAGCGGAGACACCACCAGCGGCGGAACGAGCGGCACTAGCGGCCAGAGCAGCGGCAGCGGCTAGAGCAAGGGGCGACGGACGACCAGCAATGCACCGGCTGATCGAGCAGGATTCAAGTCTGGGCGCTGCTCCGGCCACTCTGCGACCGGACGCCTCGACGAGGCCGCGCTCGGCGACAGCGCTTTCCACCGGCTTCGCCGGGCTCGGTGGCGCTGTCGCCGGTTTCGCCGCCCTGACGCACAGTGGCCTGCCAGCTCACCTGACAGCGCTCGGCGTGATTGCGGCGACTGCGGCCGCCATGATCGCCGCCGAACTCTTCGTGCACCGAGTCCGCGACACGACCGCGCTGACGCGGGCCGCGGTGCGGCCGCTCGATGCGGCGCGGATCGCGCGCAAGCTGGTCGGGCTCGCGGTGACGATCGGCGTGATCGCTGCCGTCTATTGGCTGCTGGCGGAATATCAAGGGGACTTTTATGCCCCCTTTTTTACAGCGGTCCGCACCTGCGCCCCCGTGTTCGTGATCGCGGCGCCGTTGTATTTTGCCTATGTCGATCGTCGGCAGGCCGATCCGGAAGATGTCTATGCCGAGATCGGGGCATTCATGCTCGCCGGCCACGCGCCGCGCGATCTGACGATGATCCGCCAGCATGCGCTCGGCTGGGCGGTGAAGGCATTCTTCCTGCCGCTGATGTTCGTCTATCTCTGCTCCCTTGTCGGCAGCGTCGAAAAGACGATGGAAAGCGGCAACCTTGCCGGGCTCATGGCCTGGCACAATCTCGCTCAGGACGTGCTTTTCGGTATCGATGTCCTGTTTGCCTGCGTCGGCTACGTGCTGACCCTGCGACTGCTCGATACGCAGATCCGCAGCGTCGAGCCGACCGTGCTTGGCTGGGTGGCCTGCCTCATCTGCTATCCGCCGATCAATCGCATCACCAGCACCTACATCACCTACGACGCGGCCGGGAACCATTGGGACGTCGTTCTGGGCTCGTGGCCACCGCTGCAACTCATGTGGGGCGCGGCGATCCTCTTCTGCCTGGTCATCTATGTCTGGTCGACGGTCTGCTTTGGCCTGCGCTTCTCGAACCTGACCAACCGCGGCATCATCACGGTCGGCCCCTATCGCTGGGTCAAGCACCCGGCCTACATCGCCAAGAACATCTCATGGTGGCTCGCCTCGATGCCGTTCCTCAGCGGGGCGGGCCCCGGCGATGCGCTCCGCCACTCGGCGATGCTCCTTCTCTTCAACGGCGTTTATCTGCTGCGCGCCGTGACCGAGGAGCGCCACCTGTCGCGCGATCCGGACTATCGGGCCTATCAGGCCTTCATCGCCCGGCACGGATTGTGGGCGCGGCTCAAGGCGCGTCGCTGGCCGCTGGCACGTCCGGCGCGCGGCGGCCGGAGCTATTGCGCATCCGGGAAACCCGCGAGGACCCGAACAGCGGGGATTCGGGCACGGCGCGAGATAGGTCGTGCCGGCGATCGATGTTCGGCCGCGCCCGAAACTGCGAGCAATTCGCAATCGCAACGGCGCCGCGAAATGAGCGTTATCTCGCTGGAATCGCATCCGGAATTGGTTCTTTCAAGTGCTGTGACGGTCATCACAGGAACCGGTCTGGAATAGCCGGGTTAACAATCCCACCTCTCATGGTACTGTTGCCCGCCTGATCTTGGGCGGGCCACATAAATGGGGGTGGCAATGACCGGGTTCAGCACTATTCGGATCGCCGTCGCAGCGTTTGCGGCTGTGTGTCTTCTTGCGCCGGCGGCACAAGCCCAGCCGGACGGCATCGTGGTTGCAGTCGTTCAGCAGGCGCACATCGACGCCAAGACCGGCAAGACGATCCTGATGCCGGCGAACCCGATCTATTCGGGCGACCGCATCACGACCGACACGATCGGCACGGCGCAGATCAAGTTCCGCGACAACACCAAACTCGTCGTCGGTCCGAACTCGATCCTGGTCATCGACGCATTCGTCTTCAACAAGAACGACACGGCCCGCCAGGTTTCGATCAACGCGCTCAAGGGCGCCTTCCGCTTCATCAGCGGCAACAGCCCCAAGGACGCCTACAAGATCACCACGCCGACCGCGACCATCGGCATCCGCGGTTAATGGTGTTTCTCAATCGCTTGGCGCGGGCGGTAAACAAAACGTAAATCCTGTGCCATGGTGGTTCCCGTCGGCCGGCCCGGCCGGCTCTCAGGGAGTGGGGAGCCATGCGCATCAGGGCATCGATTGCGGCGGGATTGCTGGTTTTTCTATGTGGGGCGCCAGTCGCCGTAGCGGCTGAGACGAGTGGCACCGTCGTCGCCGTTATCCAGCAAAGCGAGGCGACCGGAACAGCCGGCAGGCGAATGCTGGTGACGTCCGGCCCGGTCTATCAGGGCGACAACATCCGCACGGGCGCCCGTGGCGAGGCGCAGATCAAGCTGCGCGACAACACACGGCTGGTCGTCGGTCCGAATTCGCTGATGGTGGTCGACGATTTTATTTATGACGGCGGCGCCAAGGCGCAGAAGGTCACGCTCAACGCCGTGCGCGGAGCGTTCCGGTTCATCACCGGCTCGAGCCGCAAGGACGCTTACGAGATCAAGACGCCGACCGCGACGATCGGCGTTCGCGGGACCCAGTTCGACTTCACGATCGGACGAGGGGGCGATCTGAATTTCGCTCTGTTCGAAGGCCAGGCGCGCATCTGTCAGCCGGGGCGACAATGCGTGGTCGTCAGCGGCGCGTGCAATGTCGTGGTCGCGCCACGTCGGCAGCCGGTCCGCCGGCCGACGTCGATCGAAGAACGGACGAAGTTGCTGACAGATATGTTTCCCTATGTTGCCTCGCAGACCAGACTGCGGAGCGACTTCCGGGTCGATACGTCGAGCTGTAGCGTGCGCAAGGCGAGCATCGCGCCGGGGCAAAGCCTGACTGTCGTGCCGGCCAACCGGACGGCGGTGGTCGAACCGCCATCGGTGCCGCCGGGCTCGCCGCCGCCCGTGCCGCCGCCGACAACGACAGGCTCCATCGGACCCAATCGATCCGGCCTTGGAGACGGAACCAACCCCGGCCAGGGCGCGTCGCACAGCAACTCGCCGCAGGTCGCTTCTGCCAGCGGGGGGACGAACAATCCCGGCGGTGGCGGCGGGCCGGGCAACAGTGGCAGCGCACCGGGGCATAACAAATAGCGCAGCCGGGATGGGCCGCGATTCGAAAAGAGCCGCCGCAGGCAACCTGCGGCGGCTCTTTTGTTTGGCCGTCTGACCCGGCGCCGACCTTACGGCGTCCAGGCCTCGTAGTCGGGTTCGCCGGGCGTGCGCGGGTCCGGCCCAAGGATGGATCCCGGCGGGCGGTAGGCCTGCGGCGTTCCGGTCAGATTGGGCTCGTGCGGCTTCTGCCATTCGCGCGGCTGATAGGCCGCCGGCGGCGCATCGCTGCGATGATGCATCCAAGCGTGCCAGCCGGGCGGAATGCGCGAAGCCTCGGCGACGCCGTTGTAGATCACCCAGCGGCGATCGCCGTTTCGCTCGCGGTAGTAGCGGTTGCCGTCGTCGTCGCTGCCGACGAACTCGCCCTTGCGCCACGTGAAGAAGCGCGTGCCGAGGGTCTGACCGTTCCACCAGGTGAAGAATTGCAGCAGGAATTGCTTCATGGACGCACCATCGCACGCAATCGCATAGGGTTCAAAGCGGGTCTCAGAAGAACGTTCGCCGCTGCCACCAGCCGCTGCGCTTGGGCACGACCTCTTCCGGCTCCTCGGGCTTGGGCTGAGCGACGGGCTCGCTGGCTTCCGGTTCCGGCGCGACCTCGTTCTCGTTTTGGCGGGTCTCTTTGTAGCTGGCGGCCGGCTGTTCGGCCTCGTCGGCCACGACCGGGGCCGGCTGCCACGCGGATCGGTCATCCTCGGCTGCCGGACGGTCTTCGTGATCAGCGCCATTCTGGGCGCCGGCATCTTCACCGGCCGGGCTGAAATCGGCCGCCTCGGCCGCCATTGCCGGTGCTTCGGCGCTGCCCTGCTCGCCGGCATCGTTGCCGTTGGTCGGACGATCTTCGCCGCCACGTCCGCGCCGGCCGCGCCGCCCGCCGCGCCGGCCACGCCGGCGCTTACGCGGATTGCCCTCGGCGTCGGTCTCGCCATCCTGGCCCTCGGCCGCCGCCGCGGGACGTTCCTCGTCCTCGTCCGCGGCGTCATCGCCTTCTTCGCGCGCGGCACCGGTGCGCATTTCAGGTTCACCCCGTTCGCCGCCACGGCGGCGGCGGCGACGGCGACGGCGGCGAACACCGTCCTCGTCCTCGCGCGGTGCAGCGGCAGCGCGTCCGTCAGACTCGTCATCGACTTCGACATCCGGCTCTTCGGCGATCGCTTCGACAGCCTCGTCTTCCGGACCGAGCTCGGGCATGACCGAATCCGGCTGGATCGACCGCGTCTGGATCTCGCGGTACTCGACCGGTTCGCCGCGCTCGATCACGAAATGAGCGCCATTGGCGATCGTCTCATCGACGGTGACGGAGATCGACAGGCCGAAGCGCTGTTCGATCTCGGACAGATGCGAGCGCTTCTGGTTGAGGATGTAGAGGGCGACCGACGTGCGCGTCCGGATCGTCAGGTGGTGGGTGACGCCCTTCAGCAACTGGTCCTCCAGCGAGCGCAGGACGTGCAGCGCGACGGAAGCCGGCGCACGCACGTGGCCGCTGCCCTGACAGGTCGGGCAGACCGTGGTGGTCGATTCCAGAACGCCGGTGCGGATGCGCTGGCGCGACATTTCGAGCAGGCCGAAATGGGATATGCGGCCGACCTGGATGCGCGCACGGTCGTTCTTCAGCGCGTCGTTGAGCTTGCGCTCCACCGACCGGTTGTTGCGCTTCTCCTCCATGTCGATGAAGTCGATGACGATGAGGCCGGCGAGATCGCGCAAGCGCAACTGGCGGGCGACTTCCTCGGCCGCCTCGAGATTGGTCTGGAGCGCCGTGTCCTCGATGTTGTGCTCGCGGGTCGAGCGGCCCGAGTTGACGTCGATGGAGACCAGCGCCTCGGTCGGGTTGATGACGATGTAGCCGCCGGAGCGCAGCGTCACCTGGGGGCTGAACATCGCGTCGAGCTGCGATTCGATGGTGTAGCGGGCGAACAGCGGCTGGCTGTCCTTGAACGGCTGGACGTTCTTGGCATGGCTCGGCATGAGCATGCGCATGAAGTCCTTGGCCTCGCGGTAGGCGTCGTCGCCGGCGACGATGATCTCGTCGATGTCCTTGTTGTAGAGGTCGCGGATCGAACGCTTGATCAGCGAGCCTTCCTCGTAAACCAGGGCAGGGGCGCTGGAGCGCAACGTCAGCTCGCGCACGTTCTCCCAAAGGCGGAGAAGGTATTCGAAATCGCGCTTGACCTCGGCGCGCGTGCGGCTGGCGCCGGCGGTCCTCAGGATCACGCCCATGCCGTCCGGCACTTCCAGATCGGAGACGACCTGCTTGAGGCGCTTGCGGTCGGCCATCGACGTGATCTTGCGGCTGATGCCGCCACCGCGCGCGGTGTTGGGCATGAGCACCGAATAGCGGCCGGCGAGCGACAGGTAGGTGGTGAGCGCCGCGCCCTTGTTGCCGCGCTCTTCCTTGACGACCTGGACGAGCAGCACCTGGCGGCGCTTGATGACTTCCTGAATCTTGTACTGGCGGACGCGCTGCTTGCGGCGCTCGGGCACCTCTTCCATGGCGTCTTCGGCGCCGACCGACTCGATACGGTCGTCGCTGAGCACCTCGACGCCGTCCGACTCGACTTCGGCGGGGCGGGCCGGCGTCTCGTCGCCGCTTGCTTCCGCCAGCGGCGCATCCCCGGTCTCCGTCGCGGCGGGCAGATCGTCCTCGCCGTCCTGGTCGGACATCTCGTCGGAGGCGGGCTCGCTGATCGACGGCGCCTCGATCGCGTCGGCCGCCATCGTCTGCGCGTGGTCGTCGCCGTTTTCGTCGACGGCCTGCTCGCCGGCGGATTCCTCATGGGACTCGTCGGAAGCTTCGTCGGACGCGTCTTCGCTGGCTTCGCCGGCCGGAGCGTTCCTGGCGGCGCGCCGTTCGCGCTCCGATTCAACCGCACGCTCCTCGGCGATCTCGCGCTCTTCCGCCTCGATCAGCGCCTGCCGGTCAGCGACGGGGATCTGGTAGTAGTCGGGATGGATTTCCGAGAAGGCGAGGAAACCGTGCCGGTTCCCGCCGTAATCGACGAATGCCGCCTGAAGCGACGGCTCGACCCGCGTGACCTTCGCTAGATAGATGTTGCCGCGTAGCTGGCGGCGGCTGGCGGACTCGAAATCGAACTCTTCGACGCGATTGCCGCGCAGGACCACAACCCGTGTCTCCTCGGGGTGGGCGGCATCGATAAGCATCTTGTTGGCCATGGACTGGACTCTCCGCGGTCGCGTCCACCCGGCCGGCGGGCGCGAAGCGCCCATGCCACGGCAACAGGAGAGGGACCGGCTTTTGCTGATTTGATCGGGGCGCGCCCATCCTCGACAGCCCGCGACGCAGCTCCGCCGGCAGGTGCCGGAACGGGCGTCGACATTGGGTTTGGCATTGCGAGGAACATGGGGTGCGCGGTTACCTGTTTTACATCGTCAACATGCGGAACGAATACAAGGACATCCGGCCTGACGGCGACACAGTCGCGCGGGGGACGGGCTGTCCGGATCGCGGATATCAGGCGCAGGAAACACGCTGTCTTGGGAAGCGCGCGGTCCCGGCCCTCGTCCGGTACATTCCCCGCCTGTGCCCCTCGTGTGGCATCGGCCGCGAACCAGCCCGGCAAGGACATCAAGACTTCCGCCGGTTTGGCCCCGCAACCGCCAATCAGGGCGTCGCGGACGGAGAATGAATTCCGTAGAAGGGTTGTAGGTGCGTCAGCGAGTCTTGGCAAGGACATGGAATAGCAGGCCGAAATGACGCGGACGGCCTTTTTGTCCCATGAAGCGGTTAACCATTAGGCTCCCATCCTCTATTAATCTGAACGGAAACGGGGTGCCTGAGGTGAGGAGCCGGCGCCCGGATGCGAGGCCAATGACCGATCGAACCGTCCAGCGCTGCGCGCTTTTGGCGGCCTGCCTGATGATGTTCGTCGTCGGCGCGGTGCCGGCGCCGGCGCACGCCGAGGACGCGACGCCGATTCCCGAGGTGGCGGCCGGGCCGGTCATGCTCGGCGCCCGCATCGTCGGCGACGACCAGCGGGTGCGCTTCGTTGCCGACATGTCGCGCAAGATCGACGCGACGGTCTTCACGCTCGCCGATCCAGACCGCATCATCGTCGACCTGCCCGAGGTACGGTTTGCCTTGCCGGAGCTTGCCGGCAGCAGCGGCCGCGGGCTTATCTCGGCCTTCCGCTACGGCCTGATTTCGCCCGGCAAATCGCGGATCGTCATCGACCTGTCCGGTCCGGTGCTGATCGACAAGACATTTGTGGTCGAGCCCGCCGACGGCCAGCCGGCGCGGCTGGTGATCGACGCCGTACCGACTGACCGCGCCAAGTTCCTCGCGGCGACCAAAGTCTACAAGGAGCAGCAGGCGGCCGCCAACGAAACCGCCAGCCAGACATTCACGCCCGGCGATCATGGGGACCGTCCGGTGATCGTGATCGATCCCGGGCACGGCGGCATCGACGCGGGCGCGCATGGCGGCGGCGGCGTGGTGGAGAAGGACGTCACGCTCTCCTTCGGCAAGGTGCTCGGGGCACAATTGGAGGCGGCCGGCCGCTACCACGTGATCTACACGCGCGAGGACGATTCCTACATTACCCTCGGCGATCGCGTGGCGATCGCGCGCAAGAACAACGCCGACCTGTTCGTCTCCGTTCACGCCAACTCGTTTCCCGGCCAATCCGTGCGCGGCGCGATCGTCTATACGGTGTCCGACGAGGCATCGGACAAGATGGCGGCGACGCTCGCCGACACCGAGAACCAGTCCGACGCGCTGGCCGGCGTCGACGTCGATGCCGCCGACTCCAGCGACGTCAAGGACATCCTGATCGACCTGACGCGGCGCGAGACGCGCAATTTCGGCGTGGTGTTCGCGCGCAACCTGGTCAAGGAGCTCGGCAAGTCGACGCGGATGTTCAAGGTCCCGCACCAGGAAGCGAGCTTCAAGGTGCTGGAGGCGCCGGACGTGCCCTCGGCGCTGATCGAACTCGGCTACCTGACCAACGCCGCCGACGCCAAGCTGATGACCACCGACGCGTGGCAGGAGAAGACCGCGGCGTCGATCGTCTCGGCCATCGACGACTATTTTCGCACGCGCATCGCCGGCCGCGGCGGGAACTGAGGGCGCGGCTCACTGAGCGCCCCTGAGTTCTGGCGCGGCGACAGGGCCTGCCTGGGACGCGCAGCCCGCAGTCATCGCGACTGAGTCTCCGACGCTGCCGGAGATCGTGTGTCTGTTTTGCACCACTCCCGGTTGAAACGCATAAATCGGACATAAGCGGCAACCGCGTCAGTGGAACCGCGATGGGCGGACAACGGGGCAGGGTCCGCAGCGGGCCCGTCGCGCCGATTCTCCCAATTGATTGATTTCCTTGGAAATTTTGGCGGCGCGCATCCGCTCCAGGTGCGCGGCAAAACCGCAAACCGTGCGTCCTCGCATCCCTTCGGCGCGGTTGCGCGCGGTGCCGCGCGTGTGCCGGCAGGAATACAATGCGTGGTTGCTTTTGCCGAGATGAACCCTCTAAGATTGCGTTAACAGCCGAGACGCAACTGAAGGCTGTAGTGGGGGGCCGGGGGTGTCATCCAATTGCCCTGGGCTCGAAAGGCTGCCCGCCATGCGGCGGACGGCAGGTGCTGGACGTTCTTCGCAGTGACCGCCCTTGGGCTGGCTGACTTGAAACAGGAGAGGCAAGTGAAAACGATCTACGGATTACTGGCAGTCGGGGCCTGCGCGCTCGCGGTGGGCGGCTGCACGACGAACGAAAAGACGGCGTTCGCAAATGCTTTGCTGAGCAGCGGCGTTGCCAACGTTGACGACGCCTACCAGGTTGCGACTGCTTCGGACGCGGCAACGGACAAGAGGACGACTGCCAGCATCACCACCGACGAAGACCTCACTCCCGACAATCTCGAGACGGCAACGCTGACGGTAAACGTCAAGAATGGCGGTCAGGCGCAAGGCCCGACGGACTACATGTACAGCGACGTGAACGGTGCCTCGCCGGTCTTGACACCATACGCGGCATTCTACCGGTTCGATCCTACGGAGCCGCCGCCAGTCGGCGATACAGACAACAGCATCCTTTACGCTGGGGCCGGCATGTATAGCTACGCTGCGGTGGTGGGCGCCAACGATCCTGATCGCGGCGACAGCGCGGCCTTCAACACGGCCGGATTCTTTGCGGGCATCAAGCCGACAAATCTGCCGACGATCGACGACGACGTTGAATATCAGGGTACAGCCGCCGCGGCTGTCGGCTCTGAGATTGGCAGCGAACACGCCGCCGGCGCATCCACGCTGTACGCTAACTTCGGTACCGGCAGGGTCATGGGCGAGATCGGTTTGACCGGCTCCGTCAGCGACAACACCAACACCATCGCCTTCACCGGCGACATGAGCACGAACCACGCCACCTACTCGGCCGCAAGCGGAGTGGCGGGCCAGTCCCTGACCCTCAACGACAGCAGTGCGTTTGGTCAAGTTGTCGGAGGCTTCTTCGGTCCCAACGGCGTAGAGACCGCTGGCGCCTTCGATGTTCAGGACCACGCCGGTGCAATCGGGGCAGATGCCGATCCGAGCAGCGTGAAGATCACCGGCGCCTTCGGTGGGACAAGTGACCTTCACTAGGACTCCCGCACGCTGAATTGGTGGCTCTGCTCAGCAACGGAATCAGCAGGAGGCCCACGGGCCTCCTGCCACTCTTCCAGACAGATCGCATCGTGCCGATTGCGGCGGGCAAGGCTCAACCACCGGGGGCAGGAGTCGCCTTGCCTCGGATCCGGGTGTGAGTGCAGCGGGACGCGCGGACGATGGCCAGACCGAGGCCAGCCGACTTCGAGGCCGGAGAATGAGATGCGTCGTTCGAGTCCCAGCATCGCCAGCCGGCGCGGCAGAATCCAACATTCCCAGGCTCTGACATGACCGGCCGGAACGCCCATCACCGGACGTCGGGACCAGCCGGTCTGTTGCGCGCGCTACTCTTCTCGGTTGCGATTGCGATGCTGGCCCTGTCGCCGGCCCGCGCCGCCGACACGTTCGTGCGCCTCAAGGCGCTGATCGAGAGCGGGCAATACGACCAGGCGCGCGACCTGGCGGCGCATGCGTCGAAGAATCCCCAGGTCAACGCGCTCAACCTCGCCTTCACCAACGCGCTCATCCTCAAGGTGCAGGGCAAGTATGCCGAGGCGGCGAAGGCGATGCGCGCCATCCTCTCGGCCTATCCGAACCTGACCCGGGTGCGCGGCGAACTTGCCGATACACTGTTCCGCATGGGCGACACCGAAGGCGCCAAGTTCAATTTCCA
Organism: uncultured Alphaproteobacteria bacterium; assembly: GCA_963781775.1. Taxonomy (GTDB): domain Bacteria; phylum Pseudomonadota; class Alphaproteobacteria; order Rhizobiales; family Kaistiaceae; genus CAVSRC01. The sequence goes on along the minus strand of CAWAHE010000017.1, from coordinate 97,887 downwards.
ACTCCTCGCCGATTCCAGCACGACGCCGACGCAGCGCTCCTTCTACGACAACTACCTGACCGCCATTCGGCAGAAGCGGCCGTGGACGCTGGACGCTTATGTCGCCATCGCGCCCAGCACCAACATTAACAACGGCATCAGCGGCGACACGGTCATCATCGGCGGCGTGCCGTTCAACGCCGCCAGCCACAAGGGCGAGAGCGGCATCGGTCTGGCCTCGGGCGTCGCCGGCACCTACCGCTTCGATCTCGCGCCGCGCTGGGACTTCACGCTGGGCGCACGCACGGACGGCACGTTCTACCTCGACAATTCGTTCGACAGTCTGAACGGCTCGGCTTTTGGCGAACTCGCCTACACGGCACGCGATTGGCGGCTCGGCCTCGGCGTCACCGCCGATCGCAAGACGATGGGCTGGGAAGGCTACAACTGGGACATCGGCCCGCAGGTTTCGCTGCGCCGCAACTTCGGACCGTGGGGCACGCTCATCGGTACGGCCGGGTGGAAGCAGGTGACCTACGACACGGTCTATGCCTACAACGGCGACGAAACCGATCTCGGCCTGCGTTATCTGAAGACGCTGAACCCGTCGTCGTCGTTCGGCCTCGGGATGTACTATTCGCACGTTAACGCGGATGTCAGCTTCAATGGCTACGACCGCTACCGCCCCTCGATCGAGTTCTACAAGGAACTGCCGGGCGGCCTGTTGACCAGCGCGCAGCTTTCATACGAGTGGCGTCACTACGCATCCAACTTCCCGCTGATGGGCACGCCGCGCGAGGACCGTGAATTCGATCTCACCGCCGCGGTGACTTTCCGCAACTGGTCGTGGCACGGCTTCGCGCCCAAGGTCCAATACTCGCTGACGCTGAACGATTCGAACGTGCCGCTGTACACCTACAATTCCCAGGCGATCGGCTTCTATCTCACCAAGCAATATTGAGACGGCGGGCGGCGCCGAAGCAGGCAGCACAGTGTTGCCGAAATGATACGACCGGCGGGACGCCAGCCCCGAACCGGCCGCCGCGCCCTATATTCTCCACAAAGGATGCCGACAAGCACCGCCGGGTCGGCGGGTGGAGTGTGATGACGAATCGGATCGCCGACGGCTGGGTTTCGGCCTTGACTTGTCTTGTAAAAGTGAGGCTTCTCGCGGCTTCGCGGCCGAATTGGTTGCGCGCGAGCGGCGGAACGATGGAAACGTTATGATACTCCGATTCATCGGCTACCTATTCGGGATCGGTGCCGTGCTGTTTCTTGCCGCTGCTGCTGTCGCTGCCTGGTACATTTCCGGCCTCACGGCCGATCTGCCGAATTACGACGTGCTCGCCAAATACGAGCCGCCGGTGATGACCCGCGTTCATGCCGCCGATGGCCAGCTGGTCGCCGAGTATGCCCACGAGCGGCGCCTCTACCTGCCCATTCAGGCGATCCCCGACCGCGTCAAGGCCGCGTTCATTTCGGCCGAGGACAAGAATTTCTACGAGCATTCCGGCCTCGACTACTACGGCATCCTGCGCGCCGTAGTTACCAACATCCGCAACAAGGCCGGCGGCGGGGGCGACCGCCTGGTCGGCGCCTCGACCATCACGCAGCAGGTGGCGAAGAACTTCCTCCTCTCCAACGACCAGACCATCGCCCGCAAGATCAAGGAAGCGATGTTGTCCCTGAGGATCGAGCAGGCCTATTCCAAGGACAAGATTCTCGAGCTTTATTTGAACGAGATTTTCCTCGGCCTCGGTTCCTATGGCGTGGCGTCGGCGGCGCTGACCTATTTCGACAAGTCGGTGCATGAACTGACGCTGGCCGAGACCGCCTATCTGGCCGCGTTGCCGAAGGGACCGAACAACTACAACCCGTTCCGCTACCCCGAGCGCGCGCTCGAGCGGCGCAACTGGGTGATCGACCGCATGGTCGAGAACGGCTACGCGACGGCGGCGGAGGGCGAGGAAGCCAAGAAGCAGCCGCTTGGTGTCACCGGGCGCGACGCAACGCCGTCGATGTTCGCCGCCGACTATTATGTCGAGGAGGTCCGCCGGCAGCTGGTCGACATGTATGGCGAGCAGGCCCTCTACGAGGGTGGTTTGTCGGTGCGCACCTCTCTCAATCCGCAGGTTCAGGTGATGGCCCGCCAGGCTCTGGTCGATGGCTTGGTCAAGTACGACGAAGCGCGCGGTTGGCGCGGTCCGGTGAGCCGCGTCGAAAACCTGGCCCAGGACTGGGGCCCGCAGGTGGCGAGCGTCACGGCGCTCTCCGATGTGGTCGAGTGGCGACTTGCCGTCGTGCTTTCGGTCACGCCGCAGGAAGCGACAATCGGATTGCAGCCGGGCCATGAGCCGGGCACCAACAAGGTGTCGCCCGATCGCGAGACCGGGACCATTCCGTTTGCTCAGATGAAATGGGCGAAGTGGGCGACCGGCGATCGCAAGGGCAAGGCGATCAAGGGCTCCGACGATGTGCTGTCGCCCGGCGACATCGTGTATGTCGAAAAGGCAGATGGCGGGCCGGGCGAATACCAGTTGCGCCAGGTGCCGGAAGTCGAAGGCGCCATCGTGGTGATGGACCCGCACACGGGCCGCGTGCTGGCCATGGTCGGCGGGTTCTCGTTCGCCGACAGCCAGTTCAACCGCGCCACCCAGGCGGAACGGCAGCCGGGTTCGGCGTTCAAGCCGTTCGTCTATTCGGCGGCGCTCGACAACGGCTACACGCCGTCGTCGGTGGTCATGGACGCGCCGATCTCGATCGATCAGGGCGGCGGGCAGGGCGTGTGGGAGCCGGAGAACTACGAGGGCGATTTCCTCGGGCCGTCGACCCTGCGCACCGGCATCGAGCACTCGCGCAACGTCATGACCGTGCGTCTGGCACAGGACATGGGCATGCCGCTGGTCGCCGAATATGCTCGCCGGTTCGGCATCTACGACAACATGCTGCCGGTGCTTTCCATGGCGCTCGGCGCCGGCGAGACGACCGTGCTGAAGATGGCCGCCGGCTACGCCGTGTTCGATAACGGCGGACGCGAGGTGCGGCCGACACTGATCGACCGCATCCAGAATCGCTATGGCCAGACGATCTTCAAGCACGAGGACCGCGTGTGCGAGGGCTGCGACGCGGACTCCTGGCACAACCAGGATGAGCCGGTGATCGTCGACAATCGTGAGCAAGTGCTCGATCCTCTGACCGCGTACCAGATGACGTCGATGTTGCAGGGCGTCGTTGAGCGCGGCACCGGCACCGCCGCCAAGGCGATCGGCAAGCCGGTCGGCGGCAAGACCGGCACCACCAGCGACTATCACGACGCGTGGTTCGTGGGCTTCTCGCCGGATCTCGTCGCCGCTGTCTATGTCGGCTTCGACAAGCCGCGCTCGCTCGGTCGTGGGCAGACGGGCGGCGCGCTCGCCGCGCCGATCTTCACCGAGTTCATGCAGATGGCGCTCGCTGACAAGCCGCCGGTGCCGTTCCGCGTGCCGCCGGGCCTGTCGTTCATCCCCATCGACCAGAAGACCGGCCTGCGCGCCAATCCCGGCGACCCGGGCACGATCCTCGAGGCCTTCAAGCCAGGCACTGCGCCGCCGGACACCTACTCGATCATCGGCTACACCGACACGATGGGACGTCCGCTGACGGTGGCGCCTGAATCGGATCGTGCGGTGATCTCGGGGACCGGCGGTCTCTACTGACCGCCGTCGCGGCGTTGCTTCGCTGAAACCTGTGCGGGCGGCCGTTCCTGGCATTCGTTCCGGCGCGCTCGCGCCATATCGGCGGGGACGCTGACGGGTGGTGATACAGGCAGGCGCGGTCCTGACGGAGCGAGGAGCGCTGCCATGCGCGGACTGTCACTCTTCATCCTGGCGGGGGCCGCGGCGACTGTCGGTGCGGTCGCCGTGGTGGTGGCGGTGATGTCGGCGCGATCCGGCAACGACGCTTCGCCGGAGAGTGAGGCAGATGGCAAGCCTGCGGCCGCCGATGGCGAGGCGATCACCTCGGCGCCGGCCGACGGCGATGCCGGATACTGGACGCCGGAGCGGCTGAACGCTGCCAAGCCGATGCCGACACCAAAGGTGAGCCAGGAAGAATTCGGGAAACCGACCGCTCCGAAGGACGGTCCGTAAGCGGCCGGCGCGCGTCCGCGAGGCGCTCGAACGATAACAACGCAGGCAAATATCCGCCGCAGGAGAGAGCGCAACTGCCCACAACATCCCGCGAATTCGGCCGCAAAAGACCAATGTTGAGCCGCGCGCGGGCCGCATTCGATCAATACCTCTGGTACCCTGGCGAGGGTCATTCATGGGCGACAACATCAGGAGGCACTCTGTGCGTCTGTTCCGTCTATCCGCGCTGACCGCCGCGGCCGCTACCGTGCTTGGCGGGCTCGCCACGGCGCAATCCGCCGACTCCATCGGTTCGTTCCAGGTGCCTCCGGGTGAACGCGCCGGAGACCACTGGACGCCCGACGCCTTGTCCGCGGCCAAGCCGGCGCCGCTGCTCAACGTCGACCCCGACGCCGTGCGCGCCGCAAGCGGTCCGGCGGATCGATCCGGCGCACCGGCGGTGCCCGGCGCCACGCCCGCGATGGATGTCGCCTTCGCCATCGATTCATTCCATGTCCCACCGGGCGAGCGCTCCGGCGACCACTGGACGCCGGAGGCGATCTCGGCCGCGCAGGCGGCGCCGACGCCGATGCTCGATCCTGGTGCGGCGCGCGCCGCGGGCGCGCTCAATCGCTCTGGCGATGTCGCGGAGCCGGGATCAACCCCGGCCATGACGATCGCACCGCGCTAGCGACAATCCTCGGCCCCGATCAGTCGACTCCGGCCGGGCGTATCGGAGCGGCGGGAGATTTCTGCCGAGCTCGGTCGCGAGCGGCCTTGCCGCAATACAACCAAGTCATCGCGTAATCACCGCCGTCTTGTACGGTCGCGCGGACAAGGTAATGTCGGCCCGCGTTCAACTTGTTCCTGTGGCGACGCGAAAAGAGTTTCGATCGCAAAATACATCACCAAGGAGGTACTTGTGCATCTGGTTCGTCTCGCAGCCACCACTATGGCGGCCGCTGTACTGTCGTGTGGAATTGCCCATGCCCAGGCCGACGCCATCGGCGCATTCCACGTGCCGCCGGGAGAGCGTGCCGGCGACCATTGGACGCCCGATGCGGTGAACGCCGCCACGCCGGCGCCGAAGCCGAACGTCAATCCGGACGCGGTGCGCGCGGTCTCCGCAAGCACCAACCGCTCGGCCCTGCCGGCGCAGGCCGGCGCGATTGCCGGGGGCGAGCCCGAGGTCAACCCGACCGAGCGCAAGACCGGCAATGTCGGCGATCGGCCGTTGATCTACGCCGGCAAACTCTTCTTCAGCACGCCCGAGGGCGACTTCATGTGTTCGTCGCAATTCATCGGCAAGCGCGTACTGCTCACCGCCGCCCATTGCGTGCGCGACGACAAGACAGGCGATTTCTACAGCAATTTCGAATTCCACCTGCAATACGACAAGGGCCGGTCGGTCCATAAGTACAACGCCGAATGCGAGGCGACCTTCAACACCTGGGTTCAGGAAGGCGAGGGCAAGTGGACCTCCGACTTCGCCATGATCCTGGTGACCGAGGATACCGAGACCGGCTGGTTCGGCACCCAGTGGAACTGGGAAGGCAACTACGACGCCTCGACCAAGATCGGCTACCCGGTCGGCGTGATGAAGGGCGAGGTGATCCAGGTCGAACACGGTCCGATCTCGATCGAGGACGGCATCGTCGAACTGCGCCACGGCAACAAGGCCGAGCAGGGCGGTTCGAGCGGCGGCGCCTGGATCGGCGACTACAATTCGGCCAAGGGCGACTTCAACCACGTCATCAGCATCGAGTCGTTCGGTTACGACGACAAGCCGGGTGTCGACTACGGCCCTTATTTCGACGACCGCATCAAGACGCTGTACGACTACGTCAACAACGGGTGCAAGTAGACGCCGGCGCCGCAAGGCGTTGTTGCCGAAAAAGGGGCAATCCGTGGCCGACGGGGTTAGCGTTGCGCGGATTGCCCTCCTTCATTTGCCGCGACGGCGCGGCGCTCTTGTTCAATCGGTTCGTCGCCGACGACCCGTGACAATTTCAAAGGAGGTAGTGGTGAGCCCAGTGCGTTTTGCCGCGTCTGCCGCGGCGTCCGTTTTGCTTCTCGGTGTCGCCGGTGCCCAGGCCGAAGGGGCCGGCGATCTTGGTGCGTATCATGCGCCGCCCGGCTTGCGGGCAGGCGACCATTGGACGCCAACGGCGAGGTCGGCAGCCAAGGTTGCGCCGATGCCGAGCGTCGACCCGGCGGGTCTTGCCGCGGCCTCCAGCGTTCAGGCGGCGCCCGGTGCGCCCGCGGCGATTGAAGGCATGGGCAGCGGCGAAGTTGGCGGCGGCGGAGGCAGTGGTGGTGGCGGTGGTGCCGGCGGTGGCCTCGGCGGAGGCGGTGGCGGTGGCGGTGGCGGTGGTGGTGGCGGCGGTGCAGGCAACGCGGGACCGGTCTGGGGCGGCAAGCTCTATTTCAGCAAACCCGACGGCGACTACGTGTGCGGGGCGCAGTTTGTGGCCGCTCGCGTCATCCTGACGGCCGCTCAGTGCGTTCGCGATAGCGACAGCGGCGACTTCTACGACAACGTCTCGTTCGAGGTGCCGAACGGCGGCGGCAATCCCACCGCCTACGAGCAGGACTGCTCGGCGACCTTCAATGGCTGGGTGCAGCCCGGCGACGAGAAGTGGAACTACGACTACGCCATGATCCTGCTGACCGAGGATTCGCAGGATGGCTGGTTCGGCATGGCGTGGAACTTTCCGAAGAACGTGAAGTTCGGGAAACTCGGCTATGTCGGCGAAGACGGCGCTGCCAAGGAGATCAAGGGCACGGCCGGCATCAAGGACGGCTTCTTCCAGATGCGCCGGCCGCAGGGCGATGACGGCCCGGCCGGCGGCGCCGGGTGGTTGACGGTGCCCAAGGACGGCAACGACCTCGTCCAGATCTTCACGGTCGACTCGTTCAGCTACACCGACCAGCCGGGCATCACCTACGGTCCGTATTTCGACGAGGGCGTGAAGAACATGCTCGACTATGTCCAGGGCGGTTGCCAGTAGGCATCGGCCGAGCGTGGGCAGCCATGCGCGGTGGCGATTTCGGTCGCCGCCGCGATGTGCCAGCCGCACGGGTTTACAGGCCGCTGCCGGCTCACTAACTAGGGCGCGACCGATTCCCGCGAGCCCGGTGGTGAGATGCGTCCCGAAATCGAGACAATCGTCGATGAAATCAAGCAGGCCGTCGGCCTGCTGAGGAGGCATCTTTGACTGGGATCGCGCCAAGGCCCGCCTTTCCGAACTGAACGCGGCGTCCGAGGAGGCCGACTTCTGGAACGTGCCTGAAAAGGCGCAGAAGCTGATGCGCGAGCGCCAGCATCTGGACAGCCAGATCGCCGGGGTCGAGCGTCTCGAGCGCGAGGTTGCCGACCAGGTTGGGCTGATCGAACTGGGCGAGGCGGAAGACGACAAGACGGTCGTCGCCGACGCCGAGGTGTCGCTGCGCGCGCTCCATGCCGAGGCCGAACGCCGCCAGGTCGAGACCATGCTCTCCGGCGAAGCCGACCATCTCGACGCCTTCGTCGAGGTCCATGCCGGCGCCGGCGGCACCGAGAGTCAGGACTGGGCGCTGATGCTCATGCGCATGTACACGCGCTGGGCGGAGAAGAGCGGCTATAAGGTCGAGGTGCTGGAAATCCATGACGGCGAAGAAGCGGGCATCAAGTCGGCGACGCTGCAGGTGACTGGCCCCAGCGCCTATGGCTGGCTGAAGACCGAGTCGGGCGTCCACCGTCTGGTGCGCATCTCGCCCTTCGACAGCCAGGCGCGGCGGCACACGTCGTTCGCCAGTGTTTGGGTCTATCCGGTGGTCGACGACACCATCGCGATCGACATCGACGAAAAGGACGTGCGCACCGACACCTACCGTGCGTCGGGTTCCGGCGGCCAGCACATCAACACAACCAACTCGGCAGTGCGCCTGACGCACGTGCCGACCGGCATCGTCGTGCAGTGCCAGAACGAGCGCTCGCAGCACAAGAATCGTGCGACGGCGTGGAAGATGCTGCGCGCCCGCATGTACGAGGCGGAACTGGAGAAGCGCGAGGCGGCCGCGGCCGCCGAGGCGGCCTCCAAGACGGAGATCGGCTGGGGCCACCAGATCCGTTCCTACGTGCTGCAGCCCTATCAGCTGGTGAAGGACTTGCGGACCGGCGTCGAAAGCACCAGCCCGCAGGACGTGCTGAACGGCGACCTGCTGCCTTTCATGGAAGCCTCGCTCGCCCACCGCGTCGGCGCCGACAAGGCCGCCGCGGCGAACTAGGCCGGTGGCCCCCGGGGCGTGTTGCGTTTGGGGGTTCGATCGTCACGCCCGTAATCGCAAGAGCCTTCCGTCGATTGCGACCAACCCGAGGGCGATCAGCGCCATTCCGACGAAGTGGTGGACCTCAAGGTGTTCCGACAGGACAACGGACCCGAGGAGGATCGCGCTTGCCGGAATCAGGAGGGTGACGAGAGCGGCGTTGACTGCGCCGGCGTCGGCCAGCAGCCGAAAGAAGATCACGTAAGCCAGCGCCGTCGACACTACGGCGAGTGCGACGACGGCAGCGATGACCTCGGTTCCGGGAAGCGGGATCGACCACGGGCGATCGACAAGGAGAACGATCGGGGCAACGATGACGGTCGAGGCGGTCAACTGGCCAGTCGCGACGATCATCGGTGGGCATCCGAAACGCGCAAAGCGTCTGCCATAAACACTGGCCAGGCCGTACGAGAAAGCAGCGCCCAGACATGCGACAATGCCAAGCGTTCCGATGTCCGCGCCTTCGACAAGGTCGCCGCCCAGGAGAACGGCGACGCCGAGAAAGCCGAGCAGGATGCCGACAACCTTGTTGCGGGACATGCGCTCGTCCTTCAGCGCGACGTGAGCCACGATCATCGTGAAGATTGGCGTCGTGGCGTTTAGAATCGAGGCGAGTCCGCTCGGAATCGACTTTTGCGCCCAGATCAGGAGAGAGAAGGGAACGACATTGTTCAGCAGGCCCATGACCACGAACGCCGCGACGAGGCTGGACGAAAGGGCGATGCGCTGGCCGGTCGCGTACACGATCAGGTGCAGGCAGAGCGCCGCGATCGCGACCCGGCAAACCACGATCGTGAGCGGCGGCAAATGGACGACCGCAATGGCGATGAAGAAGAACGCGCCGCCCCAAAGGATCGAGAGCAGAGCGAGCAGGGCCCATGATTTGGGCGTCATCGTCAAGGGGCGGTCTCCGGGGTCCCGATGGCCGGCTGCTCATACCCGTCGGTCACATCCCGGACTCGCCGGAGACGGACTCGATCATCCGCAGTTCTTGAAGCGAGCGGGCCGACTGAGTATCAACCGACATGCTTGATTTCGAGGCCTGCGATGCGGCTCGTCTTCGGCGCGACCGCGCCTTCGACGGCGTGTTCTTCACGGCGGTCAAGACGACCGGCATCTACTGCCGACCGGTTTGCCCTGTGAAGCAGCCGCTGACGCGCAACGTGGAATTCTTCCCGACGGCGGCCGCCGCCGAAAGCGCCGGTTATCGTCCGTGCCTGCGATGCAGGCCGGAGACGGCGCCGTTCTGCCCGGCCTGGAACGGGACGCGGACGACGGCGGCGCGCGCCGCCAGGCTCATCAACGAAGGCGCCCTGGACGTCGGTAACGTCTCCGATCTTGCCGCGCGGGTTGGCGTTGGCGAACGGCATCTGCACCGGCTCTTTTGTCGCCATGTCGGTGCATCGCCGCTGCAGGTCGCCAAGACCGTTCGCATTCAGCGAGCCAAGCGCTTGCTGGACATGACCGACCTGCCGATCACCGAGATTGCGTTTCGAGCGGGGTTCGGAAGCGTGCGCCGGTTCAACAGCGTGTTTCGGGAACTGTATGGTCGGCCACCGTCGGCGACCAGGTCGCGGCAGCGAGCCAGATTCCCGGCGCCTCGCGCCGCCGCACAAAGCAGACCGGAGACCGCCGCATGACCGCGATGACCGAGGGAAACGCGGAGCAATATCGCGACAGCAGCAAGGTGGCCGCCCGGGCGCGTCTCCACCAGGAATACACGGTCGCCGAGACCCCGTGGTTTCCCTGGGTTGCGCGGCAGATGCCGATCGCGCCCGGCGCGCGCGGTACTCGATATCGGCTGCGGTCCCGGCTGGTTCTGGGCCGGGGTAGCGGACGTGCTCCCGGAGCGGATGGAACTGACGCTCGCCGATCAATCCGCCGGGATGGTCGCCGAGGCCACGGAGCGCTGCAAGGCGCTGCGGTCCTGGTCGGTCGAGGGCCGCGAAGCCGATGCCGCGAGCCTGCCATTCGACGACGGCACGTTCGACGGCGTCGTGGCGATGCACATGATGTATCACCTGCGCGATCAGGCGGCCGGCCTCGCGGAGATGTACCGCGTCTTGAAGCCGGGCGGCTGGCTCGCGGTCACCACCAACGGCGCCGGCAACATGCGCGCCATGTATGCGCTGACGACGGTCTTCGGCAGCGCGCCGTCGGATCCCGCCGGTGTCGCGTTTGGCTACGATACCGCCGAGCGGCTGATGCGATCGCAGTTCGCCAACGTGACCATGTCCGAGCACCCGTCCCGCCTCAGGATCACCGACCCTGAGGACGTGTTCCTCGCGCTCACCTCATACCCACCCGGTGACGGGGCCGATGCGGCCCAACTTGCGGCCTTGCGAGAGGCGATCGCGGAGGCGTTCGCGCGCGGCAACGGCGTGCTCGATGTCGCGAACGAAAGAGCGTTGTTCCTGAGTCGGAAGGCCGTCTGACCGACGGCCACGGTTCATTCGGCGACAAGCTGCTCGAGCGCGCGGAGTTCCGCGGCCGCGTTGTCTCGGCCGACCAACTTCCTCAATTCGCTCTCAATCGCGAAGCTCGAGTGACGGGGGCGAAAATGCCGATAGAGAGACCTGGCGGACGCGGAGTGACCGTTGGCCCAGCAGGCGTGGATGAATTTCAACGCCCGCGTGGGGTCCATGCGCTGGAGGTTCAACTGCTCCAATCCAGTGGCTAATTCTTCATCGCTCGAGTGACGCCACAAGTTGCGAAAGCCGTGAAAGCCGAACGGCCTGCCATCGGGCACATGGCTTTCGTACGAAAAGCGATCTGCGATCTTGACCGGCGCGAAGCGAATACCGGCCTCACGTTCGAGTTGATCGCCGAAAGCATGGCAGATGAGGGCGTCCTCATTGTAGCCGGCGACCGGCGGAAGCTTCTTCGTGGCCGCTAGCAATTTGCGCGAACGCAAGGAAAAGCCGCCGTTGCCGACCCGCCGCGTGCCCGGCTCAAGTTTTCCATGCCAGGCAGCGCCGATGTAATCGTATTTTCGAAATGCGTTCGCCCAGGCGGCAGGGTTGACGACATACCCGTCCCACTGAACGACAAGCGCAAACGGTGTCTTGATGAAATCCGGCAGCCGCTGCAGGACGAAGCGGGAATAGGCCCCGATGGAATTGAGCGGTTGTATTTCGATGCTGCGATACGGGCCAGGGACGGGCGCATCGGAAAACAGGATCGCGTCGCCGAACCGCGCCTGCTCCATGGAAAGTCGCAGGGCGCGCGCGGTCAGTTCGACGAAGGCCGAGTCGGCCGCACAGATCGTCACGTCGGCAAGATCGATTGGTGGCGACATACGCAACATGCCGTTCAGGCGGGAGCCCGGACGCATGGCGAGCCACGCCGGGACTTTTCCGAGACTAGGGCGGCGGCAGGACGGGGACAAGCGTGCCCGACGCGCCGCCGGGTAAACTTAGGTGTTCGTCGCTTGAGGCTCAGGCCGCCGCGGATTCCTGATCGGTCGTCGCCTCGTCGAAACGCTTGCGCGCGCGTTCGATGCGTTCGGCGTTCTTGAGCGCCCAGTCGCCGAGCCCGCGCACCGGCACCAGCAGATCGCGGCCAAGCGACGTCAGCTCGTAGTCCACGCGCGGCGGCACGGTCGGGAAGACAGTGCGCGTCACGAACCCGTCGCGCTCCAGCCCGCGCAGCGTGGAGGTCAGCATCTTCTGCGAAATGCTGCCGAGGCTGCGCTTGATCTGGCTGAAACGCAGGGGGCCGTCCCCAAGCTGGCGGATGACGAGCAGGCTCCATTTGTCGCCGATCCGCGAAAGGATATCGGTGATTCGCCGACAAGGTTCGGTTTGGTGAAGGGTACTGGGTTTCAAAATAGTGCCTCCTTGCCAACGGGGCCTACGTGGTCACTTATCCAGTGTCAGTTACCGTTCTATACCACGACTAAGGGATTCCACCATGCTCAAGATCGCGATCGTCGTCGGCAGCACCCGCCCCAACCGCCGGGCGCCCGACGTGGCCAAATGGGTGCTCGACCAGGCGAAGAAGCGCGGAGACGCGGCCTACGAGATTCTCGACATCGCCGACTACGATCTGCCGGTGCTCGACGAGCCGATGCCGCCGTCGATGCAGAAATACACCCAGCCGCACACCAAACGCTGGGGCGAGGTTATCGCATCCTATGACGGCTACATCTTCGTCACGCCGGAATACAATCACAGCCTGTCCGGCGCGTTGAAGAACGCCATCGACTTTGTCTATCACGAGTGGACGAACAAGGCGGCGGGCTTCGTCAGCTACGGTTCGACCGGCGGCGTTCGGGCAGTCGAGCACCTGCGCGGCATCATGGCCGAGGTGCAGATCGCCGACGTCCGCGGCCACGTGTCGCTGTCGCTGCACACAGACTTCGAGAACTATACGACGTTCAAGCCGGCGCCCGGGCATGAGCCGCAACTGATGACGCTGCTTGACCAGCTCATCGCGTGGAGCGGCGCCATGAAGACGGTGCGCCAGGCGAAAGAGGCGGTCGCTGCCTAGAGCAGCGGAGCGATCTCGCTGCCCGCCTTGATATAGCGGATCGGGTCGATGGCGTCGCCGTCGACCCGAACTTCGTAGTGCAGATGCGGGCCGGTCGAGCGGCCGGTGCTGCCGGCGCGGCCGATGATGGTGCCTTTCGAGACGACCTGACCGACCTTGACGTCGATGCGGCTGAGATGGCCGTAACGCGTGGTGATGCCGTTGCCGTGGTCGACCTCGACCATGTTGCCATAGCCGCCGTTGTAGCCGGCGGTGGTCACCGTGCCGTCGGCGGTGACGCGTGCCGGATAGCCCGGCGCGGCGCGGAAGTCGACGCCGGTATGCATGGCGGGCTTGCCCAGGAACGGATCGATACGCGGGCCGAAACGGCTGGTGATCGGCGCGGCGGCGATCGGTTTGGTGAGCGGCAGGCGCAACGCGAGACGCCGTAGCGCGCCGAAGCGCTCCAACTCGCCCGTAATCAGATCGACACCCGAGCGGAACGTGCTTGGGTCGCTGTCGGGTCGGAGCGCGACAAACGGCCCGCCGGTGCCTTCGCCGGCGTCAGCGGCGTGGCTCGGGGGCAACTTTTGACCAAGGCGCTTCAAGACGGTGGCGATCTTCTGGGATCGCTTCGAGACGCCGCTTGCGATCGCATCGACATAGGCGACCTGCTCGCGCGCCAGTGTGTCGATCGATCCCGTCACAGCATCGAGCTTGCCCTTCGGGCCGAGGTCAGCGCCCGAGATGCTGCCGGTGCGGATGGCTGCGTCGGCAAGCGGGGACGCCGCGGGATCGGGTGTGGCAGCCGCGGCATCGTTGGCCGCGGGCGTGCTGGCGGGCGGCAGTGAATCACCAACCGCGGACGAAATTCCGACGCGGCGGGCCACCTGGCTCAGTCCGGCAATGATGTCCTGGCGAGCGTCGAGCGCCGCCTGACGGTCGACCAGGTGATCGACGTCGGCCTCGACCTTCTGCTGGTTCAGAAGTTGGCGGCTGGTAAGGCGGTCGATATCGGCGCGCAGCGTCGCGATGCGGTCCTCGTAGGCCTGCTGCATGCGCGTCTGGCGGGCCAGCGAAGCGGCAAGGATGTCGTCGCGGAAGAAGAGGTAGCCGGTGGCCGCAAGGTAGAGCACGCCAAAAACCGCGGCGCCAACGGCAATGCCGCCGGCCAGCCAGGGCCGGATCGTGAAGGTGCGCACCAGGCCGCCGCCGGCGAGGATGACGCGGTGGGGCGGCTTGCGGCGGGTGAACGAATTGGGGCGACTGGACGCAGGTGGCATACGGACTCACCGATTTTTGCGGGCTGAAACGCAAGGGAATCGTTGAGCCGATTAAAGACCGTTAAGGTTAACAAAATGTTCGCAAGGGCCGCGAAAACGGCCGGGAAGGGGGTTTTCTAGAGCGCTTCCGCCGCCGCGAGAACGTCCTGGACGTGGCCGGGCACCTTCACCCGCCGCCAGGCCTGGGAAATCTTGCCGTCCGGCCCGACCAGAAACGTGGATCGCTCGACGCCCATGTACTTGCGGCCATACATGGATTTCTCGACCCAGACGCCATACGCCTCGATCGCCTTGCGATCCGGATCGGCCGCCAGGATGACGCCGAGACCGTGCTTGTCGCGGAACTTGCAGTGAGACTGGGTGGTATCCGGCGAGATGCCGACCACCTTGGCGCCGGCCTTGGCGAAGGCGGGCCCGGCCTTGGTGAAGTCGATCGCCTCGATTGTGCAACCCTGGGTGTCGTCCTTGGGGTAGAAGTACACCACGACCTTCTGGCCGCGCAGATCCTTCAGCCGGAATCGGCTGCCGTCGTCGGCTTCCAGATCGATGTCCGGGGCCTTGCTTCCCGCGGCCACATTCGCCATTCGCCTTCCTTTCGTCGTACTTGGCTGGCTTCAACGTAAAGCCACGAATCCGGCGGGGGCGCCGGCGACCGAACCGGAAATATCGTACCGCCGCGGCGATGCGACGGACAAGATCGGGTCACGAGGGGAATACTCGCTATCGTCGAGGTTCTTGATAAAAAGGGCGATCAGGACAGTCAGGAATCGCGAGCCGGCATGCCGCCGGCCCGGGAGGGATCGACGTACCGCCTTATCCGCCCCAAGACGGCCCCCGCGGCCCGGACAACCCGGCCGTTGCGGCAACGCGGAACGCCCGCCTCATGGTTCCGGCTCGGACTTCGTGCCGTGGCCGTGCTGGTGGTCGTGTTCCTCGTCGCTGTCATCGGCGGGATGGTGCTGGCGATCAGCGGCCACACCGACTTCGGTTTCGTTCGCGATCGCATCGCGGCGACCATTCGCGCGAGCCTTGGCCCCGACTATTCGGTCGATATCAAACGGGCGGTGATCGACGCCGACCCGGTGCTCGGCCTCGTCATCCGCGTCGACGACATCGTCGTGCGCGACAGCGGCAACGATGTTGTGGCCAGCGTTCCCGAGACGCGCTTCGTCATCGACCCGTATTCGCTACTCAGGCTCCACGTCGACATCCGTTCGGTCGAACTGAACGGTCCCGAGGTCTCATTCGTGCGCGCGCGCAACGGGAGCGTGTTGCCGGGCGCGGCGCCGACCGCGGCCGACACGGCGGCGAATGCGCAGGCCCAGGCGGGAACGCCGGCGTCGGGCGCACCGGCGGCGGACGCGCCCGCACAGAATGCGCCGGCGCCAGCCGTAGCCGCGGACGCAACGTCAGGTCCCGGATCGCCGGCAAATCCGCCGGCCGGCAACTCCGACGGGGCTCCCTTTCCGGACCTCGTGAGCGCGCTGCAGATTCTCGATCGCGGCGTCGAGCCGCCGATCGAGGCGGCTACCGCCGCCGGCTTCGAGCGGCTCTCCGTCGTCAACGGCACGATCTCCGTGTGGGACAGCGCCAGCCAGCGGCAGCAGCGGTTTTCCAGCACAGACATCGCCGTCGATCTCGATCCGACGACGCAGGCGCTAAGTGTCAATTTCACCACGTCCGGCTACGCCGGACGCTGGTCGGCGACGATCGACCGCGACCTCGATGCCTCGTCAGGCGGTCACGCCATTTCGGCGGACTTCTCGCAACTGACGCTGGCCGACGTCTTCCCTGCCTTCGGCGACGAGAAGGGCCTGTTCGTGTCCGACGTGCCGCTCTACGGGCGGGCAACGATGCACGTCAATGCCGACGGCAAGGTCGAGGACGCCAGCGCCCGCATCGACCTTGGCGCGGGTACGTTCCGTTTCCGCGAGGAGCTTGGCGGCAAGCAGTTCAGCGAGCTGCTAGACGAAGCGACCGTTCGCCTGCACTGGGATATCCCCAACCGGTCGGTCATCATCGATCCGTCGACCTTCTTTTTCGGCAACACGCGCGGGCTGGTGTCCGGTTCGATCACCCCGAAGGGTGACCCGTCGGAAGGGCGCTACGATTTCTCGTTCGAACTGCCGGGCACTGTTATGGCGCCAAGCGATTCACGCGCACCGCCCATGGTGGCGCAGCGCATTTCGCTGTCCGGCAATGCCAACCTGCGCGAACGCACATTGACCATCGACAACGCCGTGATCGTGACCGCCAACGGGTCCGTGGCCGCCGCCGGCAGTCTTGGCTTCGAACCGGACAAGACGCCCTCGCTGGCGCTCGCCGCATCGTTCTCGCCGATGCCGCTGAGCACGCTGAAGACGATCTGGATTCCGTTCATCGCACCCGGCGCGCGCGAATGGGTGATGGAGCACATGGACTCCGGCCAGTTGACCGAAGGCCGCTTCGAGGCATCGGTGCCGGCCGGCATTCTTTGGGGCAAGCCCGTGCAATTGCCCGACAAGGCCATGCGGCTCGACATGCAAATGAGCGACGTGACGTTCACGACGATCGGCGAGGTTCCGGCCATCAGCAAGGCGTCTGGCAACGTGGTGCTTTCGGGCTCGACCTTCGGGGTAGACGTGAGCAGCGCTGAAGTCGCGACTCCGTCCGGCACGGTCCAGGTCGAGGCCGGCGCGTTCGCCATTCCCAACGTCGCCAAGCGGCCGGCCGATGGAGTCGTGGAGTTCCAGATGTCGGGCCCGCTGGCGGCGCTGGGCGAGATCGCTGATTCCGACCCGCTGAACGCGTTGTCGCAGCGCGACATCGCGCCGAGCGACCTCAGCGGCACGGCCAATGCTTCGCTGTCTGTCCGCTTCCCGCTGCGCGACCAGATCAACGAGGGCGACGTCGACTGGAAGGTCACGGTCAACACGAAGGATGCCGGCAGCAAGGCACCCGTCGAAGGGCGCACGGTGAGCAATGCCGATGTCGCCCTGACCGTGACGCCCGACGACGTCACCGTCTATGGCAAGGCAAAGATCGATGGCGTCCTCGCCGATGTCAGCATGTCGCTGCCCGTCGGTGGCGGCTCCGCGGAGCCGAAGCCGGGCGAGCGCCAGGTGCGTCTTGTGCTCGACGACGCGGCCCGCAAGCGGCTCGGCGTTGGCCTCGACGAAGTCCTTTCCGGAACCGTAACGGCGCTGGTGACCGACGGCGACGCCGGCGCGCAACACTACGACCTGGACCTGCGCCGGGCGCGGGTCGTCTTGCCCGGCCTCGGCTGGTCGAAGGGCGTTGGCGTGGCAGCGACCCTGTCGTTCGACATCGCTGACACGGCGGACGGCAAATCGGTCAACAACCTCGTTCTGAAGGGCGATGGTTTTGGCCTGTCCGGTTCGGCCAAGCTCGATGCGTCGTTCAACCTGCTGTCGGCGGATATCGACAACCTGTCGCTGCGCAAGGGCGACTCGATTTCGTTGCGGCTGACCCGCGGCAAGAGCGGCTACGGCATTTCGGCGCGGGGCGCGGCCTTCGATCTGCGCGGGTTGATTGCGCAGGTGCGCGACAAGAATGAGCAAGCCGGCGGTTTCCCGGATATCGCGGTCGATGCCCGTATCGACAAGCTGATCGGCTACAACCAGGAAGTCATTACCGGCGCCTCGCTGAACATGGTTTCGGTGGGCGGCGAGACCCAGAAGGTCGATTTCTCGGGTGCGATCGGCGGCTCTGACATCTCACTGAACTATGCCGTCACGGCGAAAGGCACGACATTGAGCGGCAATGCCGGCGACGCCGGCCGGCTGCTGCGCTTCGTCGATCTCTATACGCGCGTCGGCGGCGGCGCCATCGTCATCAACGGGCGGGGTGGTCCTGATGGTCCCATGGTCGGGCAGATGGACGTCACCAATTTCGACGTCGTCAACGAGCCGGCGATGGCAAAGGTTGGCGTCGGTCGCAATGCGCCGGGCACCACGGCTGACGGGTTCGATCCGGGGCGGGTGCATTTCGACCGCATGGTCGCCCGCTTCAACAAGACCCAGCGGGCGCTCGTCATCGAGGAGGCGCTACTGCGCGGCGCCGCCATCGGGGCGACGTTCAGCGGACGTTACGACCTGCCCAGTGCGACCATATCGATTACCGGCACCTACCTGCCGGCCTATGCGTTCAACAACCTGTTCAGCCGCATCCCGATCGTCGGCCTGATCGCCGGTGGCGGTTTCCGCGAGGGCCTGATCGGGGTCACCTTCAAGATCGACGGGCCGATCGGCGAGCCGCGGGTGTTCTTCAACCCGCTCTCGGCGGTGGCGCCCGGCATCTTCCGCAAGATCTTCGAATTCCAGCCTTAGCGAGGCAGGACGCCGCGTTATTGAGCCGGCTAATTCACTCCGGCCGGACGAGCACGTGTTTCTTGCGGCCGAGCGACAGCTTGACCACTCCTTCGGCGGTATCGGCAGCGGTGACGACGGCCTTTTCGTCGGTGACGACCTTGTCGTTGACCCGCAGGCCACCGCCGCGGATCTGCCGGCGGGCGTCGCCATTTGAGGCGGCCAGACCGGCGCGTACGAACAGACCGAGGATACCGATGCCGGCCGCCATCTCGGCGGCGGGAACGGCGATGGTCGGCAGCGCCTCGGCGAGACCGCCTTCCTCGAAAGTGCGCCGCGCGGCCTCCGCCGCCTCGTCGGCCGCGGCGCGGCCGTGCAGCAGGGCGGTCGCCTCGCTGGCCAGAACCTTCTTGGCCTCGTTGATCTCGCTGCCGTCGAGCGCCTCCAGGCGCGCGATCTCGGTGAGCGGCAACTCGGTGTAGAGCTTGAGGAAACGCTCGACATCGCCGTCTTCGACGTTCCGCCAGAACTGCCAGTATTCGTAGGGCGACAGCATGTCGGGGTTGAGCCAGACGGCGCCGGCGGCGGTCTTGCCCATCTTGGCGCCCGACGACGTGGTGAGCAGCGGGCAGGTGAGGGCGTAGAGCTGCGGCAGGCCCATGCGGCGACCGAGATCGATGCCGTTGACGATGTTGCCCCACTGGTCCGAGCCGCCGATCTGGAGATGGCAATCGTGGCGGCGGGCAAGCTCGGTGAAGTCGTAAGCCTGGAGGACCATGTAGTTGAACTCGAGGAAGGTGAGCTCGTGCTCACGGTCGAGCCGCAGCTTGACCGAATCCATCGACAGCATGCGGTTGACCGAGAAGTAGCGGCCGACATCGCGCAGGAAGTCGATGTAGTTGAGCGGCGCCAGCCATTCGGCGTTGTCGATCATGATCGCGGCGTTCTTGCCGCCCTCGAAACTGACGAACTTGGCGAAGGTCTCTTTCAGGCTCTGCTTGTTGGCCTCGATCTCGTCATAGGTGAGGAGCTTGCGCGCCTCGTCCTTGCCGGACGGGTCGCCGACGCGCGTCGTGCCGCCGCCCATCAGCGTGATCGGCCGGTGGCCGGTCTTCTGGAACCAGCGCAGCATCATGATGCTCAGCAGATTGCCGACGTGGTAGCTCGACGCCGTGCAGTCGTAGCCGACATAGGCCGTGACCATCCCCTTGGCCAGAAGGGCATCGAGCCCCGCTGGGTCGGAGCACTGGTGGATGAATCCTCGCTCCGACATGATGCGGAGAAAGTCGGATTTGAACTCGGTCATGGCGCAACCCTTTGGCGGCGCACGCCTTGCGGCGGCGCGCGCGGCTGTTTAGCAGGATGGAACGGGGATTTCACCCGCGGAATTGGTGGATCGCAGGAGCTTCATGCACGTCCTTGGCCTGATGAGCGGCACCTCGATGGACGGCGTCGACGCCGCCGTGCTCGAAACCGACGGTGAGACGATCGCCGGCTTCGGACCGCGGGTGTTCCGTCCTTACACGGACGCTGAGCGCGCGGTCCTGCGGCGCGCGGTGGCCGGGGCCCGGACGCTCACGGACCGGGACGCCCGGCCGGGGGTGGTCGCCGATGCGGAGCGGATCGTGACGGCGGCCCATGGCACGGTCGTCCAGCAATTGCGCCGCGAGAATCCGAGCCTGTCGATCGATCTCGTCGGATTCCACGGTCAGACGGTTTTCCACGCACCCGAGCGTGGGCTGACGGTGCAGATCGGCGATGGTGCTGCGTTGGCGAAGCGCCTCGGCGTGCCGGTGGTGTTCGACCTGCGCGCCGCCGATGTCGCGGCCGGCGGCCAGGGGGCGCCGCTGGTGCCAGCCTACCACCGGGCGCTGGTGGAGCGCGCCGGGCTCACGGGCACGGTGGTCGTCGTCAATATCGGCGGCGTCGCCAACCTGACACGGATCGGATCGGACGGCTCGCTGGCCGCCGGGGACACCGGGCCGGGCAACGCGCTCATCGACGATTTCCTGCGCGCCCGCACCGGCGAGGCGATGGACCGCGATGGCGAGCACGCCGCGCGCGGCACGGTGGACCAGGGAGCCCTTGCCCGGCTGATGAACAATCCGTGGTTCGACCGGCCGCTGCCGAAGTCGCTCGACCGGGATGCATTCTCTCTCGATCCGGTCGCCGAACTGTCGACGGAGGACGGCGCGGCGACGCTCGCCGCCTTCACTTCTGGCACGATCCTGAAAGGGGTTGTGATCGCCGGTGGCGCCGATCGGATCGTGGTTTCGGGCGGTGGGACGAACAATCCTTTCCTGATGCACCTGCTGGCGGCAGGCGTCGGCGTCCCCGTCGAGAGCGCCGCGAATCTGGGCTGGTCGCCGGATTTCATCGAGGCGGAGGCCTTCGCCTACCTTGCCGCCCGCAGCCTGAACGGGCTGCCGATCACCTTCCCAGGCACCACCGGCGTGCCCCAGCCGATGACCGGCGGGAAGCTGGCGCGGCCCTGACGCCGCGGCTGGCGGCTCCGGGGTTTGTGCGCTAGGAACCCGGTCGATTCCGACCGGCCAGCAAGGCAACAAACCCGGCACAATGCAGCTCAGCGACATCGCCCAGGCGCTTTCGGCGAAGATCATCGGAGACGATGGTCTGACCGTCGATCGCATCGTGCATCCGGCCGATGCCGAGGGGCCGCGCGACCTCGCGCTCGCCCTGTCGAAGGAGGCGCTCGCTGCCCTCGGCGGCACGCGCGCCGGCGCGGTGGTGGTTCCGCCCGGGACGCAATCGCCCAACGATATTCCAGCCGTCGTCTATGGCGGCAACGAGCGCATGGCGGTCGCCATCCTCACCGCTCTGTTCGACCCCGGCCCGGCGCATGACGCCGGCGTCCATCCGGCCGCCGTGGTGGCGGCGGATGCCGCGATCGGCGAGAGCGTCAGCATTGGCGCGTGCGCAGTCGTCGGCGCCGGCACGACCATCGGCGCTGGCACCGTCATCCTGCCGCAGGTCACCATCGGCGCCGGGGTCATCATTGGCCGTGACTGCGTCCTCCATCCGGGCGTGCGGATCGGCGATCGCGTGCGCCTTGGCGATCGGGTGACCGTCCATTCCAATACCGTCGTCGGCTCGGACGGCTTCAGCTTCATTCCGGTGCTCAACCCGGACGGCAGCGGCAACGGCATCGACACGCCGAAGCGGACCCATTCGCTCGGCACGGTGATCATCGGCGACGACGTCGAGATCGGCTCGGGGACCACCATCGACCGGGCGACGCTGCGCGAGACACGCATCGGGCGTGGCACCAAGATCGACAACCAGGTCCAGATCGCCCACAACGTGGTGGTCGGCGAGGATTGCCTTATCTGCGGCACGGCCGGCATTGCCGGCAGCGCGGTTATCGGCAACCGGGTCGTCCTCGCTTCGGGCGTCGGAATCGCCGATCACGTGACCGTTGGGGACGGCGCCACGATTGCGGCAAGGGCCGGGGTCGCGGCGAATGTTCCAGCGGGGGCAGTGTTTTCCGGCGCGCCGGCCACACCCCACAACGTTTCGATCGAGCGGTTTATGAATATTGGGCGCCTGAAGGCGCTTTACCCTAAGGTGGACGATCTCAAAAAACGGCTCGAAGCTCTGGAAAAAGGCGGCGCGGGCCGGTAGCAAAGGTTTCTGGGATGGGGCCTTGGGGGACTGGAGGCACTAGAAAATGGCCGATGTGGCTGAGGACGTGATCGCAATCATCGCCAGGAAAGTCCCTGGCGGGAAGGCGATCAAGCTGACCGATAATTTGCAGGAGCTGGGCCTGGAATCGATCGACGCCCTCGAAATGGTCTTCGACCTCGAAGAGAAGTTCGGAGTCCAGATTCCGTACAACGCCAACAGCGCGGCCACCGACTTCGCCACTGTCGGCGACGTCGTGAATGCCATCCAGGGCCTCGTCGGACAGAAGCAGCAAACGTGAACTGGCCGCATAGGGTCGTCGTCACCGGCTGTGGTGTCGTCTCGCCGGTCGGGAAGGATACGGCGAGCTACTGGTCTGCCCTCACCGAAGGGCGGAGCGGCATCGGCCAGCCGACGGTCGTTTCGCCCGAGCTGCTTTCGAATGAGGTCGTCGCGGAGGTCAAGGACTACGATCCGCTGGCCTATTTCAACGAGCGCCAACTTTCGCCGCTCGATCGCGTCTCGCAGTTCGCGATCGTTGCGGCGCGTGAGGCGGTAGCGGCCTCGGGCCTCGAGATTGGCGACGAGCTGTCCGAGCGGACCGCCGCGATCGTCGGTACCGGTATTGGCGGTTCGAGCACGATCGACGAATCCTACAAGCGCCTCTACCGCGACAACGCCTCGCGCATCTATCCACTGACCGTGCCGAAATTGATGCCCAACGCGCCGGCGAGCCAGGTGTCGATGCATATCGGCCTGCGCGGGCCTTCGTTCGGCGTGGTCAGTGCATGCTCGTCGGCGACCCATGCCATCGGCCTGGCCTTCCAGATGGTGCGCTCCGGTATCGCCGACGCGGCCGTGACAGGCGGTACCGAGGCGTGCATCACGCTGGGGGCGCTGAAGAGCTGGGAAGCGCTGCGCGTGATGGCGAACGACACCTGCCGGCCATTCTCCAAGGATCGCAAGGGATTGGTGATCGGCGAGGGCGCCGCCATGGTGGTGCTCGAAACGCTCGACGGGGCGAGGGCACGGGGCGCCAACATCATCGCCGAGGTCATCGGGTTCGGCATGAGCGCCGACGCCAAGGATCTGACCAACCCGGACGTCGGCGGCATGGCGCGGGCGATGAAATCATGCCTCGCCGACGGCGGTCTCAACGGCGAGGACATCGACTACATCAACGCCCACGGCACTGGCACGCTGGCCAACGACGCCGCCGAGACGCTGGCGCTCAAGGCGACGTTCGGTGCCCAGGCCCAGAAGATTCCGACGTCATCGACCAAGTCGATGGTCGGTCATGCGCTCGGCGCGGCGGGCGCGCTGGAGCTCATCGCGATGCTTTTTGCGATCCGCGACGGCATCGCGCCGCCGACGATGAACTATCTCGCTCCGGACCCGGCTTGCGATCTCGACTGGATCCCGAACGAGGCGCGCAAGATGAAGATCGACACCGCGCTCTCCAACTCCTTCGCCTTCGGCGGCCTTAACGCTGTGCTGGCAGCGCGGCGACTGGCGTAGCCAGCGCAGCAACCGGCGCGGCGTCGTCCCAGTCGGATGGCAGCGCAAAGGAGGCGGCGAAGCCACGCTGGCCGGTTCGGGTGATCCGCAGGGCTCGGCTGTCGGGACTCCGGGCAAGCCAGCCGAGCGCGAGCAGACGATCGAGCAAGGCGGCGCCGAGCTTGCCGGCAAGATGCGGACGCCGCTCGCTCCAGTCGAGACAGGTGCGGCAGAGTGGTCGTCTGGACCGTGAACCGGCTTCGAGGTCGATGCCGAAATCGGCGAAGAAGCGGCGGCCCTCGTCCGTGACCATCCCGGCGCCGTCGTCCAGCACGACAAATCCGGCCTCGCAGAGGAAATCCGAGAGCGCCACGCCAAGCCGGCCGGCGACGTGATCGTAGCAGGTGCGGGCGACGCGCAGCGCGTCGTCGCGGGGCCCAAGCGGGCGGTAGCGCGGCGGACCCATGCCGGCGACGGTCATCAGCGCATGCATGGCGTCGGCGATTTCGGGTGAGGCCAGCCGGTAGTAGCGGTGCCGGCCCTGCTTCTCCAACGCGATCAGCCTGGCATCGGCCAGCTTGGCGAGATGACCGCTGGTCGTCTGCGCCGTGACGCCGGCGTGGCGGGCCAGTTCTCCGGCGGTCAGGGCCTGGCCGCCCATCAACGCCGACAGGATGTTGGCGCGGGCGACGTCGCCGATCAGGGCGGCGACCTCAGCGATCGTATTGCCGGAAGCGACATTGGGCATGGGCCAAGGATACCGTCCGCAGGGCCGGCCGTCAGTCTCCTATATTTCGCCCGCCGCCGAAACATCCGCGACATCGCCCCGTCTAGAAGAAGCCGCACGAGCGAGCGCGGAGCGACGGGAATGAATGCGGCAGGACCGAAACTGGCGAGGGAACTGGCGCTGCTGCTGGCGCTTTCGACGCTGTGGGGCGCCTCCTACACCTTCATCAGGATCGGCGTGGAAACGATACCGCCGATCACGCTGATCGCGGCGCGGACGCTGATCGCAGGCGGGCTGCTGCTCGCGATCATCCGGTGGCGCCGCCTGCAATTGCCGACCGATGCGGCGACCTGGCGGCGGTTCCTCATCCAGGCCTGCCTCAACTGCGTGGCGCCCTTCACGCTGATCGCCTGGGCCGAGCAGACGACGGAAGCCAGCCTGGCGGCGATCCTCAACTCGACCACGCCGATCTTCGCTTTCCTGTTGACGGCCGTCATCACGCGGCACGAGCCGGTCACCACGCGCAAGCTGTTCGGCGTTGTGATCGGCATCGCCGGCACGTGCCTGATCGTCGGGACGGCGGCGCTCAATGGTCTCGGGCATCAGGTCTGGGCCCAGCTCGCCATCGTGATCGCGACGGTCTGCTATGGAGCCGCCGCGATCTATGGGCGGAACTTCAAGGGGCTGTCGCCAATCATGCCGGCGATGGGCTCCATGGTCTGCGGCGCGGTTGTTCTGCTGCCCATCAGCATGATCGTCGATCGGCCGTGGACCCTGACGCCGTCGGGTGCATCGATTGCCGCGCTGATCGCGCTGTCGGTCTTCTCCACCGCGCTCGCCTTCGTCATCTACTTCCGGCTGGTGCACACGCTGGGCTCGGTCGGCACGACCGCCCAGGCCTATCTGCGTGTCCCGATCGGTGTGGCGATCGGCGTGGCGTTCCTCGGCGAGGCCCTGACGCCGACGGCATGGGCGGGCGTTGCATGCGTCGTTGTCGGGGTGGCGGCGATGACGATACCCGCGGGCCGATCCGCCGGCGCGGACATCGTGGGCAGCCCGCGTGCGCCCTAAGGGAGCAGGGCTGCCTTGGTCACCTTGCCGGCCGCATTGCGGGGCAGCTTGTCGACGACCGTGACCCGCGACGGGACCTTGAAGCCGGCGAGATCGCGGCGGCAGAAGCGGATGAGCTCGGCCTGCTCGACCGGCGAGCGGACCTCGATGAAAGCCACTACCTCCTGCCCGAGATCGGGTGACGGCATGCCGACGACGGCGACATCGACGATCGCGGGGTGTTTGCGCATGACCTGCTCGACCTCCTGCGCGTGCACCATGAGGCCGCCGCGCTTGATGAGGTCCGCCGAGCGGCCCATGAGATGGAGCATGCCGCCGGGCCCGAACCGGCCGAAATCGCCGGGGAAGTACCAGCCGTCGCGAAACCCTTCTTCGGTGCCTTCGGCGGCGCCGATCATCTCGATGGTTACGTTCTGGCCACGGACGCGGATGCGGCCGGCCTCGCCATCGGCCACGGGATTGCCTTCCGCGTCGACGATTTCGACTTCGACGCCGATCGCAACGTGACCTGCGACGGAGGGTTCGTCGGCATCGTCGTCGTTGCCGATGACGGCGACCGGTCCGGTGCCGGAACTGCCGTAGTAGTCGATCAGGCGAGGGACGACGCGCGCGCGCAGAGCGGCGCGCTCCTGGGGATCCAGCTTGCCGGTGGTCGAAACCATGGTGCGGACATTGGGCATCAGCACCCCGTCGTCGCGCGGAGCGAGGCCGAGCACGGCGCGGCTCATGTTGGGCGACAGGTTGAACGCTGTGATGCCACGCGTATTGACGAAGTCGACCAGCTCCTGCGGCGCGAACAGCGTCGGAAACATGACCAGCGTCGCGCCGAGGAGCAACGGATTGAGAGCATGTTCGCGTCCGGCCAGATAGGCGAGCGGCAGGGTGGTCAGGAATTGGTCATCGCGGGTGAACATGCCTTCCAGCGCGCGGGAAACGCAGCGCGCGTAGGTCTGCTCATGCGTCGTCACCATCGCCTTGGGCTGGCCGGTCGTACCGGAGGTGAGGGTCAGCGCCATCACACCGTGCGGCGCGTCCGCCGGCTGCCCGGCGTCGGCGGCCATGCCCGCGCTGCCGCCGACATCGACGATCGCCGGCGACCAGTTGAGCGCCGGTTTGTCGTCGTTCAGGATCGCCTTCGGAGCGAATTGGGTCACGACGCGATCAAACTCGGCGCGCATCCCGCGCCAGTCGAGGGGCAGCACCGTCGCGCCGAGATGCATGACCGCGAAATAGGACGCCAGGTGGGTCGGGTTGTCGCGCAAGCGAAGCCCGACGACATCGCCCGGACCGACTCCGGCTTCGCGCAGCAAGGCTGCGACGCGCCGGATCAAGTCATCGAAAGCCGCGTAGGTGAGGCTCTCCCTGGCGGTTTCGACGGCGATCCTGTCCGGCTGGTAGCGGGCGAGATACGAAAGGCGGGCGTAGAGGTTCATGACACGGGCTACCGCTCGGCGATGGGGACTCAGATCGCGCGCCGGCCGATGAAGCGACCGATCGCGTCGGCGACTTGCGTCAGGCCCTTCTTGAACATGTCGCCATGCTCGACGGTCAAGGCTACCGTCTCGAGATCACCGACGAGCACCGGGAACCCGCGCTCCGGATTGAGCAGCGCCTCCCGTCGCTGCGGCGTGTAAAGGAGCAGCGTCGGGCCGCCATAAGGTTGCGGCGTATAAGTGCCGACCGCGTGCTTGATTCCGCCGGCGACGAGCTTGCGGCGCGTGGCGCCGGTCGGGTTGGGATCGGCCTTGAGCGCCGCGTCGAGCTGGGCGGCGCGCTTGCGCCAGGACGATTGCAGCAGGTCGAGCTTCAGCCCGGAATTGTGCAGGTAGGGCGCAAAATCTTCGCTGACTTCTGGATCGACCAGCACGAGGCCGGCGGGCGGCGTGCCGGCGCTCACCAGTTGCTGGGCCATTTCGTAGGCGATGATCGCTCCGGCACAATGTCCGAAGAGGACCACCGATCCGGTCGGGCGGACCTTTGCTATGGCGGTCAGATAAGTCGTCGCCATCGCCTCGGTGGAGGTGAGGAATTGCTCGCCTTGCTCGAGGCCGATCGCCCGGAAGGCATAGAACGGATGTTGCCCCAGCGATTCCGATAGCTTCAGGGGCGCCATCGACTCGCCGACATTACCGTGCACGCCGAACACTGCCGGCGGCGCGCCCATGTCCTTGATGGTGATCAGGCACGGCGCCGCGCGGGAGGCGTTCTCAACCAATATGGCTGCCGCAAGAGCCCGGGGCGTCGGCGCCTCGAGGAGCACGGAGATCGAGAGGACCATGCCGTAGCGCTTCTCGATGGCGGTCATGAGGGACTCGGCCATGAGGGAATCGCCGCCAAGCTGGAAGAAATCGTCGTCGACGCCGACCGCTTCCAGTTCGAATACGTCGGCAAACAGGCCGGCGACCGTTTGCCCCTGAAACACGGCCTCGGCGGCGGTTGCCGTCGACTGGCTTACGACATTCATCAATTCGCCCCGGTTTTGCGAGCCGGCGGGCATCTTGCCCTGCCCCAAAGCGGATGTCACCGCACGGAAAAGACGGCCAAAGGTCCGCAAAGTCTCCGATATTTTGCGGAGCTTTCGTGGCACTGTGGTTGCATCGCGTCAATGTCCCGCGCAGGAGGCCGGCCCGACGATGTTCGAGGCGATGAACGTCGCGATCCTGATCGGCGCCGCGCTGGTTGCGGCGGCGGCGTTCACATCGATCCTGAGTTTTCGGTTCGGCGCGCCCCTGTTGCTGATCTTTCTGGTGGTCGGGCTTGCCGCCGGCGAGGACGGGCTCGGCATCCAGTTCGACAATCTCGGCGCGGCATATTTCGTTGGCTCAGTGGCGCTCGCCATCATCCTGTTCGATTCCGGTTTCGCCACGCGTCTGGCGACGTTGCGCACCGCCGCCTTTCCGGCGCTGACGTTGGCAACGGCCGGGGTGCTGCTGACGGCTGTGCTCGTTGGCTTTGCCGCGCAGGTGTTTCTCGGCTTCACCTGGCTTCAGGGACTGCTGCTCGGCGTCATCGTGGCACCGACCGACGCGGCGGCGGTGTTCTTCCTGCTTCGGGTCGGCGGCATCACGCTGCGCGATCTCGTCCGCTCGACGCTGGAGGTGGAGTCCGGCTCCAACGACCCGATCGCGATCTTCCTGACCGTGGCGCTGGTCGGCCTGGTCGCCGCGCCGGCCGGGCTGGCCGGCATCGGATCGTCGGTCCTGCTGCCGCTCGCCATCCAGCTTGTCGTCGGCGCGGCGGTCGGATTCCTCGGTGGCATGCTGATCGTGCAGGCGGTCAACCGTACAAACTTCGAACCGGCGCTCTACCCGATCGTGGTGACGGCACTGGCGCTGGTGACCTATGCCGTTGCGGGCCTGGCCTGGGGAAGCGGCTTCCTTGCCGTCTATGTCGCCGGTCTTGTTTCCGGCAACGCGCGCACGCGCCACCTGACGGCGCTGCGGCGCTTCCAGGAAGGCACGACCTGGCTCAGTCAGATCGCCATGTTTCTGACCCTCGGACTGCTGGCGACGCCATCGGAGTTTCCGGCCGTGGCGCTGGCCGCCATTGGCATAGCTGCGTTCCTCATCCTGGTCGCGCGGCCGGTCGCCGTATGGCTCTGCTTGCTGCCGTTCCGCTTCTCGCGCCACGAGACGGCGTTCGTCTCCTGGGTCGGCTTGCGCGGGGCCGTGTCGATCCTGCTTGCCATCCTGCCGGTCATGGCCGGCATTCCGGGCGGTCGCGTGATGTTCAACACCGCCTTCATGGTGGTGCTGGCCTCGCTGCTGGTCCAGGGCTGGACCATCGCGCCGATGGCGCGATTTCTGGGCTTGGTGGTGCCGGCGCGGCGCGGCCCCGTGGACCGAATGGAGCTGGAACTGCCGGGCAGCGGCCGCCACGAGATCGTCGCCTATTCGGTTCACCCGGAGAGCGCCGTCGCCAAGGGCCAGCGCATTCCGCGCTGGGCGGAGCCGTCGCTGGTCATGCGCGACGGGCGCACGCTGCGCCCGCACCGTTTCGGCAAGCCACAGCCCGGCGACCGCATCTACGTGATCACCACGCCGGACTATATCGGCCTGCTCGACAAGCTCTTCGCCGGGCCGGAACCGGGCATGGCGGACCCCAGCCTCTACGGCGAGTTCGCGGTTGGGCCGGATACGCGGCTCGCCGACATCGCCCGCGCCTATCCGATCACCGTGGCCGACGGCGACGAGGGCCTCACGGTCGGCGAACTGCTGCGCCGCGAGCTCGCCGGCGACATCGAGCCCGGCGACCGGGTCGCGCTCGGCGCCGTGGATGTCATCGTGCGCCGGGTGAGCGAGGCGCATGCGATCGAGGAGGTCGGGCTGGCCATGGAGCATGCGGTGGAGGCGCGCCCGCGCATTCCGCTGTTCCAGAGGCCGGCGGAGATCGCGGCGCTGGTCCGCGGTTGGCTCGGCCGCAAGCCAGCGTCAGGCGCTCCGTCCGAAGAAGCGGGCAAGGGCGATCATGGCGCCGGGAAAGGTGATCAGCCAAAGGGCACCGACAGCGATCAGTGACGGGAAGGCGAGCTGGAGGATCAGGAACGGCGCCAGCAGGCCGTTGAGGATGAACCACACCCGCACTGCGCCGGGTCCGCGCCCGTCGAAAGCAAAGCCGGCAACCAGGGTGGCGAGGCTCATCAGCGTGTAGCCGAGGAGATCGAGGCCCGTCATGAATTGACCGGCACCGCAACAGGCAAAGAGCGCCGCAGTGGCATCGCCCGGCGCAGCGATCTGGCGCGGGATCACCACGCCAAGCTGCGTGATGTAAACGGCGCTGACCAGCACCGCATACATGATCGCCAGCGTCAGCCCGGACAGGCTGAAGACCTTGCGCTCCCCGTCCATGGCCGCGTGCACCGCCGCCATGGTGACGGCGAAACAGGGCGCCAGCACCAGCGATGGCGCGAAGATGAGAATGCGGTCGATGGGATCAGGCAGGACGCCCGCGACCTGAAGCAGCTGCGGGATGCCGTAGCCAATGGCCGCGGCGGCGGTGGCGACCGCCGCCCAGAATCCGAAGCGTGAGATCATGCTGTTCCCCGAATGCGTGGGCGTGATGGTCGCGATCCGGCTTGGGGCGCGCCTTGCGCTGGATCAAGGCGTGGTCAGCCGTGTCGCGGAAGGAGCGCCAGCAGCGACGTCAGGACGAGCAGCGCCGCGAGGGCGGCGTTGGCGATGCGCGAGGCGCGCGGATCGCGCAGGACATGGGCGAAGGCGCGGCCCGCGAACAGCCAGGCGACGTGGATGACGACAATGATGACGGCGAGGATCGCGGTCTTGGCGAGCGCGTCGGTTGCCGGGTCGATGGTGAGGCGATTGGCGGCGAAGACCGCGCCGATCGCGACATAAGCCTTGGGATTGGCGACGCCGAGCGCAACCCCGCCCCACAGCGGCGGCGGCGCGATGGCCGGATCGATCTCGGCAAGCGGCGGCGCGGTGGCAATGCGCCAGGCGAGGTAGACGATGTAGAGGACTGAGCCGACCGTCAGAACCGGCCCGATCGCCGGCAACGACAGGAGCGCGGCGCTGACGCCCGCCGCGACGGCGACGAGCACCACTATGGTGCCGATGACGAGGCCGGCGAGATAGGGCAGAGCGCGGCGGAGCCCGAAGGCGCTGCCGACGGCGGCGATGCTGATCGTCGCCGGGCCGGGGCTGCCCATCACCGCGAGCGCAGAGAGGATAAGCGAAACGACGGACCCGAGGCTCAACATCGGTGGCGCTCTTGGGCTAAGATGCTGCCATGCCGGGACAATCTGCCGGGATCGACGTTGGCCGTCTTGAACGATCGTGCGACGGCGGCGCCGTCGCCGAGATCGTGCTCGGCCGACCCGCCGATGGGATCGAGCGGGCGGCGGCCTTCTTCCGTGGTCCCGCCTTCGCGCCCCATCGCCACGACACCTATGCGATCGGCGTGACCGTTCGCGGCGTGCAGAAGTTCCGGTATCGCGGCGAGACACGAACCTGCCTCCCCGGGCAGCTCCACGTGCTGCATCCCGACGAGACGCATGATGGCGGGCCTGGCACCGATGCAGGTTTCGCCTATCGCATTCTCTACATCGATCCAGCGCTGATCGGCGCCAGTCTCGGTGGACGGCCACTGCCGTTCGTGGCCGATCCCGTGGTGGGCGTGGAATTCGAACAAGCGCAGCGCATTGCGGCGATCGTGGCCGACATCGATCAGCCCATCGACGCGATGGCACGCGCCGACATCGCGGTCGCGATTGCAGACGGTTTGCACGCGCTCGCGGGCAGCGAGCCGAAACCGGATGCGCTCGATCTTGCGGCGGTATCGCGCGTGCGGGCGCTTCTGATTGCCGAACCGGCGCGTGCCGTGCGGATGGAGAGGCTGGAAGAGGTGACCGGGCTGGATCGGTGGACGCTGTCGCGCCAGTTCCGCGCGGCGTTCGGCACGAGCCCACACCGCTTCCGGACGCTGCGGCGGCTCGATCTGGCGCGCCGGCTGATGGCCACGGGAGCGCCGCTGGCGGATGCCGCGGCGGCGGCCGGTTTTGCCGACCAGAGCCACCTGACGCGGCAGTTCAAGCGCGCCTACGGCCTGACGCCGGCGCGGTGGCTGGCGGCGACCAAGGCTGGCCGGTTGGCCGCCTAAGCAGCATTGTCGTGGGGGCCACAGACCATACCTATCTGCCGACGCCGCAGGCGTAACCAAGTCGGCGCCGCTACGATTTTCATCAAGAGGAATTCGGCATGGTTGACTTGAAGAACCGGGTGGCCCTGGTCACCGGCGGCTCGCGCGGTATCGGCAAGGGCATCGCTTTGGCCTTGGCTGACGCAGGAGCGGCGGTCGCCGTGAACTATCGAGAGCGCGG
Organism: uncultured Alphaproteobacteria bacterium; assembly: GCA_963781775.1. Lineage (GTDB taxonomy): Bacteria > Pseudomonadota > Alphaproteobacteria > Rhizobiales > Kaistiaceae > CAVSRC01. Next base: position 65,662 of record CAWAHE010000017.1, on the reverse strand, counting down.
CGCGGAGGCCGAGGCTGTTGCGGAGGCAATTCGCGGCAACGGAGGCCGCGCTGCCGCCTTCGGCGCCGACGTTTCGGTCCAGACGGCGGTGCAGGCCATGGTTCGCAACGTGGAAGAGCGCCTCGGCCAGGTCGACGTCCTGGTCAACAACGCCGGCATGGCGGAGCATCGCAGCCTCGACGACCTCGCCGAAGCGGATTTCGACCGCATCATCGCGGTCAACCTCAAGTCCGCCTTTCTGTGCATACAGGCCGTCATCCCTGCCATGCGAACGCGGCGCTGGGGGCGTATCGTCAACATCTCATCGATCGCCGGGCGCGGTCCGGGCGGCGTCAGCGTTCTCTACAACGCATCCAAGGCCGGGCTCGAAGGCTTGACCCGCGGTTATGCCTCCCGGCTTGCCGCGGAGGGCGTGACGGTCAACGCCGTGGCACCGGGCCTGATCGACACCGACATGGGCAAGCCGCTGATCGACGCCGGTGTGGGTGCGCGCATCCCGGTCGGGCGCATCGGGGCGGCCGAGGACATCGCTCAGGCGGTCGTGATGATCGTCGGCAACAGCTTCATGACCGGCCAGACGATCGCAGTGAACGGCGGCGGGATGTTCTTGTAGGCAGCGCTGCCTAGGCCGCGTCGGCGCCGGCGGTCAGTCGACGATCGAGATAGTCGGAACAGACGCCCATCAGTTCGTCGATATTGTTCTCGAAGAAGTGGTTGGCGCCCTTGATGATCGTCTGGTCGATCTTGATGCCCTTCTGGGTCTTCAACTTGTCGACCAGCGTCTGAACGTCCTTGGGCGGTGCGACCTTGTCCTGGTCGCCATGGATGATCAGTCCGGAGGACGGGCAGGGCGCCAGGAAGGTGAAGTCGTAGAGGTTCGGCTGCGGCGCGACCGATATGAAGCCCTCGATCTCCGGCCGGCGCATGAGGAGCTGCATGCCGATCCAGGCGCCGAAAGAGAAGCCGGCGACCCAGCAGCTGCGCGCGTCGTTGTGGACCGACTGCACCCAATCGAGGGCGGCGGCGGCATCCGACAGCTCACCTGAGCCATGGTCGAACTCGCCCTGGCTGCGGCCGACGCCGCGGAAATTGAAGCGCAGCACCGCGAAGCCGCGCTTCGCGAACATGTAGAAGAGCTGGTAGGCGATCTGGTTGTTCATCGTGCCCCCGAACTGCGGGTGCGGGTGCAGGATGATCGCGATCGGGCCATTCTTGCGTTTCGCCGGTTGAAAGCGGCCTTCGAGGCGTCCGGCGGGGCCGGTAAAGATGACTTCAGGCATGGATGTTTCAAGGACCTCGCGGTGGCGCCGCCGCGTTCGGCGGCAGCCGGCTCTCGGGCAAATTGGTGGCAAAAGTGGCCAATTTTCCGTCGTTATGACGGACAAGTGGGCGACTTCATATCACAACCGCGGGGGGCGATTTCAAGGATAACCGACCGGGGCAGACAGATGGTTCGTGCGGGCATGTCCGCGGGCCTTCGATTTGAGGCTGGCGCGGGGCGTGCTATTCCGCCGCCATGTACCAGCCCCAGCATTTCCGCGAGGACGACCTGGCCGTTCAGCAGGCGCTGATCCGTGCGCATCCGGCGGGTCTGCTGGTGACACACGGCACCGGGGGGCTCGAAGCCAACCTGATCCCGTTCGTCCTCGATGCCGCCGCTGGCCCCAAGGGGACGCTGAAGGGCCATCTCGCCCGGCCGAACCCGCAATGGCGGAGCGCCGATCCCTCGACGGAGGCGCTGGTCGTGTTTCAGGGGCCGGAGGCCTACATCACGCCCTCCTGGTACGCGACCAAGGCCGCCACCGGAAAGGTCGTGCCGACCTGGAACTACGTGATGGTGCAGGTTCGCGGGCGCATGCGCGCCATCGACGACCACGCTTGGCTGCGTGCGCAGATCGATGCGCTGACGCGCTCGCAGGAGGATCGTCGCGCGCACCAGTGGCATGTCGGCGACGCACCGGCGGCCTATGTCGATGCGATGGTCAGGGGCATCGTCGGCATCGAGATCGAGATCGCCAGCATCGAGGGGAAGTGGAAAGTCAGCCAGAACCGGCCCGCGGAAGATCGCGCCGGTGTCGTGGCGGGCCTGCGCGCAGATGGTGACGAGACCAGTCTGGCCATGGCCGAACGCGTGGAAGAGAGGCGCGGCAAGTGAAATCCCGGACCTACCTTGACTACAACGCCACGGCGCCCCTGCGCCCGGTCGCGCGCGCGGCCATGGTCGCTGCGCTGGGTGAGGTCGGCAACGCATCGTCGGTGCATGCCGAGGGCCGCGCGGCGCGGGCGCGGGTCGAGCGGGCACGGAGCGCGGTGGCGCGTCTGGTCGGCGGCGATGCGAAGCTGGTCACCTTCACCAGCGGCGGCACTGAGGCCAACAACACCGTGCTGACGCCCGACTGGCGGGTTGGCGGCAAGCCGGTTGAACTGAGCGCGCTGCTGGTGGGCGCGACCGAGCATCCATCGGTGCTCGCCGGCGGCGGCTTCGCGCCTGATGAGATGCGGACCATCCCGGTCGACGGAGCGGGCGTTGTCGATCTCGCGGCGCTGAAGGCGATGTTCGCCAAAGTGGGCCGGCCCGCATTGGTGTCGGTGATGCTCGCCAACAACGAGACCGGCGCCATCCAGCCGGTCACAGAGCTCGCGCGGATCGCCCACGAGGCGGGGGCGCTCGTCCACTGCGATGCGATCCAGGCCGCGGGACGCTGTCCGGTCGATATCGGTGCACTGGGCGTCGATGTGCTGACCCTGTCGGCCCACAAGATCGGCGGGCCGCAGGGAGCGGGCGCCATCGTGCGGGCGAGCGAGGACATCACTTTTGCGCCGCTGCTGACCGGCGGCGGACAGGAACGGCGCACGCGCGCGGGGACCGAGAACGTGGCGGCGATCGCCGGATTCGGCGCCGCGGCGGAGGCGGCCCTCGCCGACCTCGATAAAGCGCGCCAGTGGCAAGGCTGGCGCGACCGGCTGGCGGAGATCGTTGGGCCGCGAGCGACCGTGTTCAGCGCCGGCGTCGTCCGCTTGCCGCAGACGCTATGCTTTGCGATGCCCGGCGTTCCGGCCGAAACCCTTGTAATTGCGATGGATTTGGCCGGCGTCGCCGTGTCCTCCGGATCGGCCTGTTCGTCGGGCAAGGTCGCCCCCAGTCACGTGCTGGCCGCGATGGGGGTTCCGGCCGACCTCGCCAAATGCGCAATCCGGCTCAGCCTGGGGTGGGAATTGGCCGAAAACGACTTAGATTCATTCGCAACAGCCTGGAAAGCCGTGTTAAAGCACGTGTCATCAGGAGAGATTCAGGCGGCCTGAGCCGCCGACATCACTCGCCCGCGGTCCTTGAAGCCGCTGTGGATGGAGTAGTGCATGCCTGCCGTTCGCGAGACGGTCGATCAGGTTCGCCGGATCGACGTCGATCAGTACAAGTATGGATTTGTCACCGACATCGAGTCCGACCGGGCGCCGAACGGCCTGTCGGAGGAGACGGTGCGTTTCATCTCCGCCAAGAAGGGCGAGCCTGAATGGATGCTGGAATGGCGTCTGGGCGCCTTTCGCCGCTGGCTGACCCTGACCGAGCCGACCTGGGCGCGGGTGAAGTATCCGAAGATCGATTTCCAGGCCATCTCCTATTATTCGGCGCCGAAGAAGTCGGCCGGTCCGAAGAGCCTCGATGAGGTCGATCCGGCGCTGCTCGACATGTACGAGAAGCTCGGCATTCCGCTGCGCGAGCGCGAGGTGCTGGCCGGGGTTCAGGGCGCGCGCGTCGCGGTCGACGCGGTGTTCGATTCCGTTTCCGTGGTGACCACCTTCCGCGAGGAGTTGAAGAAGGCCGGCGTGCTGTTCTGCTCGATCTCCGAGGCGATCCGCGAATACCCGGAGATCGTGAAGAAGTATCTGGGTTCCGTCGTGCCGGTGACCGACAATTTCTATGCGACGCTGAACTCGGCCGTGTTCTCGGACGGCTCGTTCGTTTACGTGCCGGAAGGCGTGCGCTGCCCGATGGAGCTGTCGACCTACTTCCGCATCAACGAGCGCAACACCGGCCAGTTCGAGCGGACGCTGATCATCGCGGAAAAGGGCGCCTACGTCTCATATCTGGAAGGCTGCACCGCGCCGATGCGCGACGAGAACCAACTGCACGCTGCGGTCGTCGAGCTGGTGGCGCTGGAAGACGCCGAGATCAAGTATTCGACCGTGCAGAACTGGTATCCGGGCGACGCCGACGGCAAGGGCGGCATCTACAACTTCGTCACCAAGCGCGGCGACTGCCGCGGCGACCGCGCCAAGATTTCGTGGACGCAGGTCGAGACCGGCTCGGCGATCACGTGGAAATATCCGAGCGTGATCCTGCGCGGCGACGATTCATCCGGCGAGTTTTATTCGATCGCGGTGTCGAACGGCCATCAGCAGGTCGACAGCGGCACCAAGATGACCCACCTCGGCAAGAACACGAAGAGCCGGATCATCTCCAAGGGCATCGCCGCCGGCTTCTCCGACAATACCTATCGCGGTCTCGTTACCAGCCATCGCAAGGCGACCGGCGCGCGCAACTATACCAACTGCGACTCGCTGCTGATCGGCGACAAGTGCGGCGCCCACACGATCCCCTATATCGAGGCCAAAAATTCGTCGGTCACCTTCGAGCACGAGGCGACGACGTCGAAGATCTCCGACGACATGCTGTTCTATTGCCGCAGCCGCGGAATGTCGGACGAGGAAGCGGTGGCGCTGGTCGTCAATGGCTTCGTCAAGGAGGTCATCCAGCAACTGCCGATGGAATTCGCCGTCGAGGCACAGAAGCTGATCGGCATCAGCCTCGAAGGCAGCGTCGGCTGAAGCCGTTGTCGTTTCACCTGGGCAGGGGATTTTCGCCGTGGCCGATGCACCAAAACCCGTCATGAACATTGCCGACGTGCCGCTGCGCGACAACAAGCACGGCGACACGTTCGAGGCAAAAATCGGCTCGTTCGGCAACATGATAGGCTCTACGGGCATCGGGGTGATGCTGCACGTGGTCGAGCCGGGCAAGAAGGCGTTTCCCTTTCACGCCCATCACATGACCCAGGAACTCTTCGTCATCCTGGAAGGCGAGGGCACATACCGCTTCGGGTCGGAGAGTTATCCGATCAAGGCGGGCGACGTCTGCGCGGCGCCGACCGGCAGCGCCGAGGTGGCCCACCAGATCATCAACACGGGCAGCAAGACACTGAAATATCTTGGAATTTCGGCAAACCCGGGCCGCCTTGGAGACGTGGTCGAATATCCCGACTCCGGCAAATTCGCGGTTTCCTCACGCTATGACTGGCAGACCGGCAAAAGCGGCCTGCGCTACGTCGGGCGCAAGGAAAACAGCCTCGACTATTGGGACGGCGAGGCATGAGCCCGGCCCGCCTGAAGAACGAGAACAGCAATGCTTGAGATCAAGAACCTGCACGTCAACGTCGGCGACCGCGAGATCCTGCGCGGCATCGACCTCTCCGTCGGCAAGGGCGAGACCCACGCCATCATGGGGCCGAACGGCTCCGGCAAGTCGACGCTCGCCTATGTGCTTGCTGGCCGGCCCGGCTACGAGGTGACCGAAGGCACGGTCACCTTCAACGGCGTTGACCTGCTGGAGATGGACCCGGACGATCGCGCCGCGGCCGGCGTGTTCCTCGCCTTCCAGTACCCGATCGAGATTCCGGGCGTCGCGACCATGACGTTCCTCAAGGCAGCGCTCAACGCGCAACGCAAGAAGCGCGGGCTGGAGGAACTGACCACGCCTGACTTCGTGCGCAAGGTGCGCGAAGTCGCCGACCGGCTGAATGTGACGCAGGAGATGCTGCGCCGGCCGCTCAATGTCGGCTTCTCGGGCGGAGAGAAAAAGCGAAATGAAATCATGCAGATGGCACTTCTGGAGCCGTCGCTCTGCGTCATGGACGAGACCGACTCCGGCCTCGACATCGATGCGCTGCGCGTCGTCGCCGACGGCGTCAACACGATGAAATCGCCGGAGCGCGGCATCATCGTCATCACCCACTACCAGCGCCTGCTCAATCACATCGTGCCGGACTTCGTGCACGTGCTGTCGGCTGGGCGGATCGTGCGCTCCGGCGGCAAGGAACTGGCGCTCGAACTGGAAGAGAAGGGTTACGCCGAATTCGCCGAGGCGGCCGCCTGATCATGAACGCAGAGCCCAGAACGCTGCGCACCAAGACCGAGGAGACGCTGCTCGCGCAATACCGCGCGGCGGCATCGGCGCTGCCCGGTGCGGGCGCCGTTGCCAAGCGTCGTGAGACTGCGATCGCGCAGTTCGAGCGGAGCGGTCTCCCGCATCGCCGCGTTGAAGCGTGGAAATACACCGACCTCCGCGTGCTGGTGAAGAGCGCCGCGCCGCTTGCCGGCGGTGTCGATGACGCGACGCTGACCGAGCTGATGGGCGAAGACCCGCTCGCCGATCTCGACCGGGCGCGGATCGTTATCGTCAACGGCGCATACCGGGCGGACCTGTCGGATGTGGACGGCCTCTCGGGGGTGACGGTCACAGCGCTGGCCGATGTTCTTGCCAAAGACCCGCAGCGCGTCGGCCAGTTGTTCGACGACAGCGACGATACGGCGCTCGCTCTGAACTCGGCTTTGATGCAAGGCGGCGTCGTCATCGACGTCGCCAAGGACGCCAGGCCGGCGCGGGCGATCGAGGTCGCCCACGTGACCGCGGCTGGCGAGCCCGTGGCGGTTTTCACGCGCGATGTGGTGACCGTCGGCGCCAATGCCAGCGTGCGGTTCGTGGTTTCCCATCGCGGGCCCGCCGGGCTCGGCTACCAGGTCAACGCTGTCACGGAACTGGCGGTTGGCAACGGGGCGCAGGTGACCTGGTCGCGCCTTCAGGTCGAGGGCGATGCCGCTCAGCACATCGGCACGCTGGTGACGCGGCTGGATGGCGACGCGACGCTCAACCATCTCGTCGTCAATGCCGGCGCGGCGCTCTGGCGCTGGCAAGCCTTCGCCACCGTCGCCGGCCGGGGAGTGACGCTGTCGTTCAACGGCGCGACGATGCTGACCGGCAGGGAGCACGGCGACCAGACGCTCGTCGTGCAGCATGCCGAAGGCTATTCCTCGAGCCGCGAGCGCTTCAAGAGCGTCGTCGACGGCGACGCGGAAGGCGTGTTCCAGGGGCGCATTGTCGTCCAGCGGGACGCGCAGAAGACCGACGCCAAGATGATGACGCAGGCGCTTCTCTTGTCTGAGGCGGCCCAGTTCGCGGCGAAGCCCGAGCTGGAAATCTTCGCCGACGACGTGCAATGCGGCCATGGCGCCACGTCCGGCCGCATCGACGAGACGCATCTCTTCTACCTGATGGCGCGCGGCGTTCCGCGCGCCGAGGCGGAGCAGCTCCTGATCGAGGCGTTCCTCGACGACGCTATAGACTCGGTCGACGACGAAGCCATTGCCGCGGCGCTGAAGGGCGTCGTCGGCGCGTGGCTCCGGAAGCGGGCTGGGGCTTCGTGACGATGGGCCGCGTATTGCAGCCTCGGGTGGTGATACTCCCCTCTCCCATGGGGAGAGGGCTTCGCGCGTTGGGAGCGTCAGCGAGTTACGCGCGAAGGGTGAGGGGATGTTGCCTAACGAGGGACCATACCCCCTCTCCCTTTTCGCCTAAGCTCACTGCGTTCGCCAAGGCTCAAAGCCCTCTCCCCATGGGAGAGGGGGCGTCCTGTTCGAAGTCGGCGAGAAGCACGCCATGAACGCGCCGACGCGCACCGCGGCCCCCTACGACGTCGAATCGATCCGCCGCGACTTTCCCATTCTGTCGCGGACCGTCTACGACAAGCCATTGATCTACCTGGACAATGGCGCGTCGGCCCAGAAGCCGCAGGCGGTCATCGACGCCGTGACGCACGCCTACACGTCGGAATACGCCAACGTCCATCGCGGCCTTCATTTCCTGTCGAATGCCGCGACAGAGAAGTATGAGGAGGCGCGCGAGATCGCGCGGCGCTTCATCAATGCCGCGCACGTCGATGAGATCATTTTCACGCGCAACGCTACCGAGGCGATCAACCTCGCCGCCGCGTCGTTCGGCGGAACGGTGATCGGCGAGGGCGACGAGATCGTGCTCTCGATCATGGAGCACCATTCCAACATCGTGCCGTGGAACTTCCACCGCGAGAAGCGTGGCGCGGTGATCAAGTGGGCGCCGGTCGCCGACGATGGCACCTTCCTGATCGACGAATTCGAGAAGCTGCTGACGCCGCGCACCAGGATTGTGGCGATCACGCACATGTCGAACGTCCTCGGCACGGTCGTCCCGGTGAAGGAGGTCTGCCGGATCGCGCATGCGCGCGGCATTCCGGTGCTGATCGACGGCAGCCAGGGCGCGGTCCACCTGCCGGTGGACGTGCAGGATATCGATTGCGATTTCTACGCCTTCACCGGCCACAAGGTGTACGGACCGACCGGCATCGGCGTTCTCTACGGCAAGCGCGAGCAGCTGAAGGCGATGCCGCCCTACATGGGCGGCGGCGAGATGATCGCCGATGTCAGCCAAGATCGCGTCACCTACGCCGAGCCGCCGCACCGCTTCGAGGCCGGCACGCCGCCGATCGTGCAGGCAATCGGCCTTGGCGCAGCGCTGACCTACATGGAGACCATCGGCCGGGAGCGGATCGCCGCGCACGAGGCGACGCTCGCCGCCTATGCCCACGAGCGCCTGTCGCGCATCAACAGCCTGACGATCTACGGCGAGGCGAAGGGCAAGGGTGCCATTGTCTCGTTCAACATGGCCGGCGCCCACCCGCACGACATCTCGACCATCATCGACCGCGCCGGCGTCGCGGTGCGGGCTGGGACCCACTGCGCCCAGCCGCTGCTCGCCCGCTTCGGCACCACGGCCACGTGCCGGGCGTCATTCGCGCTCTACAATACGGTCGACGAAGTCGATCGCCTTGCCGAGGCCTTGCAGAAGGCCCATGATTTCTTCGCGTGAGACCCATGGAAGACACCAGCCCGACTCCCACGACTGAAACCGCGACCGCCGAGCCCGAGACGGCTCAGGCTGGCGCGTCGGTGCAGCCGCACGCGACCGGCTCGGCCATCCCGGCGGAGGAACTGGATCGTCTGACGCAGGATATCGTTTCGGCCCTGAAGACCGTCTATGACCCCGAGATCCCGGCGGACATCTACGAGCTTGGCCTGATCTACCGCGTCGACATCGACGACGACCGCAACATCGATATCGACATGACGCTGACCGCGCCGGGTTGCCCGGTCGCCGGCGAGATGCCGGGCTGGGTGGAGAACGCGGTCAGTCTCGTGCCCGGCGTTGCCAACGTGACGGTGACGATGGTCTTCGATCCGCCGTGGACGCCGGAGCGCATGTCCGACATGGCGAAGGTAGCGCTCGATTGGTATTGAGCGCGCTTGGGGCCAATCCTAAAGGACGGCGTATGAGCAGTGCCGCCGGGCTGGTCGCCGCGGCGTGCGTGCTGCTCGGCTCGGCGACCGCGGCCAGGGCCGACGAACCGCTGCGTGCGCTTGCTGAGGCGCGTGGTTTCCATGTTGGCGCGGCCGTGGCGATGCCGCCGTTTCGATCCGATCCGGCCTACCGCGACGTGCTCAAGCGCGAATACAACATGCTCGTCGCCGAGAACGCGTTCAAATGGTCGGCGATGCATCTCGGGCCGAGCACCTACTATTTCGACGACACCGACGCGCTGGTGGATTTTGCCGGGGAAAACGGCATGGCCGTGCGCGGCCATACGCTCGTGTGGCACAACCAGAATCCCGGCTGGCTGACCAACGGCGCGTTCACCCGCGACGAGGCGATCACCATCCTGCACGACCACATCGCGACCGTCGTCGGCCGTTACAAGGGCCGGATCGCCGCCTGGGACGTTGTCAACGAGGCGGTGGGTGACGACGGGCGGCTACGCGGCGAGTCGATCTGGTACCGGCTGATCGGTCCCGACTACATCGAGATGGCGTTCCGTTTCGCGCATGAAGCGGACCCCGCAGCGAAGCTCTATTACAACGACTACAACGCGGAGCGCGTGACGGCGAAATCGGATGCGGTCTACGCGCTGGTGAAAGACCTCAAGCAGAAGGGCGTGCCGATCGACGGCGTTGGCTGGCAGATGCATCTCGTCGACCGCTTCCGCATCGACAAGCAGCACGAAAAGAATGCCGCGCGGCTGGCGGCGCTGGGGCTGGAGATCTCGATCACCGAACTCGACGTGCGCCTGCAGTTGCCGAGCGATGCTGCCGGACTCAAGCGTCAGGCCAATGCCTATGGCGACGTGACGGCCTTCTGCCTGGCGCGGCCCTATTGCAAGGCGGTCGTCAGCTGGGGCTTTACCGATGCCGCCTCGTGGGTGCCGGGCTTTTTCCATGGCATGGGCGATGCGCTGCCGTTCGACGCGACGCTCCAGCCAAAGCCGGCCTATCAGGCCATGCACGACGCGCTTGTTGCCTCGGACCGGGTAAATTGAGCAAAATCAATCTGTTGATGGGCCTTGTCGTCTATCGCGAACCGGCCCATCTTATGTCGTGAATTGGCGTTGGCCGCGAACCGGCGCCCGTAAGGAAGCAGAGGCATGGCAAGCGCACGTCCGCGACCATCAGTTATCTCGCTCACCGAGGGCGCCGCTGCGCGCGTCCGCGATCTGGTCGAAAGCAACGACAAGGCGCTGATCGGCGTTCGCGTCGGCGTGAAGAATGCCGGTTGCGCGGGAATGGCCTATACGCTCGACCCGGTCGAGGTTCCGAACGCCGCCGACGACGTGGTGACCGCGCACGGCGCGACGGTCTATGTCGACCCGAAGGCGGTGCTGTTCCTGCTTGGCGCGACCATGGATTTCGAGACCACCAAGCTGCGCTCGGGCTTCGTCTTCCACAATCCGAACGAGGTTTCCTCGTGCGGCTGCGGCGAGTCGGTGGAACTGAGGCCGGCCACAGAGCGCGAAGCCGCCGGCGCCTGAGCGCGAACGGCTCGCACCCCCATGCCTAGTCTGTTCGCCCGCCTCAAGGCAGATGCCGCCGAGGCGTGGTGGACGTACACGACGCACCCGTTCGTGCTCGCGCTCGGCGAGGGCACACTGCCGCAGCCGGCTTTCCGCCACTACCTGACGCAGGACTATCTGTTCCTGATCCACTTCGCGCGCGCCTATGCGCTCGCCGCCTACAAGGCGCCGACGCTCGCCGACATGCGCCACGCCGCGGCGGCGATGACCGCGATCCTCGATACTGAACTGAGGCTGCATGTGCGCATGGTCGAACGGTGGGGGCTCACGCAGCAGCACCTCGAAGCGGCGCCTGAGGCGCGTGAGACGATCGCCTACACGCGCTTCGTCCTCGACGCGGGCGCGCGCGGCGACCTGCTTGACCTGATGACGGCGCTCTCCCCCTGCGTCGTCGGCTATGCCGAGATCGGCAAGACACTCGCCCACAGCGCGAGCGGACAGGCGGCAGACAATCCCTATCGCGAATGGATCGCGGAGTATTCGGGCGCGGCCTACCAGGCGCTTGCGCGGGACGCCGAAGCGGAGATCGACAGGCTGGGGGAGGAGGCCTTGACCGAGGCCCGCTACCCGCGTCTCCTCGCCCTGTTCGATCGGGCGACGCGGCTCGAGGCCGATTTCTGGCAGATGGGCCTCGACGTTGTGAAGTAGGGGCAGGTGATGGCGGGGGGCTTTCAGGATTTGCTCGACGAATTGTTCGCGCCGCTGGGTGGCGTGAGCATCCGCCGCATGTTCGGCGGGCTCGGCGCATTCAAGGACGCCATCATGTTCGCGATTGTCGCCAGCGACGTTCTCTACTTCAAGGCGGACGAACAGACGACTGCCGCCTTCGAGAAGGAAGGTTGCGGGCCGTGGATTTATCACCGCCAGGGCAAGGCGATGGAAACATCCTACTGGCGCGTGCCCGAGCGGCTGCTTGACGAACCGGACGAATTCGCCGATTGGGCGCGGGAAGCGTTCGCCGTCGCGCTGCGGACGCAGAAGGCCAAGGGCGCAAAGAAACCAAAACCGGCGCCGAAAGCCGAAGCCGCGAAGAGCACCAAGCCGGTGGCCAAGAAGAAACTGGCGAAGCGCCGCTAAGCGCTCAGAAGAAAATTCGGGGATAAGCATGACCATCTACACCTGCGTCGAGGATTTTCGACGGGTCGCCCAGCGCAAAGTGCCGCGCATGTTCTACGACTACGTTGCCGCCGGCTCCTATTCCGAGGAGACGCTTCGCGCCAACCGGGCCGACCTGGAGAAGATACAGTTCCGCCAGCGCGTTCTCGTCGACGTCGCCGGGCGCGACACCTCGACCACCATCCTCGGCGAGAAGGTTCCGATGCCGCTGGCGCTTGGCCCGGTGGGGTCGACCGGGATGCAGCGCGCCGACGGCGAAATTCTCGCCTGTCGGGCGGCGCAGGCGGCGGGCATTCCCTACACGCTGTCGACCATGTCGATCTGCTCCATCGAGGCGGTCGCCGCCGCAGTCGACAAGCCGTTCTGGTTCCAGCTTTACGTCATGAAGGACCGCGGCTTCGCGCATGCGCTCATCGAGCGCGCCATCGCGGCGAAATGCAGCGCGCTGGTGTTGACCGCCGACCTGCAGGTGCTCGGCCAGCGCCATCAGGACGTCCGCAACGGCCTTTCAGTGCCGATCGCGCTCCGGCTTAACAACATCCTCAACATGGCGACCAAGGTCGAGTGGGGCCTGGGCATGCTCGGCACGAAGAATCGCACCTTCGGCAATCTCGCCGGCCGCGTGAAGGGCATGGACGACGTCGGTTCGCTGGCGATGTGGACCTCGCGCCAGTTCGACGATTCGCTGAGCTGGAAGGATGTCGAGTGGATCAAGAGCCAGTGGCCGGGCAAGCTGATCATCAAGGGCATCCTCGACGTCGAGGATGCCCGCGAAGCAGTCGCCACCGGAGCGGACGCGCTGGTGGTCTCCAACCACGGTGGCCGCCAGCTCGACGGCGCACCGTCGACCATTTCGATGCTGCCCGGGATCGTCGATGCGGTCGGCTCGGAGATCGAGGTCATGTTCGACAGCGGCGTCCGCGGTGGGCAGGACATCATGCGGGCACTTGCGCTCGGCGCCCGTTCCTGCCTGATCGGCCGCGCCTATGCCTGGGCGGTCGGTGCTGACGGCGAGCGCGGCGTCGCCAAGGTCATCGATCTGATCCAGAAGGAACTGAACGTCACAATGGGGCTGACCGGCGTCAACAGCATTGCCGAGATCGACCGGCACGTGTTGCAGCCGCAGTAGGCCCGGCAAGAAAAGGGGCGCCGAAGCGCCCGTCTCATTCCCGATGAATGACGGATTGTCCTAACTGCTCGGCACCTTGACCGGCCGGCGCAGGAATTCCGGCACATGATCGCCGAGGCCGACGACCGGGGCGTCGTCGCCTCCGTCATCGCGGCGGTGGCGGTCGCGGCGTTGAGGGCGTTCTTCGCTGCGCGCCGAACGGTGGTCGCGCTGGTGGCGCTCCTCGCGTGGCGGCCGCTCGTCGCGGCTGGACTGCTCGGCGCGTTGCGGACGCGCTTCAACTGGCGCCGAAGCCTCGGCCCGCGGCGTCGGCGTTGGTTCGGGCTGACTGCTCGTGGTCTCGGCCGGAGCCTCTTGACGGGGGCGCCGCTCGCGGTGACCACGGCCGTGGCGCTCACGGGACTCCTCGGGCGCATGTTCGCGCTCGGAGCGGGCCTTGTGGAAGGCGGCGGCGCGTTCGTCGCCGGCCTCGACCTCGACCGGCGCAATCGGCTGTCCGGTCAGCCGCTCGATCGCGCCAAGATACTTGCGGTCTAGCGAGGTGGCGATGGTGATGGCGGTGCCGGTCAGCCCGGCGCGGCCGGTGCGGCCGATGCGATGGATGTAGTCCTCGGCATGGGTCGGCACGTCGAAATTGAAGACGTGGCTCACCGCTGGAATATCGAGGCCGCGCGCCGCCACGTCGCTCGCCACCAGCAGCGTGATGCGGTCCTTCCGGAAGTCGTCCAGCGTGGCCGTGCGGGCGCGCTGATCCATGTCGCCGTGCAGGGCGCCGACGCTGAAGCCGTGCTTGGCGAGCGAGCGATGCAGGGTCGCGACGTCACGCTTGCGATTGCAGAAGATGATGGCGTTCTTGAAATCGGTGGCGCCCTTGATGAGCGCTCGCAGTACGGCGCGCTTCTCGACGGGCTCGCGGCCGGACGTGGCGAGGAGCTGGCTGATGGTCGTCGCCGCCGTGGCCGGCTTCGACGCCTCGACCCGCACCGGGTTGGACAGGAACTGGTCGGCGAGCCGCTTGATCTCCGGCGGCATGGTCGCCGAGAAGAACAGCGTCTGGCGCGAGGGCGGCAACAGCTTGCAGATGCGCTCGATGTCCGGGATGAAGCCCATGTCGAGCATGCGGTCGGCCTCGTCGATGACGAGGATCTCGACGCCGTTCATCAGGATCTTGCCGCGTTCGAACAGGTCGAGCAGCCGGCCGGGTGTCGCGATCAGAATGTCGGCGCCGCGATCGAGCTTGCGCAGCTGATCGTCGAACGAGACGCCGCCGATGATGAGGGCGACGGTCAGCTTGTGATTGCGGCCGTAGCGCGTGAAATTTTCCTCGACCTGCGCGGCGAGTTCGCGCGTCGGCTCGAGGATGAGCGTGCGCGGCATGCGCGCGCGGGCGCGGCCTTGCTCGAGCAGCGTCAGCATGGGCAGCACGAAGGACGCTGTCTTGCCGGTGCCGGTCTGCGCAACGCCGACGACGTCGCGACGCTCGAGCACATGGGGGATCGCCTGCGCCTGGATCGGCGTCGGCTCAATGTAGCCGCTGGCCTCGACCGCAGCGAGAACCTTGGGGCTCAGTCCGAGAGATTGGAAGCTCATTCGCAATTCAATAAACCCGGCCATTGGCCGTGGTGTGACGGAAGCCGACTCATGAGACGCCGCCCCGTCTCTGAATTGACGCGCCGCAACATAGGCGCTGACGGGGGGATGTCAATGATTTCGCACGATTTACGTAAACAGAGCCGACTAATTGCTCGCCGGTCCGAAGCGATAGTCGGTCGGCGACTGGATGAACAGCTCGTAATTCGCGTCGGTGCTGCCGTTTGGATTGAGTGTCTGGAGGAAGACCGACAGTCCGTCCGTATCGGATTCCGCCGTGAAATCCACGACATCGACCTTGAGATCGGCGAGTTCCTTGATCTCGATGGTGTTTTCGACGGTGGTCGTGCCGTCGTCATTATTGGCGATCCATTGGACGAACAGGCGCGCGGTGACGTTTTCGCCGCCAACGGCGCGGGCGACCAGGATGCGATAGGAGCCGCTCTTGCCGCCATTGTCCCAGGTTCCGCCGATGCGCACGTCCTCTACGGACCCCGGAAGTGCCGCAATCCCGTCAGTCAGCGCGTCGGCCCGGGCAAACTCCGCCCCGGCGAGGCTGACCAGCAGGCCGGTGGCGAGGAACAGGCTACGGAACATCAGTTTCTCCAAGGCTTTGGTCGCCCAAGGGAAACTAGCGGAAAAGGGCGGCCGGGTCAGCCCCGGGTCAGGACGGCCTAAATATCCAGGTCGTGCGCGAATTCGGCCCGCTCCTGGATGAAGCGGAAGCGCTCCTCGGGCTTGTTGCCCATCAGGCTCTCGACGGCGGTGCCGGTTGCCGCATCCTCGACGATCTCGACCTTGAGCAGCGTGCGCTTGGCCGGGTCCATGGTCGTCTCCTTCAACTGACCCGGCAGCATTTCGCCGAGGCCCTTGAAGCGGCCGATCTCGACCTTGCCGCGTCCGTTGAACTCCTTCTTCATGAGTTCCTCGCGGTGGGTGTCGTCACGGGCATACATGACCTTGGCGCCCTGCGTCAGCTTGTAGAGCGGCGGCACGGCCAGGAAGAGATGGCCGCCGCGGATCAGCTCCGGCATCTCGCGGTAGAAGAACGTGATGAGCAGAGAGGCGATGTGGGCGCCGTCCACGTCGGCGTCGGTCATGATGATGATGCGGTCGTAGCGGAGATCCGCCTCGCGGTAGCCGGCACGGGGCGAGACGCCCAGCGCCTGCATCAGGTCCGCGAGCTGCTGGTTCTGGCTGAGCTTCTCACGGCCGGCGCTGGCGACGTTGAGGATCTTGCCGCGCAGCGGCAGGATCGCCTGGTTGGCGCGGTTGCGCGCCTGCTTGGCCGAGCCGCCGGCGGAATCGCCCTCGACGATGAAGAGCTCCGTATCGGACTTTCCGCTCTGGCTGCAATCTGCGAGCTTGCCCGGCAGGCGCAGCTTGCGGGCGGCGGTCTGCCGGCCGATCTCCTTTTCCTGCCGGCGGCGCAGGCGCTCCTCGGCGCGCTCGACCACCCAATCGAGCAGGCGGGTCGCTTCGCCCGGCGAGGCGGCAAGCCAGTGGTCGAACGGATCTCGGACGGCGTTCTCGACGATGCGGGTCGCTTCCGCCGACGACAGACGGTCCTTGGTCTGGCCGACGAATTCCGGCTCGCGGATGAACACGGACAGAATGGAGGCGGCCGAGGTCATGACGTCGTCGGCGGTGATGACGCTGGCGCGCTTGTTGCCACTCAGTTCGGCATAGCCCTTGAGGCCGCGGGTGAGCGCGGCGCGCAAGCCCGCTTCGTGGGTGCCGCCGTCGCCGGTCGGGATCGTGTTGCAGTAGGAGCGCACGAAGCCTTCGCCGGGATACCAGGCGATCGCCCACTCGGCGGCGCCGTGGCCGCTCGCCTTGTCGGTGCGGCCGGAGAAGATCGGCACGACCGTCTTCTCGCTGCCAAGTTCGGCGGCGAGATATTCCGACAGGCCGCCGGGGAAGTGGAAGCTTGCCTTCTCCGGGATGTCCTTGCCCTTGGCGAGTTCGGGCGCGCACGACCAGCGGATTTCGACGCCACCGAAGAGGTACGCCTTCGACCGCGACATGGCGAAGAGCCGCTCGGGCCTGAAGGTCACCCCCTTGCCGAAAATCTGCGGGTCGGGATGGAAGCGCACGCTGGAGCCGCGCTTGTTGTGAACCTCGCCGAGGTCCTTGAGCTTTCCCTGCGGCTCGCCGCGCGCAAAGCTCTGACGATAATGGCGCCGCCCGCGCCAGACATTGACCTCAAGTTCGTCCGACAGCGCGTTGACGACCGACGCGCCAACGCCATGCAGGCCGCCTGAGGTCTCGTACACCTTGGAATTGAATTTGCCGCCGGCATGGAGGGTGGTCATGATCACCTCCAGCGCGGACTTGTTCTTGAACTTGGGATGCGCATCGACCGGAAAGCCGCGGCCATTGTCGGTGACCGTGGCGAAGCCGTCAGCCGACAGTTCGACCTCGATCCAGGTGGCGTGGCCGGCGACCGCCTCGTCCATGGAGTTGTCCATGATCTCCGAGAAGAGGTGGTGGAGGCCCTTCTCGTCGGTGCCGCCAATGTACATGCCCGGCCGCCGGCGGACGGGCTCCAGACCCTCCAGCACCTCGATGTCGGCGGCGGAATAGCTGTCCTCGGCGCCGACCGCCTTCTTCAGGGGCACTGCCTTGCCGCTGCGGGCTGCGCGCGCGACGGACTTCAATTTGCCGACCTCTTCGTCGAGCTGGGCGAACAGATCTGCGGAGGTGGTGGATTTGCGTTTCTTCGCGGCGGCCATTCGGAATCTCTGGGTCGAATCATTGGGTTGGGAGTGTGGCACGGGTGAACGGCGGACGGGAGATCGGCCCTTGGCGGGTTGATCCGCGGCGCCCGGTGGCGGATGATGGCGGCCCGTCTCTTTGCATATTTTCGAGGATTTCGCATGACCCGCGTCGCGATCATTGGCGGCAGCGGCCACGTCGGCACCTATCTGGTGCCGCGACTGGTCGAGGCCGGCTTCGAAGTCGTCAATGTCAGCCGCGGCCTGCGCGAGCCCTATCAGGCGAACGCCGCCTGGAAATCGGTGACGACGGTCATTGCCGACCGGGTCGCGGACGAAAAGGCCGGCACGTTCGCCGGCAAGATCCGCGATCTCAGGCCGGACATCGTCATCGACATGGTCTGCTTCCTGCCGGAGAGCGCGCGGCAGATGGTCGAGGCGCTGGCCGGCCACGTTCAGCATTTCATCCATACCGGCACGATTTGGGTGCACGGCCCGAGCGTCACCGTGCCGACGACCGAGATGCAGCCGCGCCGCCCATTCGGCGACTACGGCATCCGCAAGGCCGAGATCGAGGCGTATCTGTTGAATGAGGCGCGGCGGAACGGCTTCCCCGCGACCATCGTCCATCCCGGCCATATCGTCGGGCCCGGCTGGAATCCGGTGAACCCGGCGGGACACTTCAATGTCGATGTGTTCTCGACGCTGGCGCGGGGCGAGGAACTGGCGCTTCCCAATCTCGGTCTCGAGACGGTCCACCATGTCCATGCCGATGACGTCGCGCAGATCATCATGAAGGCGATCGCCAGCCGCAGCACGGCGATCGGCGAGGCATTCCACGTCGTTTCGCCGGCGGCGGTGACGCTGCGCGGCTATGCGGAGACCGTCGCCTCGTGGTTCGGGCAGGAGGCGCGGCTCACCTATCTGCCCTGGGAGGAATGGAAGGCCGGCCGCACGGCGGACGAAGCACGCTCGACCTGGGACCATATTGCCCACAGCCCGAATTGCAGCATCGACAAGGCGCGACGCCTGCTCGGCTACGAGCCGCGCTACACCTCGTTCGAAGCAGTGCGCGAGGCGGTGACCTGGCTGGTGCGACAGGGCGCGGTGCAGGCGGCGGGTTGAACGGGAACGTCGCGGCGTCATGTAATGAGCGGCAAGCGTTCGGATCAGGGGAGGATATGATGGCCGCACCACAGACCGCGCCGGAACTCGGCATCCAGGCGCCGCATTTCTCGCTGCGCGGCACCGACGGCAAGACCTACAGCGACGATGACGTAACCGGCGAAAACGGCACGGTGGTCGCCTTCATCTGCAACCACTGTCCCTACGTGAAAGCGGTGGTCGACCGCATGGTCGCCGACGCGAAGACGCTTGCCGCGGAGGGCATCGGCTTCGTCGCCATCTCGGCGAACGATCCCGCGAGCCATCCCGAGGATTCTTTCCCCAACATGAAAGCGTTTGCGGCGAAGCACGGCTTCCCGTTCCCGTACCTCTTCGATGAGAGCCAGCAGACTGCGCGCGCGTTTGACGCCGCATGCACGCCGGAGTTCTTTGGTATCAGCCGTGGCGGCACCATCGAGTATCACGGCCGGCTCGACGAGGGACGCACCAACGCGCTGCCGCCGCACGCCAGGCGCGAACTGGTCGAGGCGATGCGCACGATTGCCAAGACCGGCAAGGGACCGGACGCGCAGTTCAATTCGGTTGGCTGTTCGATTAAGTGGAAGCGATGAACAGCGCACGAGGCGGCATCTGACTGTGACAAGCAAACGTCCTCCCGGTCCGTTTACCGATCCGCCGCGGCCCACGTCGCCGACCGTCGAACTGCAAGCGGGCGCCGGCCGCGCCGCCATCGCAACGCGCGGGGCCGAGCCGGTGGCGTGGTCGGTCGGCGATGTCGACTTGCTCTGGGACGGCGATCCGACCTGGTGGCCGAAGAGTTCGCCGGTTCTCTTTCCGCTTTGCGGTCAGACCCGCGCCGGCACGATCAAGGTCAACGGGGTCGATTATCCGATTCCGATCCACGGCTTCGCGCCGACGACACGTTTCGCGATCGATGCGCAGGGCGAGGACTTCGTCCGCATGAGCCTCAGCGACACACCGGAGACCCGCGCTGCCTATCCGTTCGGCTTTGTCCTGACCGCGGAGTATCGCGTCGGCGCCGATGACCTGACGGCCGAGTTCGTCGTTCACAATACCGGCGACGTTTTGATGCCCTATGCCATCGGCTATCACCCCGGCTTCAACTGGCCGTTCGCCGGCGGGGAGAAGCATGACCACGCTGTGGTCTTCGAGCAGGCGGAAGATCCGATGGTGCCGGAGATCGGCGAGGCCGGCCTGCCGAAAGACACCCGCCGCCCGGTGCCCATGGAGGGGCGCCGGCTATCGCTGCCCGATGGCCTGATCGCCGGGAAGCCGCTGTGCTTCTTCAATGCCCGCAGCCGAAGCGTGCGCTTCGAGAGCCCGACGGGCGCGGCGATTGTGGTCGAGGCGGAAAACTATCCGCACTTCGCGATATGGGCGAAGGCCGGCGCGCCTTATCTCAGTATCGAGGAGTGGACCGGGCACGCCGACCCGGAGGATTTCGCGGGCGAACTCGCCGACAAGCCGTCCATGCTGTTCCTGGCGGCCGGCGCCAAGGCGCGGCACGCGGTCAAATTGACCTACGTGCCGGCCTGATCCCGCTGACTACTAAAGGCCGAGGGCGGACGATAGCGCCGCTTGGCTGATACCGAGCTTCGATGCCGCGGCGGCGAGATTCGGCGGCGCCGCACCCAGCGCACCGACCAGCACGGCCTCGCTGATGCCAAGCTTCGCTGCTGCTGCGGCGAGGTCGGGGCCGCCTGTCGATCGGGGTTGACCCATCTGCGCCTGGAGCCGCGGGCCGCTGATCGTCATCACGTCGTCGTTGCTGTAGGCGCCGCGCATGCAACCGACCGTGTAGGGAAAGTCGAGCGTGGCGACGTAGTGGTACATCTTCACGACCTTGCCGTCCCACTCGACGTCGCTGACGCGGCCGTGACATTCGTCGAGGTCGTCCGAGGACAGTTCCTCGCCGTTCTCGTCGCGCGGCCCGTAGATGCCGAAGCCGTCGACCGCGTAGCCAACGAGCTTCGATGGACCGGTACCGGCATCGAGCGCCTCGAGCACGCAACGGCTGACGTTGTGATAGTGATAGACGCTGCCTTCCTGGGGATGCCCCTGGCAGGAGTCCTGCGTTTCGTGCGCGACGGCATCGCGGCCGGGCGCATCGACGGCGTTGAACAGCACCACGCCCGAAAGCAGTACGCCAACCGCGCCGGGTGCGCAGAGCGGCTGGTCGAGGACGGCCGGATTCGCCGGCAGGTCGAAGGCGAAGTCCTGTTCGGCGATGTGATTGGGATTGCGGTCGTACTTGTAGGCTTCCTCATTCGACGCAATCGGGAAGACGCCCGTCGCGTGATCGGGCAGATCGTTCGTGCCGAAGATGCGTTGGTCGCCGTCGACGCCGACCTCGAAGGAATGCGGCCACGTCACCGAGCCGCTGACCGACACCTTCTTCTCTAGGTTCCAGGTGCCGTTGGCGCTGTCGATCCAGGGTCCCTCGACCTGCGCGCCGCCAGCCTGCGGGTCGGTGTGGCAGGCCCACAGAAAGCCCACCTCAGCGTGATCGGAGACCTTGTTGTCGCCGAGCGGAAGCTTGGTGACGTCGACCGAGTGTGCCGAAGCGGCGCCGGCGGCAATCAGTGTAGCGCCAAGCAGGGCCAATCCGGCGATCCGGACTTTGATCATTTCCGCTTCCTCCGCGGTTTCATCCTCTGATCGTCCCCACATACCGAATTTGTCTTATGAAAAAGTTAGAAGAATTGCCGCGATTGGATAAACCGCAGCACAGACTTTCTTCGAGTTGACCGTTTGGAGAAAAATACTGACCTTGCCCGCGGGCCTTACTGACACAAGTATCGGCACATCTTCCCGCCCGCTTCCCCCCACAAGAGATATAGCCATGCCCGCGACCCAGACGAAGCCAATTGAGCTGCACTATTGGCCGACACCAAACGGCTACAAGATTTCCATCATGCTGGAGGAGCTGGGCGTTCCTTACACGACAAGGTTCGTCAACATCGGCAAGGGCGACCAGTTCAAGCCGGAGTTCCTCGCCATCGCTCCCAACAACCGCATGCCGGCGATCGTCGATCCCGAGGGCCCGGACGGAAAGCCGATTTCGGTTTTCGAGTCGGCCGCGATCCTCATCTACCTCGGTGAGAAGTTCGGGCGCTTCTACGGCAAGAACGCCCGCGAGCGTGTCGCCGTCAATGAATGGCTCATCTGGCAGATGGCGCATGTCGGACCGACGCTCGGCCAGAACGGGCACTTCCGTCGTTTCGCCCAGGATGACGAGTACGCGATCAAGCGCTTCGGCAATGAGACCCACCGCCTGTATCGGGTGCTCAACGACCGGCTGAAGGGTCGTGACTACGTTGCCGGCGACTACTCGATCGCCGACATGGCGCTGTTCGGCTGGATCAGGAATTGGGAGGGTCGCGATATCGACATCGCCGAGTTCCCCAACGTCAAGGCGTGGGTCGAGCGGATCGAGGCCCGTCCAGCGGTGCAGAAGGGCCTGGCGTTGAAGGCGCCGCCCGACACGGAAAAAGCGTCGGACGAAGAACAGCGCAAAATCCTTTACGGCCAGCGCTAGCGCGCGCCGCGCATCGCCGTCCGCGCTACCCCTTAGCTTCAGGCGCAGTTTGCCCTGCGCAGGCAGCCAAAGTCGTTCAACCTGGCCGCGAAGGCGGCCGGGCCGCTTGTCCACAGGCGCTATGTTGCCCCACCGCCACAGTGTGGCGAGAAGTTAACCTCAGCGCGTTATGATGGGGCAATCCGCCGCCTTTCAGCCATAAACTGGAACGACTTACTCGCCTGTCAGGTGGCCTGTCGAAGGGGGGCAAGCGCCTGCGGGGCTGGTGAGGGATCGCGAACTTGTGCGGTCGGTTGTCGCTGTCGCGGCGTTGGTTACCGGTCCGTATCCGGCAGGACGGGTCGGCCTGAAGAGGTGAGCATGGAAGCGCGTGTGTTCGACAAGAAGAAGCTGCCCAGCCGTCATGTGACGGAAGGGCCGGAGCATGCGCCGCATCGCTCGTATTATTACGCCATGGGTCTGTCGTCCGACCAGATCCACCAGCCTTTCGTCGGCGTTGCGAGCTGCTGGAACGAGGCCGCCCCCTGCAACATCTCGCTCATGCGCCAGGCGCAGGCGGTCAAGCAGGGTGTCGCGGCCGCCAGCGGGACGCCGCGTGAATTCTGCACGATCACCGTTACCGATGGTATCGCCATGGGCCACGAGGGCATGAAGTCCTCGCTGCCGTCGCGCGAGGTCATTGCCGACTCCGTCGAACTCACCATGCGCGGCCACGGCTACGACGCGCTCGTCGGCCTGGCGGGCTGCGACAAGTCGCTGCCCGGCATGATGATGGCGATGGTCCGCCTCAACGTGCCGTCTGTCTTCATCTATGGCGGCTCGATCCTGCCCGGCACCTTCAAGGGGCGCGACGTGACCGTCGTCGACGTGTTCGAGGCGGTCGGCCTGCATTCGGTCGGCAAGATGTCCGACGAGGATCTGGAACTCCTCGAACAGGTTGCCTGCCCGTCGGCCGGCGCCTGCGGTGGTCAGTTCACCGCAAACACCATGGCGATGGTTTCCGAGGCGATCGGCCTGGCGCTGCCCTATTCGGCCGGCGCGCCGGCGCCCTATGAAATTCGCGACCGCTTCTGCATGGCGGCTGGCGAGAAGGTGATGGAACTCATCGCCCTTAACATCCGCCCGCGCGATATCGTGACGCGCAAGGCGCTGGAGAACGCCGCGACCGTCGTTGCCGCGTCCGGCGGCTCGACCAATGCCGGGCTCCATCTGCCGGCGATCGCGCACGAAGCCGGCATCGAATTCGACCTGTTCGACGTCGCCGAGATCTTCAAGAAGACGCCCTACATCGCCGACCTGAAGCCGGGCGGCCGCTATGTCGCCAAAGACCTGTTCGAGGCCGGCGGCATTCCGATGGTGATGAAGACGCTGCTCGACAACGGTTATCTCCACGGCGACTGCATGACGGTCACCGGCCGGACGATCGCCGACAACCTGAAGAACGTGAAGTGGAACGCGGATCAGGACGTGGTGCGGTCGGCCGACAAGCCGATCTCGCCGACCGGCGGCGTCGTCGGCCTGAGAGGCAACCTTGCGCCGGAAGGGGCGATCGTGAAGGTCGCCGGCATGAAGATGCTGAAATTCTCCGGCCCGGCGCGGTGTTTCGACTCGGAACAGGAATGCTTCGAGGCCGTTAACAACCGTACCTACAAGGACGGCGAAGTGCTGGTTATCCGTTATGTCGGGCCCAAGGGCGGTCCGGGCATGCCGGAGATGCTATCCACCACCGCGGCGCTCTATGGACAGGGCGTCGGCGAGAAAGTGGCGTTGATCACAGACGGCCGCTTCTCAGGTGGTACACGTGGTTTCTGCATTGGCCATGTCGGTCCGGAAGCCAGCGACGGCGGGCCGATCGGCCTGTTGCGCGACGGCGACATCATCGACATCGACGCGGTCGCGGGAACGTTATCGGTGCGCCTCGACGACGCCACATTGGCGGCGCGAAAGAAGGAGTGGAAGCCGCGGAGCGGCTCCTACACCAGCGGGGCGATCTGGAAATATGCGCAGGGCGTGGGGCCAGCCCGCAAGGGCGCCGTAACCCATCCTGGTGGTGCGGCAGAAGTATTGAGCTATGCAGACCTGTAATGCGTTGAGTGGCGCGCTTGTAGTCATGCTTGGCATGACCGCTCATGCTGTCGCCTTCGACATCAAGAACCTGAATGCCGACACGCCGCCGGCCGAGGCGTTGCGCTACGGGATCGATTCATACCGCAGCGGCGACAAGATCACGGCGGTGGAGGCCCTGAGCTTCGCCGCCAAGAACGGCAACGCTGGCGCTCAATGGAAGCTCGCCAGCATGTATGCCGAAGGCGACGGTGTCGAGAAGAACGACTATCAGGCCTTCAAGCTGTTCAGCGACGTTGCCGCCCATGCGAACGACGCCGACCAGGGCCGCCGCGACCAGCCGACACCGTTCGTGACCAACGCGTGGGCGAAGCTCGGCTCGTTCTTCCGCAAGGGCATACCGAATTCAGACGTGAAGGCGGACCCGAGCCGCGCGCGCGAGTATTTCTGGCGAGCGGCCTATTTCGGCGACGCCGACGCCCAGCTCAATCTCGCCGCCATGTTCTACAACGGCGAGGGCGGCGACCGCGACCTGATCCAGGCGGCGAAATGGGCGAACCTTTCGGCCGACAAGGGCAATCCGGCGGCGAAGGATCTGCTCGTCGAGATCGCTCTCGAACTGACCCACGACCACCTCGATACGGCCGACGTGCCGGGCAGCCTGCGCCAGGCGGCGCAATGGGCAAAGCTGGCGTCCGACTACGGCAGCGTCGAGGGGCAGGCGCTCTATGGCCACATCCTGTTCATCGGGGATGGCAACAGCCGGCAGCCGGTCGACGGACTGATGTACCTGACCATCGCGCTCAGCCGCTCGCAGCCCGGGCAGGACTGGATCGTGACCATGCACGAGGAAGCGCGTTCGGCCGCGACCGAGGCGGAGTGGAACGCCGCCAAGAAGCGCGCCGACGAGTGGCTGAGCAAGCATCCGGCGAAGATCGCGAGCGGCAGCTAGCCAACTGCTTCCGCTGATCCCGCGAGTGCGTTCGCGCTCTCAGCGGGTAAGGACGCTGCCCTTGAAATGCGAGCCGATGAGCGGCGCGATCTTCGGATCGATGGCGCTCATGCGCACCGTGACCGGCACCGGCGTCATGTCGGCAACCGCGGGAACTTCCGTCCAATCGCTCGGCCATGATGGGTTGATCATGGCGCTCGGGCAGGCGTCCGACACGTAGGTCCACGAAGCGGCCGTGGCGATGGCGTCGCAGCGGGCCAGGCGGCGCTGACCGTGACATGCGGCGATGCAGGCATATTCGCCAACCTTATAGGTGGCGCCGGCATTCGTGCAGACCGCATTGCTGACCGGCGGCGCGCCGACATCCTGGGCGAGCGCCGGCATCGTCATGAAGACGGTCACCAAGCCCGCGCCGATCGTCGACAGCCTAGCCATGCAAACCAGTCTAGCGCGCGGTGAGACCAACCGAAATCCCGAAACGGATCACAAGAGCGAGACCGGTCGATCCGTCTTCGCCATGTCCGTCGGGGGAGGCGCCAGCAAGCCGGGCGGCACGGGAGTCATCATGGCCGATGGGCAGCCGTTGATGGTGGAAATGAATGTCCATGATGTGTTGTTGAGAGCCATGTCGCACCGGGCCATGTGCGACTTGCCGTCTACGCGGATGCAGACCGTGTCGCCCTGCTCGAAATACTTGCCCTTGTAGATGCAGCGGCAATCGATGCCGTTCATCCCGGCAAATGCGGGGGCCGTCAACGCCGCCAGCGCGGCGAAAATGATCAAGAGCCGCTGGTGCATACTTGAAGAATAGCACAATCGGCCAGTATTTCGAGTGCGAATTACGGCTTCTGGAAGTCCAGATCGATCACCACCGGGACGTGGTCCGACGGTTTGTCCCAGCCGCGCGTGCGCTTGTCGATCCACGCGCCCGTCAGGCGGTCGGCGGCACGCGGCGACAGGAGGATGTGGTCGATCAGGATGCCGTTGTTCTTCTGCCAGGCGCCGGCCTGATAGTCCCAGAAGGAGTAGTGGCCGGGTTCGCCGTTGCAGGCCCGGAAAGCGTCGGTAAGGCCGAGATTGAGCAGCCGCCGCCAGGCTGCCCGCGTTTCCGGCTGGTAGAGGGCGTCGCGTTTCCAGTTGTCGGGAAAACGCGCGTCGATCGGCTCTGCGATCACGTTGAAGTCGCCGGCAAGCAGGAAAGTCTCCTCGTCGGCCAGCTTTTTGCGGGCATAGGTCTCCAATCGCTCCATCCAGGCCAGCTTGTAATCGAACTTGTCGGTGCCGGTCGGGTTGCCGTTGGGCAGGTAGAGCGAGACGACGCGAAGCGCACCGCCGGGCACCGAAACCACGGCCTCGATGAAGCGCGAATGCGTATCGCTGTCGTCGCCGGCGAGGCCGGACTGGACATCCTCGAGCGGAAGTTTCGACAGGATGGCGACGCCGTTGAAGCCCTTCTGCCCGTGCGTTGACACGTTGTAGCCAAGCTCCTCGAACATCTCGGACGGAAAGGCGGCGTCCTCGCACTTGATCTCCTGGAGGCACAGGATGTCGGGACTGGCGTCCTTGACCCAATTGAGGGCGGTATCGATGCGGGCCCGTATGCCGTTGATGTTCCAGGTGGCGATCTTCATGCCGTCTCGCGTCCCAATCGCGGATTTGGGAAAAGGAAGCTAACCGCTGCGGCCGGGGGAGGATAGGCCGCCGACAATGATGTATTGTCGCCCGTCCGCCCGCTGCGGACCACTGACCCTTCAGACCTCCCGAACAAGGAATTCATACGATGCCCATCACCAGGACGAGCGACGCCGAATGGCATGGAACACTGCGCGAGGGCCGCGGCCACATGCGCTTCGGCGGCGGCGCCTATGAGGGTGCCTACACCTGGGCCTCGCGGTTCTCGGACGGCGGCGGTACCAATCCCGAGGAATTGATCGCGGCCGCGCATGCCGGCTGCTACGCCATGGCGCTCTCAGGCGATCTGACGCGGGCGGGTTTCACGCCCGATACCATCCGCGCCAGCGCCGAAGTGCACCTCGAGCCGGTCGATGGCAAGCAGACCATCACGCTGATCGAACTGACGGTCGGCGCCAAGGTGCCCGGGATCGACAACGCGGAATTCCAGAAGATCGCCGAAGGCACCAAGCTCGGCTGTCCGGTCTCGCGCGCGCTCGACGCGGTGAAGATCACGCTCTCCGCGACCCTCGAGGGCTGACGGGGCCGTACCGTTCGCCGGCTTGACCGGTCTGCGCCGCTGAACGACAGTCCCGCCGGCCGTTGGGCGACGCTTCGGCTCGCATGAACACCCGCCTTGGTTCGCAGGAAAGGCCGCCGGCCGGCGGATCCCGTTGCAATGCCGTTGCCTCTGCTTGCCCTTGCGATCGCGGCTTTTGCCATCGGAACGAACGAGGTCGTCATCGCCGGCCTGCTGCCGGCGCTGGCTGCCGACCTCGACGTGAGCATTCCAGCTGCCGGGCTCCTCATCTCGGGCTACGCGGCCGGCGTTGCGGTCGGGGGGCCGATCCTGGCGCTAGCCACCAGCAGGCTGCCGCGCAGGCCTGTTCTGCTGTCGATGATGATCCTGTTCGTCGTGGGCGCCGGCCTCTGCGCGGTCTCCACCAGTTACTGGATGCTGATGGCGGCGCGGCTGTTCATTTCGTGCAGCCACGGGCTGTTCTTCGGCGTCGCCCTGGTGATCGCCGGCGGACTCGTACCGCCCAACCGGCACGCAAGCGCAGTGTCGGTCGTAATTTCCGGCATCACGGCGGCCGGCGTCATCGGCATGCCGGTGGGGACCGCGATCGGCAACGCCTTCGGCTGGCGCATGACGTTTTGGGGTATCGCGGTTCTCGGCGTCGTGGCGACGGTGGCGCTCGTGGCTCTTGTGCCGCCAGCGCGCTCCACCGAACCGCGCCGGTCGTTCGGCGTCGCCGCGGAGATCGCCGCCGTCCTTCGCGCGGACGTCCTGCTTTCATATCTGATGATCGCTCTGATGATGACGGCGACCTTCGCGCCGCTCGCCTACATCGTGCCCATGCTGACGACGGTGACCGGGATACCGCTCGGCGTTGTCCCGTGGCTGCTCTTTGCCGCCGGGGTCGGCGGGATCTTCGGCAACCTCATCGGAGGTCGCCTCGGCGACTGGAGACCGGCGGCGGCGCTGATCGTCATCTTCACGCTGCAGACGCTGTTCTATCTGGCCGGTCTCGTGGCCGTGTATCAGGCGGTAGGCATGTCGGTCGTTTACGTGCTCTGGGCCCTGAACGGCTTTGCATTCCCCGCGCCCGCGCAGGCGCGCATCCTCAAGGCGGCGCGCGACGCGCCGAATTTGGCGTCGACGCTTATTTCGACGGCTTTCAACATCGGTATTGCGGTCGGGCCATGGCTCGGCGGGCTCGCCCTGACCTCTGGCTGGGGCTACGCCCGGCTGCCGTGGATCAGCGTGATTTTCACCGTTCTGGCGCTCGCCATTGCGGTGCTGTTGGCGGCCATGGACCGCCGGGCTGCCGCCGGAGACGCGGCGCCGGCTTGACCCCGGCCGGTTGGTAGCAGACATTCCGGCGCACCTTGAAAAACGGTGCGAAATCATGAAAGCCGATGCCAATCCCCTCGATCGCCCGCGGCCGATCGCCTCCAAGTCGTTCCGCGACCCCGAGGCCGCCGTCGAGCGGCTGGAGCTGATCTACGACCGCAACACCGCCTTCATCCGCGAGCGCTTCGCCAAGCTGCTGAAGACCAAGCGCCTCGAAGGACGGGTGCGCGCCACCTATCCGGAAATCCGTATCGAGACATCGTCCTTCGCGAAGATCGATTCGCGCCTGTCCTACGGTCACGTCGCGGGGCCCGGCGTCTATTCCGCCACCGTCACGCAGCCGAAGCTGTTCCGCAGCTATCTGATCGAGCAGATCGGGCTGCTCATCCGCAACCACGGCGTCCCCGTCGAGATCGGTCCGTCCTCGGAGCCCATCCCCCTGCACTTCGCGTTTCCAGACGGCATCCACGTCGAGGGCGCGCTCACCGAGCGGATCGACCGGCCGCTGCGCGATATGTTCGACGTGCCCGACCTTGCCGTCACCGACGACGCCATCGTCAACGGTACCTACGTCGCGGCCCCCGGCATGCCGATGCCGCTGGCGCCGTTCACCGCGTCGCGGGTCGACTATTCGCTCCATCGCCTGCCGCACTACACGGCGACGCATCCGGAGCATTTCCAGAACTTCGTGATCTTCACCAACTATCAGTTCTACGTCGACGAGTTCGTACAGAGGGCGCGCAAACTTGTTGCCGCGGGGAAGGGTGGTTACGACAGCTTCGTCGAGCCCGGCGACGTGGTAACGCTCGCCGGCAGCAAGAAGCCGGTATCGGGCAGGCCGGTCGCACGGCTGCCGCAGATGCCGGCCTACCACCTGACGCGGGCAGGCCACGCCGGCCTGACAATGGTCAACATCGGCGTCGGCCCATCCAACGCCAAGACGATTACGGATCACATCGCGGTGCTGAGGCCGCACGCCTGGCTGATGCTCGGGCACTGCGCCGGGCTGCGCAACACACAGGCGCTCGGCGACTACGTGCTTGCCCACGGGTATGTGCGCGAGGACCATGTGCTGGATGCCGACCTGCCGACCTGGGTCCCGATTCCGCCGTTGGCCGAAGTCCAGGTCGCGCTCGAGGAAGCGGTCGCCGAGGTGACCGGGCTGGAAGGCTTCGAACTGAAGAGCATCATGCGTACCGGTACGGTCGCGACCATCGACAATCGCAACTGGGAACTCCGCGACCATCGTGAGCCGGTGCAACGCTTCTCTCAGTCACGCGCCGTCGCTCTCGACATGGAATCGGCAACGATCGCGGCCAACGGCTTCCGTTTCCGGGTGCCCTACGGGACGCTTCTGTGCGTTTCCGACAAGCCGCTGCATGGCGAACTGAAGCTGCCGGGCATGGCGTCGGACTTCTACATGCGGCAGGTGAACCAGCATCTCGAGATCGGCATCCGCGCCATGGAGAGGCTCGGCGCTATGGCGCATGAGCGTCTCCATTCACGCAAGCTCAGAAGCTTCGCGGAGACGGCGTTCCAGTAGCGATCCGGTTCAGGCGGCGGCGAGATTGACCCGCGCGATGGCGCGGGAGAGGGCGGCGAAGCACGTTTCGTCCACTGTCGTACCGAGTTCTTCCGACATGATTGCCAGAGCCTTGTCGCTGGACATGGCCGGACGATAGGGACGTTCGGCGGTCATGGCGTCGAAGATGTCGGCCGCGGTGAGCACGCGCGTTTCCATCGCGATTTCGTCGCCGGTGAGGCCCTTCGGATAGCCTTTTCCGTCAAGCCGCTCGTGGTGGGCGCTGGCGACCGCCGCCACGTCGGCGAAGGCCGCGATACGGGAGAGGATGGTCTCCGTGTACGCTGGATGGAGCTTGACCGCTTCCCATTCGGCGGCGTTGAGCTTGCCCGGCTTGTCGAGGATGGCATTGCTGACGCCGAGCTTGCCGATGTCATGGAGAAGCGCCGCGCGTCTTAGCCAGCGACGCCGCTCCTCGCTCCAGCCCAACTCCAGGGCGATCAGGTCGGCGAACGCCGAGACCCGCTCGCTATGGCCATGGGTGTAGGGGCTCTTCGAGTCGACGACCATGGCAAAGCCTGACGCGATGGCGTCGAGTTGATCCTCATCGGCGAGGCGGACCTCTTGAGCCGGTTCGAGGGCGAACACCGTCGCCTGCAGTCCGGGGTCCTTGAGTTGTTGCCAGAAGTCGGGCCGCGCGGCGACGCGCTGGAAGGCGTCCACAAAATGAGGGCCGAACCAGGTGTCCGAGCGAAGGTTCACCTCTCGAAGCGCGGCTTCGTCGCCACGAGAGGTGTGGAAGACGTCGACGATCTGGGCCAGCAGGGCGATCTGGGAAAATGCGGGGATGGCGTCGCCGCTCACGCCCGCCGGATGACCACGGCCGTTCCAGTGCTCGTCGAGGTTCTCGATTCCCGCTGCCACGTCTTCGGAAAAATGCATTGATCGAGCGATATCGGCGCCGCGGTGACAACGCGTGTCGATGAGTTCGCGAGTGAGTGCGCCGCCGTTGCGAACAAGATTGGCAAGCGTGCGGAAGCGGTCGGCAAGCGGGGCGCCGAGGCCGGCATGGCCGAGGACAAAGCCCAGCGCGCCGGCCACGCTATCGCCGTCGACCAGCTTGAAGTCCCGCTTCAGCGTGAGGTCGTCACCAAGGTAGAGCTGGCACACGCGCGCGGCATTGCTGCTGCAGCCAAGGTCCTTGAGCAGTAGCGTGTAGTAGAGATCTGAAATCTGGTGGTCCGACAGGCCGATTTCGCGGCCGATTGTGGTGCCGATGAAGCAGCAGCGAACGCAGTGGCCGGCGGGCTGCCCTTCGGTCAGGTCGAGGGCATGGCTGAGCGCGCCCAGCAATTCGGCAAGGCGTATCCGGTCGGTCGAGGCAGCAGCGGTTGCCAGCGGCAGGCTGGAAAAGCGTTCCATGTCACGTCAACGTCCGGATAAGCGCAAAGGGTTCGTACCAGATGGCCACTGAACACACGCGTCGTTAAGAAGACGTGAGCCGGAGCGTCGATCGTTTAGCGATCGCCAGGCGGCGCGGTTAACGCCGTTCGACCAGGGCGAGCAGGTTGTTGCTCGGGTCGTGGAAGAACGCCATCCACTCCTCGGCGCCCTTCTTGCCGAAATCGCCGCCTTCGTCCCGATGGATCATGTGCGGCGGCTGAAGAAACTGGACGCCGCGCTTCTTGAGTTCCTTGACGGCGGCGTCGACGTCATCGACCTGGAAGTACAGCGAGGCCTGGGAGGCGGTTGCCGAAAGCAACAGCCGGACGCCGGCGCCGAGATTGAAGAAGGCGAGACCGGGCGGATCGAAGCGCGTGATGAAGCGGAGTCCCAGGACATCGCGGTAGAAAGCCACCGACGCTTCGAGATTGGTCGCCGTCAGCGCGACCTGCTGCAGCTTGTCGAGCGAATAGTCGCCGCTGGAGCGCGCGCGCTGCGGTGAAGCAGATTGCTTCGGTGCCGGCGCGCGTGCAGGACTCTTTGCAGCGGGCCGCGCCCGCGCGGCGGGCTTGGGCGGCTTGCTGGCGCGTGCCGTCTTGGTCGCTGCCTTGGCCGGCGGTTTCTTCTTCGTTTTTGCTGTCGATTTGCCCCCCGCCATGACCCGACCTCAGACCGAGAAGCTGGTGCCACATCCGCAGGACGCGGTGGCGTTGGGGTTGTGAATCTGGAACGACTGGCCGATGAGGTCATCGACGAAATCGATCTCGGAGCCGCCCATGTAGGGCAGCGACATTTGATCGATCAGAACAACGGCGCCGTCGCGCTCGATGACGATGTCGTCAGGGGTGCGCGTCGTATCGAGATCGAAGCCGTACTGGAAACCCGAACAACCACCGCCGGAAACACTGATGCGCAAAGCAGTACCGCCCGCTTCCGACGAGAGGATGCGCGCGATGCGTTTTGCAGCGCGTTCCGACAAGGTGACGTTGGTCGTGGCAGCTTCGGTCATGGTTGAAAACGGCGGAAAATCGAGGTTTTACATAGAACTTACTGACACAATAGTTATGAGCCGGCCCCTAGGGAGTCAATGCCGTGGAGCGGGTGTTGCGGCGCAAGATCATGGTTCGCAAGGCAAATTCGACGCGGCTCGGCCTCCGCCACCGGATAAAAGCCCCGGATTCGGCTGCTTTAGGGCTTTGTGCACCGCGAATACTATTGTGGGGCAACCTCCAGCATGTCCTGACAACCGGTGGTTTTGATCATGACCCCTTCAACCACCGCGCTTCCCACGGGTCGGGCGCACTACGCCTCGGACCCCGCCCAGAGCCGCGGGCGGCTGTTTTCCGAGGCGCCAAGTCCAACCCGCACCGATTTCGAACGGGATCGCGACCGGGTGATCCATTCGACCGCCTTTCGGCGGCTGAAGGAGAAGACACAGGTCTTCCTCTACGACGAGGGCGACCACTATCGCACGCGTCTGACCCACACGCTTGAGGTCTCGCAGATCGCCCGGGCGCTGGCGCGCGCGCTCCGGCTCGACGAAGACCTAGCCGAGGCGCTGGCGCTTGCCCACGACCTTGGGCATCCACCCTTCGGACATGCCGGTGAACGGGCGCTGGATGTCGCCATGGCCGGCCACGGCGGCTTCGATCACAACGCGCAGAGCCTTCGCGTCGTAACCAGCCTCGAGCGGCGCTATCCGAACTTCGATGGGTTGAACCTCACCTGGGAGACGCTGGAAGGTCTGGTCAAGCACAACGGCCCGCTGACCGACCGGGAGGGCCATCCGCTCGGTCGATACGCCGAGAGCGGACTGCCCTATGCGATCCGCGACTATGTCGACCGCCACGATCTGTGGCTTTCCACCTACGCCGGGCCTGAGGCCCAGGCGGCGTCGATCGCCGACGATATTGCCTACGACGCCCACGACATCGACGATGGGCTGCGTGCCGGCCTGCTGTCGCGCGATGGGCTCGCCGATACGCCTTTGGTTGGCGATATCCTCGCAAGCATCGCCACCGACTATCCGCGCCTCGCCGACGAGCGCGCCAACGCCGAACTGATCCGCCGCCTGATTGCGGCGATGATCGGGGACGTGATTGCCGAGAGCCGGTCGCGGCTCGACGCGCTGGCACCCGGCTCAGCCGACGCCATCCGCTGCGCCGATCGCCCGGTGATCGCTTTCTCCGGGACGATGACCGCGGCCGACACGGCCATCAAGGCGATGCTCCGCCGTGACGTCTATCGCCACCGGCGGGTGATGGATGTCATGGACAAGGCCGAGGCGGTCGTGGCGCGGCTGTTCGCCCGCTATGTCGACGATCCGAACGCGATGCCCGAGCCGTGGCGGCCGGCAGCCAGCGCCGACGCTTCGGCGACGGCGCGGCAGATCGCCGATTTCCTCGCCGGCATGACCGACCGCTATGCCGTGAACGCCTACGTCGAACTCTTTGGCGAAACCCCCGACCTCGGCTGAGTGCGCAATTTGACGAAACCCATGAAGTGGGATACGCCGCGCCCGCCGCTCAGCCGGCCATTCGCTTCGCGCCGGACGCCAATAATATGAACGTATTCAAAGACTTCACCGACAGGATTGGGCGCATCTTGCAGCCGATCGTAGCGGCCGCGCCTGGAGGTGAAGGGGCGCCGCTCGATCGTGCCCTGGTCGAGCCGCCGCGCGACGCCAGTCATGGCGATCTGGCCAGCAACGCGGCCATGGTGCTGGCGAAGCCGCTGGGAATGAAGCCGCGCGACCTCGCCACGCGCATCGCGGTCGCGCTCGCCGGGGACCCGGATGTCGATGCGGCCGAGGTCGCCGGGCCGGGCTTCATCAATCTGCGCCTGAGGCCGGCATATTGGCAGCGTGTGCTGGGAGCCTTGATCGCGCAGGGACGCGACTACGGACGCAGCGACGCCGGCACAGGCCGCCGGGTTAACGTCGAATACGTGTCCGCCAATCCGACCGGGCCGATGCATGTGGGGCACACGCGCGGCGCGGTGTTCGGTGATGCGCTGGCGTCGCTGCTCGAATTCGCGGGCTTCGCGGTGACGCGCGAGTACTACATCAACGATGCCGGCGCGCAGGTCGATGTGCTCGCGCGCTCCGCCTATCTGCGCTACCGCGAGGCGCGGGGTGAGGACATCGGTGCCATCCCGGAGGGGCTCTATCCCGGCGACTATCTGAAGCCGGTCGGAGCGGACCTGGCGAGCCGGTTTGGCGATACGTTGCTCGGCAAGCCCGAGGCCGAATGGCTGCCCATCGTGCGCGCCGTCACCATCGACGCGATGATGGAACTCATCCGGTCGGATCTCGCCGAGCTTGGCATCACGCACGAGATCTTCTTCTCGGAGCGGTCTTTGAACGACGATACGCGTGACCGGGTGGCCGAGGCGATCGATTGGCTGGCGGGCAAGGGTCTCATCTACGAGGGCCGGCTGCCGCCGCCGAAGGGACAGGTGCCCGAGGACTGGGAGGATCGCGAGCAGACTTTGTTTCGCGCCACCGACTTCGGCGACGATGTCGACCGGCCGCTGAAGAAGTCCGACGGCAGCTACACCTACTTCGCCTCCGACATCGCCTATCACTACGACAAATACCGGCGCGGCTTTCTCGACATGATCGACGTGCTCGGCGCCGATCATGGTGGCTACGTCAAGCGCATGAAGGCGGCGGTGAAGGCGATCACCGGCGGCGAGGGCACGATCGACATTCTCATCTGCCAACTCGTGCGGCTCTTGCGCGCCGGCGAGCCGGTGAAGATGTCGAAGCGGTCGGGCGAGTTCGTGACGCTGCGCGATGTGGTCGAGGAAGTCGGCCGCGATCCGATTCGTTTCATGATGATTTTCCGGAAGAACGACGCGCCGCTCGATTTCGACTTCGAAAAGGTCACCGAACAATCGAAGGACAATCCGGTCTTCTACGTGCAATACGCC
This sequence comes from uncultured Alphaproteobacteria bacterium, assembly GCA_963781775.1. Classification (GTDB taxonomy): domain Bacteria; phylum Pseudomonadota; class Alphaproteobacteria; order Rhizobiales; family Kaistiaceae; genus CAVSRC01. Next base: position 29,995 of record CAWAHE010000017.1, on the reverse strand, counting down.
TACGCGCGGACGCGGTCCGTTTTCCGGCAGGCGGCGGCCGAGATTCCGGGCGTGGCGCTGGACGCCGCGACCCTCGGTGCGGCTCCCCTCGAAAGGCTGACGGACACCGGAGAAATGGCTCTAATTCGCCGTTTGGCGGAGTATCCGAGGATCATCGAGGCAGCCGCCCTGGCGCACGAACCGCACCGGGTGGCGTTCTACGTGCACGACCTTGCCTCCGACTTCCATGCCCACTGGAACAGGGGCAAGGAGTTGCCGCATTTGCGGTTTATCAACGCCTCTGAGCCCGGGACGACGCAAGCGCGCCTTGCCCTCATTCACGCCATAAATCTGGTGTTGTGGTCGGGATTGACTATTCTGGGAGTTGGCGCACCCGACGAAATGCGATAGCGACCCAAGAGTTCCGGGGGTCGCGGGTGTAATGCGGGGTTAACAAGCGGAAATGCCGGACCGGTACGACCCGAAAGTCTCAGTGCGGTCAGCGAGTGATCGCAAACCATCAGATGCGCGCACGTCGCAACCGGCGGCGGACGATCCGCTGTTCGAACTCGCCCGGATCGTGTCCGGACGCGGGGCCAGCGGTCACGCCCATGCCCCGGCGTCGTCGCAATCGCGCGGCCGGCCCGTTCCGCCGGCGGAGCCGGCCAAGTCGGCAGCGCCGGAAACGGATGTGCTCGGCGATCTCGAAGCCGAGTTGCTCAGCGACCTTCAGGCTTCTTTCGCTGCGGTGAAGGAATCCATCGACGCTCCGGCACCGGAACATGAACCGGAAGAACCGCCCGCGCCGGCATCGCCGCCGTCACCACCGCCGATGAGCGCCCGGCCTCCGGCACCGACACCAAAGCCTGCGCCGGAGATGCCGTTCTTTGCGCCCCGGCAGGAAGCAGCGCCGCCGGCGTCGCCTCCGCCTCAGCCACCTCCGAGGCCCACGGCGGCCCGCCCGCCGATCCAGCAGGCGCCGCAGCCGCCGGCGACGAGGCAACCGACGCCGCCCGCCGATCATGCGCCTCAGCCGCCGGCGCAGCAGCCTGCGGCCGGCCCGTCGATCGCCAACCTGAACCTGCGCCCGAGCGGCGGCGCCGAGTGTGCGCGCGCCCGCGCCGCCGCCGGCAGCGGACAAGCCCGCTCCGGCCGCCGCGAAGCCTTCACGCTGGGACAAGCCGGCCGAGCCTCCGCGTCCGCACGCAAGCGCGGCCAGCCGTTTCGCGCCGCCACGCGCGGCCCAGCCGCAGCCGCCGCAATCCGGCAACGGCCTGCCGCCGGCACCGCCGCTTGCCGCTGACCTCGAGGACGAAGCTCCGTTTGGCGAGGGATTGCCTTTTGGCGCCGAGGCCGAGGAGACCACCGAGGAATTTCCGCTCGACGGTTTCGACATGGTGCCGGGCTACGGCGACGAGGATCAGATCGTCCCGTATCCCGACGAGGAGCTTGGCGGCTCGCACCGTCGGGGCGTTCCGCGCTCGCTGGTAGCGGTTGCCGGTATCCTCGCCCTGGTTCTGATCGGCGTGCTGGCGGTCGTGATGTTCCGTCCGAACGGGACCTCGGTTACTGCGCCGCCGATCATCGTCGCCGACAACTCGCCAACCAAGGTCGATCCGCCGGTCGTGCAGGGGCAGGGCGACTCCGAGCAGAACAAGCTGATTTACGACCGGGTCGATTCCGGAACGAGCAACGCCACCGCAGACACGAAGCTGGTCACTCCCGGTAGCGAGCCGATCGCGCCTGTGCCCTCGACCAGCAACGACAATCCCATCGCGCGCGTCATTCTGCCGGGCGGTCCATCGCCGGAGCCGCCGGGCGCCGCCGACACGGGTGCCGCTGCTGCCGACAACGGCGATGTCGCCATGAACGAAGACAGCAGCGCCTCGGCGCTGGGCCCGCGCAAGGTGCGCACCGTCGTCGTCCGTCCGGATGGCACCATCGTTTCGTCCGACGCCGTCCCCGCCGAGGGCGACGCCCCGGCTTCCGTCGACGCTACGCCTCAGCAGGAGGTGGCCGTGGCGCCGGCGGCCCCGCCGCTGCCGACCAATGACGATACGAATGCCATTGCCGGCGGGCAGAGCGGGCAGGAGCTCGCGATAACGCCGATCCCGGGGAGCAACGGGGCGGTCGCTGAAGCGCCGGCCGAAACGCCTGCGCCGGCTGCGCCCGTCAGGGCGCCGACCCCGCCGGCGCCCAAGCCGACGCCCAAGGTGGTTGCGACCGGCGGTGACGGTGGACCGGTCGACCTGACGCCCGGCAAATCCGCGACGCAGGTGACGAACCGCGCGGCGGCTGCACCGGTTTCCGGAAGCGGGATGATGGTTCAGGTTTCGTCGCAACGATCCCAGGACGCGGCGAGCGCGACCTATCGTGACTTGCAGACCCGCTACCCAGGCATTCTCGGCAGCTACAATGCCGACATCCAGCGGGCCGACCTCGGCGACCGCGGCACCTACTACCGCGTTCGGGTCGGTCCATTCGCGCCGAGCGACGCGCAAAAGCTGTGCGACTCTTTGAAGAGCGCGGGGGGCGACTGCATCCTGGCGCAACGCTGACCGTGAACGGTCTCACGCTGGGGGCAGCGCGAGCGACATGACGGCCAAGGCTTTCATCTCCGGATGCGCGGGGCCGGCATTGAGTCCGGACGAGATCGCGTTCTTCGCCGGCGAAGACCCGTTCGGGCTGATCCTATTCCAGCGCAATTGCCGCGACCCGAACGAGATCCGCGATCTGGTGGCGGCCTTCCGAGAGGCGGTCGGGCGCGCCGACGCGCCCGTGTTGATCGACCAGGAGGGCGGACGCGTCCGGCGCCTGAAGCCGCCGCACTGGCCGCCATACGCCCCGGCAGCGGACATCGGCCGGCTCCACGGGGACGATGCCGGCGCCGGCGAACGCGCTGCATGGTTGCAGGGACGGCTGATCGCCGCCGACCTCCACGATCTCGGCATCGATGTCGATTGCGCGCCGGTGCTCGACGTGCTGACCGACGGCCCCAGTCCCGCGATCGGCGACCGCTCCTTTGGCACCGACCCGCGGCGGGTGGCGGTGCTCGGGCGAGCTTTGGCCAACGGTCTGCTGGATGGGGGCGTTCTGCCGGCGATCAAGCACGTGCCGGGCCACGGGCGGGCGACCACCGACAGCCATCTCGCCCTTCCGGTCGTGACCGAGAGCCTTGAGATTCTTGCGGAAACCGACTTCCGGCCGTTCGTCGAACTGTCCGATCTGCCGATCGCGATGACCGCGCACGTGGTCTATAGCGCCATCGATGCCAATCGGCCGGCGACCGTCTCCGCAGCGGTGATCCGGGATATCATCAGGAAACGAATCGGTTTCGACGGCCTGCTGGTGAGCGATGACGTGTCGATGAATGCACTTTCTGGGGATTACCGTGAGAGAGCGGCATCTATTTATGACGCTGGCTGCGATCTCGTGCTTCACTGCAACGGTCGGACCCAGGAGATGCGTGCGGTTGCCGACACGGCGCCGGTGCTCGCCGGTTTTTCGGGCGAGCGCGCCGACCGTGCCTTACGGGCGCGGCGTAGACCGGCGCCGTTCGACCGCGCCGCGGGGCGCGAAGAGTACGATGCCCTCCTCGCGAGGGTTGCAGGGCCGGTTGTGAGTTAGGATCGGTCATGCACGCCGACGAACGTGATCAGGAAAAGATCTGGGCCGCCTACGAGACGGCTGAGCGCGGCGGCGACGAGCCGGCGCTGGTGATCGACGTCGACGGCTTCGAGGGACCGCTCGACCTGCTGTTGTCGCTCGCACGCACGCAGAAGGTCGACCTGACGCGCATCTCGATCCTGGCGCTCGCCGAGCAATACCTGACCTATGTCGAACAGGCGCGCAGCCTGCGGCTGGAACTTGCCGCCGACTATCTGGTGATGGCGGCATGGCTCGCCTACCTCAAGTCGCGGCTGCTGCTGCCGGAGGTGGCCGGTGGCGACGAGCCGACGGGCGAGGAGCTCGCCGCCGAACTGGCCTTCCGCCTGCGCCGCCTGGAGGCCATGCGCGATGTGGCCAACCGGCTCGCAAATCGGGATCGTCTGGGGCGCGATGTCTTCGCGCGAGCCAATCCTGAGCCGGTCGAGGTGGTCAAGCGCGGCGAATACTCCGCAACGCTTTACGATCTGCTCAGCGCCTACGCCGCGATGCGCCAGCACAACACGGTCTCGGAGTCTCACCACGTTCGCGTCCGCGATGTGTGGTCCCTCCAGGATGCTCGCGACGCGCTCACCCGCATGGTCGGGCGCATCGCCGAGTGGACGCCGATGGACGTGCTTTTTTCGCCGTATCTTTCCTCGCTCGGCATGCGCCGCAGCGTCACCGCCAGCGCCTTCGGCGCCAGTCTCGAACTGGTGCGCGAAGGGCGGATCGAATTGCGCCAGACCGAGCATTTCCAACCGCTTTATGTTCGCGACCGCTCGGCGACGGTCGCGCTGGTCACCCCGGAGAATGGACATGGCTAATTCCAGTGCCATCGTGGCGATTGCGGTCGATAATGACGCGACCGCGATGAACCAGGCGCCCGAGGAGCGACAGCAGGACCTGCGCATGGTGGAGGCGCTGATCTTCGCGTCCGCCGAGCCGTTGTCGGCTGCGGAAATCGCGGGCCGCCTGCCGGACGGAACCGATGTGGCGGGCCTGCTGCGCGAGCTGCAGGCAATGTACGCGGAACGCGGCGTCAACCTTGTGCAGGTCGCCGGCAAGTGGATGTTCCGCACCTCTGGCGATCTGTCGTTCCTCCTCAGCCGCGAGGCGGTGGAACAGAAGCGGCTGTCGCGCGCCGCGCTCGAGACGCTGGCGATCATCGCCTACCACCAGCCGGTAACACGCGCCGATATCGAGGAGATCCGTGGCGTCGCCACCAGCCGCGGCACACTCGACGTGCTGCTCGAGACCGGCTGGATCAGGATGCGTGGGCGGCGTCGCGCCCCCGGCCGCCCCGTGACCTATGGCGTCAGCGATGTGTTTCTCGCCCATTTCGGCCTCGACACGGTCAGTGACCTGCCGGGCGTGGACGAACTGAAGGCGGCGGGACTGCTCGATTCCCGGGTCCCCGCCAATTTCGCCATTCCCGAGCCCCAGGCGGGCGAGGAACTCGCGCCCGACGAGGATCCGCTGGAAGACGGCGATACCGGCGCACCGGTGGAAGAGTAAGCGGAACCCGAGGTTTCGCGGCGGTTATCCGCGCTTTTCGTCGCTGCCGGTACGGTCGCTGGCACCGATCCACGTGCCCGGAAAAGCTGTATTTGCCAAGGCAGCGGATTACCCCTACATGATTGGGCAGGCTTCTTGCGGCGCGCGAAACGTGCGCGGTGAGGCATTGTAAATCGGGAGAAATGACCGATGGGTGGTCTAAGCATCTGGCACTGGCTCGTGGTTATCGTGGTCGTCATGCTCCTCTTCGGGCGTGGCAAGATCTCTGACCTGATGGGCGATGTGGCCAAGGGCGTGAAGAGCTTCAAGAAGGGGCTCGCGGACGACGAAGAGCCGGTGGTGGCCAAGCCGATCGAGAGCAAGGCTGCCACTGAAGAGAAGTCCAAGGCCTGATCCCGCGCAATTTGCGCCGGCAGCCGCGTGCCGCCCGCCTGAACGGGCGGCCAAGAGCGTAATCGCATGTTCGACATCGGTTGGACCGAACTTCTGGTGATCGCGGTGGTCGCGATCGTCGTCATCGGGCCGAAGGACTTGCCGCGGGCGATGCGCACCGTCGGCCAGTGGACCGGCAAGATGAAGCGCATGGCGCGCGAGTTCCAGGGACAGTTCAACGAAGCGCTGCGCGAGGCGGAACTCGAGGGCGTGCGAAAGGACATCGAGGAGATCGGCAAGATCGATCCGCTCGGCGACATGCGCAAGGAAATGTCCAAGGCCGGCGACGAGATCAAGAAGAGCATGGACGTGACCGCGGCGCCGGCGACCGGCGCGCCGGCAGCAGACATGCAAACGCCGGCGGCGGAGGCGAAGCCCGCGATCGAGGCCCCGGTGGCAGCCGAGACGCCCGCTGCGCCTGTTGAAGTACCGGCCGCGGCCAGCGAGGCCAAGTTGTGACCGACCCGAAGCTTGGCTCAAGCCAACCCGAGGCGGAGAAGCCTGAAGAAGAAGACGAGGTCGAGGCGAGCCGGGCGCCGCTGCTCGACCACCTGATTGAACTGCGCGGCCGGTTGATCCGCTCGATTGTCGCGGTCCTGATCGCGTTCGTCATCTGCTTCGTGTTCGCCAAGCACATCTACAACGTGCTGCTCATTCCCTATGTCTGGGCATCGGGCGTGCACGGCGACGTTCCGCAGCTGATCTACACGGCACCGCAGGAGTATTTCCTCACCCAAATGAAGGTGGCGCTGTTCGGCGCGCTGTTCATCGCCTTCCCGGTGATCGCCATCCAGATCTACAAGTTCGTCGCGCCCGGCCTCTACAAGAACGAGCGGCATTCTTTTGTGCCCTATCTGATCGCGACGCCGGTGCTCTTCGCGCTGGGCGCCATGGTGGTCTTCTTCATACTGATGCCGCTCGCCATGCGCTTCTTCCTGTCGCTGGAACAGACCGGCGGCGAAGGGCAGGCAGCCATTACGCTTCTGCCCAAGGTCGATGAATATCTCGGCCTGATCACGACCCTTATTCTCGCATTCGGCCTGGTCTTCCAGTTGCCGGTGATCCTGACCCTGCTGGCCCGCATCGGCATCGTCACGTCCGACATGCTGAAGTCTGGCCGTCGCTACGCCATCGTGCTGGCCTTCGTCGCCGCTGCGGTGCTGACACCTCCGGACATCATCTCGCAATTCGGCCTCGCGCTGCCGACGCTGCTCCTCTACGAGGGCTCGATCATCTCGGTGCGCATGGTCGAGCGCCGCCGCGCCCGCGACGCGGCGGCCCGCGAAGCCGCCGCCGGCAAGGCGGCGTGAGGCTGCGGCTGCTCCCCTTCCATCTGTCCATTTGGGCGGATATATCCCCCGAGTAACGATCAGGGCGCGGTTCTCCTCTCCCGTGGGGGGAGGGCTTCGCGCCTTATGAGCGAAGCGAGTTAGGCGCGAAGGGTGAGGGCGTAGGGCTGTCGAGAGGCCATACACCCTCACCCTTCCGGCCTAAGCGTCTCGGCCTAAGCCGGCCTGCGACGCGAAGGCCGAAAGCCCTCTCCCCACGGGAGAGGGGGCGGCCATCTCGCCTTCCAGGAGAGAAAGCCGCAGCCCGCCCATGCTCGACATCAGATGGATTCGCGAGAACCCCGAGGCCCTTGTCACGGCGCTTGAGCACCGCGGGTCGTCGGCGGACGAGGCGCAGCACACCGTCGCCGATGCCATCGCCAGGGACGAGGCGCGGCGGGCGCATATTCTGACGCTGGAGGAGGCGCAGGCGCGCCGCAATGCTGCGTCGAAGGAGATCGGCAAGGCCAAGGCACAGAAGGACGAGGCGACGGCCGCGAAGCTCATGGCCGAGGTCGCCGAGCTGAAGACGTTCCTCACCGAGGCGGAGGCACGGGGCAAGGAACTCGACAAGGCGCTGGAGGATGCGCTTGCGGTCATCCCCAACGTGCCGCTCGACGACGTGCCGGTCGGCCCCGACGAGCACGCCAACGTCAAGTATCGCGACTGGGGAACGAAGCCCGGCTTCAACAACGCCAAGGAGCACTACGAACTCGGCGAGGCGATGGGCGGCATGGACTTCGAGACCGCCGCCAAGCTCTCTGGTTCGCGCTTCGTCGTGCTCAAGGGGCAACTGGCGCGCATGGAGCGGGCGCTCGGGCAGTTCATGCTCGACCTGCACACGACCGAGCACGGCTACATGGAAGTGCAGCCGCCGCTGCTGGTGCGGGACGATGCGCTGTTTGGAACGGGGCAGTTGCCGAAGTTCGCTGAGGATTTGTTCTCAACCTTGCGCTTCAGTGTTGAGGATTTGGAGAGTACCAGAGCCGCGTTTGTCGCCGAATTCCTCGAGCGTCATGCGGAGGATGCCAATGAATATTCTGGGCTTCAATATTTGCTGGGCGACAAACGGGGCAATCTCACCGGTGTCGAGAAAGTTCGAGCGGACGCTGAGCACTATGCGCTCGACCTGATAAAGAACCTGGGAGCAGACAACCGCCTCTGGCTCATCCCCACTGCCGAAGTCCCGCTCACCAACCTCGTCCGTGACTCCATCCGCGACGAGGCGGAGCTGCCGCTGCGCTTCACCGCGCTGACGCCGTGCTTTCGGTCGGAAGCGGGCGCGGCCGGCAAGGACACCCGCGGCATGTTGCGCCAGCACCAGTTCGACAAGGTCGAGCTGGTGTCGATCACCACGGCGGAAGCGTCACGCGACGAACATGAACGGATGCTTGTTTGCGCCGAGGAAGTGCTCAAGCGTCTGGACCTGCATTACCGCGTGATGACCCTCTCCACCGGCGACATGGGCTTCGGCGCGCAGAAGACCTACGACATCGAGGTCTGGCTGCCGGGGCAGGGGACCTATCGCGAGATTTCGTCCTGCTCGGTGTGCGGCGATTTTCAGGCGCGGCGCATGCAGGCGCGCTACCGGCCGAAGGGTGAGAAGGGAACCCGGCTCGTCCATACGCTCAACGGCTCCGGCGTCGCCGTCGGCCGCGCGCTGATCGCGGTCATGGAGAACTACCAGAACGCCGACGGCTCGATCACGGTGCCGGAGGCGCTGAAGCCCTATATGGGCGGCATGGAGAAGATCGGCGGCTGATGCGTATCCTGATCACCAACGACGACGGTATTCACTCGCCGGGCCTCGGCGCGCTGGAGCGCATCGCGGCGCAATTCTCCGACGACATCTGGGTGGTTGCGCCGGAGCTCGATCAGAGCGGTCTCGCCCACTCGCTGTCGCTCAACGATCCGCTGCGCCTGCGCAAGGTCTCCGACAAGCACTATGCGGTGCGCGGGACGCCCAGCGACTGCGTCATCATGGCGATCCGCCGGCTGCTCGCCGATAAGAAGCCCGACCTCGTGCTGTCAGGCGTCAATTCGGGCGGCAACCTCGCCGAGGACGTGACCTACTCCGGCACCGTGGCCGGCGCCATCGAGGGCACGCTGCTCGGCGTCAACGCCATCGCCCTCAGCCAAGCCTACACCTACGCGAATGAAGAGCGCGTCGTGCCGTGGGGGACGACCGAGCATCATGCACCGGACATCATCCGCAAGATCCTCGACTTCGGCTTCCCGCCGGGCGTTTTCTACAATCTGAATTTTCCGAACCGGGCCGCCGACCAGATCAAAGGGATCGCCATCACCAGCCAGGGCAAGCTCGCGCACGCGCTCCACATCGACGAGCGTCGCGACGGGCGAAACCTGCCTTATTATTGGCTGATGTATCGCCGCGAACCGGCGACGGCGGAGCCCGGCAGCGATGTCGAGGCGCTGGAGAAGGGCATGGTCTCGGTCTCGGCGCTGCGCATCGATATGACGGCCTATGATCTTGCAGACCTGCTGCTTGGCCACTTCGGCTTGCGCAAGGACGCGGCGCAATGATCCAGGGCGTGACGCCGGGTGACGAGCGGCGCACGCATCTTGCCGAACTGATCCTTCGGCTCAGGCGCGCGGGCATCACCGACCGTCGTGTTGTCTCGGCCATCGAGTCGGTGCCGCGCGATCTGTTTGTGCCGCCGGAGAGTCACAACGACGCTTACGCCGAACGGGCGCTGCCCATCGATTGCGGCCAGACGATCAGCGCGCCGGTGATCGTCGGCATGATGACCGGGGCGCTCGATGTCGGCGATCGCGATCGGGTGTTGGAGATTGGCACGGGCACCGGCTACCAGACCGCGATCCTGGCGCGGCTGGCGCGGCGAGTTTACACCATCGACCGGTTCCGCACGCTGGTTGCCGCTGCCGAATCCCGTTTCCGCACGCTGCGCATCTCGAACATCACGACGCTGGTCGGCGACGGCATCAAGGGTTGGCCGGAACAGGCGCCGTTCGACCGCATCATCGTCACCGCCGCCGCCGACGAAGTGCCGGAGGCGATGTTGAAGCAGTTGCGTCTCGGTGGCGTCCTCGTCATCCCCGTCGGCCCGCAGGATGGCGTTCAGAAGCTTCTGCGCATCGAGCGCACCGAGGGTGGCCCCGTCGAGAGGGCGCTCGCCGACGTGCGTTTCGTGCCGCTGATCCCCGGCAAGGCCGAGAGACTCTAGGGATCACCGCGCGTTGCGGGTATCGCGGGCAAAACCCACGGCCCGCTTAAGTCTTTATCAACGTTACCGGCGTTAAATCACACCAGTCCCGAATGTGGTCTGTGATGTGAGTTGAGCTATGCGTAACCGTGACACCGCCTACCGGTCCCGCGTCCTTGGCCAAGCGGCCTTCGTCGTGATCGCCGCCGGGATGGCGGCATCCTGCAGCAACTCGACCCGCTTCGATACGCTCTTCACCGGCTCCACCGAGAACCAGCGACAGATCATCGGCCAGGCCGATAGTCAGCCAATGCCGGCCGCGATCCCGCAGGGCCAGACCGCCGTGTCGCGCGCCGACCTGCCGCCGCCGCCGGCCTACGCCAATCCAACGCCCGCTGCCCAGCCTGCCTCGTATGCAGCCGGCGGCAACTACGGCTGGTCCGCGATTGGTGGGCAGGTGACCACTGTTCATGCCGGCGAGACACTCGACATGCTGGCCGCGAAATACGGCGTGCCGCAGGAGCAGATTCTCTCGGCCAACCAGCTGCACAGTGCCAGCGACATTCGCGCCGGCAAGGTCATCGTCATTCCGCACCGCGTCGCCATCACGCGCGAAGCCGCGGCGCAGGAAGCCGAGGCCCGGCCGATCAAGGCGAGCTACACGCCGGCCGCTGCCGATCCCACGATGAGGGCGGGCGCCACCAGTCATACCGTTGCCGCCGGCGACACGATCTACTCGATTTCGCGCCGCTACGGCGTGAGCGTTTCCGAGCTGGTCGCGCTGAACGGTCTCTCCTCGCCGGACGCCATCCGACTGGGCCAGCGCCTCGAGCTGCCGTCGGGTGCCGCTCCGGCCACCACCATCGCCGCCGCGCCCAGGCCGGCCGGGCTGCAGCCGACGCGGGTCGCCTCGCTCGATCCCAAGATCAAGCTGCCGGCCCCCGCCGACACGCCGCCGATGGCCAATATCGCCAATGCTCCCGCCACGCCGGCCGCGCCGACCGTGCCGGTCATGAAGGGCAGCGGCAACCCCGATGCCGCCGCCGCCTCCGCGGCAATCGATCAGGCGGCCGATAGCGGCTCCACCAGCGGCACCGAGTTCCGCTGGCCCGTGCGTGGCCGCATCATCGCCGGCTTCGGCAACAAGCCGAACGGCGAGAAGAATGACGGCATCAACCTCGCGGTGCCCGAAGGCACGGCGGTCAAGGCTGCTGAAGCCGGCACGGTGATCTACGCGGGCAACGAGCTCGAGGGTTACGGCAACCTGATCCTCGTCCGTCACGCCGACGGCTGGGTGTCCGCCTATGCCAACAACCGCGATCTCAGCGTAAAGCGCGGCGACAAGGTGCGCCGCGGCGAGACCATCGCCCATGCCGGCATGTCCGGATCGGTATCGTCGCCGCAGGTCCACTTCGAACTGCGCAAGGGCGCCAAGCCCGTCAATCCACTCGACTACCTCGCCAGCTAAGGCCGGCGAGCACCTGATTTGATCAGGTCTGACCTCCAAACTGGACACTGATCAATCAGGCTGGCGGGGCGGCTCTAGTCCGTGAGGACTACCCCAAGTCGTCCCGCCAGATCCTGTATGAACTGCCAGGCGACGCGCCCGGATCGCGCGCCTCGGGTCGTCGACCACTCCAGCGCTTCCGCCGTCAGGTCCGCCGGGTCGATCGAAAGACCGTAATGGACGGCGTAGCCGCGCACCATCGCCAGATATTCGTCCTGGCTGCACTTGTGGAAGCCGAGCCACAGGCCGAAGCGGTCGGACAGCGACACCTTCTCTTCGACGGTCTCGTGCGGGTTGATGGCGGTCGAGCGCTCGTTCTCCATCATGTCGCGCGGGAGCAGGTGGCGCCGGTTGGAGGTGGCGTAGAAGACGACATTCTCCGGCCGGCCCTCGATGCCGCCTTCCAGCGCCGCCTTCAGCGACTTGTACGAGGTGTCGTCGCCGTCGAAGGACAGGTCGTCGCAGAACAGGATGAAGCGGTGCGGGGCCGCGCGCACCAGCATCATCAGGTCGGGCAGCGTCTCGATATCCTCGCGGTGGATCTCGATCAGCTTGAGCGGCGTCGCTCCGGCGTCGGCGTTGAGACCGGCGTGGACCGCCTTGACCAGCGAACTCTTGCCCATGCCACGGGCGCCCCAGAGGAGGGCGTTGTTGGCAGGCAGGCCGCGCTGGAAGCGCTCGGTGTTCTCCACCAGGATGTCGCGCAGCCGGTCGATGCCCTTGAGGAGGCCGATTTCGACGCGGTTGACCTTTTCCACCGGCAGCAGGCTCCGCCCGGCGGGGTGCCAGACGAAGGCATCGGCGGCGGCGAAATCCGGCGTGGCGGCAGCCGCCGGCACCGCCCTTTCGATCAGCCCGAGAAGGCGGTCGAGGCGGTCGGCGATCGCTTTCAGGTCCTTGTCGGACAAGGAGAAATCCTCTTTGGCGGCGTCCGCGGCAGACGGCCGGCAGGGTTAGCATGCGACCGGCGCGCTCGCCAAGTCGTGCAGGGTCTTGCGGGCATGCCTATATCGTTTGCAAAGGTGAGCCACCCCGTTATAGTCCGCGCCGTTTCGCGCCGGCCTCCGCGACCCCGAGGAGACTTGAAAGATGTTCATTACCGAAGCCTATGCGCAGGCCGCCGGCGGCAGCGCGGGAGGTACGGGCCTGATCGTGCAGTTCCTGCCGATCGTCCTGATTTTCGTGATCATGTATTTCCTGATTCTGCGGCCGCAGCAGCAGAGGCAGCGGCAGCATCGCGAGATGATCGCCAATGTCCGCCGCGGCGACACGATCGTCACGACCGGCGGCATCATCGGCAAGATCGCCAAGGTCGACGAGACCGAGATTCTGCTCGAAGTCGCGGAAGACACCAAGGTGCGCATCGCGCGCGGAATGATCGCCGAGGTCCGCACCAAGGGCGAGCCGGTGAAGGAGAGCGGTTAACGGAGCCCGCCTGAGGCGCTCCCGGCCCAGTCTGCATGCTGCAAATCGCTCGTTGGAAAGCTGCCCTGATCTTCCTGGTCGTCGTGGCGGCCATCGTGGTCGTGATTCCGAATTTCTTTTCGGCGTCGACGGTCGAAAAGTGGCCGAGTTGGCTGCCGCACCAGCAGGTCGTGCTCGGCCTCGATCTGCAGGGTGGCGCATACCTGCTCTATGAGGTCGACCGCACAGACTATATCGAGAAGCGCCTGCGCACCCTGGTCAGCGACATCCGCAAGGCGATGCTGGAGGACCCGCGCATCGGCTACACCGGCCTTGGCGTTCAGGGCCAGGCCGTGCAGTTGCGCGTGCGCGATCTCGACCGGCTCGCCGACGTCCGCAAGAGGCTCGAGCCGCTGCGCAACCCTCTCAATACGAGTCTGATTGGCGGCGGCTCGGTCAATGAATTCGACTTGACTGTCGCCGACGATGGCCTGGTCCGCTTCACCTATTCCGAGGCCGGCCTGACGCAGCGGATTCGCGGTATCGTCCAGCAGTCGATCGAGGTTATCAACCGCCGCATCAACGAACTGGGCACCACCGAGCCGTCGATCCAGCGGCAAGGCGACGACCGCATCCTGGTCGAGGCGCCCGGCCTCGGCGATCCGGAACGCCTGAAATCGCTGGTCGGCCAGACCGCCCAATTGACCTTCCATCTGGTGCAGTCGGCGATCACCGCGGATCAGGCAGGGTCGACCGCGCCGCAGCCCGGAACGATCCAGGTGCCATCCGAGGAGGATCCCAAGACCGTTTATGTCGTCGACGACACGCCGCTGATGACCGGCGAGGATCTGGTCGATGCCCAGGCCGGCTTCGACAGCCGCTCCAACGAGCCCGTCGTCAATTTCCGTCTCTCGACAAGCGGCGCCCGCAAGTTCGGTGACGTGACCGCAAAGAATGTCGGCAAGCCGTTCGCCATCGTGCTTGACGACAAGGTCATCTCGGCGCCCGTGATCCGTGAGCCGATCCTCGGCGGCTCCGGTCAGATCAGCGGTAGTTTTACGGTTCAGAAGGCGAACGACCTGGCAATTCTGCTACGCGCCGGCTCGCTGCCAGCCAAGCTGACCATCGTCGAGGAGCGCACGGTCGGCCCTGGTCTTGGCGCCGATTCGATCCGTGCCGGCAAGGTCGCCGCCGCCATCGGAACGGTCTTGGTGGCGTTGTTCATGTTTGCCGCCTACGGCTTCTTCGGTCTGATCGCGAATATCGCCGTGATCGTCAACGTGACCATGATCTTCGCCGTGCTCACCGTTCTCGGAGCCACACTGACGCTGCCGGGCATCGCCGGCATCGTGCTGACGGTCGGTATGGCCGTCGACTCGAACGTGCTCATCTACGAACGCATCCGCGAGGAATTCAGAAGCGGGCGGACCGCCATCGCAGCCATCGACGTCGGCTTTCAGCGCGCCCTCGGCACGATTCTCGACGCCAACATCACGACGATGATCGCGGCGTTGGTTCTCATGCAGCTGGGCTCGGGCCCGATCCGCGGATTCGCCGTCACCAACGCGATCGGTATCGTCACGACGGTCTTCACGGCGTTCACCTTCACACGGCTGGTGATCTCGGCCTGGGTGGCTTGGCGCCGCCCGAACAGGATCGAACTCTAGGAGCCCGGGGCAGGCCAGGAGCATTCCATGCGCAAGTTCCGCTTCATCCCCGACAACACCCGCATCCGCTTTATGTGGTTGCGTCGGTTCAATTTTCCGGCGTCGGTCTTTCTCTCGGTGCTCTCCCTGGTGCTGTTCTTTACCATCGGGCCGAATTTCGGCATCGACTTCAAGGGCGGCACGCTCATCGAAATCAAACCGGTGGCGGCGAACTACGATCTCGCCAACATCCGCTCGACCATCAACGGGCTTAGCCTCGGGGATGTCCAGGTCACGGAAGTTACCGCGCTCGGCGCGGAAAAGACGGTGCTGATCAGGATTCAGCAGCAGGAAGGCGGTGAGGCGGCGCAGCAGGCGGCGGTCGCCAAGGTCCGCACTGCCTTCGGCGACACGGTCGAGTTCCGGCGCATCGAAAGCGTCGGTCCGCGGGTGTCAAGCGAATTGGCCTATGACGGCATCGTTGCCCTGTTGGTCACGCTTGTCGCGGTGCTGGCCTATGTCTGGTTCCGGTTCGAGTGGCAATTCGCCGTCGGCGCCATCGTCGCGACGACCCACGATGTGTTCATGACGCTTGGCTTCTTTGTCGTCACGCAGGTCGATTTCAGTCTGTCGAGTATCGCCGCGATCCTGACCATCGTCGGCTACTCACTCAACGACACCGTCGTGGTTTACGACCGCATCCGCGAAAACCTCCGCAAATACAAAAAGATGCCCGTGACCGAACTCCTCGACCGCTCGGTCAACGAGACGCTGTCGCGCACCACCATGACGTCGTTCACGACGTTCCTTGCGCTGCTGGCGCTGTTCATTTTCGGCGGCGAGGTCATCCGCTCGTTCGTTGCCGCCATGCTCTTCGGCGTCATCATCGGCACCTACTCTTCGATCTACATCGCGGCGCCGGTGCTGATCTATTTCAAGCTGCGGCCCGGCGGCGCCGCCGGCGAGCCGGAGCCTGCCGAGGCAGCCGGCAAGGCCTGACGGTGATGGCCGCAGGCGTGGTCATCCGCGCCGCTCATTTTCCCGGCAGGGCGCCGATCGAGGCCTATGGTAACGGCGGATTCCGTTTCGCCGGCATGTCGCACCGCGGATCGCTGCTTTGTCTGCCAAGCGGCATTTACGGGTGGGACGTCTCGGAGCCGGGCGCCCTGGATGAGGACGGCCTGGAGCGCGTATTTGCCGAGGCCGATGCAATCGAGATCCTGCTGGTCGGTGCCGGGGCGGACCTCGTGCCGCTACCCCTGGCGATCCGCAACCGTTGTCGCGCGGCGGGGATTGTGGCCGAACCCATGTCGACCGGTGCAGCCGTACGGACCTTCAACGTGCTCCTTGCTGAGGCCCGGGCGGTCGCGGCGGCGCTGATCGCCGTAGACTGACATCGCCGCGCGCGCCATATCTGGACCGATGGACGAATACGAGCACTGCGCCCGGACGGCGCGCGAGCTGGATCGCGACCGTTATATCGCCGATCTGTTCGCGCCACAGCCGGCCCGCAAGCACCTTTTCGCGTTGCACGCCTTCAGCGCCGAAGTCGCGCGCATCCGCGACATGGTGAGCGACCCGGTGCTCGGCGAAATCCGCCTGCAGTGGTGGCGCGACGCGCTGCTCGGCGGCGGGGGCGGTCATCCGGTCGCGACGGCCCTGATCGAGACCATCCGCGCGTTCGCGCTGCCGCTCGGCGGCTTCGAGGGACTGCTCGATGCCCGTATCTTCGATCTCTATGACGACCAGATGCCGAGCCTTCGCGATCTCGAGGGCTACACCGGCGAGACCTCGTCGGCGCTGATTCAGCTCGGCGCCATCGTGCTCGCCGGCGGTCACGACCCGCGCGTCGCCGGCGCGGCCGGCCACGCCGGTGTTGCCTACGCGCTGACGGGCCTGATGCGTGCGTTGCCCATCCATGCGGCGCGCGGTCAATGCTATCTGCCGGCAGATATCGCCGCCGCTCACGGTTTCGATCGCGCGATGCTCGGCGCGGGGCGAGCGACGCCGGAACTGCTCGCGACCCTTGCCGAGTTGCGCGCGATCGCGCGCGATCATCTCGCCAAGGCGATACCGGAGATCGCCGCCATGCCGGTTTCGCTGAAGCCGGCCTTCCTGCCCGTGGCGCTGGTCGCGCCGTCGCTCGACCGCATGGATCGGCCCGGCTACGACCCGTTCTCCGGCAGTCCGGATCTCGCGCCGTGGCGGCGGCAGTGGATCATCTGGCGGGCGTCGCGACGCTGGTAGCTACTCGGCGGCTTCCGACACTGCGCCTGCAAGCCAGCGGTCGAGATCGCCAAGCGCCCGCTCGGAGATCGCCTGGCGCTTCGCCGAGCCGCGCTCGGGCCCCTTCATGCGCTTCGCCGCATCGACAGGGATCGCAATGTCGGGGAACAGGCCGAAATTGACGTTCATCGGCTGGAAAGAGCGCTTCCCCGGTTCATCGGCCGACAGATGTCCGCCGGTGATGTGGCCGAGGATCGCGCCAAACGCGGTGGTCGCGGGTGGCGACACGATCTCGTCCCCAAGCCGTTCGGCGGCGGCAAAGCGGCCGGCAAGCAGGCCGATGGCGGCGGACTCGACATAGCCCTCGCAGCCGGTGATCTGGCCGGCGAAGCGCAGGCGCGGGTCCGCCTTGAGGCGCAGCAGATCATCGAGCACCTTGGGCGAATTGAGGAAGGTGTTGCGATGCAGGCCGCCGAGACGGGCGAACTGCGCATTCTGGAGGCCGGGGATCATCCGCAAGATGTCGGCCTGGATGGCGTAGCGCAGGCGCGTCTGGAAGCCGACGATGTTGAAGAGCGTGCCGAGCGCGTTGTCCTGGCGGAGCTGCACAATCGCATGTGGCTTGACCATCGGCGCGCGGGGATTGGTGAGCCCGACCGGCTTCATCGGTCCGTGACGGAGCGTCTCGCGGCCGCGCTCGGCCATCACCTCGATGGGCAGACAGCCATCGAAATAGGGGACCTTTTCCCAGTCGTGATGTTTGTGCGGTTCGCCGGTCAGCAGCGCGTCGACGAAGGCGTCGTATTGCGCCTTGTCCATGGGACAGTTGATGTAGTCGGCGCCGGTGCCGCCCGGACCTGTCTTGTCGTAGCGGGACTGGAACCAGGCGGTGTCCATGTCGATCGATTCGAAATGGACGATCGGCGCGATGGCGTCGAAGAAGGCGAGCGCATCCTCGCCGGTCAGCGCGCGGATGGCCTCGGCCAGCGCCGGCGAAGTCAGCGGGCCGGTGGCGACGATGACGTTGTCCCAGTCGGCCGGCGGCAGGCCGGCGATCTCGCCGCGGGCGATGGTGACCAGCGGCTCGCTGGAGAGCGCCGCCGTGATGGCATCCGAGAAGCCCTCGCGGTCAACGGCCAGCGCACCGCCGGCCGGGACCTGATTGGCGTCGGCCGCGCGCATGACCAGCGATCCGGCGCGGCGCAGTTCCTCGTGCAGGAGCCCAACGGCGTTGTTGCGGTGATCGTCGGACCGGAACGAATTGGAGCAGACCAGTTCGGCCAGCCGGTCGGTCTGGTGAGCCTCCGTCTGGCGTTCGGGGCGCATCTCGTGGAGCACCACGGGAACGCCGCGCCGGGCAACCTGCCAGGCCGCTTCCGATCCGGCGAGGCCGCCGCCGATAACATGGATGGGGGAGATCATGGTGCGCGAAGCTAATCGCGGGCGACCGCTGGTTCAACAGCCGGTCCAGAAATGAAAAACGCCCGCCGGGGAGGAAATCGGCGGGCGTTTCTCTTTGGGGGCCGGGGACGTGGGAGGACGCCGTTCCGGCTCCACTATCGCGCCCGGGTGAGGGAGGAGAACACCCGGGGCGAATTGGGTTGGGCTAGAGACCCGAAGCGGACTTCCGCGCGATCATCGGGATGTCGGCTGCAGAAATCCCAAGATCCGCCAGATCGCGGTTGGAAAGCCGCATCAACTCGTTGTAGGTCTCGCGGTACTTCCGCCAAGAGCGGTAAGTGGAAACAAGCCGGTTCGTCATTGTCTTCTGCCTTTCGAATTCACCGGGGCGGCTAACGTGACCGCCGCCCTTCGACGCAAAAGATAGGCGTCGACTCGGGGTACGTGCAGAGGAAATTGCGCATACCGGCCCTGCACTTCACGCAACGCAACACAAATCAGCCATGTTTGTTGCAGCGCAGCAAGAACGTTGGAAATCCGGGCGCTCCAGAGGTAGAGACTGTGTCGTGTGGCAAGGATCGGGCGGATTGACGCAGTCATTTGTTAAGGACGATGCGGCAGGCAGATCACACTCTTGCGATCGAGACCCACGGCAAGGGCCTCACCGAAATCACCAACCGGGTGGCCGATTGGCTTGCCCGGCAAGGGATTCGGACCGGCGTGATGACGGTTTTCTGCCGCCATACGTCGGCTTCGCTGCTGATCCAGGAGAACGCCGATCCCGCCGTTCGCCTGGATCTTGAGGCGTTCTTCGAGCGGATCGCGCCGGAATCCGGCCGCTACGTCCACGATTCGGAGGGGCCGGACGACATGCCGGCGCATATCCGCACGGCGCTGACCCAGAGCAGCCTGTCGATACCGGTGGTGGATGGCCGCATGGTGCTGGGCACCTGGCAGGGCATCTACCTCTTCGAACACCGCAGCGCCGCGCACCGCCGACAGGTGGTGCTCCACGTGGTCGGCGAGTAGCATGCGCGGCTCGCTTGGCATCGCAGGGAGAAGGCCGTGGCAGACATCACGCTCTATGGGCGCAAGACATCGGCAAACGTGCAGAAGGTGGCGTGGACCCTTGAAGAGCTTCGGCTTCCTTATTCGCAGATCGAACTCGGCATGAATTTCGGGGGCCTGGACACGCCGGACTATCTGGCGATGAACCCCAACGGGCTGGTGCCGACGCTGAAGGACGGCGAGCTGATCCTGTGGGAGAGCCACTCCATTGTCCGCTACCTCGCCGCCACCTACGGCGCTGGCAACCTGTGGCCGGAATCGCCGAAGGCGCGGGCGCCGGCCGACCAGTGGACGGACTGGATCGCCTCGCGCCTGCAGCCGGCGTGGAGCGCGGTCTTCAACGCGGCGTCGCGGACCAAGCCGGAACACCGCAACAAGGCGGTGATCGCCAAGGCAGTCGAAACGGCCAAAGCCGGCTTTCAGATCATGGACGCCCAGTTGCGCAAGACGCCGTACCTCGTCGGCGAGCGGCTGACCTATGCCGACATCGTCGCCGGGTCGTTGCTGCATCGCTGGTACACAATGGAGATCGAGCGCGAGCCGATGGCGGGCATCGATGCCTGGCGCGAGCGGCTCATGGCGCGCCCGGCCTTCGTCAAGGTGGTGTGCACCAGCTACGATATTCTGAAGAATACGCTGGGCGGCTAGGGGCTGCGATCCGCTTTAGCGGGCGGAGCGGACGATCTGCTTGATCGGGCGCGGCGCCTTGCCGGACAGGTCGGCGATCTTGCGTTCCTGGTCGGTGATGAAGGTCAGCGCCGGCTCGTCGCCGTCGAGGCCGCCGAGATCGGTAGCGGGAACCTTGCGGTTAGAAGCGCGGGTGCCGTCCTCGAAGAATACGTCGAAGAGCACGAAGCCGCTGGTGGTGACGCGGTCTTTCTTCTTGGCCATGGCGATAATCTCACTGGTTCTCTGGGTCGACCGGCGCGGGGTCGACGGTGTCGTCGGTGGTCTCGGAGATCTCGCCCTCGCTACCCTCGCCGCGCTCGGCCTTGCGGCGGGCGGCATCCTCTTCGCGGCGGCGGAGCTTCTCCTGCTTTTTCTGGTCCTTGGCGCGGTTGCGCTCGCCGCGCTGCTGCTGGTAGTTGGGCCTGAAGGCCATCGGCGTCTCCCTCTCGGTGCGTGGCCTCCCTCAAGACCCGTGGTGACAATAAAAAGCCCGGCGCGAACGCCGGGCTCAAAGTCGTCAGGCGGCCGATTAGGCTTCCTGGAGGTTCGACGCGGCGTTCTTGCCGCGCTCGTTGACCACGTCAAACGTGACCTTCTGGCCTTCGCGCAGGGTGCTCATGCCCGAGCGCTCGACGGCGGAGATGTGGACGAAAACGTCCTTGGAGCCGTCGGTCGGCTCGATGAAGCCGAAGCCCTTCTGCATATTGAAGAATTTCACAGTGCCTGTGGCCATGTGGGTAGTCCCTTTCGATAACGCGAAAACGCGTCGTTTGGCCGGCGAAGGATTCGCCAACCGCGGTATCCGAGTTCGCGTTGTCTTGAGGAAGATCCCCGTTCGGGGGCAGCTAGCAGCAAGGCAGAGCAAATCTGGAACGGCGTGGATATAGGCACCGGCGGGCCGAAACGCAATGAGCGCCGGCAATCGGCCCCCCGCGGGGCCGGACGCCAAAGGCCCTAGCGGAGCGCCTCCACCCCCGGGTCGTTCGCCGCATAGGGCGTGAGCCGGAACGACGGGCTGGGACGCCCGCCGGTGTTTCCGGTCAAATTCACCGTCCGGACGATCTTGCCGGTAGCGTCAAGAAAGACGCCCTGCGCCTGCTGGCAGCTACAGGCGAAATAGGAGCCGTCGCCCAGCTTTGCGACTGAGCCGAGCGATTGCTGTTCAAATCCGAGGTCGGCGGCGAGCGCCGGCTGCGCCGGACCGTAAATTCCGTCGGCACCGAGCTGGTATGTCCCGTCGGAGGACAGCGGCGGATCGATCACCACGAGCTTGGCGTTGCCGCCCGCGTAGTTTCGGCCGCAACTCTTGCTGTTGTTGTCGAACATGGCGATCTGCCGGTCCGCCGCGACCCAGTTGGCGTCGTGAAGGCCGAAGAGATTGAAGACGTCGGCATCGCCCTTGCCGTAGACGGACGGGTTGCCCCACCGGTAGAGGATGTCGCCGCCCTTGCCGTATCGCCCGCCGGAATGGCCGGCGGCCTCGGCGGTTGTGGTCGAGTGATCGATGACCCACAGCTCGCTGTAGTTCAGTGAATCAATGACGATCTGGTCCAGGTCTGGAATGTAGTTGACCGAGTTGACGTGCATGATGTCGGGGTTGGTCGCCGGCATCCCGCCGTTGTAGTTGATGTCGATGAGCTGGGGATTGTCGGCAAGCTTGCCGTAGCTCGCCTTGGCCGGATCGGCGTCCTGGACGAGATGGTCGGCCGAATTCCATTGCCAGACGACCTTGTAGTCGTCCGTCCCCGATACCTGCAATTCGACGACTGAATCCAGCCACAGACCGTCGTCGCCGACCATGTCGGCGCTGCGCCCGCGCGCGATCGCCTCGTCGTGGGTGATGGCACGCCACACCGGCATCATCAGGTTGCCGTTGGGCAGGACGAGGACATCATGATGCGGCGCGAACGTGTCGCCGTAATACTTGATGCTCCAGACGACAGAATTGTCCTTGGCGATGCGCTCGACGATGCCGCCGACGGCGAACACGGAGGGCCCCCTGGCCAACTTGGTCTCGACGGCGACGAAGGTGTTGTCCGGCACCGACGCGTTGATAGAGCCCGCGCGGATAATGCTGCCGTCGGATTGCAGATAGGCCGCCTGACCGGGGCTGTAGGCGCTCGACCACGTGTGGACGACGTTGCTGTCGCCATCGATCAGGTAGGTGTTGGTCTGGTTCAGCGGCGTGTAGAGGATGAGCGTGTTGTCGCTGTCCGCGGCGCGTGCGTGACCGGCCAGCGTCAGCGCGAGAAGGGTCGCGAGGAGGGCGGCGACCGCGCGGCCCGCGGCGATGTCGGCGCGCGGTGCGGCCGCGGCTTTTGGTGGTCATGTCTGCCTCCCGATATGGCGCGGCTTGCCCGGCCGCCCGTGTCTCTCGTGCCCAGGAGGACAGAGCTAGACGAAAAAGTTGAAAAAACTCTTTGGCCGTCTGGTCGAATTGCGGCCGCACCGGTAGGGGCGCCGAAACCCGGTCCCGGGCGATGCAAGCGGCAGCCGGTCGTAGTGCCGACGGTCCGCCCGGGAACGCCCCGACCGGCCGGAGACAGGATCGCTCCGATCCGCGCAGGGGCGCCGCTCCGCTCCCCCGCGAGTTCCTGTCGACACGGGACCCCTCATGCGAGCGGACGCCGATCAGTATGCGGGCGATTTGGACAAGCGGGGATAACTTCTTTCTTATCCCCGGTGCGCCAGCCGGGTTTAGCATGGGGCGGGCCCGACCGCCGCTCCTTCAAATTTGAATGAAAATGAGCCCACGTTCTCAACGATAGGCGCGTAGCGATTGGGGGTCACGAGACCTCCGAAGCCGGGCAGCCATATGAGCACAGAAAAGGAAATGCTGAAGCGGTCGGTCGCGGTTCTTACCGAGACCGCCGCGAACACGGCGAAACTCGCCAAGGAGCAGCGGCACACCGCCGACGAGCAGAACGACACGGCGATCGAGCAGCACGCTACGGCGCACAAGCTGGAAGAGCTGAGCGTTGACCTCGCCAAGAGTGCCGCGGACCTCAAGAAGAGTATCGAGGCTGTCGGGAAGCGCGACGAAGCGGGTTCGACTCGAGAGACCGCGCGCTAGCATCGTTCGGCGGACCCTATTGGTTCGGGGCAGACTCCATCCCGCAAGTGAGGGGGCGCGCGTGTAGCGCGGGCCTCTCGCTGCTGCTATTTGCCAGGGCGGATTGCAACGGGGGAGGAGACGCAAATGCTTGTGCTGGTTACGGGAGCGACCGGCAAGGTCGGCTCCAATGTCATCGCGCGCCTGCTCGCCGACAGCCGGTTCTCCGGGGCCCGCATCCGCGCGCTTTGCCACAACCGGCTGATCGAGGCGACCGACCGGATCGAGGTCGTCCAGGGCTCGATCGCCGACCGGGGTGTCGCCGAGGCGGCGATCGCGGGCGTGACCCATGTGGTGCATCTGGCGACCTGCAAGGAAACGCCGGATGTCGTCATCGACGTGACGGTGAAGGGCCTGTTCTGGTTGCTCGAAGCGTTCCGCACGAGCCCGGCCGCGAAGCAGTTCATCCTCATCGGCGGCGACGCCGGGATCGGCCACTTCTTCTACGCCCGAGAGGCGCCGGTGACCGAGACGACGCCGCACGCCGCCTATCCCGGCTGCTACGCGCTCTCCAAGGTGCTGGAGGAGGTGGTGGTGGAGCAGTTCGGCATCCAGTACGGCATCGACTGGTGCTGCCTGCGCGCGCCGTGGATCATGGAGAAGGACGACTTCAAATATTCGCTCTCCTTCGGCGACGACGTTTTCGGCGGGCCCGACTGGAAGACGCTGGTGCCGAAAGCGGACGCCGCGCGCTACGCGAAGGACGGGACGGTGCCGCTGCTTCGCGACGCAGACGGAAGGCCGCTGCGGCGGAACTTCGTCCACGTCGACGATCTCGTCGGCGCGATCCTGGCCGCGATCGACAATCCGCGCGCGGCGCGGCAACTCTTCAATGTCTGCATGGACCGGCCGGTGGACTATGGCGAGGTCGCCGCCTACCTGAAGCAGACGCGCGGGCTCGCCTCAGTGGACATTCCGAGCGCATACCACTCGACCTGGCTGGACAACGCCAAGGCGAAACACGCTGCTCGACTGGCAGCCCGACTAGTGGACCTCGCCCGGCTGATCGACGCGGCCTACGACTACCGGCGCGCCGCCGACGACCCGCGCGTGATCTGGTATCCGGGCTAGGACCAGCCCGCGTCGTCGGCCGTCTCGGTTGCGTCATCGGCCTCGTCGTCGCCCTCCTCGAGGTAGTCGTAGAATTCGTCGCTGGAGACGCCGGCGGTGAAGAGGAAATAGACCGCGTGGGCGATGGCGCGGCGCTTCAGCTCGTCGGCGCGGTCGGTGAAGCACTCCATCTCCGGGCCGCGGCAGGTGCGGTTGCGCCGGCAGGCGGCGATGGGGCAGTCCTTCCACATGTCGAGCGCGTTGACGACGACGAATTTGCGGAAGCAATCGATCGCGTCCGGCCCGATCGCTGCGAGCTGGGCGGCGAGGTTTCCTTCGCTCCTGCGGGACGCGGGCGCGTGCGACGCCGCGCGGTGTCGGCTTTCGGCCTGTCATACGGGCAAGCTCCTTCGTTGCCGCGAGCGGTTTCGCTCCGGGCTCATGATCCTTCGGTTCGGTCCTGCCGTTGCCGGCAGGGGATGGCGGGCGCTCGAAGAGTGCCGCGTCGGGTAGTCCGTTGGTGGCGCTCTGCGAGCGCCCGCCACGGCGACTTGTCGCGAGCGTGCGCTCGCGCGTTTCCCGGCCGGCGCTTCGGCCTGCTCGTCTCAAGCAGGCCTTAAGCCCCGAAGGGCAACCGGTCCTAGTGCCGATGGACCGTGCCGGGATCGCCCCGATCGGCGACGGAGGAAGCCGCCGGCCGAGCAGGGACGCCGCTCCGCTCCCCCCGATGAAGTTCCTGTCGACACGGGACCCCTTGCGTGGGAGCGGACGCGACCATTGTGCGGCCGGTCCGGCAAGCGGGGATAAGTATTTTCCGGATTTATTTTGTCCCCGGTGCGTCGGGCGGGGTTAGAATCGGGCGGGCTATGGCCGCGCCGGCGCGGCGGGCTACGTCTTGCCGAGCTCCTCGGCCAGTCCAATAAGGATGCCTTCGGGGCCGCGGATGTAGCAGAGCCGGTACGCGTCCTCGTATCGGACGACATCGCCGACGAGCTCGGCGCCGCGCGTCCGAAGCCTCGCGAGCGTCGCGTCTAGATCCGCGACGGCGAACATGACGCGCAGATAGCCGAGCGCGTTCACCGGGGCGTTGCGGTGATCGGCGATCACCGATGGGGCAAGGAATCGCGAGAGCTCAAGACGGCTGTGGCCGTCGGGCGTCACCATCATGGCGATCTCGACGCGCTGATCGCCGAGCCCGGTGACGCGGCCCGCCCATTCTCCCTCGACCATGCCGCGCCCCTGGAGCGAGAGGCCAAGCTCGGTGAAAAAGGCGATGGCCTCATCGAGGGACTCCACCACGATGCCGATATTGTCCATGCGGAGCAGTCTGGACTTTTTCGATTTCATGTTTTGACTCATGATCCCCGAGTGACCTTGCCTTGCTGGGAATACACCAATCCATGTGCACGTTCTGCCCATTGTCGCGGGGCGGACCCCACCCACCATGCTTCGCATGGTCCCCCCTCCCCGGAACGGGGAGGGAGGGTGCAAGCCGGACGGGCCTGTGCCGGACACATACTCCGCCGTCATCACCGGGCTTGTGCCGGTGATCCGCGACAAGGGCGCCGCCTCGCATGCGGAAACGCGAATGGAATGGATCGCCGCGTCAGGCGCGGCGATGACGAACGGTGGGGCGGGCCGTGGCCGCGTCGGCGCGGCGATCACGATGAGGCTGAACCTCCCCCTTGAGGGGAGGTCGAAATCGCGTCAGCGATTTCGGGAGGGGGTGAGCGGCGCAGCATCGTGGACGACCGCCTCGATCCGCGTGCACACGCCTTCGATGTTGGTCATGACGTCGTTGTTCCACACGCGCACCAGACGGTAGCCCTGGGCGGCAAGCCAGCTGTCGCGCTCCCGGTCGCGCGCGGCATCGGCGTCTCTTGCATGCTGTCCGCCATCGACCTCCACGATCAGACCATGCTGCGGGCAGAAGAAGTCGACGATGTAGGGGCCGATGGGCGCCTGCCGGCGAAAGCGCAATCCGGCGATGCCGGGCTTGCGCAGGCGCAGCCATAACCGCGCCTCCGCCTGCGTCATGGCCTGGCGCATGGCCTTGCCGAAGCGGCGATGCGCCGGCGGCACCGAACGATGCGGCATACCCCCTCCCGAAATTCGCTTCGCTATAGCTTCGCGAATTTCGATCCCCGATCGAGCCGGGGACAGGCTCTCCCCTCAAGGGGGAGGTTGGGAAGCTACATGCCGGGCATCTTGGTGACTTCGACCACCTCGATCGTCGCGCCCGGCATCTCCAGGTGCGGGTGGCCGACGAACATCTTGGCGGCGGCGTCGTGGGAGGCGGCCTCCACGATCGTGTAGCCGGTCATCTCGTTCCGCGAATCCGCGACGCTCCGGCCGGAGACGGTCTTGGTCTTGCCGAGCGGCGCGCCCATCTCGGCGACGTCCTTCTTGTGCGCGTCGAACCACGTGTTCCACGCGGCCATGCATCCTTCACCGCCTCCGGCGGCATCGTCATCATCTGATCGATGGCCGCCAGCGGCGCCATGTAAAACGCCATGAACTTCGCCATGCGTTCCTCCACACCAGCGGCGCCGCTTGGTTTCCACGAGCCGCAGGGATGCGGGGGCGGTCGCCGGAACACGCTTCCGGCGCGGATCATACAGCGGCGGCGTGACGGGAGGCTGTCACGAACGGGTGAGGGGCGGTGGAGGGGGGCGCAGGCGACCCCGCCCGCCGGTTGCGGGGCGTGGAGCAACGCAATACGCTCCGCCGTTCCGAAGCAGGGCTCTGCTAACCTTAGTCCCCGCGTTGGGTCGCCGCGTGGACGGTGTGATTTTTGAAATGCCTATCTGAGCATTGAAGGATGGCTGGCATAGGTATGACTGCGCTTCTAAACCCCCCCGTCTTGCCTAGATTGCTCTATCGCTATCGGACGATCAGCGAGGAGACGATTGACAGAGAAATTGATGCACTGGACAGCAACTATCTTTGGTTTTCGAAATATCGCGCGCTGAACGATCCGATGGAGGGCTTCTATGGGGCCACAGCGCGGGT
Organism: uncultured Alphaproteobacteria bacterium; assembly: GCA_963781775.1. Lineage (GTDB taxonomy): Bacteria > Pseudomonadota > Alphaproteobacteria > Rhizobiales > Kaistiaceae > CAVSRC01. Next base: position 2,813 of record CAWAHE010000017.1, on the reverse strand, counting down.
TAAGAAAAACAACGGATACGACATCATCGCGAAAGAAATACTCCATGAAAAGCGAGAGAGCGGAATTGCTGTCTTAGTGATACGAAACATAGCGAGTTGATGTGGGCTCACTATGCATCAAATTATACGGGGGTATGTGTCGGCTATACACCCAAGGCACTCATGTCCGCATTGCCTGATGGAGTGCATTTGGTCCGTCTCGCCTATGGTAGCAGGCCGCCGGTTGTAGGTATTGCAGACGTTCAAGATCCTAAGCTCGCAGCGCAAAAAATCTTGTCCCACAAGAAAGAAAGTTGGAGTTATGAGCGGGAGTGGCGGCTCTTGGGACCCGCTGGACGTGTGGAGTTGGACGGGCAGTGCGCAGCCAAAGTGTATTTTGGGTCGCGAATTCAATCAGCGCACAAGTCGAAAATTGAACAGGCGCTAGCCGATACCGGCATTAAGTGTTTTGCGATGAAGATCTCTGGATACACTCACAAGTTCCCGGCACCATAGCCGCGAGAGTTGTCTTGTTGCGCGCCTCCGGTGACAACTCGCCGACAGGATCGGTCTGCCGTGGAACCCGCCGAAGGCAATCGGCAAAATGACTAGTTTATTCTGCATTGTAGGCTCTCGCATTGTTCAAACAATTTTGAGCCGCCACTTGTCCCGCCGCCCACGCGCGTATGATCAGCCCTTCGTCAGCTAGGAAGAATTCGCCACCAAGGCTTCTTCCTCCGTCTTCTTGAAGCCGCTTCTTCATGGCGTCTTCGCCTGCGATGGCGACGCGGGCGTTAGGAAACGGTGGGATCTCTGGGACATGAACTGGGAAATGAACCTCCCAACGGTATTGGCCGTTTGGATATGCGCTTTGAATTTGATCGCGTCGGCTCAACGGGCTTCGTGAGAAACCGACTTTGACGATAAGTTTGTCCGCAAGATCCTCTGCCGCATTGCCGAGATAAGCCGCAATGTCCCCTGCCAGCCTGAGGATGTACAAATGCTTTGGCCCATCTGTCTCGCCGACCCAGAAAGGCTGAGTGGAGGGGAACACCGCCCGGCTCGGATACAGCGCGTCTTGCAAGGGCTGAATTGACCCCTGAATCTGGTCAGTCTGTCCGTAGACCGGAACCTCATATACTGTCAGCTGAAGAAGTCCCGGTATCTCTGATGGGTTTATTGGAACACCTTGAGCTCCAATATGTTCGGGGTGGGTTGAACCGTACGTGGCCGGCAACAGCTGGTCGACGGGTCGCCAATCCTCTTCGGCGACGCGCCAAGCCCGTGATACGCCAACTGCGTAAAGCCATTTCCCCCGCGATTCTGGATCGCTCTCTTTGGCCGCCCAGCGATCGCCTGAAATGAAATTCTTTGCGTGGGCGATATTGCGCGAGATCTCGAGAATCCCAACAACGTTCCCCCGCATCCTCTCAGGCCCCTTGCCTTTGGTGACATAAATGACCATCAAACATCCGGCGTGGGTTCGGTTCAAAAACGTGCACCGCTTGGAACTCCCAGCAAAACCAATGCATCCCCAGTTCGCGGGATCGAAGCCCCAGAAGGAAGTTAACCAAACATCTCGTCCATCAGGTAAAGTCGTCTGCGGGCTGGTGAATTCCCGAACTGACGACCAGTCGAAGGAAAATACTTCGGCCTGGACTTCTTCGAAGTCGATCGGGCCAAGCGCCGCGATGATGTGTCTCGTGGCTTCGGCTGGCGGGTATCGTGTTCCCTTCTCCGCCACGATGGTCGTCAGAGCCGGTAATTTGCGGTCCCTGCAAAAAGTCAGAATCTCGCCCGAGATATGGCCCCTAGCCGCGACCAGTCGGGTGATGCCACCGAGTCTCTTCGGCTACTTCTTGATAGTTGGTGCGCCTGTGGGAGGATGCTTTGCCGACCAGAAATCGACCAATATCAATCGCAGTGTCCTGCATTTCTTTGCAGTCCTTCAGCCTCGCTTAGATCTGTACTCTAAATTCCTTGGCTAGTGGTGTTACCGAAACAGACCACAAGACACGCCTAGGCTAGCCGTCTTGCATTTCCCGGGAGCGCTGCTCATCAAGCCAAGTCTCGATCCGGGGAGGAGATAAACCCAACTTTCGATACATACGGAATAGGAAGACCCACCGAATGAAACCCACGTTCTTCGTAAAGCTAAATGGAGTTAGTATTAGCACCAAGTGCGTAATCGGAAATGCGAGCAAGAGCCATCCGACGACAGTCAGAACTGCCTCAAGAGAGAAAAGACCGTGGGCTTGGAGAACATCAAAGCCGACACGAATATCCGTCCAGTAAATCGCTGCCAAGACGACCACGAAGGGGATGGTCGCTAGCCCCGCGACAATTACACCAAGGAGCCCGTGGGCCTTGTCAGATTTGAAGAACCGAAATTGACGTAAGAGACCAGCTGACCACGCACTAGTGCCATCTTCGAGCATCGTCAAAGCGGGAGACGCATGAAGACCAAAAAATCGATTGCCGGCAATCCGCATAAAATCGTTCAAAACAAAATAACTGGCGACATTCAACATTCCGCTGAACAGAAAAAGAGCTAGTGCAAAAGTCACGTAAGCCACTGGCACGCTGATATCGATAAAAGCGACTTTCAGCTCTAGTTCTGGTTTGTTCGCGGCGAGCCACAGCATCAAGACGACTGCGACCCCTACGCCGCGCATCCCAATCGCCAAAGTCTTGCTCCGCTCTCTGACTAACGCGCGCAAAATCTCGGCTGGCGACATTGATTTTCGCCAGATTTCTGAGGGCCCGATTGAAATCGTGGTTTGCCAGCCGAGCCAAGGTTACATTCTTTGGCTTGTGCCCCATTGTCACTCCGC
>CAWAHE010000016.1:0-225545 GCA_963781775.1 uncultured Alphaproteobacteria bacterium | reverse complement strand
TTTTTCAGGGGTGCCCAATTAGCCGCAGCAATAGGGCGCTTCAAGGACCTCCCAATATCTATCGCGTGCAGTGTACCAGCGCTCGACCAGTCGATCATAGGTTCGTTGCCGCATTCCGGGAGGCCGTTCAGGCGGGTCCAGAAGGCCGTTGCGGGGCTCGCCCAATCGAGCGGCTATCCGGCTGACCCGGTGCGAGAGCCGGTCGACGGTGCTCATCTGGCGGCTGTCGTGCACAAGGCGATATCCCTTGCGCGAGAGGAATCGTCGGCCCCCTAGCGGCAAATAGAGGCTTTGCAAATACCCGACTGCCGGTCCGGGGACAGGCGAACCACCACCTAACTCCCCCCGGGTGCGGGTGTGTTTCTCACCAACGGAACCGAGTAGGAAAGCGGCTCTGGTTCGTCATTACGGCCTTCATGCCGCAGTTGAAGGGGAAGGGGTGCCCAGGCGAGGCAATCAAGATGGCCTTGGACTGTCAGTTCGTCCCAATCGCACTCGAACTTCATCGTGAAATCAGCCCGTCTGGCCCCGAATATGTCGCGAAGCGCCTTGGTGCTGATTACGAATGATCGCGTTCGCCCGATAGTTGCCCTGCGGGACTGTCTTCCTGATCCAATGCCGCCCATGGTGACCGCCCTATCTGGGTTTATATGTCCTCCTGCACCGCCGCCGGGGGGACCAAAGGCATTCGCGGGTGCGGTTGTCTCGGGTCGAAAATTCGCTGCGCATGAGCCCTGGGCACCGCTTGCCAACACAGGGAGAAGTCGTGGGGAGGGACTCCCCAATGCGGCCCGCTAGCTGTTGGGATCGTTGAGAGGAAGCTGCAACGTCGCATCGCGCCTCGGCATCGCTTGATCGACCATCTGAATGAACTTGCTTCTTTCATACCGTTGGCGATAGCCAAGCGCTGAAACATAACAACCGAGTGAAGATGCTGAGCTAGCATTGGGTCCCCGATGTCCTCCGTAAGCCACTGATGAAGCTTGTTCGGACGATTGCCCTTCTCGTTTTTAGGAGACTTCAAAACAAGCTCGTCGAGGATGCCTGGGCCGAGCCGCTTATAGACGAGGTCGTTTATGTAGTGGCCCACGACGCTGTAGCGGTTCTTCTTCATCCCCCGGCCACGTCCATCCCTTCAATCGGTAGATATTCACGAAGAATTCCTCAGGGAATTTCTGGACCCCAAGCAGGCCGGCCTGCTCCCGAATAACGTGCTTCAAGTACTCCTGAAGGGCATTCTGCGGTCTGACCTTCTCGTAACCCGTCACCTCGTCGATCAATGCGACGATGCCGGTAACGAGCGGAGAGCTCGTAGTAGAGGGCCTCGGCCTTTTGCGCCTTTCCAAGCTGCTGGACTTGGAGGTCGCCTGCCTCGCGGGCCTTCAGCCAGATGTTGCACACGGCGGGAAGGATTGCCCGCATCATAGACCCGCGCACCGCCGTCCTGTCACCGTCCATGTAGTCGATGGGCGACAGGGGCCCGTCCATCAAATCCTTGGAAATGTGCGGTTCAAGCTGTTCTGGTGCCACGAAGATAGGCAGAAGGGCCCCATGCCCCTCCATTGCCTTCTTCTTGCGTTTTTTCGACGCCCCACTTCGTGTGCCCAAGAGCGCCTTTGTGATGCCGTGCTCAGAGAGAACGCGCTGCACCCCACTTGGACCATTGACTACGGCACAGGGTATCTTCACTCCCGCCAGCGTCTAGGATGTTGCTGAAGCCCTTTAAATCACACAGCGGCATTCGCTGAGCCTCTTTTTTCATTGCCTTGGCCTCCGCCCACCGCTCTCGCGCTGCGTTTGAAGCAATTTCTGTTCGCCGTGCCGGAGAAAAACTTCTCGGCTCTGGCGATGCCGCTACCGCACGCGGCCACTGACAGGATCTTCGGACATAGAAGCACTCCGCTTTTCATGCTTGTATTTTTAGGGCCAATTGGGCGGCGACACAAGCATATTGCACCTAATGCATCTAATTCCGCGTTGCAGGAGACACGTCTCAGGACAATCTTCCTGTCACAGCATGTCGGTCGAAGCCTGAAATCTTCTCACGCCCAGCCCGACCGCTTCTTCAGGAGAGCAAATCTGCGTTCAGAAATGGGCCCCGGGGGTCCCCATTTGTGTTAAAGACAAAGATGGGGTTAGCGGACCATCACGCCATTCGTGTGTTACGCAAATGGGAGAATGACCCTTCGATGGCGACGCCTGGGGAGTTGGTAGACACGATGGCCGAGGTTCTTGGCCTGCCGATCGCGACGGTCACGCAATACGATCGCCAACTGGCCGAAAATAGCCTTCGCTCGCGCGGCGGGCGCGGCACGAGCGCTGCCCAAGGTGACGCCCCGCGATGCAGCCAATCTCCTGATCTCGATCATGGCATCGCCCGTCGTCGGGCCGTCGGTCAAAGCGGCAGCAGATACCTGTCGAACGTACGGGTCCATGCTCGAACGGAGCGGGGCGGGCCGAAGGAAAGGCTTTGGCAAGTTTGGCTTGATCGGCCTGGGCCGCTTGCCGGCCGGTCACACCCTTGCGGGAAGCGCTGACGGTTTTGATCGCCCAAGCGGGAAGGAGCGAATACTTCGGCTGCCAGTTTACGTGGAGAAAAGGCCGCGCCTGTCGGATCACGCGATGGCCGTCGAATTCGACGGACCCGATCCGTGGGCACAGATCGTGGTGAGTGGCTCGCTTGGAAATGAGGTGAAGACCTCCAAGAAATCAGAGTGGATTTGTCTACACGCCTCGCGGCGATAGTGACGAGCGCCACGCCATGCCAATGGGCGACTTGCATCAGAAGCGGTTCATTACATTTTCGACAATCTGGGCTCTGGGTGAGTGCGTTCGGAACGTCCGAACCTCACGGAGGGCTTGTGACGCTTTCAGGAACTTCCAGAATGGGCTGTCAGGATCACCCCCATATGGATATCGACTGGGGCTGCAAAGGTGCTCGGGGTTTCCCGACGGACACTCGTCGAGCTGCTGAAGGCCCATCCGCACTACGAGCGTCGTGGCATCCGCAAGGTGTTCTATCCCGAACATATCGAGGCTCTGAGAGAAGGAATTGACGGGCAATGCCACGGCTCACGATCAAGCGCCGCCACGGGCGTCTACTACGCCGTTGGTACCGTTGCCGGGGAACGCATTCGAAAAAGCCTTGGCACTCGTGACGCGAAGATCGCCGACCGCACTCACAGGCGCAGTTCGAAGCCAAATCTGGAAGCGCCAATCGTACGGCGAAGAGGCCGTTCGAACATTCCAAGAAGCGGTTATGAGCTACCATTGAGGCCGGTGGCGAGCGCACCTATCTGGAACCGCTCCTGAGGCACTTTCGAGGACGCGTCTTGGCACAATCCGGCCTGAGGAAATCCGCCAAGCCGCGCGCTCCCTCGGCCCGAACAAGAAGGCGTCAACGCTCAACCGGCAAGTGATCGTTCCAGTTTGTGCGGTGATCAACCATGCCGCCGAATTGGGTTGGTGCCACAAGATAAGCGTATCCCGATTTTCACCGTCCAAAAGCCCCTCGGGTTACCGTCGATAGGGTATGGATTGATGCTTTTCTGGGGCAGGCGGAGCGCGACGGGCTCCCACATCTCGCAGCCGCGATTCTGTTCATGTGGCAGACGGGGACGCGAGTTTCCGAGACCGCTCACCTGATTACCTGAGCACGTTGATCTCTCAGATCGGGTTGTTCTTCTCGAAAGGACGAAAACCCGCAATGGGGAGCGCCGGCATGTTTCAAACGAGCTGATGGTCCGGCTGGCGAAACTTGCCGCAGCGCCATGGAAGAGCCGATCTTCGGCTACTCGTACCGCTTCGGAGTTAGCAATCGAATGAAAGCGGTTTGCCGTCGAGCGGGTATCCCGTTCGTGCCGCCCCATCAAGCGGGACGCCACAGCTTTGCATCGAACGCCCTGGCGATGGGCGCGACGGCAAAGGAGGTGATGGAAGCCGGGGGATGGAAGACCGCCCGCATGGTTCTCGAAACCTACGCACACGCCAACGCCGCAGGTCGCTCAATCGCCGACCGCTTCGACGCAGAACTGGCACAGCGCGAAGGCAATCCGCACCAACTCATTGATAGGAAACGTACAAAATGAACCACGAGCACAACCTTGCCAAGGTTGGGGTCGAGGGTTCGAATCCCTTCGCCCGCTCCAATTTTCCCAACCATCGAAGATGCCCGGAAGCGGCGGTTTCCGTGGGGCTGAGACGCTTGCTGCCGCCCGATCCGAGGCGTGGCTGAGGTATCGGAAAGCCTGTGGTTACTTCTCGGTTACGCGCTTGGGCGCGGCAGGCGGATTGAAGTCGCGGTGCTCGGGGGAGCGTGCTGGAGTGCGATTGGGTGCATTTTGCGCTCGGTTGAGGCGCGGGGTACCTAGATCGGCAGATGCTCGACCGACTGCGATTCGCTATAGCCCGAAACCCACGAGCCGTTCTGTCCAACGTGCTGACGACCGTGGGGCTGTTGGCTGTCGTTCTCGATACGTCGCGCCTGATCGACGCCCAGTTTCATTTCTTGATCATCGGCACAATTCTCGTGGTCTGGGGCTACATCGCGGTGGAGGTCTTTTTCCGCCTTAAGTCGGCGGGAGCAGAGCGACGACACTATCTCTTCTCGGCCGGCGGACTGATCGACCTGGCCACCGTGATTGCCATTCCGGTTGGCTGGTTGTTGGTGCGGACCCGCCCCGACGCTCAACTCTTCGCCGTCGTGTGGGCGCTTCGCTACGTCCAACACGGTCAAACAACCGGCCTGACGCTGTTGGCCCGCACGCTACGCCGCAGCAGCGCTGCGCTCCTGAGCGTCGCGATCATGTTTCTGGTGATCTTCGTGCTGGCCGCCACGCTTGCCTATGTTTTCGAGCGAGACGCTCAGCCGGAGGCTTTCGGCAGCGTGCCGCGAGCGATGTGGTGGGCCATCACGACGCTGACGACAACCGGCTACGGAGATCTCGTGCCGGTTACGGTGTGGGGTCGGCTCCTTGCCGGCTGGGTCATGATCGGCGGCATTGTCATGTTCGCGCTTCAGGCCGGCGTCATCGCCGGTGCGTTCGCCGAGGAGCTTCAACGCAGGCATTTCCTGCACACCTGGGATCTTGTCACGACCGTGCCCTTCTTCGAGGCGCTCGGCGCCGCGGCGATTGCCGATATCGTGCGGCTCTTGCAAACACGTGATGTGGCCGAGGGGACCGTCATCGTTCGTCAAGGCCAGCCGGGCGACGCGATGTATTTCATCGTCGCCGGCGAAGTGGCGGTTCAACTGAGTCCGGCGCCGGTGACTCTGGGCGTTGGCAGCTTCTTCGGCGAGATGGCTTTGTTGTTCGGCGCGCCGCGGTCAGCCACCGTGGTCGCCACCCAGCCGAGCGTCCTGTTGGTGCTCGACATCGCCGACTTCCGCGTGCTCGCGGGCAGGCGGCCCGAGCTGATCGATGCGATAGAGACCGAGGGCAAACGCCGATTGGACGCGAACGCCGCTCCAGAGTCTCGGAGATCTGCCCCATGACCTCCGACGCCCTCATCCCCGTCGCGTGACGAGAATGCCGGCGCCGATGATCATGGCGATGCCGAGGATGGTCCACAGGTCGGGTACGTTGGCGAATACGGCGATGCCGAACACAACCGCGGCGACGATCTGGATGTAGCTGAACGGCGCCAGAAGACTGGCGCTGGCGAGCGAGAATGCGCGGATGGCCAGGAACTGGGCCACGCCGAAGATCGCGCCAAGCGCAAAAAGCAGCGTCCAGGCAGAAGCCGAAGTCGGTCCCCAGGCGAGAACCACCACCGGCGTCGCCAGGATCGTGCCGATAGCCAGCGTCCAGGCGAGGGTTGTGTCGGCCCGCTCTCCGGCCACGCCAAGCCGTCGGTTGAGAAGCTGCATCAGGGCGTAGAAGATCGCCGCGATCAGCGGGAAGACCGCATTCACCGAAAGGCTGCCGAACCCGGGACGCGTCACCACCAGCACCGCGGCGAATCCGATGACGACGCCGATCCAGCGCACCGGCACCGTGGGCTCGCCCAGCACGACGCCGGACAGCGCGACGGTCAGAAACGGCGCGACGAACAGAATCACCGTCGCATCGGCCAAAGGCAGCAGATGGACCGCCACCACCATCGTGACGCTGACGACCAGCGGGGTAAGCCCGCGCGCGATCTGTTGCCATGGATGCGCCGTGTGGAACAGCGTCGGCCATCGCGGCGGCCCCGCTGCCAGAAGCAGCCAAGGCAACGCGAACGCGTACCGCGCCCATACGATTTGGGCGACCGGCTGCGTCTCGGCAAGGACCTTGCTCACACCGTCCACACAAGCGAAGCAGCATGCGGAAAGGATGATCAGAACGATGCCGCGGGCCTGTTGGCCGGAGAGGTTCACAGCGCGGACGCCGTCAGTTCGGCGGCAACGGCTCGCGGCTCTCGACGCCCATGCGGTCGTGCGGGTCGAGACATCTGGATCATGTTGCGGCGTTGAACGGCGTCACGCGCCATCTTCGGCGCCCCGCCGCGATCTGGCAACGGCCTCTCGGATGGTCTCGAGGCCCGAGCACCGTGCCGCCCCGACGGCGGATCGCTCGGCGTGCTGTCCGCGCCATGGTGTCGATATCTATCGATCGTCGGGCTCGAGGAAGGTCCTCAGCTTGCCGATCTCTGCCTGGTCGCCCGCGAAGTCGCTGGCGATACGGGCGTAAAGACCCGCGAGCGCGCGATAGAGCTCCCCTTCGGAACGGCCGTCGCGACCAGCGAAGGCGCCGATCTCTTCCATCTCGGCCACCCACCGGTCCGCCTTGGAAAACATGCCGGGGATGCCTCTGGCAAAGCCGGCGAGGAGTGTCGCCTGGCTCGTCGCAAGTTCGGCGTGGAGCGCGTCGGACACGCCGGCCCGCTCGGCCGCGAGAATCATGGAGGTCGCAAGGCCAGTAAGCCCCTTGGTGATGCCCGCGTAGGACATCTTGAGCGCGGAGGCTGCCCCTACCGGTCCGTCAAGCACGCTAATCTTCAGTCCAAATTCCTCCAGCGCGGCGACCTTCGGCGCCTCAGATCCCGAGACATAGTAGACGGGGCCGGCACCGTCGGCGCGCGGCGGGCCGCCGATGATGCCGCCATCGACGAAGCTGCAGCGCGTTGGCGCGATCACCATCTCCACCATCATCGCGGTGTCGGGGCTGACGGCGTTGAGATCGACGTAGATGGGCTTTCTGGGCGTCGCCATGAGTTGCGGCGCCAATCTTTTTGCCAGTGGAACGGCAGCCGCCGGCGGTACGATCGACAGGATGAAGTCGGCGGCGACGAACGCTTTCTCATCCACAGCATCCATGCCGGCCTTGGCGGCACGTTCCACGCTTGCCGGGCTGCGGCCGGCGAGCAAGGTGCGGACCTCGGCGCCATTGGCGACGAGCCGTGCGCCGGTTGCCGCGCCCATCTGCCCCTGGGACATGATTGAAACGATCATTTGTCATCCTCGCCCACAAAGCGCGGTCGTCATCCGCCACCGGCTTTGGTGCGGGCCCTGCTTCCATCGGGATTACTCAAGGCAATAACCGAATCAATCAAGGTCGGTGACGTGACCAGTCGGTCGTACTCCGGCGGGCGCAGGGCGCCCCCCATATATACGTGACCGCGGCGGCGGCGCATGCCGCTCGCCTCTTGTTCGAGCGCCGCAAAGTGTATCTCCGCCGGCTGCGCCGAGGCGATGATCCGCTGAACGTTCCGGGCGGTGATGCCCCCGCCCGGCATGACGATGATCCGGTCGCCCGCGCGTTGGACGAGTTCGGCTATGAGCGGCAAGCCTTCGAGAACCGATTCCTGCTGACCGGATGTCAGCACGCGATGGACCCCCAGTTCGATGAGGGTTTCCAGCGCCGCGAACGGATCGGCGGTCATGTCGAACGCCCGATGGAACGTGATTGCCAACGGTCGGGCGCGCTCGATGAGGCGACGCGTTCGCTCGGCATCGATGACCGCGTCAGCCGTGAGCAGGCCGATGACGACACCGTCCGCACCTTCCGCCTTGGCGGTGTCGATGTCGGCCTCCATGACAGCGAATTCGTCGTCGTCAAACAGGAAGTCTCCGCCGCGCGGACGGATGATGACGTGCAGGCCGATGTCATCGACCGATCGCGCCCCGCGGATCATGCCGCGACTTGGCGTGATTCCGCCTTCGAGAAGGTCGGCGCAAAGTTCGACACGGTTCGCACCGGCCGTCCTGGCGGCACGGACGCCGTCCACAGAGTCGACGCAGATCTCATAAATCATGGTGTTCTCCGGATGAATGCTCTTTCACCCCATGCCTGTGTGCAGAACGGCCGCATCCGAAAAATCGATATCGCCCGGGACAAGGAGGGCTAACGCAAGTCTCCGAGTGCGTCGCGTGCCAGCGCATCGCCCGCATCGGAAAAGACGTGGATCGCTCCGGCCGGCGCGGTGGCTGTAAAGCGGGAACCGGGTGTCGCGGCGCTGTCGCCGGGCGTGCGCATCACGACAATGGCGCCGTCGTCCAGACGCATGTGGACGAGACTCGATTCGCCGAGGTGCTCGACCGCGTCGACGTCGCCGACCAGTTGCAGACCGCCGCCGGTTTGTTCCGACAGGTGCTCCGGCCGGACGCCGAGCGTGACCTGGTCGCCGACCTTCGCGGCGCCCTGCCGTATCGGCAACGTCACCGATCCTCCAACATGCGTCTTGACCGTGATGCCGCCATCGACGCCGACGACGTCACCCTTCACGAAATTCATCTGCGGGCTGCCGATGAAGCCTGCGACGAAGAGTTTCGCGGGTCGGTGATAAAGGTCGAGCGGCGCACCCACCTGTTCGATGCGACCCGCGATTCATCACCACGATCTTGGAGGCCAACGTCATGGCTTCCACCTGGTCGTGCGTCACGTAGATCGTCGTGGCTTTCAGACTGCGCTGCAGCTTGGCGATTTCGATGCGGGTGTTGATGCGCAGCGCGGCGTCGAGATTGGAGAGTGGTTCGTCGAACAAGAATACCGCCGGATCGCGGACGATGGCCCGGCCGATGGCAACACGCTGGCGCTGCCCGCCGGAGAGGTCGCGCGGGCGGCGATTGAGGTACGGGGTCAGTTGCAGCGTTTCTGCGGCCCGGCGAACCCGCGCATCGACTTCCCCCTTGTCCGCCTTAGTGAACCGCAAGCCGAAGGCCATGTTGCGGTAGACGGTCATGTGCGGGTAGAGCGCGTAGGACTGGAAAACCATGGCGATCTTGCGCTCCGCCGGCGGCACGTCATTGACGCGTCGACCGCCGATGGTGATGTCGCCGGATGTCGCCTTCTCCAGGCCGGCGATCAGGCGGAGCAGGGTCGACTTGCCGCAGCCGGACGGGCCCACAAAGACCACGAACTCGCCGTCCTTCACATCGAGATTGATGTCGTGGAGAACTTCGGTCGATCCGAAGGATTTGCTGACTCGCTGGAGCGAAACGTCGGCCATTACTTGACGGCCCCCGCTGTGAGACCGCGCACAAGGCTGCGCGAGAAAAGGATGTAGAGGAGAAGGATCGGGGCTATGGCGAGCGACAGCGCCGCCAGCACCGCATTCCAGTCGGTGACGTATTGCCCGATGAATTGCTGGACGCCGAGCGTGACGGTCTGGGTTCCGCGGCCGGGAGCGAGAATCAGTGGGAACCAGAGGTCGTTCCAGATCGGCACCATCGTGAAGACTGCGACGGTGGCGATCGCCGGACTGATCAGCGGAAGGATCACGGCATAGAAGATGCGATACTCGCTCACGCCGTCGCAGCGCGCGGCGTCGCGGAGATCGCGCGGGACCTGCTGGATGAACTCGGCGAGGATGAAGATCGCCAGAGGCAGGCCCATGGCGGTGTAAACCAGGACGAGCGCCGTCAGCGTGTTCACCAGGCCGAACCCGACCATCATCTTGAGGATCGACACGCTGCCGAGGCGGATCGGCACCATGATCCCGATCGCCATGTAGAGACCGACCAGGGCATTGCCGCGAAACCGATACTCCGTCAGCGCCCACGCGCACATGGCGCCCAGTACCAAAACCAGTGCCAGCGAGGCGACGGTCACCGTCAGACTGTTGACGAAATACAGGCCGAAGTCGGCCTTGCCGAGGACCGAGCTGTAGCCGACCAGGCTGAATGACGTCTCGCTCGGTATCGACAGGGGCGAGCCGAAGATCGCTTTCCGCGATTTGAATGAGTTCATGAGGACGAGCAGGATCGGCCCCACGGCGAGGCAGGTGTAGAGAATCAGGGCCGCGTGAACGGCGAGGCGGGCGGCGCGTTGCTTGTTCACACGCGCACCTCAGGCCAGGTGATGCTGCATGCGACGCTGGATACCGAAGAGATAGGCGAGGACGCCGATCAGGATGATGATCAGCATGACCGTCGCCACTGTGGCTCCCATCGTCGGGCTGCCCGGTTGCAGCTGATAGCCGAAGAACGCGCGGTAGAAGAACGTGCCCAGGATATCGGTGGCGAAGTTCGGACCCGCCAACGCTCCCTTGATGGTGTAGATCAGGTCGAAGGCATTGAAATTGCCAACGAAGGTGAGAATGGCGACCACGCCGAGCGTCGGCAGGATCAGGGGCAGCTTGATCGACCAGAAGACGTGCCACTGGTTGGCACCGTCGACCGTCGCCGCATCGACGAGATCGTCAGGGATGTTGAGCAGCGCGGCATATATCAGCATCATCGGGATGCCGACGAACTGCCACACCGAGATTAGCGCAACCGTCACCAGCGCTGTGCCTTCCAGTCCAAGCCAGGGAGCGAACAGGCCGCCCAGCTGAACCGAGGCGAGGAAGCCCTTGGCGATGCCCCATAACGGCGACAGGATGAGCTGCCAGATGAAGCCGATGATCACCACCGACAGCATCGTCGGCAGGAAGATCAGCGTGCGATAGACGTTGCGCCCGGCCAGCGCTGGAAGGCTGAGCAGCACGGCGAGCGCCAGGCCGATCGAATTCTGCACAATCATGTGAACCGCGAAGAAGACCAGATTGTTGCGGAACGCGTTCCAGAACGGTCCCGCCCAGTGCGGGTCGGTCAGCAGCGTCGTGAAATTGGCGAGTCCGACGAAACGGGTGTCGCCGCTGGCGTCGGCGGCGTACAGGCTGAGCCGAATTGTGTCGATCAGCGGGTAGATCGAGAAGAGCGTGTAGATGATCGCGGCCGGCGCCAGAAACGCAACGATATAGGTCGTCCAGGGCGTCGCATCCCTGGTATCGATCCGCCTCGGTGCGGCCCCTGCGTCGATATCCGTCATCGTCCCTTTCCGCCCGGGTGGATCACCGACTGGGCAAGCGTGTCCCGTCATCACTATGCGAATGCCCGCGGCGTCCGGGCAAGAAAAGAAACGGGCCGCGATAGCGCTCGCGGCCCGCCGTTGTGCAGCTTTCTAGTTGGCTTTCGGCTTGTACCAGGAATCGAGGCCGGCCTGGATCTGCTTGCCGGCGTCCTCGGGCGTCATGGTGCCATTGAGAACCTGGGCGCTGACGTTCCAGAGTTCGTTCTCGAGGTTAGGCGTTCCGCGCGACAAGATCTGGTACGAGTTGCGGATCGTCGACTTGCAGGTCTGCCGCCAGTTCACGAAGGTCTGGGCGACCGGATCCTTGATGTCCACCTTGGCGTTCGACAACGGGAAGAAGCCGGGCAGGGCGTTCGCGTAAATCGAGGCGAAGGCGGGCGATGCCACCCACGACATGAAGGTCTTGGCGGCGTCGATGTTCGGCGACTTGGAGTTGATGCCCATGGCGATGTCGACATGGTCGCTGATGTAGCAGGTGTCGCCGGCCTTCTCGACCGGGGGCGGGAAGGCGTCGAACTTGAAGTCGGACTGTTTCTCGAAGGTGGTGATATCCCACGAGCCGGCGGCGTAGATGGCCGCGCGTCCGAGGGTGAACAGGTTCTGGCTGTCAGGATACTTCTGCGCCTGGTAGCCATCGCCCATGTAGGGCGCCCACTTGGCCATCTGGGCCCATGTGTCGATGTAGGGCTTGTCGGTGAACTTGGCCGTGCCGGCGATTAGCGCCTTGCGACCGTCCTCGCCCTTCCAGTAGTTCGGGCCAATGTTCTGGAAGCCCATGGTGGCGGCTTCCCACTGGTCGGCGGTGCCCAGGTCGAGCGGCACGTACTGGCCGTCGGCTTTGATCTTGTCGAGGACGGCGAAGAACTCCTCGTCCGTCTTCGGCGGGGTGAGCTTCAACTCGTCGAAGATGTTCTTGTTGTAGATGAAGCCGTGGATCACCGACGCCATCGGGACGCAGAAGGTGGTCTTGCCGTCGTCCGTGCTCCAGGCGACCTTGGCGACATCGGAGAAGTTCTCCATGCCCGACAGATCGTTGAGCGGCGCCAGATAGCCTTTGTTGAACAGGTCCAGCGAGGCATCGAACGGCCGGCAGGTAATGAGATCTCCGGCCGATCCACCTTCCAGCCGCGAATTGAGCGCCGCGTTGTACTCGGTCGGCGCGGTTGGATTGAAGACAACCTTGATATCCGGATGGTCCTTCTCGAAGGCCGGAATGATCTGGTTGGTCCACAGGTCGGCATCGTCGTTTCGCCAGCTCTCGATCGTAAGCGTCGTCTGGGCGAGGGCGATCCCGCTCAGCGTCGATAGTGCCAACGCCGTCGCTGCCGTGGCGGCGAGGCGTCTCATGCTCAGTGAATGTCTGGTCATCCTTCGTACTCCCTGTTCGTCTTGCCAGCCGACGGCAGCCCGCCGACGTCTCCGTGACCGCACCGGCTCACTCCAGTCGAGCAAGCGCGGCCCGTAGATTCCCTCTTGCCTCAGTCAACACGCGATCTGCCTCGGCCGGGGCCAGACCGCGGGCGACGAGCGTCGCCTGTTTGACGCTGCCGCCGCACGCGGATAGCGCGCTTGCCGCTTCGTGCTCTCCGACGCCGGCGATGTCCGCGATCATCGTCAGCGCGCGCTTGCGCAGCTTGGCGTTGTCGGCGCGCACGCTCACCATGTGGGTGTCATGAACGTTGCCGAGGCGGATCATGGTCAGGCTCGACAACAAACCAAGCGCCGCCTTCTGCGCGGTGCCGGCGCCCATTCGGGTGGAACCGGCGATGACCTCTGATCCGGAATCGAGAAACACCGGCAGGTCGACAATGCGCAGCAGTTCCGCCTCCGCGTTGTTGGCGAAGCCGATGGTGAGCGCGCCCGCCTGTCTGGCGGCCCTGGCGGCGGCGAGCGTGAATGGCGTGGTGCCGCTTGCGGCGACTGCGATCACCGAATCGACCGGCCGCGGATCAAGGCGTGAAAGCAGAGCGGCGCCGAGGGCGTCGTCGTCTTCGGATTCCCCCGTCATGCCCGGCCGGAGTTCGGTGCCGCTGGCGAGCACGAAAGCCGTGCGTCCTTCCGGCCAACCGAATGTGCCCGCCAACTCCATGCCGTCGAGGGCAGCGAGCAAACCGGATGACCCGGCGCCGACATAGATGAGCCGGCCGTTTTCACCGGTCCGTTCGGCAATCGCGCTGGCGGCGCGGGCAATGGCCGGGCTTGCTGCGCCGACGGCGTCGATGGCACGGCGTTGGCCGTCGACAAAGGCGGCCAGGATTGCGTCGTCGCTCCAGGCATCGAGGCCGCGATAGCGCGGGCTGATGGTCTCGGTTGCCGACATCCTGACGCCTGCCACCCTCCCAGGACAAACTGATATTGAATTGGTATCATGCAATTTGCCAACACGACAAGCGGCAAACGCTGCATTTTGCCGATTGGCTTTAAAGTGGCATTGTATTATGCATGTGGCGCTTTTTCCGGGCGCGGCCGGCCAGCAAGGCCGCACGATAAATGGCAAGACCGGTGCTCATCGACATTGACGATCCCGCGGCATGCTGACCCTCGTCGACAATCGGAACGATGACGCGGTGCTCGATGAGACGAGCCCGACGCCGCTCTATCTCCAGCTGCAGAGGCTCATCGAGACGCTGGTCAATGAGGGTCGGCTGAAGGCGGACGACGCGCTGCCCAGCGAGCGCGACCTTGCGCGCCAGTTCGCAATTTCCCGGGTCACCGTGCGCAAGGCCATGGCGGGTCTGGTCGAGAAGGGCATTCTGGTTCAGCGTTGGGGCTCGGGCACCTTCATCGCTCCTGCCATGCATATCGACCAGGCGCTGTCGCGGCTCTCGAGCTTCACCGATGACATGATCGCTCGCGGGCTGACACCGGGCGCGCGACTCATCGAACGTTCGACCGGGCCTTCCTCGCCAAAAGAATCGATGGCCCTCGGTCTCTCGCCCGGCGATCCGGTGAGCCGGCTGCAGCGCCTGCGCCTTGCCGGGGGTATTCCGATGGCGATCGAGAACGCGGTTGTGCCGGCGTGCTTCCTGCCAGACCCGGAGGCCGTCGACGGCTCGCTCTACGCCGCGCTTTCCGCCCGCGGCTGTGCTCCCCGGCGTGCGCTCCAGCGGCTACACGCGGTTCTCCTCAACGCCGAACAAGCGCGACTCCTCGACGTGCCGCCGGCAAGCCCGGCGCTCTACATCGAGCGGCGCTCCTTTCTCGACGACGGCAGACCGGTGGAATTCACGGCGTCCTACTACCGCGGCGACGCATATGATTTCGTCGCGGAGCTTTCGATCGGATCGAGCGGACGATGACCGCCACGAACGCTCTTCACGTCACGGAGACCCGTTGATGGGGCAGGCTCTGAGCGGCGCGCGGGTTTTCGATGGTGCCCGGCTTCTCGAAGGCATCAGCGTTATCGTCGAGGCCGGCCGCGTTGTCGCGTTGGTTCCCGACGACGAGGTCCCGCCCGATGTCACCCGGCGGCGCGTCGAGGGGTTGCTCGCGCCCGGCTTCATCGATTGCCAGGTCAACGGCGGCGGCGGCGTGCTCTTCAATGACATGCGCAGCGCGGAGGGGATCGCGACCATCGGGGCAGCGCATCGCCGTTTCGGTACGACCGGCTTTCTGCCGACGCTGATCACCTCAACGCCGGTCGAGATGCATGAGGCGGTCACCGCGGCCCGTGCCGCGCTTGCGTCGGCCGTGCCCGGCGTTCTGGGTATTCATCTCGAGGGACCATTCCTCAACCCGGAGCGGAAAGGCGTGCATGATCCCAACCTCTTTCGTCAGATGATGGACGAGGATTTCGAAGTCGTCACCTCTCTCGGTTCGGGCCGTACGCTGCTCACGATCGCGCCGGAGATGGTGCCGGTCGAAACCGTAGCGCGGCTCGTGGCTGCCGGAGTCATCGTGTCGGCGGGACATACCGTCGCGTCGTACGAGACGATGGCGGCCGCACGATCCGCCGGCCTCACGGGCTTCACCCATCTGTTCAACGCCATGCCGCCGCTCGCCGGCCGCGAACCCGGCCCCGTCGGCGCTGCCCTCGACGATCCGCAAAGCTGGTGCGGCATCATCGTCGATCTGAAACACGTGTCGGCGCCGAGCTTGCGCGTTGCGATCGCCGCGCGCGGCTGGCAGCGCACGATGCTGGTCAGCGACGCGATGTCGCCGGTCGGCTCGGACCTCACCGAATTCGTTCTCGACGGGCGTACCGTCAGGCGCTTTGGCGGCGCGCTCTTCACGGCGGACGGCACGCTCGCCGGGTCCGATCTCGACATGGCCAGCGCCGTCCGCAACTCCGTCAACGCGCTCGGTCTGCCGATTGAGGCGGCACTCCACATGGCGTCGCGTGCGCCGGCCGAATTTCTTGGGCTGGGAGGCGAGCTCGGCCGACTGGCGCCCGGCTATCGCGCCAACATGGTGCTTCTCGGCGACGATCTGAAAGTGCGCGGGACCTGGATCGACGGCAACGCCGACAGCGAATCCTGATCGGAGGCTCAATGGTCAAAAAAAGGGTTCTGGTCGTCGGTCTCGGCAACATGGGCATGGGTCACGCACTCGCCTACACCCGCATCGACGGATTTGAAGTGATCGGTGTTTGCGAGCGCGGGATTGCCGAAAGAACGTTGCCGGCGGCGCTTTCCGGCGCCCGGCAGTTCGCGAGTTTTGAGAAAGCCCTTGCCGAACTGAAACCCGATGTCGTGTCGATCAACACCTGGTCGGACACTCATGCCGACTATGCGATCAAGGCGATGCGGGCCGGCGCCCATATTTTCCTTGAGAAGCCGATCGCTGAAACGGTCGCCGACGCGGAAAGGGTGGCGGCCGTGGCACAGGAAACCGGCCGCAAGGTCGTCGTTGGCTATATCCTGCGCCATCATCCGTCATGGACGAAATTCATTGCGTTGGCGCGCACGCTCGGCACACCGCTGGTGTTCAGGATGAACCTCAACCAGCAGTCCAGCGGCGCCCAGTGGGAGACGCATAAACGGCTGCTCCAGACATTGGCGCCGATCGTCGATTGCGGCGTCCACTACGTCGACGTCTGGTGCCAGATTACCCGGGCCGCGCCGACGAGTGTTCATGCCGTCGGCGCGCGGCTGACGGAGGACATGCCCGCGGGCATGTACAACTACGGTCACTTCGAGGTCACGTTCGACGACGGTTCGGTCGGGTGGTACGAGGCCGGGTGGGGACCGATGATGAGCGAGACCGCTTACTTCGTGAAGGACGTGATCGGCCCCAAGGGCTCGGTCTCGATCGTCATGGCGGAGAGCGCGGGGGCGGAAACCAAATCGGCCGACATGAACACGCACACCAAGACCAACCAGATTCTCTATCATCCGGCCGAGCTGGCGACGGATGGGTCACTGGCCAGGCCCGACCAGCGTATCGTGACGACCGACGAGCCCAGCCACGACGACCTCTGCGAACGCGAGCAGCGGTTCCTGCTCAACGCCATCGACGAGGACCTCGACCTCACCGAACACCTGGCGGACGCCGTCAAGAGTCTGCGCATTGTGCTGGCGGCAGACCAATCGGTTCGGACAGGAAAAGTGGTGAACCTCTGAATGGCCGCCTGACGATGCGGGCGCTGGAGCGGCATCGATATTCGGTTTATGGGAATGCTCTGGGTCGATTAGCCTTGCTGTGAGACGATTGCGGAATTCCTGAGGGGATCATGTCGTCGACTGCCGATACCGCACCATCCGAGCCGAGCTATCGATGGGTCATCCTGGGGATTTCCTCGGTGATCCTCGCGGTTGTCATGGGCCAGCTCGTCAATGGGCTTTCCGCCTATTTCGTGCCCCTCGAAGACGCCTATGGCTGGGATCGCGGCAATATCGCCCTGATCAATACGGCCGGCCTGATCGGGCTCGCGCTTGGCAGCATGGTGCTTGGGCGGCTCGCCGACCGGATCGGCGCCCGCCGCATCGCCCTTCTCGGCGTCACGGCGGCGGGCCTCGCCGTCCTCGCCGCGTCGCGCGCCAACGAACTCTGGCAACTCTACGTGCTCTTCTTCCTCGCCGGGGCCTTCGGTGGCGGTGCCCTGTCGGCGCCGCTGATGGCGCTCGTCGGCACGTGGTTTGTCCAGGGCGCGGGCTTTGCCATCGGCGTTGCCGCGGCCGGTCAGGCGCTCGGTCAGGGCGGCGTGCCCTTTACCGCCACGTTCCTGATCGAGGCTTTTGGTTGGCGCGGTGCGTTGGCCACACAAGGCGCCATCACGCTGGTCGCGCTGTTGCCTCTGGCGCTGCTGCTGCGCGATCCGCCCCGTCCGTCCGCCGGGGCGGCGGCCCTCTCTGACGAGAGCCCGTCCGGGCTTCCCAACACGGTCGTCACCGCGTGGCTTTCGGCTGCGGTCATATTCTGCTGCACCTGCATGTCGGTGCCGCTCATCCACCTCGTGCCCCTGATCGAAGGCTGCGGTTTCACGGCGCCCCAGGCGGGCAGCGTCCTGTTCGCCATGCTTCTCGTCGCCATCGCGGGACGGGTGGTCTTCGGTCGGCTGGCTGATGTCATCGGCGCGATCCCCGCCTATCTGCTCGCGTCAGGCTGGCAGACCGCGCTCGTCTTCGGATTCACGTTCATCGGTCGGCTCGACTCGTTTCTGCTGTACGCGGCGATCTACGGCTTTGGATATGCCGGCGTGATGACCACGATCCTGGTCACGGCGCGCAACCTTACGGCGCCGGCCCGCCGCGCATCGTCGATGGGCGTCATCCTCGCCTTCGCCTATCTCGGCCACGGTCTGGGTGGATGGCAGGGTGGCTTCTTCTTCGACCTCACCGGCGCCTACACCTGGACCTACGCAAATGCCGCCTTTGCCGGGATCACGAACCTGATCATCGTCGGCTCGCTGTGGCTGACGCTCCGTCATCGCCGCGCGCCAGCTTTCGCCGCCGTGTAGGCGACGAGGCTAGTCCATGGTTTCGTCGAGCCATTCATTCGCCGATGCGACCAGCGCATAGGTGCGCTCCGTCGTGCGCTCGCCCACGGTCGGTTCGCGGTCGGGAACGGTGTAGCCGTCCCTCGGCGCATAGCCGATCACGCGCTTCGTCGTTTCGATGTCCCAACGCATGCCGGGATTATCGGACATCAGGTTGAGAACCGCGAAGCCGACGTCCGCCGGTGCCATCACCGCCTTTTCGAAACCGTCGCAGAGGTCGCGGTTGGAGAGCCACATGTATTGGCCCCAGGCGCCATGGTTCATATGCGGGCCGGGCAGGTTCTCCGCGCGCTGGCAATAGCCGATGCGGAAGCAGATGACCGACATGCCCGACCGTTCGGCGAAGGAGCGGCCCATTCGCTCGCCAACGAGCTTTGATATGCCATACGGATTCACCGGGTAGGGCGTCCGATCCGTCGGCAGCGGCCCATCGGCGAACCGATGACCGGCCATGGTCCAGTTCGAGCTCGCAAAGATGACGCGCTTGACCCGCTGGCGCACCGCCGCCTCGTAGACATTCAACGTCAGGTCGAGATTCGATCTCTGGATGGAGGCCCAATCGGCATCCGGCCTCGGATCGCCAGCCAGCAGGACAACCGCATCGGCGTCGGCAAGCGCGGATACCCACTTTTCGTTCCATGTCGCCAGATCGCTGGCGATTATCGCCGGATCGCCGCCATCGGAAACGTCGATCAGGCGGAGCGTCCAGCCGAGGGATTCGAAATGCCGTCGCAGTTTGTCGCCGAGATTGCCCTTCGCGCCGGTAATCACCACGGTCTTGGTCATCGTCTGTTTCCCTGATTTGCCTTCATCTCAGCACTCGCCGGAGCCTCGTCGCTGGTCCGAACCGGCCGGGAGCCTTGGTAACCTTCCCGCCTTCAGTTTATAAGCGGCGTGTTGCGCCCAGAAGCCGAGTACCGAAAAATATGGACAGTTCAGATCGCATCGAAATCGCTCTCGTTGGCGCGTTGCGTCCCGCCCTGATGGATGAAATGGGCCAGCGATACGTTGTCCATCACATCTACAAGGAGCCGGACCGACAGAAGGCGCTTGCGGCGCTGGGGCCGCGCATTCGCGGCGTGGTCGGACATGGCATGTCAGGCCTCAGTGCCCAGGAAATCGACGTGCTTCCCAACGTGGAAATTCTTGCGATCCACGGGGTCGGGCTCGAAACGACCGACATGAGCGCGTGCCGCAGGCGCAACATCACCGTCACCACGACGCCGGTCCTCTTCGACGATGTGGCGGACCTTGCGATCGTTCTCGGACTGGCCGTGAGCCGGAGGATCGTCGAAGCGGATCGTTACGTGCGCAGCGGCGCATGGCTCAAGGCGCGCATGCCAGCAGCGCGCAAGTTCTCGGGCATGCGGGCCGGCGTGCTGGGCCTCGGACGCATTGGCGCGGAGGTCGCGCGCCGGCTTGAAGGCTTCAAGATGCAGATCTCGTATTACGATCCCGCGCCGCGCGACGTGCCCTATCATCTGGCCGGGAGCGCCCAGAAACTCGCCGAGGAGTCCGACATTCTTTTCGTCTGCGCGGCCGGCGCTCCCAAAGGCGTCGGCGAGCCGATGGTCAATCGGCAGATGATCGACGCACTCGGGCCGAACGGCATCCTGATCAACGTCGCGCGCGGCTGGCTGGTGGACGAACCGGCGCTGGTCGCCGCCCTGAAGGAGGGCCGTCTTGGCGGCGCCGGCCTCGACGTGTTTTACGACGAGCCGACGGTTCCCGAGGAACTGCTGAAGATGGACAAGGTGGTGCTGACGCCGCACGTGGCGAGCGCGACCGAGGAAACGATGCAGGCCATGGGGCAAAACGTGCTGGACAATCTCGATTCGTGGTTTTCCGGAAAAGGCGCCACGACGCCCGTGGTGAACAGGTAGGGACCGAGCCCGCCGCTCCTCGCGGTTGCGGCGGGTACCTGACCTCAGGCGACCTTCGCCGGCGTCTTGGCCTTGACGCGCGCCACGTTGACCGCCTCCACGTCGCTCTTGGCGCCGCGCAGCAACACACCGGAATCGTTGCCGAGCACCAGGAAGCGGAAGCCCATTTCCATCATGCGGATGGCGTAGGCGGGCGAGGCGTTGTGGATGCCGGCGTAGATGCCGCGCCGCTCGCAGGCCCGCAGGATGCGCTCGTAGAATTTCAGGATCTCCGGCTCTTCGCGGTCGAGCTTGGGCTGCAGGCCGATCGAGAAGCCGAGATCGCCGGGTCCGATATAGACGGCATCGATGCCGGGCACATCGACGATCGCTTCGATATTGTCGACAGCCTCCTCCGTCTCGATCATCGGCATGCAGATGACGTCGGCATTGGCCGTCTTGTAGTAGGTGCCGGCCTCTCCGTATGTGCCGGCGCGAATGGGGCCGTGGCTGCGCAGGCCCATCGGCGGGTAGCGCATGTAGGACACGAGATCCTTGGCCTGCTGCACGGTATTGATCATGGGGCAGATGATGCCCGCGGCGCCGGCGTCGAGCACCTTGCCGATGATGCCCGGCTCAAGCCATGGCACCCGCGCCATCGGCACGGGGCCGGCCGGTCCGATCGCCTGATAGCAGGCGACCAGCGATTGATAGTCCTGGACGCCGTGCTGCATGTCGACGTTCAGGGCGTCGTAGCCGGCCTTGGCCATGACCTCGGCCGAGAAACCGGAAGGAATGGCGAGCCAGCCGCCAATCGCGGTTCCGCCCTGCGCCCAGATTTCCTTGATCCTGTTCGGCATTTCCGTTCTCCCTGCGGATCCGTGACGTGCGGCGCGGTTTTTTTCCAGCGCTTGTTGGCCGCTGAAGCTTAGGGGCTTCAGCGGCGTGGCGCCAACTTTTCCGCCAACGGCCGGCTCGCCGCGCGCCGATGAGCCATCGGCGGACGCTAGCTTCGCTCGATCTCTTCGCGCAGGAGTTCCGCGCGCAGCCACGCTTCCTCCGCCCGCGCCGCCTCGTCGCGGGCGGTCGCCAATGCCGCGCTCGATGCCGCAAAGGCTTTCGGGTCGCGGCGATAAAGGTCGGCGTCGGCAAGCACGCCTTCCAGGCGGCGGATTTCCGCTGAAAGCGCCTCGATCCTTGCCGGTAGGGTCTTCAGCGCGTGTTGGTCGGCAAACGTGAGGCGGCGGCGCGGCCCGGCGCGAGGCGGCGCGGTCACCGGCGCCGGCCGCAGCGCAGCCTTGCGCGAGGTCGCGGCGGGCTTGACGCCGATGCCGTGGCCGCGCTGCGCCACCATGTCGGAATAGCCGCCGGCGTACTCGGTCCATCGCCCGTCGCCGTCTGACGCGATCACGGAGGTCACGACGCGGTCGAGAAAATCGCGGTCGTGGCTGACGAGGAGGAGGGTCCCCGGATAGGCCGCGAGCGTCTCCTGCAAGAGGTCGAGGGTCTCGAGATCGAGATCGTTGGTGGGCTCGTCGAGGACCAGCAGGTTGGATGGCCGTGCCAGAGCGCGGGCAAGCATGAGCCGCCCGCGCTCGCCCCCCGACAGAGCCTTCAGGGGTGTGCGCGCCTGCTCCGGCCGGAACAGGAAGTCCTTCATGTAGCCGACAACGTGTCGCGCTTCACCATTGACCAGAACCGTGTCCCCGCGCCCTTCGGTGAGGACGGCGGCCACCGTCGTTTCCGGGTCGAGGCTCTCCCGTCCCTGATCGAGTGTTGCGACGGCCAGATTTGCGCCGAGGCGCACCTTGCCTGAGTCGGGTTCGGTCGCGCCGGTCAGCAGGTTGATGAGGGTCGTCTTGCCGGCACCGTTGGGGCCGACGATGCCGACCCGGTTGCCACGCTCGATCCTGAGGCTGAGGTCGCGAACGATCGGCCGGTCGCCATAGCTCTTTGAGACATTCTCCGCCTCGATCACCATCTTGCCGGAGCGCTCGGCGTCCTGGACGGAAAGATTGATCGCACCGAGCGGCGCGTTCGTCTTCCGGCGGATGCGCTCGCTGCGGAGGTCCTGCAGCGCGCGGAGCCGCCCCTGATTGCGCTTGCGTCTCGCGCTTACGCCATAGCGGAGCCAGTCCTCTTCGCGGGCGATTGTGCGATCGAGCTTGTGGCGGTCGATCTCCTCCTCGGCCAGTGCGTCGTCACGCCATGCCTCGAAGTCCGCAAAGCCGCGGTCCAGGCGCCGCGTCATGCCGCGATCGAGCCAGACCGTGGCGCGCCCGAGATTCTCCAGGAATCGGCGGTCATGGCTGATCAGCACCATCGCCGAGCGCGAATTGAGCAGGGTGTCCTCGAGGTCCTCGATGGCCGCGACGTCGAGATGGTTGGTCGGTTCGTCGAGAAGCAGAATGTCGGGATCGGGCGCCAGAATGCGGGCGAGCGCCGCGCGACGGCTTTCGCCGCCCGAAAGGCTGGCAGGATCCTCATCGCCGGTCAGGCCCAGCTGATCGAGCAGCATCCGTGCCCGGTGGGGATCGTCGCCGGGTGCGAGACCCGCCTCGACGAAGGCGGCCGTCGTCGCGAAGCCGCTCAGGTCGGGTTCCTGTGGCAGATAGCGGAGGGTGACGCCGGGTTGCAGGAAGCGGCTGCCGGCATCGGGCTCGATCAGTCCGGCGGCGAGCTTCAACAGCGTCGACTTGCCGGTGCCGTTCCGCCCGACCAGGCAGAGCCGCTCGCCGGCGCTGACCGACAGTTCGGCGCCGCCCAGGAGAGGCGTGCCGCCAAAGGTGAGCCGAATGTCCTGAAGGATGAGAAGGGGGGCTGCCATCTTGCAGGCAGCCGTTTAGCGGAATGCGGTGCGGCTGAACAGTCGGCTAGAGGATCGGCGTTTTCGGGGGTGGAGCGTCGGGATGCAGCAACCCCTCGTGTTTCAGATCGTCCCAGAGGGCCGCGGGCATCGCGGTCGTGTAGGCGGCGAGGTTCGAAGCGAACTCCGCCGCTGTTGAGGGTCCCGGGATGATCGAGGCCACGGCCTCGTGCCCCAGCGGGAAGGCGAGCGCGGCGTGGATCATCGGCACGCCGTGCGCGCGGCACACGGCATCGATCCGCCGGACCTTGTCGAGTATCGCTTCGCTCGCCGGGGCGTAATCATAGCGCGCTCCCGGCACCGCGCCGGTCGCGAGGATGCCGGCGTTGAGGGGGGCGCCGTCGACGATTCTCACGCGCTCGCGGGCGCAGCGCTCGAAGAAGCCGTCGAGCACGGCCTGGTCGAGCAGGGTATAGCGGTTGGCGAGCAGGAACAGGTCCCAATGGGCGTGGTCCATCAGCACTTCGAGGATCGGTGTCTCGTTGACGCCGGCGCCGATCGCCGCCACCGCGCCTGACTCGCGCAATTCGATCAGGGCCCGGATGCCGCCGTCGAGCGCCTGCCGCAGCGTTTCGTCGTAGCGCTCGCCCTGGCTGAAGTGGCCGAGATCGTGGATGTAGAGGATGTCGATGCGTTCGAGCCCGAGCCGCTGCAGGCTCTGCTCGTAGCTGCGCATGATGCCGTCATAGGAGTAGTCGAACACAGCCCGGAACGGCATAGCCCTCCGGTCGCCGGCATAGGCGGTGAGCGCGTGGGCGCGGTCGGGCACGAGCAGGCGGCCAACCTTCGTCGAGAGCACGTAACGGTCGCGCGGCCTGTCGCGCAGGAAGTCGCCGATGCGACGCTCGGAGAGGCCGCCGCCATACATCGGCGCCGTGTCGAAGTAGCGGATGCCAGCGTCCCATGCCGCCTGCAGCAGCGCCCGCGCTTCGGCTTCGGATCGCGCCCGCCGCAGGTCGCCGACCGGCGCGCCGCCGAAGCCGATCCGCGTGAGTTCAAGACCGGTGGTCCCGATCGCCCGTACGGGGATCACCGCGCCGCCCACAACATGCCGCGACGGAGGATCGTGCGGATCTCAGGCTTGTCGAGTTCGGCCGGCTTGTGGCCGAAGGCGGTGTAAAAGACGCGGCCCTTGCCGAAGGCGGATTTATAGACCTGCGGCACCACCGCCCCGGTCTTCCACGACGCGTGCTCGCCCGAGAAGGTCGTGGTCGCGAGCACCGTCACGGTCGGATCGACATGCAGGTAATACTGCTCGGAGGTGTGTTCGAAGCTCTTGATTCCGGCCATGACCGGATCGTCGGTCGCCAGTGGATCGACGCGGTAGGTGATGATGTCGCCGGGGTGCCCGACGAAGGTGCAGCCGCCGAGAAAACGTGTCCGCACGTTGCCGGGAAAACTGGTGGAGATGCCGTGATGGAACGCGGCATAGCCGCTGCCCGCCTCGACCGCGGCGCAGAGGCGGATGGCGTTCTCGCGGCTGAGCTCGCCACCGGTCACTTGCGGCATTATGAGGTCATAGGAGCCGATGTCGTCGGCGCCGAGGGCGCCGGAATCGCCCGTCACCGTCACCGCAAAACCCTCGGCTTCGAGCATCGCGCGCGCGACATCCGCGCCCGCCTCGGGCTCATGCAGTTCGAGCCCGCCCCACACGATCAGTGCCTTCTTCACCCATTCCCCCCTATGACTTCGCGGAGCTGTTCCAATGCTGCCGCCGCATCAGCTCACTATTGAAAGACGCGTGGTCGTCGTCGGTGAGACGGCCGACGTCGGCGGCGAAGCGTCTGTCTGACTCGGTTGCAAGCTTAGGGGCTCGGACGGGCTGACGGCAACTGGATCGCACGATCCCGAAATTTGCAGTGCGTGGAGCCTGGCCGGGCGTCAGGCCGAGCGGGCGACCTGCTCTTCGCTGATCTGCCAGAGCCGCCGCGCGGTGTCGGCGTTCCGCGCCGCCTTGCTTGGCGGGCGCTCCTCTTCGTCGATGAAGTAGCCGCCACTCAGGCCGGCCGCCTCGGGGGCGGTTGCCAGCCAGACAAGCGTCTCGGCGCCTTTCTCCGGACGGCGTGCGATGAAATCGAGAAAGAACATCCCGGTGCGCATCAATACGCCGTTGTTGTGGTTGAACCCGGTCGCGACCAGACCGGGATGGAAGCAGGTGGCCGTGACGCCGGTGCCGGCGATGCGGCGGGCAAGCTCGGCTGTGAAGAGGATATTGGCCAGCTTCGACTGACCGTAACGCCGCAAGCCGCCGTATGAGCGCTCCGCATTGAGATCGTCGAACGGAATTCGCGCATGGCGATGCGCGCCGGACGCAGTCGTGACGATGCGCGCGGGGGAGCTCGCCTGAAGCCGGTCGAGCAGCAGCGTGGTCAGCAGGAATGGCCCGAGGTGGTTGAGGGCCCATGTCATCTCGATGCCGTCGACGCTCAGCTGGCGGCGCGAGAACATGGCGCCAGCATTGTTGACGAGCACGTCGACCCGCTCGTAGCGATCGGCGATCTCGTTGGCCAGCCGGCGAACTTCCGCCAGCGACGACAGATCGGCGAGGAGAACATCGGCAGGCTCGCCGCCTGGCGTAATGCGGGCAATCTCCGCGCTTGTCGCGCCGGCTTTGTCACGATCGCGCGCGACGATCGTCAGCGCCGAGCCACCGGCGGCCAGCGCCTTCGCGGCAGCCAGGCCGATGCCATTTGTGGCTCCGGTGATGACGATCCGCCTGGCCAGGGCTGACGGCGGGCTGACGTGACTCATAGGGTCAACATAGGGCAGTTGCGTACGCGTGGGATACAAGCCGTAGCGCGTCGCGCATGCCGCGAAGGCGATTGACAGATTCCGCGCCAGTGTCGAGGCTCGGGAATGGCGCCTGATGCGCGCCGGGTAACGGAGTGGAACGCGTGCTGGAGGCGATCGGGCGCAAGGTCGAGGAGCGGCGTGACGAGCTGGTCTCGCTGACGTCCGACCTCATCCGCATCCCGACGGTCAATCCGCCCGGCGAAGGCTATCGCGAATGCTGTGACTATATCGCGGCACGGTTGGCGCCGCTGGGTTTCGCCGCGACGTTCGTGCGCGCCGAGGGAACGCCCGGCGACAGTGATCGCTATCCGCGCTGGAACGTGGTGGCGCGGCGCGAGGGACGCAGTCCGGGGCCCTGCGTTCATTTCAACTCGCACATTGACGTCGTCGAGGCCGGCGCCGGGTGGAGCCTCGATCCGTTCGGCGCCGCGGTCCGCGATGGACGGATCTATGGGCGCGGCGCCTGCGACATGAAGGGCGGACTGGCGACGTCGATCGTCGCGGTCGAAGCGTTCCTCGCCCTCTATCCCGATCATCCCGGCGCCATCGAGATCTCCGGAACGGCCGACGAGGAGTCGGGCGGCTATGGCGGCGTCGCCTACCTCGCCGAGAAAGGCATCCTCGCCCGGCCGCGTATCGATCACGTCATCATCCCCGAACCACTCAACAAAGATCGCGTCTGCCTCGGCCATCGCGGCGTGTGGTGGGCCGAGATCGAGACGAAGGGACGGATCGCACATGGGTCGATGCCGTTTCTGGGCGACAGTGCCATCCGGCACATGGGCGCCGTGCTGGATGCCTTCGAGACGGAGCTCTATCCGGCCCTCGCTGGACGCCGGACAGCCATGCCGGTGGTGCCTGACGGCGCGCGCCAGTCGACCATGAACGTCAACTCGATCCATGGCGGCATGGGCGAGGAATTCTCCGGCTTCCCTTCGGCTTGCGTCGCCGATTCCTGCCGCGCGGTCATCGACCGGCGATTCCTCATCGAGGAGGATGTGGCCGACGTGAAGAGCGAGATGCGCGCCCTTCTCGACCGCATTGCCGGACGCCGGGACGGGTTCCGCTACGAACTGCGCGACCTCTGGGACGTGATCCCGACCATGACCGACCGCGACGCGCCGGTCGTGCGCTCGGTTTCTGCCGCCATCCGGGAGGTACTCGGCCGCGAGGCCGAATATGTGGTTTCGCCCGGGACCTACGACCAGAAGCACATCGACCGGATCGGTCGGGTCAAGGACTGCATCGCCTATGGTCCCGGCATTCTCGACCTCGCTCACCAGCCAGACGAATATGTGATCATCGACGACATGGTGGATTCGGCTAAGATCATGGCTCTGGCCATGCACCACCTGCTTTTCGGACGTGCATGACGGCCGCAGCCCGAGGGGCGCGGCCCAAGAAGCGAGGGAGACAGGGCAATGCGGGGATTCAGACTGGCGGCGCTTGCCGTCGCTTTGCTGGCCGGCGTGGTATCCGGGCCGGCCTTTGCCGCGCGGACCGACCTGACTGTCGGCATGGTGCTGGAGCCGCCGAATCTCGACCCGACCGCGGGTGCGGCGGCTGCCATCGACGAGGTGGTCTACGCCAACGTCTTCGAGGGGCTCACCCGCATCGTCGCCGACGGCAGCGTTCAGCCCGACCTTGCCAAGTCGTGGGACATCTCGGATGACGGGCTGACCTACACGTTCCACCTCCAGGACGGTGTCAAGTTCCACGACGGAACGGCGTTCGACGCCAGCGACGTCAAGTTCTCGCTGGATCGCGCCCGTGCGGCCGACTCGACCAATGCCCAGAAGGGACTTTTCGCGGCCATCGCCTCGGTTGACGTGGTTGACCCGGCGACCGTCAAGGTCACGCTGGCGCACCCGCAAGGCAATTTTCTGTTCAACATGGCGTGGGGCGACGCGGTGATCGTGGCGCCGGAAAGCGCCGGCGACAATGCGACCAAGCCGATCGGCACCGGACCTTTCAAGTTTGTCGAGTGGGTGAAGGGCGATCACGTCGAACTGGCCAAGAACCCGGACTATTGGGGCACGCCGATCAAGCTCGACAAGGCAACGTTCAAGTTCATCGCCGATCCGACTGCTGCCTTCTCGGCAATGATGGCCGGCGACGTCGATGCCTTCCCCAACTTCCCGGCGCCGGAAACCCTCGCGCAGTTCAAGGCCGATCCGCGCTTTGCCGTGGTGATCGGGACGACCGAGGGCGAGACCATCATGGCGATGAATAACGGCAAGAAGCCGTTCAACGACCTCAAGGTCCGCCAGGCGATGTCCTACGCCATCGACAGACAAGCCATCATCGATGGCGCCATGTTCGGCTACGGCACGCCGATCGGCAGCCATTTCTCGCCGGCCGATCCCGGCTACGTCGATCTCACCGGCATGTATGCGTACAACCCGAACAAGGCCAAGGAACTGCTCAAGGAAGCCGGCTATCCGGACGGCTTCAAGGTGACGCTCAAGTTGCCGCCGCCGGCCTATGCCCGGCGAGGCGGCGAAATCATCGCGCAGCAGCTCAAGGCGGTCGGCGTCGATGCCCAGCTCATCAACGTCGAATGGGCGCAGTGGCTCGCCGACGTGTTCAAGCAAAAGGACTACGACCTGACGATCGTCTCCCATACGGAGCCGGCGGACATCAACATCTACGCGCGCGACGACTACTACTTCGACTACCACTCCGACGCGTTCAAGAAGATCATGGACGACCTCAATCTCGCCACCGATCCGGCCAAGCGCCTCGCGCTGCTGGGTGACGCGCAGCGCAAGATCGCCGAGGACGCGGTCAATGTCTTCCTGTTCGAACTCGCCAAGACCGGCGTCTGGAACGCCAAAATCCAGGGACTTTGGGCCAACTCCCCCGTCCAGGCGAACGACCTCACGGCCGCCTATTGGGAGGAATGAGAACAGACCGCGCGGGGCCGGCCGCACCGGCTCCGCGTTCCTGACGGCAGCCGAGCATGGGATCGTTCGTCCTCACACGCCTCGTCTCGCTCGCCGCGACGCTCATTGCCGCCAGCATCGTGATCTTCGTGGTCATGGAGATTCTGCCCGGCGATCCGGCGTCGTTCATGTTGGGCCTCAACGCCCAGCCCGACACGGTCGCCGCCCTCCGCCACCAACTCGGCCTCGACCAGCCGCTCCTCTGGCGCTACCTGGCGTGGATTGGAGGCTTCGTCACCGGCGATTTCGGCGTGAGCTACACCTACCGGGTGCCCGTCGGCGAATTGATCGCGCAGCGCCTGTGGGTCAGCCTGCCGCTGGCGCTGCTGGCGCTGGCCCTCGCCATCGTCATTGCGTTTCCGGTCGGTATCGTGGCGGCCGCGCGGCGCAACCGTCCCACCGACCTGATCGTCATGGGCGCCACGCAGCTCGGCATTGCCGTACCGAATTTCTGGTTCGCCATGCTGCTGGTGCTCGCCTTCTCGCTCGGCCTGCACTGGTTCTCAGCCGGCGGCTTTCCCGGATGGAACGCCGGGCTGCTGGCCGGACTGAAGGCGCTGACCCTGCCGGCGATCGCCCTGGCGCTGCCGCAGGCGTCGATCCTGGCGCGGGTGATGCGTTCGTCGCTGCTCGACACGCTGCATGAGGACTTCATGCGCACCGCCCGCGCCAAGGGCCTGACCGCGGCGCAGGCTATCCGCCGCCATGCGGTGCGCAATGCGCTGATCCCGGTGATGACCATCATTGGCCTGCAGTTCTCCTTCCTGCTCGCCGGCGCCATCATCATCGAGAATGTCTTCTTCCTGCCGGGCCTCGGCCGCCTCGTCTTCCAGGCGATTTCGCAACGCGACCTGATCGTCGTGAAGAGCGTCGTGCTGCTGCTGGTCGGCGCAGTCATCGCGGTCACCTTCGCGGTCGATCTCGCCTACGCGGTCATCGACCCGCGCCTCAGGCGGCAAAGACGATGAGCGTGACGCCTCTCGGTCCCGTCAACAGCGCGGTTGCCGCGAACGGCCGGCGCCTGCACGGCAGCATGATCGTCGGCGGTGTCATCACCGGCTTCGTGATCGTCGTGGCGCTGCTGTCGTTCGTTTGGACGCCCTACGACCCGTCGGCCCTGTCGATCCCTGACCGGTTCCAGCCACCGTCGGCGAGCCACTGGTTCGGCACGGACCATTTCGGCCGCGACGTTCTCTCCATGCTGATGGTCGGGGCGCGCAACTCGATCGCGGTGGCGCTGGTCGCGGTCGGTATCGGCATCGCCGTGGGCGTGCCGCTCGGCCTCGTCGCCGCTGCGCAGCGTGGCTGGCTCGACGACACCGTCATGCGCGTCAACGATCTCATCTTCGCGTTTCCCGCGCTGATCCTCGCCATCATGATCACGGCGCTGCTCGGACCCGGTGCGATCAACGCGATCATCGCCATCGGCATCTTCAACATTCCGGTCTTCGCGCGGTTAACCCGCGGCGCGGCGCTGTCGCTGTGGACGCGCGACTACGTGCTCGCCGCTCGCGTCGCCGGCAAGGGGCAGGCGTTGATCTCGGTCGAGCACATCCTTCCCAATCTCCTCAACATGCTGGTGGTACAGGCGACGATCCAGTTCTCGCTCGGTATTCTCGCCGAGGCGGCGCTTTCCTATGTCGGCCTCGGCACGCAGCCGCCGGCGGCGAGCTGGGGACGGATGCTCGCCGACGCCCAAACGCTGATCGCGATCGCGCCACGGCTGGCGATCCTGCCGGGCCTTGCCATCGTCGTCACCGTGCTCGGCCTCAACCTGCTCGGCGACGGCTTGCGCGACCTTCTCGATCCGCGACTGCGACGGGCGCGATGAGCCTGCTGGCGGTCGAGAACCTGACGGTCTCCATCGGCGCGACGCCGATCCTCAAGGGCGTGTCGCTCGATCTCGATCGCGGCAAGGTGCTCGGCCTGGTCGGTGAATCCGGATCGGGCAAATCGATGACGGCGCTGGCCATCATGCGCCTGTTGCCGGATCGTGCAGTGGCCGGCGGTGGCGTCTCGCTCGATGGCGAGGACCTGACCCGGCTCGACGAGCGTGCGATGTGCGGCCATCGCGGTCGCACCATGGGCATGGTTTTCCAGGAGCCGATGAGCGCGCTCAATCCGGTCAAGACGATCGGAGCGCAGGTGGCGGAGACCGTCCGTGTGCACCGGCGAGTCTCGCATGCCGAGGCGAACGACATGGCGCGGGCGGCCCTCGACCGCGTCGGGTTGCCGGAGGCGCGCTTTCCGCTCGATCGCTATCCGCACGAACTGTCCGGTGGCCAACGCCAGCGGGTGGTGATCGCCCTGGCGACCGTGCTGAAGCCGAAGCTGCTGATCGCCGACGAGCCGACCACGGCGCTCGACGTGACGACGCAGGCGCGCATTCTCGATCTGCTGCGCCGGCTGGTGGCCGAAGACGGCGTCGGCCTGATCCTCATCAGCCACGACCTTGCCGTGGTTGCCGATATGGCCGACCGGATCGCGATCATGCGCGACGGCGAAATCGTCGAAGCCGGCGAGACGGTCGATCTCTTCCGCAACATGCGCCATCCCTATTCGCGCACGCTGCTTGCCGCCTCGACCTACCAGCCGCAACGGACGCGGCGCTTGGCGGTTGACGAGGGCCATCATGCGCCGATCCTCGATGTGCGCAACGTCGTGCAGGAATACCGTTTGCCGAAGCGCACGCTGTTCGAGCGGGTAACGTTTTTGCGCGCGGTGGACGACGTCGGCTTCACCATCCGGCGCGGCGAGAATCTCGGCCTGGTTGGCGAGTCGGGCAGCGGCAAGTCGACGCTGGCGCGCGTGATCCTGGCGCTCGATCCGCCGCGGGCCGGGACCGTCACCCTCGATGGCAGCGACTTGCTGGCAAGCCGCGGTTGGGCGCTTCAGGATTTGCGGCGGCACATCCAGGCCGTCTTCCAGGACCCGTATGGAAGTTTCGATCCGCGTTACAAGGTCGCCAGCCTGATTGCGGAGCCGTTCCATCTCGATGCCTCGAAGCCATCGCCTACGGAGCGCCGCCGGCGTGTGGACGAAGCGCTGGTCGAGGTCGGGCTGACGCCGGAGGATGCCGACAAGTATCCGCACGAATTTTCCGGGGGGCAGCGCCAGCGGTTGGCGATCGCGCGCGCCCTGATCACGCGGCCGTCGCTGATCGTTCTCGACGAGGCAGTGTCGGCGCTGGACGTTTCGATCCGCGCGCAGATCCTCGATCTGCTCGCCGATCTCAGCGACAGGCTGAACGTATCGTATCTGTTCATTTCGCACGATCTGGCGGTTGTGCGGGCGATTACCGACCGGGTGGTCATCATGCGCGATGGTCAGATCGTCGAGCAGGGCGAGACCGAGCAGGTCTTCGCCAATCCCGCCCATCCGTACACGGCCGAGCTGATCGCGGCGACGCCCAATCTCGAACGCGCGCTGGCGGCGCGCCATCAGCGGTCAACACAATGAAGAAAGGGTCACGTCGTGCGGCTTGAAGGGAAGAGCGCCATCGTCACCGGCGGTGCGTCGGGTTTCGGCGCCGGCATCGTGCGCAAGTTCGTCGCGGAGGGCGCTCGCGTGCTCATTGCCGACATCAACGGGGACGCCGCCAAGGCGGTGGCAAACGATCTCGGCGCCGCAGCCTCGGCGATCCAGGTCGATGTCTCCGATGACCGGTCGGTCGGCGCGATGGCGGAAAGTGCGGCGAAGGTCCTGGGCCGGGTCGACATCCTCGTCAACAATGCCGGCATCGGACATCTGCCACAGCCCTTGGAGGAATTGCCCGAGACCGAGTTCGACCGGCTGTTCGCGATCAACGCCAAGTCGGTCTATCTGACCGCGCGGCATCTCGTGCCGCACATGAAGCGATCCGGTGGTGGCGCCATCCTCAACATCGCGTCGACGGCTGGCGTCAGTCCGCGTCCACGGCTGACCTGGTACAATGCCACCAAGGGCTGGATGATCACGGCGACGCAGTCGATGGCGGTGGAACTGGCGCCATCGAAGATTCGCGTCAACGCCATCAATCCGGTCGCCGGCGAGACGCCACTCCTGAAAACCTTCATGGGCGAGGACACGCCGGAAATGCGCGCCAAGTTCCTGGCGACGATCCCGATCGGCCGATTCTCGACGCCGGAGGACATCGGCAACGCGGCATGCTTCCTGTGCTCGGACGAGGCAAGCATGGTGACCGGCGTCGCCATGCTGGTCGACGGCGGACGCTGTATCTAGGGTCTGGCGCTAGAGGCCGGCAGCCTTGCGCAGCGCCGCGTTGATGCGGTCCTGCCAGCCGGGACCGTCCTCCTGGAAGTGATCAAGCACGTCACGGTCGAGGCGCAACGTCACCTGCTCCTTCGCGCCCGGCACGGACGGCGCCGCCCTTGCGGCGGGCTCGGCCAGCGGCGGCGGCTTCGGCTGGAACATGGCTTCGGCGGCCTTGCGGGGGTCGCTTGGCCGGCGTGGCGTCGTGGGCGGTTTAGCCATGGTCAGTGCACAGCGTTGAAGGCGCGCTCAAGCATCTCGCGGCAGGCCTCCGCCTGCTCGCGGACGGTCTCTTCGCCGAGCGCCCGGGCGATGTCGCGGAGGTCGCGGATTGCGACATCCACGGCGGTCAGCAAGTCGATGTCGATGGTGTCGTCGTCGGCCTCGTATCGCGGCCGCAGGGGAAACTGAATGATCTCTGCCATGTACCGGTTCCTGCCGGCGAATCACTACGCGCCGGGAAGGCCATTTCGCCACCCAAAGGTTGCCCAGAAGTTTACCGGCGATTCACCCTAATCGGAGAGGGCGAAGCCAAGGCGCGTTTCCACCGATCCGCGGCCCTCGCAGGCCGGATCGTTGGAGACGAACGTGCCGCCAGACGCGGCGCAACGGTAGAGCGGCAGCGTGCCCGCATGCGGCTGGTCGTAGGCCCAACCGGCGGTGCGCAGGCGGGTGAAGCCGGAGGCGACGCATGTGCCGTCGACATCGAGCCGATAGCCGCGGCCGGCCTGGCATTCCTCCAGCTTGACCGAGGCGTCGCCATCGGGTGCGCGCGTCATCAGGTATCCGAGGCGCTTGTCGAGGCTGCAATCCCTCTGAACAACCGGGCCGGTCGTTGCGCGAGAAATGTCGTCGGTCGCGTTTCGCCAGCGGGCGAGGGCAATGCCGACCTGCGGCGACACAGGCTCCGTGCCGTGGGCAATCGTCACGTGCTGAAAGACCAGATAGCGATGCGCGAAGGTGTCGCCGGGCGCAAGATAGGCCATGGCGAGGAAGAAGTCGTTGCCGACCGTGTTCGAGCCATCCTCCGGATTGAGGACGCTGAGATAAGCGATGAGGTCGGTCGGCGCCGGACGGTTCCAGTCCTCGCCATCGATGGGCAGCAACGGCTCGGCGAGATCGGTGAACTGCACCTTGTCCGCCGAAAGCGACAGTCGGACGCCGTGGAACCAGGGATCGGTGACGATCAGCCCGACGCGACCAAGGTTCGTTAAGTTGGCGGAAGCAACGCCGAAAAAGCCAAGTGCCGTCGCCTGGCCACCAAGCGCGTCCGAGTCCCAGCCTCCGTCGAAGAATTTGCGCCAGTTTCCGGGTCCGAGGCTGTCGCGTGGAGCGCGCGCGACGATGGTGCGCGAATCGGAATTGCGCAGGCAATAGGCGTAGGCGTAACCGTCGCCGCCATCGACCATGGTGCAATCGCCTTCGCCGGTGATGGCGCCGGGGCGGGCTAGGTCAGGGCCGGTGATGATGTCGCCGAGGTCGGTCCAGGTCAGGCCGTCGTCGCGCGAGGTGGCCATCGCCATCGACTTGTGCGTCTGGCCGTGATCGTAGTCGCAGCCCGATTCCTGATGGACGAGGCCATAGAGTACGTCGCCGACCGGCAGGGTGCCGTTCAGCCAGCGCCCGCATTCGGTGGCGCTGCCTTTCGGACCCCGTTTGAGGACGGCGCGGCGCGTGCCGCCCATGTCGGTGATTGACGTTCCGTCGATGGCGTAGGTGGCGCCGTTGGCGCTGAAGCCGCGCCATGTGCCGTCGTTGAGTTTCAGCGTGGCGAAAGCGTTGTCGATCTCGTCGGGGAACGGCCCGCGGACCACTTGCGGCGGATCGAGACGGACGCTCAGGCAGTCCATGCAGAAATCGTCGGCCGCGACCGGGCCGGCGAAGGCCAGCAATGCGGCCAGCATGCCGGCGGCGGATTGCGTGAACGGAGGCCGACCGTCAGGCACCGGCCGATTGCGACGCGCGCAGCGCGGCGACGGCGGCGTCGACCTCCTTGTCGAGGGGCAGTTCGATCGAAACGCGGATCACCTGCTCGTCGGAAGCGGGCGGCTCGAGCGTGGCGAACTGGCTGTCGAGAAGACTGGGCGGCATGAAGTGGCCCTTGCGGCCGCTCATGCGCTTCGCGATCGTCTCCTGCGACCCGTCGAGCCAGACGAAGGTGACGGGGCGCCCGGCCGCCTGTCGCAAGCGGTCGCGATAGATGCGCTTGAGGGCCGAACAGGCGACGACGAGACCGTCGCCGGCGTCGTGCAGGGCCTTGCCGATGGCGTCGAGCCACGGCCAGCGGTCGGCGTCGGTGAGCGGAATGCCCGCGGTCATCTTGTCGATATTGGCTTGCGGGTGGAATGCATCGGCGTCGCGGAAGGGGATGGCGAGGCGTTCGCCCAGAGCTTCACCGACGGACGATTTGCCGCTGCCCGATACGCCCATGACGATGATCAGGGGGACGTCTGTCTTGTGGGGAGATGGTGCCAACATGAGATGAAGCCTTAGGGGCAATGGCGGCGGCCGGCAAGCGCAATGGGCCGTGGATCGGGGGTGGGCCGCCGGCCTTGTCGATTCGGGTGGCGCGCCGATCTATAACAACGCCAGCCACACGGAAAAGGGGATCGGTCGCATGCAGAAACTCCAGTCACAGGGCGTGCACCACATCACGCTGGTCGGCGCGAACCGCCAGACCTCCATCGACTTCTGGGAGGGGGTGCTCGGCATGCCGTTCGTCTTCGAGCAGCCGAATCTCGACCTGCCGGCGGAGAGCCACCTCTATTTCGATCCCGGTGACGGGCGGCTGATCACCATCTTCACCAACGAGGACCGCAAGCCCGATCCGACCGCCACGGCGCGCGATATCGGCGCGGTCCATCACATCGCTTTCTCAGTGTCGCGGGCGACTTTCGCGCAAGCCGTGCAGCGGCTCGACGAGCGCGGCATCGAACACAGCGGGGTCAAGGATCGCGGCTTCATGGATTCGATCTATTTCCGCGATCCGCTCGGCCTGCTGATCGAACTTGCGTCGTACCGCTTCTTCCCGCCGGAAGGGGTGTCGTGGGGCGAAGTCATGCTCGAAGCCCACAAGATCCGGGTGTCGCGGGGCGACTACAATATCGCCGAGGTGCATCTTGCCGATGCAATCGAGGCGCTGACCAAGCGGACGCGCGGCAGCCTGTCGGAAGACCGTTCGCCGAAAAACCCGTACTAGCGTAGAATAACGATCAGGCGACGGGTGTTTCCGCAGGCGCAAAGT
Source organism: uncultured Alphaproteobacteria bacterium (assembly GCA_963781775.1). Classification (GTDB taxonomy): domain Bacteria; phylum Pseudomonadota; class Alphaproteobacteria; order Rhizobiales; family Kaistiaceae; genus CAVSRC01. The sequence continues at coordinate 189,371 of CAWAHE010000016.1, read as the reverse complement.
GCCGCGGCACATGGTGGGAGGAAAAGACAAATGGCAGCCAAGCTTTACATTCTGGAAGTGTCCAACACGAGCCGGCCGATCCGTGCGCTGATCGCGGAGAACAAGCTGCCGATCGAGGAGGTCGCGCTCGATTTTTACAAGGGCGAGCACGCCAGCGAGCCATATATCTCGCTCAATCCGAACGCGCTGGTGCCGACACTCGACGACGATGGCTTCATCCTCACCGAAAGCTCGGCGATCATGAAGTACCTCGCCGACAAGTTCGATCTGGCGCTCTATCCGAAGGGACTGAAGGAACGTGCCAAGGTCAACGAACTGATGGACTGGTTCAACACCGGCTTCTATCGCGACTACGCCTACAACGTCGTCTATCCGCAGATCTATCCGCACCACAAGCGTCCCGACGACGCGACGCATTCGGGTACGATCGAGTGGGGTAAGTCGCAGACCAAGAAGTGGCTGAAGGTTCTCAACGACCACTGGCTCGGCAAGGGCAACAAGTTCCTCACCGGCAATCAGATGACCATCGCCGACATCTTCGGCTATTCGCTGCTCACCTGCGGCATGGTCACGCGCGACGAGTTCAAGGACTATCCAAACGTCGACCGCTGGGTGAAGGAGGTCGAGAAGCTGCCGAGCTGGACCAAGATCAACGCGGCGCTCGCCGGCTTCCGCGACTACGTCAAGGACCAGAAATTCGTCAACGTCTGACCTGGCCGACATCGTCATTGATGAGGCGTCCCATGCGGCGCCTCATTCCTTCGACGCTTGCGCCTCGCTCCAGTCGACCAGATGCGACTTGTAGCTGGAGCGCGGCAGGCTGCCATAAGGCACCAGAGTCACGTCCGTCGTGACCACCAGCTTCTGGCGGATGCGCTCGCGGACGCGTTCGGCGAGACCGTCGCTGTCGCCGCTCTCGGCGAGTTCAACCACGAGCCTCAGCGGCGGATCCTGACGGAAACCCGTGGCGCGCGGGCGGACGGAAACGATGCCGCTGACCGCCGGCGCGAATTCGTTGACGACTTCGCGCAACGCCGTCGGGAAGACGTTGACGCCGCGCACGATCAGCATGTCATCGGTGCGGCCGATGCAGCGCACACGCGGCGAGGTGCGCCCGCAGGGGCAGGGGCTGGTCCACACGCGGACGTGATCGCGGCTGCGGAAACGCAGGAGCGGCGCGGCGCGATGGCGGAGATGGGTGTAGACGAGTTCGCCCTCGGCATCGTCGGCAAGCGGCACCGGCGCGCCGCTCTCAGGGTCGATCAGCTCGAAATGGACGAGGCCGCGGCCGCTGAAATGCATGCCCTGGCGATGGTGGCACTCGCCCCACAGCGATACCGCGATATCGCCGATGCCCATCGCCTCGGTCACCTCGGCGCCCCAGGCGCCTTCCAGGCGGGCGCGCATCTTCGCCTCGCCGCCGCCGGGCTCGCCGGCAACCAGCAGATGGCGAACGCTTGACGCCGCCGTGTCGATGCCGCGCTCGGCCGCCCACTCGGCGAGATGCAGGGCATAGGACGGGGTCAGCGCAATGGCGTCGGCCTTGAGAAGCTGCACGGCGGCCATCAGCCGTTCGGTGTTGCCGCTGCCGACCGGGATGACGGTCAGGCCGAGCTTGCCGAAGGCTTCCATGGTGGCGCCGGCGACGAAGGGGCCGGAATTGTAGGTGGAGATGAGACTGTCGCCGCGGGCGACGCCCGAGGCGGCGTAGGAGCGGGCCGAGATGCGGGCCCAGTTGGCGAGATCATCGGCCGTCAGCGGCACGTAGCTCGGCGTGCCGGTGGTGCCGCTGGTCGAATAGATGCGGGCGAGTTCGTTCATCGCGACGGCGAGGTGGGTGCCGATCGGATCGTCCGCGCTGCGCGAGGCGCGCAGTTCGTCCTTTTCGGTGAAGGGCAGGCGGCCGATCGCGTCGAGCCCGCCGACATCGTTGGCCGACGCGAAACCAGCGGCGGCGAGCTTGCCGCGATAGAAGCGCGATCTGGCGAAGAGCCGGCTGATCTGTTCCTGATAGAGGAGATTGTCGTTGAGGGCCTGCTGCTCCCAGGGCAGCGTCTCGACAGCGGGCTCGAACATGACGGCGCTAGCTCTTCTCGCCGCCATCGTAGTCGATGGCTTCCTCGCCGCGCGCCGCCATCAGGAAACCGATCGGCCGCGTCTGCTCCTCGGCGATATGGGCGAGGAGGCCGGCGGTGCGGGCAAGCAGGGGGATGGCCTTGACCATGGTTGCGGGAAAATCGAGATCGAGCAGGCAGGCGGCGATGGGCATGGAGACGTTCATGGGCAAGGGGCGCGCCCAGGCCTTGGCGACGGCGGGCACGAAGCGACGCGTGAGATCGATATACATGCCGGAGATCTTGCGGTCGTCGGCAAGCGCCATGATGCGTTCGGCGCGCGGATCGACCGGCTTGTGGAGCGGGTGGCCGAAGCCCGGCATCGGCTCGCCGCGCTCGCGAATTGTACGGGCAACGGCAAGGACGGCGGCATCGGCATCCTCGCCGCCAGCGACGCGCTCGCGGGTTTCGACGAGGACGTTGGCGCAGAGCTGCGAGGTGCCGAGGATGACCGGCCCGCAACCGAGGATGCCGGCGGCGACGGCCGCCTGAAGCGAGTCGGGCGCGGCGTCGTAGGTCATGCGGGCGGCGACCACCGTTGGCGTCAGCCCATGCTCGGCAATGGCGACGAGCAGGAGATCGAGAAAGAAACGCTGGTCGTCAGTCGGCTCCTTGCCGGTCAAGAGCAGATAGAAATACTCGGTGAAGGTCAGCCGGCCCATGAGGTCGCCGACCAGATCGCGGCCGCGCACCTCGATCGACGCGGCGTCGGCGCGGGCGATCGCCGTCCTCGCCGGTCCCGGCTTGCCGATCAGCACGTGGCGTTTCCCCTCTGATCCCTCGCCGAATTCATCGCGAGCGTATCAGTCGATTCGCATGGGCAACAGCCGTGGGCAATGGTCATTCGTTGCGTGGCTCGCTCCACGGGCCGGGCGGCGGCACATCGCCCCACGGATGGACCTCGGCATCGGCAGCGGGCGGCAATTGCGAAGCCGGCGGAGGCGCCGGCGCGGCGGGCGGCGCCTCGACGATCGGGCCGGGATCGTGACCGCCGGCGAATTTCACCAGATTGGCGATGCGCGACTCGATGGGCGGATGGGTGGCAAAGAGACCGCCGAGACCGCCGGCGCGCGGATGATCGAGGAACATCTCCTGCACCTGCGCCGGGGCGTTGATCTCCGAATGTCCGGCGATCTTGCGGAGCGCGGTGATCATGGCGTCAGGGTTCTTGGTCAGTTCGACCGAGCCGGCGTCGGCAAGATATTCGCGCTTGCGCGACATGGCGAAGCTGAGCGCGATGGCGAGGAAGCGGGCGATGATGAAGATCGCGACCGCGATCAGAATGAGGATGATGGCGGCGCCACCGCCGCCGCCGCTCTTGCTGCGGCTGCGCGAACTGCCGCCGCCGCCCCATCCAACGCCGCCGCCGCCACGGCTGCGGCGCCCCGCGGTCGTCCACAGGAGCGCGCGCGGAACGCGGATGATGAGATCGCCGACCAGCGAGATGATGCCGACAAAGACGGCGGCGATGACCAGCAACTGAACGTCGCGGTTCTCGATGTGGGTGAGCTCGTGGCCGAGAACGGCCTCGAGCTCGGCGTCATCGAGCGCATCGATCAACCCGCGCGTGACGGTGATCGAATACTGGCCCTTGCGCACGCCCGAGGCGAAGGCGTTGCGCGCGTCGGTGTCGATGATGCGGAGCTGCGGCATGGTGATGCCGCGGCTGATGCACAGCGTCTCCAGCAGGTTCCACAGGCGCGGCTCGTCGCGGCGGTCGACCCTGCGGGCGCCGGTGACGGCGTCGATGATCTTCTGGTTGGCGAACCAGGCGATGACGAACCAGATGAACGCCGCGCCGATGGCGACCGGAATGAGCTGCGGCAGGAGATCGACGGCGTTCTGGATGCCCTGGCCGAGGTCGGGATTGTCCATCGCCGAAATGAGCAGGGCGAAGGCGAAGCAGATCGGCAGAAGCAGGACCGGAAAGCCGGCGAGCAGAAGCAGCGACTTCAGCCGGTTGTTCCAGATATAGGTCTTGAGGCCATAGGCGCCGAGCACGGGATGACCTCCTCAGTCCGCCGCCGGCGGCGCCTGCCGCCGGCAGGCAGCCTCAGAACTTCACTTGCGGCGGCGTATTGACCGCGGCGCGCTCGCTCTCGTCGAGCTCGAAGAAGGTGCGCTGGGTGAAGCCCAGCGAGCCGGCGAAGAGCACGGCCGGGAAGGACTGGATGGAGGCGTTGTACTCCTGGACCGAATTGTTGAAGAAGCGGCGCGAGGCGGCGATCTTGTTCTCGAGGTCGGAGAGATCCGCCTGGAGCTGGAGGAAATTCTGGTTGGCCTTGAGGTCGGGATAGGCCTCGGAGAGCGCGAAGAGCTGGCGCAGCGCGCCGGTCAACATGTTCTCGGCCTTGGCCTGGGCCTCGGGGCCGGCGGCGGAGACGGCGGCGTTGCGCGCCTGGACGACGGCCTCCAGCGTGCCACGCTCGTGCGCGGCGTAGCCCTTCACCGTCTCGACCAGATTGGGCACGAGATCGTGGCGCTGCTTCATCTGGACGGAGATGTCCGACCACGCCTGATTGACCGTCTGCCGCAGGCTGACGAGGCGGTTGTAGATAGTGACGCCGAACAGCGCGATCACGACGATCACGCCAAGGATGATCCAGCCTGCCGTTCCCATGATGGTTCGCCTCCGTCAGTGCTATCGGGAGCGCAACTTACCAGCCGGCGGCGGGGCGGGCCACCGCTCCCTGAACCGCGTGCGGGCAAGCCTGTTTTCGTCCACGTGGGCCGGCGGCGCGGGCGGCGGCGGTGGCGGATCGCCGCTACCATTGGCGCGGGCCTGGAGGAGGGGCAGCAGGATCGCGTTCACTTCCTGGCGCAGGATCTGGTAGCAGAGCACGTCCCTGGTGCCGCAAGTACGGTTGCGTTTGCAAACGCGGAAGGGACAGACGTTGGCCAGGCCGAGTTCGGTGCAGGCCTGGCGCGCGATGTCCGTCCATAAGGGCGTCAGCTCGATGATCTCGATGTCCTTGCCGCCGACGCGGATCGTCTTCGTCATGGGCACGCCTCTTCGTTTCCGCGACCGCTGGCGGCCCGGATCGTTGAAAATCGGTCCCGGCGCGACATGCGCCGAGGGTGGCGGGCGGCGGAAACCGCCGTCCTAGGTATTCAAGCTGGCGGTTTCCACCGCCCGCCCGGCGACTTGTCGCCATCCGGTCCATGCTCCGGCCCGGCGCAATTGGAAGGCCGCCGGGCCTTAAGGTGCGTCATGTCGCACGGACCCCTCGTAGTGGGGGTCAGACTTTCCGGACAGCACCCCGGGCCGATGGCCGGAACCATCGTCGCGGGCGCCGACCTCCCCACGTCGAACCGGTGCCGGTACCGGGCACGAGTCCCCCGGCGGGAGAGGCGAGGGTGATTCTACGGCAGGTTCGGAAAGCGGGGATAAGTTGGGCGGTTATGCGCGGGGGCGCGAGGTCCCGGTGGCGCGCCTACCCCAGCAATCCCTGCGCGGCGAGCCAGTTTTCCAAAAGCCCGTACCAGGCGTCCGACAGCGTGCCTTGCTGGCGCATGCCGAAGCCATGCGCGCCGCTGGCGAAAACATGCACCTCCGCCGGCTTGCCGGCCGAATGCCACGCCTCGTAGAGGCGGGTGCCCGACATGGGCGGCACCTGCGCGTCGTCATCGGCGGCGACGATGAAGAGCGGCGGCGCATCGGCGGGCACCGGAACGCCGCCGCGATAGGCGGGATAGATGGCGACGGCGAAATCGGGCCGCGTGTCGGCGTCGTGCTCGAACACCGGGCCCATAGCGACGCCGCCCCCGGCCGAATAGCCGGCGATGCCGATGCGCTGTGGATCGACACCGAATTTCGCGGCGCGCTCGCGCACGAACTTGATGGCCTGGCGACCGTCGGCCTCGCCCCAGCTGCGGGCATCGCCGAGGAAATCGCGGTTGGGCGGATTGATCTCGGTCCGGGTGGGTTTATCGAGCCGCTTGTGCAGATTGTTCCGGAAATCGAGCAGCTCTTTGTCGGTGTCGGGCGTGCGCGCCACCCGGTAGCGCAGCACGAAACAGGTGACGCCGCGCGCGGTCAGCCGGCGCGCCATGTCGTGGCCCTCGTGATCGATCATCAGGAAATGAAAGGCGCCGCCGGGCGCGACGATGATCGCCGTGCCGTTGGCCGTTCCCGGCGCCGGCTTGAACAGGGTGAGCGAGGGGATGACGACGTTGCGGGTGAAGCGGTCGGTGGTGTCGGACCACGGGATCTGCATGGTCTGCTCGCGCCAGGTCCAGTCCTCAGACCCGGGCGGCACGCCGGCGCCCGGCCAGATGGCGAAGAGGCCGTCGGCATCCGACGGCGCCTCGATGTGCTCGGGAAGTTCTGCGGCGCGTTCCATGTCTGTCTCCTCCCGGGCGCATCGTTGGCGCCGGCAATCTCGCGGCGACGGTAGGGTCGGCGACGGGGGCGGTCAATTCGGGAACCGGCGGCGCGGTCAGGCGGCCGCCTTCTGAACGAAGGCGAACATCGCGTCGGCCGCGCGCCGGTCGTAATCGTCCGCCAGCGCGCGGAGCGCCGCGGCGCCGTCGCCGGCAAAGCTCGGCCCGTGCATGAGCGCGAGCGTGCGCGGCGAAAGCTTCGACAGGTTGCGGATCGTGGTGCCCATCGCGGGATTCAGCGCCGAATAGCCCAAGATATCCTCAGCCTCGATCGCCGGCCCGACGACGTCGCGCTCGGTCAGTACATGGTCGTTGCCAAACTGCGTGAACAGGTCCCCGCACATCAGCGTCCGCGTCGATTCCTCGAAGAGGACGCCGGCATCCCAGCCATGCGGCGTGTGCGGCGTGTCGATGAAGCGCACGCGCTTGCCGCAGCCGAGGTCGATCACTTCGCCATCCTTCAGCGTGCGCGGCGCCCGGTCGGCGAAATCGTTGAGCGAGACCATGCAGCCGATGGCGCCGTGCGCGGCCGTCGCCTGGGGCGCGGTCGCCAACCATTCGTTCATCGCCCCGCATTCGTCGGCCTCGAAATGGCCAAAAGCGATCCAGCGCAGCCTTTCGGGCGGGATGATGCGGGCGAGCGCTTCGCGGTTGAGCGGAAACATCTTGCGCAGGCCGGTGTGGAACATCAGCGGCTCGTCGCCAAGGACGAGGAACTGATTGAACGAGAGGCCGGCGGGCGGCTCGATATCGGGAACATGCGTCGAGAGCCGATAGATGCCGTCGGCGATCTCGCTGACCTTGGTTTCCATTTCCTTCTCCATGGGATTGAGGGGGATCGAAACGGCGCATTGAATCGCCGCTGAAATTCATGGTACAAGCCCGTGTAGTGAAAATGGACGCGCCTGTCAATATGGCTGCACACTCGCGTGCAATGAAAAAATGAAACGGACCTACACCCTCAAGCGGAGGGCCGAGCAGAAGGCCGAGACCCGGCAGCGCATCGTCGAGGCGGCGGTCGATCTGCATGGCAGCGTCGGACCGGCGCAGACGACAATCAGCATGGTGGCGGAGCGGGCCGGGGTGCAGCGCCACACGCTGTATGCGCATTTTCCCGACGAGCGGAGCCTCTTTCTGGCGTGCTCGGGGCTCGCCAACGAGCGCGACCCGATGCCGGATGCGGAGCCATGGCGCACCGTCAAGGATCGGCGCGCGCGGCTGCGCCTTGGGCTGGCGGAGATCTACGCATGGTTCGCGCGGAACGCGGAACTGGCCGCCCATGTGCTGCGCGACGCGGAATATCACCCGCTGACGCGGGAGATGGCGGACCTGCGGACGGTGCCGCAGATGGCGATCTATGGCGACGTGCTGGGCGAAGGGCTGGGCGCGCGGCAGCGCGCGGCGCTGCATCTGGCGCTGAGCTTCTTTACGTGGCGGACGCTGACGCGCGAGGGCGGGCTGGAATCTGACGACGCGGTCGAGACGATGGTCGACGCGATCGCCTGCGTGAAGTGAATGCGTGCGAGAACGGCCGGGGTTTCCTCGCCTGCCGACGCCAATCTCGACACCAATGCCAAGACCCTGACCTGGACGATCACCTATTCCGGGCTTTCCGGCGACGCGACCGCCGCCCACTTCCACGGGCCCGCTGACCCTGGCGCCAACGCCAAGCCGGTGGTGCCGATCAAGGGCGATCTCGCCAGCCCGATCCGTGGCGACGCCACGCTGACCGACGCGCAGATGAAGGATCTGCAGGACGGCAAGTGGTACTGCAACATCCACACCGCCGCGCACCCGGACGGCGAAATCCGCGGACAACTGGCGGCACGCTAACCGCCTTCCTCCCGAGGCGGTCCATGGGGCGACTGCGCGCCGGGCCAAGCGGCGGGCAGTCGCCCTTTTCACAGATGTGCCCGCATCCGGAGACGGCAAAGGACGCGGCCCGGGCGGGCCGCGTCTGCGACGTTCGGCGAGAGGCTTTGGCCTTGCCTGTCGCGTTCAGCCGAATTTCAGGAAGAACTTGGAGTAGGGCACCTTCAGCGCGCCGACCGCGCTCTTCGCGGCCGCGGGGTCGCCCGCTCTTGCCGCGTCGACGAGGGCCTCGGTGCTGCCCATGACGCCGTCGAGCAGCGGGCGATAGGCGGCATCGGCCGCCTCAGCCGGCGGATGCGCCGAAATGTCAACCACCAGGAAGGTGAGCACCGCGGCATCTTCGCGCAGCGTGCCGAGCCCGGCCGCGTCGAAGCCGCCATAATCCTTGGCGAGGATCTCCTCCATCATGGCGTGGTAGGCATTCATCCGGTCCGAGAAGCCGACGATGCCGTTGCGGTCGTGCAGGCCGCCGACCTGGTCGCGGATCGCTTCAAGCGTGGTGTGGGCGTCGGCAAGCTTGCCGGAGGCAACCTCGGCGGCGGCGGTGTCCGCGATGGTCGCGACCTTGGCGAGTGTCGCTGCATAGTCCGGATCGTCGGCATATTGGGGCGGGGCCTCGGCGTTCGCCGCCATCAGAGCCGCCCATTTCTGCCGGAAAGCGTCGACTGCTTTGGCGGCATCGTCCGGTTTGTTGGCGTTCGTCTCGAAGAGCGCCCCGCGATAATCGGCATAAGCCGCGCGCATGGCGGTTTCGAAGTCGGAAACCGGTCCGGCACTGGCGCCGCCGATCAGGGCGATCGAGAGGGCGACTGCGCCGAGCAGGCTGGAAAACATGGACATCAACGTTTGCTCCTAGACGGATCGAAGGGTCGACTAAATTCATATTTTTGAATGTAGGCATTGATGTGGCTCAAGACCAGATCAGCGGGCGACCCGCATGCGATGGCGATACGTTTTCCCTTCCCGGCCGTTTTGTGCTCATTCGGTCCGGCGATGATGTGTCCGCGGCCGGCCTTGCATCGAGGCTTCGGTCGGGTGACGGTGGGCCACGCATCGTTCCCGTGCGCCCGCCTGGAGTCATTCCACCATTGACCGTGAGTTCCGCAATCGCCGACGGCACCGATCCGGGCGCGATGACGAGGCGCTGGCTGGTTTCGCGGACGCTGATCTATGGCGCGCTGATCGTCGCGGCGGCGATCTATCTGCTGCCGGCGCTGATCGTGGTCTTCAATGCGTTCCGGACCTCGGCGGACGTCGCCCGCGACGGCTTGATCGCGTTCCCGGAGCGCTTCTCGTTCGATGCGTTCGACAGGGTGTGGAACGACGCCTGCGTGAGCGGCACCTGCAACGGCATCAAGGCGAACTTCTACAATTCGCTGAAGATCGTCATTCCCTCGACGATCGTCACGACGGCGCTCGGCGCCGTGAACGGGTTCATCCTTGCCAAGTGGAACATCAGAGGCGCCAACTTCATTCTGCTGGTGATGGTGGTCGGCGTGTTCATGCCCTTCCAGACATCGCTGCTGCCATGGGCGCTGATCCTGTCCAGGCTCGGCCTCTACAATTCGTTCTACGGCCTGATCCTGATCGATTGCGTGCAGGGCATCTCGTTCGCGACCCTGTTCTGCGCCGCCTATTTCCGACGCATCCCCGACGACATCGTCAAGGCGGCGCGCATCGACGGCGCCGGCTTCTGGCGCATTTTCCGCAAGGTCATCCTGCCGCTGTCGGTGCCCATTCTGGCGGTGACCGTCATCTGGCAATTCACCATGATCTGGAACGAACTCCTCTACGGCCTGGTGTTCACGGCCGGCAGCGAACAGCCGATCACGGCGGCGCTGACCGGAGCGCGGACCGGTGGGCAAAGCGCCGCCGTGCTGATCGCGGCGTTGCCGCCGCTGCTGGTGTTCCTGCTCGGCGGCCGGTTCCTCGCCCAGATGATGACGCGCGGGGCCGTCAACGGGATGTGAGGGGGCGGCGTGTGGGCGGCTAGCGGTAGAGCAGCGTCGGCAGGAACAGCGACAGCGACGGGATGAAGGTCAGCAGCATCAGCACGACAACCAGCGGAATCAGGAATGGCGCGGTCGCCACGACGCAGCGCTCGAAAGGCACGTTGGCGACCTTGGTCAGCACGTAGAGCACCATGCCGACCGGTGGCGTCAGCAGGCCGATCATCAGGTTCAGCACCAGGATGATGCCGAAGTGGACGGGATCGACGCCGATCTTGACCGCGATCGGCAGGAGCACCGGCACCAGGATGGTGATGGCGGCGATGGTCTCCATGAAGCAGCCGATGACCAGCACGATCACCGTCAGCACGAGCAGGATGATGACGCGGTTGTCGGTGAAGCCGAGCAGCACCGAGGCGAAGTGCTCGGCGACCTGGTTGGCGGTGAGGATCCACGCGAAGATGGTCGAGGCGGCGACGATCATCATGATGGCGGCGGTGGTCTCGAGCGTATCCATCGACACGCGCAGGATGCTGCGCCAGTTGAGCGTGCGGTAGACGATCAACCCGAGGAACAGCGAGTAGACCACGGCGGCGATGGCGGCCTCGGTCGGCGTGAAGATGCCGGACAGGATGCCGCCGACGATGATGACCGGCGTGAACAGCGGCATGGCCGCGTCGAGCAGCGTGATGAAGAAGCGGCGGAGCTCGAAGCGCTCGTCGCGCGGATAGCCGCGCCGCTTGGCATACCACCACACCATGACCATGAGCGAGACGGCCATCAGCAGGCCGGGAATGAATCCGGCGGCGAAGAGCTGGCCGATGGAAGCATTGGCGATGACGCCGTAGATGACCAGCGGCAGCGACGGCGGGATGATCGGCCCGATGGTCGACGAGGCCGCTGTGATGCCGACCGAGAAATCGGTGTCGTAGCCGGCGTCGCGCATCGCCTTGATCTCGATATTGCCGAGACCGCCGGCGTCGGCGACCGCCGCGCCAGACATGCCGGCGAAGATGACGCTGGCGCCGATGTTCACGTGGCCGAGGCCGCCATGCATCCAGCCGACCGCGGCACGGGCGAAATTGAAGATCTTGGTGGTGATGCCGGCGGTGTTCATGAGGTGGCCGGCAAGAATGAAGAACGGCACCGCGATCAGCGGAAAGCTGTTGATGCCGTTGACCATGTTGTGAAGCACCGTCATCGACGGAATGCCGGTGAGCAGGACGAAGACCAGCGACGCGGTGCCGAGCGCCACGGCAACCGGCGCGCCGATGATCATCAGCGCGAAGAGAATGACGAAAAGCAGGATCAGGGCCATGGGCGTTCGCTCACTCCACCAGCGTGCGTTCTTCGATGGATGCGACGATTTCCTCGCCGCGCTGGCGGAACTTGCGGATCAGCCACAAGGCGGACTGGACGGTCATGGCGGCCAGCGCCAGCGCCACGATCCAGTAAACGACGCTGCGCGGGACGTTGATCGAGATCATCTTCTGGCGCGTCGTCAGCGCGAGGCGGACCGCGAGCCACGTCATTGAGCCGTAGAAGACGAGCGTGACCAGCTCGGCAATGATCGACATGGCCTTGGCGACGCCGGCCGACAGATAGCGATAGAAGAATTCGAGGAAGATATGCGTGCCCTTGCGGGCGCAGGTCACCGCGCCGAGAAAGCCGACGAGAATGAGCACGTAGCGCGCCACCTCCTCGGTCCAGCCGAGCGAATTGTTGAGGACGTAGCGCGTGAAGAACTGAAGAAAGACGATGACCGCGAGCAGCCAGAAGGCGACAAGCCCCGGCACATCGATCGGCTTGATGTCGGAAATATCGACAGGTGGGGAGCGCGCCCCCTCCGAACGCGCTCCCCCGCTTTCAGGCGGTTTTTCCACCCGGGCCCCCGCGTGCTGTCGCGACGTCAGAGGGCCTGCAGGCGCTTCCACTGCTCCTCGGTGTAAGGTACCGCGTCCGGCGTCATGACCTTCTGCACGGCCTCGCGGAACGGCCCCTTGTCGACGACGTTGACGGCGACGCCCTGCGCCTTGAACCAGTCGGCGAGCTCGTTCTCCTGCTTGTTGATGTCCTCCGAGCACTTGTCGGCGGCCTCCTTGAGAACGGCCTCGAGCACCTTCTGGTCCTCCGGGCTGATCTTATCCATCGCCGAACCCGACACGATGGTCAGCAACGAGTTGGTGATGTGGCCGGTCAGATTGATGTTCGACTGGACCTCGTAGAACTTCTTGAACTTGATGGTCGGCAGCGGGTTCTCCTCGGCATCGACCACGTGTTGCTGAAGGGCGAGATAGACCTCGGAGAAAGCCATCGGCACCGGGTTGGCCCCGGTGGCGTTCGGGAACATCACCATGACCGGCGAGTTCGGCACGCGGATCTTGAGGCCCTTCATGTCCGCGGGCTTGAGGATCGGCTTGTTCGAGGTGACGTGGCGGGCGCCGTAGTAGGTGAGCGCCATGACGGTGTGGCCGGTGGCGTCCTTGTAGCCGTCGGACAGTTCCTTGAAGAGATCGCTGCCGCGGTACGATTTCCAGTGATCGTAGTCGCGCAGCGCGAAGGGATAGTCGGAGATGGCGATCGGTCCGTAGTCGCGCTCGGCGAAGTTGGCGCCGGTGTAGATGATGTCGACCGAACCGATGGACAGGCCTTCGTTGATGTCCTCTTCCTTGCCAAGCGAAGACGACGGATAGACCTTGATGTCGACGCGACCCGCGGTCTTTTCGCGGATCTGGTCGGCGGCCCACAGGGCCCACGTATGGTAGGAAGCGTCGGGCTCATAGACGTGCGCCCATTTGAGTTCGACCGCTTGCGCGGACGAGGCGACGGACAGTCCGGCGGCGACAAGCGCCGCACCCGCCCAGCCGAACAGATTCCACCTGTTGGTCTTCCCTGACATGCCGGCATCCCTCCCTCTGGTCCCGGCCGCTCCCCCTCCCAGGGTGCGCGCGGCCGGCGCCGTGACAGCATTTTCAACGATGGACCGGATGGCCATCGCCAAAGTGATCGTACAAATTCCATAGTTGTACGACAAGTGCGCCGCGCGGCGAAAATCGGCGCGGCTTCGCGCGTGGCCGGCGATGCGGCGGTCAGTGGAAGTTGCGGCCCTTGGGCATGACCTTGCCGGTGGCGGCGGAGAGCTTGGCAAGGTCGGTGGCGAGCGATGGCTGCTCCTTGAAGAAGCGCACCATGCGCGGATGGCGCATGTCGACCTTGTCGCGATTGTCGACGCCGGGGCGGCGCACCTCGTCGGCGCGGGCGAGCGCGGAGAGATCGCCGGCATCTTCCGACAGGGCGGCGAGCATCGGCGTCAGGTCCTCGAGCTTGTTGGCGACGACATGGATGACGCCGCTCTCGCTCTGCACCTTGCCGGTGACCGCGACCAGGCGGGCGCCGAGCACGATCGGGCGGAAGCGCTCGAACACCTTCGGCCAGACGATGGCGTTGGCGATGTCGGTCTCGTCCTCCAGCGTCATGAAGATGACGCCCTTGGCGGTGCCCGGCCGCTGGCGAATGATGACCAGGCCGGTGACCGTCACAATGTGGTTGTTCGGCGTCTCGCGCAGCATCGCATTGGCGATGACGCGGCGGGCGGCAAGACGCGCGCGCAGGAACGAGAGCGGGTGCGCCTTCAGCGACAGATGCAGATAGCGGTAGTCGTTGACCACGTGCTCGCCGACCGGCATGGGCGGCAGGGCGAAATCCGGCTCGCGCGTGACATCGCCATGGGCGGCAACATCGAAGAGCGGCAGGCGATCGCGTGTGCCCCCACCGCCAAGCCCGCGCGCCGCCCACAGCGCATCGCGCCGGTCGAGGCCGATGGAGCGGAAGGCATCGCCATCGGCGAGGCGCTCGATCGCCGCGCGGGTGAGGCCGGTGCGCAGCCACAGGTCGCGGACCGAATCGTAGCCGCCGGCACGGGCCGCCATCAGCGCCCTGGCGTCGTCCTCGCGGAAGCCCTTGATCTGGCGGAGACCGAGGCGGACGGCATGGGTGGTGCGGATGTTGGGGGCCGACCCCACCCACCGCCCTGCGGGCGGTCCCCCTCCCCGGAACGGGGAGGGATGGGGGGCGTGTCCGGCGATACGGCGATATCGCCACGCGGTGAATCCGGATGCGTGCGTGTCTTCTCCGGCGTGACTTGGCTTGCGTTCCCTCCCAGGGAGAGTGGTATTGCCGAAGACGTGCCATGACCCCCCTCCTGGATTGCCAAGTCCGATTTGCTGGACGCAAATCGGGACAATCCTTCCTCCCCCGTCATTATCCCGCTCACGGCCAATTCCCTCCGATCAAGTCGGGGGTCATGGCCTCCGCGAGGGCGGCCTGACCGGCCGGCGGGCACTTGCCCGCTGGAGGCTCTGGACGCATCCGCATCGATGAGCGGCTCGAGCGACGAGTCCCAGTCGGAGGCGTTGATGTCCGGCGGCAGCACGGTGACGCCGTGGCGTGTCGCGTCGCGCACGATCTGGGCCGGCGCGTAGAAGCCCATCGGCTGAGCGTTCAACAGCGCGGCGCAGAAGACATCCGGGTAGTGGCACTTGAGCCAGGCGGAGGCATAGACCAGCAGCGCGAAGCTCGCCGCGTGGCTCTCTGGGAAGCCGTATTCGCCGAAGCCCTCGATCTGGTGGAAGCAGCGCTCGGCGAAGTCCCGGTCGTAGCCGCGGGCGACCATGCCCTCGACCATCTTCTTCTGGAAGGTGCCGATGGTGCCGACGCGCTTGAAGGTCGCCATGGCGCGGCGCAGCCTGTCGGCCTCGCCCGGCGTGAAGCCAGCGGCGACGATGGCGATCTTCATCGCCTGCTCCTGGAAGAGCGGCACGCCGAGGGTCTTGCCGAGCACTTCTTCCAGCTCGTTGGCCTTGCCGAACTGAGGCGCCGGCGAAGGGTAGATAACGGTCTCGATGCCGGAGCGGCGGCGCAGATAAGGATGCACCATGTCGCCCTGGATCGGGCCGGGGCGCACGATCGCCACCTCGATGACGAGGTCGTAGAATTCCTTCGGCCTGAGGCGCGGCAGCATCGACATCTGCGCGCGGCTCTCGACCTGGAAGACGCCGACCGAATCGGCCTTCTGCAACATGCGATAGACGGCGGGGTCCTCGTCCTGGATCGTGGCCAGAGTCGGCGCATCGCCGTAATGGACGCGCATGAAGTCGAATGCGCGGCGGATGCAGGACAGCATGCCGAGCGCCAGCACGTCGACCTTGAGGATGCCGAGGGCGTCGAGATCGTTCTTGTCCCACTCGACGGTAGTGCGATCGTCCATCGCGGCATTCATGATCGGGCACATCTCGTCGAGCCGGTCGCGGGTCATGACGAAGCCGCCGACGTGCTGCGAGAGGTGGCGCGGGAAGCCGCCGATCTCCTTCGCATAGGCCATGACCTCGGCCATGGTCTTTTCCTGCGGATCCATGCCGATCCGCCGCACGTCCTCGGTGCGCACGCCGCCCGACGACCAGCCCCAGACGGTGCCTGACAATGCGCCGGCGGCATCCTCCGACAGGCCGAAGACCTTGCCGACCTCGCGCACGGCCGAGCGCGAGCGATAGGTGATGACGGTGGCGGCAAGGCCGGCGCGCTCGCGGCCATACTTGTTGTAGATGTACTGCATCACCTCCTCGCGCCGCTCGTGCTCGAAATCGACGTCGATGTCGGGCGGCTCGCCACGCTCCTCGGAGATGAAACGCTCGAAAAGGAGCCCGCAGGTCTCCGGATTCACCTCGGTGATGCCGAGGCAATAGCAGACGGCGGAATTGGCGGCCGAGCCGCGACCCTGGCAGAGGATTTCTCGGCTACGGGCGAAGCGGATGATGTCGTGGACGGTGAGGAAATAGGCGGCGAAATGCAGCTTGCCGATCAGCGCCAGTTCGTGATCGAGAATGTCGCGGATCTTCTCCGGCACGCCGTGCGGAAAACGGGTGCGGGCGCCTTCTTCCGTCAGCCTGACCAGCGCCTCCTGGGGGCTGGCGGCGTCGCCAGACGGTTCGTCGGGATACTGGTAGCGCAGTTCCTCGAGCGAGAAGGCGAGACGCTCGAAGAGCGCAGTGGATGTGGCGACGGCCTCGGGAAAGTCGCGGAACAGGCGCGCCATCTCATCTGCGGGCTTGAGGTGGCGCTCGGCATTGGCGGCGAGCAGCCGGCCGGCGGTGGCAAGGACCTCATGCTCGCGGATGCAGGTGACGACGTCCTGTAGCCGGCGGCGCTCGGGCACGTGGTAGAGCACGTCGTTGGTGGCGACGAGCGGCACGGCGAAGCGATTGCCGAGACGCGCCAGCAGGGTCATGCGGCGATGGTCGCTCGCGCCATGCTCGCGACGCAGCATGAGATGGACGTTGCCGGGGAAGGCGTCGCGGAGGGCGGCGAGGGTGGACTCGAGCGTTTCGTCGAGACGGTCCGGCACAACGCCGAGCAGCAGGCCGTCGCCCCATTCGAGGAGATCGACGAGATCGAGATGGCATTCGCCCTTGGGTGCGCGGCGATTGCCGAGGGTGAGCAGCCGGCAGAGGCGGCCATAGGCGGCGCGGTCGGTTGGCCAGGCAAGGATGTCGGGGGTCCGGTTACGAAAGGTGAGGCGGCAGCCGACGGCGTAGCGGAGCCCGGCTTCCTTGGCGGCGAGATGGCCGCGCACGACGCCGGCGAGCGTGTTGCGGTCGGTGACGGCGATGCCGGCAAGCCCCAGCGCCGCCGCGGCGAAGGCCAGTTCCTCCGGATGCGAGCCGCCATGCAGGAAGGAGAAATTGGTGGTGACGGCGAGTTCGGCGAAGGCGGTCATGGAGATATCCCCACGCGCCAACGGAACCGGACCGACTTAACCACGTTGGTGGACAAAAGGTCGCGGCGGGATTGCCGGTCACACTTTCGCCTGCCTGACCCGCGAAAGGGCGCCGAACCCTTATTCAATCCACCCCGTTCAGCCTTCCGCTCGGGAGGGCCGGAGAGATATTGACCATGAAATCCCCCTCGCGCGCGCTGTTCGCCGGCGCCATCCTGCTCGGCGCGCTCGCCATGCCGGCGCAGGCTGCGGAGCGTCCCTTCCTCGACCGTTTCCAGGGCGCCTGGTCCGGCTCGGCCACCGTCATCGACAAGGGCCGCACGCTGAACGTCAGCTGCCAGGTCACCGGCGCGCCGGACGACACCCACATTTCGATCCGCGGCCATTGCAATGCCGGGCTCATCGGCCGGGCGATCTCGGCCGACCTGACCTTCGACCCGAACACCGGTCGCTATAGCGGCACCTATATCGGCGACGATGTCGGGCCGGCGCACCTGTCGGGCAAGCGCAGCGGCGACACGGTGCGGCTGACCATCACCTGGCCGAAGCCGGTCAACGGCGACACCACCGCCAAGATGACGATCGTCAACACCGGCAACGGGACGCTGAAGATCACGCTCGACGACAAGCCTGCGGTGGGCAGCATGGTGGCGCGCACCGACTTCGTGCTGTCGCAGCTTTAGGTCACGAGAGGCACATAACCCCTCACCCTTTCGCCTTAAACGCCTCGGTCCCTTCGGGACCTGCGTCGCCAAGGCCGAAAGCCCTCTCCCCATGGGAGAGGGGGCGAGAGTCTTCCGCTTCGTGGCGAAATGAGAACATGCGATCATGCGAAAACCCCGTGCATGTACCAGCGCGGGGCCGTGGTCTCGCGGCCGTAAAGGCCTTCGCGGAATAGCCAGAAGCGGTGGCCCGCGTCGTCCTCGACGCGGAAATAGTCGCGGGTGAGGTCGTCGTCGCGCCACCATTCGGCGGCGATGCGTTCCGGTCCTTCGGCGCGGGCGACGTGATAGAGCGCGCGCCGCCAGCGGAAGCGGGCCGGCGGACCGTCGGGCACTTCGGCGACCGCTTCGACCGGCTCGGGCCGGGCGAAGAGGCGGAGCGGGCGGACGATGGTGGAAGGCCAGGATAGGTCCGCGAGCTGCGTGCCCTGACCCCCCTCCCGGATTTCCAAAGCCGATTTGCTATTCGCAAATCGGAGAAATCCGACCTCCCCCTCAAGGGGGAGGAAGAACACTCGTCCAGCGCCTCTGCCCGCTCGGGGATGTGGCTGTCCCGCGCCACGATGCGGCTGACCGCGGCGCCGCCGAGACGCGCGCCGATGCGATCGACCAGACCGTCGAGATCGGCTTCGGCGGCGGCATCGCCGGTGAGGTCGATCTGGGCGGCGTCCATGGGCGCGGCGTCGAGCACGGCGAGGCGCGCCATGTCGAAGCCGAAGCCGGCATCGAGTTCGTCGCCGAGGCTTGCGAACTTCTCGCGGAAGAGGGCGAGCACGCGCTTCGCATCGCGCATCGGCCGGCCGGCACCGACGGCCAGGCGGGCAACGGCGCCATCGACACGGAACAGCGACAGTTCGAGCAGGCGGGCGCCGAGCCCACGGGTCTCCAGCGTCCGGCCAAGGGTCGCGGCCAGCGATGAGAGGACGGCGGCGATGTCCTCCATCAACCCGATCGGCTCGGCGAAGCGCCGCTCGGCGAGCATGGCGGGCGCCGGACGGCGCGGGTCGATCGCTTCCTCGTCGATGCCGAGCGCGCGATCGAGCTGCGCGATCAGCGATCTGCCGAAGCGGGCGGCGAGCGGGGCGCGCGGCGAACCGACGATCTGGCCGATGCGCTTGAGGCCGACGCGATCGAGCGCGGCGACGGTGTCATGGTCGAGACGAAGCGCGGCCAGCGGCAGTGGCGCCAGCATCGCCCCGCTGCCGCCGGGCGGCACCACGATGGTCGAATCGGTTCCGAAACGGGCCGCAGCAGACGCCGCGCCCGGCGTGTCGGCGATGGCGGCACGGGCGTGGAAGCCTTGACCGTGAAGGCGGGCGACGAGATCGGCGACGAGCGCCGATTCGCCTCCGAAAAGATGCGCGCAACCGGTGATGTCGAGCATCAGGCCATGCTGAGAGATGAGCGCGACCAGCGGCGTGTAGCGCTCGGCCCAATCGGCGATCAGCTCAAGCAGCGCGATATCGGCATCGGGATCGTCATCGGCGACGCCAAGCGCCGGGATCATGGCACGGGCGTCGGCGAGCGCCTGTCCGCGCGTCAGGCCGAGACGCTCGGCGCTCTCGTCGAGGGCGACGATGCGCAGCGCGCTCTTGATCTTCGCCACGACGGCGAGGGGAGCGGGAGAAGACATAGGGTCATCACCTCTCCCCGCTGGGGAGAGGTCGGCGCGTAGCGCCGGGTGAGGGGGATTCGACCTGACCGCATGGCCCAGCACCCCCTCACCCTGTCCCTCTCCCCGCCGGGGAGAGGGGACGCTCAAACTGCGCAAGGTGTTTTCCGCCTCACGCTGGGCGTGGGAACCGCTAAGCCACGAGCGCCCGTTCAGCTGGCGCAGGATCCGGTCGGTCGGCAGGTAGGGGAGCGACAGGGCGAGCATGCGCCGGGCGAACGGCCTCGGCGGGGACGAAGGCGCGTCGTTCATGATCCCACTCCACGTCGATGGTGCCGGTGCGGCCGCGGCGGTTGCGTTCCAGCGTCAGCCGCCAGGCCGGCCGGCCGATGCCGGCGGGGTAATCGTCGGTGGCGATGGCGGGCAGCGGCGCCACGCGCCAGCGGGTCAGCGCCGCGCTCGTGTCGGCTTCGCCGGTCTGGCGCAGGAACAGGCCCATCACGCCGCCGGCCTCGGCGCGCAGCGCCAGACGCCGGCTGGCGGTGAGATCGAGGACGCGGGGCGTGCCGCGGATCTCGGTCAGCACGGCGGCAAGCCCGCGACAGGCGAGCCCTTCCTCGAAGACCCAGAGCGCGTCGGCGGGCTTGCGCACGCGCACGACAATCAGCCGCGTCGAATCGCATCCGAAACGGTCGAGCCCGACGCCATAGGGCAGGCCGGCCTCGCGGGCGGAAGAGGCTTCCACGATCCACAGCACCGGGCGGTCGTCGACACGGGCAAGGCGCGCGAGAATGGCCATGGCGAAGCCGGTGGCGGCGGCCGCTTCGCGCGCGGTGTCGCCGTAGACCTCGTGCAGGGCGGCGCGCCGTAAGCCGCCGGCGAGCATGCGGTCGAGAGAGGGCAGGGCGAAGGGCAGGGTGTCGCCGGCCCGGCGCGGGGCAAGCGTGGTGCGTGTCGGCAGAACGCCTCCGGCACCATACCCCCCTCCCCATCCCTCCCCCGCAAGGGGGGAGGGAGGAGATTGCTGCTCCTCAGGGGGGAGATCGCCGGCAGCCGGCCGGCCCTCGATCTCGGCGATCCGACGGCGTAACCGGGCAAAGCTCTCTCCCACCATGGAAACGCTTGCGCGCATGGCCTCAGTTTCCGACAAGGAATTTGTTCCTGCTTTGTTCCTATTGATTCCGGAGAACAAAGCGAGAGTCAAGCGGGCGCGCGAAATGTGATCAGGATTGGAAATCTTAACGAAGACACGGACTTGTCCGTGCTATCGCTGCGCTTTCTCGGAAACCCAATCAGGACGGACCTTATGCTTCACCGCAGAGCCGCCATTCTTGCCGCCGCGCTTCTCACCGGCCTGTTCGCCGTTCCGGCCCTGGCCGAGGAGGCGATCTCCTACAAGACTCTCGTCACGCCGCTCCTCGAGACCAGCCAGACGATCATCGGCCAGCCGATTGTCTATCCGGCGGGGACCGCCAAGGTGACCGCGGTCATCGTCACCATTCCGCCCGGCGGCGAGACCGGCTGGCACGAGCATGCCGTGCCGCTGTTCGGCTACATGCTCGACGGCGCGCTCACCGTCGACTACGGCGACAAGGGAACGCGCACCTATAATGTCGGCGACACGCTCATGGAGGCGATGAACTGGCCGCACAACGGCGCCAACAAGGGCGACGTGCCGGTGCGCATCCTCGCCGTCTACATGGGCGCCGACGGCATCCCCAACGCGACGGCCGTGCCGAAATAGACGCGCCGTCTTGCGCCGGCGGATGTTGCACCTACCTCTTCGGCACGGTCCCGCCGGGAGTTGAAGATGACCAGCACGCGCCCGCCTCTGTCCGACGTTCCTGAATCCGAGCAGCCTCTGCCCAAGGCAAGACCCGTTCTTTCGGTCGCGATCTGGATTCCGGCGATCGTCGGCATCACGTTGGCAGTGATGCTGACAGCATTCGCGACCCTCGGTCACGCGGCGCAATCGCTGCCGGTCTGACGCACCCGAGATATTGCGGAGCAGCATAACCCGGCCGGTGCCGGGTGGCCGGGCGACATTGTGTTGTCACCGGTCCCGGTCCAGACTCCGCGTCGATGAAGACCATCGAAGCGGCCAGCACGGCGCGGCGCAACCGCCTCCTTACCGCCGCGCGCCGGAAATTCGGCGCCTCCAGGAACGACAAGTTCGCCGCCGGATTCATGGCGGATCTCTTCGGCCGGGCGAGCGTCGAGGATCTCGAACCCTACGCACCGACAGAGATCGCGGGCTTCGCCCGCTCAGCCGCCGAACTGCTGGCGCGCCGCAAGCCCGGCCGCCATGTGATTCGCATCAGCAACCCCGATTTCGGCGGGCGCGCCAAGCGCCACGAGGCGATCACGCTGATCGAGATCCTCAACGACAACATGCCGTTCCTGGTCGATTCGGTGATGTCCGAGATGCAGGATTTCGGCGCCGATATCCTCTTGGTCGCCCATCCTGTGCTGACCGTGACGCGGAACGCGGACGGCGGGCTGGCGCGTTACGCGGGTCTCGATCCGGCGAAGGCCGACAGCAAGGCGATCCGCGAAAGCCTGATCACCGTCCACGTCAACCGGTTGGTGGGCGAAGAGGCGCGCGCGGACCTTGCCGCGCGCCTCGACGCGGCGCTCGCCGAAGTGCGGCGCGCCGTGGACGGCTGGCTGCCGATGCGGGCGCGGGTGGAGCGGGCGGTCGCCGAGTACAAGGCGGCGAAGACGTTGCTGCCCGCGGCGGAGACCAGCGAGGCGATCGACTTCCTCGAGTGGCTGCTCGACAACAACTTCACCTTTCTCGGCATTCGTGAGTACGACTTCGTCGGCGGCGCGAAGCGCGGCGAACTGAAACGCGCCGACATCCCCGGTCTCGGAATCTTGAGCGATCCCAAGGTGCGCGTGCTCAAGCGCGGCAACGAGGCGGTCACCACAACGCCGGCGCTCCGCGAATTCCTGATGCGTCCGGAAGCGCTGATCATCACCAAGGCGAACGTCAAGTCGCGCGTCCACCGCCGCGTCTACATGGACTATGTCGGCGTGAAGATGTTCGGGCCGGGCGGACAGTTGCGCGGCGAGTTGCGCATCGTCGGCCTGTTCACCTCGACCGCCTACACGGAGTTGACGCTGACGATCCCGCTCTTGCGGCGGAAGATCGAACGCGCGCTGGTGCGCGCCGGCCACGATCCCGGCGGACACTCCGGCAAGGCGCTGGTCAATGTGCTGGAGTCCTATCCGCGCGACGAACTGTTCCAGATCGATGACGATCTGCTGCTGACCTTCGCGCTGGAAATCCTGGCGCTCGAGGAGCGTCCGCGCGTGCGCGCGCTGGTCAGGCCGGACAAGTTCGACCGCTACGTCTCGGTGCTCGTTTTCGTGCCCCGCGACCGCTACGACAGCGCCGTGCGACAGCGCGTCGGGGCCTACCTCGCCTACACGTTCGAGGGACGGCTGTCGGCATACTATCCGGCGTTTCCCGAATCGATGCCGCTGGCCCGCGTCCACTTCATCATCGGGCGCGATGTCGGCAAGACGCCGGTGCGCGCGCAAGCGGACCTCGAAGCCGGCATCGCGGCGCTGACGCGGACATGGAGCGACGATCTCCGCCACCTGCTGCTTTCCGGCAAGGACGAGAAGCGGGCGATGGCGCTGCTGCACTGCTATCACGAGGCCTTCCCCGCCGCTTATCGCGACAACTTCGCGCCGGCTGCCGCGGTCGCCGATATCGATGTTTTCGAACGCCTGTCGGAGGCGCGCTCGCTCGACGTCGCCTTCCACTCCGCCCAGAGAGACCACGCCGCCGCCGTCGGCCTTCGGCTGATCCATCGGGCAACCCCGATCGCGCTGTCGGAACGCGTGCCGATGCTGGAGGCGATGGGTTTCCGGGTCATCGACGAGCAGAGTTACGAGATCATGCCCGGCGGCGGGCCGCCGATGCACCTCCACGAGATGGCGCTGGAAAGCGCGGTGGGCGCCGCGGTCGATCTGGAAACTCTGTCGGAGAAACTCACCGCATGCCTGGCGGCGGTCTGGTACGGGCGGGCGGAGAGCGACTACTACAACGGCCTCGTGCTCAGCGCCGGTCTCGAGTGGCGGGACGCGGCGCTGTTGAGAAGCGCGTCGCGCTACCTGCGGCTCGCCGGCATTCCCTTTTCGCAGCACTACATGGCGACGACCCTCAATCGCCACCCGAAGCTGGCGGCCGAACTGGTGGCGCTGTTCCGCGCCCGTTTCGATCCCGAATTGACCGACGAGAAACGCGCCGAGGAAGCGCGTGCGACGATCGTGGCCGGGCTCGAGAGCGTCGACAGTCTCGACGAGGACCGCATCATCAGCCGCTTCGCCAATCTCATGAACGCGATGCTGCGCACGAACTTCTTTCAGGCCGATACCCACGGGCAGCCGGCCGCCGAGATCAGCTTCAAGCTCGACTCGCGCGCGGTGGAAGGGCTGCCGGAACCGCGGCCGTTCCGCGAGATTTTCGTGCATTCGCCGCGCATCGACGGGGTCCACCTGCGCTTCGGCAAGGTGGCGCGCGGCGGCATCCGCTGGTCCGACCGGCCGCAGGACTTCCGCACCGAGATCCTCGGCCTGGTCAAGGCGCAGCAGGTGAAGAACGCCGTCATCGTGCCGGTCGGCGCCAAGGGCGGCTTCGTCGCCAAGCAGATTCCCGCCGGTGCCGGTCGCGACGCGATGCTGGCAGAAGGTGAGGCCGCCTACCGCATCTTCATCGCCAGCCTGCTTGCCATCACCGACAATCTCGATGGCGAGACCGTGGTGCCGCCGTCGCATGTCGTGCGCCATGACGACGACGATCCGTATTTCGTGGTCGCCGCCGACAAGGGCACGGCAACCTTCTCCGATATCGCCAATTCGATCGCGGTCTCGAAGCATTTCTGGCTCGGCGACGCCTTCGCCAGCGGCGGCTCGGCCGGCTACGACCACAAGAAGATGGGGATCACGGCGCGCGGTGCGTGGGAAGCGGTCAAGCGCCATTTCCGCGAACTCGACGTCGATATCCAGACGACGCCGTTCACGGTCGTCGGCGTCGGCGACATGTCGGGCGACGTTTTCGGCAACGGCATGCTGCTGTCGCCGGCAACGAAGCTGGTCGCTGCCTTCGACCATCGCGACATCTTCATCGATCCCGACCCCGATCCGGCCGTCGGCCTTGCCGAACGCAAGCGTTTGTTCGAGCTGCCGCGATCGAGCTGGCAGGACTACGACAAGGCAAAGATCTCGACCGGCGGCGGGGTTTTCTCGCGGCGCGAGAAATCGATCCGGCTCAGCCGCGAGATCAAGACCGCGCTTGGCCTGACGCGCGAGCGCGCAACGCCGGCCGAAGTGATCGTCGCCATCCTCAAGGCCAAGGTCGACCTGTTGTGGTTCGGCGGCATCGGCACCTACGTCAAGGCGATCGGCGAAAGCGACGACGATGTCGGCGACCGCGGCAACGATGCGATCCGCATCACGGCGGATGCGATCGGCGCGCGCGTGGTCGGCGAGGGCGCCAACCTCGCCATGACGCAACGGGCGCGCATCGCCTATGGCCTGGCCGGCGGCCGCTGCAACTCGGACGCCATCGACAACTCGGCCGGGGTCAACACCTCCGACGTCGAGGTCAATATCAAGATCGCCTTCCGCAAAGCGCTTGGCGAAGGCCGCATCGACATGCGCCGGCGCGACCGGCTGCTCAAATCGATGACCGGCGACGTGGCGGCGCTGGTATTGCGCAACAATTACCAGCAGACGCTGGCGATCTCGCTGGCCGAGCGGCGCGGCTTCGAGGATTTCGGATTCCAGTTGCGCATGATGCAGGGGCTGGAGGCGCGTGGACTGCTCGATCGCGCCGTCGAGACGCTGCCCGACGATGCCGACATGGCCGAGCGCCAGGGCACCGGCAAGCCGCTGACGCGCGCCGAGATCGGCGTGTTGCTCGCCTATGCCAAGATCGTGCTGGTCGACGATCTGCTGGAAACCGACATCACCGACGACAGGGCGCTCGACAGCGAACTGACGCGCTATTTCCCGACACGCATGGTCGCCGACTACGGCGACGAGATCGCCGCGCACCGCCTGCGGCGCGAGATCATCTGCACGATGCTCGCCAATGCGATGATCAATCGCGGCGGTCCGACTTATCTCACGCGCGTCGCCGATCGCGCCGGGGCGGCGCCGGGCGCAGTGGCGCGCGCCTACGTGGCCGTGCGCGAGATCTTCGGGTTGCGCGATCTCAACAGCGCCATCGACGCGCTCGACAACAAGATCGCCGGCCACACCCAGCTCACGCTCTATCGGGCGGTGCAGGATCTCCTGATCTCGGCGACCGTGTGGTTCCTGCGCAATACCTCGTTTGCCGCCGGCATCGGCGCGGTCGCCGACCTCTATCGTCCGGCGATCGCGGAACTTGCCGGATCGTCCGCCGGTCTCCTGCCCGAGCGGATCGCGGCGGCGGTTGCCCGGCACACCGAGGCGCTGGTCGCCGACGGCACGCCGGCGGACCTCGCCGCTCGAATCGTGCGGCTGCCGGTGCTTGGCGTGGGGCCCGACATCCTGCTGGCGGCGCAGGCGGCCGGCGCCACGCTGGCGCGCGCCGCTTCCGTCCATTTCGGCGTCGCCGAGCATCTGCGCATCGCCCGGCTGGCGGCGATCGGACGGGCTTTGCCAGTGACCGACTACTACGACGGGCTGGCGCTCGACCGGGCGCTGGAAACGCTGTCGGTTGCGCACCGGCTGATCACCGTCCACGTGCTGACCGACACCGCCGAGGCCGACGAACCGCTGACGGCCTGGCTCGCGCAGCACGAGGCGAGCGTCTCCCGGCTGCTCGACGCGGTGACGGCGATCGTCGAGGGCGACCAGCCCAGCGTTTCGCGGCTGGCAGTCGCGGCGGGCCTGCTGGCCGACCTCTCCCGGTCGTGACGGCGGGCGGCTGAAACGCTCGCAGTTTGCGGCGCCGTCGGCTAGGTTGCCGGCCGCATGAACAAGGGTTTCGGGTCCTCGGGAAGCGGCGGCCAGAACGCCATCCAGCGCACGCTGATGGCGGCGGTCGAGCACATCCAGGCCGGGCGGCTCGACGAGGCCGCGGCGGCGCTGCTATCGGGCGGTGCGGCGAAGAATCCGGTCGGCCGCAACATCCTCGGCGACATCCGCCTCAAGCAGGGACGGCCGCGCGATGCGCTGCGCGAGTTCGACGCGGCGCTGGCGATGGTGCACTCCTTTCCGGAGGCGCATTCCAATCGCGGCGTGGCGCTGCAGGAACTCGGCCGGCTCGCCGATGCGCTGGCCGCCGAGGACCGGGCGCTGAGTTACCGTTCCGACTATGTCACCGCGCACTTCAACCGCGGCAACATCCTCAAGGACCTCGGACGAAGCGACGACGCCATAGCCGCCTATGACCGCGCGTTGAAGGGCCAGCCGGCGTTTCCGGAGGCGCTGGTCAATCGCGGCATGGCGCTTCTCGACAAGGGCGAGGCGCTGGACGCGCAGAAGGATTTCCGCCGTGCGGTGACACTGAGGCCGGACTATATCGCGGCCCATGTCGGCACCGCGACCGCCTACCAGCGTCTGGGACAGGTTTCCGAGGCGCTTGTGGCGATCGATGCGGCGCTCGCCATCGATCCGGAGAACCGCGACGCCTTGCTCGCCCAGGGCGCGATCCTGAATTCCGCCGGCCGCTACGCCGACGCGCTGGCGGTCGCAGACCGGCTGTTGGCGCGCAATGCCGACGACGGCGCCGCGCATGTGGCGCGGTCGGGCGCGCTGTGGCGGTTGAAGCGTCTCGACGAGGCGCTGGCCGCCGCCGACACGGCGGTGCGCGTGGCGCCGAAGGCCCACGAATCGCACACGGCCCGCGGCATCATCCTCGGCGAGCTTGGCCGCTTCGACGAGGTCTGGCCGGTGCTCGATACAGCCAGCCGGCTGGGTGCCGACGGCTTCAATTTTCATCGCACCCGCGCTGTGGCGCTGAGCGAAGCCGGGCGCGTCGAACAGGCGCTGGCGGCCTACGGACAAGCGCTCGCGGCGGAACCGCACAACCCGCTCGGCCACCACTACCGCTCCTTCGCTCTGCTTGCCCTCGGCGATTTCGAAGAGGGCTGGGCCGAGCACGAATGGCGGCTGAGGCACACTGAATTCAGTCGGCCCGAGATGCTCAAGGTGGCGCCGTTGTGGAAGGGCGAAGACCTCGCCGGCAAGAAGGTGCTGCTCTATTCCGAACAGGGCCACGGCGACGCCATCCAGTTCGTGCGCTACGCGCCGCTGGTGGCAGCGCGCGGCGGGCAGGTGACGCTGCTTGTGCATGGCGCCCTAAGGCGGCTGTTCGCGGCGAACTTCCCCGACATGGATGTGACCGACAACATGGCCATGCGGAGCGGCTTCGACTATCAGGCGCCGCTGATGAGCCTCGCCCATATCCTGGGGACGACGGACGAGTCCCTCATTCCGCGCGACATGCCTTATCTGGTCGCGGATGACGAGCGGATCGCCAAATGGCGCGCCCGTCTCGGCGACAACGGCTTCAAGGTTGGCATCAGCTGGCAGGGCAATCCCGAATACCCGAACGACCGGCTGCGCTCGATCCCGCTGGCGCGCTACGCGCCGCTGGCGGCGGTGCCGGACGTGCGGTTGATCAGCCTGCAATCCTTCATCGGCCTCGACCAGCTCGCCAATCTGCCGGAGGGCATGAAAGTCGAAACGCTGGGCGAGGAGATCGTCAACAATCCGGACGGCTTCCGCGAGGTGGCCGCGGTGATGGCCAATCTCGACCTGATGATCATGTCGGACACCGGCCCGGCGCATCTCGCCGGTGCGCTCGGCCGTCCGGTCTGGGTGGCGCTGCGTGAGCGGCCCGACTGGCGCTGGATGGTCGAGCGGAGCGACTCGCCCTGGTATCCGACGATGCGGCTCTTTCGCCAGAAGACGCCCGGTGACTGGGATGGTGTCTTCACGGAGATCGCGGCGGCGCTTGCCGACGAAATGGCGGGCAGGGCCGCCGAGTGACCTCCGGCCGGACGACCGGCGGCGAGGCCGCCATCGCGGAGACGGTGCGCAAGGCCCTCGGGCTGGCGTCATCGGGCCGCGTCGGCGAGGCGATCGCCAGCCTGCAGAACAACGTTGCGGTCCTCGGTCATCCCGCTGCCCGCAATGTTCTCGGTTCGCTCTACATGCAGGCCGGCGCGGCGGAGCGGGCGCTCGGCGCCTTCGACGCGACGATCGCCATGGCGCCGAGTTTCGCCGATGCACACGCCAATCGCGGCGTCGCGCTGCAACAGCTCGGCCGTCTGGACGAGGCGCTCGCCGCCTACGACGCGGCGCTCCGCGTGGCGCCCAAGCATCTCAATGCGATGATCAATCGCGGCAATGTGCTGAGGCTGCTGCGTCGCCCCGACGATGCGGTGCGCGCTTTCGACCGCGTGCTGGCGGCGCAGCCGGGCTCGGCCGAGGCGCTGCTGAAGCGCGCCTATGTGCAAGTCGAGCGCAGGGATCATGAGGCCGCGCTCAAGGATTTCGGGACGGCGCTCAGCTTGCAGCCGGCGCTGGTCGAGGCGGCGTTCGGGCGCGTGTCGGCGCTGGTCGAGCTTCGCCGCTTCGGCGAAGCACTGACCGCGATCGACGGCGTGCTGGCTCGCGATCCTGCGAACGCCGACGCCATGGTCGTCCGAGGCCAGATCCTCTTCGAACTCGACCGGCCGACCGAAGCTCTACGGGTCGCCGACGATCTTCACGGGCGCGGCCTCGGCGGCAGCAAGACGCCGATCGTGCGGGCGGCGGCGCTGTGGCGGCTCGGTCGCCGCAACGAGGCGATCGCCGCCGGCGAGGACGGCGTGCGCCACTATCCCGACGACGTGCAGATTCATCAGGCGCTGTCGCAACACTATCTCGGCGCAGGCGATCTGGTGCGTGGTTGGGCGGAGTACGAGTTCCGCGCCGACAGCTTCGACAGCAAGCAGGCGGCGCTCGAGACGATGGCGCCGCGCTGGCGTGGCGAGGACGTGACCGGCAAGACGGTGCTGGTGCTCACCGAGCAGGGGATCGGCGATACCATCCAGTTCGCCCGCTTCCTCGTCAGTCTTCACCGGCTTGGCGCAAAGGTGAAAGTGCTGGTGCAGCCGGCGATGATGCGCCTTGCCCGCTCGCTGCCGGCGCCGGTTGTCTGGTTCGATGCAGTCGGCGAGGTCGGGCGCTTCGACTTTCAGATCCCGCTGCTCAGCCTGCCGGGGGTCTTTCGCACGAGCCTCGAGACGATCCCGAACGAAGGGCCGTATTTGTTCCCGGAGCCGGATTTGGTCGCGGAGTGGCGCGAGCGGTTAGGCAACGAAGGCTTCCGCATCGGCGTGGTGTGGCAGGGCAATCCGAACTACCGGAACGACCGGCACCGTTCGGTCCCGCTCTCCTTCTATGAGCCGCTGGCGCGGGTTCCCGGCGTCCGGCTGATCAGCCTGCAGGCGGTGCATGGGCTCGACCAGCTCGCGCGATTGCCGCCGGGGATGACCGTCGAGTCGCTCGGCGACAAGATCACCGCCAATCCGGACGGCATCTCGGAGATCGCGGCGGTGATGGCGAATCTCGATCTCGTCGTCTCGTCGGATACGGCGATGGCGCATCTTGCCGGCGCGCTCGGGCGTCCGGTCTGGGTGGCGCTGTCCAGCGATCCCGACTGGCGCTGGCTGTTCGATCGCGACGACTCGCCCTGGTATCCGACGATGCGGCTGTTCCGCCAGACGACGCTGGGCGACTGGCCCAGCGTCTTTTCCGGGATGGCGGCGGCGGTCAGAGAGATCGTCGAGGGCCAAACGGGGAAGGTGGTCTGAGTCTTCGCCGGCGCGGCCGGCTCCATCGGTGTTGGTGTTTGAACCTCGCCGCTGTCCCCCTCACCCTGTTTCTCTAGGCTCGCTTTGCTCACCAAGAGAAACAGCCCTCTCCCTCCAGGGAGAGGGGGAGAACTCTGAGAAGCCCTGCCAGCACCAGCCGGATGTCAGGCGCGCTATTTTGCGCAATCCTCGACGGAAAAGTGCTGCACACTTTTCCTGGGATTGTTCAGTGGCGGAAGTGGCGCATGCCGGTGACGACCATGGCCATGCCGCGTTCGTCGGCGGCGGCGATCACGGCATCGTCGCGCATGGAGCCGCCCGGCTGGATGACGGCCGTCACCCCGGCGTCGGCCGCGGCGATCAGCCCGTCGGGGAACGGGAAGAACGCGTCCGACGCGCACACCGATCCCCTGGCGAGCGATTCGGAGAGACCGGCCGCCTTGCCGGCTTCCTCGGCCTTGCGCGCCGCGATCATGGCGGAATCGACACGGCTCATCTGACCGGCGCCGACACCGGCGGTGGCGCCGTCCCTGACGTAGACGATGGCGTTCGACTTGACGTATTTGGCGACGCGCCAGGCGAACAGCATGTCGGTGATCTCGGCCGCGGTCGGCGCGCGTTTGGTGACGACCTTGAGCGCATCCTCCTCGACCATGCCCCAGTCGCGATCCTGAACCAGCAGGCCACCGGCGACGGAGCGCACGGTCGTGTCGCGGGCGCGCGGATCGGGGAGGCCGCCGGCGATCAGCAGGCGCAGGTTCTTCTTGGCGGCGACGATCGCCATCGCTTCTTCGGAGACGTCGGGCGCGATGATGACCTCGGCGAAGACCTTGACGATTTCGGCAGCGGCTTCGGCGTCGAGCGGTCGGTTGAGCGCGACGATGCCGCCGAAGGCGGAGACCGGGTCGGTGCGCAATGCCTTGGCATAAGCCTCGGTCACGGTCGCCGCGACGGCGACGCCGCACGGGTTGGCGTGCTTGATGATGGCGACGGCGGCCGAGGCGGCGGGATCGAATTCGGCGACCAGCTCGTACGCGGCGTCGGTGTCGTTGATGTTGTTGAAGGAGAGCTGCTTGCCCTGGACCTGGCGGGCGGTGGCGACACCGGGGCGTCGGTCGCCGGTGACGTAGAGCCCCGCCGTCTGGTGCGGGTTCTCGCCATAGCGCAGCGTCTCAGCGAGGCTGCCCGCGAAGCTCCGCCATTGCGGCATGGGCTCGCCGACAGCGCCGGCGAACCAGGTCGAGATGGCGGCGTCATAGGCGGCGGTGCGCGAGAAGGCTTTTGCTGCGAGGCGGCGGCGCAACTTCAGCGGCGTCGCGCCGTCATGGGCGTCGAGAGCGGCGGTGAGCGCGGCATAATCCGCCGGATCGACGATCACGGCGACGTAGCCGTGGTTCTTGGCGGCGGCGCGGATCATGGCCGGTCCGCCGATGTCGATGTTCTCGACGATGACGCGCTCGGCGGCGCCGTCGGCGACGGTGTCCTCGAAGGGATAGAGATTGGAGACCAGCAGGTCGATGCCGCCGATATCGTGCTCGTCCATGGCCGCGGCGTGGCTGGCGTCATCGCGCACGCCCAGCAGGCCGCCGTGGACCTTCGGGTGCAGCGTCTTGACGCGGCCATCCATGATTTCGGGAAAGCCGGTCAGCTCGCCGACGTCGCGCGAGGCGATGCCGGCGGCGGTCAGCGCGGCGCGGGTGCCGCCGGTCGAGACCAGTTCGACGCCGCGGCGGGCGAGCATGTGGGCGAGTTCGGTGAGGTCGGTCTTGTCGTAGACGGAGAGCAGCGCGCGGCGGAGCGGCACGCGATCGGGAAGGGGCGAGGACGCCGGTTTGATGGCCATGAGCGTGTTTCGGATGGATGGCGGGATGCGGCGCCGCCGCTTAACACGATTTGCGTGGGGGGCAAATCGTGTTGACCGTGCGTCGCCCGGGCGCGCATGCGCCGATGCGCCTGCGGCCACTACGTTTGCGGCGAAGACAGCGTGCTCGCCGGCGCAGCCGGCTCCATCACCGCCCTTCTGTCCGGCGGCGGGCTTGGTCAGCGCCCAGTGATGATCGAATGGCGCAGCAGGCCGAGCGGCACGGCTAGTTCTGGCGGCTCGGCGCGGCGATCAGCCGCTGGCGGCGGCCGCCGAAACCGGTGCGATGCAGGTGCCATGCGACCGTCGCCTGCTGCTGGACACGGCCGTAGATGACGATCTGGTCGGTCTCGCGGTTGCCGCGGGTGTCGGACATCAGGATGCTTTCCTCGATGACCAGCTCGCCGGCATCGGACTCGAACTCCCAGCTTTCGCCGCCGGGCAGCTCGAGCAGCACGGCGTGGCCGCTGTCGATCAGCGAGGCGCGCACGTTGGGATGGAGGTGGAAGCGGATGGCGTAGCTGTCCTTGCCGCTGCGGCTGACCGGCTTGCCGGTCGGCGAGACGAAGGAATCGACGCCGTCGAGGCGGTCGCCCTGATCGGAGAGCGCCAGATGGCGCTCGTGCACGATGCGGAAGCGCTCGACATAACCATCGTGGCGCATGGACAGAGCGGTGGCGCCGGGAACGCTGCGGCGCTCGACATCGACGCGGTTCGGCCCGGAGACGATGGCCTCGCCCAGCCAGTCGCCGATCGAGGAACGGGTCAGGAAGCGGCAGGACGAGGTGTCGTTGAGCGTGACCGTGGAATGGGCGGCGGTGGTGCGGGCGAGGCGCCTGAGCGACACGGAATTGGGCGAGGGGACGCCGCAATTGATGATCAGGCGCTGATGGCCGGCGCTCATCTCGAAGGACAGGCAGCCGGCATGGGCGGCGACGCTGAACTCGATCGGCGGCGGACGGCCGACATCGACGACCAGCGCCGTGCTGCCGGCGTCGATGCGCTGGTAGCCGCTGTGCGGCGCGCTCGCCGGCAAGGCGGCGCGGGCGTCGTCATAGGCAAGTACGGTGGCAAGCTGATCGGTGGCGGTGTCGCCGACGCCGTTGAAATGCGCGAAGCCGCCGTCGCCCTGCCGGAAGAAGCGCAGCATCGGCATCATGCGGTCGATGGCCGAGACGAGAATGCGAGACGGCTGGTTGCCGCGCGCCGCGAAGGCCTGGCGCAGCGGCAGGAGTTCGATCATGGCCTCGAGGATGGCGCCGGGATTGCGGCTGACATGGCCGCCGTCGGGGAGAACCTGATTGACCAGTTCGAGGTCGAGGCGCCGCGACGCCTGACGCAGGAAGCGCGGCTGGTCGGACATCGACAATGCCGCGGCGGCGAGCGCGATCATGACCCGCAGGCGGGGCATGCCGGGCGTGCCGTCATAAGCGACGCGCCGCAGGCGGCGGACCTGTCGCCGTGAGCGAGCGCAGGAAGCGCCGGTAGAAGGCGAAGTCGCAACCGTCGAGGATAAGCGGCGTCTGCGACAGCCAGGCGCTGATGCGCCGCGCCATGATTTCGGGCTCCCAGGCGGCCGCGTCGTGCTGCCCGCTGAACTTGATCCACTGGTCGATGAGGCTGCGCGCGTTCGAACGCGACACGTTCATGTCGGTGGCGCGCAGATGGCGGAGCCAGCCGAAGGCATGCAGCTGGCGCGACCAGTCCTCGTTGGGCGGTTCGGCGTCGAAGACCGAGAAACCGTGGATGTCGACGCCGTCGCCGAAGAATACCCAGCGGCCGCCATAGATATCGAGCGCCACGGTCGGATCGGTGGTGCGCAGGTCGATCGGCGCGATGAGCAGCCGCTCGGGCGTGCCTCCGGCGTAGCGCCAGCGGTAGAAGACGCTGGCGTGGAAGCGGTGCGCGATGGTGCGAATGAGGGCGCCGGCGGCGAAACGCATTTGCATGCCTTGACCGGACGCCGATCCGATCGCCATCGCTGTCATTCTCCCTCTCAAACCGGCCGGGTTGCGGCCCGAATCGCCGCCGCCGGACTATCGCCCCATTCGGACTCCACGGGCAAACGGAACATCCGCCTCAAACCTTGCGAAAACGCGCGATGAAGAAACCGTCCATGCCGGGTGGCACGCCCTCTCCGGCCCGGTGAAAGGGCAGCGTCCTGACGTGCCCGTTCGACGTGAGGGCGTGTTCCATTCCGGCGATCTCGTCCTTTGCGATGGGCAGGGGCTCCAGTCCGTTTCGGGCCGCGGCCGCCTGGTCCTCGCCCTCCTCGGGCTCGAGCGAGCAGGTGCAGTAGATGAGGGTGCCGCCAGGCGGAAGCATGGCGGCGGCGCGGTCAATCATGCGCGTCTGGATCGCGGCAAGCGCGGCGATATCCGACGGCTGCTTCAGCCATGCGACGTCCGGATGACGGCGGATGGTGCCGGTCGCCGAGCACGGGGCGTCGAGCAGGATCGCGTCGAAAGGCACGGCCGGCGACCATTCGAGGATGTTGGCGGCGATGGTTTCGGCCTTCAGATGGAGGCGGTCGAGATTGGCGGTCAGGCGCTTCAGCCGGTTGGCGGAGATATCGACGGCGGTGACGGCGGCGCCGGCCTGGGCAAGCTGCGCCGTCTTGCCGCCGGGCGCGGCGCAAAGATCGGCGACGCGTTTGCCGGCGATATCGCCGAGCAGGCGGGCCGGCAGCGTGGCGGCGGCATCCTGCACCCACCATTCACCGTCGGCGTAACCGGGAAGCGCCTCGACCGGAGCCGGATCGGCGAGGCGCACCGAACCGGTGGCGGTCAGCGAGCCGCCGAGCCTGTCCGCCCAGCCGGCGGCATCGCTCTTCACGGTGATGTCGAGCGGCGGTTCGGCGAGATGGGCTTCTGCGATGTTGCGCGCGGTCGCTTCGCCATACGTCAGGCACCAGCGATCCCACAGCCACTCCGGCGTATCGAGGCGCGGCGAGTCGATATAGGCGATGAGCGCGTCGCGCTCGCGGGCGATGCGGCGGAGCACCGCGTTGGCGAGGCCCTTGAGGTGGCGCGTCTTCGGGTCGGCCGAAATCTGGTCGATGGCGATCGACACCGAGGCGTGATCGGCGACCTCCATGAACAGAACCTGGGTGGCGGCGATTTCGAGAAGGTGGAAGAAATCGCGCGAGCGCGGCGGCTTCTTCTCGATCAAACGATCAAGCAATGCATGGACTTCGCCGTGGTGACGAAGCGCCGTCGAGGCGATGGCGCGCGCCAGCCGACGATCACGGTCGGGCAGGCCGGCATAGGCGCGGTCCGAATCGAGCAGCGCGTCGAGCGGCTGTCGGCGGTCGAGCACGCCGGCCAGCAGGCCGGCGGCTGCGGCGCGGGCGGGAAGGCCCGCGGTCGCTGGTTTCCTGGTGATTTTCTGCATCAGGCCAAGGGGTTAGCCCGTCAGGTGGGCCGCCGCAAGCCCTATCCCCAGGGTCCGCGCGGGCGGCCGGTGGTGCCGACGCGGGGAACCGCGACTGCCGGCCGGCCGGCCGGGGCGGGACTGAAGCGGCCCGCCATCTGCATCAGCGCGGCGATGCGGTTCTCGGTCGCCGGGTGGGTCGAGAAGAGATTGTCCATGCGCGCGCCGGAGAGCGGATTGACGATGAACAGGTGCGCCGCGGCCGGGTTGCGCTCGGCGGCCGCGTTGGGAATGCGCTGCGCGGCACTGGAGATCTTGGCGAGCGCGGAGGCGAGCGCGTCGGGGCGGCCGCTGATCTCGGCGCCGGCGCGATCGGCGGAATATTCGCGCGTGCGGCTGATCGCCATCTGCACCATCATCGCGGCGATCGGCGCGACGATGGCGGCGACCAGCACGCCGACGAGCCCAAGTGGATTGTTGCGGTTGCCGCCAAGGCCGCCGAAGAAGAAGGCGAAATTGGCGAGCATCGAGACGGCGCCGGCAATGGTCGCCGTGATCGTCATGGTCAGCGTGTCGCGATTGCGCACGTGGCCGAGTTCATGGGCCATGACGCCGGCGATCTCGTCGCGCGACAGCATCTGAAGCAGGCCGGTGGTGGCGCAGACCGCGGCGTGCTCCGGGTTGCGGCCGGTGGCGAAGGCGTTCGGCTGCGGGTTGTCGGAAATATAGACGCGCGGCATGGGCAGGTTGGCGCGCTCTGCGAGATCGCGGACGAGGCCGTAGAATTCCGGCGCGCTCCGTTCATCGACCTCGCGGGCGCGATTCATGGAGAGCACGAGCTTGTCGGCATTCCAGTAGGAAAAGAAGTTCATGCCGGCGGCCACGACGAACGCGATGATGGCGCCGCCCGAGCCGCCGATGAGGAAGCCGACGCCGACAAAGATGGCGGTCAGGGCCGCCAGAAGCATGCCGGTGCGAAGCGTGTTCATGTGTGTGCCCGTATCCTTCGGTCCATCGCCCACAGTGACGGTTATGTCGGGAGCGCGGCGGTCTTCCGCAAGATTGTCCAAGCTGAGGTCGCTGCCGGATTCTCGCCATGCGGGCCGTGCCGCTATACTACAATCTATGGTATAATCGACCGAAGCACCTTTCAGTCGCGGGTTGAACGGGTGTAGAGAATTTATTCCTATTGCGATTCGCCGAGTTCGCCATGCGGTCCTTGCTGCCACCGACCCTGTGCCTCGCATCCCTGCTCGCCGTTGCGCCGGCCACGGCCGCCGAGCGGCTGGCCGGCCCGGTCAGGGCCGAGGTTCTGCGCGTCATCGACGGCGACACGCTGGAGGCGCGCGCCGACATCTGGCTGGGCGTGCAACTGACCGTCCATGTCCGGCTGCGCGGCATCGACGCGCCGGAGGTTCACGGCCAGTGCGAGCGCGAGAAGATTCTCGCCGCGGCGGCGACCGACCTGCTGCGCAAGGAGACGACGCCGCTGGTGACGCTGCGCAATATCTCCGGCGACAAGTATTACGGCCGTGTCGAGGCGGATGTCACCACCGCGCCCGACGGACTCGACCTCGCCAAGACGATGCTGGCGAGCGGTCTGGCGCGTCCCTATGACGGCGGCAAGCGCGGCGACTGGTGCAGCCTGGCCAGTGCCGGCGGGTAGTATCCGAGTCCGCATTGATGCCAAACTTCGGAGCATGATCCGCTGCCTCGGGCGATGGGGCCTCATACCTCGCAAGGAGGCCAGCACGTGCAAACCCTTCTCGTCATTCTGCGCGCCACGCATATCGTGTCCGGAGTCCTGTGGGCCGGGACAGTGCTGATCGGCGCGCTCGTCGGTCTGCCGCGAATCCGTGGCATGGGCGCGGCGGGCATGCCGTTGTTTCGTGCCATTACCGACAATCCGCGCGCGGTCGCCGTGTTCGCGGTTTCATCCGGGTTGACGGTGATCTCGGGGCTGCTGCTGTTCTGGCTGGTCTACGGATTCGCCTTCCCCTGGTCGAACACGCAATGGGCGTTCGCGCTGGGTGGGCTGGCGGCGATCGTCTCGCCGATGGTGGGCGCACCGCTCGGTCGGGCCATCGGTCCGCGGGCATCGGCATCGGCAGGCGCGGAGGTTCAAGAGATCACAGCCGCCGAGCAGCGGGTACGCGGCATGGCGGTACTTTTGACCGTCGCCATCCTGCTGATGGCGACGGCACGATATCTCTACTGACTCAGGCGCTGACCGCCTTGTTCTGGCGGTTGTTGACGAGATCGTCGACGACGGCGGGATCGGCGAGCGTGGTCACGTCGCCGAGATTGGAGAAATCGTCCTCGGCGATCTTCCTCAGAATGCGGCGCATGATCTTGCCGGAGCGCGTCTTGGGCA
This sequence comes from uncultured Alphaproteobacteria bacterium, assembly GCA_963781775.1. GTDB lineage: Bacteria > Pseudomonadota > Alphaproteobacteria > Rhizobiales > Kaistiaceae > CAVSRC01. The sequence continues at coordinate 151,532 of CAWAHE010000016.1, read as the reverse complement.
GGCCCGGCGAAAACTGGATGAGGTCGGGCTGTGCGAAGGGGCCGATCTCGTGGCGCACCCATTGCACCAGCTCCTTGCGCAGCGCGTCGGACGGCTCCTGGCCGTGCATCAACGTGATGTAGGCGTAGATGCCCTGGCCCTTGAGCGCGTGCGGGTAACCGACGACGGCGGCCTCCGACACCTTTTCGTGGGCGACCAGCGCCGACTCGATCTCGGCGGTGCCGAGGCGGTGGCCGGAGACGTTGATGACGTCGTCGACGCGGCCGGTGATCCAGTAGTAGCCATCCTCGTCGCGGCGGCAGCCGTCGCCGGTGAAGTAGTTGCCGGGATAGGTCATGAAATAGGTTTCGACGAAGCGCTTGTGATCGCCATAGACGGTGCGCATCTGGCCCGGCCACGAGTTGGTGATGATGAGGTTGCCGGCCCCCGCGCCCTCGATGCGCTTGCCCTCGGCATCGACCAGCGCCGGCTGAACGCCGAAGAAGGGTCGCGTCGCCGAGCCGGGCTTGAGGTCGGTGGCGCCGGGCAGCGGCGTGATCAGCGCGCCACCGGTCTCCGTCTGCCACCAGGTATCGACGATCGGGCAGCGGCCCTCGCCGACCACGCGCCAATACCATTCCCAGGCTTCCGGGTTGATCGGCTCGCCGACTGTGCCGAGCAGGTGCAGCGACTTGCGCGAGGTCTTGGTGACGTGTTCGTCGCCGGCGCCCATCAGGGCGCGCAGCGCCGTCGGGGCGGTGTAGACGATGTTGATCTTGTGCTTGTCGATGACTTCCCAGATGCGCGACGGCGTCGGCCAGTTGGGCACGCCCTCGTACATCACGGTGATGGCGCCGTTGGCGAGGGGGCCGTAGACGATGTAGCTGTGGCCGGTGACCCAGCCGACATCGGCGGCGCACCAGAAAATGTCGCCGTCGTGATAATCGAAGATGAGTTGGTGGGTGAGCGACACCCAGACCAGATAGCCGCCGGTGGTGTGCAGCACGCCCTTCGGCTTACCGGTCGAGCCCGACGTGTAGAGGATGAACAGCGGATCCTCGGCGTTCATCTCGACCGGCGGACAGTCGGCCGACACGCCGTCGGCAAGCTCGTGGTACCAGAAGTCGCGGCCGGCATGCATGGCGACCTCGCCGCCGGTGTGGCGGATGACGATCACCTTCTCGTCGCCGAGCGACTTGTTGAGCGCCTCGTCGGTGTTGTGCTTGAGCGGCACCTTGCGGCCGCCGCGCAGACCCTCGTCGGCGGTGATGACGACCTCGGAGCGGCAATCGTCGATGCGGCCGGCGAGGCTGTCGGGCGAGAAGCCGCCGAAGACCACCGAGTGGACCGCGCCGATGCGGGCGCAGGCGAGCATCGCCACCGCGGTTTCCGGGATCATCGGCAGGTAGATGGTGACGCGGTCGCCCTTCTCGACGCCCAGCTTCTTCAGCACGTTGGCGAAGACGCAGACGTCGTGGTGGAGCTGGCGATAGGTGATGGTGCGCGCCGGCGCCTTAGGATCGTCCGGCTCCCACAGAATCGCGGTCTGGTCGCCACGCTTGGCGAGATGGCGGTCGAGGCAGTTGGCCGACAGGTTCAGGCTGCCATCCTCGAACCATTTGATCGAAACGTCGGGGGCCTTGTACGAGGTGTTCTTGACCTTCGTGAACGGCTTGATCCAGTCGATGCGCTTGGCCTGTTCGCGCCAGAAGGCATCCGGGTCATCGACCGACGCCTTGTACATGTCCAGATATTTCTGGTTGTCGACGTAAGCGCGCTTTTTCCATTCGTCCGGCACCGGATGGATCTTCACCTCGGACATCCCGCATTCCTCCCGATTATCGTTTTCCGGCTCTTAACCGGACCCTCCGCCTCCTGTTAAAGCGCCGGGGGCGGGGTGGACGCAAGCCCCGGCAAGGGGTTGCGGCAGGGCTGGCGTCGGGCAGGGCGGCGATGGACGAACCGACCGGCGCGGCCGGGACGGCCGGCCCCAACTGGAGGATTTGGTAGCCGGCGGTCTTCATGTCGCTGAGCGTTGCGGCAGCATGCGTGCGGTGGCGTGTTTGGTGTCGTGCGGGAGCACAATGCCGCCGTGCCGTGCCTGAAGCGGGTGGCGCACGTTGCGATCCCTGCGCCGCGCGTTGCGCCGGAAAGTCGTCGAGCTTATTCTGCCACGCGGTGGTCATCCTTTGAACAACTGGCTTTTGTTCGCTCGGGATCGCGACGAATGACGATGGCTAGAACAGTCTTTTTCCTCGCGGTTGCGCTGTCGCTCGCAGCGGCGGCCGAGGCGGCGGCGGGCAGTCTGCCGGGCGAAAAGTTCCAGGCCATCCTTGACGAGACCGTCGCTTCAGGCGTGCCTGGCGCAGTGGTTCGCGTCGAGACCGCCGATGGCGAGAGTTGGGCCGGTGCTGCCGGCGTCCGTGTCATCGGTGGCGAAAGCATGGCGCCGGACGCCCATTTCCGGCTCTTCAGCGTCACCAAGACCATCATCGCGGCGACCGCCTTCACCCTGATCGACGAGGGCAAGCTCGGCCTCGACGACCCGATTGGCACGTGGCTCGATGCCGGCCTGATCGGCGACCTGCCCAACAGCGGCGACGTGACCGTTCGGCGCCTCATTGCCCAGACAAGCGGGATCCGGGAGTACTTCGACGAGCGCTTCATCGCCATGATCCGCGTAAATTTCGCCCGCGTCTGGAATCCGGCGGAGCTGGTGGCTCACGCGGCGGACGGAGAGCCGGTCGCGCCTCCCGGCGATGGCCCTTCCTATTACTCCAACACGAACTACGCGCTGCTCGGCCTCATCATCGAGAAGGCGTCGGGCATGCGGCTCGCCGATGCCGTCCGGGCCCGCGTGCTGGTGCCGCTCGGCGCAGCCGATACTTTCTTCTGGGGCGAACCGGGACGTCCCGAGCCGGTATCCGGCTACTACGACGACGACGGCAAGCGGACAGACCTCTCGACTGTCGATCTTTCCGCCTTCTGGGCGGCGGGCGACCTACTCTCGACCGCGGCGGACACGGCGACGCTCCTCCGCGGTCTCCTCGGCGGCGATCTCCTCTCCGCCGAAAGCCGCGCCCTGATGACGGCAGACTTCCGACCGCTGGTCGGCCGACCCGTCGCGTACGGCTACGGCACCATGCGCATCCCGCTGTTTGACCCGGCGCCGGTCGGTCATACCGGCGAAGGGCCCGGTGGCGACGCCCTCGCCCTGTGGTGGCCCGACGACGGTACCATCGTCGTCATCCTGACCAACCTCGAGAACGGTGCTCACGTCACCATGCTGAAGGAAGTCGCCGCGGCGCTCGGCAAGTAGCCGGGATCACCACTACCATTCGGCATGCGCGCCGTCGCTCGCGCAGGCGACGGTTATTTCGTTCGATCCTTTGAGGCCCGATTTCCGCTACCGGCACCTTTCTGCCGCGCTGGTGCGAACCGTCGATGTCGGAAACACCGCCGGAAGCGGTCGTCAGGGGGCGATGCCGGCCATCTTGCAGACGAGCTTCCATTCGGCATCGGTGACCGGCTGCACCGACAGGCGCGACAGTTTGACCAGCGCCATGCCGGCGAGCTTCTTGTCGGCCTTGACGGCGGCGAGCGTCACCGGTTTCGGCACGGGCTCGACGGCGGCGATGTCGACGCATTCCCAGTCGGGCGCGCCGGTCTCGGGATGGGCTTCCCTGACGACCGTCACGATGCCGACGATCTCCTTGCCTTCGCCGGAGTGGTAAAAGAAGCCGCGGTCGCCCTTCTTCATGGCGCGCATGTTGTTGCGCGCGGTGAAGTTGCGCACCCCGGTCCACTCGGTGCCGGCCTTGCCGGCCTTCACCTGCTGGTCCCAGGACCACGATCCCGGCTCCGACTTGAACAACCAGTAACCCATCGTCGCATCTCCCGAGGTCTCGCCGGCCCGGACGTTAAGAGGAGAGCGGGTTCGCGTCCATATGGTGCAGGCGGCTCCGCGCACGTCAGTCCGCGCGACAATGCGGCATGGTTTTGCCATTCCGGCGGTGAAGACTCATATCGTGCATCGGAGAGAATCGCGGACAAGCGAATGACCGGCAAACCGGCGTTCCTGATCGGATTTCTGGCGTGCCTGTTTGCCAGCGCGGGAGGTGTCGCGCGGGCGCAGGACGAATTCGCCGCACCACCGAAGGCGAGCGACGGGGATACGGTCTGCGAGCTGATCGATGCGGCGGCGGCGCGGAACAGCCTTCCGGTGGACTTTTTCACGCGTCTCGTCTGGCGCGAGAGCCGCTTCCTTGCCGATGCCGTCAGCCCGAAAGGCGCGCAGGGCATCGCGCAGTTCATGCCGGGCACGGCGGCGCTCCGCGGTCTCGCCGATCCGTTCGACCCGCGCAAGGCGATCCCCGCCTCGGCCGAATATCTTGACGATCTCGCCGGGCAGTTCGGCAATCTCGGCCTCGCGGCGGCGGCCTACAATGCCGGCGAGCAGCGTGTCACCGACTGGATGGCGGGCGATCGCGGCCTGCCATGGGAGACGCAGGAATACGTTTACTTCATCACCGGGCGCGGGGCGGAGGACTGGAAGGCGGACCTGGCCGGCGCGGCTGCCGCGCCGACGAAAGCAAAGCGCACGACATGCGCCGAGATTGCCGCGATCCTGGCGAAGCCCGGTGCTGGTTCGGCGGCGGTGCCGGCGAGCATCGCCTCGGCGCCGTGGTCGCCATGGGGCGTGCAGGTTGCCGGCAACTTCTCGCAGGCGCGGGCGATGGCGAGCTACAGCGCGCTGCAACGGCGCTTCGACAAGCTGATCGGCGACCGCCCGCCGCTCGTGCTGCGCTCGGTGATGGCGAGCCGGGGCCGGGCTCCCTTCTATGCGATCCGCCTGCCGGCCGCGACGCGCGACGAAGCCAGCGCGCTTTGCGACGATCTCCACAAGGCCGGCGGGGCCTGCGTCGTGGTCAAGAACGCGCGCTAGTCCGCTTCAAAGCGGAGCGGTCGCGACATGAGGCCGTCGATGGCGGCGTCGATGGCGAGGTTGCCGTCGACGATGGCGGCAACGGCGTCGACGATCGGCGCGGAAACCTTGTGGCGGCGCGCGAGGTCGCGGGCGACGGCGGCCGTCGCGATGCCCTCGGCGAGCGCGTGCGGGTCGGCCGGGTCGCCGCCGCGGCCGAGATGGAGACCGTAGGCGAAGTTGCGCGATTGCGGGCCGGAGCAGGTGAGCACCAGATCGCCAAGGCCGGAGAGGCCCATCAGCGTATCGGCGCGCGCGCCCATCGTTTCGCCAAGGCGGCGAAGTTCGGCGAAGGCGCGGGCGACCAGCGCGGCGAGCGCGCTGGCGCCAAGTTCCCGGCCGGCGACGATGCCGGCGGCGATGGCGAGCACGTTCTTGACCGCGCCGCCGATCTCGACGCCGGTCACGTCGGTCTCGGCATAGGGACGGAACGCCGGGCTGGCGAAGGCGCGGCAGAGCGACAGTGCCAACGCCTCGTCCGCCGCCGCGATGGTGACGGCGGTGGGCAAGCCGCGCGCCACGTCGGCGGCGAAGCCGGGGCCGGATAGAACGGCGGCGATAGTCTGCGGCGCGACTTCGGCGACGACTTCTGTGAGGCGCTTGTCGGTGTCGCGCTCCAGTCCCTTGGCGGCGACGATCAGCGGCGTGTCCTGCGGGATGTAGGGCGCGGCGGACGCGGCGACGGCGCGGATCGCCTGCGCCGGCACGGCCAGCACGATGGCGTCGGCGCGCAGCGCCACCGACAGGCTATCGGTCGCCGGGACGTGTTCGAGGCGGACGCCGGGCAGGTACCGCGGGTTCTCGTGGCGCTCGTCGATGGCTTCGACGGTGGCGCGGTCGCGCGCCCAGATGCGCACGGTGCGGCCGGCGCGGTGCGCGGTCAGCGCCAATGCCGTGCCCCAGGCGCCGCCGCCGATGATGCCGATGGATTCGATCATGACCCGACCCCGACAAGGCGTCTCAGTTTCGGCAAGGCCTCGCCATGTCCGGCAAAGAGCGAGACCGACGGGTCGGTGAGGCCGATCCAGAAGAATTCCATATGGACCGGCGGACCGCCGAGATCCGGTGTCTCATCGGCATGCGTCCACGCCGCCGGCCACGCCGTTTGCGGTTCGACGTGGAAGTAGTGACGGTCGTGGACGTGGCGCGTGCCGTCCTTGTCGAAGGCGAAGCGTTGCGTGGCCACCAGATCGCGAACGTCGAAATCGGTGCGGCCAAGTTCCTCGGTCAGTTCGCGCACCACGCCGATCTCGGGGGTCTCGCCGGGCTCGAGCGTGCCGCCTGGCACCTGAATCCCGACCTCGGGAAATTCCGGCTCGCGAAAGACGAGCAGCTGTCCGCGCGCGACGACGTAGCCGTATGCCTTCAGCCGGTGCCGTTCGGGAAGGGCGATCATGCGCGGGTGCCCTTGTTGCCGCTGCCGAGCTTTGGCGCGGACAGTTCGTCGAGCGGCCAGCGCGGGCGCGCGGCGACGTCGAGCGTATCGGTCAAGCCGCGCGCAAAGCGTTCGGCGCCGGCCCAGGCGATCATGACGGCATTGTCGGAGCAGAGCCGCGCCGGCGGCGCGACCAAGCGGAAGCCGTGGCGGGTGGCGGCCTCGCGGAGCGCGGCGCGGAGCGCCTCATTGGCGGCAACACCGCCGGCAACGACGAGGACATGCGGTCCGTCGTGATTGTCGCGGAAGGCGCGCATCGCATGGTCGGCGCGGTTGGCGACGATGTCGGTAACCGCCATCTGGAAGGAGGCGCAGAGGTCGGCGACGTCCTGGTCGGAAAGCGGGGCGGCGGCTTCGGCGGCAAGACGCACGGCGGTCTTCAGGCCGGAGAAGGAGAAATCGGCGCCCGGCCGGTCGATCAGCGGGCGCGGCAGGGCGAAGCGTTTCGGATCGCCGGTCTTCGCCGCCTGCTCGACGGCGGGGCCGCCGGGATAGGGCAGGCCGAGCAGTTTGGCGGCCTTGTCGAAGGCCTCGCCGAGGGCGTCGTCGATGGTCGAGCCGAGACGGTGGTAGCGGCCGACGTCTTCCACCGCGACGAACTGGCTGTGGCCGCCGGAGACCAGCAGCAGAAGATAGGGAAACGCAATATCGTCGGTCAGACGAGCCGTGAGCGCGTGGCCTTCGAGGTGATTGACCGCGATCATCGGCCTGGCGGCGGCCAGCGCGATGGCCTTGGCCGTGGTCAGCCCGACGAGCACGCCGCCGATGAGGCCGGGGCCGGCGGTGGCGGCGACCGCGTCGATGTCGGAGAAGCCTCTGCCGGCCTGCTTGAGCGCGGCGCGAACGACGCCGTCGAGCGCCTCGACATGGGCGCGGGCGGCGATTTCCGGCACGACGCCGCCGAAAGCGGCGTGGTCGGCGACCTGCGACAGGACGATATCGGAAAGGATTCGGCCCGTGCCGTCATCGGTGCGCTCGACCAACGCGGCGGCGGTTTCGTCGCAACTGGTCTCGATGCCAAGGACGATCATCGCCTGATCCGCGTGAATTTCGGTATTTTGGGCCTCGCCTACGCGGGCCGGATCGGCCAATAAAGTGGACCCGCAAAGCCCCTAACACCCGGACAGCCCGCCTTGCAATCGGCCGACACACGCACCGCCACCATGATGCTCGGAACGCGCGGCAGTCCACTGGCGCTGGTTCAGGCAGAAGCCGTGCGCCAGGCGCTGGCGACACCCCAATTGCCGGTGAGCGTGCTGCCGATCCGCACGACCGGCGACCGCATCACCGACCGCCCGCTCGCCGAGGCCGGCGGCAAGGGGCTGTTCACCAAGGAGATCGACGAGGCGCTGCTCGCCGGACGGATCGATCTCGCGGTCCATTCGGCCAAGGACCTGCCGACGGCACTGCCTGATGGCATCGTCATCGCCGCCTGCATGCCGCGCGCCGATTTTCGCGACGCCTTCCTCTCGCACGATGCAGCGACGCTGCGCGATCTGCCGAACGCCGCCAAGGTCGGCACGTCGTCGCTGAGGCGGGGCGCGCTGGCGCTCAGACTGAGACCCGACCTCCGCATCGTGCCGATGCGCGGCAATGTCGAGACGCGCCTGCGCAAGCTCGACGAGGGCGAGGCCGACGCCACGATCCTGGCCGCCGCCGGCCTGGCGCGGCTCGGGCTTTCGGCGCGCGCGATGAGTTTCCTGTCGACCGACGATTGGCTGCCGGCGCCGGGACAGGGCGCCATCGCCATCACGGCGCGCAGCGGCGAGGCGGCGACGCTGGAGCGTCTCGGGCGCATCGATCATCGCGCCACCTCGGTCGCGCTCATGGCCGAGCGCGCCTTTCTCGCCGTGCTCGACGGCTCGTGCCGCACGCCGATCGGCGGTCTTGCCGAGATTGATGGCGATTCCCTGCGCTTTCGCGGGATCATCGTGAAGCCCGACGGTTCGATGGCGCACACGGTCGAGCGACGCGGTGGCGTCGCCGATGCCGAGCGGCTGGGCGCCGACGCGGGGGCGGAACTCGCGCGCGCCGGCGGTCCCGATTTCTTCGCGGCCTGACCGCCATGCATCTGCTGGTGACGCGACCTGAGCCTGATGCGCAGGAGACGGCGCGGCGGCTCACCGCGCTGGGTCACACGGTGACGGTCGCGCCGCTGCTCACCATCGTATTCGCCGAGCCGCCGGCCGATCTGCCCCGGCCCGCGGCATTGCTCGTCACCAGCGGCAACGGGGTGCGGGCGCTGGTGCGCTGGCCGCAGTCGGCGGCGTGGCGCGACGTACCCGTGCTGGCGGTCGGCGACATGACGGCCGAAGTCGCGCGCGAGGCCGGGTTCCATGACGTGCGGGTCGGCGGCGGCGACGCGGCGGCGCTCGCCGCCCTGGTGACGGTCGTGGCGCAGGGCGCGGGACCGATCCTCTACCCGGCGGCGCGGGATCGTTCCGGCAGCCTTGCCGATGATCTGGCGGCGGACGGCTACGACGTGCGTGTGGTGGAGGCGTATCGCGCCGAGACGGCGATACGGCTGAACGCGCCGGTCATGGCGGCCCTGACAGCCGGCGAGATCGATGGGGCGCTGTTCTATTCGCGGCGGACGGCGGAGGCATTTCGCGACCTCGTGGCGAAGACGCCCATCAATCTGGCGAACGCCTTTGTCCTGTCGGAACAGGTGGCGGCGCCGCTGGCCGGGCTGGCTTCGGCTGTGCGCATCGCATCCGCGCCGAACGAAGCGAGCCTGCTGGCGTTGATTCCGGCGGCGTGAGCGGTGGCCGCATCGCGATAAGCCTGTATTGTAAGGGCAGGGCAGCGGAGCCCGGCGAGGCAGGAATGGCTGCGGAAAGCGACGAAGCAAAAGACGGCAAGGAGGCGGGCGAGCGGCGGCGCGGGGGCGATCGGCGCAAGAGCCCGCCGGTCACCATCGACCTGACCGCGGAGCGGGTTGCGGCCGACAAGGCCGAACCGAAGCCGGAAGCGCCTGCGTCTGCGCCTGCTTCGGCAACGCCGCCGCCAGAGCCGGCTGCGCCGCCAAGCGAAAGCAGCGGACGCACAAAATCCGAGCCGCCGCGCCCGACGCGGCCGCCGGGGGCAAGCCCGATCGGCAGCGATGATAGCTGGACGCGGCTGGCCCTGGCCGGCGCGGCGGGTGGCATCCTTGCGCTGGTCGTGCTGCTGGCTTTGCAGGGGATCGGCCTGCTGCCGTCGCCCGGACGCTCGGCCGCGCTTCAGGCGGCCGATCAGGCCAAGGCGGCGAGCGATGCGGTGGCCGGCTTCGACCGGCGTCTCTCCGCGCTTGAGATGGTGGCCGATGGCCTGCCGGCAAAGAGTGCTTTCGACGGCCTGACGCAACGCGTCGCCCAACTGGAGACGGCACAGGGCGATCTGGCGGGGAAGAGCGATCTGACCGCGCTGAGCGATCAGCTCACGGCGCTGTCGGCGAAGGTCGATGCCGGCGCCACCCATGACGATCTGGCGGCGCTTGCGGCGCGGGTCGCAGCCCTCGAGGCAGGCGGCGGCAGCGCCGCTGGCAGTGATGGTGGCGCGAGTTCGGCGGAGGTGACGGCGCTGTCCGGCCGCATCGATGCCGCCACGGCGAGCATCAAGACGCTCTCGGATCGCGTCGCCGCTCTGGAATCCAAGTCCAACACCGGCACGGACTCGGCGGCGCTGGCCGGGCGCGCCGTCGCCGTGGTGGCGCTCAGGCGTGCGGCCGACGGCAGCGCGCCGTTCACGACCGATCTCGACCTTGCCGCGGCGCTTGGCATCGCACCCGACGATATCGCCGCGCTGAAGCCACTGGCCGCGAAAGGTGCGCCGACGCGGGCGACGCTGGCGGCGGAATTTTCGGCCGTCGGCGACCGGATCATCGGCGCGACGACGCAATCCGATCCCAACGCCGGCTTCTTCGACCGGCTCAAGGCCGGCCTCGGCGGGCTGGTGACGGTGCGGCCGGCCGGTCCGGTGACCGGCAACGATCCGCCGGCGATCGTCTCGCGCATGCGCGCCGCCGTCGACGGCGGCGATTTCGAGGCGGCACTCAAGGAGCGCGAGGCGTTGCCCGAGGCCGGCAAGCAGGCATCGGCCGACTGGGCGGCGTCGGCTCAAGACCGCGCCGACATCGACGCGCTCATCGAGAAGATCGCCGCGACGGTGAAGCCGGGAGCCGGGCCGACATGATCCGCGTCCTCCTTTATGTCATCGCGGTGTTTCTGCTGGCGGCCGGCTTCGTGTGGCTGGCCGAGCGGCCGGGCGAATTGCTGGTCACGTGGCAAGGCTACGAGATCCGCACCTCGGTGATGGTGGCGGCGGTCGGCGCCGCGGCGATCATCGCCGTAATCGCGCTTGTCGGTGCGATCCTGCGCGCCATCGTCAGGACGCCGCAGGCGGTCGGCCATTTCATCGGGGCGCGCCGTCGCGATCGCGGCTATCGGGCGCTGACCCGCGGCATGATCGCGGTCGGCGCCGGCGACATGCGCGCGGCGCGGCGGGCGGCGCAGGAATCGCAGTCGTTGCTCGGCGGCAAGGAGCCGCTGGTGCTGCTGCTCTCGGCGCAGGCGGCGCAGATCGCCGGCGACGGCGCCGTGGCGCGTTCGGCGTTCACGGCACTGTCGGAGGCGGCCGACACGCGCCTGCTTGGGTTGCACGGGCTTTTCGTCGAGGCACGCCGCCAGGGCGAGCATACGGCGGCGCGCCATTTCGCCGACGAGGCGATGCGCCTGTCGCCGCGCGTGGCGTGGGCGGGAACGGCGCTGTTCGACTACCAGTGCCAGGCGGGTGAATGGCAGGCGGCGCTGGCGACGCTCGCCGCCAACACCAGCGCCGGCACGATCGATCATGACCGGGCGCGGCGTCTGCGCGCGGTCCTGCTGACCGGCCAGGCGATGGAACAGGAAGACGGCGCGCCGGACGAGGCGCGCAGCGTGGCGCAGGAGGCACACAAGCTGGCGCCCGATCTGGTTCCGGCGGCAGTGACGGCGGCGCGGCTGCTGACGCGCCACGGCGATATCCGCCGCGCGACACGCACGCTGGAGGCGACATGGAAGCTGTCGCCGCATCCGGAGATCGCCGCCGCTTATGCGGCGGTGCGGCCCGGCGATTCTCCGCGTGATCGGCTGAAGCGCGTGCGCCGTCTGGCCGACATGCGCCCCAACCACGCGGAAGGCGCGATGGCGATCGCGCGCGCGGCGATCGATGCCCACGAGTGGCAGGGCGCGCGCGACGCGCTCGGCGGACTCGTGCGCCTGGAACCGAGCGAGGCCATCTGCCTTCTGATGGCCGACATCGAGGAGGGCGAGAACGGCGATCAGGGCCGTGTGCGCTCGTGGCTGACGCGGGCACTGACGGCGCCGCGCGATCCGACGTGGATCGCCGACGGACGGGTCTTCGAGCATTGGGCGCCGGTGTCGCCGGTGTCGGGCCGGGTCGATGCCTTCGAGTGGAAAGCGCCGAGCGTGCGCCTGCCGCCGCCGCGCCATGTGGAGATCGAGGCGCCGGTGACGCGGGCCGAAGAACCCGCGCCTGTGCGGCCGATCCCGGCGATCGTGACGGCGCCGCCCGCCACGCCTGCGGTGGCCGAAGCACAGGCGACCGCCAATGCCGCGCTGGTGGAGGCCGTGCCCGCGCCGCCTCCACCGGAAAGCAAGGTCGCCCCGAGCAAGCCGCCCGAGCCGAAGCCGCCGGAAACGAAGCCTGCGGGATCGAAGCCAGGGCGGCCAGCTGACGCGGTGCTGATCCCGCGTGCGCCGGACGATCCGGGCCCGCCGCGGCGGGAAGACGAGGACGAGCGTTTCCGGGTCTTCTGATCCTGAGCGAAGGCCGCCGAGGCAACGGAGACCGATCCTCTTGAACGACCATCCGCCGAGGCCACCACTGGCGCTTGCCGCCGGGATCGTCGGGCATCGGCCGAACCGTCTGCCGGAAAGCGCGCGCGGCCAGGTCGCTGCCGACATCGATGCCGCGATCGCCGCGATCGCCGCCGAGATGGCGGTGGCGCGCGCCAAGTATCCCGGCGTCTTCTCGGACGGTGCAACTCTCTCGCTGGTCGGGTCGCTGGCCGAGGGCGCCGACAGGTTCGCCGCGCGCGCCGTCGCGGCGCGGATCGACCAGGGCGTGGACGGGGCGATCGGTCTCGCCATCGAAGCAGTGCTGCCGTTCGCCGCCGAAACGTTCGCTGAAGACTTCGCCGACGATGACTCGCGCGCCGAGTTCCGCGCGCTGCTTGGCAGGGCGCGGGCGGTGCTCGAACTGCCGGGCACGCGCGAGGCTGCGGTGGCGGCGTACGAGATGGCGGCCCTCACGGTCCTCAACCAGTGCGACATCATCATCGCGGTGTGGGATGGCGGACCGTCGCGCGGACATGGCGGCACGACGGAGACGATCGACGTGGCGGCGCGCATGGGCCTGCCGATCATTTTCGTCGACGCGAACGGGGCCGAACGACCGCGATTGCACTGGACGGGTCTCGACGACGAGGCTGCGCCGGGCGAGCGGTTTGCCGATCTGCCGGCCGAACCGCTGGCAAAGGGCCTGCCCCGACTGGTCGATGCGTTGCTGCGCCCGCCGTCCGGCAGCGCGGCCGGTCCCGGGCGGCGTCTGCATCACGAGGACGAGGGGGAGGGGCTGAGCCGCTATTTCGACGAGGCAGCGCCGGCCACCAATCTCGCCGTTGGATTTCCGATGTTATTGGCGGTTTTCGGCGTGCGGCGGCTGTCGGGAACGGACCTCAGGCCCCGGAAACCGGCTCTGTTGGCCGCCGAACTCGCAGTCATTGCACCGCAGGACGGCGATGCACAGGACCGAACGACCGGTGCGCGGCCGATGCTGCTCGCCGATGCCTATGGCTGGGCCGATTTCGTCGGGGCGCAACTGGCGCAGATCTTCCGCGGCGCGTTCATCCTGAATTTCGTCTTCGGCGCGCTGGCGGTCGCGGCCGCGGCCGTGTCGATCATTCAGCACGAATGGAAACTGTGGCTGGTCTGCGTGGAGCTGGCGCTGATCATCGTGGTGGTCGTCAACACGCTCATGGGCCTCAGGCGGCAATGGCACCGGCGCTGGTTCGAGGGGCGCGAGCTCGCCGAGCGGCTGCGCGTCGCGACGCTTCTGTGGATGGTTGGCCTCAGGCCCGACGCCGCCAACGGTATCGAGCCGACATGGACCGGCTGGTATGCGCGGGCGATGACGCGAGCGCAGGGGCTCCGTCATGCACGTCTCGATCAGGCCGGCGTCGCGGCGGCGGAAGCCGCGGCGATCGCCCTGCTCGACGACCAATGCACCTACCATCACGTGGCCGCGGCGCGGATGCACACGCTGGAACACCGGCTGGAGCGGGCCGGCGGCGCGTGCCTCGCCCTGACGATCCTGGTGGCGCTGACCTATCTGGCCGCTTTTGCGGTCGTCCGCCTGTCGGGCGAGCACGAGGTGAGCCTCGAATTCGCGCTGGCCGTCGCGGCGCTAAGCGCCAGCCTGCCGGCGCTCGCCACCGCCACCTACGGCATCCGCATCATCGGCGATTTCGCCGGCATCAGCCGCCGGTCGGAGCGGACGCATCACGGGCTGGCCGTGCTGGTCGCGCGCCTCAAGGCCAAAGGCGCCAGCCTGCCGCAGTTGCGGGCGCGGGTGCGCGCCGCGGCCGGCGTGATGCTCGGCGATGTCGCCGGCTGGCGCCTGTCGGCGGAGAGCCGCGGGCTCGCGATCCCCGGCTGAACGGGCGATCCCCGGCCGGCACGACCGATCCGGTCCGGGCGGACTTGCGGGAAGTTCCACTCGCGGCTAACCAGCAGGGCCAGTTCCTGTTTTCCTTCCCGCGGAGACCGCATGACCACCCACCACCTTCTCCTGCTGCCCGGCGACGGCATCGGCCCGGAAGTGATGGCCGAGGTCAAACGCGCCATCGCCTGGTTCAACGCCCAGGGTGGCGACACCTTCGAATTCGAGGAGGACCTCGTCGGCGGCTCGGCCCATGACGCGCATGGCAAGCCGATCTCCGAAGCGACCATGGCCAAGGCGCTCGCCGCGGACGCGGTGCTCTTCGGCGCCGTCGGCGGCCCGAAATGGGACGGCGTGCCCTTCGACGTGCGGCCGGAAGGCGGGCTGCTGCGGCTGCGCAAGGACCTTCAGCTTTTCGCCAACCTGCGGCCGGCGATCGTCTATCCGGCGCTTGCCGACGCATCCTCGCTGAAGCGCGAGCTGGTCGAGGGGCTCGACATCCTGATCCTGCGCGAGCTCACCGGCGGCGTCTATTTCGGCGAGCCCAAGACGATCACCGACATCGGCAACGGCCAGAAACGCGCCATCGACACGCAGGTCTACGACACCTACGAGATCGAGCGCATTGCGCGCGCCGCCTTCGAGCTGGCGCGCACGCGGCGCAACAAGGTCACCTCGATGGAGAAGCGCAACGTCATGAAGTCGGGCGTGCTCTGGCACGACGTGGTCGATGCCGTGCACAAGGCCGGCTATTCCGACGTGACGCTGGAGCACATGCTGGCCGATGCCGGCGGCATGCAGCTGGTGCGCGCGCCGAAGCAGTTCGACGTCATCGTCACCGACAATCTTTTCGGCGACATGCTGTCCGACGTGGCGGCGATGTTGACCGGATCGCTCGGCATGCTGCCTTCGGCTTCGCTCGGCGCCCCCGACGCCAAGACGGGAAAGCGCAAGGCGCTCTACGAGCCGGTGCACGGCTCCGCGCCCGACATCGCCGGCAAGGGCATCGCCAACCCGATCGCCATGCTGGCGAGCTTCGCGATGGCGCTGCGCTATTCGTTCGGACTGAACGAGGCCGCCGACAGGCTGGAAAAGGCGATTTCGGCCGCGCTCGACCAGGGCCTGAGAACCGCGGACATCTGGTCGGAGGGAACCGAGAAGGTCGGCACCGAGGCGATGGGCAAGGCGATCGTCGCGGCGCTCGAGAAAGCGGCGTGACCGACACCGGCACTGGCGCCGGCACGCAACGCATCTACGAGCAGCGCGGCTTCCTGCTGCGCATGCGCCTGTCGACCGGCGTGCTGGTGCTGGCCTTTCTCTACGGCCTCTGGGAAACGTATGGGGCGCTGACCGGACCCGACACCAACAACAGCCTGATCTTCGGCGTGCTGTTCATCGCCGCGTCGTTCTATGGTGGCTTCCAGCTGATGAAGGATTTCGGCGACAGCGTTGCCACGCTCGACCGCGACGGCGATACGCTCACCGCGACGCTGTGGCGTCCGTGGGGCACGCTGAAGATCGCCGGCCCGCGCGAGCGCTTCACCAACTGGCGCTTCCACATCGTGATGGCCAAGCGCAACCAGCGCATGCCGGTGATCCGCGTCGACCATCCCGACCATCCGCGCCCGCTGGCGATGGAGATGAAGCCGGGCGTCACGCCGCTTGATGGGCTGCGCGACGTCGCGCCGGATGCCGTCGCCGACTACGAGGAAGCGATCCGGGTGAAGACGACGTGATTCTCCGGGCCTAGCCGCCGATCAGGAAATCGACGACCAGCTTGACGTTGAGCACGACGATGATCGCGGCGACGGCCCATGAGATGGCGCCGACGGCGGGCGATATCACGAAGGTGCCCATCTTCCTGCGGTCGGTCACGAAGCGCACGAGCGGGATGACCGCGAAAGGAAGCTGCAGCGACAGGATGACCTGGCTCAGCACCAGAAGCTTCGCGGTGCCGCTCTCGCCATAGAAGGCCGTCACCGCGACGACGGGCACGATGGCGAGGCCGCGGGTGAGGAGCCGCCGCGCCCAGTGCGGCAGGCGCAGCCTGAGGAAACCTTCCATAACGATCTGGCCGGCGAGAGTCGCCGTCACGGTCGAATTGAGGCCGGAGGCGAGCAGGGCGATGGCGAAGAGCGTCGAGGCGATGCCGAGCCCGAGCAGCGGCGACAGCAGAAGGAACGCCTGGCCGATCTCCTCGACATCGGAATGTCCGCTGGTGTGGAACGTCGCGGCGGCGACAACGAGGATCGCGCCATTGACGAACAGCGCCAGCATCAGCGCGATGGTGCTGTCGAGCGTCGCCCACTTGATGGCGCTGCGGCGGCCGGTTTCGTTGCGCTCGAAGGCGCGCGTCTGCACGATGGAGGAGTGCAGGTAGAGATTATGAGGCATTACGGTGGCGCCGATGATGCCCATGGCGATGTAGAGCATCGCCGGGTTGGTGACGATCTCCGGCGACGGGTAGAGGCCGCCGATGAGCGCAGCGACCGGAGGCGCGGCGGCGACGATCTGGATCGCGAAGCAGGCGGCGATGACGACGAGCAGCGCGACGATGAACGCTTCGAGGAAGCGGAAGCCGCGATTCATCAGAAGCAGGATCAGAAACGCGTCGAGGGCGGTGATCAGCGAGCCGGCGATCAGCGGTATGCCGAACAGCAGTTGCAGCGCGATCGCGGTGCCGATCACCTCGGCGAGGTCGCAGGCGATGATCGCCAGTTCGCAGACGACATAGAGCGCGAGGTTGACGGGCCGGGAGTAGGTGTCGCGGCAGGCCTGGGCGAGATCGCGGCCGGTGGCGATGCCGAGGCGCGCGGCCAGCGCCTGCAGCAGGATCGCCATCAGGTTCGACAGCATGATGACGATCAGCAGCGTGTAGCCGAACTTCGACCCGCCCGCGAGATCGGTCGCCCAGTTGCCCGGGTCCATGTAGCCGACCGAGACCATGTAGCCGGGGCCGGCAAAGGCGAACAGGCGGCGCAACCAGAAGCCGCCCTTGGGCACGGTAACGGTCGAATTGGCTTCCGGCAGGCTCGGCCCGTCGCTGACGAAGCGCCAACCACTTTCGGGTGCGCCTCCGGCAGAAGGCGCAGGCAAATCTCGCATCACTGGCCCAACGTGCAAATGCAACTCATTCTCATTTAAGGCAAGCGATCGATGCCGTCAATGCGGGCTCCGCCGCTGGCGGGGCCGGACCGCGCAACGGCGGAGCCGGGGGGAATACCCGGCAGGCCCGGCCGTTGCCCCGATCGATGGGCTTCAGAGCCCGACCTCGGGGGCGGTGGGGCAGGTGGCGTCGTGGGCCCGGTTCCAGCCGCGCGACGTCCACGCGTCGTGGTCGATCTCGCCGGTCTTGGTGTCGCGCTCGTAGAAGGTGAAGCAGTTGGCGCCGTCGCGCTCGACGGTGAAGCAGGCGCCCTGCTGGCTGTCGTAGAAGGTGCAGAACTGGCCGTCCTTCACCTCCCATTCGCCGCTGTCGGCGCCGACGGCGTCCCAATACCGGATGGTGCCGTCGTCGTGATAGGTCTCGGTGAAATAGGTCCCGTCGAGATAGGTGCCGTCGAGCGTCATGCCGGTGAAGGTGGCGGTGATCTCGGCCTCGGTCATCGTCTGGCCGGCCAAAGCCGGCCACGCCCAGACGAAGAGGAGCGCGACGACGGGCAGCGCAAGGCGCCTGTTTGTTGACTTCATGGGCCGTTCGCGTAGAAGGAGCGCGATTTTCGCTGGGCGATCAGAATGATCACGCGCCTGTCCGTTGTCGCTTCCTCGCTGCGTTCGGCTCTCTCGGCCGTCGAGCGGATATCTACGCCCAAAACGACCGGCAAAACCACCAAAACCGCCTGACCCTCGCTGTGGCTGTCGATCTCTCCCGCGGCCAGAAGCGGGGGCGACAGCCGGGACGCCCGTTGGCGTAACGGTGCAAGCGGAGAGGTAAGGAGTTCGAAACATGGGCTACAAGGTTGCGGTCGCCGGCGCCACCGGCAATGTCGGGCGCGAGATGCTCGACGTGCTCAGGGAGCGCGGCTTTCCCGCCGATGAGGTCGTGGCGCTCGCCTCGCGGCGCAGCCAGGGCAGCGAGGTCTCCTACGGCGACTCGACGCTCAAGGTGAAGGTGCTCGACGGCTACGACTTCTCCGACACCGACATCTGCCTGATGTCGGCGGGCGGGACCGTCTCGAAGGAAATGTCGCCGAAGATCGCCGCGCAGGGCTGCGTCGTCATCGACAATTCCTCGGCCTGGCGCACCGATCCTGACGTGCCGCTGATCGTGCCAGAGGTGAATGCCGATGCGATCACCGGCTTTGCCAAGAAGAACATCATCGCCAATCCGAACTGCTCGACGGCGCAGCTCGTCGTCGCACTGAAGCCGCTGCACGACCGCGCGAAGATCAAGCGGGTCGTGGTCGCCACCTATCAGTCGGTTTCCGGCGCCGGCAAGGAAGCGATGGACGAACTGTTCACGCAGACGCGCGCGGTCTTCGTCTCCGATCCGGTCGATGCAAACAAGTTTCCCAAGCGCATCGCCTTCAACGTGATCCCGCATATCGGCGACTTCATGGACGACGGCAGCACCACCGAAGAATGGAAGATGGTGGTCGAGACCAAGAAGATCCTCGATCCGAAGATCAAGGTTGCCGTCACTTGCGTGCGCGTGCCGGTGTTCATCGGCCATTCCGAGGCGGTGGCGGTCGAGTTCGAGAACGAGATCAGCGCCGACGAGGCGCGCGAGATCCTGCGCGAAGCACCGGGCTGCCTGGTCATCGACAAGCGCGAGGCGGGTGGCTACATCACGCCGCACGAGGCGGCCGGCGAAGACGCCACCTATATCAGCCGCATCCGCGAGGACCCGACGGTCGACAGCGGACTGATGCTGTGGGTGGTCTCCGACAACCTGCGCAAGGGCGCCGCGCTGAACGCGGTGCAGATCGCGGAAGTGCTGATCAACCGCAAGCTGATCCAGCCGAAGCGCAAGGCGGCGTAGTCCGGCAAGCCCGCGTATCGCCGCAATCGCGGGTGCGCTTTCGCTCTGACCGCCAGCCCAAAAAAGTGCCGCCGCCGGGGGGCAACCGGCGGCGGCGGGCTTGCGACTACAAGGGGTTGCGGGGAGGGAGGACGTAACCCTGTTCGTCTAGGCGACGAAACGGTAGCCGCAGCCTTTCCGTGAAATTGTTCCTCCTGCATCTTCTCCGGCGGCGCTTCCTGTCCGTCCGCCGATGATTGAGAGATGGGGATGGGTTTCGCCGGCGGTTGTGAGCTTCCTCACAAGCCGCGGATTTCCGGGCCGGGCCGGTCGGGAGGCGCTTGACGCCGGCATTTGGGGAACGGCATGAACCGGGCTATGGCTGAAGGCGGCATGGGCAAGGCGCGTCAACACATCTCGCTGGTCATCCCGGTCCTCAACGAGGCGGACGGGCTGGATTCGCTCGTCGCCGCGCTGCATGTGGCGCTCGACGGGGTCGATTTCGCCTGGTCGGTGCTGTTTGTCGACGACGGCTCGACCGACGGGACGCTCGCCAAGATTCGCGCGATGAACGCTGCCGACCCGCGCATCACGTCGATCTCGTTCAGCCGCAATTTCGGAAAGGAGATCGCCATTGCCGCGGGGCTGCGCTACGCGCAAGGCGACGCGGTGGTCATTCTCGACGCCGACCTGCAGCACCCGCCGGAGGTGATCCCGCGTTTCGTCGCGCGCTGGCGCGCCGGCGCCAAGGTCGTGTTCGGCCAGCGGCAGACGCGGGTCGCGGACTCGGCCTTCCGCAACATGTACTCGTCGATCTTCCACGCGATCTTCCGCAGCATCGCGCGCACGCGTCTGCCGGTCGGCGCGTCCGACTTCCTGCTGCTCGACCGCCAGGCGGTCGATTCCCTCAACCGGCTCGACGAGCGCACGCGGTTCTCGAAAGGGCTCTACGTGTGGATCGGCTATCCGAGCGAGGTGATCCCCTTCGACGCGGGGGCGCGCGCCACCGGCCAGTCGAAGTGGAACTTCTTCAACCTCGCCCAGTTCGCGCTCGACGGGCTGGTGTCGTTCTCGACCCTGCCGCTCAAGGTGTGGTCCTATGTCGGCGTCGTCGTTTCGCTGGGCGCCATCGCCTATGCGATCTATTTCCTGGTGCGCAGCCTTATCGTCGGGCCGGACGTGCCGGGCTTCCCGTCCCTGATCGTGTCGATCATGTTCTTTGCCGGCGTGCAGCTCGTCTCGCTGGGCGTGATCGGCGAGTACCTCGCGCGCATCTACGAAGAGGTGAAGGCGCGGCCGCTCTACGTGGTGGCCGAGGAGATCGGCGTCGGCGGGCAGAAAATGGCGGAGCCGGTGCGCACGGTGGGCCTTGCGGAATGACGCAGTCCGCGCCTGTCATCCTCTGCGCCGACGATTTCGCCATGACCCGCGGCATCTCCGAGGGCATCCTGGCGCTGGCGGAAGCCAACCGGCTGTCGGCGACATGCGCGATGGTCAACATGCCGCACTGGCCGTCGCAGGCTGCCGCCGCCGTTGCGCTCCGCGATCGCTTCGCGCTTGGCCTGCACCTCAACCTGACCTTCGGCGCACCGCTGGGTGCGATGCCGCTTCTGGCGCCGGGTGGCGAATTTCCGTCATCCGACAAGATCGTCGGCCGCGCGGTCGGCCGCGCCATCGACAGCGACGAGGTTGCCGGCGAGATCGAACGGCAGCTCGACCGGTTCGAGGCGATTGCCGGCGTTCCGCCGGACTTCGTCGACGGCCATCACCACGTCCACGTGCTGCCGGTGATCCGCGAGGCGCTGATCGACGTGCTGCGCCGGCGTTTCCCGCAGGGCGGGCCGCTGATCCGCGATCCCGCCGACCGGCCGGCGGCGATCCTCAGGCGCAAGGCATGTGCCGGCAAGGCGCTGGCCGCGGCCACGCTGGCGCTCGGCTTCCGGCAACTTGCCACGGCGAGCGGCTTCGCAACCAATCGCGGCTTCTCCGGCTATTCGAGCTTCGGCGAGGTTCCCTACGCCGATGAGTTCGAGACGTTCCTCGTCGATCTTGGGCCTCGGCCAATGATCATGTGCCATCCGGGATTGCCCGACGACGAACTCGGCGATCGGGATTCGATCGCCGGCCGGCGGCCGGAGGAACACGCCTATCTGGCGACGCGCGCGGCGCTTCCGGACATTATCTGGCACGTCGCCGGCCGCGACGCCGCCGGCTTCCCCTGGGCCGGGGCCTGAGCCGACGTGTCGCGCGAAGGCGGCGTCAATTACCGGTCGGTTCGGCACTGGGGCGGGTTCCTGTTCACGGGCGGCAGCGGTTTCGTCATCGACGCTGGAATCACTACGGGGCTGATCCATTTCGCCGGGCTCGATCCTTTCTCGAGCCGCCTGATCGGGATCGCGGTCGCCATGGTGTTCGCCTGGGCGATGCATCGCCGCGTCACGTTCAACGTCGCCGCGCCGCCGAGCGTCGGCGAGTTCGCCCGCTTCGTCGGCGTGGCGGGCAGCGCCAATGCGCTCAATTACGGCATCTATGCGCTGATCCTGCTGGTGTGGCCGCAGACATGGCCGCTGGCCGCGCTGGTGGTCAGCACGGCGATCGCCGCCTGCGCCTCCTACGCCGGCTTCCGTTTCGGCGTCTTCCGGTCGCTCGACTAGCCGAGCGTTTCGATTGTGACTCCGGGCGGCGGTGTGACGATCGCCGTCTGATGCCGGGCGAGCGGCAGTTCGTCCAGCCCTTCCGCCTCGGCCGCCGCGACCATCGCCAGCACCGTGCTTGCCGCGCGCGCGGCGGCGCCCTTTGGTGGTGCACCGTCAAGGCGATGGGCGAGATAGAGCGCGGCGAAAAGATCGCCGGTGCCGTGGACGGTGCTGTCCGACGCCCAGCGATGGGAGACGCAGGCCGCGCCGGACGGGTCGACGACCACCGTGTCGACGCGCTTGTTGGCCGCATCCGATGACGCCGAGGTGACGACGACTTCTGCCGGGCCAAGCGCCGTCGCCGCCTGCCGCACATCGGCAAGATCGCCAAGGCTGCGGCGGCTGAGCCAGCCAAGTTCGAAACGGTTGGGCGTCGCCATGTCGGCGCGTGGCAGCAGCGTGTCGCGGATCGCCACGGCAATCGCCTCCGGCTGGAACAGGCCGCCGGCATCGCCGATGATCGGATCGCAGAGATGGAGCGCCGCCGGGTTGGCAGCCTTGACGGCGGCGACGAGAGCGGCGGCGACGCCGACCTGATCGGGGTCGCCGAAATAGCCGGTCAGCACCGCGCCGACTTCGCCGAGCCATCCGGCGCCGGCGATGTCGTCGATCAGGCGCGTGAACGTCGCGGCCTCGGGCGTCATGCGCGCCGCCCGCCCGTGGCCGGGATGCCAGGGGAGCACAACGGTCGGCACGAAGACGACCGGAAATCCGAGCCGCTCCAAAGCGAAGACGCTGGCGCGCCCGCCGACGGCGCCACGCGCAACCAGGCTGCTGATGACGATGACCGGTGCTTTCGGCACGGAGGAACCTTGGTTCACAGGGGCGGCATTTAACCCGCCCAGGGTAGTGGAGCAAAACGTGCGAGGAGACTAATCTCGCCTACTGGCTGGAGGTAATTCCCCAAAATGCCGTCTGACTTGCGACCGCGCCGGAGTGCGCTGTTCGTTCCCGGTTCGAATGAGCGCGCGCTGGAAAAGGCCAGGACGATTGCCGCCGACGTCCTGATCCTCGACCTCGAGGATTCAGTGGCGCCGGACCGCAAGGACATGGCGCGCGAGGCGGTGGCCGCGGCGGTGAGCGAACTGACCACCGGCCGCCGCGAGATCGTGGTGCGCATCAACGGTCTCGATACGCCGTGGATCGCTCGCGATATCGCCGCGATGGCCGCCGCACACCCGGACGCGATCCTGGTGCCGAAACTCTCCCGCACCGACGACATCCGCCGCACGCGCACCGCCTTTGCCGCGGCGAACGCGCCGAAGACGATGAACCTTTGGGCGATGATCGAGACGCCGGCGGCGGTGCTCAACGCCACCGCCATGGCCGCAATCGCCGCGATGCCCGCTCCGGCGGTGACCGGCTATGTGATCGGCACCAACGATCTCGCCGCCGAGCTCGGCGGCAATATCCGGCCGGGACGTGCCGCCATGCTGCCGCATCTGGCCCATGTGCTGCTCGCGGCGCGCGCTCATGGACTGGCGATCCTCGACGGCACCTTCAACGACCTAGACGACAAGGAGGCGCTGAGGGCCGAGTGCCAGCAGGGGCGCGACCTCGGCATGGATGGCAAGACGCTGATCCATCCGAGCCAGGTGCCGATCGCCAACGAGGCCTTCGCCCCGTCGCAACAGGACATCGTGTGGGCGCGCAAGGTGATCGAGGCTTTCGCTGCGTCGGAAAACGCCGGCAAGGGCGTCATCACGGTCGGCGGGCGGATGGTCGAGCGGCTGCACGAACGCACGGCACGGCGCACGTTACAGCTCGCCGAAGCGATCGCCGCGATGGGCGGTCAGACCGAGAACGCGTGAGTGGCAGCCCGACGGGCTACTGGCATTCCTTGGCGACGGCGTCGAGCGCGGCGGTGATGCCGGACAGCGAATAGGTGTCGGCGACCTCGGTGCCGCGGCTGGAGGTGCTCTGGATAGTCATCCGCGAGCCCTTCTTCATCGCCTCGATCAGGGATGCTTCCTGATCGGGAACCGCCCATGACGTCTCGCCGGTGGCGTCGTTGAAGAACATCTTGAACTTGGTGCCATCGACATCGACGGTCACGTCGCTGCTCGCCTTGAACGGGTACCCGACGATCGTGCTCGCCTCGTTCTTGATGCTCTTCGAGGGAATTGTCGTGACCATGAAATAGGCGTCGCCGCGCGAGGAAACGGTGCGCGAATATTTCGAACTCTGCGGCTGCGAGGCTGCGAAGCAGACCTTGCCGCCGGGATCATTGGATACGTAAGCGTTCCAGACGCTGAAGGTGCCGATGGAGGTAGGGGCCTGCGCGGCCGCCCAGTTGGTTGACGCAATCAAAGCGCCGGCAAAAAGCAAAATCCGTGGCTTCATCATCCCCTTACGGGTCACCGACCGGTCGCCCCGTCCCCGGCTATCCCGCCTTTGATAAGCATTTATTAAACGTCGCCCACCGGTGTTACTATTTCGTGAACCGTACGCTGGCAAATCCGATACCGGTCCTTGTTCCGTCAGGATGCGCGGTCGGCACGTAAACCGGCAGAATCAGACAACAATATGATCCAGCGGCGGAAAATCCGCTAGGCCTGCTTCTCCTTCAGGGCCCGGCGAGCGGCCTCGCGGTGGGCCGGTTTGATATGGGCGCCGACCGTGGCGATGGCCGCGGCGAGGATGGTGACGTCATCGGTGAAGCCCAGGCCGACGATGAAATCGGGCACGGCGTCGAAGGGCAGGACGAAATAGGCGAGCGCGCCGATGAGCACGAGGCGCACGCGATTGGGCGTCGACGGGTCGAAGGCGCAGTAGTAGGCGGCGACCAGATCCTCGGCAAACGGGATGTATTGCGCCGCTTTGCGAAACGTCGCCCAGAATTTGCCGCGCACCCGCTCTTCGCGCCGGGGGTCGTCCTCGGGCTCGAGAATTTCGCCGTGCAGAACCTTGCTCATGAACGCGCCTTCCGGCCTCGATTGCACCCTGTTCCGCGGAAACATGGGACGGGACGGCGGCGGGCGCAAGCGTGATGGGCCGCCCGGCGCGGTCAGCCGCGCTGCAAGGCGACCTGCTGCGGGAGCAGCGGATAGGCTTCCTCGACCACATACGGACCGCCGCCGACCGAATCGCGCGACGAGAACAGGACGAAGCGATCGACCGGCAGCGGGCCGGCGGAAAAGCCGCCGCGCAGCGTCAGGTAGTCAGCGATGTCGCGGGTGTTGGCGTTGCGCAGCCGCGCCAGCGTGATGTGCGGCGTATATTTGCGGCCCTCGGGCGGCAGGCCGATGCGCTGCATCAGCCGCTCGTGCTCGGCCTGCAGTTCGGCGAGCGCCGGCGACGGTTCGAGGCGGGCGACGATTGCGTGCGGCTTGCGCGTGCCGAGCGCGCAGAGGCCGGTGATGCGGATCGAGAAGGCGTTCCGCCGGATGCGGGTCAGCGTCTCGGCGATCGCTTCGGCCGCCACCATGTCGATGTCGCCGACGAAGCGGAGCGTCAGATGGTAGTTCTCGGCGCTGATCCAGCGTGCCCCGGGGAGGCCGCCGCGCAGGAACGACAGCCGTTCGGCGACGCTGTCGGGGATCTCGACTCCGGTGAAGAGGCGCGGCAAAAGCGTGTCTCCCGGTCGGCACTCGTCCTGACCCCAGATTCGCTGCTTCGCGGCGGTCCTGTAAAGGGGCGCGGGCGGGTTTTTTCGTGGTCCTCACGGGTCGTTAAGCTATTGTCATGGTACTTGTTTAGCCGGTAGGCACAGCCCATATTGTCCGCACGTCCGTCATGGCCCTCCGGCCCTGCCGGCCCGAACGAAAGAAGGGACCTTTCGATGGCGAATTTAGACAATCAGCCCCGCTATGGCGCTACGGTAGCGCGCGGCGCTGACACGGCGGTGGATGCGGGCCTGCGCGCCCACATGATCCGCGTTTACAACTATATGACGATCGGCCTGGTGCTGACCGGCCTGACCTCTTTCGGGACGTATTCGCTGTCCTTCAACGATGTCGGCGGCCAGTTGACCATGACCGCCTTCGGCCAGGCGCTGTTCGGCAGCCCGCTCATGTGGGTGATCATTCTGGCGCCGCTGGCGCTGGTGATGTTCCTGAGCTTTCGCATCAGCAAGATGAGCGTCGGCGCCGCCCAGGCGACGTTCTGGGTTTACGCGGCGCTGCTCGGCGTGTCGCTGGCCTCGATCTTTGCCGTCTACACCGCGGCCAGCATCACCCAGGTGTTCTTCATCACTGCCGCCACCTTCGGCGCCATGAGCCTGTGGGGATACACGACCAGCCGCGACCTGACCGGGATGGGCTCGTTCCTGTTCATGGGCCTGATCGGCATCATCATCGCGTCGATCGTGAACATCTTCCTCGGCTCGTCGGCGCTCGGCTTCGCGATCTCGGTGATCGGCGTGCTGATCTTCACGGGCCTGACCGCCTACGACACGCAGAAGATCAAGGAAATGTACTATGTCGGCGACGACGGCACGGTGGCCGGCCGCAAGGCGATCATGGGGGCACTCAGCCTCTACCTCGACTTCATCAACCTGTTCCTGATGATGCTGCGCCTGTTCGGCCAGGGCCGTAACTAGGCGGAGCGCAAGACATACGGACGGACGAAGGGCGCGGCTCCGGTCGCGCCCTTCTTTTTTGGGGGCGACATGAGCGAATACGTCATCCGGCCGGCCGCGCCTGCCGACATTCCCGCCATCACCGGGATCTACGCCGAGGCGGTCGCCAAGGGCTCCGCGACCTTCGAGGTCATCCCGCCGGATGCGGCGGAAATGGGCGAGCGCTTCGGTCGCCTGCGAGACGGCGGATTCCCTTACATGGTCTCGGAAGAGGGCGGCCGGATTCTCGGCTATGGCTATGCCGGGCCCTACCGCGACCGGCCGGCCTACCGGCACACGGTGGAAGATTCGATTTATCTCGACGAGAGCGCCCGAGGGCGGGGGATTGGCGGCGCCTTGCTGCGCCGGCTGATCGACGACAGCACCGTGCGCGGCTTCCGGCAGATGGTGGCGGTGATCGGCGATTCGAACAACGAGGCGTCCGTGAGGCTGCACAAGGCGGCGGGATTCGTGCTGACCGGGACGCTGAAGAATGTCGGCTACAAGCACGGCCGCTGGCTGGATACCGTCATCATGCAGCGCACGCTCGGCCCCGGCGCGGACACGGCGCCGTCGCGCTAGGCGCGGTCGGCCCCGATTGCGCGGGGGAGCCGATAACGTTCAATCGCGCCAAAGGCCAAAGTGCGAGAGAAACCTCTTCTTTTCGTCGGGTGATTTCGGCGAACTCGGGTGGGCAACCAATGTCGTCCCGTCGGGATGCATCGGAAATCTGGTGCACTCGCGATGCGGCAGCATGGCCACGGAGAACCCTTCCGCCGCGCCCCGGACGGGCTCGTCAAAAACCCTGAAAGCCCGGTCGCCGTATCCGCAGATCTGGCTGACGGATGGCCTGCGCCACAGTATGCCACCGTCGCGCAACTCCCGGTTAACCGACAACTGGTCATCGCGTTCCGAGGCGATGCGCACGCAGACGCGCTCGAACAGTCCCGCGACGGCCGGCGTTGCCCGGGCGCTGAAGAGGCCGCAGCAAAGCACGAATCCCCAGACTTTGTGCACGTCCGGCGGCCATGTCTTCCCTTGCGAAAAGACCAGATCCGCGTTCAGCCCGCGCAAGCGGGGGAGGGGATCACGCAGCCAGATTGCATCCACGTCCGAGTGAACGAAGTCGACCCCCGCCCGCAAAAGGGCCATGAAGAACTCGGCGCGCAAACGCCACAGGTCGGCCAGCGTCTTCTGGGATGCTACGCGATAGGCTGCCGCGCCCTCCTGCTCGGCGACGGCAAACGCCGTGTCATCCAGGGCGCAGATCGCGACGTTGTCCACGCCCAGACGACGGAGATGGGCCATCCAGTTGCCGATGAGCACGCTGTAGGTGCCGTCGACGAAGCACAGGACGAGCGGCTCCTGCCGGGACTGCTGTCGGCGCGCAATGCTGTCTACGGCCTCGTCGTTGATCGTACTCATGGTCGGATCCCTCGAGGCGCGGGACTCGCCGTGCGGATCGTTGCACGGATGCTTTCCGGCGGTCGCCCTTCGGGGATCCCGCGTCGCCGCAGATTTCCGGCACGATACCCGAAAGGCGCGGACACGGCGCCGTCGCGCGAGCCGGCAAGCGAATCAAACCGCGAATCAGGCGACGATCTTGAGCCGCCGGTCGATGACCTTGAGGACGTTCGAGAGGTCGTGGCCGCGCTTGAGGATCAGGCCAGTGGCCGTCACCAGCGACCAGGCCCCCTGGCGGCGGGCCAGTTTCGGCTGCTTGACGATACGGTAGAGGGGGACCTCCGAGGTCCGCCGGAAGATCGAGAAGACGGCACGCTCGCGCTCGAGGTCGATGGCGTAATCGCGCCATTCGCCGTCGGCGACCTTGCGGCCGTAAACATTCAGAATCTGGTTGATTTCCTGACGATTGAAGCTGATTGGCCCGCTCGTGGCGGGCTGGGCCGGCTGGCTGGCGGCGAGGGCGATCAGGTTCGCCCGGCCGCCGGACGGCTCTTTTTCCTCCGACTCGCTCATGGTTCCTCCCACGTCATTGCAACGTCATGATTGCCCCGTTTTGGGGGCGTGGCAAGCGCACTGGAATCTCAATAGGTTGCACGCTGTGACCTTTCGTGGGCGACCGGCGTCGCGCACGCAAATTCACGATTTGGCCGTTTTTCTGCCGTTGCCAGACCATTTTGCCGAACGACACTTTAGTTGTTGCCTCAGACGGTCCGGTTCGGCGGGAACCACGGTAGTTTCTCAGCCCCCCAGCCCCCCGAGGTTTTTTGTCGGGCCGGACCTCTGATCTGGCGTCATGTTTCAGTGGGCAACACAAATGGCCGGCACAGCGCCGGCCATTTTCGTTTCCTGCCCGGCGCGGCGGGCTTGAAAGCGCCAGCGCCAGCGGCGATATCTCGGCCCGTTCCGCAAGCCTTCCTTTGGGAAATCGACATGGCCGAGGCCAAGCAAGCGACCGGCACCGAGGGGCCGACGACCCGTACTTTCGAGGCGGAGGTGTCGCGTCTCCTGCACCTGATGGTGCATTCGGTCTATTCGAACCGCGACGTCTTCCTGCGCGAACTGATCTCAAACGCCGCCGATGCGTGCGAACGCCTGCGCACGCTGAGCCTCTCCGAGCCGGAGCTGGCGCCCGGCGATACGCCGTTCCACATCGTGCTGTCGGCGAACAAGACGGCCGGCACGCTGACCATCGAGGATAATGGCATCGGCATGAGCCGCGAGGAGCTGATCGACAATCTCGGCACGATCGCGCGCTCGGGCACCAGGGCCTTCCTCGACAGTCTGCCGGAAGACACCGACAAGAGCGGCCTCATCGGGCAGTTCGGCATCGGCTTCTATTCGGCCTTCATGGTGGCGAGCGAAGTCGAGGTGGTGTCGCGGCGGGCAGGCGCCGACACGGCGTGGCGTTGGCGCTCCGATGGCAAGGGCACCTACGAGGTCGAGGCGGTGGCGCTCGACGCGGCGCCGGCGCGCGGCACGCGCGTGCTGTTGAAGCTGACCGAGGACGCCAAGGACTACGCCGAGCAGGCGACCATCGAACGCGTGGTTGCGGCCTATTCGGCGCATGTGCCGGTGCCGATCGTGCTTCAGGTCGGCGACGGACAGGCGGAGAAGACGCTCGCCGACGGCAGCGCCGTGTGGCGCAAGCCCAAAGCGCAGGTGAGCAAGGAGGAATATGCCGAGTTCTACGGCCACGTCAGCGGACAGTTCGACGAGCCGGCACTGACGGTCCACTACCGCGCCGAGGGCCGCAACGAATATTCGGTGCTGCTCTTCGTGCCGTCGATGAAGCCGTTCGACCTGTTCAACCCGGATCGCAAGGGCCGCATCAAGCTTTACGTCCGGCGCGTGTTCATCACCGACGACGCGCCGATCCTGCCGGCCTGGTTGCGCTTCGTGCGCGGCGTCATCGATTCGGAAGACCTGCCACTCAACCTGTCGCGCGAGATGCTGCAGTCCAACCCGGTGCTGGCCGCGATCGGCAAGGCGGTCACCTCGCGCGTGCTCAGCGAGCTCGACAAGCTCGCCGCCGACGACAAGGAGACCTTCGAGAAGGTCTGGGCCGCTTTCGGCGCGGTGCTCAAGGAAGGTCTCTACGAAGACGCCGAGCGCCGCGACGCGCTCTACAAGATCGCCCGCTTCAAGACATCGACCGCTGGCGAGACATGGCGGAGCCTCGCCGACTATGTCGCCGGCCTGAAGCAGAACCAGACCGCGATCTACTATGCGCTCGGCGAGAGCGAGGCGGCGATCCTCGCCAGCCCGCAACTGGAAGGCTTCACCAAGCGCGGCATCGAGGTGCTGGTGCTCTCCGACCCGGTCGACGCGTTCTGGGTGCGCACGGCGCTCGGTTACGAGGGCAAGCCGTTCCAGTCAGTGACGCAGGGCGCGGCCGCGCTCGACACGATCCCGATGCCGGAAGGCACGGCGGACGTGGAAGAGGATGCCGCGTCGGAAAGCGCGGTGGCGACGCTTGCCGCGCGCTTCAAGCAGACGCTCGGCGACAAGGTCAGCGACGTGCGCGTGTCGAAGCGGCTGGCGACCAGCGCGGTGTGCCTGGTGGCGCCTGAGATGGGACCTGACCGGCAGCTCGAAAAGATGTTGTCGCGCGCCGGGGAGATCAAAACGCGCGCGGCGCCGGTGCTCGAACTCAATCCGACGCACACCCTGGTCAAGGCGCTCGCCGGCAAGGTGACGACCGGCAGCGCCGCCGAACTCGACGATGCGGCGATCATTCTCTACGGCGAAGCGAAGATCCTGGACGGCGAGGTGCCGGACGATCCCACCGACCACGCGGCGCGGATCGCGCGGATGATCGAGAAGAGCTTCGGCTAGGTTTGCGGGTGGCGTGAGGCGGCGGGGGTTCTGTGCCGAGCGTTAGCCGGCGCGGCCGGCTCCATTATCGCGGAGCCCCAGGCAGCAGTTCACTCCTCACCCTTTCGCCCTAAGCCTCTCGGGTGCGTTCCGCACCCTGCGAGGCCAAGGGCGAAAGCCCTGTCCCGCAAGGGGAGAGGGGGAGGGACCATCAAAATGCGGAAATCGGACCGCGGCTAGCTGCCGGTCATTTCGATGGTCGCGGCGCCGAGAATCGGGCCGGGCAGGCCATCCTTGGTCTCGGTCTGCAGCAGCACGGCACAGCGGTCGATGTCGGCGTGCTTGAACTCGCTCTTGGGCAGGTCGACCGACATGTCCTCGCCCTTCCACATGGCGATGGGCCGCAGCTTACGCACGACGTTGGTGTAGGTGATCGTGCGGCCGCTGTTCTCGCCGCGCTCGATCGGCTGCGTGACGGAGCGCTCGTACATTACCAGCCACAACGTGGCGTGCGGCATCTGGGTGTCGGCGGCGCCCGATATCTTCACCGTGATCGCGTCGCCGGTCGACGACAGGCTGAGCGATACGGGCAGGCCGTTGGAATATTTCGCCAATGCCGCTTCGACCTGCGACTGGTTGCTGCCGACAACGTGGGTGCGGCCGTCGACGACGATCTGCGGCGTGTAGACCTGACCATCCCCGCGCGCCTGCGCGTAGTTGCGCTGTCGCTCGGTGTTGTCGGGGCTGGCCAGCGTGTCTTTCCAGCCGAGATAGTCCCAGTAGTCGACGTTGAACGACAGGGCGAGGATGTCCTTGCTGTCGGCATACTGGCCGAGCAACTTGTCGGCGGGCGGACAGGACGAACAACCCTGGCTGGTAAACAGCTCCATCACCGCCCTGGTCTCGGCTTGCGCCGGAGCCGTGGGCGCAAGCCCTGTCGCCACGAGGCCGCCCAGGGCAATCGCCATTGTTAACTTCGTTATGGTCACTGCACTCAAGTCCTGAACCCGGGCCAAGCCGCCTAAGCTCAACCTATGGAAGGGCCGGGTCAAGTTCGAGTCACGTTCGGGTGAGACCCGGCGCGAGCAGCCGTGCGCGCCGGGTTAACGTTCAGGACGCCAGCTGGCGCAGCACGTAATGCAGGATGCCGCCATTGCGGAAGTACTCGAGCTCATCGAGCGTATCGATGCGGCAGAGCAGCGGCACCGTGATCTTGCGGCCGTCGGCGTAGGCGATCTCGGCCTCGAGCGTCTGGCGCGGCTCGAGCCCGGTCGCGAGACCGTGGATGGTGACCTTCTCGTCGCCCTTGATGCCGAGCGACTTCCATGACGTGCCGGCGACGAAAGTCAGCGGCAGAACGCCCATGCCGACGAGGTTGGAGCGATGGATGCGCTCGAAGCTTTCGGCGATCACGGCGCGCACGCCGAGCAGGCGCGTGCCCTTCGCCGCCCAGTCGCGCGACGAGCCGGTGCCGTATTCCTTGCCCGCGAAGATGACCAGCGGCACCTTCTCCTGCTGGTAGCGCATGGCGGCGTCGTAGATGGAGAGCTGATCGCCCGACGGATAGTGCGTCGTGACGCCGCCTTCGACGCCCATGACCATCTGGTTCTTGATGCGGATGTTGGCGAACGTGCCGCGCATCATGACCTGATGGTTGCCGCGGCGCGAGCCATAGGAGTTGAACTCGATCGGGCGCACCTGGTGGGAGATCAGATAGTCGCCGGCGGGGCCGTCGCGCTTGATCGAGCCGGCCGGAGAAATGTGGTCGGTGGTGATCGAGTTGAGGAAGAGGCCGAGAATGCGCGCCTCGACGATGTCCTCGACCGGCACCGGCGTCATGGTGATGCCCGCGAAGTAGGGCGGGTTCTGAACATAGGTCGACGAATCGGACCAGTCATAGGTCTGGCCGCCGCTGACGGTGATCTTGCGCCAGTGGGCGTCGCCCTTGAAGACGTCGGCGTAGCGGGTGCGGAACATGTCCTCGTTGATGGTGACGCGGATGAGGTCCGAGACCTCCTTGGTCGTCGGCCAGATGTCCTTGAGATAAACCGGCTTGCCGTCCTTGCCGGTGCCGAGCGGCTCGGTGGTGACATTGGTGCGCATCGAGCCGGTCAGCGCGTAGGTGACGACCAGCGGCGGCGAGGCGAGATAGTTGGCGCGCGTATCCGGATTGACGCGGCCTTCGAAGTTGCGGTTGCCGGAGAGCACCGAGGCAACGACGAGGTCCTTCGATCCGATCGCCTCGGAGATCTCCTCGGCGAGCGGGCCGGAATTGCCGATACAGGTCGTGCAGCCGTAGCCGACGAGGTTGAAGCCAAGCGCGTTGAGGTCGCCCTGCAGGCCGGCCTTCTCGAGATACTCGGTCACCACCTGCGAGCCGGGGGCGAGCGAGGTCTTCACCCACGGCTTGCTGGTCAGGCCCTTCTCATGGGCGTTGCGGGCGAGCAGGCCGGCGGCGATCAGAACGCTCGGGTTGGAGGTATTGGTACACGAGGTGATGGCGGCGATGACCACGTCGCCGTCGGTGAGCTTGTAGTCCTTGCCGTCGACTTTCGCGGTGCGGATGAGCTTGGGGACCGAGCCGCCGCCTTCCTCGTCCATGTCGGACGCCTGATCGGCGCCGTTGATATCGCGGAAGGTGGAGAGCGCCGCCTCGAAAGCGGTGTCGGCATGCGAAAGCGCGACGCGGTCCTGTGGGCGGCGCGGGCCGGCGAGCGACGGGACGACGGTGGCAAGATCGAGAGACAGCGTGTCGGTGAAGACCGGATCGGGCGTGCCGTCGATCCGGAACATGCCCTGGGCGCGGGCATAGGCCTCGACCAGGGCGACGCGGTCGGCGTCGCGGCCGGTCGACGTGAGGTAGGCGAGGGTGTCCTTGTCGACCGGGAAGAAGCCGCAGGTGGCGCCATATTCCGGCGCCATGTTGGCGATCGTCGCCTGATCCTCCAGCGACAGCGTCGACAGGCCGTCGCCGTAGAACTCGACGAACTTGCCGACGACGCCCTTCTTGCGCAGCATTTCGGTGACGGTGAGTACCAGGTCGGTGGCGGTGATGCCCTCGGTCAGCTTGCCGGTCATGCGGAAGCCGACGACCTCCGGGATCAGCATGGAGATTGGCTGGCCGAGCATGGCGGCCTCTGCCTCGATGCCGCCGACGCCCCAGCCGAGCACGGCGAGACCGTTGACCATGGTGGTGTGGCTGTCGGTGCCGACCAGCGTATCGGGATAGGCGACGGCGCGGCCATCGTCCTTTCCGGTCCACACGGTCTGGGCGAGGTATTCGAGGTTGACCTGGTGGCAGATGCCGGTGCCGGGCGGCACGACGCGGAAGTTGCGGAAGGCGGACTGGCCCCAGCGCAGGAACTGATAGCGCTCGCCGTTCCGCTCATATTCACGCTCGACGTTCATGCCGAAGGCGCGGGCGGTGCCGAACTCGTCGACCATGACGGAGTGGTCGATGACGAGATCGACCGGCACCAGCGGATTGATGCGCGCCGGGTCGCCGCCGAGCGCAACCATGGCATCGCGCATGGCGGCGAGATCGACGACCGCCGGAACGCCGGTGAAATCCTGCATCAGCACGCGCGCTGGCCGGAAGGCGATCTCGCGGTTGCTCTTGCGGGTGGTCAGCCACTCGGCCATGGCGCGGATATCGTCGGCGCTGACGGTGCGGCCGTCCTCGTGGCGGAGCAGGTTCTCGAGCAGCACCTTCAGCGAGAAGGGCAGGCGGGAAATGCCGGCCAGCCCGTTCTTCTCGGCGTCGGGCAGGCTGTAGTAGTCGTAGGTGGCGCTCCCAACGGTCAGAGTGCGCCGCGATTTGAAACTGTCGAGCGACGTGGCCACGTGCTGTTCACTCCTGGTTGGTGAGCGTCCGCCGAAGCGTGCGAGATTGGCGAGACATGCGCCGGCAGGCGACGGCGCTTGCTGCCGGCCTTATAGTGAAAGTCGGAAGGCGATGCCAGACGATCAAGGGACGCACGGGGCCGGGTTGCAGCGGGATTCAGCAGCGAAATTGAGCAAGAATCGCGCCGTTGGCCCGCGAACCGGGGCACCGATCCCGTGCGGCTGACCGGGAGCGGGCTGACGGCGGTGCGCGGCGGGCGCACGGTCTTCACGGACATTTCGTTCTCGGTCGGAGCCGGCGAGCTTCTCGCCGTGACCGGGCCGAACGGTGCGGGCAAGTCGACCCTTCTGCGGCTGGTCGCCGGGTTGCTGCGGCCGTCGGCGGGCACGGTGGCGATGGATCCGGCCGAGGACGCCGGTATTGGCGCCCGGGTCCACTATCTCGGCCACCTCGACGCACTGAAGCCCGGGCTGACCGTGCGCCAGAATCTCGATTTCTGGCGGCGGTTGTGGAACGGCGACGGGGTCGACGCGCCGCTGGAGTCGGTCGGGCTGGAACGGCTCGGCGATCTTCCGGTCGCGGTGCTCTCGGCCGGGCAGCGGCGGCGGGTGGCGCTGGCGCGCATGCTCGTCTCGCGCCGGCCCATCTGGCTCCTCGACGAACCGGCGACGGCGCTCGATGCGGCGGCGGAAGCCGGCCTCGGCCGGCTGATTGCGGATCACCTTGCCGGCGGCGGCATGGCGATCGCCGCCACCCATCGCGACCTGCCGGCGGCGCCAACGGCGACGCTTGCCCTGGAGGCGGCATGATCGCCGGCTTTGGCGCAATCGCCGGGCAGACCGCGCGCCTGTCGCTGAGGAGCGGCGCGTTCATCGGTCTGGTGTTCTTTCTGGCCGTGGTGACGGCGGTGCCCTTCGCCGTCGGTCCCGACCTGAAGCTGCTGGCGCGCATCGGTCCGGCGATCCTGTGGATCGGGGCTCTGCTCGCCACCCTGCTCGGTCTCGACCGCCTGTTCGGGGAGGACAAGGACGACGGCAGCCTTGACCTCATGGCGCTCTCCGGGCTGCCGCTGGAAATCACCGTGCTGGCGAAATGCGCCGGCGCCTGGGTGGCGACCGGGCTGCCACTGGTCGTCGCCAGTCCGCTCCTCGGCCTGCTGCTCGGCATGGAGCCGGCGGCGCTCGGCATCACGGCGCTGACGCTGCTCCTGGGGACGCCGGCCCTGACGCTGATCGGCGCGATCGGCGCGGCGCTGATGACGGCGCTCGGGCGCGGCGGCCTGCTGGTCGCGGTGCTGGTGCTGCCGTTCACGATTCCCGTGCTGATCTTCGGGGTGAGCGCCGCCTATGCGGCGACCACCGGGCCGACGCCGTTTATGCCGGCGCTCCTGA
Source organism: uncultured Alphaproteobacteria bacterium (assembly GCA_963781775.1). Classification (GTDB taxonomy): domain Bacteria; phylum Pseudomonadota; class Alphaproteobacteria; order Rhizobiales; family Kaistiaceae; genus CAVSRC01. The sequence continues at coordinate 115,706 of CAWAHE010000016.1, read as the reverse complement.
TCCTCGCGGCGCTAACGCTGGTCAGCGCGGTGATCGCGCCGATTGCCGGGGCGGCGGCGTTGCGCGCCGGTCTGGAATAGGCGCGCTTCGTCTACTGCGCGGCGCAGCGCGTCAGCCGGTCGGGATCGCTGCTGCCCATGGCAAGCAGCACCAGCGTCTCCGTATCGAAGCTCACGGCCATCTCGGGCATCGCGTCGCCGCCAACCTTGCCGTTCAGCATGCCGTCCGTGATGTCGTAGGTGCCTTCGAGCTTGCTTGTCCCGTCGGCGTCGCGGGAGGAGAAGTTGCCGTCGACGGTGAAGGCGAGCTGCCCCTTGGCGCAGGCCGCCGATTTACCCCAGGTGCCGACGATCTTCTGGCGGAGTTCGTCATCGGTGGCGGCGTGGGCGGCGGTGGCTACGAAGAGAAATGCGAGGGCGGACAGACCGGCGCGCATGGACAGTTCCTTCAGGTTGGAGAGTTCCCGTTGCCGGCGATGGCCGGCCAAAGAACCATCCTAGCACGGACACTTATGGCCGATCCGTGGCCAAGGCGCGCATTGCCCAAGCCACATTCGCCCCCTACAACCACGCCATGGCCCTTGTCGACCTCGCCAATCCGACCCGTTTTCTCGGCTATTCCGGCCGGGTCCTGCCGGCCCTGTGGGCGGCGACCGGGCTTGTCCTGGCGATCGGGCTCTACCTCTCCTTCTTCGTGGCGCCGCCCGACTACCAGCAGGGCGAGACCGTGCGCATCATGTTCATCCACGTGCCGGCGGCGTGGCTGTCGATGTTCGGCTACGGCGTGATGGCGATCGCGTCGCTGGGGACGCTGGTGTGGCGGCATCCGCTCGCCGACGTGACCGCCAAGGCGGCGGCGCCGCTTGGCGCCACGTTCACCTTCATCGCGCTCATCACAGGTTCGCTCTGGGGCAAGCCGATGTGGGGCACATGGTGGGTGTGGGACGCGCGGCTGACCTCCGAACTGGTGCTGCTCATCATGTATCTCGGACTGATTGCGCTCTGGCAGGCGGTGCCCGATCCCGGCCGCGCGGCGCGGGCGGCGGCGGTGCTGACGCTGGTCGGCACGATCAACCTGCCCATCATCAAGTTCTCGGTCGACTGGTGGAACACACTGCACCAGGGCGAAAGCATCTTTCTCGCCGGCGGACCGACCATCGACGCCTCGATGCTGTGGCCGCTGTTCGTGATGATGGCCGGGATGACGCTGCTCTTCGTGGCGTTGCTGGCGATGGCGATCCGCAACGAGATCCTGCGCCGGCGCGTGCGCGGCCTCGAGATCGCCGCGGCGTCCGGCGCCGGGGCATAGCCTATGGACGCCCATACCGGGTTCATCGTGGCCGCCTATCTGGTGACGGCGGTCGCTCTGGCAGGGCTCATCTTCTGGGTGATCGCCGATGGGCGCGCGCAGCGCCGGCGGCTCGCCGAGCTCGAAGCGCGCGGCGTTCGCCGCCGTTCGGCAGGCGCCGGTTCATGAGCGGCGCGGAAGAGACAACGCCGCGCCGGCGCTTCCGGCTGGTGATGCTGCTGCCGCTGCTGTTCTTCGCGGGACTGGCGGCGATCTTCCTGGCGCGGCTCGAATCGAACGTCGCCCCTGACGCGATTCCCTCGGTGCTGATCGGCAAGCCGGCGCCCCAGTTCTCGCTGCCGGCGCTCGATGGCGTCGGCGTGCCCGGCCTCAGCCGCGCCGACCTCGACGGCCACGTGACGCTGGTCAACATCTTCGCATCGTGGTGCGTGCCGTGCCGGCAGGAGCATGCGGTGCTGGAGCGGGTCGCCAAGGACGACCGCATCCGCGTGGTCGGCATCAACTACAAGGACAAGCCCGACAATGCGCGGACCTTTCTCCAGGAGATGGGCAATCCCTATGCGGCGATCGGCGTGGATGAATCGGGCCGCACCTTCATCGACTGGGGTTCCTACGGTGTGCCGGAGACTTACCTGGTCGGCGCCGACGGCATCATCGCCAAGAAGTATATCGGCCCGCTTACCGACGAGATCGTCGCGGCCGACCTCAAGCCCGAGATCGAGAAGGCGCTGAAGCCGGCGAGCTAGGTCTTGTCGGCGGTCGTCGACGCACCTTCGTCGGGCAGCGTGTGGCGGTTGATCAGCGGCATCTGCGCCATGGCGAAGAGGAAGGTGAGCGGCAGGAAGCCGAAGACCTTGAAGGTCACCCAGGTGTCGGTGGAGACGTTCCGCCAGAGAATCTCGTTGAGGACGGCGAGGAGCAGGAAGAACAGCCCCCAGCGCAGCGTCAGCTTGCGCCAGCCCTCGTCCGACAGCTTGAACATGGCGTCGAAGACGTAGCCAAGCAGCGAGCGGCCAAAGACGAGGCCGCCGAGCAGCACGCCGCCGAAGAGCAGATAGATGATCGTCGGCTTCATCTTGATGAAGGTGGCGTCCTGCAGCCACAGCGTCAGCCCGCCGAAGACGACCACGACGATGGCCGTGACGAAGGGCATCAGCGGCAGGTGGCGGGTGAGCGCGTAGGAGATCGCGAGCGCCAGAAGCGTGGCGACGATGAAGGACGCGGTGGCGAAAAAGATCGGCCCGCCGAGATCGTTGATGAGCGGCCACGAGGCGGCAAGCTTCTCGCCGCGGGCATTGGCGAGGAAGAAGATCAGCAGCGGCCCCAGCTCGAGCACCAGCTTGAGCCAGGGATTAAGCTTCTTGTCGGCCGGCGTGTGCGGTTCGTTGGGGGCGGGTTCAAGAGACATGAGGGACTCGGGGCCTTCAGGCTAGCTTGCGGGGCGCGGCCGTCGCCGGGTCGCCGCTGTTGGGCGTGCCGGTCGGCTCGATCAGCAGGATGTGCACTTCTTCCTCGGCAACCGGCCGATGCTCGACGCCCTTCGGCACGATGAACATCTCGCCGGGCTGGAGCGTGACCGTCCGGTCGCGGAGCTCGATCCGCAAGGTACCCTTGAGGACCAGAAAGAAATCGTCGGTGTCGTCGTGCTTGTGCCAGACGAACGGCCCCTTGAGCTTGGCGACCATGACGTCGTGGCCGTTGTACTCGGCGACCGTGCGCGGCGAAAAGTGATCCGCGAATGTCGCCAGCTTGTCGGCAAGATTGATTGGTTCGTCCGTCATCGCGATCCTCATACGCCGGCGAGCGCGCGGGCGAAATCTTCCGCCGCGAAAGGCTCGAGGTCGTCGACGCCCTCGCCGACGCCGATGAAATGCACCGGCAGGCCGTAGCGCGCGGCGATGGCGACCAGAATGCCGCCGCGCGCGGTGCCGTCGAGCTTGGTCATGACGAGGCCGGTGACGCCGGCGCGCTTTCCGAAGATCTCCACCTGATTGACCGCGTTCTGGCCGGTGGTGGCGTCGAGGGTGAGCAGGACGGAGTGCGGCGCGCTGGGATCGAGCTTGCGGATGACGCGGATGATCTTTTCCAGCTCGGCCATCAGCGCGTCCTTGTTGTGGAGCCGGCCGGCGGTGTCGATGAGCAGCACGTCGACGCCATCCTGGCGGGCGCGTTCGAGCGCGTCGAAGGCGAGGCCGGCGGCGTCGGCGCCCTGCGCGCCGGCCACGACCGTGGCACCCGTGCGTTCGCCCCAGATCTTGAGCTGTTCGATGGCCGCGGCGCGGAACGTATCGCCGGCGGCCAGCATCACCGACTTGCCCTCGGCGCGGAGTTTCGCGGTCAGCTTGCCGACGGTCGTGGTCTTGCCGGTGCCGTTGACGCCGACGATGAGCACGACATGCGGTTTCAGCGCCGGGTCGATGGCGAGCGGTTGCGCGACCGGCGCCAGCACCATGGCGATCTCGGCGGCGAGAATCTCCTTCACTTCGGCGTCGGTAATCTCCCGGTCATAGCGACCGGCGCGGAGCGCCTCGGTGATCGTCGCGGCGGTCTCCGTGCCGAGGTCGGCGCGGATCAGCGTGTCCTCGAGGTCTTCCAGCGCGGCGGCGTCGAGCCTGCGGCGGGTGAAGATCGCGCCGATCGATTCCGACAGCGCGCCGGACGAGCGGGCGAGGCCACTCCTCAGCTTCTGGAACCAGGATTGCCGCGGGGGCGGATTGGCGACGGCGGGCTCGGCCGCTGGCGTTGTTGCCTGACCGCCGCCAAGCAAGCGGCTGAAGATGCCCTTGCCTTCCGCCATCAGGCGGCCTCGGCGAGAGCGGTGGCCAGCAGTGCGCGGGCGGTGTGGCCGGTGATGCGCGCCGCCACGATGGTGCCGGGCTCGCCGGCGTCGATGGCGACCTCGGTGAAGTGCTCGGTGCGGCCGACGCCGCCGCGTTCGACCAGAACGCGACGCGTGGCGCCTTGCTCGGCGGCGAGGTGCGCGGCCAAGGCGGCTTCGCCCTTTTGGCGCAGGCGCGCGGCGCGTTCCTTGATGAGCGTGCCATCCACCTGCGGCATGCGCGCGGCGGGCGTGCCCGGCCGTGGCGAGAAGGGGAAGACGTGAAGATGGGTCAGGCCGCACGCGTCCACGACCGACAGGGACTGGGCGAACATCGCCCCGCTCTCGGTCGGGAAGCCGGCGATGAGATCGGCGCCGAAGACCACGTCCGGCCTCAGGCGGCGGACTTCATCGGCGAAACGGATGGCGTCGGCGCGCAGGTGGCGGCGCTTCATGCGCTTGAGGATCATGTCGTCGCCGTGCTGGAGCGACAGGTGGAAGTGCGGCATCAGCCGTTCCTCCTCGGCGATGGCGCGCATCAACGCGTCGTCCACCTCGATCGAATCGATCGACGATAGCCGCAAGCGCCGCAGGTCGGGCACCTGACGCAGGATGGTGCGGACCAGCCGGCCGAGCGATGGCGTGCCGGGGAGGTCGCCGCCATAGGAGGTGATGTCGACGCCTGTCAGCACGACTTCGGCATAGCCGTTGTTGGCCAGCCGGCGGACCTGTTCGACCACCGCGCCCATCGGCACGGAGCGCGAATTGCCGCGGCCGTAGGGGATGACGCAGAAGGTGCAGCGGTGGTCGCAGCCGTTCTGGATCTCGACGAAGGCGCGAGCGCGCCCGTCGAGGCCATCGACGAGATGGCCGGCGGTTTCCCGGACCGACATGATGTCGTTGACGCGGACACGCGGCGTTTCGGCGACGCCGAAATCCGGCACGTAGTTCGTTGTGGCGAGCTTCTCGGCATTGCCGAGGACGCGATCCACCTCGGGCATGGCGGCGAAGGTGTCGGGGTCGATCTGGGCGGCGCAGCCGGCGACGACGATCGGCGTCTCGGGGTGATCGCGGCGCGCCTTGCGGATCGCCTGCCGCGCCTGGCGCACGGCTTCCGCCGTCACCGCGCAGGTGTTGACCAGGATGGCATTGCCGAGGCCGGCTTCGCCGGCGCGACGGCGCATGACCTCGGATTCCAGCGTATTCAGGCGGCAGCCGAAGGTGATGGTGCGCGGGCCGCCACCCTCCTCTCGCGGGGAGGGATGGGAGGTTGCTGCGCGATCCGCGCCAGCCATCAGGCGGCGCCTCGCGCGGTAACCTGCCAGCGCAGCGTCGCCGGATCGAGCGTGCCCTCGAACTCGGTTTCCACCGGGCCGGTCATCCAGACGTGGCCGTCGCCGCGCCACTCGATCACGAGCGGCCCGCCGGGCAAGGTCACGGTCACGCGGCGCTCGGTCAGGTCCTTGCGCATGGCGGCAACGGCGGCGGCGCAGGCACCCGTGCCGCAGGCTTGGGTGATGCCGACGCCGCGTTCCCAGGTCTTGACCGTGATCGCGGTCCGCGAGGTGACGTGGGCGAGTGAGATGTTGGCGCGTTCGGGGAAGATCGGATGATGCTCGAGCATCGGCCCGAAACGGGCGAGGTCATACGCCTCCACGTCGTCCACCCAGAAAATGGCGTGCGGATTGCCCATGCTGACGGCCGAGGGCGAATGCAGGATGGGCGCGTCGATTGGACCGATCTGCAGTTCGATGGCGCGGGTGTCGCCGAATTCCTCGGCGAGCGGAATCTCGTTCCACAGAAAGCGTGGCTGGCCCATGTCGACGGTGATCATCTCGGGCTCGGCCGTGTCGTAGGCACGCAGCAGCCCGGCATTGGTCTCGATCGTCGCCTGCTTGCGTCCGTTCTCATCCATGATGAGCCAGCCGACGCAGCGGGTGGCGTTGCCGCAGGCGTCGACCTCGCCGCCATCGCGATTGTGGATGCGCATGAAGGCGTCGGCGCCGCCCCTGGCGCGCTCGATGGTGATCATCTGATCGAAGCCGATGGCGTCCGCCGCGCCAAGCGACTGGATCGCCTCGGGCGCGAGGCGCACGGGTCCGGCGCGGCCGTCGAAAACGATGAATTCGTTTCCAAGGCCGTTCATCTTGCGGAATGGGATCGCGCCGCCCGTCATGGGAGCTGGTCCGGAGCCAATGAAATCAACGGGTTTCCGCCCCTATATGGCGGAACGGCGGGCAAAATACCAGACGGCGGGCGCGGTCGGTCATCGCATCGTCGCGGCCCTGTCACGCGCTGCGCCTAGCAATGGCGGTGCGCTTTGCCAGCGCGACCTTCTTTGTTTTCTTCGCTGCAATCTTGCGGCCGGCGCTGTTTTTCGGCGCCGGCCTCTTTTGCGGCAGTTGATCGAAATCAGGGCCGGTCGCACGCCGCCGGGCCAATGGCAGCGCATGGACAAGATTTCTCCGCCGCCGATCCGCGGTCTTTCCGGCCTGTCGCTGGCGATCCTCTATGCCGTTGCGTTGATCGCGCCGATGGGGCTGGCGCTGGCGTCGGGCCTGCCGGTGCAGGCGGCATGGGGCGAGGCCGCCTCGGGGACGGGGCTCGCGGCGGGCGTCGCCCTGATGCTGCAATTCGTGACGTCAGGCCGCTTCGAGCCGTTGTCCGGCCGTATCGGGATCGACGTCACCATGGCGTTCCACAAATGGTCGGCGCGGGCGCTCGCCGTGGCGGTGCTCGTGCATCCGCTGCTCTACGTGGCGCCGGAGCTCTTCTCCGATCCGAGCCGGGGCCTCTCGCGTTTCCTGCACATGCTGGCCGCGCCGCGCTACCTGACCGGCGTCATCGCTCTGGCGCTGATCCTTGTCGTGGTGGCGCTGGCGTTGCTGCGCGACCGCATCGGCGTGCGCTACGAGGCATGGCGGGCGAGCCATGGCGCGCTGGCTCTGGTGGCGGCCGGGCTGGTCGTGCTCCACGCGTTGCGGGCCGGGTCCTATTCGCGGAACCTGCCGCTGCAGGCGGTGTGGCCGCTGCTCGCTGCCCTCGTCGTCGCCAGCGCGCTCACCGTCTATGGCCTGCGCGCGTGGCGGATGCGCCGAACCGCGTGGCAGGTCGCCGACGCCAGCAAGCTGGCCGAGGGCCTGTGGGAGGTGACGCTTCGCCTGCAATCGGGCGGGGGCCTGGCCTATCGCGCCGGGCAGTTCGCGTGGCTGGCGTTCGGTCGCTGGCGGTTTCCGCTGATCGACCACCCTTTCTCTATCGCCTCGGCTCCCTCGGCCGGCACGGACCTTTCCTTCGTCATCAAGGAGTTGGGAGACTTCACCAATCGTATCGGCGACCTTTTGCCGGGTACGCCGGTCGGCCTCGATGCACCGCATGGCAGCTTCGTGCTCGACCAGTCGGCCGAAGCCGTGCTGCTCGTCGCCGGTGGTGTCGGCATCGCGCCGATCCTCGGTCTCATCCGCGAACTGGCCGCGCAAGGCGACCGGCGCCCGGTGCGTCTGATCTATGCCGGCGCGCGACCGGAGACGATGATCGCGCCGGAGCGCCTGCTGGCGGAAGCCGGCGGGCTCGATTTCCATGCGACCTTTCTGGCCGAGGAAGCCGGCAGCACCTGGCCTCACGCGCGCGGCCGAGTAACGCTGGAGACGATCGAGCAGGCGCTTAGCGGCCTTGATCGCGGCCGGGTCACCGCGATGCTGTGCGGGCCGGGCGCAATGATGTGCGCGGCTTGCGATCTTCTCGGCGCGGCGGGCGTGCCGCTGCCGGCGATCCGCTATGAGCGGTTCGACTACGGCGATGGCAGCCGCTCCGCAAAAGATCGCGCGGTGCTGGCCGGGTTCGCGGCGATCGGTGCGGCCGTGGTCGCGGCGATCGTGCTCTTTGCGCTGCGCTGATCGTCAGCGGGCCAGCAGATAGGCGATGATGTCGGCGCGCATGGTGGCGTCGGTGGTGTGGTGCGTGGCGAGGAAATCGTCGAGCGCATAGATCGTCTCCGGCTGCTCGATGCTGAGGTCCGGAGCGACCTGGGCGACATTCCGGTGGCAGCGCGCGCAAGCCTTCTGGAAGGCGTCGGTGCCGCGTGCCGGATCGCCTTCATTGTCCGCCGCGAAGGCCGCGGCGGCCAGCGCAAGCAGCAGCGCCATAGCGGCCAGTGTGACGCGCATCATGGACAATCGGCCCTCTTCATTTCGCTCTCGCTTCCGGCGACGCCCGCCACCCAGATAGTGACCGACCGTGGCGGCGTCACGGTGGCCTCAAGATGAATTGAGTGGGGCGTGTCGCCGCGCCGACCCTATATTCCCGTCACACAAGCACAACCGCGTTCCCATGCGGGAGGAAGCCCATGAATACCAGCACAACCCGGCCGAACCGCCGCGCGCTCCTCGCCTCCGGCGCCGCCCTGGCGGGTGTCTTCGCCGTCGGCGCGGCTGTGCGCTGGGTCGGTGCGGCGGGCGCCACGACCGTCGTCGGCAAGCCCGGCAAGGTGACGATCGACCGCTTCTCCGACGACGGCAAGAACCTTGGACCCGAGACGGTCGACAAGGTGGTGAAGACCGAGGAGGAATGGCGGACACTGCTTGCCAATGCGCCGTCCGCCGGCTCCGTAACGGCCTTCATGGTGACGCGGCAGGAGGGCACCGAGTGGGCCGGCACCGGCCCGAACTCGCACAACTTTTCGCCGGGCCTCTATCGCTGTATCTGCTGCGACAACGCGCTCTACACCAACGAGACGAAGTTCGATTCCGGCACCGGTTGGCCGAGCTTCTATGCGCCGATCAGCAAGGCGAACGTGCTTTCCGGCGACGCGCAGCAGGGCGGATACAAGGTCTGGTGCGCGCTCTGCGATGCCCATCTCGGGCACGTTTTCGACGATGGTCCGAAGCCAACGGGCCTGCGCTACTGCATGGACGGCGTGGCGATGCGCTTCATCGCCTGGCCGACGACCTGAGATAATTCACCTGGTTTGAAGAGAGGTTGACCAGCCATGAACCCGCTTCGCGACATCATGAGGATACCCAAAGCCCCGGCGCTGCTAGCCGCGGGCGCGCTCGCCGTCATCGCCAGTGCCGGCTTCCTGACCAACGGCGCGGTGGCGCAGGCCGAAGGGCCGGCGGTCATCATTCCGGCCGTGGCCGTCGATGAACCGGTGAGCGGCGCCACGGAAACGGCGATCTTCGCGGGCGGCTGCTTCTGGGGCATCCAGGGCGTGTTCCAGCACGTTGAAGGTGTCGAAAGCGCGGTGTCCGGCTACGGCGGCGGCAAGCTCGCCAATCCGAGCTACGAGCAGGTCGGCACCGAAACCACCGGCCATGCCGAGTCGGTCAAGGTGACGTTCGACCCGTCCAAGGTCACCTACGGCAAGCTGCTGCAGATCTTCTTCTCGGTCGGGCACAATCCGACGCAGCTCAACTACCAGGGCAACGACATGGGCCCGAGCTACCGCTCGGCGCTGTTCACGATGAGCGACGAACAGGCCAAGGTCGCCAAGGCCTACATCGCGCAGCTCGACGCGGCAAAGGTCTTCCCCGAGCCGATCGTCACCGAGGTGACGCCCTACAGCACCTTCTTCCAGGCCGAGGACTACCACCAGGACTACGCCACTCTGCACCCCAACCAGCCGTACATCTTCTACAACGACCTGCCGAAGATCGCGGCGCTGAAGGCGACATTCCCGGACCTGTGGCGCGACAAGCCGGTGCTCGTGTTCGCGGCCAACCAGTCCTGACTTCGCCCATCAATGGCACCAATCGGCGGTGCGACAATCGCGGCGGCGGCCCTGGCGGCCGCCGCAGGCTTTTTGGGCTGGGCGATATTCTCGCTGGGCGATCCGGCTCGCGAGGCGTGGGACATTGTGGGATGGTGGGGCACGGCGCTGCCGGTACAGGCGATCCTCGTCGCGATCCTCGGCTTTCTGGTGCCGGTTCGGGTCTGGCGCTGGTCTTTGGCGCTGGTCGCCGGGCAACTCATGGCGATGTTGGCCATTCAGCCCGCGGGCTCCGATCTCGGACTGCTGCCGCTGGGTCTCGTGTTCGTGCTGGTGCCGCTGGCGTTTGCCTTCACCGCGCTGGCGCTCGTCGGCGGCATGGTCGCGCGCCGCGGTTGGAACCCAGCATTGCTGTGACGGCCGCCCGGCCTTTTGTTGACTCGCCGGCCGGTGTCTCATAGATACCGGCCAACTCTGAAAAGAGCCTGACGTAAGAGAAACCCACCGGAGCCGGACTCCGGAGGCCATCGTCCGCCAGCGCAGATGCGCCCGCGGGCGCGTAACCGCTTGGAATGACAGGACAATGTTCGAATCTCTGTCTGAACGCCTCGGTAGCGTCCTCGACCGCCTGACCCGGCGCGGCTCCCTGTCGGAGGCCGATGTCGGCGAGGCGATGCGCGAGGTGCGCCGCGCCCTGATCGAGGCCGACGTGGCGCTCGACGTGGTGCGCTCGTTCACCGATAAGGTGCGGGCGCGGGCCGTCGGGCAGGACGTCATCCGCTCGGTCACCCCGGGGCAGATGGTCGTCAAGATCGTCCACGACCAGCTCGTCGAGATGCTGGGCTCGGACGCGCAGTCGATCGACCTCAATGCGCCGGCGCCGGTGGCGTTGATGCTGGTCGGCCTGCAGGGCTCGGGCAAGACGACGACGGCGGCCAAGATCGCGCGGCGGGTTGCCGACCGGCAGAAGCTGAAAGTGCTGATGGCCTCGCTCGACACGCGCCGGCCGGCCGCGCAGGAACAGTTGAAAGTCCTCGGCGAGCAGGCGGGAATCGCGACGCTGCCGATCGTCGCCGGCCAGACGCCGGTCGAGATCGCTGGCCGCGCCATGACGGCGGCGCGCATCGGCGGCTACGACCTCGTCATCCTCGATACCGCCGGCCGCACCCATATCGACGAGCCGCTGATGGTCGAGATGGCGGAGATCAAGCGGACGGCCAGTCCGCACGAGATCCTGCTGGTCGCTGATGCGCTCACCGGTCAGGACGCGGTCAACGTCGCCAAGTCGTTCGACGAGCGGGTCGGCATCACCGGCATCGTGCTGACGCGGGTCGACGGCGACGGGCGCGGCGGCGCTGCGCTCTCCATGCGCGCGGTCACCGGCAAGCCGATCAAGCTCATCGCCGTCGGCGAGAAGCTCGACGCGCTGGAAGATTTCGATCCGTCGCGCATCGCCGGCCGCATCCTCGGCATGGGCGACATCGTCGGCCTGGTCGAGAAGGCGGCGCAGACGATCGACGCCGACAAGGCGGCCAAGGCCGCCGAGCGCATGCGCAAGGGGGTCTTCGACCTCAACGATCTCTCCGAGCAGCTCGTCCAGATGCAGAACATCGGCGGCATGTCCGGCGTGATGGGTATGCTGCCCGGCATCGGCAAGGCGAAGAAGCAGATCGACGCCATGGGCCTCGACGATTCCGTCTTCAAGCGGCAGCGCGCGATCATCTCGTCGATGACGGCGCAGGAGCGGCGCAACCCCGATGTGCTGAAGGCGAGCCGCAAGAAGCGCGTCGCCGCCGGCGCCGGCGCCAAGGTCGAGGAGGTCAACCGCCTCCTCAAGATGCATCGCCAGATGGCCGACATGATGAAGCAGATGGGCCGCGGCAAGGGCATGTTCGCCCGCATGGGCGGCATGATGGGCATGCCCGGCGGTGGCGGGATGCCGGCGATGGACCCGGCCGCGCTCGAACGTCTCGCCAAGAGCGCCGGCGGCGGGATGCCCGGTGGCCTGCCGGGATTGGGCGGTCCGGGTTTGCCGGGTCTCGGTGGCCCCGGCGGGCCAAGACTGCCGGGCCTCGGTGGGGGCCTTCCCGGCCTGCCGAAGAAGAAGTGAGGGGGGACATGAACAACAGTGACGCGGTCGCGGGACTAGCCGAAATGCGCGCCAGCATCGACAACATCGACGCCGCCCTCGTCCACCTCCTGGCCGAGCGCTTCAAGCTCACCAAGAAGGTCGGCATCTACAAGGCCGCGCACAACCTGCCGCCGGCCGACCCCGATCGCGAGAAGATCCAGTTGGCGCGGCTGCGCGATCTGGCGACGCAATCCGATCTCGATCCCGCCTTCGCCGAGAAGTTCTACGAATTCATCACCAAGGAAGTCATCCGCCATCACGAAGCGCTGCGCTCGTGAGACGCGATCAACCAGCAACCCGAATGGAGTGAACGAGAAATGTCCCTGAAGATTCGCCTGTCGCGGGCCGGCGCCAAAAAGCGCCCGTTCTATCGTATCGTCGTCGCCGACTCGCGCTTTCCGCGCGACGGCCGCTTCATCGAGATCGTCGGCACCTACGAGCCGATCCTGCCGAAGGGTCACGAGAAGCGCACGGTGCTCAACCTCGAGCGCATCCAGCATTGGATGAAGGTAGGCGCGCAGCCGACCGACCGGGTGCTGCGTTTCCTCGATGCGGCCGGCGTCGCCAAGCGCGCACCCCGCAACAATCCGCAGAAAGCACAGCCCGGCAAGAAGGCGCAGGAGCGCACGGCCGCCGCAGCGACCGCCGCCACCGCTGCTGCCGACGCAGCCGCGGCCGAGGCGCCCGCCGCCGCGGGCTGACGCTTGCGCATGCGGGACGGTGACCAACGCCAGGGTGTGCGGTGACTGCCACCGGCACGCGGCGGGTCGTCGTCGCCCGCATTGGCGCGGCGCACGGCATCAAGGGCGAGCTGCGGGTGAAGTCCTTCACCGCATCGCCTATGGACGTGGCCGGCTACAGCCCGCTGGATGCGTTCGACGGTCGCCGCTTTACCGTCGAGGCGGCGCGGCCGGCCGGTGCGTCGCCTGACATGCTGGTGGTTCGCTTCCGCGAGGTAGCGGACCGCAATGCGGCAGAGGCGCTGAACGGCATCGAGCTATCGGTGCCGCGCGAGCGCTTGCCCCCGGCGGACGACGATGAATTCTACCATGCCGACCTCATCGGCCTGCCGGCGGTGACCGCCGACGGCGAGGCGCTCGGCACGGTCGTCGGTGTGCCGAACTATGGCGCCGGCGATCTTCTCGAAATTGCGCCGGCCCAGGGCGCCACGTTGCTCGTCCCGTTCACGCGTGACGCCGTGCCGGAGATCGACCTTGCCGCCGGCCGGGTGGTCGTCGTGCCGCCGGCGGAAGTGGAAGGCGAAGACGGCGAAAAGGAGGAGGGCGCGTGAGGCGCTCGCCACGGATTCCCATCTCCCCCCTTGAGGGGGAGAACGGCGGAGCCCGGTTTCGCGTTGTGCGAAACCGCTGGCGGAGCCAAGAGGGGGGTGGCGGTCGCGCTTTGCCTTTACCCCCCACCCCGATTTCCAAGGCCGGTTTGCTCCGCAAACCGGGGAAATCCGACCTCCCCCTCAAGGGGGGAGGTGGCAAATTCGCGGCCTTGGGACAGCGGCCATGACCTTCCGCGCGACCGTCCTCACCCTCTTCCCCGAAATGTTTCCGGGGCCGCTCGGGATCAGCCTTGCCGGCAAGGCGCTGGCCGACGGGCTGTGGTCGCTCGATGCCCGCGACATCCGCCAATCCGCGACGGGCAAGCATCGCAACGTCGACGATACGCCGGCCGGCGGTGGTCCGGGCATGGTAATGCGCGCCGATGTGCTGGCCGCCGCGATCGATGCGGCCTTGCCCGAAGGCGATCCGCGTCCGCGCCTGCTGATGAGCCCGCGCGGGCGGCCGCTCGACCAGACGTTCGTTACCCAACTCGCCGGCGGGCCGGGCGCGCTGATCGTCGCCGGCCGGTTCGAGGGCGTCGACGAGCGGGTGATCGAGGGGCGCGGACTGACCGAGGTTTCGGTCGGCGACTACATCCTCTCCGGCGGCGAGATCGCGGCGATGGCGCTCATCGATGCGGTCGTGCGGCTGCTGCCTGGCGTCATGGGCAATGCCTCATCGGCGGCGGCGGAGAGTTTTGCCGACGGGCTCCTGGAATATCCGCACTATACGCGGCCGCAGGTCTGGGAAGAGCGGACGATCCCCGAGGTGCTGACCTCGGGCGATCACGGTCGCATCGCCGCGTGGCGTCGCTCCGAGGCCGAGCGGCTCACCGGTGCGCGCCGGCCGGACCTCAAGGGGCGCGGCAAGCGCGACTGATCCGGATCAGGGGTCGAGGTTGAAGGTCGCGCTGGGGCTGTGGACGATCAGTTCGTGGAACTGCACGGTCTTCAGGCCGGCCGCCTCGCACGAGAGCTGGCCCTGGTTATCCGAGTAGTCCTGGTTGCGGGTCCGGAAGCCGTCGCTGTCGGTGCAGAACCAGCCTTCCGTCTGGCCGGCGATCGACGGCAGGGCGCCGCCATCGACCAGAAGATAGATGAAGTATCCCGACAGCGCGCTCTCGACCAGCGTTGCGCAGCCGCCGGCCGGCACGTTCCACCAGCCCTGCGCGGTCCAGCCGGCGTCGCCATCTAGAAAACCCACGGCGACCCTGGCTTCCTGGCCGGTGCGGTTACACATTTGGAACCGCGCCTCGGCGCTCCCGCAGACGATCAGGCTGCAGGCGAAAGCGACGGCCGCAGCCCAGGCGGGCTTCATTGGTAACCCTTCCGACAACACTGGAACGCCCAAGACTAGCCCCCCTCCGGTCACTTGCCAGACCTATCGACAATCAAGGTTGATTGCGGTAATGAGCGCCCCGAACAGGCGGACGGACGGCCCGAATGCGGGACGCCAGATCCTCCAGGGATCGGCGTCGACCGGGCGGCCTTTCGGGGCTGGCCCGCCCTCGCGCAGCCGAGACGCCGGTATAGAGAAGGCCTACGCCCATGACCATTATCCAGGAGCTCGAGAAAGAGCAGGCTGCCGCGATCCTCGGCGACCGAACGATCCCGGAATTCGCGCCCGGCGACACCGTCAAGGTCAACGTCAAGGTGACCGAGGGTACGCGCACCCGCATCCAGGCCTATGAGGGCGTGTGCATCGCGCGCGCCGGCGGCGGGCTCAACGAGAACTTCACGGTTCGCAAGATTTCATACGGCGAGGGCGTCGAGCGCGTCTTCCCGATCTATTCGCCGGTGGTCGACTCGATCGAAGTCATCCGTCGCGGCAAGGTGCGCCGCGCCAAGCTTTACTATCTGCGCGGACGGCGCGGAAAGTCGGCGCGCATTTCCGAGAAGCAGGATTACAGCACCCGCGGCGCTGAGAGCGATGCGCCGAAGGCGGCAGCGTCGGAATAAGATCCGGCGGCTAGCGGACACCAAGGGCGGCTTCGGGCCGCCCTTTTCGTTTCGGAACCCCGCGAAGATCGCCAGGGCGTTTACCAATTTCGACAATTCCAACGTGTCGCGGCGACATGACCGGCGGTCGTGCCTATGTTGACCGCGACCCAAGGTGACTGCCCATGGCACTGCTCTCGCGTCGAACCTTTCTGAAGACGATCGGCCTCGCCGGCGCCGGCGTCGTCGGGGTCAGTTCCTATGCGTTCGCCATCGAGCCGCGCTTCCGCCTGGTCGTGACAAGCTACCGGCTGACGCCGCCGCACTGGCCGGCGCAGGCGCGGCCGGTGCGGGTCGCGGTCGTCGCCGACATCCATGCCTGCGATCCCTGGATGCCGCTGTCGCGCGTCGAAGAGATCGTGAACGTCACCAACAGCCTCGAACCGGACGCGACGCTTCTGTTGGGCGACTATGTTGCCGGGCTCAAGCGTTTCCGCACCTCCATCGTGCCGGCACCGGAGTGGGGCGCCGCGCTCGCCGACCTCTCCGCGCCACTCGGCGTCTACGGGGTCGCCGGCAATCACGACTGGTGGAACGACATCGCCGGCGTCCGCCGCGCCTTCGCCCAAAATCACATCCCGCTGATGGAGAACGACGCGGTGCGCCTCGAGCCAGCCGGCGGGCCCGCCTTCTGGGTGGCGGGGCTCGGCGACCAGTTGGCCCATCCGCTGGGTCACGCGCGCTACCGCGGCGAAGACGATCTGCCCGGCACGCTTGCCCGCATCCCCGACGACGGCGCCCCGATCATCCTGATGGCGCACGAACCGGACATTTTCCCGAAAGTGCCGGAGCGGGTCAGCCTGACGCTTTCCGGGCACACCCATGGCGGCCAGGTCGACTTGCCATTTGTCGGCCGGCCGGTGGTGCCGTCGGTCTATGGCGAGCGCTACGCTTACGGCCACGTGGTCGAACGGGACCGGCACATGGTGATTTCCGGCGGGCTCGGCTGCTCCATCCTGCCGGTGCGCTTCGGAGTTCCGCCGGAGATCGTGTTGCTCGAAATCGGCGGGCAGGCGGACGCCTGAGGCCGCGCCGCGCGGACAGATTGTTTCCGACAGCGTCCGTTGCTATCTAGGGCCCCATGAAAGCCGTGGTTTCGCAAAAGCTTGGGCGGAATGGCGCCGCCGGCCGGTGGTTGCGCGGCATGTTCGATTTTGCCGCGCTGGCGGATCGGGCGCGCATGCCGTGGCGGTTCTTGGCCCGTCACATGGCCGTGGACGGCCTTAGCGCCGCCTGACCAGC
Organism: uncultured Alphaproteobacteria bacterium; assembly: GCA_963781775.1. Classification (GTDB taxonomy): domain Bacteria; phylum Pseudomonadota; class Alphaproteobacteria; order Rhizobiales; family Kaistiaceae; genus CAVSRC01. The sequence continues at coordinate 99,172 of CAWAHE010000016.1, read as the reverse complement.
GCCGGCGCTGCCGGCAGATCATGCAAGCCCGTTTCGGGCACACCTTTTCCAGCAGGAACCGCTTTCCATGTCCGCCGCAAGAACGCTCTACGACAAAATCTGGGACGACCACGTGGTCGAGCAGGAGCCGGACGGCACCTCGCTCCTCTACATCGACCGCCATCTGGTTCACGAAGTGACCAGCCCGCAGGCCTTCGAGGGCCTGCGCCTCGCCGACCGCAAGGTGCGCGCTCCGGAGAAGACACTCGCGGTCGTCGATCACAACGTGCCGACGACCGACCGCTCGCATGGCATCAAGAACGCCGAGTCGCTGTTGCAGGTGCAGACCCTGGCGCAGAACGCCAAGGACTTCGGCGTCGAGTACTACGACGAACTCGATCACCGGCAGGGCATCGTCCACATCATCGGGCCGGAGCAGGGCTTCACGCTGCCCGGCATGACGATCGTGTGCGGCGATAGCCACACCTCGACCCATGGCGCCTTCGGCGCGCTCGCTCACGGCATCGGCACGTCGGAGGTCGAGCATGTGCTCGCCACCCAGACGCTGATCCAGCGCAAGGCGAAGAACATGCGCATCACCGTCGACGGCACGCCGCCGCCGGGCGTCGGCGCCAAGGACATCATCCTCGCCATCATCGGCCATATCGGCACGGCCGGCGGCACCGGCCATGTGATGGAATATGCCGGCGAGGCGATCCGCGGCCTGTCGATGGAAGGCCGCATGACGGTGTGCAACATGAGCATCGAGGGCGGCGCGCGCGCCGGCTTGATCGCGCCGGACGAGACGACATACGCCTACATCAAGGGGCGGCCGAAGGCGCCCTCGGGCGCCGCATGGGACCAGGCGATGCGCTACTGGCAGACGCTCTATTCAGAGGAGGGGGCCGCGTTCGACGAGGAGGTGACACTCCATGCCGCCGACCTGCCGCCGCTGGTGACGTGGGGCACCAGTCCGGAAAACGTCGTGTCCATCGACGGGCGCGTGCCCGATCCGGCGGACATCGAGAATCCCGACCGGCGGCGCGCTGTCGAGCGCGCGCTCGCCTATATGGGCCTCGAGGCGAATACGAAGATCAAGGACATCGCTGTCGAGCGCGTGTTCCTCGGTTCGTGCACCAACGGCCGCATCGAGGATCTGCGCGCGGCGGCGAAGATCATTGCCGGCAAGAGCGTGCACGAGGGCGTCAGTGCGATGGTCGTCCCGGGTTCCGGTCTGGTGAAGGAGCAGGCCGAGGCCGAGGGCCTCGACAAGATCTTCCTCGCCGCCGGCTTCGAATGGCGCGAGCCGGGCTGCTCGATGTGCCTCGCCATGAACGACGACCGGCTGAAGCCGGGCGAGCGCTGCGCCTCGACCTCGAATCGCAATTTCGAGGGGCGTCAGGGCTTCAAGGGCCGCACGCATCTGGTGTCGCCGATCATGGCGGCGGCGGCGGCGATCGCCGGCCACTTCGTCGACGTGCGCGAGTGGGCGTGACGCGAACAAGGTCGCCATAGAAAACAGAAAGGCCCCGCGGGGATAATCCGCGGGGCCTTTTCATTCAGACGTTGTCGTTAGGGGTGCGGATAGCCGCCGGGTCCCGGGTGAGGACCGTTGCCGCCCCACTGGCCATATTGGCCGTTACCGCCCCACTGGCCCTGATGCGGATAGTTGCCGTTCCGGTGCTGGTAGGGGCCGTAGCTCCACCAGCAGCGCTGGCTGACGGCGATTTTCTTGAAGTGCGGCTTGCCCCAATGGTCCCACCACTTCACGGTCTTGAAGACCGGCTTGCAGACCTGGTGCGGCCGCTGAGGGCCCCAGCCGGGGCCGCCGATGCCAACGCTCCAGCCCGGGCCTCCGAAATAGACGCCGGCGGCGGATGCGCTGGTGGCAGTGCCGACGAGCGCGCCGGCGGCGATCAGGCCGGCGGTGGCGGTGGCGATAAAGGTCTTCTTCAACATGGGAGGTCCTCCGTCTCTTCGGTTCGCACGGGGTTTGACATTCGTCCGATCGGCTCGCCGACCGTCTTGAGCGCATGTCTAGGCCGGCCGCCGTGAACCGAAGCTGAGGTGGCGGTTCACGTGGCGTTCAGACGCGGAACCGCTTGACCTTTGGCGGCGCGTCGCGGCAAACGTGGCCGCATGGACCAGATCGCAATCTCCCGGCTGAGCCTCGCCGACGCCCACAAACTGGCGCCGCTGCTGGCCGCCTATACGCAGGACCAGAAGCGCGGCGCGCCGCGCGCACCCGACCAGTACTATGCCGAACTGCTGCTGAACGATCCGGTCGCCGAGATCGCCGGCGCCTGGGCTGGCGAGCGACTGGTCGGCTTCGCCGTCTATCTCGATCTCCCCGACACGATGACGGGTCTCAGGGTCGGGCAGCTCAACGACCTCTTCGTCATCCAGGACGCCCGCGAGCGCGGCGCCGGCCGCGCGCTCGTATCGGCGCTGATGGCGGAAGGCGAACGGCGCGGCTGGGAGCAACTGCGCTGGATGGTGCCGGACAAGCCGGACACCGCCCGTCTTCTCGCCGCCAAGATGGCGCAGCCGGGGCGGTGGACCGGCTACGTCATCGATCTGTGAGGCGCGGCAGATGTCCTATGAAGAGGGCCCGCCCGACAAGATCGAGATCTGGGCGCGACGTCTCGGCCGCACGCTCGGTTACGTCTTCGTGATCGGGCTCGCCGCCTACCTCATCGCCACCTACTGGCCGAAATGATCGCGCGCGACCGGGCAGGCGAGATGGCGCCGTCGCTCGACGAATTCGAGGCGATGGCCAGGCTCGCGTTCGCGGGGCTTCCCGAGACCTTCCGGGCGCTCTGCGGCGAGATCGAAATCCGCGTCAGCGAATTCCCGGAGGACGACGTTCTCGACGAACTCGGCGCGGAGACCGAGTTCGACATCCTCGGCCTGTTTCAAGGCGTGGGACTGGCCCACGACGCCGCCGTCGAGCCGACCGGGGGCATGCCCAACCGTATCTGGCTCTACCGGCGGCCGATCCTCGACTACTGGGCCGGACACGAGGAAACCCTCGGCGCCATCGTCGCCCACGTCCTCATTCACGAGATTGGCCACCATTTCGGCCTGTCGGATAACGACATGGATGCGATCGAGGCGGATTCCTGAAGAAGATTTAATGTTGCCGTGCAGCGCGTAGGAGGGACCGACGACCTACGTGACCGCAGCGACGTGTCCCTCCGGCCAATGGTTAACGCAATGACGCTCTTCGGAACCGAAATCCGCTACGGCACTGTCGCCCAGGCGTTCCATTGGGTCACCGCGCTGCTGGTCGCTTCCGCCTGGCTGGTTGCCGGCGGCGACCGCTCCCCACTGTTCACGCTCCACCAGACGCTCGGCTTCTCGGTTTTCGTGGTTGTTGCCGCGCGCCTCATCTGGCGCTTGTTCGACCGAAGGCCGACCCATGAATTGCCGGCTGCCGTGGCGTGGTCGTCGAGGATCGTTCATTGGCTCCTCTACGGCCTGCTGCTCGCCATCCCCCTTTCGGCGATCGTCGGCTTTCAACTCGAGGGCCACCCCATCACGCTTTACGGCTTCGGCGCCATCGGACCGTTCCTGACGGCCTCGCGCAGTCTCGGTCACCAGATTCTGGATGTTCACAAGCTTCTCGGTGACGCCATCGTCTGGATCGCCGGCTTCCATGCAGCGGCAGCGATCTTCCACCATTTCTTCATGAAGGACGGCGTGCTTCGGGCGATGCTGCCCGGCGCTCGCGCGGCGTAGCGTTTGCCGAGCCGCGGACTGCTTGAGGCCGAGTTCCCGCGGACGCGGCCCGCGCCATAGGCGTGCCTGCCTTCCCTCGCCGCTGTCACCCTCACCCTGTTTCTCTAGGCTCGCCTGCGGCTCACAAAGAGAAACAGCCCTCTCCCTGAAAGGAGAGGAGGGAACTGGGGACCTTGTCGGAGAACGGGAACGCGGGGTCGCGTTTTCATTGGCAGAGCGTTACGCGCCGACGGCGACGGCCAGCGACAGCTCGACCATCTCGGTCAGCGACGACTGGCGCTCCTCCGGCTTCAGCTTGTCGCCGGTGACGATGTTGTCGCTGATGGCGCAGATGGCGACGGCGCGCGCCGAATGCCGAAGGGCCAGCGTGTAGAGCGCGGCGGCTTCCATTTCGACGGCGAGCACGCCATGGGCGCGCAGCGCGTCGTAGGCCTTCAAGCCGGTCGGATGGTAGAACACGTCGGTCGAGGCGATGCCGCCGACGTGCCACTTGAGGCCGCGCTTCTCGGCCGTCTCGACCGCCGCACGCAGCAGCCCGAAATCGGCGGCCGGCGCAAAGTTATACGGCCCGAAGACGTCGCGGTTCATGGCGCTGTCGGTCGAAGCGGTCGAGGCGATAACGATGTCGCGGACGTTGAGCTTTTCGCTCAGGCCCCCGGCGGTGCCGACCCTGATCAGGGTCTTGACGCCGTATTCCGTGAGCAGCTCCGTCACGTAGATGCCGAGCGAGGGCTGGCCCATGCCGGTCGCCTGCACGCTGACCGGCTTGCCCTTGTAGGTGCCGGTGAAGCCGAGGCAGTTGCGCACCGAATTGACCAGGCGCGGCTTGTCGAAAAACGTCTCGGCGATCCATTTGGCGCGGAGCGGGTCGCCGGGGAGGAGCACGGCCTCGGCGTAGTCGCCCTTCTGGGCTTCGATATGCGGCGTCACGCTGGGTTCCTCCCGTTTCGTCCGTCTTGCCACAGGAACGCGCGCGGCGGCAACGGGCCGTCGGCGGCCCGGCGGCTTGATTTCAGGGGCCCGGGAGCGCAAATACAGGCCGCGAAAGGACCAAGCCCCATGGACAAATTCACGACCCTGACCGCCGTCGCGGCGCCGCTCAACATGATGAATGTCGACACCGACATGATCATCCCCAAGGACTACCTGAAGACGATCCAGCGGACCGGGCTCGCCAAGGGGCTGTTCGCCGAGATGCGCTACCACGACGACGGCTCGGAAAACGCGGAATTCGTGCTCAACAAGCCGGCCTATCGCAACGCCAAGATCATCGTCGCCGGCAACAATTTCGGCTGCGGCTCGAGCCGCGAGCATGCGCCATGGGCGCTGCTCGATCACGGCATTCGCTGCGTGATCTCGACCGAATTCGGCGACATTTTCTACAACAACGCCTTCAAGAACGGCATCCTGCCGATCAAGGTCAGCAAGGAAGACCTCGACAAGCTGATGGAAGACGCCGAGCGTGGCGCCAACGCGACGCTGACGATCGATCTGGAGAAGCAGGAGATCAACGGGCCGGACGGCGGCGTCGTGCATTTCGAGGTCGATGCCTTCAAGAAGCACTGCCTGCTGAACGGCCTCGATGAGGTTGGCCTGACCATGGAGAAGGCCGACAAGATCTCCGGTTTCGAGAAGAAGACCGCGGCCGAACGGCCCTGGATCTGAGGCGCGTCGCGAAGCACGGGCCAATGTCGATTTCCGCCACTGCCACACCGGACGCCACGATGACGACCGGCGGCGCCGCGACGCGGCCGTCGCTGATCGGCATGAGCCGGGCGGAGCTTGGGCAGGCGCTCGCCTCCATCGGCGTGCCGCCGGCGCAGATCAACATGCGCACCGGGCAGCTCTGGCATTGGCTCTATGTGCGCGGCGCCACGGATTTCGCCGCGATGACCAACGTCGCCAAGGGGCTGCGCGCGACGCTTAGCGATGCCTTTGCGGTCACCCGGCCGGAGATCGTCACCGAGCAGGTCTCCGAAGACGGCACGCGCAAGTGGCTCTTGCGCTTTCCGCCGCGCGGCGCCGGCCGTCCGGTCGAGGTCGAGACGGTCTATATCCCGGAAGAAGGCCGCGGCACGCTCTGCCTGTCGAGCCAGGTCGGCTGCACGCTCTCCTGCACGTTCTGCCATACCGGCACGCAGAAGATGGTGCGCAACCTGACGGCCGAGGAAATCGTCGGCCAGATCCTGCTCGCCCGCGACCGGCTCGGCGACTATCCCGGCCACGATGCGACCAGCGGCGTGGCCGCGCCGTCGACCGGCCGGCTCGTCTCCAACATCGTCATGATGGGCATGGGCGAGCCGCTCTACAATTTCGACAACGTCAAGCAGGCGCTCATGATCGCCGCCGACGGCGACGGCATTGGCCTGTCGAAGCGGCGCATCACGCTGTCGACCTCGGGCGTGGTGCCGATGATCCAGCGCGCCGGCGACGAGATCGGCGTGATGCTGGCAATCTCGCTGCACGCGGTGCGCGACGAGTTGCGCGACGAGCTGGTGCCGCTCAACAAGAAATATCCGATCGCCGAGCTGATCGCCGCCTGTCGCGCCTATCCCGGCCTTTCCAACGCGCGCCGCATCACCTTCGAATACGTCATGCTGAAGGGCGTCAACGATTCTCCCGCGGAAGCGCGTGCGCTGGTCAAGCTGCTCGCCGGCATCCCCGCCAAGATCAACCTGATCCCGTTCAATCCGTGGCCGGGCTCGGGCTACGAGTGTTCCGACTGGGGCGCGATCGAGCGCTTCGCCGACATCGTCAACCGCGCCGGCTATGCCTCGCCGATCCGCACGCCGCGCGGCCGCGATATCTCCGCCGCCTGCGGGCAGTTGAAGAGCGAGAGCGAACGCATGCACATCCGCGAGCGCATGGCGCTGGAAGCCATGATCGCCGGGTAGCGGCCCGGTGTCCGATCTCCTCCGCCTGCTTTTTCTCGTGCCGCTCGGCTACATCCTCGCCGTCGTCGCCGCGGGGCTGACCATCGTGTTCGGCTGGACCGGGTTCGACGTCGATCCGGGCTATGCGCCGTTCCTCATCGGCCCGTCGGTCGGGATGATCATTTACACAGGCGGCGCGGCGTTCCTGCCGGCGGTGGTGGCGATAACCGTGGCCGAATTGTTCGGTTGGCGCTCGGTGTTCTTCTATCTCGCCGTCGGCGGCGCGATCGGCCTGGTGGCGCAGAGCGTGATGGGCGATCCCGCCAATCCGCAGGTGCTGTTTCCGGCCGCCGGCTTCGTCGGCGCGTTCGTCTATTGGCTGATCGCCGGGCGGCTGGCGGGCGTCGCGCGCGCGCCTACTTCGTCTGCGTGAGGATCAGTTTCACCGCGAAGGCGCCGAGCACGGTGGCGAACAGCCAGTCGACGATGCGCGACGCACGCGACGAGCGCTTCAGCATCAGCGCGATGCGGTCGGCGGCCAGGATGAAGGCGGCGCAGATCGGGATGTTGACCACCATGAAGGTGAGCCCGAGGAACAGCAGCTTGCCCGGCACGTGCGGGTCGCTCGCCGAGACGAATTGGGGCAGGAAGGTCACGAAGAAGATGATGATCTTGGGGTTGAGCAGGTTGATGAGCAGCCCCTTGGTGAACACGGCGCGCAGACGCTCGGGGCGGCCGCCCGGCAACAGCGACAGCGACGAGCCGTTGCGGATGGCGTCGACCGCGAGCCAGGCGAGGTAGGCGGCGCCGGCGACCTTGAGGATGGTGAACGCGGTGGCGGAGGCGGCGAGGAGCACCGACAGGCCGGCGGCGATGAGGACCGAGTGGATCGTGACGCCGACCGAAACGCCGCCGAGCGCGGCAAAGCCGGCGGCGCGCGATTGCGCCACCGTCTTCGACAGGAAGAAGGTCATGTCCGGACCGGGGGTGATGCCAAGGACGATCGACGCCGCGATGAAGGCGGCGAGAACGGGGAGGTCGGGCGTGAAGGCGGACAGCATGACCGGCGACCCGGGAAATCGGCGAGGCGCCCTTCTAGCAGGCGCCGGCGGGGCCCGGAACAGGTGGCGGCGTTAACGCGCTCTCGCCCGAAACCGGCTAAGGTCCGCCGCGACGATCATGCAGGGGATATCCGACGTGCCGACAGACCGCGACCCCGCCCCGGCGGCAATCTGGCGCCCGTTCACCTCGCCGGCGCTGATCTCGGAGCCGATCGTTCAGTGCCTGATCATGATCGTGCTCACGAGCATCGTCTTTCTCGCCTTCCCCGGCATCGACCCCTGGTTCTCCGGCCTGTTCTACAAGCCCGGCAGCGGTTTCGTAGTGGGCCAGTTGCAGGCGTTCATCGCGTTTCGCAATCTGCTTCGCGACGTGACCGCGATCATTCCGATTACCCTCGTGGTCCTGCTGCTGATCAAGCTCGCCTGGCCGATGCGGAAGACCCTGCTCAGGCCGTGCGACATCACCTACATTCTCGCCACGCTCGCCGTCGGCCCGGGGATCGTCACCAACCTGATCTTCAAGAATAACTGGGGACGGCCACGGCCGTACCGCGTCACCGATTTCGGCGGCGACCTGCCCTTCGTCGGGGCGTGGAAGATCACCCACTACTGCGCGACGAACTGCTCGTTCGTTTCGGGCGAGGCGTCGTCGGCGATGTGGCTGCTGACCCTGGTGGTGTTGGTGCCGGAGCGCTGGCGGCCTGATGCGGTCAAGGCGCTGGCCGTGCTGGCCGTCCTCTTGTCGCTGAACCGCGTCGCCTTCGGTGGGCACTTCCTCTCGGACATCGTGCTTGCCTGGTGGATCACGCTGCTGGTGATGGCGGTCCTCTACCGCCTGCTCTACGTCAATCCACCGGCGGCGCTGACCAACGACCAACTCGAGGATGGCCTGACCCGCGCCGGGTTCGGACTGCGCGATGCAGTTCGCACCGCCGCGGCATCGATCTCGGGCAAGCCGCGCGCCTAGCCGGCCGGAGCCTTGGCCGCAACGCTGGCGATCGACCGGGCGAAATCGGCGACCTTCTGTTCGGCGACCTTGTTGCCAAAGTCGCTTTCGCTGACCGTCAGCAGCGGGCTGGGTGGCTGGCCGATGACGCTCTCGAATTCCCGCATAACGCCGCCATAGGCAACGCCGCCGCCGGACTGGAGGGCGAGGCCGAGCGCGCGTGCCCTGCGGCCGTGATCGAACAACCATGTTCGCGCCGGGCCGGCGATCCGACCGCCCCACACCGGGCAGGCGAGGATGATGCGATTGTAGATCTCCTCGCGGCGTTTCACCGGCTTGATCGCGGGCTTGCGGCGCAGGATGGAATCGAGGCCGCAACGCAGGATGCCGCGAAAGGCGAAGTCGCGCGGATGGACTTCGACGATCTCGTCGAGTTGCGCGTCGAGCCCCGCGGCCAGCCATTCGGCGACCTGCCGGGATTTCCCCGATAGCGAGTAGTAGACGATGAGATCGGCCATGCGCGGCGCTCTTCCTTGCAAGCCTTCGTTCCCAAGCATGGCCGCGCCCGCGCCGGCTGCCTTGCGCTGGATCAAGGCTGGGTCGGAGCCGGGCGCCGCCTTGCCGGCCTGCGGCCAGCCGTCCTATAAGCCGCGGACCTGAACGAAACCGCCCGCGGAGCCTCCCGGAAATGGCCGATATCAAGAAGGTGGTGCTTGCCTATTCGGGCGGGCTCGACACCTCGATCATCCTGAAATGGCTGCAGACGACCTATGGCGCCGAGGTGGTCACGTTCACCGCCGACCTCGGCCAGGGCGAGGAGCTTGAGCCGGCGCGCAAGAAGGCCGAGCTGATGGGCATCCGCGAGATCCACATCGAGGATCTCCGCGAGGAATTCGTCCGCGATTTCGTGTTCCCGATGTTCCGGATGAACGCGCTTTACGAGGGCGTCTATCTGCTCGGCACGTCGATCGCGCGGCCGCTGATCGCCAAACGGCTGGTCGAGATCGCCCATGAGACCGGCGCCGACGCCATAGCCCACGGCGCTACTGGCAAAGGCAACGATCAGGTGCGCTTCGAACTGACCGCCTATGCGCTCGACCCGAACATCAAGGTGATCGCGCCGTGGCGCGAGTGGGAGTTCAAGTCGCGCACGGACCTGATCGATTTCGCCGAGAAGAACCAGATTCCGGTGCCCAAGGACAAGCGCGGCGAGGCGCCGTTCTCGGTCGACGCCAATCTTCTGCACTCCTCGTCGGAGGGCAAGGTCCTGGAGGATCCGTGGGTGGAACCGCCGCCCTACGTTTTCCAGCGGACGGTGGCGCCGGAGGACGCGCCCGACAAGGCGACCGACGTCGAGATCGAATTCAAGAACGGCGATCCGGTCGCCATCGACGGCGAGGCGATGAGTCCGGCGACGCTGCTCACCACGTTGAACGCGCTTGGCCGCGACAACGGCATCGGCCGTATCGATCTGGTCGAAAACCGCTTCGTCGGCATGAAGTCGCGCGGCATCTACGAGACGCCGGGCGGCACCATCCTGTCGGTCGCACATCGCGCCATCGAATCGCTGACGCTCGACCGCGAGGCGGCGCATCTGAAGGACTCGCTGATGCCGCGCTACGCCGAGCTCGTCTATTACGGGTTCTGGTTCGCGCCCGAGCGGCTGATGCTGCAGAAGCTGGTCGACGAGAGCCAGAAGCATGTCGAGGGCACGGTGCGGCTGAAGCTTTACAAGGGCAACGTCATCGTCACCGGCCGCAAGAGCGCGGAGTCGCTTTACTCCGACGCGCTCGTCACCTTCGAAGACGATCGCGGCGCCTATGACCAGAAGGACGCGGCCGGCTTCATCCGGCTGAATGCGCTGCGTCTGCGAACGCTTGCCGCGCGGGATCGCCAGGGTGGGCGGTAGGCAACCTTAATCGCGTATTAATTGTGCGATGAGAGAGTGCCGATCCTTAGTTGGGGATCGGGGCACGTGGCAATGGGGGCGTTGGCGTCCGGAACGGACGAGGCGGCGATGTTGAACGCCGCGCTCGAAAGCATGCCCTATGGATTCTCCATCTGGGACGACGATTACCGCCTGTTGCTCTCCAACCCGCGCTACGCCCAGATCTACGAAATGCCGGCGGCGCGCATCCATGTCGGCATGAGCCTTCTGGAAATCTGCGAGCTGACCGTCGGCGCCGGCAATCATCCCGGCGTCACGCCGGAGCAGTTGTATGCAACCTACGTCCAGCGCCTCAAGGATAACCGCGCCGCCGGCGCCGTCAGCCGTTACGAGAAGGCCATTCGCGGCCGGACGATCCGCTCAAGTTATCAGCGCATCAACGATCTCGGCTGGATCATCACCCACGCCGACATCAGCGACGACATCGCGCTGGTGCGCAAGCTCACCGCGCGTGAGGCCGACCTCGAACGCGAGAAGCTTCGTCTCGAAGCGGCCGTCAACAACATGTCGCAAGGCCTGTGCATGTTCGACGCGGATCGCAAGCTGGTGATCTGCAACAACACCTACGCCACCCTTTACGGACTGCCGCCCGAACTCGTCAGGCCGGGCACGTCGATTATGGAGATTCTCCAGTTTCGCGTGGAACACGGCGTTCATCCGGTTGGCGAAAAGCAGGACTATTTTGCCCGACGCATCGCCCTCATCGAGAACGAACGGGAAGATATCGATACCGTCGAGCTGGAGGATGGCCGCATCCTGTCGATCCGCCATCATCCGATGGCGGACGGCGGATGGGTCTCCACCCATCAGGACATCACCGAACAACGCCAAATCGAGGCGCGCATCCGCCACATCGCTCGCCACGACCCACTGACCGACCTGCCCAACCGGCTGATGTTCAGCGAGATGATGACGGCGGCCGAGGTGCGCATCGGGAGGCGGGAGACGATCGCAATTCTTGCCATCGACCTCGATCATTTCAAAGCAGTGAACGATACGCTCGGCCACGGAACCGGCGACGCACTGCTCAAGCTGGTGGCGCAACGCCTGAAGGAGGCCTGCCGGCAGGGCGACGAGATATCCCGCCTCGGCGGCGACGAGTTCGCGGTGTTGACCGGGACGCTGCGCCACGCGCGGGACGCCGCGGCAGTCGCCGACCGCATCGTCAAGCAGATGGCGATTCCATTCGACGTCGACGGCGACAGCGTCGTGATCGGCGCAAGCGTCGGCATCGCGGTTGCGCCGGTGGATGGGACGACCGCCGAGACGCTTCTCAAGAACGCCGATCTCGCGCTCTATCGGGCGAAGAATGACGGGCGCGGCGCCTACCACTTCTTCGAAAAAGGCATGGATGCCGCCCTCCAGGAGCGCCGCTTCCTCGAACTGGGCCTGCGCCAGGCGCTCGCCCGGCGGGAATTCCGCCTCGTCTTCCAGCCGCTGTTCAATCTGAAAGAGAAGCGTATCTGCGCGCTGGAGGCGCTACTGCGTTGGGACAGCCCTGACCGTGGCAGCATTCCGCCCACCGAGTTCATCCCGGTAGCCGAGGACACCGGCCTGATCGTTGCCATCGGCGAATGGGTGCTGCGCGAGGGCTGCAAGGCGGCGGCCGGCTGGCCGGACAACGTCCGCGTTGCGATCAACCTGTCGACGGTGCAGTTCCGCGGCCGCGAACTCTACAATCAGGTCGAGGCGGCGCTCGCGGAATCGGGACTGGCGCCGGGCAGGCTTGAACTCGAGATCACCGAGTCGCTGCTGCTCGCCGAAAGCGAAACGACTCTGAAGACGTTGCACCGGCTGCGCGGGCTCGGCGTGCGCATCTCCATGGACGACTTCGGCACGGGGTATTCGTCGCTCAGCTATCTGCGGTCCTTCCCGTTCGACAAGATCAAGATCGATCGCTCCTTCGTGCGCGACCTGTCCGCCAAACAGGACAGCCGCGCGATCGTCAACGCGGTCATCGGCCTTGGCCAGAGCCTCGGCATGTCGACCACCGCGGAGGGCGTCGAAACGGAGGACCAACTCGATGTCGTCCGCGAACAGGGTTGCACCGAGGTTCAGGGGTTCCTGTTCAGTCCGCCGCTGCCGGCTTCGGCCATCGCCAAGTTGTTCGCGGAGACGTCCGGGATGGATCCGTGGCTGGCGACGCTGCGCCGATTCGCCTGACGCATTAGCCCTTCAAGCGCGGCTGGAACCGCACTAGGCTCTGCCGGGCAAGTCGGCGCCAAGGCGCGCCTGTCAGTTTTCCGGCGGAGCCCCATGTCCTGGTCGATCACCATTGCGCGGGTCGCGGGCAGCGAGATCCGCATCCACCTGACCTTCCTGATCCTGCTTGCCTGGATCGGCCTCGCCCAATATTCGCAAGGCGGCGCCGCCGCGGCGATCGACGGCGTCGCGTTCATCATCGCGGTGTTCGCCTGCGTCGTGCTGCACGAGCTCGGTCACGCGGTCGCCGCGCGGCGCTACGGCATCACCACGCCCGACATCACGCTGCTGCCGATCGGCGGTCTCGCCCGCCTGTCGCGCATCCCCGAGAATCCGGCGGAGGAAATCGTCATCGCCATCGCCGGGCCGCTGGTCAATGTGGTCATCGCCGCGATCCTGATCCTGATCCTTGGGGCGAAGTTCGATCCGGCGACGGTCACCTCCATCGAGAACTCGACGCCCGGCTTCCTGACGCGGCTGGCGGCGGTCAACATCTGGCTGGTGCTGTTCAACCTGATCCCGGCCTTCCCGATGGATGGCGGACGGGTCCTGAGGGCGCTTCTCGCCTTCCGCCTCGGTCGCCGGCGGGCCACCGAAATCGCCGCGCGCATCGGCCAGGGCCTGGCCTTCCTCTTCGGGTTCTGGGGATTGATGAGCGGCAACGTGCTGCTCGTCTTCATCGCCATCTTCATCTATCTCGCCGCGACCAGCGAGGCCGGCGACGTCGGCATGCGCGAGGCGGCACGGCGGGTGAAGGTCGACCGCGCCATGGTGCGCGTTTTCGAGACGCTGGCGACCAACGCCACCGTGGACGATGCGGCCGAAGCGCTGCTGCGCACGACGCAGCGCGAATTTCCCGTTGTCGATGGCGGCAACCGGCTGCGCGGCTTCCTCAGCCGCAATTCCATGATCGCCGCGCTCAAGGCGAGCGGGCCACAGACGCCGGTGATCGACGTGATGACGCGCGACGTGCCGACCGTAAAATCCGGCCAGCCGCTCGAAATGGCGATCCGCCTGATGCAGGAAAAGGGTGCATCGGAGATCGGTGTGATCGATGCCGAAGACCGGTTCATCGGCTATGTCAGCCGCGAGAACCTCGCCGAGTTCATGATGATCGAGGACGCCGAGGGACACAGCGCCGCGTCGGGCCCGTGGCAGGGCCGTCCGGCGGCCTGATCAGGCGGAGCGGCCGTCGCCTTCGGGCAGGCCGGCCATGCGCAGGCCCTGAACGTAGCGGCCGAGCAGACCCGGCTCCATGAAGCGCAACGCGTCGGCGACTTCGGCGACAGTCACGTGCGGATGGGTCTGGCGCAGGCGCGCGGCGGCTTCCTTGGCCTCGTCGATCTTGCCGGCATCGGCAAGGAACGTCGCGAGGTCGCGATAGGCCCAAGTGAGGCCGACTTTCTCGCGCATGGCGCGGCGCGTCCACTCGACCGCCTCCTCCGGACGGCCGGCGGCGAAGCGCGCGAGGCCAAGGCCGATGTGGCAATTGAAGCTGAACGGGTCGAGCGGGCTCAGCCTGATGGCGCGCTCGAAGCACGCGGTGCCGGCCTCGGCGTCGCCGCGATAGACGTTGAGGAAGCCACGGCGGGTCCAGCCCCAGGCGTGGTTGGGATCGAGCATCAAGGCGCGGTCGACGAAGGTCTGCGCCCGGTCGAGATCGCCGAACAGCAGCATGCTCGCCGTCGACAGGGCGCACAGCGCGGTCGGATCGTCGTTCACCGAATCCGCCGCGAGGGCGATCAGCCGATCGCCCTCGGTCCGCATCCTTTCGATGTCGTCCGCCCAGTTGTAGACGACCTGCTGGGCGCGCGCCCATGCGGCGAACGCCGTCGCGCGGCCGTAGCCGGGGTCGATGAGGTGGGCCTCATCGAGAAGGCGGATGGCCTCCTCGTTGGCGTCGGCGCGGTGGCTCCACAGGCAGGGCAGGGCGCGCAGCACGAGATCGTAGGCGGCGACGCTGTCCGGCCGCTTGCGCCGCGCCTGCTCGATCTCGGCGGCGCGGATCGAAGGATGCAGCGCGCCAGCGACGCGTTCCGCGATCTGGTCCTCGAAATCGAAGATATTGTCGACGACGCCGTCGTAGGAATCGGCCCAGAGATGCGCGCCGTCGTCGGCGTCGACCAGCTGCGCGGTGACGCGCACACGGTCTCCGGCCTTGCGCAGGCTGCCTTCGAGGACGTAACGCACGCCGAGTTCACGCGACACCACGCGCACGTCTTTCGCCCGGTCGCGATAGGCGTAGGACGAGTTGCGCGCGATGACGGTGAAGTCGCGGATGCGCGACAGCGTTGCGGTTATCTCTTCGACCAATCCATCGGCGATCGAATCGGCCGCCGGATCGCCCGACATGTTGTCGAAGGGCAGAACCGCGATCGACGGCTGGCCGGGCGGGGCAGGTGGCGGCGGCGGTGCGAGCGGGGGCGCCGCCGAAGCCGGTTTCTGATAATCGGGGATCGTGTTGCCGTAGCGAGCGGTCGAAGCGCTGGGGGCGGGACCCGCCGGGGTCCAGACCCAGATCTCCATCGGCTCTTCGATGCCCTTGAGCGTGACGCGCTCGACATGGGCGAATGTCTGGGCCAGATCCCGGACAAGCTGCCAGCGTACCGAATGGGTGATGACGATGCCGCCGGGCGGCGCCGCCTGCTGCAGGCGGACGACGAAGCCGACGGCGGCGCCGAAGCGGTCGTTGCCCTGGACGAAGACATCGGCAAGCGCGATCGCGAGGCGCACCTGGATGGCGTCGTCCGGATTGCGTCCGGCGTTGCGGTCGGCCATCGCCGCCTGGAAGGCGATGGCCCAGCGCACGCTGTCCTCGACATTGGGGAATTCGACGAGGCCGCCGTCGCCCATTGTCTTGAACATGTTGCCGCTGTGGGCGCCGAGCGTCGGACGCAGGATGCGCCGGCGAATGGTGGCAAGCTCGGTCAGGGTGGCGCGCTCGTCCCGTTCGACGAGGCGCGTGTAGCCGGCCACGTCGAGCGATGCCAGAACCGTCAATTTTCTCGGCGGTGGGCGCATCGGACCTGTATTCGGAAAAAGCCGAAATTTCCCAATCTTCTAGGGCAATGTCGCCGGCAACGCACGCATCTTCTGATGCCGGAATCAGCCGGGTTTGCGTTTGAGGCCGGGCTCACTATATTGCGGCGCAACAGAGGCGGCAAAACCGGCCCCCTCATCGATGGGCGCGGGCCGCTGGCCGGCGCCTTTTTTGGTGGAAAAATGCATCTTCGTAACATTGCTATCATCGCCCACGTCGATCACGGCAAGACGACGCTCGTCGACCGTCTGCTCCAGCAATCCGGCGCTTTTCGCGAAAACCAGCGGGTCGCCGAGCGGGTCATGGACTCCAACGACCTGGAGCGCGAACGCGGCATCACGATCCTCGCCAAGGCCGCTTCGGTCGTCTGGAACGACACGCGCATCAACATCGTCGATACGCCCGGCCATGCCGATTTCGGCGGCGAGGTGGAGCGCATCCTGTCGATGGTGGATGGCGCCATCGTGCTGGTCGACGCCGCCGAGGGGCCGCTGCCGCAGACCAAGTTCGTGGTCGGCAAGGCGCTGAAGATCGGCCTGAAGCCGATCGTATGCATCAACAAGGTCGACCGGCCCGATGCGCGCCCGAGCGAAGTCGTGAACGATGTGTTCGACCTGTTCGCGGCGCTTGATGCGAGCGAGCAGCAACTCGACTTCCCGATCATCTACGGGTCGGCCAAGCAGGGCTGGATGGCGGCATCGCCGGATGGGCCCAAAGACGCCGGCATGGCGCCACTGTTCGAACTGATCCTCAAGCACGTGCCCGAGCCGACGGTCGAACCCGGCGCCTTCCGCATGCTCGGCACGCTGATCGAGGCCAACCCCTATCTCGGTCGCCTGATCACCGGGCGCATCTTTGCGGGCAGCGTTGCCGCCAACCAGTCGGTCAAGGTGCTCGCCCGAACCGGCGACCTGGTCGAGACCGGCCGGGTGTCCAAGATCCTGGCCTTCCGCGGCATCGAGCGTACGCCGATCGATACCGCCGAAGCCGGCGACATCGTCGCCATCGCCGGCCTGCCGAATTTCAACGTTGCCGACACGCTGTGCGCGCCCGAAGTCACCGAACCGCTGCAAGCGCAGCCGATCGATCCGCCGACGCTGTCGATGACCTTCCTGGTGAACGATTCGCCGCTCGCCGGCACAGAGGGCGACAAGGTGCAGAGCCGCGTCATCCGCGAACGTCTCTTCAAGGAGGCGGAGGGCAATGTGGCGCTGCGCGTCGACTCGGCGCCGAATTCCGACGCCTATGTCGTCTCCGGCCGTGGCGAACTGCAGCTCGCCATCCTCATCGAGACCATGCGGCGGGAGGGTTTCGAGATTGGCGTGTCGCGGCCCAAGGTCGTCTTCCAGACCGACGAGAAAACCGGAAAGCTGCTCGAGCCGATCGAGGAAGTGGTGATCGACGTCGACGAGGAACATTCCGGAATCGTCATCGACAAGCTGTCGCAGCGCAAGGCCGAGATGATCGAGATGCGGCCGTCGGGCGGCGGGCGCTTGCGGCTGGTCTTCCGCGCGCCGACGCGCGGGCTGATCGGCTACCAGGGCGAATTGCTCACCGATACGCGCGGCACGGCGGTCATGAACCGCGTGTTCCACGCCTACGCCGACTACAAGGGCGACATTCCCGGCCGCCGCAATGGCGCGCTGATCTCGAACGAGGCCGGCGAGGCGGTGGCCTACGCCATGTTCAAGCTCGAGGATCGCGGCCCGATGATGATCGAGCCCGGCTGGAAGGTTTATCGCGGCATGATCGTCGGCGAGCATACGCGCGACAACGATCTCGAAATCAACGTGCTCAAGGGCAAGCAGCTCACCAATATCCGCGCCGCCGGCAAGGACGAGGCGGTCAAGTTGACGCCGCCGATCAGGATGACGCTGGAAAAGGCGCTGGCTTATATCGAGGATGACGAGCTGGTCGAGGTGACGCCCAAGGCGATCCGCCTGCGCAAGCGTCTGCTCGACCCCAACGACCGCAAGCGGGCACTGCGCGCCGGAGCGGCGTAAGCCACGTCGCCGCCGGCGCCCGACGCGTGGCGGCGGGCTGCATCATTGGTTGCCCAAGCGTCAAGCAGCAGTGCTGCAACACAGCCTGAAAAATCCTCAAGGGTGAGGCGCGAAGTCTCTTTGCAGCCTCGTCGGCGGTGATAAGCTTCGCGCATGAGCACGCTAGCGATCGGCGTCAGACGCGCGGAAGTCCGCGATGCGGAGGCGGTTACCGCCGTCCACGACGCGGCCTGGCGGTATGCCTATGACGGCATGATTCCGGCGAAGGAACTGAACCGGATCATCGCCCGGCGCGGGGCGCGCTGGTGGGATCGTGCGATCCGGCGGGGCACGGCGATCCTGGTGCTGGAAGCCGCCGGCGCGGTTTGCGGCTACGCCACGTTCGGACCGAATCGGGCGCGCAATCTCGTCCAGAAGGGCGAGATCTACGAGATCTACATCAAACCGGAATATCAGGGCGTCGGGCTTGGTACGCGGCTTTTCCTGGCGGCGCGGCGCGAGCTCGCCCGCTTCGGTTTTGATTCGGTCGTGGTGTGGGCGCTGGCCGACAACGAAAACGCCTGCCGCTTCTATCGCAATGCCGGCGGGCGCAAGGTGGCGCGCGCCAACGAGCGCTTCGGCGAAGCGTCGCTGACCAAGATCGCCTTCGCCTGGGGCCGCGGCGCCAGCACCTGACCGATCGGGTCAGGGTTTCGCCTGCCATCCATCGACCACCGCCGCCAGATCGGCCGGATCGCCCGTTACGCGGACCTGTTTGATTCGGGTGGTGGCGCCGGCAATCAATTCGACGGCCGATTTTGGCCGCTGGAAGGTCTTGGCGAGCAGCATGGTCAACGCCTTGTTGGCGGCGCCGGATTCCGGCACGGCCCGCACGCGCGCCTGAATCACCGTGCGACCGTCCGCAAGAATGCCGATGCCGTCCACGGCGTCGCGGTTGGCGCGCGGCGTCAACCGCACGCTCACAACGATGGCGCCCGGCTCAATCCGGTAGCAGGCCATCATCCCGGTCGCAGACATGCGGCGGCCGGTTGCCGCCGGGACGGATCAGATGAACGCCCGCGCGATGTTGGGCAGAATGACGCTCTGGATGAAAATGATGATCAGAATGACCACGATCGGCGACAGGTCGAGCCCGCCGAGATTGGGCAGGATGTTGCGGATCGGGCGGAGCACCGGTTCGGTCAACTGGTAGAGAGCGTTGCCGATCGCCCGGACGATCTGGTTGCTGGTGTTGACGACGTTAAAGGCGATCAGCCAGCTGAACACCGCCGCGGCAATGAGGACATACACATAGAGTTGTAGGATAAAGGAGATGAATCTCAGCAATTCAATCATGCGCGCGGCCTCGCTCAAGCTTGGCCCAGATGTGTAAAGGGCCGGCCAGAAAGTGCAAGTCTCGGCCCGGATTCCGGCGGTCGGCACAGTGCGCAAGCGCGCCTTGACAGGCCGGAGACCCCCACCCTAAATGGCGCCGATCTGCCGCCCGGCCCGTATCCAGCCGCCGAGGCGGGTTCTGATGGGGCCGTAGCTCAGCTGGGAGAGCGCCGCGTTCGCAATGCGGAGGTCAGGGGTTCGATCCCCCTCGGCTCCACCAAGCTCCCAACGTCATCCCGCCAGAGCTTGCGGTGCGTCTCCAGCGCTCACGTCGTCACCCGATGGGCCATGCCAACCCGAGCGTCTGAACCCCGGGGGCTACTCAGGGAAGCTATCGGACGGGGCGCACCTTCAGGCGGGGACGGGCTCGCCGACGGGGCGGCCGTCCTTCAGTACAGGCACGGCATTGCCCCAGATCGAGCCGTCGTTCCGGCGGATTGGTTCGGCTGAATACTGGGCGAGGAAGACCCGGCGCATGGCGGGCGTCCGGTTGGCGCCGCTGCAATGGAAGGTCATGGAAGAGAAGATCGCCATCGAGCCTGCCGGGATGATGACCGGGACGCCGCGCTCGGCTCCGAAATACCCGACCCAGTCATTGGTCTCGGGATCCTTCTCGTGGGCCACCCAGGTGCGGATGCCGAGTTCGCTCTGCGGCAGCACGTAGATGGTGCCGTTCTCCTCGGTGACGTCGTCGAGCGGTGTCCAGGTGGTGAGATAGGGCCGGTGGCCGATGTCGCCGCCATTGGCGTTCACATAGCCCGAGTCCTGGTGCCAGGAGAACTTCATGCCGGCCTCGGCGCCTTTCACCACATACTGGTTGTAGAACATGTACGCGTCGGGCCCGAGCGTATCGCGGCAGATGCCAGCCATCAGGTCGGAATGCAGGAAGCCATTGATCTGCGGCCGCACGAGGTGGCAGTTGGAGACGAAATAGCGGCTGCCGCGATGGCTGATGCCGAGCGTGTCGGTGCCGGCGCGGTCCATCTCCTCGTCCTTCAGGCGGATGAAGGTGGCGCATTCGTCGCGGAGCAGGCGCAGCATCCCGGAGGGCACGACGTCGTCGAGCACACAAAAGCCGTCGGTGCGGAATTGCTCCTGCTGGGCTTCACTGAGGATGCTCATCGGCGATTGCCTTTCCGGATCCAGCAAGCATTTCCCATACAGCTTGATAGCGTCATCGAACCACGTTGAACAAGAGATGTCGGTCAGCGAAGCGCCGACGCCGCGTTGAAGGCGGCCGAGTTTTGAGAGCGCCGCCTCGCGTCGCGGCAACCGAATAAATTGCTGCATGCGCGAGGGCCTGAATGTCCGCGAATATAGACAATCGGGAAGAAGCCGACATCAGGAACGGCCGCCGGTGAGCAAGCGGCGGATGTGTTTCTCCGCCTCAACGGCAAAGAGCAGCGCGACGCCGACGCCGACCACGATCAGGCCATCGCCGAGGCTAAGTGCCTGCGTTCCGAACAGGGCCTGCAACGGTGGCAGGTAGGTGAGGGCGAACTGACAGGCGACGACGATGCCGACGCCGAGAAGGACCGCGGGCGTTCCGAGGACGCCCTGCCAGGTCAGCGACGTGCCGTGCACATAGCGCACGCTGAACAGATAGAAGATCTCCATCACGACCAGCGTGTTGACCACCATTGTGCGCGCTGCTTCGAGGGAGCGGCCAGCGGCCTCAGCCCAGAAGAAGACGCCGAAGGCCAGGGCGACGAACAGGATCGAGACGAAGGCGATCCGCCAGAGCAGGTCGACGCTCAAGATTGGTTGGCGGGCCGGACGCGGCGGACGGTGCATGGTGCCCGGTTCGGTCGGCTCGAAGGCGAGCGTCAGGCCGAGCGCCACCGCCGTCACCATGTTGATCCACAGAATCTGCACCGGCGTGATCGGCAGCGCGAAGCCGAAGAGGAGCGCCGCGATGATGGTCAGGCCCTCGCCGCCATTGGTCGGCAGCGTCCAGCCGATGACTTTCATCAGGTTGTCGTAGACGGTGCGCCCCTCGCGGACGGCAGCGACGATGGAGGCGAAGTTGTCGTCGGCGAGCACCATCCCGGCGGCCTCCTTGGCGACCTCGGTGCCTTTCTCCCCCATGGCGACGCCGACATCGGCGCGCTTCAGCGCCGGTGCGTCGTTGACGCCGTCGCCGGTCATGGCGACGGTCAGGCCATCGGCCTGCAACGCCTCGACCAGACGCAGCTTGTGTTCCGGTGTGGTGCGCGCGAACACATCGGTGTCGCGGACGGCGGCGCGCAAGCCAGTCTCATCGAGAAGCTCGATCTCCCGGCCGGTGAGGGATTTGGGATCGTCGGCGATGCCGAGCTGGCGGGCGATCTCGCGCGCCGTCGCGGCATGGTCGCCGGTGATCATGACCACGCGGATGCCGGCGGTGCGGCAGTCGGCGACGGCGGTTATGGCCTCGTCGCGCGGCGGATCGAGGAAGCCGACAAAGCCGAGCAGGGTCGCGCCCTCACCGACGTCGGCGAAGGCGAGGTCGCGCTTGTCGGACGCCACCGGCTTGATGGCAAAGCCGAGAATGCGCTCGCCGCGGGCCGCCAGCGCCTCGGCCTCCTGGTGCCACAGTTCGCCGCGCAACGGGACGTCGCCAGTGGGGCCGCGTTCGCTGGCGCACATCAGGAGAATGCGTTCCGGCGCGCCCTTGATGAGGATGAAGGCGTCCCCGTCGTGGCTGTGGTGCAGGGTCGCCATGAAGCGATGCAGGGCATCGAAGGGAATCTCGTCGGCGCGCGGCAACTGCTTGCGGATCAGCGCGGGATCGGCACCGGCCTTCATGGCGAGTGCGACCAGTGCCGTCTCCATGGGGTCGCCGTCCGGCAGCCATTGGCCATCGACGTGGCGCAGTTCGGCATCGTTGCAGAGCATCCCGGCGCGGATCAATTCGATCAGGGACGGATCGCGCGATGGATCGACCTCGGCGCCGGACATGCGGAACCTGCCGTCCGGTGTGTGGCTGTCTCCGGTCACCTCATATTCGCCGACATGGGTGACGACGCTGCGCGCCATCATCTCGTTGCGGGTCAACGTGCCGGTCTTGTCCGAACAGATCACCGATACCGAACCCAGCGTCTCGGCGGCCGGCAGGCGCCGGATGATGGCGTGGCGGGCGGCCATGCGCTGGACGCCGATGGCCAGCGCGATGGTCATGATCGCGGGCAGGCCTTCGGGGATGGCGGAAACCGTCAGACCGACGACGATCATGAAGGCGTCGCCGAGGTCGTAGCCGCGCCAGAAATACGCGAATGCGAAGACCAGAACGGCCGCCAGCAGGATGCCGATTGTCAGTTGCCGGCCGAAACGGTCGATCTGAAGGACGAGCGGCGTCTGGAGCGATTCGACGGAGCCGATCAGCGTGCTGATGCGGCCAAGCTCGGTCTTCGATGCGGTGGCGACAACCACGCCGGATCCCTGTCCGGCAGTGACGAAGGTTCCGGAAAAGGCCATCGATCGCCGGTCGCCGAGCTGCGCGTCGTTCGTCACCGGCGCCGGCGTCTTGTCGACGGGTACCGACTCGCCGGTCAGCGTGGCTTCATCAATCCTGAGGCCGCGAGCGCGCATCAGCCTGAGGTCGGCCGGGACCCTGGCGCCGGCCTCGACCAGCACGATGTCGCCCGGGACGATCTCGTCGGCGCCGATCGTGGCGCGGTGCCCGTCACGGAGCACCGTCGCGCGCGGGTCGATCATGCCGCGGATCGCCTCCAGCGCCTGCGCGGCGCGGCCCTCCTGGATGAAGCCGATGATGGCGTTGGCGAGCGTCACGCCAAGGACGACGGCGGCGTCGATCCAGTGGCCGAGGGCGGCGGAGAGAACCGCGGCGGCGAGAAGTACGTAGATGAGGACGTTGTTGAATTGCAGGAGAAAGCGAACGAACGCGCCGCGCCCGGACGTGCGCGGCAGCCGGTTCGGGCCGAACACGGCGATCCGCGCCGCAGCCTCGTCCGACTCCAGTCCGTGATGGCTGGTGTCAAAAGCGGCCAGCGCCGCGTCCGCTTCGAGAGCGTGCCAAGGCCGCTCGGCAACCGCTGTGATCGCCGGCCGCCGCGGCTCCGTGCCGGTCCTGCCTGTTGTCTCCGTCATCCGCCGGCGACTATAGCGGGTGTGGCTCGCCCGGCTAGCGGGCGCAAATCTCCACCAGAACGCCGTCGGGATCCTTGCAGAAGCTCGTCCGGCTCAGGATGTCCCGGTTCACCGCGTCGCGCGGCGGGCCGGTGAATGAGACTCCCGCGGCAACGAGGTGTCGATAGGTCGCGTCCACGTCGTCGACGGTGAGCGCGAAATGCTGGAAGCCGACCTCGGTGCGCGGCACCTGGCGCGCCGGCTCCTGCAAATTGCCGGGCGGCCGGAATATCTCGAGGCCGCCGCCGGCGCATTCGAGGAACGCGACCTCGCCGCCATTACCGTTCGCCCGACGCACGACTAGCCGAAAGCCGAGCAGGTCGCAGTAGAAATGCAGCGTGCGGTCGAGATCGCTGCACACCAGGCTGACATGCTCGAAGCCTTTCAACACGGATCGAAACCTCCAGTCGGCGGAACGGGTCTGGCGCGTGCGGGGGTGCCGGTCAGTCCGAGGCGGTCGCGCCGTCAAACATGCGCTGGCGGGCGTTGATGATATGCGCCTTCATCGCGCTGCGGGCGGTTTCTGGATCGCCCTGTTCGATGGCATCGACGATCGCCCGATGTTCGTCCTGGACGAGGCGCAGGCGGGTCGCCGGGCGAAGCAGCGACAGATTGCGCATGACGGTCATGCCGCGCGTGACCTCGACGTGCAGGCCGGTCTGCATGGAAACGTAATACTGATTGTGCGTCGCCTCGGCGACTGCGTCGTGAAGGCGAATGTCTTCCTCGACGCCGAGTCGCGATCCAGCGATGCAGGCTTCAAGGGCATCATAGGCGTCGTTGAGCGCCGACAGGTCGGCGGGTTGGCGGCGCTCGGCGGCGACGGCGGCGGCGGCACTCTCCAGTTCGGCGCGGAACTCGAAGCATCGCTGAATGTCGGCGATGGAGCCGGCCGGCGCGAAACGCAGCACGGCGTCGTCCGGCCGGCGTATGACGTAGGAGCCCGATCCCTGGCGCGAGACGATCATCTTGTCTTCGCGCAAGCGCGCCAGCGCTTCGCGGACGATCGGTCGCGACGCGCCGAACTGGCGCGAGAGATCGACCTCGGAGGGCAGGCGCGTGTTGAGACCGAACTCGCCGTTGACGATCATCGCCAGGATGCGTTCGTAAACCGCGCCGCTCAGCCGGCCGACGCCGGAATCGACGATGTTTCTCGGGGCTTCCTGGAGGCCGCCCGCCATTGGGTTCGCGGGCCCTATCGGCCTTTGGCCGCGCGCCAGCGCGCGAATTCGGCAAGCGCGTCGGCGTTCGGCGGGTAGATTCCAAAGATCGAGTTGCCAGCCATCACCTTCTCGGCGACGAAATCCTCGAAGGCGGTCTGTTCGAACGCCTCGTCGGCGACGCTGTCGGTCATATCCGCCGGGATGACGACGACGCCCTCGCGATCGCCGACGACGGTGTCGCCCGGATAGACCGGCACGCCGCCGCAGCCGATCGGCACGTCGATGTCGACGGCATGATGCTTGATGAGATTGGTCGGTGCCGAGGGCCGGGCGTGATAGGCGGCGAAGGGCAGGGCGGCGATATCCGGCGTGTCGCGGAAGCCGCCATCGGTGACCACGCCGGCGGCGCCGCGCTTCCACAAGCGCGTGACCAGGATGCCGCCGGCCGACGCGGCCGACGCATCGCCGCGGCTGTCGATGACGAGCACCGAGCCGGCCGGGCACTCCTCGATGGCGCGACGCTGCGGGTGGGTGCGGTTATCGAAGACGCCGAGCCCGTCGAGGTCCTCGCGCGCCGGAATGTAGCGCAGCGTGTAGGCGGAGCCGACCAGTTGCGGAGCGGCAGGATTGATGAGGTGTACGCCGCCGCCGAGAAACGTGTTGCGGAGCCCGCGCTTGAGCAGCACCGTGGTGATCGTGGCGGTCGAAACGGTGGCCAGTTTTCTTCTGCTTTCCTCGCGCATCGGCACTATGCTCTCCCCCGGCGACATCCGGGCGGCCGATGAGGCGGCGCGCGGACACGATCGTCGGCCAAAATGCCCCCGCAAATTCAATTTGTCAAAACTTGTCACCTTGTCGGACATGAACTAGGGTCCCATCCTCGACTGTTGCCGGGTGGGAGAACCGGGCGCGCCGACTGAAACATTCAGGGAGGAATGTCATGAGCGAAAATCCAATTCACGATTCGGCAAAAGGCCGGGTCGGACGACGGACGGTTCTGAAAGGGATGGCCGGCGTGGCCGCTGTCGCGCTGATGGCGCGCAGCGCGAATGCCGCCGACGCCAAGGAGGCGCCGGACTTCGCCAAGATGGCCGCCGACGGCAAACTGCCGAAGGTAGCCGATCGCCTGCCTGCCAACCCGCTCGTCGTCGAGACGCGCGAAAAGATCGGTGGCTACGGCGGTACGTGGGTTCGCGGCCTGAGCGGCAGCAACGACCACAACGGCATCCTGCGCTGCATCGGCAATATGGGCCTGACCCGCTGGGACTTCGACTTCACCAAGGTGCTGCCGAACGTCGCCGAGAGCTGGGACGTCAGTGATGACGCCACCACCTTCACCTTCCACCTGCGCAAGGGCCTGAAGTGGTCGGACGGCCAGCCCTTCACCGCCGATGACGTCGTCTTCTCGATCGAGGACTGCGTCAAGAATTCCGAACTCTATCCGTCGGTGCCCGGAATCCTTTCGATCGGCGGCAAGGGACCTGAAGTCACCAAGATCGACGACGCCACGGTGCAGTTCAAGTTCGCCGCGCCATACGGGCTCTTTCCGCAACAGCTTGCGACGCCGCTCGGTCAGCATCCGACGCTGTTCTGCAAGCACTACGCCAGCCAGTTCCTGCCGAAATACAACAACAAGCTCGACGACATGGTTAAGTCGTCTGGAATGTCGAGCTGGCCGGACCTGTTCCGCGCCAAGAACGGCGACATCGAAATCCCGCCGCGCTGGGGCAATCCGGAGAAGCCGGTGCTCGACCCGTGGGTGATCGCCGAGCCTTACGTCGGCGGCGCGACCCGCGTGGTGGCGAAGCGCAATCCCTACTTCTGGCAGGTGGATACGGAAGGCAATCAGCTGCCGTATCTCGATAGCGTCACCTTCCCGATCTACCAGGATCCGGAGTCGCTTCTCCTCGACGTGTTCGCCGGCAAGATCGACATGCAAGAGCGGCACATCAACCGCCTGTCGAACAAGCCGACCCTGTCGCAGAACAAGGAGAAGGGCGACTACCACCTCATGGAGCTGGTGCCCTCGTCGTCGCAGGCTTGCGTCATCTACCTGAACCTGACCGACAAAGACCCGAAGATGCGGGAAATGTTCTCGAACAAGGATTTCCGTATCGCGCTGGCCTACGGCATCGACCGGGCCGAGGTCGTCGAGCTCGTCTATCTTGGGCAATCTGAGCCTTGGCAGTCCGGACCGCGGGCCAATCACCCCTGGTACAACGAGAAGATGGCCAAGCAGTACACCGAGCACGATCCGGCCAAGGCCAACGCCATGCTGGACAAGCTCGGCTACGACAAGAAGGACAGCCAGGGCATGCGGCTTCGTCCCGACGGTGAAAAGGTCTTCTTCGCCGTCGACGTCATCCCAACGCTGACGCCGGACCTTGTCGATGTCATGGAACTGGTCAAGAAGCATTGGGCCAAGATCGGCATCGACATCAAGGTCAACACGATCGAGCGCGCGCTGTTCTACAGCCGCGGCGACAACAACGACTATGACGCGCAGGTGTGGCCCGGAGCGAATGGTCCGGACATGATCTTCGACCCGCGCGACTATGTGGCAACCCACACGCAGGGCTCGCGTTACGCCCTGGCGTGGGCGCAGTGGTACGTGTCCAACGGCAAGCAGGGCGAGGAACCGCCGGAGAGCCAGAAAGAGCGCATGAAGCTCTACGACGAGGCGCGTGCGACGGCGGATCCCGAAAAGCAGGGGGTCTACATGAAGAAGGTTCTCGAGCTCTCCGCCGATGCCTTCGAGTGGGTCGGAGTCTGCCTGGCGCCCAGCACCTTTGGCGCATGCAAGAACGGGTTCGCCAACGTGCCGACGAAGGAACCGGATTCGTGGCCCTACCCGAACCCGGCACCATCGCTGCCGCAGCAGTACTCGAAGGTCTGATCCGTTCAGGCTGGAATAGCTGAGCCGGCGGGAGGTCTGCCCTTGTGCAGGCCTCCCGCTGCC
This sequence comes from uncultured Alphaproteobacteria bacterium, assembly GCA_963781775.1. Classification (GTDB taxonomy): domain Bacteria; phylum Pseudomonadota; class Alphaproteobacteria; order Rhizobiales; family Kaistiaceae; genus CAVSRC01. The sequence continues at coordinate 71,755 of CAWAHE010000016.1, read as the reverse complement.
AACCGGCAGCCCCGAACCGCGCGTGTCGCGGGTGAGTGAATGAGCCGTCCACCCAATATTCTTTTCATGTTTCCGGACCAATTGCGTGCCGATTTCGTCGGCTGTTACGGCGCGGCTTTCGCAAGAACACCGGCGATCGACGCGCTGGCAGTCGAGAGCGTCCTCTACGAGCGCGCCTTGTCCATGCATCCGGTCTGCGTGCCGGCGCGCGCGGCGCTGCTGACCGGCTGCAACGCGCTGACCACCGGCATCGTCGACAACACGCACTGGCTGCGCCCCGACCACGGGGATTGCGGCATGCCGAGCTGGCCCGCGCTGCTTTCCGCGGCCGGCTATCACACCGAAGCCATCGGCAAGATGCACTTCATCCCGTGGGATATATCGGAAGGGTTCGACCACCGTGTGATCTCGGAGGACAAGCGCCACGTCCACATCCAGGACGACTACGGTGCGTATCTCGCCAGCCACGGCCTGAGGAAATTACGCGGCTGGGAGGAGGAGGGCTATGTCGACAACCGCATGGCCGCGGTCGGCGCGATTCCGACTGAGCACCAGGTCGATGCCTGGGTCGGCGGGCGGGCCGTCGATTTCCTCAACAACTACGACAGCGACAAGCCCTTCGCTTGCATGGTCGCCTTTCCTGGCCCCCACGACCCGTACAATCCGCCGCGCGAATATGCCGAGATGTTCGATCCGGCCGACATGCCGGACCCGATCCCGGGGACGCCGGACTCGGAGCGGTTTCGCGACGACCACATCCGCGCTCACGCCGGCGGTTCGGCCGGCGTCGACCTTGCGGATTTTCCGCTGGCAGTGAAGCGCCGCATCCGCGCGCATTATTGCGGGCTCATCACCCTGATCGACGAGCAGGTGAACGCGATTCTCGCTGCGCTCGACGCGCGACCCGACGGTCGCAACACGATCGTGATCTTCGCCGCCGATCACGGCGATTTCGTCGGTGACTTCGATTTCCTCGGCAAGAACCTGTTCTTCGATCCCGCCATGCACGTGCCGCTCATCGTGCGCGTGCCCGGCGGTCCGCGCGGCGTTCGCGTCAGTGAACTGGTCACCATCACGGACATCTTTGCGACGATCCTGGCCGCGGCCGGCGTGCCGGCGACGACGGCGAAGGATTCCTTCCCGCTGCCCGCGATCGCGCCCGGCGGGCCGCGGCGCAGCCATGCCCTCGGCGTGGTGGCGAACGGCATGTGCCTCGACGACGGCCGCTATCGCTTGTCGCGCTACGACAACGGCCTTGGCACGCTCTACGACCTTGCGGAGGATGCCGGCGAACAGCGCAACCTCATCGACGCACCGTCAGCGCAGGGCGTGCGCGGCAAGCTCGATGCGCTGCTGGCGAGTGAAGTGATGAAGGCGACACGGGCGGCGCATGAGGACAAGCGCTATCCCTATCTGACCATGACGCCCGACCATCCGGGGCACCGGCGGGGGTGGGAGCGACCCTATCCGTGGCGGCCCGAAGCCGGGCAGGTGGCGTGAGCATGGGGGACGGGGTAGTGCAGGGCAGCATGTTTCGGGTGGGGATTGGGCCATGCTGAAATTCATCGCCAAGCGGCTCGCCTGGATGGTGCCCTCGCTGTTTGTCGCGAGCTTCCTGGCTTTCGTGCTGATCCAGCTTCCGCCGGGCGATTACGCGACGAACTATATCGCGACGCTGGCGGCCTCCAACGAGGTCGTCGACCAGAATACCGCCGCTGATCTGCGTGCGCGTTTCGGGCTCGATCAGCCGCTTCTCGTCCAGTACGGCAAGTGGGTCTACAACATCCTCGCCAAGGGCGACTTCGGCATTTCGTTCGAGTGGCAGGAACCGGTCGGCGACCTGATCTGGCAGCGCATGCTGCTGACGCTCATCCTGACGCTGTCGACGCTGATCGCCACCTGGGGGATTGCCTTGCCGATCGGCGTCTATTCGGCCGTGCGCAAATATTCGATCGGCGACTATTTCTTCACCGCCGTCGCCTTTGCCGGCCTCGCCATCCCGTCCTTCCTGCTGGCGCTCGTGCTGATGTATGTCGCGGCGATCGAACTTGGGCAGGATGTCGGTGGCCTGTTTTCGGCGCAGTATCAGAATGCGCCGTGGAGCATCGGCAAGATGCTCGACCTGCTCCACCATCTGTGGATTCCGGTCATTATTCTGGCAGTGTCGGGTACGGCCAGCCTCGTGCGCATCATGCGCGCCAACATGCTGGACGAACTCGCCAAGCCTTATGTCACCACGGCGCGCGCCAAGGGACTCTCGGAGTTCCGCCTGCTGATCAAGTATCCTCTACGGGTGGCGCTCAATCCGTTCATTTCGACCATCGCCTGGCTGCTGCCCAATCTGGTTTCCGGCTCGATCATCGTGGCGATCGTGCTCAACCTGCCGACCGCGGGGCCGCTGCTGCTCGAGTCGCTGAAGGCGCAGGACATGTATCTCGCCGGCGCCTTCATTCTTCTGATCTCCGCGCTCACCCTGATCGGCTCGCTGGTGAGCGACGTCCTTCTCGCCCTCGTCGATCCCCGTATTCGCCTGGAGTAGGCAAGCAGCATGACCGATATCGCCGTCCCTGCAGCTGGCTTTGCGAACGTCGCCGTCGCTTCGCAGTGGCAGCTCATGTGGTGGGCCTTCCGCCGCCACAAGCTGGCGATGGTCGGATTGGTCGTTACCATCGTGCTCTACATCATCGCCGCCGTGCCCGGCTTCTTCGCCGTCAACGACCCGTACCAGCAGAACGCGCGGGCGCAGTATCACCCGCCGGAGGCGCTGCATCTCTTCGACCGCGGCGAGAATGGCGGGCTTCAGATCGGCCTGTGGTATCACCCGGACAAGCTGGCGCGTGATCCGGAGACGCTTGCCGCCATCTACAAGCCCGACGAGACCGAGAAGATAACGGTCTCACTCTTCGGGAAGGGCTTCGAGTATAAGATCTTCGGGATCTTCACGACGGATCGGCATCTGCTTGCTTCCGACGATCCCGATCATCCTCTGTTCCTTCTCGGCGCCGATCGTCTCGGCCGCGGCGTGTGGAGCCGCGTCATGCAGGGCGCCCAGATTTCCCTGTCGATCGGCCTTGTCGGCGTCGCCTTGTCGCTGATCATCGGCATCATCCTTGGCGGCATATCCGGCTACTATGGCGGCCGCATCGACTTCGTCGTCCAGCGGACGATCGAATTCGTTCTGGCCTTGCCGAGCATTCCCATCTGGATGGCGATGACGGCCGCATTGCCGCAGGACTGGCCGGCCACCCGCCAGTATTTCATGATTACGGTGATCCTCTCGCTGACCGGCTGGGCGCACCTTGCCCGGGTCGTGCGCGGCCGTTTCCTGTCGCTGCGCACGGAGGAATTCGTCACCGCGGCGCGCCTCGACGGGTGCAGCGAGCGGCGCATCATCTTCCGCCACATGCTGCCGAGCTTCATGAGCCACATCATCGCCTCGATCACGCTGGCAATTCCGGCGATGATCCTGGCCGAGACGGCTCTCTCGTTCCTTGGCCTCGGTCTGCAGCCTCCAACGATCTCGTGGGGCGTGCTCCTGCAGGAGGCGCAGAACATTCGTTCGATCGCGACGGCGCCGTGGCTGTTCTGGCCGGGCGCCTTCGTCGTGATCGCCGTCATGGCGCTCAACCTCGTCGGCGACGGCCTGCGCGACGCAGCCGACCCCTACAACAAATGACGATGTCCGACCCGCACGATTCCCGAACGACGGCCGGGGGCGAGCGCCAGACGGTGCTCAGCGTTCGCGATCTCGTCACGCATTTTCCGGTGCGCAACGGCGTGGTCAAGGCAGTCGATGGCGTCTCCTTCGACGTCCATCGCGGTCGCACGCTGGCCATCGTCGGCGAGAGCGGCTCGGGCAAGAGCGTCACCGCGCGTTCCATCCTGCAGATCGTCGATTCGCCCGGCCGCATCGTCTCGGGCAGCATGATCTTCACGCGCGCCGACGGCTCGACCGTCGATCTCGCCAAGCTCGATCCGAAAGGGCGGCAGATTCGCGCGGTGCGCGGCCAGGAGATCGCAATGATCTTCCAGGAGCCGATGTCGTCGCTGTCGCCGGTGCACACCATCGGGGATCAGATCAGCGAAGTGCTGCGCCTGCACTGGCGGCTGGGCAAGGCGGCGGCGCGCAAACGCACCGTCGAGCTGCTCGGCCAGGTCGAGATTCCCAACCCGGACAAGGCCGTCGATCGCTACACCTTCGAGTTCTCCGGTGGCATGCGCCAACGCGCCATGATCGCCATGGCGCTTGCCTGCAATCCCATGCTGCTGATCGCGGACGAACCGACGACCGCCCTCGATGTCACCACGCAGGCGGAGATTCTCGATCTCATCAAGCGGTTGCAGCAATCGCACCACATGGGCGTGGTGTTCATCACCCACGACATGGGCGTGGTTGCCGAAATCGCCGACGACGTGCTGGTCATGTACAACGGCAAGGTGATGGAGCACGGGCCGGTCGAGCAGATCTTCCACGCTGCGACCGATCCCTATACCCGCATGCTTATCGGCTCGGTGCTCAAGCTGGAGGACAAGGCGGCGATCCGGGTTGGCCGCCCTGAAGTGCCGCAAGAAGTGCCGCCGATCATGGAGGCGCTTGGCCTCAAGATGTATTTTCCGGCTTCGACCGCTGCGATCAAGGCGGTCGACGACGTGTCGATCGTGGTTCGCCCCGGCGAGACGCTGGGCGTGGTCGGCGAGTCGGGCTCAGGCAAGACCACGATGGGCCGTTGCCTGCTTCGCGTCTATCAGCCGACCGCCGGCGAGATCCGCTATCGGCGCGTCGACGGCAGCGTTGTCGACCTCGCCAAGGCCGACAAGTCGACGCTGATGGCCTGCCGGCGCGAGATCCGCATGATCTTCCAGGATCCGGTGTCGTCGCTCAATCCGCGCATGACCGTCGCGCAGATCATCGGCGAGCCGTTGTTCGTCAATCGCATCGCGCGCGGCGCCGAACTGGACGATCGCGTCGCCCACCTGATGCGCCAGGTCGGGCTCGAACCGAGCTGGCGCGAGCGCTATCCGCACGCTTTCTCCGGCGGCCAGCGCCAGCGTATCGGCATTGCCCGCGCGATCGCGCTGTCGCCGCGGGTGATTGTCGCCGACGAAGCCACCTCGGCGCTCGATGTGTCGTTGCGCTCGCAGATGCTCGACCTGCTGATGCAGTTGCAGGACGAGTTGGGCCTCGCCTACATCTTCATCAGCCACGACATGGGCGTTATCCGTTACATGTGCGACCGGGTCGCCGTGATGTTTCGGGGCCGCGTCGTCGAGACCGGCGACACCGATCAGGTCGTCAACCACCCGCGCCACGACTACACGAAGGCGCTGCTTTCCGCGATTCCCCACCCCGATCCGCGCGCCCGCCGCATCCACGAGCGTCATCGCTACACGGGTGAGTAAGGCCCGCATTCGCCTCACCAGAGACATGGCTCCATGAAGATCACCAACATACGCACGTTTCTCATGAGCGCGGGTGCGCCGGAGCCCAAGAAGTGGGCCTCCGACGCGACGTGGTCGGAGCAGCCGGCGCGGGCCACCAACACCGCCTTCGGCGGCGTGCGCAACTGGCTCTTCCTCAAGATCGACACCGACGAGGGCATCACCGGTATCGGCGAATGCTCGGGCTGGCCGCGGGTCATCGAGACGGCGATCCAGGACCTCAAGGCGGTTCTCATCGGTGAGGACCCGACGCATATCGAACGCCTGTGGCAGCGGATGCAGGTGGCCATCATGGGCCACGGCATGCTCGGCACGGTCGGCGGCGGCGCCATGACCGGCATCGACATGGCGCTGTGGGACATCAAGGGCAAGGTGCTCAACACGCCGGTGTGGAACCTGCTCGGCGGCAAGGTGCGCGACAGGATCCGCATCTACGGCCACGCCAACACGCCGGATGTCGCCCTGTCGCTGAAGGCGCGCGGCATCACGGCGCTGAAATGCGGCGGCGTCTCCGATCCGGTGCGCAAGGTCGCGGCGATCCGCGAAGCGGTCGGCGCCGAGATGGACATCATGATCGACCTGCACGGGCCGCCGTGGCTGACGCCGGCCGACGCGGCGCGGGTGGCACGCGCGCTGGAGCCCTACGAACTGGCCTGGATCGAGGACCCGATCGCGCCGGAGAATGTCGAGGGCTACAAACGCATCCGCGACGCGGCCCAGGTGCCGCTCGCCTCGGGCGAGCGCATGGCGACGATCTTCGGCGAACGCGAGCTGATCGAGCGCGAGCTGGTCGACATCATCCAGCCGGACACCGGTCGGGCCGGCGGCATCACCCAGATGCGCAAGATCGCCGCCATGGCGGAGGCGCATCACATCATGTTCGCGCCCCATTCCGGCTCGCTCGGGCCGGTCGCCGAGTACGCCGCGCTGCATCTGATGGCGGCGATCCCCAACGCCATCATCCTGGAGCGCATCGAGGACGACTGGGAGGGACGGGCGAAGACCGTCATTCCGCATCCGGTGCAGAAGGATGGCTTCCTGACGGTGCCGGACGCGCCGGGGCTGGGCGTCGACATCGACGAAGACTTCGTCGCCGCGCATCCGTCGAAAGGCAACGTCGCCATCCCGATATCGCGGGACTCGAAATCCTACGTCGAGGGGACGTTTGACGAGAACGTCTATGTGCAGACGCGCGTCAAGCGGGCCCGCTACTTCAGCCCGGACGAATAGACATGAAGATCGATCGCCTGCGCGCCTTCATGACCCGCGACAAGGACCGGCCGCGGGTGGTGGTGGCGATCGATACCGACGACGGGCTGACCGGCTGGGGCGAATGCTACAATCACGGCCCCGACAAGGCGTTGCTGCCGCTGCTCGAATACCTGTTCACCTTCATCAAGGGCGAGGATCCGCGCCGGATTGAGTATCTGATCCTCTATCTGCTCCAGCAGTCACGCTTTCCGCCCGGTGCACTCGGCCTTGCGGCAATCTCGGCGATCGACCATTGCCTGTGGGACATTTCCGCGAAAGCGCTGGGCGTTCCGGTCTACATGCTGCTTGGCGGCAATTCGCGCGAACGGGTCCGCGTCTATGCGGGTGTCTACACGGCGCCCGATCCGGGCGCGGCGCGCGACGAGTTCGACCGGCTCAACGCCGACTGGGGCCTGACCGCCTTCAAACTCAGCCCGTACCGGATCGACATCCACGCCAACCGCTGGGGCGAAGTGGTGCGGACCTCGGCCGAGTATTTCCGTGCGCTGCGCGAGACCGTGCGCGCCGACTACGAGATCGCCTTCGACGCGCATGCCCGCATCTTCGAGCCGCAGCAGGCGGTTCAACTCGGCAACGCTCTCGCCCCCTACGATCCGCTGTTTTTCGAGGAGCCGATCCGGCCGGAAAACATCGAGGCGTGGGGCGACATGAAGCGCCAGATGACCTGCACGCTGGCGACCGGCGAGAGTCTGTACAGCCGGTTCGAGTTCCTGCGCCTGCTTTCGGTTGGCGGCGCCGACATCATCCAGCCTGACATCTGCGCCGTTGGCGGCCTGCTGGAGATGCGCAAGATCGCCGCGATCGCCGAGGCACATTATGTCACCGTCGCCCCGCACAATCCGATGGGGCCGCTCGCCACCGCGGTCAACCTGCATTTCTCCGCGGCGCAGCCGAACTTCCGTATCCTCGAATACCGGTTGCCGGCCGGAAAGGCCTATGTCTTCGGTGGTGGCGACCGTGCCGCGGCTCCGGGTCAGATGCTCGATGCGCCCTACGTGAAGGACCCATACCTGCCGAAGGATGGTTATCTCGCGTTGAGACCAGACCGGCCCGGCTGGGGCGTCGAAATCGACATGGATGTGCTCGCCAAGGACGACTACGTCCACTGGGAGCGCAAGGTGCCGCGCCGCCCCGACGGCTCGACCGGCTACGTGTAGCTCTTACGCCGCCAGTGTCAGCCGCGTCTTGAAGCAACCCGGGTCTTCCGGGTCGGGCAGCACAGTGAAGCCCATCTCGCGACACATGGCGAGCATCTCGGCGTTCTCGGAAAGCACTTCGCCTTCGATGAGGGCAAGCCCCTCACTGCGGGCATAGGTGAGCAGGTGCTCCATGAGCGCCCAGCCGAGGCCGAGACCCTGGAGATCGCTGCGTACGATGACCCCGTATTCCGCCCGCGTGTAGTCGGGGTCGGATACCAGCCGGGACACGCCGAGCAGTTCGGCGCTGTCCGGATCGACGGCGATGAAGGCCATTTCGCGGGCGTAGTCGATCTGCGTGAGGCGCGCCAGGAAGTCGTGGGAGAACTGCTTGCGCGGTGCGAGCAGGCGCAGGCGGATGTCGCGATTGTCGAGCTTGGCCACGAAATCGGGATAGAGGCGCGCGTCCTCGGGGCGGATCGGGCGGAGCAGCACATCCCGGCCGCCGCTCGTCGTCACCCGCCGTTCCCAGGCGCTTGGATAGGGACGGATCGCCAGCCGCCGATTAGGCCCCGGCTCACCCAGCCGTTCGGGGTCGACAACGACGCGGGCATCGAGCGCGACGACGCCGTCAGCATCGGCAAGCATCGGGTTGATGTCGAGCGAGGCGATCTCCGGGCAATCGATCACCATCTGGGACACCTGCATGAGTGCCCGGGCGATGGCGTTCATGTCGGCGGCGGGCCGGTCGCGGTAGCCGGCGAGCAGCCGTGCAACGCGTGTCTGGCCTATGAGGTCGTCGGCGAGCTTCATGTCGAGCGGCGGCAGGGCGACGGCGGTGTCGGCGACCACTTCGACCGAGGTGCCGCCGGCGCCGAACAGAATGACCGGTCCGAACAGAGGGTCATCGCCGATGCCGACAATCAGTTCGTGCGCGCCGGGCCGCTCGACCATGGCCTGGACCGTGAAGCCCTCGATCACTGCGTTGGGCGCCTTGGTGGTCAAGCGCTCGACGATACCCTGGGCGGCGCGTGCCGCCGCCTTGGGCGAACGCACGCCCAGCACGACGCCGCCGACGTCGGATTTATGGCTGACGTCGCGCGACAGAAGCTTCACGGCAACCGCATTATGGCGGACGAGGAGCTGGCCGGCGATCGCTTCGACCTCGCCGATCTCGTGCGCGACGCGGGTTTCGACGACGGGTACGCCAAACGCCGCGAGCACGGTCTTGGCTTCGGGTTCGGTCAGGGTGGTGCGGCCATCGGCGACGACGGCGGACAACACGGCGCGCGCCGCGGCCACGTCGACCGGGAACTCGGCGAAGAGCGATGGCGGGGTCTGCATGAGCGCGCGCTGGGCGGCGCTGTAGCCGGTGAGATAGGTGAGGCTGCGGATGGCGTCGGCGGGCGTGCTGTAGGTTGCCACGCCGGATTGGCGGAGGATGGCGCGCGCCGGCGCTGCAGCGTGGTCGCCGAGCCAACTGGTGAGGATCGGCTTGAAGCGCGGCGGATGGCGTGAATCGATGGTCTTGACGGCTTCACCGACCGCTTGCGCCGAGCCTTCGGCGGAGGCCAGGGCCGTTGGACAGGCCATGACCAGCAATGCGTCGACATTGTCGTCGTCAAACACGGCCTCGATGGCGGCCTTGTAACGCTCCGGCCCGGCATCGCCGATGATGTCGACCGGGTTGGCGTGTGACCAAGTGGCCGGAAGCACGGCGTCGAGCGCGGCGATCGTTTCTGGAGCCAGCTGCGCCAGCTCGCCGTCATGGTCGACCAGCTGATCGACGGCCAGGACGCCGGCGCCGCCGCCATTGGTGACGATGCCGAGGCGGCCGCGCGCGATGGGCGCGAAACGGGCGAGCGTCTCGGCGGCGTCGAACAGTTCCTCCAGATCCTGCACGCGGAGCAAGCCCGCACGGCGGAAGGCGGCGTTGACGGCGCCGTCGGTCCCGGCCAGCGCGCCGGTATGGGTGGCGGCGGCCTTGGCCGCGGCGGCGTGGCGGCCGGACTTGATGACGATCACCGGCTTCAGGCGCGCGGCGGCCCGCGCTGCCGAGATGAACTTGCGGGTATTGGTGACCGTCTCGAGATAAAGGAGCACGGCTTTGGTGTCGCTGTCGCCGGCCAGCATGTCGAGGAGATCGGCGACATCGACGTCGGCCATGTCGCCGAGCGACACGACCGTGGAAAAGCCGATGTGGCGGTCGGCGGTCCAGTCGAGGACGGCGGAGGCGAGCGCGCCGGATTGCGACAGGAAGGCGAGCTTGCCCGGTCGGGGCGCGATGTGGGCGAAACTGGCATTGAGCCCGATGCCGGGCACGAACAGGCCGAGGCAGTTCGGCCCGATGATGCGTAGCGTGTAGGGCTTGGCGGCGTCGAGCATGGCCTGGCGCAGGCCATTCTCGCGCGAGAGACCGGCGGTGAGCACCACGGCGGCGCGCGTACCGCGCGCGCCCAACTCTCCGATCAGGCCCGGCACGGTGGCGGCCGGCGTCATGATGACGGCGAGGTCGGGCGTTTGAGGCAGCGCGGCGACGGTCGGATAGCAGGTCAGTCCATCGACATTCGCGTGGCGTGGGTTGACCGGCCAGATCGGCCCCGCGAAACCGGCCCCGCGCACGTTTCGCGTCACCACGCGTCCGACCGAGCCGTCGGTCGGCGACGCTCCGATGATCGCGATGGATCGGGCGCGGAAGGCGAACTCGAGATTGCGGATTGTCATCGCGGGAAATCTTGCACTCTCGGCGGCCAATTCACATCTAAATCTGCAGGTGAAGATGCGACGGGGTCATGAATGGTAAAGACGGAAGAAACACCCGGTCGCCATTAAGCGATTGACTCATATCAACGCGCTTGAGGCGGGCCCCGCCACTATCGCCGGGTGGTTCGAATCCGATGGAGGATACGGACATGACAAACACCGCAACAAAGCTTCCCGTGAAATCCGAGAGGGAAACGGCGCGGACACCGGTGTCCCGGCATCCGTTGGAGACGCTTCAAGGCGAAATCGACAAGCTGTTCAATAACTTCAGCGTGTCGTGGCCGTTCCAGAGGCCGTCATTCAATCTCGAGCCGTTCTGGCAAGGCGATGCGACGTGGGGCAAGGTGCCCGCCGTCGATGTCGTCGAAAAGGACAAGGTCTACGAGATCACCGCCGAGCTTCCCGGCATGGACGAGAAGAGCGTCGAGCTCAAGGTCGTAGGCGACATGCTGACGATCTGGGGCGAGAAGCAGGAGGAGAAAGAGGAGAAGAAGAAGGGCTACTACTTGTCCGAGCGCCGCTTCGGCTCCTTCCAACGCTCCTTCCGCATTCCTGAGGACGTCGATGCCGACAAGATCGACGCGAGCTTCAAGAAGGGCGTGCTGACCGTAACGCTGCCCCGGAGGCCGGGCGTCGAGAAGGCGGAAAAGAAGATTGCCGTGAAGGCCGCGTGAGCCTGGAGGTCGATCCGGCAAAACCGGCGAATGCCGACAAGGGGGGTTGCCCCGCAAGGGGCGGCCCCCGGTTTTCACGGGGAACGTGAGAAGAAGGAGGCGAGCCATGCCGACTGCCGCAGAGATGGGCCGCGAAGGCGTCATGGGAGCGACCTGGGACGAGTTGCGCAAGATTCTGGGCGACGTTGACGACGCCAAGACTTTGGAGATTCTGAAACTTCAGCCGACGACCGCTGAGTTGGAGCAGGCTGCCTACTGGGCGGACGGGGAAGGCGATCAACTCGCCCGAGAGGGGGCGCCGCTCAATGGACGGGCAGCAAAGATTTTCGAGATACTCGTCCGTGACGAAGACGAGGCGGAGAGCCGGGCCCCATAGGGGGTGGGTTTCCCCTGCGGCCAAAAGCATGGAATGATCGCGGCGCGCGGCTGGCGAGTGGCAGTGTTGAGGGCTGGGTCCGATGGCGAACGGCGAAGCGGCGGTGGTGACGCGCGACGGGCTCGACGCGCTGATCGGCGCGTTGGGCAGCGCCGGCTACCGCGTCTGCGGTCCCATCGTACGTGACCAGGCCATCGTCTATGACGACATCGGCGGAATTGCCGATCTACCCGAAGGATGGACCGACGAGCAGGATGGCGGCCGTTACCGCCTGAAGCGCCGCGACGACAACGCGCTGTTCGGCTACGTGGTCGGACCGCAATCCTGGAAGAAATACCTCCACCCGCCGCGCCAGAAATTGTGGAGCGCTGAGCGCGACGGTTCAGGGTTCACCGTCCACGGCGCTGCCGATCCGGACGAGAAATTCGCCTTCATCGGCGTGCGGGCCTGCGAACTGGCGGCGATTGCCGTGCAGGATCGCGTGCTCATGGAAGGCGCCTATGTCGATCCGCACTATCGGTCGCGGCGCGAGGGCGCCTTCATCGTCGCGGTGAATTGCGGCGAGGCGCACAGCACCTGCTTTTGCGTCTCCATGGATACCGGGCCGAAGGCGAAGGCCGGCTACGATCTGTCGCTGACCGAGATCGCGGTCGACGGTGACTATGAATACCTCGTCGAATTCGGTTCCGACGATGGCCGCGCCATGGTGGCCACGCTGCCGCAGCGCACCGCATCCGACGCCGATTTCGCGGCGGCCAAGGCCGCGGTCTCCCATGCGGTTGCGACGCAAGGCCGCAGCATGGATACCACCGGCATCCGCGATCTGCTGCTCGCCAACCTCGATCATCCGCGCTGGGACGACGTCGCCGGCCGCTGCCTGACCTGCGGCAATTGCACCATGGTCTGCCCGACCTGCTTCTGCACCAGCGTGGAGGATTCCAGTGACCTTGCCGGCGAGACCGCCGAGCGCAACCAGCGCTGGGATTCCTGCTTTACGATGGATTTTTCCTACATCCACGGCGGCTCGGTGCGCTCCTCGCCCAAGTCGCGCTATCGACAGTGGATGACCCACAAGCTGGCGACCTGGTGGGACCAGTTCGACAGTTCCGGCTGCGTCGGCTGCGGCCGCTGCATCACCTGGTGCCCGGTTGGCATCGACATCACCGAGGAGGCGCGCGCCATCCGGGAAGAGCCGGCGCGCGAGACAGCGTCATGATCGAGGGAATGGAAAAGATCGTCCGCGAGCACCGGTTTTTCGCCGATCTCGACGACGACACCATCAAGCTGATCGCGGGCTGCGCCCGCAACGTGGCCTTCAAGGCCGGCGAATACCTGTTCCATACCGGCGACGCCGCGGATGAGTTCTATCTGATCCGCCACGGGCGCGTGGCGCTCGATGTGGTGGCGCCGGGACGGAAAGCGATCACGTTCCAGACCGCCGGGGAAGGCGAGATCGTCGGCGTATCGTGGCTGCTGCCGCCTTACCAGTGGATGCATGACGCCCGCGCCGTCGAACTGGTGCGCGCCATCGGCATGGATGCGCGCTGCCTGCGCGGCAAATGCGACGCCGATCACGATGTCGGCTACGAGATGATGATGCGCTTCGTGCCGCTGCTGGTCAGCCGGCTGCAGGCGACCCGGATGCAGCTTCTGGATGTCTATGGCGCTTGAACCCGAAGCGGCGACCGTGAACCAGCGCGCCGCGGACGCGATGGTGCCGCGCGTGGCGCGGGTGATGCGCTCGCGCCGTGAACTGTCCGACGTGTGGACGCTCGACATCGACCCGGGCGTCAACGGCTTCACGTTCGCTCCCGGTCAGTTCAACATGCTTTACGCTTTCGGCGTCGGCGAGGCGGCGATCTCGATCAGCGGCGATTCCGACGAGCCGGACAGGCTGGTGCACACGATCCGCGCGGTCGGCAAGGTGTCCGAAGCGCTTGCCCGGCTGAAGCCCGGTGACGCGGTCGGCCTGCGTGGCCCCTACGGGATCGGCTGGCCGGTCGAGGCGGCTGCCGGGGCGGACGTGGTGATCGTGGCTGGCGGCCTCGGCCTCGCGCCGCTGCGTCCCTCGATCTACCACGTGCTCGCCAACCGCGACCGCTACGGTCGCGTGATGCTGCTTTGCGGGGCGCGCGAACCGTCGGGCATCCTGTTCCGCTCGGAACTGGAACGCTGGCGGACGCGCTTTGATCTCGAGGTCGAGGTGACCGTCGATCACGCCGGGCTGGATTGGCGCGGCAATGTCGGCGTGGTGACGACGTTGATCCCGCGCGCACCCTTCGACCCGGCCAATACCGTCGCAATGGTGTGCGGTCCGGAGGTGATGATGCGCTTCGCGGCGATCGCACTGGGAGAGGCGGGTGTCGCGGCGGACTCGATTTACCTGTCCATGGAGCGCAACATGAAATGCGCCATCGGCCAGTGCGGCCATTGCCAGTTCTCGTCGGACTTCGTCTGCCGCGACGGTCCCGTGGCAACCTATGGCCGGCTCGGTCGGCTGATGGCGTTGAGGGAAATCTGAGATGGCGGCCCGCAAGCCCAAGCTCGCCGTGTGGAAGTTCGCGTCCTGCGACGGATGCCAGTTGACGCTGCTCGATTGCGAGGACGAATTGCTGGCCGTCGCTGGCGCCGTGGACATCGCCAATTTCGCCGAGGCGACGCGCGCCGTGTTGCCGGGGCCCTATGACGTGTCGCTGGTGGAGGGCTCGATCACCACGGCACACGACGCCGAACGCATCCGCGAGGTGCGCCGGCAGTCGAAGGTGCTGATCACCATAGGCGCCTGCGCCACCGCTGGCGGCATCCAGGCGCTCAGGAACTTCGCCGACGTGACGGCGTTCACGTCGATCGTCTATGCCCACCCGGACTACATCTCGACGCTGGCCACCTCGACGCCGATCGCCGCCCATGTGCCGGTCGATTTCGAGCTACGCGGCTGCCCGATCGACAAGGGGCAACTGGTCGAGGTGCTGTCGGCGTTTCTTGCCGGCCGCAAGCCGGTGACGCCGGAACACAGCGTCTGCGTCGAATGCAAGCTGAAGAACAATGTCTGCGTGATGGTGGCGCACGGCACGCCCTGTCTGGGTCCGGTGACCCACGCCGGCTGCGGCGCGATCTGCCCGAGCTACGACCGCGGCTGCTACGGCTGCTTCGGGCCGAAGGAGACGCCGAACACGCGTTCGCTCAGCGCTGGGCTCAGCGAACTCGGCATGAACGAACGCGACATCAAGCGGGTTTACAGCACCTTCAACGCCAACGCCGAGCCGTTCCGCGAGGAGGCCAAGCGCCATGGTTCGTAAGACCATCAAGGTCGACTATCTCGCCCGCGTCGAGGGTGAGGGCGCGCTGACGGTCACCATCCGCGATGGCGAGGTCAAGGACGCGCAATTGCGCATCTTCGAGCCACCGCGCTTCTTCGAGGCGTTTCTGCGCGGCCGCAGTTTCATGGAAGCGCCCGACATCACCGCGCGCATCTGCGGCATCTGCCCGGTCGCCTACCAGATGAGCGCCGTGCATGCGATGGAGGACGCCCTCGGCGTCACCGTCGACGGCCAATTGCGGGCGCTCAGGCGGCTCCTCTATTGCGGCGAGTGGATCGAGAGCCACACGCTGCACATCTACATGCTGCACGCGCCTGATTTCCTCGGCTACGAGGGCGCGGTCGAAATGGCACGCGACCACGCGGATATCGTCAAGCAGGGGCTGGAACTGAAGAAGACCGGCAACGCGCTGATGACGCTGACCGGCGGGCGCGAGATCCATCCGGTCAATGTGCGCGTCGGCGGCTTCTACAAGGTGCCGACCAAGCGCGACCTGCAAAAGATGGTCGATCCGCTGAAGCGAGCGCGCGATCTCGCCATCGCCACCGTGCGCTGGACGGCGGGCCTCGAGTTTCCGGACCGCCACCGCGACTACGAACTGGTGTCGCTCAGCCATCCGGACGAATACCCGTTCAACGAGGGCCACATCGTCTCCAACCGCGGCATGGACATCACCGCGCACGCGTACGACCAGACCTTCGAGGAGATCCACGTCGCGCATTCCAATGCGCTGCAGGCGCGCATTCGCGCGCGCGGCAACTATCTGGTCGGGCCGCTGGCGCGCTTCGCACTCAATTTCGACAAGTTGTTGCCGGTGGCGCGGGAACTGGCCCACGAGGCGGGAATCGCGCCGGCCTGCGACAACCCCTACAAGAGCATTATCGTGCGCGCCGTCGAGGTGCTGCAAGCATGCGACGATGCGCTGAGGATCATCGAGGACTACGAGCAGCCGGACCGGCCGTTCGTGCCGGTCGAGCCGCGCGCGGCAACCGGATACGCGGCGACGGAAGCGCCGCGCGGCATGATCTATCACCGTTACCGCATAGCCGCCGATGGCACGATCGAGGACGCGCAGATCGTGCCGCCGACGTCGCAGAACCAGGCGAGTGTCGAGGACGACCTGAAGCTCCTGATCGGCGGCTGGCTCGATTTGCCCGACGATGAACTGCGCCATCGCTGCGAACAGACGGTCAGGAACTACGATCCGTGCATCTCCTGCGCGACGCATTTCCTCGATCTCCGGATCGATCGCGGGTGAGGCGATGGGCGCGGCGAACCGGCTGGTCATCGGCATCGGCCATCCCGACCGCGGTGACGATGCCGCCGGGCGGATCGTTGCGGCGCGGCTGAAAGAGCAAGCGCCCGCTGGCGTCACGGTCATCGAGACGGACGGCGAGGCAGGCAAGCTCATCGACCTATTCGCCGACGCGGACGATGTCGTGATCGTGGACGCCGGATTGTCAGGCGCGGCCCCCGGCACCATCCACCGGATCGATGCGGTCAGCGAGCCGCTGCCGCAACCGATGTTCGCCATGTCGTCGCATGCCATCGGCCTGGTCGAGTCCATCGAGCTGGCGCGCACGCTGGACCAGCTCCCGGCGCGCTGCGTCGTCTTCGCCATCGAGGCGCGGCGTTTCGATCTCGGCGCCGGGCTGTCGCCGGAGGTCGCCGGGGCCATCGATGAGGTGGTGGCGCGGGTGCTAGCCGAACTTTCCATGGAGCATGCCTGATGCACGAACACGGGCTGATGAAGGACCTGATGCGGCGCATCCTGGCGGCGGCCGAGGGCGAGCGGGCGAAGCAAGTGACTGGCGTTTCCGTGTGGCTGGGCGCGCTCAGCCACATGAGCGCGGCGCATTTCGGCGAGCATTTCGACGATGCCGCCGCCGGCACCATTGCGGAAGGCGCGACGCTCGACATCGAGACGTCCGACGACATCAACGATCCGCGCGCCAGCGAAGTGGTGTTGACCGGCGTCGAGGTCGAGGCGTGAACGAGGCCGTGCGCATCGCGGAGCCGCGCGAGCGGTTGCGGATCGCGGTTACCGGCACGGTGCAAGGCGTCGGCTTCCGGCCTTTCGTGTGGCGGGAGGCGCAGGCGCGCGGACTGGCCGGCTTCGTCGCCAACACGAGCGAGGGTGTGACCATCGAGGTCGAGGGCGCGCACGCCGCGATCGGCGACCTGGTCGAGGCGCTGAGCCGCGCCCCGCCGCCGGCGTCGGTTGCGAGCGTGGCGGCACGCGCGATGGATGCCCTCGGCGAATCCGGGTTCAGCATTCGCGAGAGCTCTGTGACCGGTGCGCGCAGCGCCGCCTTATTGCCCGACCTCGCGACCTGCGAGGCGTGCCTGACGGAGGTCGATGATCCGGCGAACCGGCGCCACCGCTATCCCTTCACCAACTGCACCCATTGCGGGCCGCGTTATTCGATCATCGAGGATCTGCCTTACGACCGGGCGCGCACGACCATGCGCCGCTTCCTCATGTGCGCGGAATGCCGCGCGGAATACGAGAACCCGGCCGACCGTCGCTTCCACGCTGAGCCGAACGCCTGCCCGGCCTGCGGTCCGCAACTCGCCTTGTGGGATGGCGCCGGCAGGGCGATCGCCGCGAAGGACGATGCGCTCCGCGCCGCGGCCGCCGCGCTCGGCGACGGAAAGGTGCTCGCGGTCAAGGGGTTGGGCGGCTTCCATTTGATGGTCGATGCCCGCAACGAGGCGGCCGTCCAGAGGCTGCGTGCGCGGAAACACCGCGAGGAGAAGCCGTTTGCGGTGATGTTCGCGTCGCTCGCCCGTGTGGGCGGGGTGGCGGATGTTTCTGACTTTGAAGCGACGCTGCTGACATCACCCGAGCGGCCGATCGTGCTGCTGCGGAAGCACGGGCGCGCGCTCGCCGACAGCGTTGCGCCTGGCAATCCGCTCATCGGCGTCATGCTTCCCTACACGCCGCTGCACCATCTTCTGTTGGCCGAAACCGGATTCCCGGTGGTCGCCACCAGCGGAAACCGTTCGGACGAGCCGATCTGCATCGACGAGCATGAGGCCGTTGGGCGCCTCGGCGGCATCGCCGATCTGTTCCTGGTTCATGACCGGCCGATCGTGCGGCCGGTGGACGATTCCGTCGTCCGCGTAGTTGCCGGGCGGCCGATGATGCTGCGGCGCGCGCGCGGCTACGCGCCGGCGATTGTCGCGAAGGGTATTGCGCCGGGTATCCTCGCCGTCGGCGGTTACCTCAAGACGACGGTGGCGCTGAGCACCAAATCCGGCGCCGTCCTCAGCCAGCATCTCGGCGATCTCGATACGCCGCAGGCGCGCGATGCCTATGGGCGGGCGCTCGACGACATGCAACGTCTGCACGATGCCAAGCCACGGCTGGTGGCGCGCGATCTCCACCCCGACTACGAGTCGACGCGCGTGGCCGCTGCGCTTGGCGCGCCGACCGTCGCTGTGCAGCACCACGTGGCGCATATCGCGGCCTGCATGGCGGAGCACGGCCTCGCACCGCCGGTGTTCGGTGTGGCGTGGGACGGAACCGGCTACGGGGTCGACGGCACGATCTGGGGCGGCGAATTCTTCCAGATCACGACAGACGGCTGGAAGCGGGTTGCGCATCTGAGGCCGTTCCGGCTGCCCGGCGGCGAGGCGGCGGTGCGCGAGCCTCGGCGCTCCGCGCTCGGGCTTCTGCACGCGGCGTTCGGGGAAGCGGCGTTGGCGATGACCGACCTCGCCCCGGTTGCGGCCTTCTCGGCGGCCGAGCGGGCGACACTGGCGACGATGCTCGAGCGCGGCGTCAATGCGCCGATCACGACCAGCGCCGGGCGTCTGTTCGATGCTGTCGCTGCGCTCATCGGCCTTAGGCAACGCGTCAGCTACGAAGGCCAGGCGGCAATGGAGCTGGAGTGGGCCGTGAAGGCCACCCGCTCCCGAAATGCCTTCGGCATTTCGACCTCCCCTCAAGGGGGAGGCTGGGAGACCGTGGAGGTGCCCGGGCAAAGCTATCGCTTCGCCATCATGACCAGCGACGCCAACGCCCCGCTCATCCTCGACTGGCGGCCGGCGCTGGAGGCAATCCTGGCCGACATCCGCGCGGGCGTCTCGCCCGCCACGATCTCGGCGGCCTTCCACGACGGCCTTGCCGGAGCCATCGCCGAAGTTGCCGCGCGCATCGGCGAGCCGACGGTGGTACTGTCGGGCGGCTGCTTCCAGAACGCGCGGCTGACCGAGGCGACCATCGCGGCGCTCGGCGCCGCCGGCCTGAAGCCGGTGTGGCACGAGAAGGTGCCGCCGAACGATGGCGGCCTGGCGCTCGGCCAGGCGTGGTGGGCAGCAAGATACTCAGGAGCCGCGTGATGTGCCTGGCGATCCCCGGAAAGATCCTGACCACCGATGGCGAAGACATTCTGCGGACGGCGCGGGTGGATTTCGGCGGCGTGGTCAAGGAGATCAACCTCGCCTACACGCCGGAAGCCGCGATCGGCGACTATGTGCTGGTGCATGTCGGTTTCGCCATCACGGTCATCGATGCCGCGGAAGCGGAGAAGGTCTTCGAGCATCTCGAGCGGATCGGCGAGATCGAGGCGGAACTCGCCGCAGCGGACGCGGCACAATGAAGTACCGCGAGGAGTATCGCGACCCGGTCGCCGCCCACCGCTTCGCCGACGCGATCAAACGGATCGTCACGCGTCCGTGGAAGATCATGGAGGTGTGCGGCGGCCAGACCCACGCCATCGTGCGCTACGGCATTGATCAGCTCTTGCCCGACGACGTGACCTTGATCCATGGGCCGGGATGTCCCGTCTGCGTGACGCCGGTCGACTACATCGACAAGGCGATCGAGATTGCCGGCCGACCGGGCACCATCCTGACCTCGTTCGGCGACATGCTGCGCGTGCCGGGGAGCGCGGGCGATCTGCTGGCCGCCAAGGCGCGCGGCGGCGACGTGCGCGTCGTCTATTCGCCGCTGGATGCGCTGGCGATCGCGCGCGCCAACCCGGATCGTGAGGTCGTGTTCTTCGCGGTCGGTTTTGAGACGACCGCGCCGGCGAACGCCATGGCCGCCTACCGGGCGAAGCGCGAGGGGCTGACGAATTTCTCCCTCCTGGTCAGTCACGTGCTGGTGCCGCCGGCGATGCGCGCAATCCTGTCCGGGCCGACCAACCGCGTGCAGGGCTTCCTCGCCGCCGGCCATGTCTGCACGATCATGGGCTTCGAGGAATATTTCCCGCTCGCCGAGCAATACCGCGTGCCGATCGTGGTCACCGGCTTCGAGCCGCTCGATATCCTCGAGGGCGTCTATCTCTGCGTGAGGCAACTTGAGGAAGGCCGGCACGAGGTCGAGAACCAGTACGCCCGCGCGGTGGAGCGCAGCGGCAACCGCCCGGCGCAGCAGATCATGGCCGAGGTGTTCAAGGTCGTTCGCCGGCGCTGGCGCGGGATCGGCGACATCGAGGAGAGCGGACTGGGGCTCGCGGACGCGTACCGCGCCTTCGATGCCGAGCAGCGCTTCGGCGTGGTCGGGACAAGCACCGAGGAAGCGACCGAGTGTATCGCGGGCGAGGTGCTGCGCGGCGACCGGAAACCGACCGACTGCCCGGCCTTCGGCACGCGCTGCACGCCGGAGCATCCGCTGGGCGTGACGATGGTTTCCTCGGAAGGCGCCTGCGCCGCCTATTATCGCTACCGCGGCATCGCGGCCGTGGCGGCCGAGTAAGTCTCCATGGCGATTGACGAATTTTCACTCGCCTGCCCGTTGCCGCATGCCGGCGACGAGACCATCCAGGTCGCCCATGGCGGCGGTGGGCGGGCGACTGAGAGGCTACTCGACACCATCTTTCGTCCGGCCTTCGACGATCCCGAGCTTGATCGTCGCCACGACGGCGCGCGGCTCGACCTCAGCGGCCCGGCCGCCTTCACAACCGACAGCTACGTGGTGCGGCCGCTGATTTTTCCCGGCGGCGATATCGGCATGCTCGCCGTCAACGGCACGGTCAACGATCTTGCCATGTGCGGCGCGCGCGCCGAGTACCTCAGCGCCGGCTTCATCCTCGAAGAGGGGCTGGCGACCGAAACGCTGCGCCGGATCGTCCTGTCCATGCGCGATGCAGCGCGGGCGGCTGGCGTGCGGCTGGTCACGGGCGACCTCAAGGTGGTCGATCGCGGCAAGGCAGACGGCGTGTTCATCAACACGGCGGGGATCGGGCGCATCGTTGCGCCGGCCGCCATCGGTCCAGAGGCGGTGCGGCCGGGCGACGCGGTGATCCTGTCGGGCGATATCGGCCGGCACGGCATCGCGGTGATGGCGGCGCGCGAGGGCCTTGGCTTCGAGTCGGAGATCGCCAGCGATTGCGCGCCGCTGGTCGATCCTGTGCTGGCGTTGTTCGCAGGTGGCGTCGATGTGCATTGCCTGCGCGACCTGACAAGGGGCGGGCTGGCGAGCGGGCTGGTCGAGGTCGCGGAGACGGCGGGGCTCGCCATCGCAACCGACGAACGGCTGATCCCGGTGCGCGACGACGTCGCCGCCGCCTGCGAAATCCTCGGGCTCGATCCGTTCCACGTGGCCAACGAGGGCCGCTTCGTCGCCTTCGTCGCCGCGTCCGATGCCGAGAGAGCCGTCGGCGTTCTGCGCAAGCACGATATCTGCAGCCGCGCGGTGACGATCGGCAGCGTTGGCGAGGGTCCGGCCGGCCGGGTGACCTGTCGCGGGTCGCTGGGCGGCACGCGCGTCATCGACATGCTGAGCGGCGAACAACTGCCGCGCATCTGCTGAAAGGAAGGTGGCCTCCCGCGGGAGGCCACCAGATGGGGAGGGAACTACCTGGCCTTGCGTGCAGAGGCCGATTTTCGTCCCTTGCCGGCCTTCTCGGCTGCGGCGACGTGTTTCTTCACTGCGATGAAGCTGTCAGGGCTGACCGACATCGAGTCGATGCCGCATTTGACCAGGAACTCGGCGAAGGGCGGATGGTCGCTCGGCGCCTGGCCGCACAAGCCGACCTTGGCGCCGGCCTTGTGGGCCGCCTCGATGACGCTGCCGATCATCCATTCCACCGCCGCGTCCTGTTCGTCGAACAGGTCGGCGAGATCGCCGGAATCGCGGTCGACGCCCAGGGTGAGCTGAGTGAGGTCGTTGGAGCCGATCGAGAAGCCGTCGAAACGCTCGGCGAACTGCTTGGCGAGGATGACGTTCGACGGAATCTCGCACATCACATAGACCTGAAGCCCGTCCTTACCGCGCTTGAGGCCGTTCTCCGCCATCACCGCCAGCACCTTGTCGGCTTCGCCGACCGAGCGGCAGAACGGGATCATCATGACGACGTTGTCGAAGCCCATCTCGTTGCGGAGCCGGCGCATCGCCTTGCACTCCAGCGCGAAGCCCTCCTTGTAGCGTGGCGAGTAGTAGCGCGAGGCGCCGCGGAAGCCGATCATCGGGTTCTCTTCCTTGGGCTCGAACTCGGTGCCGCCGATCAGACCGGCGTACTCGTTGGTCTTGAAGTCGCTCATGCGCACGATGACCGGCTTAGGATAGAGCGCAGCGGCGATGCGCGCCAAGCCGCGCGCAAGATGCTCGACGAAATACTCGGCCTTGTCTTCGTAGCCGGCCGTGATCTCGGCGATCTCCTTCCTAGCCGCCTCGTCCTTGAGCTGGTCGAACTTCACCAGCGCCATCGGGTGGACGCGGATGTGGTTGGAAACGACGAACTCCATGCGCGCCAGGCCGACGCCATCGGCCGGAATCCGCCACCAGCGGAAGGCGGCGCCGGGATTCCCGAGGTTGAGCATGACCTGGGTGTTGGTTTCGGGGATGTCGCTCATGTCGAGCGTCTCGATCTTGAACTGGGCGATGCCTTCGTAGACGAAGCCTTGGTCGCCCTCGGCGCAGGAGACGGTGACGTCCTGTCCGTCATGGAGCACATGCGTGCCGTCGCCGGTGCCGACGATCGCCGGAAGACCGAGTTCGCGGCTGACAATGGCGGCATGCGACGTGCGTCCGCCGTGGTCGGTGATGATCGCCGACGCGCGCTTCATGATCGGCACCCAGTCGGGATCGGTGATGGTGGTGACGAGGACCGAGCCATCGATGAAACGATCGATCTCGCTGACATGCTCGATCAGGCAGACGCGTCCGGTGGCGATCGCGTCGCCGACGCTCGTGCCGGTGACCAGCTTTTTGCCATGGGCGGCGAGCTTGTATCGCTGAAAGGTGCCGGCGGCGCGACGCGACTGCACCGTCTCGGGTCGCGCCTGCACGATGTACATCTTGCCGGTTTCGCCGTCGCGCGCCCACTCCATGTCCATCGGGCACCCGTAGTGTTTCTCGATGGTCGCCGCCCAGCGGGCAAGCTGGACGATTTCGGCATCGGAGAGCACCCATGCGGCGCGCTCGGCCTTCGAGGTCGGCACGTTGCGCGTCGGCGTGTCGCCGCTCGCATAGATCATCTTGATTGCCTTCTGGCCGCGTTTCTTGTCGACGATCGGCATGAGTTTCTTGTTGGCGAGCAGCGGCTTGTAAACCTGGTACTCGTCCGGATCGACCGCGCCCTGGACGACGTTCTCGCCGAGACCCCAGGCAGCGTTGATGAGCACCACCTTGTCGAATCCGGTTTCGGTGTCGATGGAGAACATGACGCCCGAGCCGCCGATGTCGGCGCGCACCATCTGCTGCACGCCGATCGAAAGCGCGACCTTCATGTGGTCGAAACCCTTGACGGTGCGGTAGGAGATGGCGCGATCGGTGAACAGAGATGCGTAGCAGCGCCGGCAGGCGTTGAGCAGGTCGGCGTCGCCGCGAATATTGAGGAAGGTTTCCTGCTGACCCGCGAAACTGGCGTCCGGCAGGTCCTCCGCCGTCGCGCTCGAACGCACGGCCACGGACAATTCCTTGACGCCGGCGCGCTTGGAGAGTTCGCGATAGGCGGTCTTGATCGCGTTCTCGGTCTCCTTCGGCCACTTGCCGTGCAGGAACGCTGCGCGCACCGCCGTGCCGGTTTCGGCCAGCGTCGCCGAACCCGCGGCAAGCTTCCCGAGCAGATCTGCGATGACCTGATGCAGGTTGTTCGCCTTGATGTAGTTCCAGTATGCGTCGGCCGTGGTGGCGAACCCGGGCGGAACGCTGACGCCTTTCGACGAGAGCGTCTGCACCATCTCGCCGAGCGAGGAGTTCTTGCCGCCGACCTGCGCGACGTCGCCGCGCCTCAGCTTTTCGAACCAGACGACGTGCGTGATATCGGACATGGCGGGCGCCTTGTTGAGCATGGGAAGGTTCCTCCCCGTTCCGGGTGACTGCGTGCGAGCACATTCCTAAACTGACGCCCGGACAACATTGATCAGGATCAAGAGGAATGGCGGATTCTCCGCGTTTCGGAGTCGATCCGAGGCCCTTGGAAAGACCGCGCTGGCGGCAAATCCCCGCCGGCATATGGGCACTGGGCCTGGTCTCGATGTTCATGGATGTCTCCTCCGAGATGATCCATGCCTTGCTCCCCGTCTATCTCGTCACGGTGCTCGGCACTTCGACGCTCGCCGTGGGCATTATCGAAGGCATTGCCGAAGCGACGGCGGCGATCACCAAGGTGTTTTCGGGCGCGCTCAGCGACTGGCTCGGGAAGCGCAAGCTGCTCGCCGCTCTCGGTTACGGACTGGCGGCCGTGACCAAACCCGTGTTTCCGCTGGCTCCGTCGCTTGGCTGGCTGGTGGCGGCACGTTTCGTCGACCGCATCGGCAAGGGCATTCGCGGCGCGCCGCGCGATGCGCTGATCGCCGACCTGTCGCCGCCCGAGCTTCGCGGATCGAGCTTCGGACTGCGCCAGTCGCTCGACACGGTGGGCGCCTTCCTCGGTCCGCTGCTGGCGATCCTGTTGATGCTTGCCTCCAGCGACAATTTCAGGTTCGTCTTCTGGATCGCAGTCGTGCCGGCCCTGATATCCACGGCGATCATCGTCTTCGGCGTTCGCGATCCGGACTCGACGCCGCGGCCGGCCGCCGGCGGTTTTCCGCTGAGTCGCGCCGCCATCGCCACGCTTGGCCGGCCGTTCTGGATGATCGTGACGGTCGCCGCCATCTTCACGCTGGCGCGCTTCAGCGAGGCTTTCCTGTTGCTGCGGGCGCAGTCCGTCGGCTTGCCGATCGCGCTCGTACCCGGTGTCTTCGTGCTGATGAACTTCGTCTATGCGCTGGCCGCCTGGCCGACGGGTGCGCTCTCCGACCGGATTGGCCGGTTCAGCCTTCTGACGAGCGGGTTCGCGGTACTGGTCATCGCCGACCTGATACTTGCCTTCGCCGGATCGATTCCGGTAGCGGCCATCGGGATCGCGCTCTGGGGGCTCCACATGGGGCTTACCCAGGGGCTGCTGTCAGCCATCGTCGCCGATCGGGCACCGCCACATCTGCGCGGCACCGCGTTCGGCATGTTCAATCTGGTTTCCGGCGGAGCAACGCTTGCCGCCAGCCTGATCGCCGGTGGCCTTTGGGATGTCGCCGGCCCACGCGGAACCTTCCTCGCGGGCGCCGTCTTCACCGGCCTGGCGCTGGTGCTTCTTCCCTGGCTCGGCGGCGGATTTCGGCGAAACGAAAAGCCGCGTGATGCCGGTTAGGCGGCGGTCTCGGCCTGTTTTTGCTGCTTCGCATGCTGAAAGTAGTCGAAGGCCCGCAGCGCTTCGCCGCCATAGACCATCGAGGGCCCGCCGCCCATCTGCACGGCGACGCCGAGGGTCTCCAGAACCTCCTCGCGCGAGGCGTCGTGATCGGCAACCTTGCGGGCATGGTAGGCGACGCAGCCGTCGCAGCGCGAAGCGACGCTGAGGGCGAGCGCGATGAGTTCCTTGAATTTGTGGCTGAGCACGCGGTCGGCGTAGGCGCCCTTGCCGAGGGCGGCGAAGCCGCCCATGGCGTCGGGGATTCCCTTGGTCAGCGCGACCGACGACTGGACGACCTCTGCGGCCAGCGCTCCATAATCCTTGCTCATGGTTGTCTCCATGTTCCTTGCCTGATCGCAGACGACGCCCTGTGCGGGGATCGGGCATTGATGCCGATCAACCGCCGCTCTGGCCGGTCTCGTCCGGCCGCGGCTTGACCGCAACGCCGTCGCCGACCCGATCGCTCGGGTGGAGGACGACAGTGTCTCCGTCGGCAAGGCCCGTCAGCACCTCGGCGGCTTGATTATTGCGGTGGCCAAGAAGCACCGCGGTCAATCTGGCCTTGCCATCGACGACGCGGAAGACGTTCCAGTCGGCACCGCGACGGAAGAGCGCGCCCACCGGCACCTGAACCACATTGGCCCCCCGCCAGGTGCGGATGTGGGCCATCACCCGGTACTCGTGGCCAAGGCCGCGCCATTTCTCGTAAGGATCGTCGATGTCGAGCAGGGCGTCGACGCGCTGTTCCTCGATGCCGAGCGCCGACACCTTGGTGTAGGCCGCCGGGTCGATGCGTCGGACATGCGCATTGAGCACACCTTCCCCGCCCCATTCGGTCAGCGTGGCGGTGGCCCCCGGCTCGATCTCGACTGCGTCGGACGACAGCAGGTGCACGACCACCTCCATATCCTGCGGATCGCCAATCTCGAGCAGCGGTGCGCCGGCGGCGACAACCTGGGCGCTCTCCGCCGACAGGGTGAGCACGATGCCATCGATCGGCGCGAGCACGGGAACGCAGCATGCCGTCTGGGTTTCGTCGGCGCCGCCCTGGCCGGGCTGCATCAGTCGCGCCTCGGCACTGGCGAGTTCGCTTTGCCGCAGGGCGAGCGTGGCGCGCGCCTGCTCCACCCCGGCATGGGCGGTGTCGAGATCGGTCGACGCCTTGTCGAGGGCGCGTTCGGCCAGCGCTCCGGTCTTTGCCAGTTGTTGTGCGCGGTCGAGATCCGTTGCGGCCAGTTTCGCGGTTGCCTCGGCGCTGGCAAGCTGCGCCTGTGCCAGGCCAACCGCGGCGCGCGCGGCATCGGCAGCGGCCTCCAGTTCGCGCCGGGTGCGGATGTCGAGGAGCGGCGGCTCGGCTGGCTCGATCGAGGCGACGACGGTCTTGTCGCGGAGGACCGGGTCGCCGATGTGCACCGGCAACCGGTTGAGCTTGCCGGCAATCGGCGCGGAAACCTTGAAGATATCGCGGATGCGGGCGACGCCCTGTTCGTCGACCGTGACCTCGAGCGGGCCGCGCCCGATCACCGCGACATCGACGCCGACCGGCGCCGGCAGGAGGGCATAGACGATCGCCGCGACGACGATCAGGGCCGTGACGATCGCGGCGATGCGTTTGATCCATGTGGCGAGCATGCTTCTCTACTCCCGTGTCTTGAGGACCCGGATGAGGTCAAGCCGGTCGATCCGGCGACGAACGACGAACGCGGACAGCAGCGCCGCGGCGATGACTACGAGGCTGCCGATGGCATAGGTGTCGAGCTGGATGACGAACGGAACCCGGTAGATATCGCTGGCCAGCCCCTGGGTGATGAGAAAGCCAAAACCGGTGCCGATCGCCCAGCCGATCGGCTGGGCCAGGGCGACGATGGTAAAGGTCTCGATGAACAGCACGCGCGATACCTCGCCGCGACGGAATCCGAGCACCCTGAGGGACGCCAGCTCGCGGGCGCGCTCGGATAGCTGGATGCGCGCACTGTTGTAGACGACGCCGAAGGCAATGATGATGGCGAGGGTGAAATAGACCGTGATGGTGATCACCAGATTCTCGCGCATGATATTCTGAAATTGCTGGCGGGAGACGGCCTGCAGCGCGACGCCGGTGACTTGTGGTGTGTCCTTGACGGCGCGATAGAGCGCGTCCAATTTACTGCCGTCGAGTGCCACATGGACGCCGGAGACGCGCGGGCCGGTGCCGGTCAGGCGGGCGAGCGCATCGATGTCCATGAACACCATCAGTCCGATATAGCTCTGGATCACTTCGGTGACCGGCACATCGACCGTGCGGCGCAAACCATCGAGCATCTCGACCCTGACGATGTCGCCGGGAGTGACGTGAAGAATCTGGGCGACCCGATCGCCGAGCGCGAGGCCGGTTTCCGGCAAGACGACGGGGTGAAGCTCGAGATCGAGAACCCGACTGAGGTCCATGCTGCGTGGCTTTCCGGTGATCGTCAGTTGCCGTGAATAGTGGCCGTTGCTGATGCGCACGGGTGCGACGAGGTACGGTTCGGCGTCCATCACGCCGGGCAGGTTCTCCACGGCTGCGACGACTTCCGGCGGCCGGGGCGAGGCGAATGTCAGCGTCGCGTCCTGCCGGTCGGCGCGGAAATAGACCGCGTCGATCATGGAGTTGATCGAGTCGATAGTGCCGAGGCCGACCTCGACCAGCGCGACCGAGAACGCGATGCCGACCGCGGTCAGCAGCGAGCGCACCGGATGCCGCAGGACGTGGCGGAGCGCCATCGCCGTCAACTGGTTGAAGATATGCAGCCGGGCGAGCGCGCCGCCGAGGAACTGGCGATAGACCTGCGGCGCGGGCGGGCGCATGGCGACGGCGGCCGGAAGCGCGAAGGCGACCCTGATCGCCTGCCAGGCGCCCGCCACCGCGGCGACGACGCTGATGCCGATGGCAATCAGATAGAGATCCGGACTCCCCTGGAAGATCAGGAAAGGGAAACTGTAGAATTTTGCGTAGACCTCGGTCAGACCGCGACCGAGCCACGTTCCGGCGACGGCCCCAATCGCGATGCCGACCGCGGTGATAACCAGAACCAGTTTCATGTAGTGCCAGGCGACGGTCGTGCGCCCGTAGCCGAGAGCCTTCAGCAGGCCGATCTGTTCGCGCTCGAGCGAGATCAGCCGCGTCAGGATCATGTTGATCAGGAAGGCCGACACGGCCAGGAAGATGGGCGGGAGGATCTGCGCCATCGCGTTCAGCCCGGTCAGTTCGCTGTCAAGGAACGCGTTCGAGATCTGGTCCTTGCGACCGAACGCCCCGGAGCCGCCATAGGGCCTCAGCAACCGGTCCAGACGCTCGATGACTGCTGTTTCGCTTGCCTCCGGCAAGAGCCTCAGGCTGACGGAGTTGAACGCGCCGTCCAGATTGGACAGCGGCGCAAGCACCTGTTCCGACATCCACAGGACGCCGAAACGGCGGTCGTCCGGCATCATGTCGCTGGGCCCGAGCGCATAGACGTACTCTGGCGAAAGCACGATACCGACGACCGTCAGGGTGATCTTCGATCCGTTGACGATCGCCTTGAGCGTCGATCCGACCGTGAAGTCATGCGCGTCGGCAAAGCGCGCATTGACCGCGACTTCGTTGGTCCGTACTGCCGCCGGCAGGCGTCCGTCGCGAAGGAAGAGGGCGTTGACCGCGATGTCGCCGCTGGTCGGTATGGACACCGCGATGCCGGTCGCCGGTTCGCGCATCCCTTCGATATCGAGCAGAACATGCTGGACAATGCGCGGCTCGACGGCCGCCACGCCGTCGATCGCCGCGATTGAGCCGGCAAGCGACTTCGGCGCGCGGACCAAGGAGGCGAATACGTCGCCGAAGCGGTAGCGCTCGTAGTAGGCGGTGCGCGTTTCGTCGAGCGATCGGTACGCGCCGACGGCGAGGATCAGCGTGGCAACGCCGCAGGCCATGACCAGCGCAATCGCCAGGCCCTGCGCCGACAAGCGGTAGAGATCACGCAAGAGCTTGCGATCGAGCGCGCGCATCCGCGATCACCAGTGCACTTCGGCCGGCGCCAGCCGGTGGGAATTGGTCTCGACGTTCGCGATGCGGCCATCCGAAAAACGGAAGACACGGTCGCCGATGGCGCCGATGGAGACGTTGTGCGTGATGATCACGGTCGTGGTGCCGAGCTCGCGGCTGGTGGTCGCGAGAGCCTCGAGCACCAGCACGCCGGTGGCGGAGTCGAGCGCGCCGGTGGGCTCGTCGCAGAGCATGATCTCGGGCTGCTTGGCGACCGCGCGGGCAATGGCGACACGCTGCTGTTCGCCGCCCGAGAGCTGGGCTGGAAAATGATCCAGACGATGGCCCAGACCGACCATTTCGAGCGCCGCTTCCGGCTTCATCGGATTGGGCGCGATCTCGCTCACCAGCGCCACGTTCTCGCGCGCCGTCAGGCTCGGAATGAGATTGTAGAACTGGAAGACGAAGCCGACGTGATTTCGCCGGTAAAGCGTCAGGTCGCGATCGGAGAAGCCGGTCAGATCGCGCCCGCGAAAGCGCACCGAGCCGGCGGTGGCGGTGTCGAGGCCGCCGAGGATGTTGAGGAGCGTCGACTTGCCGCTGCCCGAGGGCCCCAGCATCACGGCCAGTTCGCCGGCGTAAAGCGTGGCGTCGATGCCGCGTAGCGCCTGCACTTCGACGTCGCCGGTGCGATAGACCTTGGTGAGGCCGGCGACTTCGAAGACCGGCTCGCTCGTCGTCGCGGTTGCCGCTTGTATCGCCATCGCCAGGCTCCCGGTGAAGGCGTCAGGTTTCGCGCAATCGCTTCTCGATCTGATCGACCGGAAGCATCACGTAGTCCTTGGCCAACTCGCCGCGAAGAAGTCCGATGACCGCCGCGGATAAGAGCGGGCGAATCATGCCCAGAGCGCGCGGCGCAGCGACGAGAACGATGCCGTTCACTTCGCCCGCCCGGGCCGCGCCGTCCAATCGCGCAGCGAGTGCCTTCAGGAATTCCTGCTCAGCCTGATCGTGCCAGTCAGTTTGCTCGACGGCGCTGCGCCGGTCGCTCGTCGATTGCGTGCGTCCAGGGCGTTCTGTACCGCGCGCGTGGGTCGACGCAGTGTCGTGCTCGCGCTCCTCGACGGTGACGAGATTGACGTGCGCCGCATCCCCCTTGTTGTTGAGAATCAGCCACTTGCGGCCGTCGCACACGACCACCCAGTCGTCCGGCGCAATTGTCGTTCCGGCCATGACGCTCTCCGGTTGGGTTATCCGCGAACAACTTATTCGAGCGACTTGAGATAGGCGATGAGGTCGCGGATCTGGGCAATATCCAGCTGGAACTGGGGCATGTTGGGGTGACCGGTGACGATGCCCTCGGCGAGCGCCTCCGCAAGGTTCTCGACCGGATATTTCTCGTGCAGGGTCCGGAACGGTGGCGCTATTGGCAGCGGGCTGGCACCGAACGGGCCGATGGCGTGACATTTCGAGCAGTTGGTCTGGGCGAACAGCAAACCTCTCTGCGCCGCCGGCTCGAGCGCTTGCGCCGCCTGAATGGAGGCGCCGATCAGAACCGCTGCCACCGCCAGCTTCATCAGCATCATCCGTCCACTCCCTGACCGCGGTTCAGATTGCCTTGCGGCCCAATTCCGTCATGCGACGCACCCAGCCGCGCTTGCGGCTTTCGGTGGCACTGTCCACGGATCCAAACAGGCTCTCGCGGATCGGCTTGATGCCGACAAAATGCAGGACGTTGCGCTCGAGCCCCTTGAGGCCGTGTTCGAAGAAGAACCAGCGATAGGCGGCAACCGGCATGCCCATGGTTACCACCAGACGGGCCGAGCGACCGGCGAGCAGCTTCTTGGGCAGTCCGTTGGGTTGATATTCGAAGGCAACGCCGGGCCGCATAACCTGTTCGAGGAAAGCCTTTACCAGTGCCGGCATGGTGCCGAGCCAGAGAGGGAAGACGAAGACGATGTGGTCCGCGGCCGTCAGGGCATCGCGCGCCTTGTTCAGGCTTGGCGGCATGACGCCTTCCTGGAAGTCGATCTGCGTGCGCAGCAGGGGAAAGTCGATGCGTGCCAAGTCGATCCGCGACACAGTGTGGCCAGCCTCGCGAGCACCATCGGCATAGGCGTTAGCGAGCGCGTGACACAACCGTCCGCCGGCGGGATCCGGGTGGCCCTGTATGATGGCGACGTGACGGGGCATGGCACCGCCTCTCTGGCTCGGGTCAGCGCGGCGGGCGTCGGCTCAGGCGTTGAGACGCCGCAGTGCGGCCCGGTCGCGCAACAGGATCCGCCGCGATGTCGGCAATTCGATCGCCGCCTCGTTCTCCAGCAGCGTCAGCGTGCGCGACACCGTCTCGATGGTGAGGCCAAGGTAATCGGCGATATCCTGACGCGACATCGGCAGTTCGACGCTCTCGGGGCCCGAACCACGGGCGGCCATCTCGAGGAGGAAGCTGGCGACGCGTTCATGGGCGTTCTTGCGTCCGAGTAGAAGCATGTGGTCCTGCGCTCGCAGCAGATCGCGGTTCGCCTGTGCCCAGAGGGCATTTGCCACGTCACCGGCGCGCGACGCCAGTCCGACGATGACGCTGCGCTTGACCACCAGCACGGTCGAATCGGCGATCGCGTCAGCGGTGAAACGGTGATCGTCGCCGGCTTCGAGGCCGAACAGGTCGCCGGGAAGGTGGAAGGCGCTGATCTGGCGGCGGCCGTCGCTGAGCAGCTTGTAGGTGCGCACCGCGCCTGCGATCACCTTGTAGAAGTACTCGGCGGGCTCGCCTTCGCCGAATATCTCGGCATTGTGTTCGATGTGCATGGCGGCGCCCATCAGGGAGAAGGCGTCATCCAGGGGATTTGCCGCCGGCGCCGCTGCCGGGATGGTCATGACTCGTGCCTGTGTGGCGATTGCGCCCGTTTTCTGCATCAACATGACCCGCTCCTTGGCTCGAATTGCATCGCATGGTTTGGTACCAAGCGGGGCGGGGCCGGAAAATTCGGGTAATCTCCCTACGGGGTGTTACGGAGGCCGCGCAGAGCCTGGGAGAGACCTGACCGCGATGGACAATTCTGCTGCCGTAAGCGGCGGCAATCCGGGGTTGACCGGCGTTTCCCCGTTTTTCCGAGACGGACCGCTGCGCAATTGCACCGTGACCATCCTGGCGGTGGCGGCGGCCATTGTCGTGCGGCTGCTGTTGGCGCCTACCCTCCAGGACCATCTGCTGCTGGTGATCTTCGTGCCGGCGGTGCTGGCCGCCAGCGTCATCGGCGGGGGCTGGGCGGGCGTCGTGGCGACGGTCCTCAGTCTGATCGCCACTCTGCTCCTCTCCACGGCAAGCCCGCTGGCCGATCCCGCCAATGTCATCGACCTCACCGTCTTTGGCGCAGTCGGCATCGCCGTGGCGTGGTTTGGCGAACGGCTGAAGCGCAGTCGCGCGCAGGCGGCCAACCGGCAACGCGAGCTGCTCGGCCGGGAAGCCCACCTTCAGTCGATCCTCGACACCGTTCCCGACGCGATGATCGTGATCGATGAGCGCGGCGTCATGCAGTCGTTCTCAAGCGCCGCCGAACACCTGTTCGGATACACGGCCGGCGAGGCCGTCGGCCAGAACGTCAAGATGCTCATGCCGGCGCCCTACCAGGGGGGACACGACGGCTATCTGCGGCGCTATCTGGACACCGGCGAACGCCACATCATCGGCATTGGCCGTCTCGTCGTCGGCGAGCGCAAGGACGGCTCGACCTTTCCGATGGAACTCGCCGTCGGCGAGATGCGTTCGGGCGACCAACGCTTCTTCACCGGTTTCGTGCGCGATATCTCGCAACGCCAGGAAACCGAGGCGCGGTTGCAGGAGCTTCAGTCCGAGCTGATCCACATCTCGCGCCTGACGGCGCTCGGCGAAATGGCCTCAACGCTGGCGCATGAACTGAACCAGCCGCTGTCGGCGATCGCCAACTACGTCACCGGTTCGCGCCGGCTGATCGAAGGCGCGGCCGATCCGCGCCTGGACCGCGTGCGCGACGCGCTCGACAAGGCGGCCTCGCAGGCGTTGCGTGCCGGCGAAATCATCCGACGGTTGCGTGATTTCGTCAGCCGTGGCGAAAGCGAGCCGCGCGTCGAGAGCATCGCCAAACTGGTTGAGGAGGCGAGCGCGCTGGCGCTCGTCGGCGCCAAGGAGCACGGCGTACGCGTTCGTTTCCAGTTCGACCGCGACCGCGACCTCGTGCTCGCCGACAAGGTTCAGATCCAGCAAGTGATCCTCAACCTCGTCCGCAACGCCGTCGAATCGATGGCCGGCACGGAGCGGCGCGATCTGGTCCTGTCGACGGCAGCCGCCGAAAACGACATGGTCTGCGTCAGTGTCGCAGACACCGGAACGGGCATTGCCGAGGACGTGGCCAGCCAGCTATTCCAGCCCTTTGTAACCACCAAGCGTCACGGCATGGGCGTCGGGCTGTCGATTTCCAAGACCATTATCCAGTCGCACGGCGGACGGATTTGGGTAGAGTCTGCGCCCGGCGGCGGCACCGTGTTTCGGTTCACCCTGACCAGCGGCAGCGTGGAAGAGGCAGGCGATGCCGGATAAAAGTATCGTGCATGTGATCGACGATGACGCCGACGCCCGCGAGTCGCTGGCCTTCTTGCTCGGCACGGCCGACATCGAGGTGCACACGTACGAGTTGGCGACCGCCTTCCTCGAGGCGCTTTCTCGGGTTCAGGCTGGCTGTATCGTCACAGACGTGCGCATGCCGGGGATCGACGGCATGGCGCTCCTGCGCCAGCTGAAGGACCAGGGTTCGCCGCTGCCCGTGATCGTCATGACCGGCCACGGCGACGTACCGCTGGCGGTCGAGGCGATGAAACTCGGCGCCATCGACTTTTTGGAGAAGCCGTTCGACGACAACGCGTTGCTTGGGGCGGTGCGCGCTGCCCTCAGCGAGAACCTCGCGCACAGCGAACGCGAATCGCGCAGAGCCGACATCCTGGAGCGAATGGCGACCCTGTCGCCGCGCGAGCGCCAGGTGCTGGACGGCCTTGTCGTCGGCCATCCCAACAAGACGATTGCTTTCGATCTCGGGATCAGCGCCCGCACGGTCGAGGTCTATCGGGCCAACGTCATGACCAAGATGAACGCCGGCAGCCTGTCGGAGCTCGTGCGCATGGCGCTGCTCGCGGCCTCCTGATCCGCCGACGACGGTTGACCTGCGTCAAGGCGGGATCGGGGCCGGCGCGGTCTGCTGGGCAAATACCGCCACCAATCCCGGATCGGCCGAAATGGATCCGCCAAACAGTGCGTTGGCCCCGGAGCGGACCGTCATCGTCGTCGACGACGACCTGGCCGTCCTCGGCTCGCTCAAATTCGCGCTCGAACTGGAGGGTTTCTCCGTTCGCACGTACGCCTCGGCGAAGGCGGTTCTGGCGGACCACCGCGAGATGAAGCGAGCCTGCCTGCTGGTCGACCAGAACCTTGCCGACGGCGAGGGATTGCAGGTGTTGTCCGAACTGCGTCGTCGCGGCGTAGCCATGCCGGCGATCCTGATCACGACGGATCCCGGACCGCAGATCCGCAAGCGCGCCGCCGAGGCGGGCGTGGCGATCGTCGAGAAGCCGCTGCTTGGCCATGGCCTCATCGACGCGGTACGGGGAGCCTTCCGCGGCTAGAGGGCGGCGACCACTCGCCGCGCGGTATCGTCGGCATCTCCGCCAGCTTCGATCTTGAGCCACTCCACGTTACCGGCGAAGCGCGCGATCTGATCGTGGACGATTGCTTGGGTCGCATCCGAGGGATCGTCGCGGCGCTTCTCGACGCGCTCGATGAGCACGTCCTCGTCGGCTTCCAGCCATAGCCCCGTGAACGGCACGCCGACGGCGGTGGCGATCGCGGCGACGTGAGACCGGTCCTCCGCGCGATCGAACACGGCGTCAAGCACGACGCCGTGGCCAAGCGCCAGGTAGTATTCCGCCTCGCGGGCGAGCGTGTCGTACACCGCACGCGATACCTCAGGGCGGTAGGCCGTCGCGGGCAAGTGCGTCGTCGGCTCAACGCCGCTCATCCGCTTGCGGATGCGGTCGCTGGTCAGTACGCGGGCGCCGGGCGGCGCGCCGATTGCAGGGGCAACGGCCGCCGCCGCGGTCGACTTGCCGGAGCCGCTGAATCCGCCGATCGTCACCAGGCGGGGCGGCCTCGGCTGCAGCAGCTGGCTGGCCAGCTCGAAATAGGCCGCCGCTTCGCGGCGGAGCGTATCGGCGTCGCCTGCTTCCGAGGGGTCTGCGGAGCGGGCCGCGCTGATATGGGCGCGCACGGCGGCGCGGATGGCCATGAAGAACGGGACCAGCGGCAGACCGTCGCTTTCGTCCAGTTCATCGAGATAGCGGTTCAGCACCAGATTGGCGCCGGCCCTGAAATCGCGGTGCCAGAGGTCCATGAGCAGGAAGGCGAGATCGTACAGGATGTCGATGGTCGCCATGGCGTCGCTGAATTCGAGGCAATCGAAGGGCGATGGGCGGTCTGCGAACAGGCAGATGTTCCTCAGGTGAAGATCGCCGTGGCAATGACGCACCTTGCCGGCGCGCTGGCGCTGGTCGAGCAACGGCGCGTGGCGCGCCAGAGCTTCGCGGAAATCGTGGTTGAGCGCTGCGACCGCCTGGGGGTCGAAAACATTGGTTGCCGCGAAAGCCCGCTCGTTGATGGTCAGGACGCTGGCGACGTTGGCGGCGCCGCTGCCGGAAAATTCCGGCGCAGCGGTCTCGTGGAAGCGGGCGACCACCCCTGCCAGCGCCGAGAGATGCGCGGAGGTCAGTCCGCCGTGCAACGCCATGCGATCGAACAAATGATCCTGGCCGAAACGGACCATTTCGACGACGGCGTCCACCAACGGCCCGTCGCCGTCGAATGCAAGGCGGCCATCCGGTGTGCGCGTGATCCGCCGGACGCCGAGATAGAGTTCCGGCACCGTTCGCCGGTTGAGTTCGACTTCGCGTTCGCAGAGCGCGAAGCGGAGGTCAGCGGTCGAGAAGTCGACGTAAGGCAGTTTCACCGCCCGCTTGAGCTTGAAAGCTCGCTCGCCAGCCAGCACGATCACCGAAATGTGGGTCTCGATGGTCTCTACCGTCCCGGCCTGCAGCTTGTGCGTGGCGGGCTCGGTGAGGAAGGCAATCACCTCGGTTTGCGGCTCGACCTGCATTCTGTCTTTCCATTACGGCGTTCCTCCGCCGGTCAGTCACCGGTCCCTTTCCGGCTGATTTGTTGATGCCACGCGGCGCGTCGGCGCGGCGTTGCGCTGTATCAACGCGGCGGGCCGCTTGATGTTGCGGCCGAGAGCATGAGCGACAGGGGCGCCCGGCGCTCCATGCCGCAATGGCCTCCTTCATTGTCCGCGGACAAAGTCGACGGGCGCTTCTCCTGTCATCGTGGTGGCATGGACGAAAGCGATGACGATACCGTTCCCGGGCGACGTACGCCGGTTCATGTGACGATGACCCGGTGGCCGGCGACGATCCGCGCTTTTCTTGACCGCCGCATGCTGTGCGTGGGGTGTCCGGTCGGGCGGATACACACGATCGAGGAGGCGTGCGCCGCGCACGGGATCGCCGTCGAGCCGTTGCTCGTCGAAATCCGCGGTATCGCTAAGGGGGTGCCGGTTCTCGCCCCTCGGCGAGGAGGAAGAGCCGGTGCGGGTCGCAAACGGTGACGCGCCGGCGCCCGGAGATCACCAATCCAGCCTGTTGCCATCCGCTCATCACCCGGCTGACGGTATGTAGCGTGGTGCCGGTCATTTCGGCGATATCCTCGCGCGTTACCGGGAAATCGATCTCGATGCCGTCGTCGGTCTTGCGGCCGGCCTGATTCACGAGCCGCAAGACCGCGTGGGCGATGCGTCGCTCGACCTCCTCGGTCGACAATTCGCGGATTCGCGTATGTGCCTCCTGGAGGCGCTGGCCGACGGTCTGCATGGCGGCACTGGCGATGGCCGGGTTGCGGGCGATGAACGCTTCCCACTGGCTGTCCGGCCATACCAGCGTTAGGCTCTCGACCACGGCAATTGCCGTCGCCGGATAATCCGGCCGTCGCATAGCCTTGGCGATCCCGAACATCTCGCCTGGATTCACGTGGCGGACGACGATCTGGCGACCGTCCGGCGTCGTCTGCTGGACCTTCAAACGGCCGTGCAGCAGCAGGAAGAATTCGGCTGCCGGTGCGCCCTGCTCGAACGCGGCGGCCCCGTCCGCAAGCCGGCGCGAGCGGGCGGACGCCAGAATCGCATCCAGATCCACGTCGGGAACGCCCGCGAAGAGGCTGAAGCCGCTGATCAGCGAGCGGTCGAGAGAGCCTGCCATCAGGTCGAATCCGCGCTCGCGATGGTCAAAATCCGGGGCAACTGCATGGACGGGAATCGCGTTTCCGTTTGCTGCAGCGCAAAGACGCCCCGCCGGTGACTGCCCATATTGCAACCGTAAAGCACACCAGAAGAAGGATTGGAACGATGATTACCCGTCGTCAGGCGCTGATCGGCTCAACTCTCACGGCGCTCGTCGCCAGCAGCCGGGCGCCGGTTCTCGCGGCGGCCGCCGTGGAAGACGTTGCCGGTCTCCAACACGTCAAGATCGACCTGGTCAAGCCGCCCATGGTGCACGCACACGAGCAGGCAACGACCGCCGCGCCCAAGGTCTACGAATTCACCATGCATGTCGTCGAGCAGGAGATCGTGGTCGACGGCGACGGCACCAAGATGTGGTCGATGGCCTATAACGGTTGGCTGCCCGGCCCGCTGATGGTCGTGCATGAGGGCGACTACGTGCAGCTCACGCTGGTCAACCCGGCGGACAACGAAATGCCGCACAACATCGACTTCCATGCATCGACGGGCGGTCTCGGCGGCGGCGCGCTGACGCTCATCTATCCCGGCGAGCAGACGACGCTGCGCTTCAAGGCGACGCGGCCGGGCGTGTTCATCTACCACTGCGCGCCTCCCGGCATGATCCCGTGGCATGTCGTCTCGGGCATGAACGGCGCCATCATGGTGTTGCCGCGCGACGGGCTCAAGGATGGCAGCGGCAAGCCGCTCACCTACGACAAGATCTTCTATATCGGCGAGAGCGATTTCTATGTGCCGCGCGACGAGACGGGCGCCTACAAGGCGTACGACTCGCTCGGCGAATCCTACGAAGACACCGTCAAGGTGATGCGCGGCCTGATCCCGACCCACGTGGTCTTCGAGGGTAGCGTTGGCTCGCTCACCGGCGACAATGCGATGACCGCCAAGGTCGGCGAGACGGTGCTGATCGTCCACTCGCAGGCCAACCGCGATACGCGCCCGCACCTGATCGGCGGCCATGGCGATCACGTCTGGCAGTCGGGCAAGTTTGGCAACGCGCCCGAGATCGACCTGGAGACCTGGTTCGTGCGTGGCGGTTCGGCCGCGGCGGCGCTCTATACGTTCCGCCAGCCGGGCATCTACGCCTACGTCAACCACAACCTGATCGAAGCGGCGGAGCTTGGCGCCACGGCCCATTTCAAGGTCGAGGGCGACTGGAACGACGACCTGATGAAGCAGGTCAGCGCGCCCGGGCCGATCGCGGCCAACTAAAGGACGTGCGGCGGCGGCCAACCCGATAAGGGCCGGCCGCCGTCCGGCTCGAGGGCGATCTGATGTCCGTGCCGTTCAGAATCATCGTAGCGATCGGCGTCGTCGGAGCCGCCGTTGCCACCGGTCTCGCCTTGTCGCCACACGGCGACGATCCGACCGATTTGGTGACACTGCCGGCGGCGACGTTCGACTATCGCGTGGCCGGCGAATTCCTCCGTGACGGGCAACCGGTGAACCCGCCTCTGAGCGCGGTCGCCTTCGACCGCCCGGTCGCCATCATGAAGCATCACGTCAGCCGCGCCGACTATCAGCGCTGCGTCGTGGCCCGAGCCTGCAAGCCGATCGCGGCCAACACGCCGTCGAATGGGGACGCGATCCCGGCCGTGGGAGTCAGTTGGTACGATGCCGTCGCCTATGCGGCGTGGCTGAGCCGGCAGACCGGCCGTCACTATCGGCTGCCGACCGATTCTGAATGGGCCTACGCCGCGGCGGCGCTGTTTCACGACAACACCGTCGTGGATGAAGGCGACGCCGCCAATCCGTCGAAACGCTGGATTGCCACTTACGAAAGCCTGGCGGCAACCGAACGGCCCGTCGACAGCCGGCCGCAGCCGTTCGGCACGTATGGGATCAACGAGAACGGATTGGCGGATGTTGCCGGCAATGTGTGGGACTGGACCTCAACCTGTTTCGTCCGCCATGCGACGGGAACGGGCGGTCATGCCGTCGAGACGGAAAGCTGCGGGGTGCGCGTCGTCGAGGGCGCGCATCGGACGTATCTGACTGACTTCGTGCGCGACCCAAAGGGCGGCGCGTGCTCGGTCGGCACACCGCCGAGCAACCTCGGCATCCGTCTGGTGAGGGATGACGACGGCAGCTTGCCGGCGCGCTTCGCCGATCTCCTCCGGC
Organism: uncultured Alphaproteobacteria bacterium; assembly: GCA_963781775.1. Classification (GTDB taxonomy): domain Bacteria; phylum Pseudomonadota; class Alphaproteobacteria; order Rhizobiales; family Kaistiaceae; genus CAVSRC01. Next base: position 31,684 of record CAWAHE010000016.1, on the reverse strand, counting down.
GTTTCGTGTCAATCGGAACCTGAGGCGAAGTTCCTCATAAATCACGCGAATTTGCTCTTGCGCAAAGAAGTCGGCCCCCGGTTCTCGTACCGTGTGGCATCGACACGAACCCAGGAAATGGAGTGCATGACATGATTGGAAGAATCATCGCCGCCGGTGCCTTTGCCGGACTTCTGCTCGCCGCCGGCATCGCCGGCGCGGCCGAGTTCGACGTCAAGATGCTCAACAAGGGCGCGGCCGGCGCCATGGTCTTCGAGCCGGCGATGGTCAAGATCGCGCCCGGTGACAGCGTGCATTTCATCGCCACTGACAAGGGCCATGACGCCATGTCGATCCCCGGCATGATCCCCGATGGCGCCGAGCCTTTCGAAGGCAAACTGAGCGAAGACCTGACCGTCACCTTCACGGCGCCCGGCGTCTACGGCTTCAAATGCAAGCCGCACTACGCCATGGGCATGGTCGGCCTCGTGGTGGTCGGCGACCCGGTCAATCTCGACGCGGCCAAGGGGGTGAAGCAGGTCGGCAAGGCAAAGAAGGTCTTCGCCGAGCTGCTCGGCGGTCTGTGAGCGCTCAGACGTCCGCGCGGTAGGTCGTCAATGTGTGGATGTACTGCGCGCGCACCAGACCTTCGCGATCATGCAGATAGGCCGCGGCGAGACGCCCGCGAAATTCGGCGACATCGTCGAAGCCGCGGCTTTCCATCCATGTCACCAGCCCCTGGCGCAGGGCCGCGATGTGCTCCGGTCCGTGGCGGAGCAGCGACGAGGTGGTCATCACCACGTCGGCGCCGGCGAGCAGATACTTGACAACCTCGTCGCCGGTGGCGACGCCGCTGGTGGCGGCGAGGGACGCCTTGACCCGTCCGGCGAGCAGCGAAATCCATAACAGCGCCTGTCGGATCTCGTAGGGGTTGCTGAGTTCGAGACTCGGCTTCGGCGTCAGCGTCTCCAGATCGATATCCGGCTCGTAGAAGCGATTGAACAGCACCAGCCCGCGCGCGCCGGCGGTGGCGATCTGCATGGCGTGATGGCCGGGTGACGACAGCCACGGCCCGAGCTTGACCGCGACCGGAATAGAAACGGCGGCGGTGACCGCCGTTACGGTGTCGATCCAGCGCTGCTCGACGGCGGCGCCGCTTTCGTGTGCGTCGGCCGGCACGCGATAGAGGTTCAGTTCGATGGCGGCGGCGCCGGCCTGTTCGAGGTCGCGGGCAAAGCCCGTCCAGCCCTGCGGCGTCGAGCCGTTGAGGCTGGCGATGATCGGGATCGCACAGGCGGCGGCGGCCCGCTGCAGGGTCTCCAGCCGCGCCTGCAGGCCGCCGACGCGGAATGCCGTCATCTCGGGGAAGTAGCCGCTCGCGGCCTCCGGCTGAGTCCAGCTGCCCTGCTCGACCAGCGACAGGTAGGCCGCGTCCTCGGCTTCGATCTCCTCCTCATAGACCGACGGCATGACCACGGCCGCCGCGCCGGCATCCTCGAGCCGGCGAATGCCGTCGAACTCGCGCGCGAGCGGCGAGGCGGAGGCCACGATGGGGTGCGCCAGCTTCAGTCCGAGATAGTCGGTTGCGAGCTTCATCTCAGGCGCTCTCCCAGTTGGGCAGGAAGCGGCTGCCGTCACGAGCGGCGAGGTCCTCGTAGCTGCGATAGCGCTCGTCTACCGCGGCCTGCGCCTGGCGCATCATCTGCGCCGCCGCCTCGCGGTCGCCCTGGGTGAGCACGCTGTAGCGCAGTTCGTTATAGGCGAATTCCTGGAGCTTCAGGCGGGGCCGCGTCGAATCGAGGCGGAACGGATTCTCGCCGCTGCTCCTCAGCGACGGGTCGTAGCGGAACAGCGGCCAATAGCCGGACGCCGTGGCGCGCGCCTGCTGCTTCATGCCGAAGCGCAGGTCGAAGCCGTGGGCAATGCAATGCGAATAGGCGAGCACCAGCGAGGGACCGGGATAGGCTTCCGCTTCGCGGAGCGCCACCAGCGCTTGCTCGGCGTTGGCGCCCATGGCGATCTGCGCGACATAGACGTAGCCGTAGGCGATCGCCTGCATGGCGAGATCCTTGCGCGGCACACGCTTGCCGGCCGCGGCGAATTTGGCAGAGGCGCCGAGTGGCGTGGCCTTGGAGGCCTGGCCGCCGGTGTTGGAATAGACCTCGGTATCGAGCACCAGGACGTTAACGTCGCGGTCCTGCGCCAGAACGTGGTCGAGCCCGCCGTAGCCGATGTCGTAAGCCCAGCCGTCGCCGCCGACGATCCAGACGCTCCGCCGCATGAGAAAATCGGCGAGCACCAGGAGATTCACCGCCTCATCGTCGGTGCGGCCCTCCAGCTTCGCGCGGAGCGCGGCGATGCGTTCGCGCTGCGTCACGAATTCGCTCTCGGTGACCTGGCGGGCTTCGAGGATGGCCTTGGCGAGATCCTCACCCACTTGCGGCGCGAGCTTCGCCAGCAGTTGCCGGGCCATCGTCGTCTGCTGGTCGATGGCGAGACGGTAGCCGAGGCCGAATTCGGCGTTGTCCTCGAACAGCGAGTTTGCCCAGGTCGGTCCGCGCCCGTTGGCGCCGATCTTCCATGGATGGGCCGGCAGGTTGCCGCCATAGATCGACGAACAGCCGGTGGCGTTGGCGATCTGCAGCCGGTCGCCGAAGAGCTGGCTGATGAGCTTGACGTAAGGCGTCTCGCCGCAGCCGGCGCAGGCGCCGGAGAACTCGAACAGCGGCTCGAGGAACTGGACGCCGCGCACATTGGCGAAGTTGATCCGCGAGCGGTCGGGCAGCGGCAGCGTTTCGAAGAAGGCGAGGTTGGTCTTCTCGCGGTCGATCAGGGTCTGCTTGTCGACCATGTCGATGGCCTTGTGGCCGGGCTCGGTCGGGCTGATCGCCGGACAGTTCTCCACGCAGATGCCGCAGCCGGTGCAATCCTCGACGTGGATCTGCAATGTGAAGCGGCTGCCCGGGAAGCCCCGGGCATTCACCTCGGACGAAGGAAAGCCCTCCGGCGCGTCGGCCAGCGCCTCTTCCGGGTAGTATTTGGCGCGGATGACGCTGTGCGGGCAGACGATCGAGCATTGGCCGCACTGGATGCAAAGGTCGGCGTCCCAGTGCGGTACTTCGGCCGCGATGTTGCGCTTCTCGTAGGCGGTCGTGCCAGGCGGGAAGCTGCCGTCGATGGGCATGGCGCTCACCGGAATTTCGTCCCCGTGACCGGCCATCATCATCGCGGTGACGTCGCGCACGAACGCGGGCGCGTCCGCCGGAACCAGCGGCGGCATCTCGGCTCCGGTCAGCCTGCCCGGCACCGTCACCTCGTGCAGGTGGGCCAGCGCCGCATCGACGGCGGCGAAATTCTTCTCGACCACCGACCCGCCCTTGCGGCCGTACGCTTTCTCGATGGCGTGCTTGATGGCGGCGATCGCCTCGTCATGCGGCAGCACGCCGGAGATGGCGAAGAAGCAGGTCTGCAGGATCGTGTTGATGCGCGGTCCGAGACCGAGCTCCTTCGCCACCCGCGTCGCGTCGATGACGAAGAATTTCAGCTTGCGGTCGATGATGCGTTTCTGGATCAGGCGCGGCAGCGCGTCCCACACCTCGTCCGGCCCCTGCGGTGCGTTGAGCAGGAAGGTGGCACCCTCGCGCGCGGCGCTGAGCACATCGAGCCGTCGCAGGAAATCGAACTTGTGGCAGGCGACGAAATCCGCGTGGCGGATCAGGTAAGGCGCGCGGATCGGCGCGCTGCCGAAACGCAGATGCGAGATCGTCTCGGCGCCCGACTTGTGCGAGTCATAGACGAAATAGCCCTGTGCGTAGCGGCCGGGATCCTCGGCGAGGATCTTCACGCTGTTCTTGTTAGCGCCGACCGTGCCGTCGGCGCCCAGGCCGTAGAAGATCGCCCGCGTCGTTCCCTTCGGCTCGATGTCGAAATCGCGGTCGAAGTCGAGGCTCGTCCCCGACACATCGTCGTTGATGCCGATCGTGAAGCCGTTCTTCGGCTTTGTCTTGGCGATCTCCTCGAAGATCGCCTTGACCATGCCGGGGTGGAATTCCTTCGACGACAGGCCGTAGCGTCCACCGATGACGCGGGGCATGGCGGTGCGCGTGCCCTCGGCGACGGCCCCGGCGAGCGTGACGACCACGTCCTGATAGAGCGGCTCGCCCATGCCGCCCGACTCCTTGCAGCGGTCGAGGACAGCGATCGATTTCACTGTCGTCGGCAGCGCTGCCAGGAAATGCTCCGCCGAGAAGGGGCGGTAGAGCACGACCTGGAGCGCGCCGACTTTCTCGCCCCTGGCGGCCAGCCATAGGGCTGTTTCGCGAACCGCTTCGGCGCCAGAACCCATTGAAATAACGACGCGTTCCGCTTCGGGATGGCCGTCGTAGCGGAAGAGGCCGTAAGGCCGGCCGCAGAGGCCGGCGAGCTTGTCCATCGCCGCTTGCACGATGGCCGGCGCCGCGGCGTAGTAGGGGTTCGCCGTCTCGCGCGCCTGGAAGAACGTGTCCGGGTTGTGAGCGGTGCCGCGAACGACCGGATGTGCCGGGCTCAGCGCCCGATCGCGGTGGGCGCGGACGAGGTCGTCGTCGATCATCGCCCGCAGGGCCGCGTCGGGGAGCAGCGTCAGGCTGTTCACCTCATGCGAGGTGCGGAAACCGTCCATGAAATGGATGAACGGGATGCGCGACTTCAGCGTTGCTGCCTGTGCGACGAGCGCGAGGTCGTGCGCCTCCTGCACGGATGCGGCCGCCAGCATGGCGAAGCCGGTGGAGCGCGCCGCCATCACGTCCTGATGGTCGCCGAAGATCGACAGGGCCTGCGTCGCCAGCGAGCGCGCCGCGACGTGCATGACCATCGGCGTCAGCTCGCCGGCGATCTTGAACATGTTGGGCAGCATCAGGAGCAGGCCCTGCGAGGCGGTGAAGGTCGTCGCCAGCGCGCCGCTCTGCAAGGCGCCGTGGAGCGCGCCGGCGGCGCCGCCTTCCGACTGCATCTCCTGCACGACCGGGACGGTGCCGAAAATGTTGGTGATGCCCTTCGACGACCATTCGTCGGCAAGCTCCGCCATCGGCGAAGACGGCGTGATCGGGAAGATGGCGCAAACCTCGTTCAACCGGTAGGCGACATGCGCCACCGCCGTGTTGCCGTCCATCGTATCGGTTATGTCGGCCATTGCAGCTGTCCTGTCGCTCACGGGCGCAGCTTGAAGCGGTGAGGGGCGAGGGTCTCGCCGAGACTTCCCATCCGGCCGCCGGCCGATGCCGGTTCGGCAACCATCTCGATGGCGTGGCAGGGGCACTGGTCGAAACAGACCGCGCAGCCGGTGCACAGATCGAGTTCGACGGTGTATTTGAGTCCCTTGCCGAGCTTCACGATCGCCTGCTCGGGACAAGCCGCGAAGCAGTTGTCGCACTCGAAGCAATTGCCGCACGACATGCATCGGTCGGCCTCGTAGCGGGCCTCGAGGTCGCTGATGCCCGCCACCACTTCGGCGAAGTCCCGGCGCGCCTCAACGGGCAACTCGCTCGCCTGCGTGCGGCCGGCGTCGAGGAAGAGCGGCAGGTTGAGCATGCCGAATTCGACCGGCGGCGATTTCACCGGCGCTTCGTAGGTTCCGCCGTTCAGCCATGCGTCGATGGCGCGGGCGGCCTTCTTGCCGTGCCCGGTAGCGGCAGTCATGGTGCGGATGCCGCCGATCACGTCACCGCCGGCGAAGATGCCGGGTCGGCCGGTCATCAGGCGTTCATCGACGACGATGGTTTCGTCGCGGCCGATCTCAACGCCGGAGATCTTGCGCAGGAACGCGACATCGGCGTGCTGGCCGAGGGCGAGCACCAGCGTATCGACGGCGAGCGTCTCCAGTTCGCCGGTCGGTCTCAGCGAGCCGTCCTCGCCGAGTTCGATGCGCTCGATGGTGACGCCTTCCTTGCCGAATGCCGTCGGGTTGGTCAGCCACTTGGCCTTGACGCCTTCGAGGAACGCCTCGTCCGCCTCGTAGGGTTCGGCGCGCATATGGGCGCGGTCGCGGCGATAGACGAGGATCGCTTCCTCGGCACCGAGCCGTCTGGCGACACGCGCGGCGTCCATGGCCGTGTTGCCGCCGCCGACCACGGCGACCACCCGACCGAGCTCCGGCGCCATGCCGCGCTCGACATGCTCGAGCAGCGAGATCGCGTCGATCATCTGCTTGCCGTCGGCGGCGGGGATATCGAGGTGGTTGCCGTCATGGGTGCCGATCGCCACGAAGCAGGCGTCGAAGCCGCCGGATTGCATGGCGCTTGAGATGTCCTCGACGCGCGTGCCCATGGTGAGGGTGACGCCCATTGCCTCGATGCGGCGGATTTCGCGCAGAAGCTCGGCGCGAGGAAGGCGATAGGCGGGGATGCCGTAGTGGAGCATGCCGCCCGGCTCATCCATGGCGTCGCGGATCTCGACGGCGTGGCCGAGGCGACGGAGATGCCAGGCGCAGGAGAGCCCGGCCGGGCCGGCGCCGACGATCAGCACCTTCTTGCCGGTCGGCGCGCCGGCGGGAACCGTCCAGCCGTTCTCGACCGCGAGGTCGCCGAGAAAGCGCTCGACCGCGTGGATCGACACGGCCTCATCGAGATCGGTGCGATTGCACTTGGTTTCGCAGGGGTGATAGCAGGCGCGGCCGTGAATGCCGGGGAGGGGATTGTCGGCGACCAGCGTTCGCCACGCTTCCTCGAATGCCCCGTTGCGGGCATGCGCCAGCCAGGCCTGGATGTTCTCGCCGGCCGGACAAGCGCGATTGCACGGCGGTAGGTGGTCGATCCATGCCGGGTGTTGCCAGCGTTGCGGCCCGGCTCCTTTCTGGATCGTGGCACGCAGCACCGGCGTCAGGTCTTCGAGAACAAGGCTCATGCTGAACGGCCTTCGGGATCGTGATGCATCACGCCGCGGGAGCGCGATAGTATTGAAGCTGGCCCGCGACCCGTCGAGTCACATTGATGTGGCTCAATCGATCGAGTGGCGTGGCGGGATGGGCCGCTGGTGGGGTATCGTCGGCACCGCGATTTGGATTCTTGCCGCTGGAATGGCCGGTGGCAGATTGAGGGCCGATACGCCATGACGACGTGGATCGTGCTTGCCGTCGTCGCGGCCGTGGCGGTTTATGCCATTGTTCTCTTCAATCGGCTGGTAAAGGCCCGGCAGATGGCCGCCGAGGGCTGGAGCGGCATCGACGTGCAGCTCAAGCGGCGCGCCGACTTGGTTCCGAACCTAGTCGACACGGTCAAAGGCTACGCGGCCCATGAGCGGATGCTGTTCGAGGAGATTGCCCGCATCCGCACCGAGATCGCCAAGGCGAACAGCGACGATGTCGCCGAACGCGAGAAGCTGGAGCGCTCCATGTCGGGGGCGCTGTCAAAGCTGCTGGCTCTCGCCGAGGCCTATCCCGATCTCAAGGCGAGTGAGGGCTTCCGGGACCTGCAGACCAGCCTCGCCACCATCGAGGACGAGATCCAGATGGCGCGGCGCTACTACAACGGCGCCGCCCGCAATTTGAACGTTCTGGTGGAGACCTTTCCGAGCAATCTGGTCGCGAACGCGTTTTCCTTCCGCAAGCGCGACTATTTCGAGGCCGACGAATCCGATCGGCAGTTGCCGGGGGTGGCTTTTGGCAGCTAGGTGGGCACGCGCGATGTCGTTCTTCGCCGCGCGGCTCGCCGCGGTTCTGGCGACGATCCTCGTTGCGGTCGGCGTCGCCGGTCCGGCGCGAGCGGCAGAACAGATCCTGGCTTACGATTCCGTCGTCACCGTGCGCGCCGATGGCGTCCTCGACGTCACCGAGACCATCCGCGTGCGCGCCGAGGGCAACCAGATCAAACACGGAATCTATCGGGATTTTCCGTTGACCTTCGTCGACGGCGATGGCCGCAGCCACCGGGTCTCGTTCAAGCTCCTCGGCGTGCTGCGCGATGGCAAGCCGGAACCCAATCACCAGAACTGGAACAACAGCGGCGTGCGCGTCTATGCCGGCTCGCAGGACGTTTTCCTGCGTCCGGGCGAGTACACCTATCGCTTCCACTACGAGACCGGCCGCCAGATCCGGTTCCTTCCCGATCACACCGAACTCTTCTGGAACGTCACCGGCAACGACTGGGCGTTCCCGATCCTGCGCGCCGCGACCGCGATCCGGCTTCCCGATGGCCGGGCGCCGGTGCGCTGGACCGCCTACACCGGCACGTTCGGTCAGACCGGCGGCGATTTCGCCGCTCGCATCGGTGGCGACAACGCGCTGATCGTCAGCACGACGCGAGCCCTCAGGCCGGGTGAGGGGCTCTCCGTCGTCGTCCAGATACCGGATGGGCTGGTGGCCAGGCCGAGCGGCGCACAGGCGTTCTATTACTGGTTCCTCGACAATCGCCGCTACGTGTTTGGCGGGCTCGGCTTCGCTGGCGTCCTGATCTTCTATCTCATCACCTGGGCGGCGGTCGGTCGCGATCCACCCAAGGGTGTCGTCATTCCCCTGTTTCACCCGCCGGCGGGGATATCGCCGGCGCTGGCCGGATACGTGCACGACTGGGGCTGGCACCGACAGGGCTGGCGGGCCTTCACCGCGGCAGCCATCTCGCTGGCCGTGAAGGGACTGCTGGTCTTCGACGATTCCGCGGAGAGCATCGTGCTGACGCGGACTGGCAAGGAGCCGGCCGAGAAACTCCCTCCGGGCGAACGATCGATCCTCGGCTGGGTCGGCGGGCGCGGTGGCAAGGTTACCGTCAACAGTTCCAGCGGCAAGAGCGTCGCCACGGCGCTGAGCACGTTCAAGGCCAGCGTCGAAGGCGAGAACCGCGACCGCTTTTTCCGGCGCAATCTTGGCTACTACGCCATCGGCGGCATCTTGACCGTCGCCACGCTGGCGGTCGTGCTCATCTTCGGCGACCTCAGCGAGGCGGAGATCAGCGCCCTGTTCGTGGTCGGCTTCGCCTGCGTCTTCCTCGGCGTCTTCATCATTCCGGTGATCAGGGCGATCACGTCCGGTTTCGGCGTCAGGTCGATCGCCTCCGCCGGTCTCAATATCGTCGTCCTGGTCATCATCTTCGGCGGATTCATCTCCGTCTTCGTTTCCGCCTCCCAATCGCTGCCGGACGATTTCGGCCGCTCAATCGTCGGCGCCATTCTCAGAAACGCATTTCCCTTCATTCTCATCGGCGGGTTCGCGGCGATGAACGGGCTGTTCTTCTACCTCCTGCGCGCGCCCACGGCCGCCGGTCGGAAAGTGATGGATGATATCGCCGGGCTGGAACTCTACATCCGCACCGCCGAGACCGACCGGCTGAACGCCGTCGGCGCGCCCGATCTCGACACGACCCAGTTCGAGCGGTTGCTCCCCTACGCTATTGCGCTCAACGCCGAGAAGCCATGGTCGCAGGCCTTCGAGAAGGCATTCGCCCGCGCTCATCCGAGCGAGGGGGCGACACTGGCCTACGCCCCTGGCTGGCATGGCGGGCTCGGATGGAGCGGAGACGGCTTCGCCAGCTCGCTGGCTTCCTCGGTTTCGGCGGCGCAGGGCTCGTTCGCCAGCTCCGTTCCGGCGCCGTCCTCCTCCTCGTCCGGGTTTTCCGGTGGCGGTGGCGGCGGGTCGGGGGGCGGTGGCGGCGGAGGTGGCGGCGGCGGCTGGTAGGGCCGCCAGCGTCGTGTCGTCGCGGCCGATTGCGGCGCGGCCGGAAGATCGTTACCGGTCTGGCCTGCCCAAGATGACGGCAAAGAAAAACCAAGGGGAGCAACGCCGCATATGGTCAATCCAACCATTCGGGACATTCGCGTCATCCTGACCGAGCCGGACAATATCCGGCTGATCATCGTCAAGATCGAAACGTCAGAGCCCGGTCTCTACGGCGTCGGTTGCGCCACGTTCACCCAGCGGCCAAGCACGGTCGTCGCCGCGGTCAACGACTATCTGCGGCCATTCCTGATCGGCCGCGATGTCGCCGACATCGAGGATATCTGGCAGTCGAGCTACGTCTCGTCCTACTGGCGGAACGGCCCGGTGCTCAACAATGCGCTGTCGGGCGTCGACCAGGCGCTGTGGGACATCAAGGGCAAGATGGCCAACATGCCGGTCTATGATCTGCTCGGCGGCAAGGCACGCGAGGCGGCGGCCGTCTATGTCCACACCTCGGGTGAAACCCATGAAGAGGTCGGCGACAAGATGCAGGCCTTCATGGAGAAGGGCCATCACCATATTCGCGTGCAGATGTCGACGCCGGGCTATGTCACCTACGGCGGCCGTGGTGCGGCCGGCGCGGAGACCGCCTCCAACCGGGACGTGTCGAAGGGCCCGATCGCGGTGACGAACTGGCTGCGCAACTACGAGAGCGGCAAGAACTACGCCCATCCCGGCGGGATCTTCGAGCCGAAACCCTACATGCGTTCGGCCATCGGTCTGTTCGAGTACATCCGCGGTCGCTTCGGCTACGGCGTCGAGATCCTCCATGACGTGCACGAGCGTATCCCGCCGATCCTCGGCGTCTGGTTCGCGAAGGAAGTAGAGAAGTACCAACTGTTCTTCCTCGAGGACCTGTTCTCGCCGGAGGACAACGAGTACTTCCGCATGGTGCGTCAGCAATGCGCGACGCCGATTGCCATGGGCGAACTCTACAACTCGCCGCACGAGATCGTGCCGATGATCAAGGACCGGCTGATCGACTTCCTGCGTATGCACATGTCGCAGATCGGCGGCATTACGCCGGCGAAGAAGTTCGCCGCCATGGGCGAACTGTTCAGCGTGCGCACGGCATGGCACGGCCCCGGCGACACCTCGCCGGTCGGTCACGCCGCGAACCTTGCCCTCGATCTCAACAATTTCAATTTTGGTATTCAGGAAGCCGCGCTTTTTGGGGCGCGGACCAAAGAGGTGTTTCCCGGTTGTCCCGAAATCCGCGACGGCATGATGTGGCCGAACGGCAAGCCGGGGCTGGGCATCGATGTCGACGAGAAGCTGGCGGCGAAGTTCCCGTTCAAGGAGCGGGAATTCGGCGGCGCCTGGGATACGGTGCGGCGGGCGGACGGCAGTATGGTCAAGCCATAGCCGCCAATCGGCGGAGCGATACAAGAGCGGGGAGGCGTGAAGGGGCGAACGAACACTCTGGGAGGAGTTCTGTTGAAGCGTCTCGTAGCCATTGCCATCGCCGCCCTGGCCTTTCCCGGCCAGGGCTTTGCCCTCGACGCCCTCGACTCGATCGATGCGGTGGTCGATGGCGACCGGCCCTTCACGATGAAGGTGCTGGTCAGCGGTTTGGAAAATCCGTGGGAAGTGACCTGGGGGCCGGACGATTTTCTGTGGGTGACCGAGCGCACCGCAGGCCGCATCGTCCGCGTTGCTCCGGTGAACGGGCAAAAGCTTACCGCGATTGAAATTCCCGAGGTGTCGGCGCCGGGTGGACAGGATGGTCTGCTCGGCATGGCGCTCCATCCCGACCTGCTCAAGGGCAAGGGCAACGACTATGTCTTCACGGCCTATACCTATGTGGACAAAGCGCGCGGGCCGGATGAGACGGTGCGCGACCCGTTCAGTCCGTACCGTTTTCTGTACGCCAAGATCGTCCGGCTGACCTACGATCGGGCAACCGGCAGGCTTTCCGATCCGGTCGAACTGATCGCCGGGCTACCGGCCAGCAGCGATCACAATTCGGGCCGTATGAAGATCGGGCCGGACGGCAAGCTCTATTACACGATCGGCGACGGCGGGAATAACCAGCTCGGCAATCGGTGCATACCGATACAGGCGCAGCGCCTGCCGACCGCCGACGAGATCGCCGCCAAGAACTGGTTTGCCTATCAAGGCAAGTCGCTGCGGCTGAACCTCGATGGCTCCATCCCCGACGACAACCCGGTGATTGACGGCGTGCGCAGCCACATCTTCACGTACGGCCATCGCAACATGCAGGGCATCGACTTCGCCCCGGACGGCACACTCTACGCCTCCGAGCAAGGGCCGAAGACCGACGACGAGATCAACATCCTCGTTCCCGGCGGCAACTACGGATGGCCCCATGTCGCCGGATTCCGCGACGACAAGGCGTACCAATACGCGCGCTGGAAGGATGCCGCGACCCCCTGCGAGCGGCTTCGCTTCAGCGATATCGCGATCGATCCTTCGGTTCCACGCGAGGACGAGACGTCATGGACCGGAGAATTCCAGGAGCCGATGGTCACGATGTTCACGGTTCCGAGCGACTGGGATTTCACGGATCCGAAGTGCAACGGCATCGACTTCATCTGCTGGCCGACGGTCGCGCCGTCGAGCATCGAGACCTACATGCCCAAGTCGGGAGGTATCCCCGGCTGGGAGAATTCGCTGATCGTGCCGACGCTCAAACGCGGCTCGCTCTACCGCATTCCGCTTGCGGAGGACGGCCGGACATTGCGCGGTCCGATCGAACGGTACTTCCAGTCCGAAAATCGGTTCCGTGATACGGCGTTTAGCCCGGACAAGAAGACCATCTATGTCGCCACCGATAATGGTGGTCTCGCCGAGGCGCTTGGCAGCGGAACGACCAGGAAGATGCAGAACCCCGGGTCAATTCTCGTCTTTACCTTCACCGGCGATGGCGCGGCAAAGTAGGTGCCATCTCTTTGTGCATCCCGTGTCGATGTGCGCGGGCATGTTGAGTTGACACCATGGGACAGGGCAGCCTACGCTACATTGTACAAAATCCGGCGTTGCTTGTGGGGAGAGGCAGCCGCGCCGGAATGGGGAGGAATGGACGTCATCCGGCAGGCCGCAAGACGGGCTGTGCGGCTGGTGAAACAAGCAACATGATGCGCGGGCGGCGTTGAACCTGACGAGGTCGGGTGGATGGTTGGCTTGCGAAAATGCCGGGACGGGAAGGGCGCTTGCTCCGACGATGTTAACGATTACACGCGGGCGACGTCACAGGCGCGCTGAGGCGTGGAAATGACCCGACCATGTTGGGGGGAGGTGGCTGAAAGGACATTCTGAAAGGCAGTTCGGGCGGCATTCCTGGGAGAAAACCGGGGTGGGCGCTCAAGTTGATCGTCACAGGACAGGGAGGAATCTGTCACATGTTCAAACACAAGCTTGCTGCTGCGGCCATGCTCGCCGTGGCGGCCACTTTCGGTCCGGTCGCCGGCTACGCGCAAACCGCCGCCGCTCCGACTGAGATCAAGCCGGATAAGCCGCTGGCGGATGTGCCGCGCAACCAGACCCTGATTTTGGGCTGGAGCATCACGTCGCCGATTGGTGTCACCAATCCGTGGGCGATTCCGGGCTACACGCATCAGGAAGGCAATGCCTTCATGTATGAGCCGTTGATGTACTTCGGCATCTTTGCCGACAAGTACATTCCGTGGCTCGCGACGGCCATGGATTACAACAAGGATTTCACCGAGCTGACGATCAAGCTCAACCCGATGGCCAAGTGGAGCGATGGCACGCCGGTCACCTCGAAGGACGTTGCCTATACCTTCGAAGGCCAGATGAAGTACGACAAGCTGCCGTACCACACCGACTTCAACCAGTTCGTCGACACGATCACAGCGCCCGACGCCGAGACCGTCGTCTTGAAGTTCAAGCTTCCGGCGCCGCATTTCAAGTTCCAGGTCCTGACGCTCAAGTTCGACACCGGCATTCCGATCGTTCAGGCGGCCTGGGAGTCCAAGCAGCCCGACGTCACCGCGGCCGCCGGCGGCACCGATATCCCGCACTCCGGTCCGTACGATCTCGTCGCCTGGAACGCCAATCAGAAGATCTTCAACCTGCGTGAAGACTGGTGGGCCATCAAGGCGGGTCTGATGGCCGATCCGGCTGTCAAACGCATCGTGATGGTCAACCTGGGTGGTCAGGTCGGTCAGAACATGGACACGGTCGCCCAGCGTATCGTCAACAACGAGATGGATTCCTCGCTTGATATGCGCGCCCAGGTGATTGGCAACATCCTCGCGCAGAACGAGAAAGTGGACGGCTGGCAGGGCAAGGATCCGCCCTACGGCTATCTCGACTGGTGGCCGAACTCGCTGTGGATGAACGACCAGATCGCTCCCTACAACGACGTGAAGGTGCGCCGCGCGATCAGCCTGATGATCGACCGCGAGAAGATCGACAAGATCCTCTACGACGGCTCGCACATCTCCACCATCTATCCGTTCCCGCTCTATCCCGCTCTGAAGAAATTCGTGGATTCGCCCGAGGTGAAGGCGCTGGAAGCGAAGTATCAGCCCGGCAAGTTCGACCTCGACGAGGCCGCCAAGCTGATGACCGAAGCCGGCTTCAAGAAGAACGGCGATGGTCTTTGGGAGAAGGACGGCAAGACCGTCAACGGCACGATCCAGGGCTTTGAGGGCATTCACTCCGACATCGCCCCGGTTCTGGTCGAAATGCTGCGCAAGGGCGGAATCGATGCCGCGGTCAACTTCGGCACCGACGCCTACCAAAACATGGCGGACGGCGTACCGGGCTTCTACATGTTCGGTCACGGCGCCAGCCTGAAGGATCCCTACGCGGCCTTCGAGCTGTTCGACGGCAAATACAGCACGTCGATCGGCACTTCCGCCGGCAACAACCGGTTCTCGCGCTACAAGAATCCGGAATACGACGACATCATGAACACGATGGCGCCGCTTGATCCGGACTCGCCCGAGTTCCACGCGCTGGCCGTCAAGGCGATGGAGATCTACTGGCGCGACCAGATCGACGTGCCGATCATCCAGTGGCTGCACCGTATCCCGTACAACAACACGTACTGGACCAACTGGCCGAGCGCCAAGAACCTGTCGCTGGGTGAGAACGGTGCCTTCTGGGCGCATACCGGCATGCTGGTGGTCACCGGCCTCAAGCCGACCGGCAAGTAGAATCGCCGCATCCACGGGTGTGCGCCTTCGGGCGCACACCCTCTCTTTGGATTTCATGCGCGGGAGCATGGTTGAGTGTCCACGTTACGGCTGATCGTCCGACGTCTCCTTTTCCTTATTCTGGTGATCTGGTCGGCCTCGACCATCGTGTTCTTCGTTCCGCGTTTCTCGTCGCGTAACGCCATCCGCGAGCGCTTCGCGGAACTGGCCCGCAATGGTGGCTTCTCGCCGGGCGATCTGGAAAAGATCGTTGCCTCCATGGAGCATCAATTCGGCCTCGACCGGCCGCTGCTGCCGCAATATTTCGACTACATGAACAGCGTCGTGCATTTCAATTTCGGCTACTCGCTCGGCAAATATCCGGCGACGGTGACCGGCCTCATCCAGCAGGCGCTGCCGTGGACGATCGGCCTCATCCTCGTCACCACCATTCTCAGCTTCGTGATTGGTACGCTGCTCGGGGCGATTGCCGCCTGGCCGCGGGCGCCGCAATGGGCGCGTTCGATCGCCACGCCTTTCGTGCTGTTCACGGGCGTTCCGCCGGTTCTGGCCGGCGTGCTGCTGCTCTTCTTCGTCGGTTTCCGACTGAAGCTCCTGCCGCTCGGCGGCGCCTATTCCATCGGCGTCATCCCCAACTGGTCGTGGCGCTTTGCTCTCGATATGGGCGTGCACCAGATTTTGCCGGCGCTCTCGCTCATCCTGGGCTCCGTCGGCGGCTGGGTGCTGTCGATGCGCGGCATGGGTGTCACCATCCAGGGCGAGGACTATGTCAATTTCGCCGAGCACAAGGGCCTCGACGGTGTGCGCATCTTCCGCGACTACTACTTGCGCAATGCGATCGTGCCCCAGGTCACTGGACTGGCGCTGGCGCTTGGCACGGTGGTGACGTCGGCAGTGATCGTCGAGGGCATTTTCGGGCTGCCGGGCATCGGTACGTTGTTGCAGGACGCTATCCGGTCCAACGATTTCCCGGTGATCTACGGCATCGTCATCTTCATCACGATCGCGATCGCGACGCTGATGGTGGCGATGGAATTCGTCTATCCGCTGCTCGATCCTCGAATCAAGAATCAATAAGGGACAATGACAGTGGCAGTCGCTGCATGGACACCGGAGGCGGTGCGACAACCGGGTGGATTGGTTCTCTTTCTTCGCTATTTGCGAAGGAACAAGAGCCTCTCGATCGGCCTCTTCGTGCTC
The DNA here is from genome assembly GCA_963781775.1 of uncultured Alphaproteobacteria bacterium. Taxonomy (GTDB): domain Bacteria; phylum Pseudomonadota; class Alphaproteobacteria; order Rhizobiales; family Kaistiaceae; genus CAVSRC01. The sequence goes on along the minus strand of CAWAHE010000016.1, from coordinate 15,676 downwards.
CTCCTTCTGGTGGCCTTCACCGTTATCGGCCTGCTGGTCGTTAATCCCGAAGACGCCTATCCGCTGTCGGCGCCAACGCGCAAACCGCCAAGCTGGGCATATCCGCTGGGCACGGATTTCTTCGGTCGCGACTTGCTGGCGGCCATGGCGGTCGGCATGTGGCAGACGGCAGTGATCGGCGTGATCGCCGGAGCGATCGGCACGTTTATCGGCGTGGTGCTCGGGTTCGTCTCGGCCTATTTCGGTCGCTGGATCGACACCGGTATCCGCAGCGTGTGCCAGATTCTTCTGCCGATACCGGTCCTGCTCATCCAGGTGGTGATCGCCGGGTCGCTCGATAAGCGCGACGTGACCATCTACACGATGGCGTTCATCGTGGTGCTGCTGGCGTGGATGTGGCCGACGCTGGTCATCCGTTCGCAGGTGCTCACCATGAAGGAGCGGCAGTTCGTGTCCGTCGCCAAGCTGTCGGGGGTCGGCGACTTCGGCATCATCTTCAAGGAGATCCTGCCCAACCTGCTGCCGTTCATCGCCGCCGCCTTCGTCGGCCAGGTGTTCGCCGCCGTGTTCGCGTCGTTCTATCTCGCCGTTCTCGGTCTCGGTCCGCTGCGCGAACCGCTGCTCGGAAACATTATCTGGGCCGCCCAGTCGCAGGGCGCCTTCTTCAACGGCTGGTGGTGGTGGCCGATCGAACCCGCGATTGGCATGATTCTCATTCTGGGATCGCTTGCGCTGATCATTATGGGACTGGACGAATTGGCTAATCCCCGCGTGCGCAAGTCGGAATAGGATCCATGAATTCAACACTTATCGATCGTCAGACGGGTCCGAGGACCGCGGCCCGGCCGCGTGCCGGCGACGGCGAGCGGGTCCTGCAGGTGCAGAACCTCGAGGTCACCTACTACACCGACGCCGGCCGGGCGAAGGCGCTCGATGACGTCAGCTTCGATCTCAATGCCGGCGAGAAGCTCGGCATGGTGGGCGAATCCGGCTCGGGCAAGAGCACGCTGGCTCTGGCCATGATGCGCATGATCAAGCCGCCCGGACGCATCGAGGGTGGCAAGGTCATCGTCGACGGCACCGACCTGACGGCGCTTGACGAGGAGGCGATGCGCAAGGCGCGCCTCAGCAAGATCGCCTACATCCCGCAAGGCGCGATGAACTCGCTCAATCCGGTCATGCGGATCGGCTCACAGATGGTCGACGCCCTGAAATCGCATGGATCGGAAGGGTCGCGCTCGGCATTCGAGGAGCGCTGCAAGGACGTTTTGCGCTCCGTCGATCTCGATCCAGGCGTGTTCCGGATGTATCCGCACGAGTTGAGCGGCGGCATGAAGCAACGCGTCTGCATCGCGATCGGCGTGCTGCTGCGGCCGCAGGTGATCATCGCCGACGAGCCGACCAGCGCGCTCGATGTGGTGACCCAGCGCCAGGTGATGGAGACCATTGATCGCGTCCAGAAGGACCTCAACGCGGCCGTCATCCTGATTGGCCACGACATGGGCCTCATGGCGCAGTTCGTCGACAAGGTCGCGGTCATGTATGCCGGTCGGCTGGTGGAGGTCAGCACGGTGCGTGACATGTTCACCGACCCCAAGCATCCCTATGCCAAGGCGCTGATCCAAAGCCTGCCGAACCTGGAGAACAAGGGCGTCTTTCAGGGCATTCCCGGTCTCGCCCCGTCTCTTCTGCGCGTGCCGAGCGGCTGCGCTTTTCATCCGCGTTGTTCCCAGGCGATGGACATCTGCAGCACGGTCCGCCCCGAAGCCGACGTGTTGCCGGGCGGTCGCAGCGTGACCTGCCACCTGTTCGACAAAGAGGTGTGACGGTGGCAAACCTTCTGGAACTCCACAACGTATCGAAGGTCTATTCGCGCGGCCTGATCAACGCGACCTCGACAACCGCGCTGGTCGATTTCTCGCTGACGCTTCGCGAAGACGAGCCGACGATCCTGACCGTTGCCGGCGAGAGCGGCAGCGGCAAGACGACGCTTGCCATGCTGCTCCTCGGTTTCATCGAGCCGACGGCTGGCCAGATCATTTATCGCGGCAAAGACATCAGCACGCTGCGCGGCGAAGAACGCATGACGTTCCGGCGCGAGGTCCAGGCGGTCTTCCAGGACCCCTTCGCGGTGTTTAATCCGTTCTACACGGTGGATCACCTTCTGTCGGTGCCCATCCGGCGCTTCCGGCTGGCGAAGTCGAAGTCGGAAGCACGCGGCAAGATGGATGAGGCCCTGAACGCGGTCGGGCTTCGCCCCGAGGACGTTCTCGGGCGTTTCCCGCATCAATTGTCCGGCGGCCAGCGTCAGCGCATCAACGTCGCGCGGGCCCTGTTGCTGAGGCCGCGCCTGCTGATTGCCGACGAGCCGGTCTCGATGGTCGATGCGTCGCTGCGCGCCAACATCCTGGAGACCCTGCGCAAGCTCCAGCAGGACTATGGCGTCTCCATCATCTACATCACCCACGACCTGACAACGGCGTTTCATATCGCCAAGTCGATCATCGTGCTCTATCGCGGGGCGGTGATGGAGGCGGGCGACGTCGATGCCGTGATCAAGCGCCCGCAACATCCGTATACGCAACTCCTGGTCGATTCGATTCCGTGGACCGACCTCGACAAGCGGTGGGGCGAGCATCCGATCAAGGCGCGCGATGCCGCTGGTTCGGTCGAAGGCTGCCGCTTCCGCAACCGCTGCCCGGTGGCGATGGAGCGTTGCAAGGTCGAGCCGCCGCTGTTCCAGATCGACGCGCACCACACCGCCTCGTGCTATCTCTATGACAAGCAGCCCGAGGTCGTTTCCGAGCGCCTGTCGGAACTCCTGCCAGTCTGAACCAAGCCCGCACGAACGAACCGCGCCCCCCGCAGTTGACCGCAGGCTGGAATGGTCCGGCGCGGGGCTCCACAGGAAGCGATCCCATGCTTGAAATCGCCGAAATGATCCCACCGAAAGAGTCGTCGGTCTGGAAACTGGCGAAGCAGGCCGGCGTCGATCTTGCCGTCGGCGGCCTTCCCTTCGACAGCGTCGAGGCTGGTGAGGCGCCCTGGGATCTGGCGCCGCTGACGCGGATGAAGGAGCGCTACGAGAAGGGCGGCTTCGAACTGCGGGTCATCGAGGCGCGCCCGCCCCTGAACAAGGCGAAGCGCGGCCTGCCCGGCCGCGACGAGGAGATCGCCACGGTCTGCACATTGCTGGAGAATATGGGCAAGCTTGGCATCCCGGTCTGGTGCTACGAGTGGATGACCGACTTCAACTGGGTGCGCACCAACATGGCGACGCCGTCGCGCGGTGGCTCGGTGGTGACCAGCTTCGACCTCAACGACGTTCCCGAAAACATCACCTCCAACCCGCCGATCGGCGAGGACGAGCTGTGGACCCACCTTGAGTATTTCCTCAAGAAGGTTCTGCCGGTTGCCGAGAAGGCGAAGGTCAAGCTTTCCATGCACCCGGACGACCCGCCGCTGTCGCCGATCCGCGGCGTCAGCCGTATCATGCGCAGCATCGACAACTACCAGCGGCTGATCGACCTCGTACCGAGCCCGATGAACTCGATCACGCTGTGTCAGGGCAATTTCACGCTGATGACCGACGATCTGCCGGCGGCCATCCGCAAGTTCGGCAAGAACATCTCGTTCGTTCATTTCCGCGACGTGCGCGGCACGCCGAAGAAGTTCCAGGAAACGTGGCACGACGCGGGCAAGACCGACATGCTGGCCTGCATGCGCGCCTACCGCGACATCGGCTTCGATGGCGTGCTGCGCCCCGACCATGTGCCGACCGTCGAGGGCGACAGCAACGAGCATGCCGGCTACTCGTCTTTCGGCCGGCTCTACGCCATTGGCTACATTCGCGGTTTGCGCGAAAGCGTTTACGCCGAGTAGGAACCATCCAAATGAAGATTGCCGTTACCGGCGGATCTGGCGGCGTTGGCCGCGCGATCATCGCCGAGGGCCTCGCCCAAGGTCATGACCTCATCAACATCGATCGGGTGGAACCGCCTGAACCGCAGAAGGGCGTTCCGTTCGTGCTCGCCGACATGAGCGAGTACGAGAAGCTCGTCGATGCGTTCGTGGACTGCGATGCGGTCATTCACATGGCGGCGATCCCGTCGCCCGGCCGGCATCCGGACCATGTGGTCCACAACAACAATGTCGTTGGCAGCTACAACGCGCTCAGCGCCGCGGCCGAGCACGGCATCCTGCGCGTCTGCCAGGCGTCGAGCGTCAACGCGATCGGGCACTCCTACAGCCGCAGTCCGCGCTACGACTATTTCCCGATCGACGAGGAGCATCCGAACTACTCGGAGGAGCCCTACAGCCTGTCGAAATGGATCTGCGAGCAGCAGGCCGACGCTTTTGTTCGGCGCTACGAGGACATGCGCATCGCCAGCATGCGCTTCCACTGGGTGGTGCCCGACCGCGCGACGGCCGGCAAGGTCTTCAATGCGACGGTCGATCGCGTCGCCCATAATTTGTGGGCCTATACCCGCTTCGATGCGGCGGCGCGCGCCTGCCTACTCAGCCTGACCGCCGATTTCGACGGCCATGAGGCGTTCTACATCGTGGCCCCGGACACCACGAACGATACGCCCAGCCGAGAGCTGGCCGCGAAATTCTTCCCCGCCGTTCCGCTGCGCGGAGACTTCAGCGGCAATTGCAGTTTCTTCAATTCGTCAAAGGCGGGGCGGCTGCTCGGCTGGAAACATCCGCCGGGATAGCGGCCCTCAGATGGCTGTCAGCGGGCCGAGTGCCCTGCGTCTGGAGGCCGGTCCGCTGTCGGCGGAGATCGTGCCGGAAATCGGTGGCGGCATTGCGCGCTTCGATTTCGCCGAAGGCCGGCGGATCGTTGATTTGTTCCGGCCATGGCCCGATGGCGGCAGCACGGAGCCGGGGGCGCTCGGCCTGTTCGTGCTGGCGCCGTGGTCGAATCGCATCTCGGGCGGTGGCTTTTCCTTCGGCGGTTCGTTCCATGCTCTTGCCCCGAATGTCGCGGGCGAGCCGTTCCCGCTTCACGGCGACGCGTGGCAGAAGCCGTGGACGGTGGCCGAACACGACGCGACTCGCGCGAGACTGGTCCGCGAGACGCGCGATCTCGGTTTGTTTCACTATCGCGGCGAGCTTGAATACGTGCTCTCGGCGGAGGATCTGTCGGCCCGGTTGTCCTTGACCAATCTGGGGCAAGACCCATTGCCGTTCGGGGCCGGATTCCATCCGTGGTTTCCGCGCACGCCCGGCACGCGGCTGCTGGCGCCGTCGCGGACGGTGTGGCTGGAGGATGATCGCCACCTGCCCGCGGAAGAGATCGCGGTCGCGCGGCGGCCGGACTGGAACTTCGGCGAGCCGCGTCCGTTGCCGGCGGACCGGATCAACAACGCCTTTGCCGGCTGGAACCGGCAGGCGACGATCTTCTGGGATGACCGCGGCGTGGCGCTTGATGTCATCAGCCGGCCCGCCGGTCAACGTCTATATCCTCTATTCGCCTGGCAGCGACGCGTCGTTCTTCTGCTTCGAACCGGTGACCCACACCGTCGACGCCCATAACCTGGCGCCGGGTCCCGATGCCCACGGTCTGGTGGTGCTCGTCCCCGGTGCGACGCTCACGGCCGAGTGCCGGTTTGCCGTGCGGAGGCTGCCGAAGGCCTGATCGTGCCGTCACATGGCGGCGAGATGAACGGAAAGATGCCGGCCTTCTGGGCGTCAGCTTGACAGGCGCCGGTCGCCAGCCGCTTATCGCCCCACTGGCCTGACCACGCGGAGGACGACAATTCTTCTCGGTTGCATTGGTGACGATTTCACGGGTTCGTCCGACATCGCGAACACGCTGGCCAAGGGCGGCATGCGCACGGTGCAATATTCCGGCGTGCCGGACCGTCCGGCGGAGGAGGACGTCGAGGCGGGCGTCGTTGCGCTGAAGTCGCGAACGATCGCTGCCGCCGACGCCGTCAGCCAGTCTCTCGCCGCCTTGCATTGGCTGCAGGCCCAAGGCTGCACCCAGTTCTTCTTCAAGTACTGCTCGACGTTCGACTCCACGCCCGATGGCAATATCGGCCCGGTCGCGGACGCACTCGCCGACGCGCTTGCTGCGACCCGCGTCGTCGTGTGCCCGGCCTATCCGTCGCTGAAACGGTCGATCTATCAGGGCCACCTCTTTGTTGGCGACAAGCTGCTCAACGAAAGTGGCATGGAGAAGCATCCGCTGACGCCGATGACCGACCCCGATCTGCGGCGCTGGCTGGCCCGCCAGAGCCGCTCGAAAATAGGGCACGTCGCCGCGCCGGTCGTGCTGCAGGGCCGCAAGGCCATACGCGCCGGGCTCGATGCGGCCGATGGCCGTGGCGAAACGCTGATCGTGGTCGATACGATCAACGATTCCGATCTGGTGGAGATCGGTGCGGCGGCTGCCGACCTGCCGTTGATCACCGGCGGTTCGGGTATCGCGCTCGGCCTGCCCGACAATTTCCGCGCTCGCGGCGCGCTCGCCGGCGGCAAGACCGAGTGGCGCGGCAGCGCCGGCCCGGTTGCCGTTCTCTCCGGCTCGTGTTCGACGGCAACCCGCGGTCAGGTCGAGCGCCACCGCGTCGGTCACCCGGCTCTGGAAGTGCTCGCCGAAGCGGTCATGGATGGCAGCTTGACGCCGGGGTCCGCGGTGGCCTGGGCGAGAGAACGCAGGGACAATCAGCCGTTGATCTATTCATCTGCCGAACCCGACGTGGTCGAGGCGGCCCAGGAGCGGTTCGGCCGCGCGGTCATCGCGGGCCGCATCGAGCGTTTCATGGGCGAGACGGCGCGCGGGCTGGCGGATGCCGGCTTCACCCGGATCGTGTCAGCAGGCGGCGAGACTTCGGGCGCGGTCGTCGAAGCGCTGAACGTCGGGGCCATGGCCATCGGGCCGGAGATCGATCTCGGAGTGCCGGCCCTCAAGGTGGTCGGTCGCGATCTCGCCCTCGCGCTGAAATCGGGCAATTTCGGCGCTCCCGATTTCTTTGCCCGCGCCGCGGAAGTGCTGGCCGGCACATGAGCAACGACGCCGTTCTCCGCGAAGCCATCTGCCGCTTCGCCAAATCGATCTTCGACCGCGGTCTGACCGCCGGCGCGTCCGGCAACATCTCGGCGCGGACGGCCGATGGCGGCCTGCTGGTGACGCCCACCGGTTCGTCCTTCGGCGCGCTCGATCCGGCGAGGCTCAGCCGGTTCGATGCGGCCGGGCGGCTGACGGGTGGCGATCAGCCGACCAAGGAAATGGCGCTGCACACGGCGTTCTACGAGACGCGCGGCGCCAGGGCAGGCGCGGTGGTCCACCTGCACTCGACCCACTCGGTGGCCTTGTCGATGCTGCCCGATGTCGATCCCGAAAGTGTCCTGCCGCCGCTCACCGCCTATTCGATCATGCGTCTCGGCAAGGTGAAGCTGCTGCCTTATTTTCGGCCGGGCGATGCGGCGATGGGCGCGGCCGTCCGCGGGCTCGCCGGCAAGCGGTCGGCTGTGCTGCTCGCCAATCACGGGCCGGTGGTGGCGGCGAAAGATCTCGAGGCCGCCGTTTACGCGATGGAAGAGTTGGAGGAGACCGCGAGGCTCGCCCTGATCACCCGCGGCATGAAGCCGAATATGCTCACCGAGGCGCAGATCCGCGATGTCGTCGATCATTTCGAGGTCGAGTGGGACTGAGCCGGCAGACCAAATAGCGGCCGCCGCCGGCTCAGGCGTCTCGGGCCTTGCGGAGGTGCGCCACCAAGGCCATCAGGCGGCGGTCGCGCCAGTCGCGCCGCGCGGCGAGCTGGTCGGCCGGCAACGCCGCCCGCCGCTCGGCGGTGATCTTGCGCACCAGCGCGTCCGACCATGGCTTCGGATTGGCGCGCGAACGTGCGACGTTCGCGTAGAGGCCGCTGAGGCGGCCGGCATAGTCGTCGATGCCGCCGGGCGCGTTCAGGTCGATCGTTTCGAACGGTCCCATGAACGCCCAGCGCAGGCCGAGCCCTTGTGAGATCGTCGCGTCGATATCGGCCGCCGTCGCGTAGCCTTCCTCGTAGAGGGCGAACGCCTCGTTGAGCAGGGCGCCCTGAAGCCGATTGAGCACAAAGCCTTCGATCTCGCGCGTCACCGACACCGGCGATTGCCCGATCCTGTGCATCAGCGCGCGCGCCGCTGGCACCACGTCGGCATCCGTCCATGGCGCAGGCACCAGTTCGACGACCGGCACCAGGTGCGGGGGGTTGACCGGATGGGCGATCAGGAAGCGATTGCGGTTCGGCGCGTCCGCCGTGAAAGCCGAGGCGGGAATGCCCGAACTCGAGCTGCCGGCAATGGCATCGCCGCGCATCGCGGCGCCGATCTCGTTGGCAATTGCCGTCTTGACGTCGATTGTCTCGAACACCGATTCCTGGATGTAGTCGGCCGCGCCGACCGCTTCGGCGAGCGTGTCGCAGACCGTCACGCGCGCGAGCGCTGCCGAGCTATCCGCGGCAAGCCCGATGGCTTCCATGTCGGCCAGGTTGGCGCGCACATGGTCGAGCACTTTACGACGCTTGTCGGCGTCGCCGTCGAATACGCGCACCGTCAGGCCGGCAAGCGAAAAGATGATCGTCCATGCCGAGCCGACGAGGCCAGCGCCCACGATCGCGACCGTCCGAAATTCACCACGGTCCATCACATGCTCCATTTCCGCCACGCGCTGCGATCCCTGTGCCGGGGAGGGCCGGCGTCCATGTGGTGGAGCCGGCTCACAAGACCTTTTGGGGTGGCTATTCCGGGTATTTCCAGGATCCGGACGGCCATCTCCAGGAAGTCCTCTTCAACTCGGCGTTTCTCCCGGAGGACTAGCTCTGGCCGTATCTTGCCTGGTCAACGTGGTTGGCGGAGGGCGTAGTCAGCTGCGAACTCGTCTCAGTATAGGGACTTCCCTGATAACAGGGTATCTAATGGGAACTTGGCTGATTTCGCCCCATTTTGGCTTCCGAGCATCGCGGAAACGACTTCTGTCTTCAACAGCTTCGGCAGCAAATTCCCTGCCCTGCTGATCAGGGAACGGAAGAACCCAAACAGGGAGTCAAAACGCCCGGAACCGGGAACAAAAGGCAGCTGCAGCGTTCGGTTTCGCCTTACAGAAATGCGATCTCTGGAGTGTGCTGTCGACCGACAGACCGTTGTGCGGCTACGTCGATGAATGCCGGTCCCGCGCCACCCCCGCGGCCAGCGCTAGGAGCGACGCGCAGCCAGGGCCAGTGCGGCAACGATAATGGCCCCCTTCGCGATGAGTTGAATGTCGATCGGCACGTTGAGGATATTCATGCCGTTGTTGACGACGCCGAGGAAGAATACGCCGAGCAGCGTGCGGGCGACCGACCCGTTGCCGCCCATGATGCTGGTGCCGCCCAGCACGACGGCCGCGATGACATCCAGTTCGGTGCCAAACGGCCCGTATGTCGCCAATGCGGTGTGTACCTGTGAAGACTGCACGATGCCAGCGATCGCCGCCCCGAGACCGGAGATCGCGTAGACGGTCGTTTCCGTGATGCGTATTCGATGGCCGCTGAGTTGCGCCGCGCGCTCATTGTCGCCGATGGCGGCAACCAGCAGCCCCAATGGCGTGTGCCGCTGGACAAGAATCATCAGCACCGACACGAACGCGAAAATATAGATCGACAGCGGAAGGCCGAAGAGACTTCCGCTGCCGATGAACGAGTATTCCGGTTCGTTTCGGATCAGGTGCTGCTCGGGACCGCCGAGGATGAGAGCCGAACCGCGAACGATACTGAGCGTCGCGAGCGTAACGATAATGGGCGGCAACTGCATGTACGCAATGATCAACCCGTTTGCCATGCCAATCAGAACACCCACCGACAGGCCGGCGAGAATGACCAGGACCAGCGGCAGACCGGCCTCGAGGCAGTAGTAAGAAACGAGCCCAGCGATCGCGAGCACTGGGCCGACCGACAGGTCCACGCCGCCCGTCATGATCACGAATGTCATGCACGTGGCCATGATGCCTGTCAGGGCCACTTGACGCACGATGCCAACCAGATTGTCGGGGTTCAGGAAGGCAGGCTCGGCCAATGCGAAAGCGATCGCGATCACGATGATCGCGATCGGCAAGGCGTTGGTTGCCGTATGCCGCGCGATGCCGGACATGATCGGCGATGCACGTGCAATCATGCCGGCGCCGCTCCGATTTCCCGAACGACATCAACCATCGTGACGGCGTCCGCGTCATGGATGGCGGTAAGGCGCCCCGCCACCATGACACCAATGCGATCGGCGACGGTCATCACCTCCTCCAGGTCGGAAGAGACGACCAGCACTGCCGCGCCGAGATCCCGCTCTCGCCGGAGAATTGCATAGATTTCGGCCTTCGCTCCGACGTCGACGCCGACGGTCGGCTCATCGAGGATGAGGATGCGTGGCCGGCGATTGAGCCACTTGCCCAAGAGCACCTTCTGCTGGTTGCCACCGGACAGCAGCTTCACAGCTCCGGCGCCATTGGGTGGCTGAATCGAGAGCCTCGCAATCATCTGCTGCGCGGCTTCGACCATCGCGCTCCGGTCAAGCAGAAAACTCCGGCGGAATTGGCGAAGCGTCGCCATTGCGATGTTTTCCGTCACCGTCATGTCGAGCATTAGGCCCTCGCCATGCCGATCTTCCGGAACGAAACCGATACCGCGAGCGATGGATCGTGACGGAGAGTGGGTCAACACCGGCCGCCCTTCCACCTCCACCGCACCACTGTCGAACTTGTCAGCGCCAAACAGCACCCGCAGTAGCTCCGTGCGCTTCGATCCGATCAGTCCGGTGATGCAAAGGATCTCGCCGGCATGGAGATCGAAGGTGATGTCGCGGAAGACGCCGCGCTTTGTGAGGTTCACGGCCCTGAGCCGAACCTCCCCCGTGCCTCGCGGTTGACGTTGGTGATGAGCAGCCTCGGCCGATTCGCGCGCAAGCTTCTCACCAACCATGAGGTGCACCAATCGCGGTCGATCGGTGTCTGCCACAGAGCTTTCAGCGATCATTCGACCGTCGCGCATGATCGTAACCGTGTCGCAGACGGCGAAGATTTCGTCGAGAACGTGACTGATATAGACGATCCCCACGCCGCGTCGCTTGAGGGCGCGCACAGTGTCGTGAAGCTTGGCGACCTCGGAGCTGGCCAGCCAGCCCGTCGGTTCATCCATCAGGATCACGCGCGCGTCGAGCGCGAGTGCCTTCATGATCTCGACTTCCTTTTGCTTTACGGGCCGCATTCGGCCAACGACAGCGCCAAGGTCGAGATCGATCCCGTGGCGGTCGAGCAGATCGCGTGCATCGCGGCTTTGCCGTTTCGTGTCGACGAAGCCGAAACGACCGGTTGGTTGACGCCCGAGAAAGATATTATCGAGCACCGTCATCGCCGGCGCCAGGTTGGAATGCTGATAGATGCAGGCGACTCCCCGCCGGATCATCTCCTTGGGTTCACCTGGCGGGGCGACCTGCCCAGCGATCTCGACGGTACCTTGTGTCGGCGCGATGGCGCCGGTCAATATCTTGATCAGCGTCGACTTGCCCGCGCCGTTGGAGCCGATCAACGCCCGAACCTCGCCGGCGTTGACCGCAAAGTTGGCGTCGTCGAGCGCGACCAGATTGCCGTAGATCTTCGTCAGCCCTGAGGCGCGCAGGATTGGGGCCTCGGCCATTCAACCTGCCTCAGCGAGGATGGTATTGCGCCGTTGTTCGCGCCGCAGTAGCAGAAGCCTGTCGTAGCCAACCGCGGCGAGAAGGATGGCTCCCGTGATAATCTGCTGCACGAATTGCGGCACACCCTCGAGCGTCAGCCCAAGCAGTACGACGCCCAGCAGGAAGGCCCCGATGGTCGGACCGAACATCGAGCCGATGCCGCCGGCCAAGCTGACGCCACCGATGACGGCGGCGGCGATCGCAGTGAGCTCCATTCCGGTGCCGAGTGCCTCGGTCGACGTGGTGAAGCGGGCTACCATGATGAGCGCCGTGATGGCGGCACAGAAGCCGGCAATGGCGTAGGCCACGATTGTGATCCCGCGCACCGCGATACCGGCGAGCCTGGCGGCCTCGTAGTTGCCGCCAACCGCATAGACGTCCCGGCCGAAGCGTGTCCTCAGCAACACTGTTTGCAGAACCGCGAACACGGCCAGCATGATGAAGAAGGAGAGCGGAAACCACGGAATCGCCGTCACCTTCGCAATGCCGAGCTGGCCACCGACGTCAAAATAGGTCTCGATCCTAACGATCCAGGAATCTTTGATCGCCGTCGTGCTCAGGCCCGGCACCAGTTGCCGTCCGGAAATCGAGTAGGTCAGGCCGCGATACGCGGCAAGCGTCGCGAGCGTCGCGATGAATGGTTGAAGTCTCAGGAAGACAATCAGGACGCCGTTCAGCGCTCCCGCGAGAGCGCCGGCAACAAGCGCCGCCGGCAGGATCAGATAGCCCGGGACGTGAAATATCAGCGTCAGGTCGAAAACGACCATCCCAACCAGCCCGACGATAGCGCCGATCGACAGATCTATGCCCCGCACCAGAATCGGGAACGCCTGGCCCATCGCGAGGATGGCGACAAACGAGAAACCCGACATCAGGTTCTCGATGTTGGTAGCGGTAGCGAAACGGGGCGCGCTCACGCTGAAGAACGCGAACGTCGCGACAAAAAACAGGATCAGGGCAGCCGAAGCGGGACGGATCATCACGTCACTGAGATGCCCGAGAACAGGGCCGCGGCGCAATATGCCGCGGCCCAGGCGCGCTGCGCGGTTTACCAGCGCTGGGAGGGTTGAATCGTCCCTACATTCGCCTTCGTCGCAATGACGTACGGCATCAACAGGTGAGACTGATTGGCAAAGGCACTTGCCTGCACCCCGCCCGTCGCCAACACCGTCGCCGCTGCCGCCGCCAACCGGCCCTGCTGGTACACGTCGGTGTACTGCGTGCCGGTCAGTTCGCCAGCCTCGATCGACTCGAGGGCCGCTACCTCGCCGTCGTTGCCGAAGATCACGAGTTTGCCGATCAGACCTTTTTCCTTGGCCACGTCAACGGCGCCAAGGGCCATCGAGTCGTTGACGCCATACGCGCCGCCGAGATCCGGGTTGGCGGCGAGAATCGTGTTGAGAACGTCCTGCGCCTTCTTGCGGTCCCAGTCGGCAACCTGATCAGCAACGACCTTGATGTCGGGATGGTGCTTCTTCAAACCATCGACGAAACCGTTCGTGCGCTGGTCGCGGATGATGATACCGGGAGGGGCGTTCAGGATCGCCACCTTGCCCTTGCCGCCCATGGCATCGCCCATCGCCTTGGCGATATCCATTGCCCCAAAGTAGTGGTTCATCTCGACGTGCGCGGCGTGGGGCTCGGTCGCGTCGATATTGAGCGTGATGACCGAAATGCCAGCTCGCTTCGCTTTCGCGATCGACGGCGCGAGGGCAACCGAGTCGATCGGCTGAAGGAAGATGACCGCTACGCCCTGATTGATCAGGGTTTCCATCAGGCTTGCCTGGACCTCGACCTTGTTCTGGCCATCGAGCAGTTCGTAGTCAACAATCTGCTGTGGCGCGAGAACCTCCTCGATACCCTTCGACCACGCGGCGGGCACGGTATGCGGCTGCCACTGGATGAAGGCCATCTTGTACCGGGTGCCTTCCGCACGCGCCTGCGTGCTGCCCAGCAGACGACCGTCCGCCCCGGGCAGTCCGAACATACCGCTCGCCGCGCCGGCTACAGCCGCCGAACCAAGCGCCATGGTCTTGAGAAAGCTGCGGCGATCGTTCGCCGACCTGTCGTCTGTCGTCATTCTGATCCCTCCCTTGAAGGTTTGTTCTTCGTCGTCGCACGGTACCGAGCCGGCCATCCTCATTTGAGATCGACGGAAGGCACTCGGTATCTTGTGGATAAAAGCCGGAATACGTTTGGGCTTCAATTTGTTTTTTATGGACAACAAGCAAGCGCTCTCACCTGGCATTCTTCGGAAAGCGCGACGGGCCGGCGCGGATAGCCGCAAGCGTAGTCGCGCCGCACGCAGACGCACAGGCATGTGCCAGCCATCCAACGCTGCTCGACACATGGCCCCTGCCATGGTCTGAGCGTCGGCGCAACGTTACGTGAGGGCCTCGGCCATCGTGCGCATCTGCACCTGGATGATGCGCGAGCCCTTGGGCTGCGTGCAGGCGAACAGGACGGCGGCGGCGACATCCTCAGCCTCGAGCATCTCTGACTGGGCAACGCTCTGCTGGGTGCGGCCCTTGCCAAGAGCGAACTCGGTCTTCACGCCGCCCGGATTGATCGTGCCGACCTTGATGCCGTGCGAGCGGAGCTCCTTGTCCAGCCCCTGCGCGAAGCCAACCTGCGCGAACTTCGTCGCGCAGTAGACCGCCTCACCGGCGAAGCCATAGACGCCGGCCATCGACGAGATCATCAAGATGAGGCCGCCGCCTTGCTCGATCATGACAGGCGCGGCGTGACGGCTGAACAGAAAGGTCGTGCGGACGTTTGCGTCCATCATCTCGACGTAGTCATCCAGGCTGGTGTCGACGAGCGCCTTGTAGTTCCCGACTCCGACATTGTTGATCAGAATGTCGAGAGCGCCGAATGCCCGGGCGGCCTCGGTGGCCTCGATCGCGGTGCTCTCATCCCGCGCATCGCCGACGACGGCGACGGCGTCGCCGCCAAGAGCACGCGCCTTCTCGATGAGCGAATCCAGCCGGTCGCGGCGCCGGGCGGTGAGAACGAGGCGCGCGCCCTCACCCGCCAGCGCGCACGCGCTGGCTTGACCGATACCGGCGCTAGCTCCGGTGATGATGGCAACCTTGCCTTTCAGCCTTCCCGCCATTCGCGATCTCCTGCCGCTACAAATTACTTTTGTTCCGGCGGTCGGTGACACGCTCGGCGGCGGCACAATGCAAAACCGCGTGCTTATGCGTCCAACAGATTGTGAAGATCGATCTAATCTACCGGGCCGATGAATCGGCATCCGGACTGTGGAACGTCAGCAGGTCAAGGAATGCCTGCGCGGCGCGATTCACCGGGCCGTTTCCGTCGCTGCGAAGATACGCAACGAGCAACTCCCAACACACCGCCGGCTCCGACAGTTCGCAAACTGAAATCCCCGGACGTCTGAGTTCGGCGATCGTTTCAGGCAGCAGGGCAATGCCAACGCCTTTGCCGACCAGGTCGATTATCGTCTCAAGGTCGGTAACATCGAAATCAGTCCGTCGCTGGAGACCGGCCTGTCCAAAAGCTCGGTCGATCAGTGGGCGCGTCCCCCAGCCAACCTCGAAGTCCACGAACGGATATTCGATCAATGCACGCAACGGCACATCGCGACGTCCCGCCAAGGGATGATCGGGCGGCGTGGCGGCGACCAGATCCTCGCAAGCGATGATACCGGTGACGATGTCCTCCGGCGCTTCAAGCAAAGGCAGGAAGGCGAGATCAAGCCGACTAGTGCGAAGTTGCTCCATCAAGCCGGCCGAATCGCCCTGGCGAAGACGCACCTCGATCCCAGGCGCGATGGCATGATAGCGGGAAATCAGCGAGGGCAGATCGAGAAACGCCGGCAAGCTGTGCACGGTGCCGATCGACAGAGTTCCCCTTCGCAGCCCCTCGACATCCGCCACCATCTCACGGCCCGCATCAATCACACTCAGCACTTCGCGGGCTTTGCCGAGGAATGCGCGGCCGGCCGGCGTGA
>CAWAHE010000015.1:0-149349 GCA_963781775.1 uncultured Alphaproteobacteria bacterium | reverse complement strand
TGGGCGGCCACGGTGAGCCATTGCTGGCATCGCCCGCGCCTGCCTTGCAGCGCGGTTCCAAAGGCGCAACCCTTCGGATCGATTCGGGACGCATCCGGGGGATCCCGCCTTGATACTCTTCCTGACGACCTTGCCGCTGTGGCTTTCCGCCCTCATCATCTTCGTCCCGGCGACCGCGATCGCGATGGCGGGGCCGGTCGTCGCGCGCCACTACGTCGAGCTCGGCCGGCTGCGCACCAACAATGAGGTCGCCGGCTTCAAGTTCGCGACCATCGGCGTTCTCTATGCGGTCCTGCTCGCCTTCGTCGTCGTCGTCGTGTGGGAACAATTCAACCAGGCCGACAGGGAGGTGGCGCAGGAGGCCAGCGCAGCCGGCACGGTCTATCTGCTGTCGGGCGGAATCGACGAGGCGCACGGCGCCGCCATCCGCCAGGCGACGACCGACTACCTGACGACTGCGATCGACAAGGAATGGCCGGCGATGGAGCAGGAGAAGGACAGCCCCGCCGCCACCACGGCCTTGCACAATATCTACAGCGAGGTGCTCAGGTTTCACTCCTTCGCCGCCGACGAAGGCGTCGTCATCGCCGAAATCCTCCGGCAGGTGGATGCCATCAGCAATGCACGCCGTGAACGCCTGGTCATGGCTGACGGCGTCGTCCCCGGAATCATCTGGGTGGTGCTGTTCGGCGGCGCCGTCGTGACCATCGGTTTCACGTTCTTCTTCGGCGCCGAGAACCTGCGCGCGCAGGCGCTGATGACCGGCGCCCTCTCGGTCCTGATCTTCGCCGGGCTGTTCACGATCGTGGTCATCGATCATCCGTTCGCCGGCAAGGTGAAGGTCGGGCCGGAGGCGCTTCAATCCGTCCTGGCCGATTTCTCCGGCTGACCGTCGCCGTTGACCCGGGCGCGCCGCTGCTCCGGCGAAGTGCGCCCCTGCATCTGATCGGGCGCGCGTCTTCAGGTTCGCCCGCTTGTCGAATCGGCAGATGCCGTCGCCTGGCCCCTCATCCACGTCCGCGATGGACAGACGCCAGCGCTTCCTTGACCTGATCCTGATCGTGCGCCGCCGGCTGCTTCGCCTCCCCTAGCCCGCCTGCGTAGAGCGCCGCGGCGACGTTCAGCGCGACCATGATCCAGATCGCCCAGTGGACATCACGAAAGTGCGCCGCGGTGCCGAGGATGGCGGCCACGACGATCGCCAGCGCTCCGGTCAGCACGTTGGCCACGGCAATGCAGTACGAGCGATTGGCGTCGGTGGTGGCGCCGATCAAAAACACCGTGCGGCCGTTCGAGATGCCCTGGGCGCTGAACGCAACCATCGCTATCACGACCGAATAAGGGTGCGGCGATTGCAGTTGCGGCCATCGCGCCAGTGCCAGCGCAAGAAGCCCGGCAAGGCAGGCGACGATCGCCGAGGCAGCCAACACCGTCCTGATCGACCGTCGTGAGACACGCGGCCACACGAGCCCGCCGATGATCAGCCCCACGCAGCTGGCGATGACGAACGTGCTCAGTCCATTGACCTTGTCCTTGTGCAGGATGGCGGCATGGATCGCGTAGAAGGGCATCGCCAGTTCGATCGACAGAAAAAGCGTCCGCGCGACGACGAACCGGCGGAACCACGGTAAAGCGAACGCGATCCCGAAACTCTCCCGCAGACCGGCGTAGCTACCGATTTTTTCATGCTCCGTCTCGCGACGCTTCGGCGCGTCCTCCTGCTTGGCCGGCTCGCGAACGACCACGATGCCGACGGCCGCGATCAAGAGCATGACGACGCCGATCCACATCAGCTCGAGATGGGCGTCGAGCGGGGTCTTCGATGTGATGAAGGTTTGTGACCACAGGGCCACCAGCACGGCTACCAGTCCTGCGACGCCCGATTCGGCGAACAGAAGCGTGCTGCGGCGCTGCTCGGGCAGCACGCGCCCCAGCATGTCGGTGAACGCTAGTCCGGTGATGCCGTCGCTCACGCCGAGCACGATCGTCACGGCCACGAAGATGACCGCCACCCAGGCGACCGAGGCATCGCGAACGGTCAGGCAAACGATCGCCATCGCCACCGCCAGCGCCAGCAACGCCCCGGCGCAGAACCACTTGTTCTGCCGCGAAGCGTGGATCACGGGCGCCACGGTGATTTGCGCGACGAGCTTGGTGACCCGGACGATCGGCACGATCAGCCCGGCAAGCAGGAGTGGACCGCCAAGGGCGGTGTAGATGAACGGCAGGACCAGCTTTTCGCTGGTCAGTTGGCTTCCCGTGTAGTCGAAAATCCCCTGGCCCAGCAGGATCCTGAAGTTCCACTTCTCGCCGCTGCCGCCGTCGGTCATCGCGCGATCTTACAGGCTCGATCCGGATTGCAAAGACGCGGGCCCGCGCGCGAAATGGCACGGTGATCGCCATCCGCAAAGCAGAAAGGGCGGCCTCTCGGCCGCCCTTTCGCATGTCTGGTTGTACCGCGCCGCTACTTGATCTGGTTCGACGGCGGCGGGACGAACAGCTTCAGATTCGGATTGATCTGAAGGGTCGGCGGCTGCACCGGCTGTGTGGGCTGCCGGAGGACCGGCGCTTTCACACAATTCGGCCACCGCCCGATCGTGCCTTTCGGGCACACGTTCGGTAGGCACCTCGGGTACGTGCCGTGCGTGCCCGGCCCACATTGCGGCTGCAGGATCGGCGGCTTCACACAGTTCGGCCACCGACCGATCGTGCCGTTCGGGCACACATTCCGGATGCAGTTCGGGTACGTCCCGTGCGTGCCTTGCGGGCACACGTTCCGGATGCAGTTCGGGTACGTGCCATGTGTGCCTTGCGGGCAGACCAGCTTGCGGCAGTTCGGCCACTGACCGACCGTGCCTTGCGGGCACACATTCCGGATGCAGTTCGGGTACGTCCCGTGCGTGCCTTCCTGGCACACGTTGGGCACGCAGTTCGGGTACGTGCCGTGTGTGCCGGCCCGGCATTGCGGCTGGAAGACCGGCGGCTTCACACACCTCGGCCACACACCGGTCGTGCCGTCCGGACAGCGGCAGTTCGGCCACTGACCAACCGAACCACGCGGGCACACGTTCGGTTCGCACCGCGGATAGGTGCCATGCGTGCCTTGCGGGCACTGGTCGGTCACGCAGTTCGGCGGCGTGCCATGCATGCCGGCCGGGCACTGACCCGTGGGCGGCGGTGGTGGAGGCGGCGGTGGCGGCGGCGCACCGTTGGAGCAGGCACGCCCGTTCCAGGTTCCGCCATCCGGGCAGCAACCGCCGTCCGGCATACGGCTCTGGACCGGACAGATCTTGATCGCCTCCACCTGCGAACATTGCGCCGACGGAATGTGCAGGGTCGCCTGCGACGTGTCATTGCCGGGGTTGGTGTTCTGCGGCGTGCCACCGGCAGGATCGGTGATCGTTGCCTCGTTGGTGACGTCGCAGACCGAGCCGTCACCGGGAACGATAACCCCGACCCACAATGGCGGCGCCGAGGTGCCGTGCGCAATGGGGATATTCGCGGTGCAATCGGAACCGCCGATGCCATATGGCGTGCAGACGGCACCGGTTGTCGGCCACCCGAACAGAGGTGAGGGCGGCACCGGCGTAAAGCCGATGAACGTGTCGTTGACCGTCAGCGGACCGGGGAAGTCATCCGGGCCGTTGTTGTGCACCTCGATTCCGAAGATGCACGCCCACTGCGTGTTCGCCACGGCGCCACCGTCGGCGCCGCCCTGGATGACCAGTTGTTGTGCCTGGCTTTGGCCTGACGGGGCCAACTGAACCGGCCCCTCTCCGGCAGGCCCTTCGGCGAGCGTCCGATGGTACGGGAAGCAGCCGAGACCCCTCTTCAGGATCGACAGGTCGGAGTGCCTGTCGACCGGTGGGCAGTTGGGACCCGGCGTTGCCGAATGAATCAGTGCCGACGTGTCGTCCGCCGGGTTTATGTTCATCGGGCTGCCGCCAGGCGCCTGCGTGATCATGGCCTGGTTGGTCACTTCGCAGGCGTCGGCCTGTTCCTGATTCACCTTCGGCACCACAACGCTAAACTGCAGAATGATGCTGTTGGTCGGGTCGAGTTGGCCCCCGCCAACGCCGTCAGGCAGGCTGGCCTCCGGGAAGGTACAGGTGTGTACTGGTCCCGGGTTCGTGCAGGTCCAGTCTGGAGGCGACGGAGCGCCGATCGGATCCGGCACCGAGAGCGTGTCGTCGATGACGATGTCGCCCTTGTAGACGCCAGGCCCGGTGTTGGTGATCAAGATGCTGTACTCACAGACCCACGCGCCGTCATCCTTGCAAATCGGATCGCCGCGCTTCTCGATCTTGAGGTTCGTGGTGTCGCCTTCGGGCGGGCCACATTTGTCGCTAGGCACAACGGCCGAATCCCAGTCGGAGTCATCGGACGGATCCGAATCCCCCCAGCCGGGTCCCCAGACGAGCTGCGCTACGTTTGGCAGGTGACAGAGATCCGTGTCACCCGGCAACGTGACGGTGACGTACAGGTCAACGCTCTCCCCCGGGAACAGGTATGCCCATGTCGTGCACTCGTACGAGATCGGCCCAAGTGCTCCGCAAACCCAAGGCGGTTGAAGGTCAAAGTCGACAACCGCGGTCGGCGGAACCGTGGGCAGCGTGTCATCCACCGTGATCGGACCGGCAAAGATGCCAGGGCCGGTATTGGTGACGCGGATGGTGAACTGGCAGATGTAGCCGGTCGGGTCCACAGCACAGGTCTTCGGGTCAGCCTGCTTGTCGAGGCGCAGGTTGAACCCGTCCGCCGGTGGCGGCGTGTACGGCGGTGGCGGGAAGTACGGTGGCAGATAGCCATAGCCGCCATAGCTGTTGCCCTGACAGGGCTGCCAGATCTCGACGTCGCCCATGTGACCCTGGTTGTCGACGTCGTCGAACTGGCCGTCATAGTCGGTGAAATAGGATTGGAACGGCGGATCGTTCGCCGGTCGCACGAGATTGTGGTCGTTGCCCTGCAGCCCGTGAACGGTGGCCGGACCTCCGGCGGCAAGCTGGGCAGCAAGGGCCGGGTTCTCGCGCAGCGATTCGCCCGTCGTCCACAGATAGCCGCCGCACGAACCGGCGATCATCTGTCCATTGGCATCATAAGACGGGCCGAGCGCAACACCGCCATCGGTGTTGCGACCGTCGGGACGGAATCCGATTGCATATTCGTCGGGCACCGGCACCCAGGTGCCGGGCGTCGCGGGGTTATCGGGAAGCTCGCGCTGGTAGCGCACGACCGACGACTGCAGCGGCTCGGCGAAGACAGTGTAATCGTAGCTGCCGCGCTGCTCGCCACGCTGCGCGAGGACCATGCGGCCCTCGGCGTCGAAGAGCATGTCGGTGATCGGGTTGTTGCTGGCGAGACCTGTGACGTCGAGTTCCCAGCGCGCGTCATCGGCGAACGTGCCGTCGAGGTTGATCCCGATCGACCAGACCTGCAGCGGTTCCTTGACGGTGAAGTAGAGCCGTCCGCCATGGACCGCCATGCCGCCGACTCTGGCGCTCAGGCTGGGTGTAGCCCCATGTCGTCGGATCCTCCGAATCGAACGCCGGACTGGTGATATCCATGGTGCTGTTGTCGTCGGCGACCGCGGCCAGCCCGGCGTTCGGGCGGCCATTCACGCCGTGATCGAAGGTGTCGGTGATCAGCCCCGTCCAGTCGAGACGATAGATCAGCCCGGTATCCATGTCCGAGACAAAGAACTGGTGGCTGGAGCGGTCATAGACCACGTCGCCGAGGCCGGGGCCTGCGTTGGCGCCAATGGTCGTGAACAGCGTGATGTCGCCGGTGGTGCCATCGACACGATAGATGCTGCCGGGCGATCCACCCTCGCCCCACTGGCCATCCATAAAGGTGGCGCCGGGCTGCCCCTTGGTGATGCGCTCCATGCGGCCGTCGCCATCGTTGTCAGGGGCAACAATCTGGATGCCGAAGGCAGAGGTCGCGCCGAGGAAGATATTCGGCGCCGGCTGATCGTCGAGCGTGATCGGAAACACCTCACCGACGGTGCGCGCCGGCGCGGCGAAGATCGTCGGGGACTCGATCAGTTGGCCGGAAGGCGGTCCCGAAGGTTGAGGCCGCTGTATCTGCATCGACGCCCCATCGAGATCGATGAACGTCTCATCGATGGGATTGCCGGATGGAAACGGCGGCACCGCGGGCGTTACGCCGGGGAAGCCGGTGACGATCGTGTCGCCTGGCGCCATGATCGATGGCACTTGGGCGGCAGCCCGCTCGGCGGCGCCCGTCCATATCAAGGCGGCAAGCGCCAGCGCGGCGATGGATTTCAGATTCGATTCAAAACGAGCTGAGTGCAGGAGCATCGATTCCTCCGTCGATGTCTGCACGATCACGCATGCATCCGCGCGATCGCGCTTCAGCCCCGGCCTCGTGCACACTTTAGCACCGTTTGCCGCACGATCCTGTGACGACTGTCACACGCCGGATTGGGTCGAGTTTCCCGCACTGATCCAGCGCCGGCAATCGCGTCTGTGCCCTAGCGTTTCCAATCACGAAACAGAGACGCGGACATTGTCCGAATGCGCAAGATGCGACCGCGAACTCGGTCCCCCGCCTTTCACTCGGAACGTGCGAGCGTCATCCGCCCGCCACCGAGCCTTCTGCCTGGCGTCAGCGGGTTGGCGAGCCGCAGCGCGGCTCAAGGCTGAGCCGCCGGCCGTGACGTTAAGGTTACGTTGAGGTTGATCGCCGGTGAACGCCGCGAAACGCTATGTCTCGGCCAGACAGAGGCAATGGGCCAACCGCCATGAGCGTTCTACTGACCATCGGCACCGCCGCCGCGGCGGGTTGGGTGATCGACAGGCTCGCCTTCAACGGCGATTTCTCAGCCGTGATCCGGGACGAGATCGCCCGCCTGCGCCGGCCGACGAAAACCTCGCGCCGGCCTCGTCGAACGGCCGCCAAGCGATAAGCCGGCAAAACGCTGCTTCAATAGAAGCCGACTTTCCTGCGCTTCGGCGGTTTGCGCTCCGCAACCTCGATGCCATCGGCGGGGTTTTCACCCGGCCACTCCACAACGTGGTCCTCATAATCGTCGATCGACTTGCCGACCTCGCTCTCGGTGCGTCCGCGCACGGAGATGCCGGCCTGGTGCACGGTTTCCGGGTCGCCTGAAATCAGCGGATGCCACCAGTAGAGGTCGCGGCCCTCGGCGACGAGGCGGTAACCGCAGGTCGGCGGCAGCCAGTTGAGTTCGCGTACGCTGACCGGCGTCAGCGCGATGCACCCTGATACGCGCTGGTGCCGGTGCTTGTAGTCGGTGCATCGACAGGTCTGCCCGTTGAGAAGCACGCAGGCGAGATCCGTCCATTCGATCTCCCCGGTGTCCTCGTATTCGAGCTTGTTCAGGCAGCAACGCCCGCAGCCGTCGCAGAGCGACTCCCACTCCACCGGCGTCAGCTCTTCCAGCGTCTTCGCCCGCCAGAATGGAGGCTGCTCGTCCACTGGCTTGCCTTTGCGTGTCATCTGAATTCCCGCGCCTCCGCTGCTTCTATCTTACTCCGGCGACGGCGCGAACGCCCGGAATTGCACCGCCACGCCACGACGCGAACCGCGTTCTTTTTTCGGAATGGAATATCTCCTTGTGGCTATAATAACGTTCATTTCAACTTCGATATGCTTATGTCCTGATAAATATAGATATCATTTATTCTCTGAAGAATACTACCATAGTTCTATCCTTTATATTGATATTCGATTATTTGCCGTTGAACGTTGCATTGCCTCTCCATATGGGCGATCTTCACCGCGATCCTATGGAGACACTGAATTACATTATTGCCAATTGGCACCTGATTCTTTTGCGCACGGAGGAGCACCTCTCAATCGTGGGGGTAGCTGTCGGCCTTGCGATCCTCACGGGCGTGCCCATCGGTATTGCCATCAGCCAGAACCAGCGCGCCGCCGACAGCGTGCTTTATGTCGCGTCGATCGTCATCACCATCCCGTCGATCGCCCTGTTCGGCATGATGATCCCCGTGCTGTCGCTGATCGGCCACGGCATCGGGTATCTGCCTGCGGTCATCGCTGTGTTGCTCTACTCGCAGCTTCCGATCATCCGCAACACGTACACCGCCATTCACAACGTCGATCCGGCGCTGCGCGAGGCAGCCCGCGGCATGGGGCTCACGCGGCTGCAGCGCCTGCGCGAGGTCGAACTGCCGATCGCCGTGCCGGTGATCATGTCGGGCGTGCGCGTCGCGGTGGTCATGAACATCGGCGTGACGGCCATCGCCGCCTATATCGGCGCCGGCGGCCTCGGCACTTTCATCTCCCGCGGAATCAGTCAGACCGATCCGCGGCAGCTGATCACCGGAGCGCTGGCTGTCAGCGTGCTGGCGGTGGTCGCCGATTTCGCGCTTCTCGGACTGCAGCGGCTGATCACTTCGCCGGGCCTGAGGAGCCAGCCGGCATGATCAGGCTCGAGCGCGTGACCAAGGTGTTTCCGGGCGGCTCGGTGCCAGCCGTCGACCAGGTATCGATGGAAGTGCCGGAGGGCGAGATCTGCGTGCTGCTCGGACCGTCGGGCTGCGGCAAGACGACGACCATGAAGATGGTCAACCGCCTGATCGAGCCGACGTCGGGCGAGATCTTCATCGACGGCAAGAACACCGCCGGCCAGAGTGCGGTCCAGCTCCGCCGCTCCCTTGGCTACGTCATCCAGCAGATCGGCCTGTTCCCCAACAAGACCATCGAGGACAACATCTGCATCGTCCCCGACATCCTCGGCTGGGAGCGGTCGAAGTCTCGCAAGCGCGCCGCCGATCTCCTCGAGATGGTGGCGCTCGATCCGGCGATCTTCCTCAAGCGCTACCCGAAGGAACTCTCCGGCGGCCAACAGCAACGCATCGGCGTATTGCGTGCCATCGCCGCCGATCCGCCCGTGCTGCTCATGGACGAACCGTTCGGCGCGATCGACCCGATCAACCGGGAGATCATCCAGGACGAATTTCTCAAGATGCAAGCGACGCTCAGGAAGACGATCATGTTCGTCAGCCACGACATCGACGAGGCGGTGAAGATGGCCGACCGTATCGCGATCTTCCGCGAAGGCCGGCTTATCCAGTACGACACGCCCGATAACTTGCTCGCGCATCCGAAGAACAATTTCGTCTCCGACTTCGTCGGCGGCGACCGCACCCTGAAGCGTCTGCAATTGCTCAAGGTGCCGGACGCCATGATGCACGAGCCGCCGAAGGTGACGGCCGACGACACGCTTGAGCGGGCCGCCGCGTTGATGGAGGAGAACGGACACACGGCAATCGTGATGGTCGGCCCGCGCGGGCGGCCTCGTGGCTATGTCGATCTGCAGGATGGCGCGCGGCACGCGCGGCAAGGTCGGCGAGAATGTCGAGGGCCTGCCGACCACCGTCAAGCTGAGCGAGAACCTGCGCACCGCCGTATCGACGATGTTCCGCCACGACGTCAGCTGGCTCGCCTGCGTCGACGATGACGGCCTGTTCAGGGGTTACGTCACGCTGCGCGGCATCACCCACCTCCTCTCGCAGGCCTACCGAGATGGCTGATGCGATCGAAACCGCCGGCCTGCAGCGGCTATGGCGCGGCAGCCTGTTTCTTCTCGTCTTCGCCCTCGGCGCATGGGCATGGGCGGGCGGCCTGCTGCCGACGATTTTCGACCTGTGGGACGACATTACGTATCTGACCCGGCAACACATCATGCTGGTCGCCATGTCCGGCGGCCTGGCGATCATCGTGGGGATTCCACTGGGTGTCCTGCTGACCCGCCCGAGCCTGCGCCGCTACGGCGACGCCGCGCTGCAGGTGCTCAATATCGGCGCGACCATTCCGACGCTTGCGGTGCTGGCGCTGTCGATGAGCGCGCTCGGCATCGGCGACACCCCGGCGGTCTTCGCCCTGTTCGTGGCAACCCTTCTGCCGATTGTTTCCAACACACTCGCCGGCATCCGCGCCGTGCCCGTCTATCTCGTCGAAGCCGCCCACGGCATGGGCATGAGCCCCGGTCAGATTCTGTGGCAGGTCGAACTGCCCAACGCCATGTTCGTCATCTACGCCGGCGTCCGCACCGCGCTCGCCATCAACGTCGGTACGGTGCCGCTCGCCTTTCTGATCGGCGGCGGCGGCCTCGGCGAGTTGATCTTCAGCGGCATCGCTCTCAACGAGTTCGGCATGATGCTCGCCGGCGCCATCCCGACTGCGCTTCTCGCCATCCTCGTCGATTTCATCATGGGACAGCTCCAAGTCTGGACCATCCCGCGTGGCGTCAACCCGCTGCGTTGACGTCACTCATACCCGCAGCAACCAAGGAGAAGGAAAGAACCGATGAAACACATCGCGAAAACACTGGTGGGAGCGGTAGCCGCAGTTGGCATTGCAGCCTCCGCCCATGCCGCGACGATCGTCGTCGGCGGCAAGAACTTCACCGAACAACTCCTGCTGTCCGAGATGACGGCGCAGCTACTGAAGGCGAACGGCTTCGACGTCGAGAAGCGCGACGGCATGGGCTCGCAGGTCGTGCGCGATGCGCAAGTAAACGGCCAGGTGGATGTGTATTGGGAGTACACCGGAACGTCGCTGGTAACCTACAACAAGGTCAGCGAACGCATGAACGCCGAAGACACCTACAAGAAGGTCAAGGAGCTCGACGCAAAAGTCGGCCTGACCTGGCTCAATCCGTCGAAGGCCAACG
Source organism: uncultured Alphaproteobacteria bacterium (assembly GCA_963781775.1). Classification (GTDB taxonomy): domain Bacteria; phylum Pseudomonadota; class Alphaproteobacteria; order Rhizobiales; family Kaistiaceae; genus CAVSRC01. The sequence goes on along the minus strand of CAWAHE010000015.1, from coordinate 138,665 downwards.
ATACCTATGCGCTGGCCGTGCGGGCATCGGACAGCAAGACGGACTCGTTGAAGACGCTGTCCGATCTCGCCAAGTCCTACAATGACGGCAAGGGTCTGATCATGGCCGTCAATGCCGAGTTTCCGAAGCGTCCGGACGGGCTTCCGGGCCTGGAAAAAGAGTACGGCTTCAAAACCACCCGCGCCGACCTGAAGGCGATGGACTCCGGGCTCACCTACCAGGCGCTGAAGGAAGACCAGGTCGATATCGCCCTGGTTTTCGCTACCGATGGCCGCATCAAGGCCTTCGACTTCCGCGTCCTGAAGGACGACAAGGAGTTCTTCCCGAACTACGCGATCGCTCCGGTGGTGCGGACGGAAGTCCTGAAGGCAAATCCGGGCCTCGAGAAGCCGCTGAACGACCTTTCGGCGAAACTGACCGACGCGGTCATGCAACGCCTGAACGCTGAGGTCGATGTCGACAAGAAGCCGATCGAAGAGGTCGCCTCCGGGTTCCTCAGCGACGAAGGCATGATGTAGCCACACATTTGGGTCCGCCATCGCATTGCGCGTTGGCGGACCCTTTCCGCACATGAGCATTGTGCGGCAAGTCTTTACGATGTTTCGGGATTCGGCGTGACATCCGACCGGCCCGCAATCTAGTTTGCGCGCCATGCGTCACGCGTTTCGTAGCATTACCCGCGTTCTTTGGGCCTCTCTCCTGCTCGCTCCCGTCGTGCTGCCGCCTGCAAAGGCCGGGGCCGTGGAGATCGTCGCCTTCCGCGACGGTGGCTATAGGCCGGGCTCGATCGTGATCAAGAACTCGGAGCGCCGGCTTTATTTCGTGCTGGGCGGCGGCCGCGCCGAGCGCTACCCGGTCGGCGTCGGCAAAACCGGCAAGCGCTGGACCGGCTACAAGCAGATCGTGCGCAAGATGTACAAGCCGGACTGGGCGCCACCTCCCGAGGTGAAGCGCGACATTCCTTCGCTACCCAATCTTATCCGCGGCGGAACCGCGGCCAATCCGATGGGCGTGGCGGCCCTCATAATGACCGGCAACGACACTGCCATTCATGGCACCAACCGTCCGGGATCGGTCGGCGGGTTTGTCTCCTACGGCTGTATCCGTATGTACAATCGGGACATCGCGCGGCTGTTCGCCGAGGTCAGGGTCGGCACGCCGGTTTACGTGCTCCCCTAACCAACACTCCACATACCAGGCGCCACCGCGGCTTCCCCAAAGGGCCGCGCTCGCCTATCCTGCCTCGACACCGCCACCATCGGTCCCGATAAGCCCGGCTCCGACAGGAATCCGTCAGTTGCGCGACCCCTTCCAGAGCAATCGCAAGCGCCAGCGGAAGATTCGGCTGATCGAGGTCGATGCCTGGATTGATTCGGCGCTTTTCCGCGCCGGTCGCGCGATCGGCGGGCGATTCGAGGCGATCTCCCAGTTCATGCGCCGCTTTCGGGTAACCGGATTCCAGCGGGCGGTTTTCGAGGTTCTGGGCGACGGGCTGACGCTCGGCGCTGGCGGAGCGGTCGTGATGCTCGCGCTGGCGATCCCGGCGATCCATGACACCGCCACCGACTGGCGGAGCAAGGGTGACCTCGCCGTCACGTTCCTCGACCGCTACGGCAACGAGATCGGCAAGCGGGGCATCAACCAAAGCGACGCGGTGCCGCTCGAGGCGATGCCCGACTATCTGATCAAGGCGGTGCTGGCGACGGAAGACCGGCGCTTCTTCGACCATTTCGGCATCGACGTCCCGGGCACCCTGCGCGCGCTCTTCGAGAACCTGCGCGCCAATGCCGTCGTCCAGGGCGGTTCGTCGCTCTCCCAGCAGCTCGCCAAGAACCTGTTCCTGTCGAACGAGCGCACCATCGAGCGCAAGATCAAGGAAGCCTTCCTGGCGGTGTGGCTGGAAGCGCATCTGACCAAGGACGAGATTCTCAAGCTCTATCTCGACCGCGCCTACATGGGTGGCGGCACGTTCGGCGTCGAGGCAGCGTCGGAGTTCTACTTCGGCAAGTCGGTCAAGGACGTGAACCTCGCCGAGTCGGCCCTGCTCGCCGGCCTGTTCAAGGCTCCGACCCGCTTCGCCCCGCATGTCAATCTTCCGGCCGCCCGCGCCCGCGCCAATGAGGTGCTGACCAACATGGTGCAGGCGGGCTTCATGACCGAGGGACAGGTGATCGGCGCGCGCCGGCACCCGGCCGATGTCATCGAGCATGATGCTGGCGCCGGCTCGCCGGATTACTTCCTCGACTGGGCCTTCCAGCAAGTGAAGGATCAGGGGATCGTCGGGGATCGCGTGCTGACCGTGCGCACGACCATCGACCTCGGCATGCAGCATGCCGCCGAGGAGGCGGTCGAGAACACGCTCCGCGAATACGGCAATTCGTACCGGGTCAAGCAGGCCGCTGCTGTTCTCGTCGATACCGACGGCGCCGTGCGCGCCATGGTCGGCGGCCGGGACTACGGTGAGAGCCAGTTCAATCGCGCCACCGACGCCTTGCGTCAGCCGGGGTCGTCATTCAAGCCGTTCGTCTACGCCACCGCCATGATGAATGGCTTCACCCCGAAAAGTATCGTGCGCGATGCGCCGATCTGCATCGGCAACTGGTGCCCGCACAACTACGGCGGCGGCTATTCAGGTCCGGTCACGCTGACAACCGGGTTGGTCAAGTCGATCAACATCATCCCGGTTCGCCTTGCCCAGGCATTCGGCCGCGACAAGATCGTCGAGACGGCGAAGAAGATGGGCATCACCAGCGAGCTGCGCATCACGCGCTCGCTGCCGCTCGGCGCGTCCGAGGTCAAAGTCATCGACATGGCCGGGGCCTATGCCGTCTTCGCGAACGGCGGGTACCGGGCCAAGCCATACGCATTCACCCAGATCTTCAGCGGTAGCGGCGCGCTCCTGTTCGACCGCAAGACTACGGTCAAGCCGCCGGAACGCGTCCTGCCGGAAGAGGTCGTGGCCGACATGAACGGCATGCTGGTGCAGGTGCCGGAGTGGGGCACCGGGCGACGGGCGAAACTCGACGGTATCCGCACGGCCGGCAAGACCGGGACGACGTCCGACTACCGCGACGCGTGGTTCTGTGGCTTCACGGGCAACTACGCGGCGGCCGTCTGGTTCGGAAACGACAGCTATGCCCCCACCCGCCGCCTGACCGGCGGCACGCTGCCGGCACAAACATGGCATGAGATCATGACCTATGCCCACAAGGGCATCGATCTCAAACCGATCCCCTTCATCGAGAATCCGATGGAGACGCCGGCCAAGGACGCCGCCGTCGCGGCGGCCGAACCGAGCGATGCGCTGGACGCCGGTGCCGGCGGTCCGGCGACGCTGTCGGCGGAAACCACGCAGCGTTTGCTCGCGATCGAACAACTGATGCGCAAGGCGCCGCGTCTGAAGCCTGTCGCCGAACTGACCACGCCGCCGCCGGCCGCCCTCACCGAAGTGGCCGGCGCAACCGCCGGGCCTGCGTCGCAGCCGGTCGCCCAATAGTGTACCAGTCGGCATTGGACGGCGAATGCGGACGGCGTGCGCCGCGATTCGTGGCCGATCCTGGCAGGTAGCTTCCGGTGCGCCTTCTCGTCGATATTGCCATCGCCCTCGTGATCGCCGTGACGATTGGCGTGTCGACTGCCTGGTATGCGATCGAGCGCGGCTTCCTTTTCGGCGCCATCTCGGCGGGCGCATGGACGGCATGGCCGACGGCCGGCAGTGCCGACGCCGATCCCTACTCGCTGGCCACGCTGGCGCGCACGGGCGAGGTGCCGCTCGGCGCCGGCGAAGGCATCTCGTTTACTGCCGAGAACGATTCGGACGGCAAGCCGTTGTCCGGATCCTGCGCCTATGAAGTGGTCGGACAGACGCCGGCGGCCCGCCTGTGGACGCTGACGGCCTACGACGCAGACGGTCGATTGATGCTCAATCCGGCAAGGCGGTCGGGCTTCCATTCGCGCGAGATTGTCCGGCGTCCCGACGGCAGCTTCGTGATCTCGGTTTCGCCGGAAGTGGCGCCCGGTAACTGGCTGCCGATCGGCCGGGTCGAGCATTTTCGATTGGTCCTTCGCCTCTACGACACTCCGTTGACCACCGGCAGCCGCATCGCCGATCTGGTAATGCCGGACATCCGCAAGGAAACGTGCCGATGAAGCGCACGGTCCTCTTCATCATCGGCGGCATCCTGCTGGGCGGCGTCATCCACATCGCCATTGTCTTCATGGTTCCATATTTCGCGAATCACGACGCCTGGGCGGAGATGCACCGCTTCGGGCGGGACGGCCAGTTCCACGTCCTTCCGGTGCCGGAAGCAGGCGCCGAGCCCCTCGCCTCCCTCGACCCACGCATGGTGCAGGCCGTATGCCGGTTCAGCCTCGCGGCAGGGCCCGTGCGGATCGGCGCCTCGTTTGCCGATGAGTTCTGGTCGGTGGCAGTGTTCGATCGGCGCGGGCGCAACATATACAGCCTCAACGATCGCTCGGCCGATCGATCGCGACTCGATCTCGCCATCCTCACGCCTGTCCAGATGGCGCAGCTACGACAGGACCCGCCCGCCTCCCTCGAGACGGCGATCGTCCTTGAGACCCCGATCAATGTCGGCTTCGTTTTGCTGCGCGCCTTCGTGCCGGACGACTCGCTGATGGCGAGCGTGACCGCGTCGTTGCGCGCGGCAGACTGCTCTGCGCCGCTCTAGCTCAGGACGATCTGCGCGGACGATGGTCGCCGTCGAGGCCACGATCACCCGCGCCCCCCACCACGATGTCCGGCGAGACCTCGTGGCGTTCTATCCTGACGCCTGGAAAGATGACGATTTCGCACTTGCGCTGCGCGTCGCGTTCCGTCGCCGCGAATGAACCTCGCGGCGGTGGATTGAGGTGAAGGATCGTGCCCATCCGATCTTCCCGTCGGCCCCAACCGGCAGCCCGCCTCCACCAATGTAAAAGCGTCAGCCGTCCCTATGGGGCAGTTAGCGGCAATCAAGGTTAACAGTCCGCTAACGACTTGCCGTGACAATGCCCGGCGAGGAAGCCAGCCCGGACGGACGCGCATGCAGTCTCGAAAACTATCCGACGATCTCGCAGAAGTGGCGCGGGCGAGCCAGCAGACTCGCGACGCGGCGCTGTTACGCGCCACGACCGAACTGTTCGTTCAGGATCTCACGCACGATGCCGACGAAATTCACCGCTACGAGGAACTGGCCATTCATTTTCTGCCGAAGGTTCCAGTTTCGGATCGTGCGCTCGTCGCCGAACGGCTGTCGATCTGCGCCGATGCGCCGCCGGCAGTCGTCCGAGCATTGGCGCGCGATGTGATCGATGTGGCCGCATCCGTGATCCGGCGCTCGCCCGTACTCGATTCGCTTGATCTTCTGGGCGTGATTGCCGCGACGGATGTTGAGCATCATCGGCTGATCGCCCGCCGGCCGGCGCTCGGCAACGACGTCAAGCAGGCGCTGCGCCTGATCGGCGACGCGGACGTCATCGGATTTCTAGACGACGGTCCGTCGATGCGCGCCGCGCCGACCGAAGCGGCGGCCTCCGAAGCCCCGGCGACGCCGACCGCCGTGCGTCCGGAGATGTCGACATCGCCCAAGCGCCGTGGCCGTTTCGACGTCTGGCAATTCCTCGAACTCGATCGCCCGAGCCGGCTGCGTATCATTGCCGACATTGCGATGCGCCCACCAATGCCGGCCCAGCCGGCGCCGACAGGTGGGGCCGATCGTGCATTCCGATCGATCCTGAGCGCGGCGCAAATCGCAGGCTTCGCGCGCAAGGGCCAGATCGCCGAGATGATTGCCGCCGTCGCCGACGGGGTGGAACTCGGTCCCGATGCAGTCGCCGCGTGCCTCAATGACCGCACGGGCGAGGCGCTCGCCGTGCTGCTCAAGGCGCTGCGGCTCGACGATATCCAAGCGCAGCAGATCTTTCTTCTGGCGAGCCCAGTCGGCCGCGACGTCCAGGCGTTCTTTCCGCTGACCGACCTCTTTGCCGGGATGGAACACGCGACGGCGGAGACGCTGTGCGAGGCCTGGCGCATCGCGACCGTGGAGCGCAAGGCTGGCCACGAGCCACACCTTGCGGAGAACGGCGAGCGCCGCCGGAGCACCATGGGCGAAGCGGCGCGTCAGGGGCAGTCGGACCGGGACGATCTCGCGAAGCGCGCTTGACCGGACGGGTCGTCAAACCGTGTCGAGAAACGCCCGACCCGCGCGGTCCTCGATCGAAACCACCCAGATATCCGGATCGAACCGGATTTCGCGTTCGATGCGCTGGTTGATCGCGGCAAGAGGCTCCTCGGTCGCGACGACCTGGAAGAGCCTGTCGCTTGGTTGGGCCTCCGAAAACATCGCCTGCGGCGCCGGCGCATAGAGGTCACCGGTACCGCCAAGTCTATCGATGATGACGAAGATCGCGCCGGCCTCCTCCGAGCCCCGGCGGGCGACGGTCGCCATGGCGCCCTCGGCGAAGCAGCGGCGGACATAGGCCCCGACCCAGAGGGACGAGGTGACACGCATCGTCGACGCCTATTCCGGTTTCATCGCGCCGATGGACACCAGGCGCTCAACGAGACGGTCGTTGAGCGCTCCGGACACCGGAAGGCCATTGTCGAGCTGGAAGCGACGGATGGAGTCGGCCGTGGCCTGGCTCGGCTGACCATCGACCGTCAGCGGACCGTAGCCGATTTGGTTGAGCGAGACCTGAACCCGGCGCAGCCGGTCGGTGTCACGAATCGCGACTTGCTCCCGTTCCAGTTCGGCCGCCCGCGCGACTGCGGCGGCGACCTGATCGCTGTTGGCTGCGGCGACCACAGCCGGCTGCGTCACAGGGGCGAGCGGGACAACCGCCGTGGCAGGCGCCCGGAGAGCCGCGAGAAGTTCGGCGCTCGGCTCGCCCGTCGCCGCGATGCCGGCGGCCGTCTGCCAAGTCGAGATGGCGGCCCGCGTGCGCGGGCCCAAGAGGCCGTCAATGGCCCCGGTGTAGATGCCAAGGCGCGCCAGCTCGCGCTGAACGGCGGTCACCACAGCGGCGGTCGATGCGGCTGCCGAAGGTGCGGCAGGCAGCGCCTCGACCTGTGGCGGCGGCGCGGCAACAACCGGCACATCCGTCCGGCTGCGCGGCATGGGAACCGCGGGCGCCGGACGCGGCATCGGCGCGTGGGCGGTCGTCGCTTCGGTACGCGTCGCGAAGAGTGGCTCTGGATGGTGGCCGCGTTGCAGGAACATGGCGTTCGACATGATCGCCATCGCGGTGATGGCCATGACCACCAGACCGCCAGACATGGCCGGGTTGTCGAAGGCACGGTCGACGACCCTGGCAAGGGCGCCGTCAGCGGCGGGCTGGGGTTGCGGGCCGGCCGCGCGGCGGCGAGCAGGTTTGCCGGGCACGTCAGTTTCCTCTCAAACGCAAGGCACTGCACCAATTCCGGGGCAGTCTCGCAGCGGCGCCTTAATGAACGCTAAACCATGGCGATGACGGGCCTGCTCCACCAGACCTCGGAGCAGGACGAGGCGACCTGTGGGTTCGCCGCCCGATACCTAAACTTTGAAACGAATTGACGGAGCCGGCTGAACCCGACTTTCAGCCGCGTGCGATAGCTTGCCCCCAAAGATCGCCAGTGACGGGCGACAATCGATCTGAAAGGGCAGGCTCATGTTTCTCATTCGTGCGGCATTCTGGCTGACAGTGGTTGTCCTGCTGCTGCCGGGCGACCCCAACACCGGGACCGATGCGCCTCGCGTCAGCGCGATGCAGGCGTTGGTCGCGACGCGTTCGGCAATTGCCGACTTCTCTTCCTTCTGCGACCGCAACCCGGACGTTTGCACGACCGGCAGCACGGCGGTTCAGGTGTTCGCAGCCAAGGTCCGCTACGGCGCCGGCATGATTTCCAGCTACATCAATCACGACCAGACCGCCGTCGACCATGGCACGCTGAACAAACAGGACACGCAGCCTGCCTGGCGCGGCGAGCACCAGCCGAAGGACGGCGCGGCCTGATCGCGAGACCGGAACAGCGGCATCAGGCCGCCGAACAACTGGCGGCCATTTGAGCCGCACCGCGAGCGGTCTCCCTGCCCTTTTGCCGCTCGCGGCTTTCTTTGCGTTGCCACCCGATAGCGAATCCGGCGTTTGCCCTTGGCGCCCTCGACGCCTATATCGCTGCCAATGTCCATCGACCAGATCATCGCCGACTTCGAGCTTCTCGACGACTGGGAAGACCGCTACCGCTATGTGATCGAACTCGGCAAGAAACTCGATCCCTTGCCGGATGAGGCGCGCAGCGATGCCAACAAGGTGCGCGGTTGCGCCAGCCAGGTGTGGCTGGTGACGACGCGCGATACCGATGGACGGGAGCCGGTGCTCCATTTCGCCGGCGACAGCGATGCGCTGATCGTGCGCGGCCTGGTCGCCATCGCGATCGCACTCTTCGACGGCAAGTCGGCCTCGGCCATCCTGAAGACGGACGCCAATGCCATGTTCGACCGTCTGGGGCTTCGCGCTCACCTCACCGCCCAACGCTCCAACGGCCTGCGTGCCCTGGTCGACCGGATCAAGGCCGACGCCGAAGCGGTCAACACGACTGCGTAAGTCCGCCTAATCCACTGTCGGCCGGTATCCCTGATCACCCCAGTGACGGATCGATGTCGCGTCGGGACCTTTTGCCCGCGACGCCAGACCGTAGTGACGCGCGAGTGCGGCCAGCGCGAGCCGCAGCACGACCTTGGCGGACCGCGCTGGCCATTGCCGCTCGTGTTCGATCTGCTCGAGCCCCTTCAGAAAGCAGCAGAAGTCGACGGCGAGCCCGGCCAGTTCGGGCTCCAATGCTCCCAAGGCCGCCTCGACCCGTCGCCGTGCGCCAAGTGCGGACTCGGTGAGATCGGCGACACCGTTGGAGCCGCTTGCGCGTCGCTTGCCGGCAACGGCCGCGGCCCAGTTAGCGGTCACGCGCGGCATCAGATGGGCGCGATCGTAGTCCGCGCGCAGCCTTTCACCCGCGGCGAACTCGCTGGCCTCGATCATTGGCCGCCCGCTGCGGTCCTTGCGGCGGCGAAGCCAGGCAAGCGGGCTTTCGTCGTGGTTGACCGTCACCTGGCGGCGTCCGAACTCGCTATCGTCGAGCGTGATTCGCCCGCGCTCCTGATGCTGTTCGGCAAAGCCGTCACCGCCAGCAAGTCGTCGTCGGACCAACGCCGCGCCCGACGCGGTAATTCCGATCCGCCCGTGGCTGTCGGCTGCAATCAGACCCCGTCCCACCAACATCGAAATCGTCTGCGGATCGACCGCACCGCCGGCCCGGCCGCCAGCGCCCTTTGCCGGAGCGAACCGGAACCGTTCGTCAGGCTGACGCACGAGTCTTGCGTCGCGTCCGGTCATCCTCGTGAGCAGACGCAACGCGTCGCGGTCGAGATCGTCGCTCATGCAGCGTCCCTCCGGTCGGCGGCGGCACATATCCAGAGCTCGATCGCGCGCTCGAGGCAGTCGAGAACCGAATCGAGCTCGGCGTGTTCCCGCTGGTCCTCGATCGTACGGCAGGCGTGCGCCGCGGTCGTACGGTCGCGGCCGAAGAACCGGCCGGCGCTCGCGAAGCTGAGACCGAGGCGTGTGCACGATAGATAGATCGCGACCTGGCGCGCGAAGGCGACCGGCGCCGCGCCACGCCCGGGTTCTCGAATCGCAGCGATGCTCACACAGAACGCCGAACTGACGAGGGCCTCGATAAACCCGATCAGCGGTTCGACGGCCAGCGTCGTACCCGGCCGCCTCGCTTTTTCGTTCGCTTCGGCCTCGAATGTCATCTGCCGCACTCCATCATCACCGTCAAAGGATTTTATTCCTAGCACAGTCTAGACGAGGTTTCGGTGGGCGGGGATAACTTTCGCTGACGATGGCCTCGTGTGGATAGATGTCCGACTTATCCCCGCCGCTCCGGGCGGGGCGAGACTTGCCTCTCACACCAGTGGAGGCATCAATGACAATCGAGACTTCGGACGCCGTCTGGCCGGGAATGAAGGCCCGCGCCGCGCGCACCATCGCACGGGCGACACGCGCGGGCGTCGAGGCGTATGACCGCAAGCGTCATTTGCCGCGCGTGCTGCCGATCGGGCCAGACGAGATCGCGGACGAGAGCCCTACCGCGCGACGGGCGGTTCTGGCGCGTCTGGCCCGTGCGCTGCGCGCCGAACGCAATCGCGGCCGCGCCGGGCATTGGACCTACGACCTCAATCGGCACATCGCATTGCGCCAGGCGTATATAGCCGAACGCCAGATGCTGCGGCGCCTCGAGGCCCGTACGTGGGGCACCCAAAAAAAGCCCGCCGGGAGCGAGGCTCCCGGCGGCTGATGCGTATTCCGATTGACCGGATCCAGACTACTTGCGGCGACGCTGCTGTCCGAGGCCCATCTTCTTGGCCAGCGCGGAACGGGCGGCGGCGTAGTTCGGGGCGACCATCGGATAGTCCGCCGCCAGACCCCACTTCTCGCGATATTCCTCCGGCGAGAGGTCGTAGTGCGTGCGCAGGTGGCGCTTGAGAGACTTGAACTTCTTTCCGTCCTCGAGACACACGATGTAGTCCGGGAAGACAGATTTCTTCGGGTTTACCGCCGGCTTCAGTGGCTCCGGCTCAGGCTGCTGAAGACCCATCTGGGTGTTGTTGAGCGCCCGATGAACGTCCGCAATAAGCGCCGGCAAATCTGCGCTGGGCACGGTGTTGTTGCTCACATAGGCGGAGACAATGTCCGCGGCCAGATCGATGAGGTCGGCGCTGCCATTCTGATCGTTCATTTGATTCACCTGATTCCCTCTACTTTTTTGCGCCCCAACCGGCGTTCACGAAACGCGCGGTTCACGTTTCCAGCGGCTGCTGCCCGGTCGAAGTCTATAGGCTTGCCGGCAAGCAATGACAAGAGGGCGAATATTGATACCAACTAGAAATCAACTGTTCACTTTCAAACACCAAGCAAGTTTAGAGACTTCTGTTCAGTCACCTCATTATCCAAGACAGATCGCCGGATGGACAAAACGTCGCAATTCGACCTTACGGACCGGCGTTTACGCCGAATCGAACCGGGGCCGCACGTAAAAGCTGTGTCAGAGAACGTAGTAGAGAAACAGATAGGCGGCGAGCATCAAGGTCGCCCAGAACGCCATGCTGCCGGTCGGCCAGGCGCGGGCGAGGACGCCGGAGGGGCCATGGTGGCGGTAGACAGTGGCGAGGATGCGGCTGGCGGTGCGCTGGACGAGCGTGATGAGGTTCTTCCTCCAAGTCTCTGCAATTGAATAAGATTTCAGCGCGGCCTGCTTTCCGAGGCGACGCCAGAGCCAGTCGAAATCGAGGGTGATCGTCGGCTTTCTGGTCAGGAATGGCAGGACGAACACGAACGATAGACCGCCGAACAGCAGCAATTGCACCATGGTTGTCACGTGTTCCACGGTGTACGGCACATAGTCGACCGGATAGGGCAGCAGCGCATAGAGCGTGCCCGGAAAAACGCCGATTCCAATACAGAGGGCGGCAAAGAGGACCATCGCCGCCTGCATGGGAAGCGGCGGATCCTTCGGGCGAAGCCCGGAGTCCTTCTTGAAGAAAATGTACCAGGGCCATTTCAGGCCGATGTCGATGAAGACACCGACGGCGGCGGCGGTGACCAGCAGCCAGACGACCGGCATATGCGCGTCGGCGGCGCCCTCGGCGATCATCGCCTTGGAGACGAAGCCCGAGGTCAGCGGCACCGCCGAGATCGACAAACCGCCGATGATGCCGGTCACCATGGTCAGCGGCATGTAGCGGTAGAGACCGCCGAGCTCGTTGCATTTGGTCTTGCCGGTCATGGCCATGACCGAACCGGCCGACATCAGCAGGAGCGCCTTGTAGATGATGTGGGTGAAGGCATGGGCGGCGGCGCCGTTCAGCGCCAGCGGCGTTCCGATGCCGATCGCCGTAACCATGAAGCCGACCTGGTTGACCAGCGAATAGGAAAGGATGCGGCGGATATCGTTTTCGAGAATCCCGTAGATGATGCCGTAGAACACCATCCACAGGCCGGCGAAGATGAGGATCTCGGCGCCGGGAAACCCGCGCAAGAGCACATAGACCGCCGCCTTGGTGGTGAAGGCCGACAGGAAGACGGTGCCGCTGTAGGAGCCTTTGGGATAAGCGTCCGGCAGCCATGCCGACAGCGGCGGCGCACCGGCGTTGACGAGGAACCCGGCGATGATCAGCCAATGGGCCCAACTGTCGGTGTGCATGGCGGTGAAGGCGGTGGAGCCGGTATCGGCGATGTGGCCGGCAATGCCGGCCATGAGGAGTACACCGCCGAGAAGATGCACCACGGCGTAGCGGATGCCGGCGGCGCGCGCGCCACCCCCGCCGCCCCAAACGACGATGGTCGAGCCAATCGCCATCATCTCCCAGAACACGAAGACCGTGATCAAGTCGCCGGCAAACGCCAGCCCGACCGCCGAACCGCCGTAGAAGAACGCGGCAACCAGTTCGGTCACGTTCGTCTGGTTGAGGGCATAGAGCGCGCCGCCGAAGGCCATAATCGTGAAGACGGTGGCAAACAGGCGGCTGAGGGCATCGCCGCTGGTCAGGACCAGCTCGTGACCGAGGAACGGCAACGCCCAGCCCGGCCCGTCCGGTACCAGCCAGACAAGCACAAGGGTCACCAGCGGCGCGGCGAGCATGAGCGCCTGACGCGGGCGCAGCGACAGGAACGGCAGGGCTACGCCGGCAAGAATGAGGATGAAGCCGGGCGGCAGCATCATTCGGCCGGCTCCGATTTGTCGTCATAATAGGTGTCCGGCCGCGTGAGAAATACGCCGAGGCCCTTGGCGACGCCGATGATGACGAGGCCGCTGGCGAGGCCGAAGACCGCGTAGAAGCCGGTGAAGCCGTCAAAGCCAAAATGCGCCGAATGACCGTGAACGAAGTCGACGATCAGGGTGATCGCGATGGCGACCAGCGCCAGCGCCGCCACCCCGCGCACGAACCCCGGTGCGAACAGCGGCTTGTCGTCTTTGCCGGGCTCAGCCATTGGAGCCTCCCATCTCAACCAGCTTCTGTCCGAGTTCCCACGGCACAGCGGGGAAGAAGAACAACAGGATCGTCAGCGCCGCCGTGATGACGAGCGCGACGACCATCGGCCACGGCGCTTCGCTGACTTTGGGCGCCTTGCCCTCCGGCCGGCGGAAGGCGCGATAGATCACCGGCAGGAAATAGCCCGCGTTTAGCAATGTCGAGATGACGATGACACCGACCGCGAACCACTGGGCTGTGCCGGCCGCGCCGAGCAGCATGAACCATTTGCCGAGAAAACCAGCAGTCAGCGGCAGGCCGATCATCGAGAGCGCACCGACCGCGAAAGCGCCCATCGTCCACGGCATGCGATAGCCGATGCCGTCCATCTCGCTGACATAGTCGATGTGCGCTGCGGTGTGGAGCGAGCCCGCCGCGAAGAACAGCGTGATCTTGGACACCGCGTGCGCCGCAATGTGGATCATGGCGCCGATGATGCCGAGCGGATTGAGCAAAGAAACGCCGAGGACGACATACGAAAGCTGGCTGATGGTCGAATAGGCGAGACGCCGCTTGAGATGATCCTGACGGAGCGCCACCAGAGACGCGGTGATGACCGTGAAGCCGGCGACGTAGATCAGCCAGTCCCCTGCCCCGGTCGCCTTGAGCGTCTCGATGCCGAAGACATAGACGACGATCTTGACGATGAAGAAGACGCCGGCCTTCACGACGGCGACGGCGTGCAGCAGCGCCGACACCGGCGTCGGCGCGACCATCGCCGCCGGCAGCCAGAAATGCATGGGCATGACCGCAGCCTTGGCGATGCCGAAGACAAAAAGAGCCAGCAGGATGCCCATGGCCGCCGGCGCCAGCTTGCCAGCGAGGATGCCGCCGGCATGGAAGTCGAGTGTGCCCGCGGCGATGCCGGTCCACGCCACGGCCGGCAGGAGGAGCAGCGTCGAGGCGCCAAGCAACATCAGCAGATAGAGCCGGCCGGCCACCCGCGCTTCGTGGGTCTGGCTGTGGGTGACCAGCGGATAGGTCACCAGAGTCAGCGTCTCGTAGAACAGGAACAGCGTGAACAGGTTGCCCGCCAGGGCAATGCCCATAGTGGCAGCGATCGCCGCTGCGAAGCAGACATAGAAAACCGTCTGGCGCTGCTCGCCATTGGCCCGCATGTAGCCGATCGAATAGAGCGAGTTGACGATCCACAGGCCGGACGCGACCAGCGCGAACAGCATGCCGAGGGGTTCGACCGAAAAGGCGACCGACAGGCCAGGCAGGATCTCGAAGAGATGAAGCTCAGGCCGCTCCCCGGCAAGCACGTGGGTCAGCAACCCGACGACCGCGGCGAAGAGAGCCACGGCCCCGACGAGCGTGGCCCCCTCGCGCGGGTTCGGCCGCCGATAGAACAGGGCCACCAGCGCGGCCGTCGCCGCCGGCGCGATGAGCGCAATCGCGATCAACTCGGCGCCACTCATCCGCCGCCCCCAAGCAGGACCGCGGCGGCTTTGGAGGCAAGACCGGCGGTGAGGTCAGTATCAAGGCCGAAGAAGATCGTGGCGCCGGCAAGAATCCACATGGGGATCAGCATGCCGAGCGGCGCTTCCGTGGCCGTCGCCGCCGTCGGTGACGGTTCGCGGAACCAGACCGCCTCGATGACGCGCCCGACGTAAACGACGGTGATGACCGAACTAGCGACGATCAGGAAGGCCAGCCACCACCAGCCGATCTCGAAGGCGGCTACAATCAGGTACCATTTCGAGACGAAGCCGACCGTGCCAGGCACGCCAACGAGGCTGAGGCCGGCGATGAGCAGAGCGCTGAAGGTCAACGGCATTTTGCGTCCGATGCCGGCGAGTTCCTCGATGTGGCAGGTCTTGACCCTGAGGGCGACAGCGCCGAGCGCCATGAACAGAGCGCCCTTGATGAGACCATGGTTGAGGATGTGGACAATACCGCCGGTGAGGCCGGTCTGCGTGGCGATGGCGACGCCGAGGGTGATGTAGCCAATCTGCGCGACCGACGAATAGGCGAACATGCGCTTTATGTCGGCCTGGAATACGGCAACGGTCGCCGCTCCGAAGACCGCCGCGATCGAGAGCGTCGTCAGGATCGCCTGTACGGGCAGATCGGAAAAGACGAAATGGCCGCCGAAGACTGTGAACAGGTAGCGGATGAACAGATAGATGGCGACCTTGGTGGCGGTTGCCGCCAGAAAAACGGTCGCCGTCGACGGCGCATAGGCATAGGCGTTGGGCAGCCAGACGTGGAGCGGAAACAGGGCGAGCTTCAGGCTGATGCCGACGGTGATGAAGGCGAGCGCCGTGAGCACCGGTCGCGTCGACTCGATGGCGGCGAGACGCTCGGCGATCAGACCGAGATTGAGGGTGCCGGTCATCACGTAGAGGAAGCCAACGCCGATAATATAGAAGGTTGCGCCAATGGTACCGAGGACCAGGTACTGGTAGGCGGCGACGAGCGCCCGACGATCGCGGCCGAGTGCGATCAGGGTGTAGCTCGACAGCGACGAGATCTCGAGAAAGACGAAAGCGTTGAACGCGTCGCCGGTGATCGCGATGCCGAGGAGGCCGGCCAGCGACAGCAGGTACATGGTGTAGAACCAGGCAATCCTGTCCGTCGCGATTTCCGCGGCGACGCTCTGGCGCGCATACAGCGAGACAACCGCCGAGATGCCGGAGACCAGCACCAGGATCAGGCCGTTGAACGTGTCGACGCGATACTCAATGCCGAGCGAGGGGTCCCAGCCGCCGATGTGGTAGGAGATGACGCCGCTGGTCAGCACCTGGTGCAAAAGCAGGACGGAAATCACCAGCGAGATCCACGACGCCGCGGCGGCAATCACCCATGCCGGACCGGGACGGCGCGCCAAGGCGGCGAGAAGCGCCGCGACAAGCGGCACGATCACCTGCAGGACGGGCAAGTGATCTTGCATCAGCGCCTGCTGTCCCGCTCGAAGATCTCGTCTTCCTCGATGGTGCCGTAGGCCTCGTTGATACGCACCACCAAAGCGAGACCGAGCGCCAGCGTGGCGACGCCGACGACGATGGCGGTGAGGATAAGCACGTGCGGAAGCGGGTTCGAGTAGACCGTGAAGCCTTGCTCAATGATCGGCGCTGTGCCGCCGATGATCTTGCCCGGCGAAATGTAGAGCAGATAGACCGAGGTCTGGAACAAGCCGAGGCCGACCAGCTTCTTCACCATGTTGCCGCGGGCGATGACGACATACAGGCCAACCACCATCAGAAAGACGGTGATCCACTGATTGTAGTGGGCGGCGATGCCGGACAGCAGTTCGCTCATCCGCCGCGCCCCCTGCCCGCGAAGGCATAGAAGATGGCAAGCATGGTCGACGACACGGTGATGAACACGCCGAGTTCGACGAGAAACACGCCCCACTCCTGTCCATGCACCGGATCGTGCACGAGGTGGGAATAGTCGAGGAAGTTGCCGCCGTTCAGCATCGCGTAAATACCGACACCGGCATAGATGAGCACGCCGAGCGGAATGAGCGTCTCAACCAAGGTTACGGGTATCAGCCGCGTCGTCGCGCCAAGGCCGTAGATCAACGCATAGAGAATGAAGCTCGCGGCGGCGATGACGCCCGCCTGGAAGCCGCCGCCGGGGCCGTAGTCGCCGTGAAACTGCACATAGACCGCGAACAGCAGCATGAACGGCAGGATCAGCTTGGTGGTGACCCGAAGGATGACGTCGAGGCGCATGCAGCAGATCCCTATTCGCTTCCGCTTTTTGGACGGGCGGCGCCCTTCTTGAGCAGCAGGAAGACGGCAATCCCGGCCGTGAAGATCACGGTGGTCTCGCCGAGGGTGTCGTAGCCGCGGTAGCTGGCGAGAACCGACGTGACGACATTGGGGATGCCGGTTTCCGGCAACGAACGGGCAAGGTAGTCGGGACCGGCAATCTGAAGCGTGGAGTCGGCGATGCCGTAGGGCGGCAGCGCACTGAACCCCCACAGGAGAGCGACCGCCGTCACGGCGGCGACGAAAAGCGGCAGCATGACGCTGTGCAGCGGGCGCGCTTCCTCGGTCTTGGTGAGAAAGAGCGTACCGAGCATCAGCACGGTCGAGATGCCGGCGCCGACCGAGGCCTCGGTCATGGCGACATCGACCGCGTCGAGCGCGATCAGCACGCTCGCCATGAGGAAGCTGTAGATGCCGGAGATGACGGCAACCGCGAACAGGTTGCGCAGCCGGACGATGGCGATGCTTGTCGCGGCGAGCAGCGTCAACAGGACCGTCGGGATCAGGGTTTCGATTTCGGTGCCTCCGGAGGCTTCGTCGGCGCCGCGCCATCGTCGAGGACCGGTTTGACGCCGGCGTGCAGCGCGGCGCGGGCGATGGCGTGGGTGGAGACCGGGCTCATCAGGCCGAAGAAGAGGATCAGGAAGATGAGCTTGACCGTGACCAGCGACAGGCCGGCGAGCACCATCAAGCCGACGAGGATCAGCCCGGCGCCGAGCGTGTCGGAGACCGACGTGCCGTGCATGCGTGTGAACACATCGGGCAGGCGCAGCAGGCCGAGCGCGCCGACGATCATGAACACGCTGCCGAGACAGGCGAGGCCGCCGCCCAGCCACTCGCGCACGAGATCCAGGCTCATGGCTCCTCCTCGCCGGCATCGCCGAGCGCGCCGAAGCGCAGGAACTTCAGCACTGCGAAGGTGCCGATGATGTTCAGCATCGCGTAAGTGAGGCCGATGTCGAGGAACTCGGGCCGGTTCGTGAGGAAGCCGTAGATCGCCAGAATGAGGATGGCGGCGTTGCCGATGGCGTTGGCGGCGACCAGGCGATCGAACACGGTGGGCCCGAGGAGCGCGCGCACGACCATCAGCGCGGTGGCGGCAAGGACGGCGAGCATGGCGGCGGCGAGCATCAGCGCTTGCCCTCCATGACGGTGACGCGACGGTCCATCTCGCCGGCGGCCAGACCATCGGCTCCAGCTTTGGTCAGCGCGTGCACGAGCAGCTCGCTATCGCGGCGATTGACCTCGACAGTGATCGTGCCGGGGGTCAGCGTGATGGAATTGGCGTAGGTGGCGACGCCGACGCCGGTTTTCTGGCTCGTTTTCACGCGCAGCAGTTGCGGCGAGATGGGCATCGCCGGATTGACAATGATCGCGGCGACCTCGATCGCCGATTTCACGGCTTCCTTGAGCAGCCAGGGCCAATACAAGAGGCCGCGGTGAACCAGTTCGATCGGATGGCCCTCGTCGTCGGCGTAGCCCAGAACCGTGCCCAACCATCCGATGAACAGCGCCGCGACCGCGCCGGAAATCATCAGGAACGGCGTGAAATGGCCGGAAAGCAGGAGCCAGAACGCGAACAGGACGGCGGCGAGACTGAAGACGCGGATCAAGCCGTTGCTCCCCCGGTGGCGCGGATTCGACGGCGCATAATTGACCCTATCCCCCGATCCCTATCAATCCCGGCCGGCGAGCCCAAGGTTTGCCGCGCTCACCTTGCCCTCACGGCGAATTGTCGTTGAGATAGGGGCCGGGAAACACCATTTTGAGGGACAGCGGCGGCAAATCGGCCGCCAGCACCCTCTTTTCCCCAACCTTTCAAGCGGAGCGTCGCTCATGACGTCGACTTCGGAACACGCAAAAGTTGTGAAAACGGACCAGGAGTGGCGCGACCAGCTCACCCCGGAGCAATTTACGGTCACCCGGATGGCCGGGACCGAACGGCCGTTCACCGGCCCGTACTGGAATGATCACCGTGCCGGACTCTACCGATGCGTTGCCTGTGGCGTGCCGCTGTTCCGCTCGGAGGCGAAGTTCGATTCGGGCACCGGCTGGCCGAGTTTCTATCAACCGGTCGAAGGCGGCGCGGTCGAGGAGATCACCGACAGTTCGCACGGCATGGTGCGCACCGAAGTGCGCTGTGCGACCTGCGAATCGCATCTCGGTCACGTCTTCGAGGACGGGCCGCAACCGACTGGCCTGCGCTACTGCATGAATGGCGCGGCATTGAAGCTGGAAACCGATGACAAATCCCGGACGTGATTCCGAGGCGACCGGCGCGGGAGCCGGCCGCAGCAAGCCTGTGACAGCACCGGTCGCCGAAAAGCGGCCGGTGACGGACATGCGTCACGGCATTTCGCGGACCGACGACTATGCGTGGCTGCGCGCCGACAACTGGCGCGAGGTGATGCGCGAGCCGGCCGTATTGGCCGCGGAAATCCGCCGATATCTTGAGGCGGAGAACGACTATGCGACGGCGGCGATGGCCGATGTCGAGGGGCTGCGACTGGCGCTTTTCAAGGAGATGCGGGGGCGGATCAAGGAGGACGACACGTCGGTTCCGGCACCGGATGGCCAGTGGTCGTACGCTACCCGCTACCTGCACGGCGCTGAACACCCAATGGTCGTGCAGAGCAAGCGCAACGGCAGCGACGAGCGGGTGATCATCGACGGAAATGCCCTGGCGCAAGGTCTGGCCTATTTCCGCCTCGGCGGCTTCGCCCACAGCCACGACCACCGGTTGATGGCCTATTCGGTGGATGACAAGGGCGCGGAATATTTCACCATCCACGTGCGCGACATGGAAACCGGCGCGGACCTCGCCGACCGCATCGAGGGCACCACGGGCCACGCGGTGTGGGCCAATGACGGCAAGACGTTCTTCTACGTGTGGGTGGACGCCAACCACCGGCCGGCGCGGGTTTTCCGCCACGTCGTCGGCACCGCGCAATCCGCGGACGTGGTGGTCTACGAGGATCGCCATCCCGGTTTCTTCATCGGCGTCGGCGACAGCCAGTCGCGGCGCTTCATCATCATCGAGACGCACGACCACGAAACCTCGGAAGCGCGCGTGCTCGACGCCGACGATCCGGACGACAAGCCGCGGCTGATCGCGCGGCGGCAGAAGGGGCAGGAGTACCACCTCGATCACGGCGACGAGCGCTTCTATATCCTGACCAATGCCGACGGCGCGGAGGACTTCAAGATCGTTACGGCGCCGGTCAGGGCCCCGGCGCGCGGCAACTGGACGGATCTGGTGCCGCACGTTCCCGGCCGACTGATCCTCAACTTTACGGTCTACAAGGACTACCTCGTACGGCTGGAGCGGGAAGCAAGCCTGCCGCGCATCGTCATCCGCCATCTCGCCACCGGCGCAGAGCACGCGATCGCCTTCGACGAGGAGGCGTATGCACTGGGCACATCGGGCGGGTTCGAGTTCGACACGACGACGCTGCGCTTCTCCTATTCGTCGATGACGACGCCCAACCGCGTCTACGACTACGACATGGCGACGCGCACGCGCACGCTGCGCAAGGAGGACGAGATCCCGTCCGGCCACGATCCGTCGGCCTATGTGACGCGGCGCATCTTCGCGCCGGCCGCGGACGGTGAGACGGTGCCGGTGTCCCTGCTCTACCGCAAGGACACCAAGCTCGACGGCAGCGCGCCGTGCCTGCTTTACGGTTATGGCGCCTACGGCATGACGATCCCGGCGTCGTTCAGCGCCACCCGCCTGTCGCTGGTCGATCGCGGCTTCGTCTATGCCATCGCCCATATCCGCGGCGGCAAGGACAAGGGCTATCGCTGGTACGCGGACGGCCGACGCGAGAACAAGGTGAAGACTTTCAGCGACTTCATCGCGGCGGCTGAGTTTTTGATTCAGGAGCGTTTCACCGCCAGGGGCCGCATCGTCGGCTGGGGCGGTTCGGCCGGCGGCCTCTTGATCGGCGCGGTCGCCAACATGGCGCCACAGCTCTTCGCCGGACTGATCGCCGAGGTGCCGTTCGTCGATACGCTCAACACGATCCTCGACGACACGCTGCCGCTGACGCCGCCGGAATGGCCCGAATGGGGCAACCCGATCACCAGCGAAGCCGACTACCGGCTGATCGCCTCCTACTCGCCCTATGACAACGTCGTCGCGCAGGACTACCCGGCGATCCTGGCGCTCGGCGGCCTGTCCGACCCGCGCGTGACCTACTGGGAGCCGGCGAAATGGGTGGCGAAGCTGCGCGCCACCAAGACCGACGACCACCTCCTGATCCTGCGCACCAACATGGACGCCGGCCACGGCGGCGCCTCGGGACGCTTCGACCGGCTGCACGAGACGGCTTTCGCGACGGCCTTCGCGCTCAAGGTGGTCGGCAAGGCGGGGTGAGCTTGCGCCCGCAAAGGGCGAGATGGCACTCAGGCCTCGTTCACGCGGGCGCGGCCCGCGCCATCGCTGAAGTGCCTTCCCTCATCGGTGTCGCCCTCACCCCGCTTCTCTAGGCTCGGCTTCGCCTCGCCGAAGAGAACCGGCCCTCTCCCTCCGGGAGAGGAGTGGAGCGTTGGTCCGCTGACTTCGCTGACGGTGGTCGGTAAGGAGGGGTAGTGCAAACCGGGCAAATAAAGCGTGAGGAGGCATCGACATGAAAGTCGAGGACCGGGGAGAAGCGTCTCGGCCAAAACCGACGACGCCGTCGCTCGAGTATGTCTTCACGATCGAGGCCGACATCGAACGGCCGCGCTCGTCCGGCCCCGGCCTCGGCGGCGAGCGCCTGCACATTCCCATCATCGGCGGCATCGTCCACGGGCCAAGGCTGTCGGGGACGATCCTTTCCGGTGGATCGGATTGGCCGCTGCTGCGTGCGGACGGCTCGTCGCTGATATCGGCGAGCTATTCCGTCCAGGCGGATGACGGGACGCTCATTTTCGTCCGCAATGACGGCATGCGCGTTTCCGGTGCGGATGTCACAAGCCGGCTGCGCGCCGGTACACTGGTCGATCCCGGGGAATACTATTTCCGAACCGCGCCGAGATTCGATGCGCCCGACGGGCCTCATGCGTGGCTGCGCGAGAGCATCTTCGTCGCCTCCCTGGCACCGCGGCCCGGAGCCATCACGATCGATGTGTATCGCGTAGGCTGAGCGGCGGTCGATTTCACGGAGCGGGCACGGCTCGCGCCATCGGTCCGGTGCCTTCCCTCATCGGGGTCACCCTCACCCCGCTTCTCTAGGCTCGGCTTCGCCTCGCCGAAGAGAACCGGCCCTCTCCCCTCCGGGAGAGGGATAGAGAGTGTGGCGGCGCTTCGGGACGCTTCGACCGGCTGCATGAAACCGCCTTCGCCACAGCGTTCGCGCTGAAGGTGGTCGGCAAGGTGGACGCGTTGCCGGTCAGTTACACTGGATAATCGGTGGATTGCCGTTGCCCGAGTTCGAACCGGCCGCACAGGGTCACCTCGCCGGTCCACCTGTTGAGCTTCCAGAAATTGCCGGTCGAGGCCGCGATCTGCCAGTGATTGGTCACGGCAATCGTGGCTGCGATCAGCACGGCTCCCACCAGAATTGCCATGTTCGTGCCCATCGCTGCAATATGAAGCCATGGGCAAAAGAGCGCCAGCGATGTTTACAGACGTGCATGGCGCGAGCGTCAGTGGATGAACGCGATGGCGAAGAAAACGGTCAGGAAACCGAAGACGACCGCAAAGAAGCCTGCGGCGAAGAAGGCCGCTGCAAAGCCCAAGCTCCTTTCAGGCGGCAACCCGCAGATCGCGAAGGCCGACGGCGACGCGCCGGTGCAGGCCTATATCGCGGCCATGCCGGGCTGGAAGCGCGACATCGGGCGCCGCCTCGACGCGCTGATCACGCGCGCCGTCCCGGGCGTGCGCAAGGCGGTGAAATGGAATTCGCCTTTCTACGGCGGCGCGGGCGAAGGCTGGTTCCTCAATTTTCATTGCTTCACGCGGTTCGTGAAGGTCGCCTTCTTCCGAGGCGCATCGCTACGCCCTCTCCCGCCCGGTCAATCCAAGCAAGAGCACGTCCGCTATCTCGACATCCACGAGGATGACGAGATCGACAAAGCACAGTTCGCGGATTGGGTGAGGCAGGCGAGCGAATTGCCGGGCTGGCGAATGTGAGAGGGAGGGTGTAGCCGGTCGGAACTTCTGCCGGGGTTGTTTGCCGGCGAAGGCGGGGCTATGGCCTAGCCGCATTCCCGCTCCTCCGTCGCGGTCGCTCGCCCGTGTCGCCGATTATCGAAGCCAGGGACGTTTCCAAGCGTTTTCGGCAACACCGGCGGTTTCCCGGCATGCTGGGCGCGCTGCGCACACTGTTCACCAGTGAATACACCGAGGTGAACGCGGTCGACGGCATCTCCTTCGCCATCCAGCGCGGCGAATCGGTCGGCTATCTCGGCCCCAACGGCGCCGGCAAATCGACCATGATCAAGATGCTCGCCGGCATCCTCGTGCCGACCGGCGGCAGCGTCGAAGTGCTCGGCCGCACGCCGCACAGCCAGCGCATGCAGAACGCAGCGGAGATCGGCGTCGTCTTCGGCCAGCGCAGCCAGCTCTGGTGGGATCTGCCGGTGATCGACTCGTTCGAGCTCAACCGGCGCATCTATCGCATTCCGGCGGAGCGCTATCGCGACAACCTCGCCTATTTCGCCGAGATGCTGGCGCTGACGCCCTTTCTCGATCGCGCCGTGCGCCAGCTCAGCCTCGGACAGCGCATGCGCTGCGAGATGGTGATGGCGCTGCTGCACGACCCGAAGATCCTGTTTCTCGACGAGCCGACGATCGGCCTCGACGTGATCGCCAAGGACGCGGTGCGCCGCTTCCTGCGCGGGATCAACCGCGAGCGCGCGGTGACGCTGATCCTCACCACGCACGACCTGCAGGACATCGAGCAGATCTGCCCGCGGCTGATCATGGTCGACGAGGGCAAGCTGCTCTACGACGGAGAACTCGGCCGGCTTCGCGGGACGCTCGGCGCCCGCCGTCGGCTCAAGCTGGAATTCGCCGACGACCCGGGGCCGGTGACGCTCGCCACAGCACGGCTGACCGCCGACGAAGGGCCGGTGAAGCACTACCTGATCGAGAACGAGACAGTGTCGCTGATGGACGTGCTGGCCGAGGTCGGCGCGGGGCGCGGCATCACCGACGCTGCGATCGAGGAGCCATCGATCGAGGAGGTGATCCGCACCTTCTACGCCGGACGCGCGGCCTCCGCCGCCGGGCGCGGCTGAGATGTACGCCGCCTTCACGCGCACCGCCTTCCAGACGCAATTCGCCTACCGCAGCCAGGTCTGGGCGGGGCTCTTCGGCCAGCTGATGTACATCTTCGCCAAGATCTCGATCTGGCTCTCGGTCTATGGCGGGACGCACGCGGTCGCCGGCATCACGCTGGCCGACATGGTGACCTATGCGCTGGTCGCCGGGACGGTGACCGCGGCCTGGCCGCATCACGATCTGATCAACGCGATCGACCGCAGCATCCGCACCGGCGACGTCGCGGTCTATCTGCTCAAGCCGCTGCGCTACCCGCTCTACCTGTTCGCCACCGAATGCGGCAACCTCGCCTTCCGCCTGGCGACCGTCGTGGCGCCGAGCGTGGCGATCATCGCCGCGATCTACGGCATGCTGCCGCCGGCGAGCCCTTTCCACGGCGCGATGTTCATCGCCTTCTGGCTGCTCTCCTTCGTGATCCTGTTCCTTCTCTCCTGCGCGGCGGGGCTGCTCGCCTTCTGGCTGATGACCGCGTTCTCGATCGACTGGATGCTGGGCGGCATCCTCTCCATCCTGTCGGGGACGTTCATTCCGCTGTGGTTCTTCCCGCCGGCGATCGGCCGGATCATTGGCGACCTGCCGTTCGCCTATGTCGGCTACTACCCGACGGCGGTCTATCTGGGGAAACTCGACATCAGCGCGACATGGACGACGCTCGCCGTCGGCGTCGGCTGGGCCTGCGTGCTCACCGGCGCGGTTGCCTGGCTGTGGGCGCGGGCGGCGCGCCGGCTCGTCGTGCAGGGCGGATGACAACGATGCGCCGCCTCCCCGACACGCTCGTCGTCCTGCCGTTCCTGGTGAAGCTGTTCATCAAGACGGAGCTGGAATATCGCGGCGCGTGGCTGCTCGACCGCGTGGCGCAGGTTGTCAACTACGGCGCGGGCTATGCGGCGATCTGGATTCTGCTCGACAGGTTCGGCACGCTCGGCGGCTGGACGTGGCCGGAACTCGCGCTGCTGCTCAGCTTTCAGCTTCTCGTCTATTCGTTCGGCGCCGCTTTCAGCTTCGTGCAGATGCGCGAACTGGAAGACTACATTCATCGCGGCCAGTTCGACGTGCTCATGGTCAAGCCGTTCAGCCCATGGGCCTACCTCGTCTTCAGCCGGCTCAACGTCGACTATGCCGGCCACATCGCGCTGGCGATCCCGCTGATGGTGTGGTCGCTGACCGAGGTTCACGTGGCCTGGAGTGCGGGTCTGGTGCTCTACGTCGTGGCGGCCATCATCAGCGCGACGATGGTGGTGGCGGCGCTGATGACGATCATTGGCGCCTGCGCCTTCGTGCTGGTGCGCTCGCGCTACCTCTATTCGATCTTCTTCGGCCTCTTCGAGCTAACGCGCTATCCGCTGACCATCTTTCCGGCCGGCATCCAGTGGGTCCTGTTCACGATCGTGCCGCTCGGGTTCATCAGCTTCGTGCCGGTGGCGTTCCTGCTCGGGAGGCCCGTCCCGCTGCTCGGCGCGGCGGGCGGCGCGCTGGCACTGGTCGCCGGGCCGGTCTGCGTGTTGCTGGCGATGGCGCACTGGACGTGGAGCGTGCGGCGCTACCAGAGCGGCGGCGGCTGAGGGAGCATCCCTCGCCGCCGGCGCCAACGCCGGCGGCGAGGCATCGGTGATTAGCTCAGCTTTCCGTCGGTCGAGAAGTGGAAGACCGTCGTGGACGCGAACGTCTGGCCGGGCTTCAGCTCGGTTGACGGGAAGTTCGGATGGTTCGGCGAGTCCGGGTAATGCTGGGTCTCGAACGTGTACCCGGCACCCTGGCGGTAAACCGTGCCCGAGGAACCGATGACCGTGCCGTCGAGATAGTTACCGGTATAGAACTGGACCCCGGGCTCGGTCGTGTCGACCATCATGATGCGGCCGGTCATGGGATCATATGCCTTGGCGGCAAAGCTCATCTCGCCGGGCTTTGACTTGTTCAGAACCCAGTTGTGATCGTAGCCGTGCGCGAGGATCAACTGCTGGAAGTTGTCCGTGATGCGCGAATTGATCGCGGTGAGATTGCCGAAGTCCATCGGCGTGCCGGCCACCGGTTCGATCTTGCCGGTGGGAATCTGGGTGGCGTCGGTGGGCGTGTAGCTGCTGGCGTTGATCTGGACGAGCTGATCGAGCGCCGAACCGGAACCGTCGCCACGGAGATTGAAGTAATCGTGGCTGGTGAGGTTCACGACCGTCGGTTTGTCGGTGGTCGCCTGATACTGGATGCTAAGGGCGTTCGAATCGTCGAGCTTGTAGGTGACGGCGACCTGCATCGTGCCCGGATAGCCATCCTGGCCGTCGGGGCTCGTATAGGTGAGCTTGGCGGCAACGCCGTCGCTGACGGTTTCGGGCGTGACCGTCCAATTCTGCAGATTGAAGCCGGTGGTGCCGCCATGCAGCGAGTTCACCCCGTTGTTGATCGGCAGGTGATAGCTCGCACCATCCAGGGTGAAAGTGCCCTTGGCGATGCGGTTGGCGTAGCGGCCGACGATTGCACCGAAATAGGTGCTATTCGAGTTGTAGCCGGCAAGATCCTTGTAGCCGAGCACGACGTTGGCCATGTGGCCGGTGCGGTCGGGCGCGTCTATGGCGGTGATGCAGCCGCCAAGCGTGATGAACTTCACGCTCATGCCGTTGGCGTTCGTCATGGTGTACTGCTCGACTGCGGTGCCGTCGGGCAGCGTTCCGTAGGGTGCCTTTGTAAGGCTGTCGGCGAGCGCGGACTGAGCGCCAAGGGCGCATAGAGCGGCAGTGCCAGCGGCAAGAGCGAAGTGACTCGATTTCATGTCTTCCTCCTCACTGAGGTTGTAAGCCCCCAGCGTCGCTCCTGAACGGCGATATAGATTTGGGCGCGCGCGCCGCAACGGCGCGTCGCATGCTGCGACCAAAAGACCCTTCATGCCGAGCATCGGAACGTGCGCGCCCGGTGTCCTCGCCCATCGTCTTGATTGCGATGGCACTCTGGCTTCCGCGCGACTCGTCGCCGTCGCGTGCATGATCCGCACACTTCTTCGGCGCGACGCCCAGTCGCGAAGATTTGATGAAACGTTCGATGCGGACCAGTTCCGCATGTGGGTGCCAACCCCGCCTCGCCTTCCCTGCCACCCATGTTACAGTGCCGCCCTCGCCCACGACGCGGAGGCTTGATTGCAGGATCACATTGCCGACCTGACCGGCATCGCGTTCATCACGGCGGTCGCCGTCTCGCTCGGCTTCGTGCTCGTCCGCCTGCGGCAGCCGCCGATCGTCGGCTACATCCTGACCGGCGTCGTGCTCGGCCCGACCGGCTTCGGCCTCGTCTCCAACACCGACTCCATCACGCTGCTCGCCGAACTCGGCGTGATCATGCTCCTGTTCCTGGTCGGCATGGAGCTGTCGGTGCGCGCCTTCGCGGCGGTCGCCGGGCTGGCTGCGACCATTGCCGCCGGCCAGATCGTCGTGGCACTGGCGATCACGGCGGCCTTCGGCATGATCGCCGGCTGGCCGCTCGAACAGATCGTGCTGCTCGGCTTCATCGTCGCGATCTCATCGACCGCGGTCGCCATCCAGATGCTGGAAGAGGTCGGCGAACTGAGAACGTCGATGGGCCGGATCACCGTCGGCGTGCTCATCGCGCAGGACATCGCGGTGGTGCCCATGCTGATCGTGGTCAGCTCGTTCGGCGCCAATGGCGGCGGCGGCGCGTGGCTGGTGGTCAAGCTGGCGCTTGCGGCGATCCTCCTCTTCCTGCTGCTGCGCTTTCTGGGCACGCGGCCCGGCAAGATCCGCCTGCCCTTCACCGAGGCGATCCACGGACGCGTCGACATGGTGGCGCTGGCGAGCGTCGCCTTCTGCTTCGGCGCCGCGGCGATCACCGGTATCACCGGCTTCTCGGCGGCGTTCGGGGCGTTCATCGCGGGGCTGGTAATCGCCGGATCGACCCTGCGCGCCGAGGCGATCGCCGCCACGCATCCGATCCAGAGCATCCTGATCGTCGTCTTCTTCCTGTCGATCGGCCTCCTGATCGACCTCAACTTCATCGTCGCCAACCTGGGCACGGTCATCTTCTTCGTCGTTCTGGTTCTGGCGGTGAAGACGGCCGTCAACGTGGCGCTGATGCGCGCCGCGCGGCAGCCATGGGAAACCGCGTTCCCGGCCGGCCTGATGATCGCGCAGATCGGCGAGTTCTCGTTCGTGCTGGCGGCGACCGGACTGTCGAAGGGCGCCGTCGACGCCGACGCCTATCGCCTGGCTATCGCGGTGATCGCGGTCTCGCTTCTGGTCAGTCCGCTTGTGGATGATCTCGGTGCGCCGTTTCCATCGCGTGGCGCGCGACGGCGTGTCCGATTTCCGGGTGGCGCTGGCGGAGGTCTATGCCGGCGAGATCGAGGAATTCGAGCGCGGGCGCCTGGCGCTTAGCCAGCTGTTCCGCTTCATCTGGCGGCGGCTGAAGGCGCTCTGGCTGGTCGTGCGGCGATGGGCGCATGCGCGGCGCAGCGCCGCCGCCGAGACCGCGCCGGCGGACCAGAGCGAGACGCGGGCGCTGCCAGTGGCAAAGCCGTCCGGCGATCCGCCCGAGGCTCCCCAATAGGAACGGTTCGGCCTAGACTTCGTTGAGAGGGACAGGGCGATATCGGAGGAAGTGACGATGCGGATACTGATCGGACTATTCGCGCTGATGGCCCTGTTCGCGCTGGCCGCACCGGGCAGCGCCAGGGCGGCGCAGCCGCCGCGCGTGCCCGGATACGATTGCGGATACCTCGCCGCGACCAAGGGCCCCGCCAATGTCTGGCGGACCACGTTCCGCGGCCAGCGCGATGCGCTTTTCGGCCCGGACCAGCGTTATTTCGCCTCGCCCTGCTTCACCAGCAAGGCGAGTTGCACGGCGTGGCTCTACTGGGCGCAATCGGACTGGCCGAAGCTCAACTCGTTCACGCCCTGCCGCAAGGGCATCCGCTACTAAGCGGGAACGAAAACGGCGCGGAGGTGGCTCTCCGCGCCGCTGGATACGAGCGTCGCCGCGCCTAGCGCGAGGCGGCCTTCTCGTACAGTTCGAGGACGTAGTCCCAGTTGATCAGGCTGTCGACGAAGGCCTCGAGATATTTCGGCCGGGCATTGCGGTAGTCGATGTAATAGGAGTGCTCCCATACGTCGACGCCGAGGATCGGCGTGCCGCCGTGGACCAGCGGGTTCTCGCCGTTCGGCGTCTTGGTGATCGTCAGCTTTCCGTTGCTGACCGCGATCCAAGCCCAGCCCGAGCCGAACTGGGTGGTGCCGGCCTGGATGAAGTCGGCGCGGAACTTGTCGTAGCCGCCGAGGTCGGAATCGACCGCCTTGGCGAGCGCGCCGGGCAGCTTATTGCCGCCGCCGCCCTTCTTCATCCACTTCCAGAAATGCATGTGGTTGTAGTGCTGGGCGGCGTTGTTGAAGAGGCCGGCGTTCTTCGAATAGCTCTGCTTGACGACGTCCTCGAGGCTCTTGTCCTCGAGCCCGCTGCCCTTGAGCAGGTTGTTGCCGTTGGTGACGTAGGCCTGGTGATGCTTGTCGTGGTGAAACTCAAGCGTTTCCTTCGACATGAAAGGCGCCAGCGCCTCGTAATCGTATGGCAGGGCGGGAAGTTCGAAAGCCATGGGACACTCCTCTGAAGCGTTGTTGGTCGGCCGCGTTGAATGCGGCTTGAGGGAGGGACAGAGATCACCGGACGGGTTCGCGAAGGAACATAGGCCCCGACGGGCAATGCGGCAACCGGCTGTTCCGTTCCGTCGCAGGCCGTCCTTCGGTCGGCTAGTGCGCTAGAAGCCCGGCGGCGCTCTCTCGTGCAGTGGATTGGACTGTTCATAGGCATCGGCGGCCGCGAGTACGCCGGCATCGTCGAACATGCGGCCGACGATCTGCAACCCGACGGGCAGGCCGGCTTTGGTGAAACCGCAATTGACGCTCGCCGCCGGCTGCTGCGTCAGGTTGATGGGATAGGTGAATGGGGTCCAGCTCAGCCAGGCATTGCCGTCGTCGGGAAGCGGCGACAGCGTGCCGGCGTCGAAAGCCGGCGTCGCCACGGACGGCGTCAGCAGGAAATCGTAGCCGGCCATGAATTGACGCATGCGGCTGCCATAATCGCCACGGGCGAGACCGGCGGCGAGGAAATCCTCGAGGCTCATCCGCCTGCCCTCCTCGCCCATTGTCCGGAAACCCGGGATCAAGCATCGCCTTCTGGTCCGGCGACAGGCCGCCGACGATGTGTCCGGCCGGCACCCACCATAGCGTGCGGAAGCTCGCGGTCGGGTCGCCGACCGGCGGCTCGACTTCCTCGACCTCGGCGCCGAGTTCGGCAAAACGTCGCGCGGCCGCCGCGACCAGCGCCGCGACCTCGGCGTCGACCCACGGCGCGAAGCCGAGGCGTGGCGAGTATGCGACGCGCTTGCCGGCGAGCGAGCCGCCGAGGCCGTCGGCGTAAGCGGTCGGCGTGTAGGGCAGCGCGTACCAGTCGCGGTCGTCGGGCCGGGCAATGACGTCGAGGAGCATCGCCGCGTCACGAACGGTGCGCGCCATCGGGCCGACATGGGCAAGCGTGCCGAACGGCGACAGCGGATAGGCAGGCACGCGGCCGAAGCTCGGCTTGATGCCGAAGCAGCCGGTGAAATGGGCCGGCATGCGGATGGAGCCGCCGCCGTCGGTGCCAAGCGCCAGCGGCACGAGGCGCGCCACCAGCGCCGCGGCCGAGCCTCCCGATGAGCCGCCCGGCGTCTTGTCGAGGTTCCATGGATTGCGGGTGACGCCGGTGAGTGGCGAGTTGGTCACCCCCTTCCAGCCGAACTCCGGCGTCGCCGTCTTGCCGAGGAGAACGGCGCCAGCCTCCTTCAGCCGGGCGACGCAGGGCGCGTCGATATCCCAAGGACCGGCGGGATCGATGGTGCGAGAGCCGCGAAGTGTCGGCCAGTCCTTTGTGAGGAGGATGTCCTTGACCGCGACCGGCACGCCGTCGAGCGGCGACAACGGTGCGCCTGCGGTCCAGCGTCTTTCGGATTCTCGCGCGGCGGCGCGGGTCCTTTCCGGATCGACGAGGCAGAAGGCGTTGATCTTTTGATCGAGCGTGGCGATGCGGCCGAGAAGCGCCTCGGCGACTTCGACCGGCGAGACGGTTCCTTTTGGATAAGCGGCCGAAAGTTCGGCCGCGGTCATCTCGTGGATTGCCGGCAAAAGTGCGTTCCCTGTATCGTACTGGTCGCAGTCGGCCGGTCTCCGCAAGTAAGGAGAACCGAACGGACCATAGCCCGCGCCTCGCGGACCCGGCAACGGACGCGCCCGCGAGCCTGTCATGGTTGCCGAACGGAGAAATGCCGGAGCGACGACATGCGTGCCCTGCTTGACCGCATCAACCGCCTGCTGCCCGACGAGATCGGCGCCGGCGATCGCCTCGGCGAAGCATTCTACGCGGTGTGGATGTCCGTCGCTTCGATCGGTCTGGTGAACGCGACGGGCTCAATCACTCCGGACCGGATCTGGACTGCCGTCGCAGTAGCCTTTGCCGTGAACCTCGTCTGGGGGACCATCGACGGCGTGACGGTTGCCCACACCAACGTGATCGAGCGGGCGGAGCGCGAACGGATCGTGAGCGCACTGGCGGACGGACACGATCCGGACGCCCGGGACCAGGCACGCGCCGCTCTTGCCGACACGATCGTCGACGGTCTCGGCGACGACGAGATCGACCGAATTCTCGATGCAATTGCGTCATCGGCACCGCCGGTGCGGCCGGCGCGGCATGGGTACCCCGTCGGCCGGGACGACTGGCTGTATGCCCTCGGCATCGTTGCAATCGACGTCGGTCTCGTGGTGCCGGTTGTCCTGCCGCTGATCCTCGTGAGCAACAGCTCTGCCGCGCTCTACATTTCGCGGCTGGTGGCGGCGGTCATGTTTGCAGCCATCGGCTGGGGTTACGCGCGAAACCTCAACCGCAACCCGTGGCTCGCGGCGATCGTTCTCGGTGGCCTCGGCTTTGGATTGTTCACCGGGGCGTACGCGGCAGGCTGGTAGCCGGGGCGAATCAGCTCCGCAGGATGCCGCCGAGAACGCCGCGAACGATGGCACGGCCGATGGAGCCGCCCATCGAGCCGCCGAGCGACTTGCCGATCTGTGCGGCCGCCCCGCCGACGACGCGGGTGGTCACCGTGCGGGTCACAGAGCGGGCGACCCGCTGCGTGGTGGTGAGCCGTCGCCCTCGTCCCGAAGTGCCGAGGAGTCCGCCGAGCATGCCGCCAAGTCCGCCAAGCACACCGCCGGATTGGCCCGCCGTCTGCCCAGGCTGCGCCTCGCCGGGCTGGTCTTGCGGCGGCGCCACTTCGGTCGTGACCTTGGTCTCGACGCGGACGGACAGGATCTCGAAGGCGGACTCGCGGTCGATCATCTTGTCGTAGATGCCGCCGACTGGGCTGGCGGCGATCACCTTGCGGCGCTCCTCGTCGCTGATCGTGCCGATGCGCGACGACGGGGGACGGACCAGGGTGCGCTGCACGATCGAAGGAATGCCCTTCTCCATCAGCGTGGAGACCAGCGCCTCTCCGACGCTGAGCTGGGTGATGACTTCAGCAGCCGAGAACTCGGGGTTGGGCCGGAATGTGTCGGCGGCGGCCTTCACCGCCTTCTGGTCGCGCGGCGTGAAAGCGCGCAACGCGTGCTGGACGCGATTGCCCATCTGGCCGAGCACGGTGTCAGGCACGTCGAGCGGATTCTGTGTGACGAAATAGATGCCAACGCCCTTGGAGCGGATCAGGCGCACGACCTGCTCGATCTTCTCCAGCAACGGCTTCGGCGCATCGTTGAACAAGAGGTGCGCCTCGTCGAAGAAGAAGACCATGCGGGGCTTCTCCGGATCGCCGATCTCGGGCAGCACCTCGAAGAGTTCGGACATGAGCCAGAGCAGGAACGTGCCATAGAGGCGCGGCGACTGCATCAGCTTGTCGGCGGCCAGGATGTTGATGACGCCGTGACCATCCGGCGTCGTGCGGATCATCTGGTTGATGTCGAGCGCCGGCTCGCCGAAGAACGAGCCGCCACCCTGATCCTCCAGCACCAGCAGCTTGCGCTGCACCGTGCCGATGGTGGCCTTCGACACGTTGCCGTAGCGCGTCGTCAGTTCGGCCGCCTGATCGGCGACGTGGGTCAGCATCGCCTGCAGATCCTTGAGATCGAGCAGAAGCAGGCCCTCGTCGTCGGCTACGCGGAAGGCGATGCTGAGCACGCCCTCCTGGACCTCGTTGAGATCGAGGAGCCGCGCCATGAGGAGCGGACCGACTTCCGAAACGGTAGCGCGGATCGGGTGGCCCTTTTCACCAAACAGGTCCCAGAAGACGACGGGAAACGCTTCGAGCTTATATTCTTCGGTGAAGCCGATGGTTTCGGCACGCTTGGCGAGAAAGTCCTTCGGCTCGCCGGCGGCGGCAAGACCGGCGACATCGCCCTTGATATCTGCACAAAAAACCGGCACGCCCGCCTTGGAGAAGCCTTCCGACAGGATTTGAAGGGTCACGGTCTTGCCCGTACCGGTGGCGCCGGTGATCAGGCCGTGGCGGTTGGCGTATGGGAGCTCGATGTATTCGGGCTTGGCGCTTACGCCGATAAACACCTTGCCCTGTTCAAGAAGCGCCATTTGGCCACACTCCGATGTCGTTCCGCCGTCAGACTAGAATGTCGGCGTCTGGCCGGCAAACGCCCGCCCGCGTCGGCGACCGATAACACGCCGCTGATACTTTCGTGATCGATCGACGGAAAGTGTTGCGTCGGGTGTTACCCCACGCAACGATGCGATCAGCGTTTCTACATGGAGACAAGCATGCATTTGAAGTGGGCGTTGGCAGTCATAGCAGTTGGCATTGGCGTAGCGGGGGCGGCGTTTGCCGCGGACGATCCCATCAAGGCGCGCCAGGCGATCATGCAGAAGAACCAGGATGCCGCGAAGATCGCCTTTGGCATGGCGCAGGGCCAGGTGCCGTTTGACGCGGCCCAGGCGGCCGCGGCGATGAAGGACCTGGAAGATGACATGGTCGTGTTCCCGACCCTGTTCCCGGACGGCAGCGATCAGGGCGAAACCTCGGCGTCGCCCGCGATCTGGCAGAACATGGAAGACTTCAAGGCACACGCCGCAAAGCTTGGCGCGGACGCCAAGGTCGCCGAAGCGGCGGCGGCCGACGGGCTCGACGCGTTCAAGGCGTCGCTGGGCGCGGTCGGCCAGGACTGCGGCGGATGCCACGAGCTTTACCGCAAGAAGAAGAACTGAGCGGCGCAGCGATATCAAGCACGGCCGCGCCGCGAGAGCGGATCATCGTTCCACGGAATCGACGATCCGCTCTCGCTCATGTTTTTCGCGCAGATCCGGACGGAAAAGTGGTCTCCACTCTTCCTGGAATTGCCTGGCCCGGTGCGGCCGTTCTCTATTCGGCGAGGGCCGCCAGCACGCGCGCCCACGAGCGGATGCCGCCGTGGAAGCTGGCGAGATCGTACTTTTCGTTGGGCGAATGAATGCGATCGTCGTCGAGGCCGAAGCCGATCATCAACGCATTCATGCCCAGGATCGACTTGAAGTCGCCGACCACCGGTATCGAACCGCCGCCGCCGACAAGAGCGGCGTCGCGCCCCCACTCGTCGGCGAGGGCTTTGCGCGCGCGCGGCAGCCACGGGCCGTCGAGTGGCAGACGCAGGCCACGATTGCCGCCGTATGATGTGAACTCGACCTTGCAGTCGGCCGGGATGCGCGCGCGGATGAAATCATGGAAGGCCGCGGCGATCTTCGCCGGATCCTGATCGCCGACCAGGCGGAAGGACACCTTGGCCGAGGCCTTTGACGGAATCACGGTCTTGAAGCCGGCGCCGGTGTAGCCACCGATGAGGCCGTTCACCTCGCAGGTCGGACGCGCCCAGATCTGCTCGAGGATCGAGC
This sequence comes from uncultured Alphaproteobacteria bacterium, assembly GCA_963781775.1. Lineage (GTDB taxonomy): Bacteria > Pseudomonadota > Alphaproteobacteria > Rhizobiales > Kaistiaceae > CAVSRC01. The sequence continues at coordinate 103,716 of CAWAHE010000015.1, read as the reverse complement.
GCCCCTTCTCGCCGGCTGGGATCGACAGCCCGACATCGCCGAGGAATTCGGCGCCGTCGAAGCCCAGCCCCTCCCATTGCCGTTTCACGTCGTCAGGGAATTCGTCGACGCCGTCGTAGAAGCCGGGCAGCGTCACATGGCCGTCGGCATCGTGAAGGTCGGCGAGCGCGGCGGTCAGAACGTGCAGAGGGTTGCGCGCCGGACCACCGAACATGCCGGAGTGAAGATCGCGATCGGCGCAGGTGACGACGATTTCCTCGCCGACCAGCCCGCGCAGTGAGATGGTGATCGCCGGATGGCCCCGCGCCCACATGCCGGTGTCGCAGACCAGCGCCAGATCGGCACGCAGCTCGCCGGCGTTCTTTTCCATGAACGGCGCCAGATTGACGCTGCCGGATTCCTCCTCGCCCTCCAGCAGCATCGAAACACGCGCCGGCAGGCTGCCGGAGACCGCCTTCCAGGCGCGGGCCGCCTCGACAAAGGTCATCAATTGCCCCTTGTCGTCGGCGGAGCCGCGCGCGGCGATCACCTTGGCGCCGTCGGGACGGGTGACGATGCGCGGCTCGAACGGCGGAGCCTCCCACAGGTTCAGCGGATCGACCGGCTGAACGTCGTAGTGGCCATAGAACAGCAAATGCGGCCCATGGCCGTCGTGATGACCGACCACGATCGGATGGCCGGGCGTTTCGCGCGCCGAAACATCGAAACCGATGCCGGCAAGATCGGCGACGAGCCATTCCGCCGCCTTTTTGCACGACGCCGCGTAGGCTGGATCGGTCGAGATGCTCTCGATGCGGAGCAATTCGAACAGCCGGTCGAGGCTCGCAGGCAGGTTCCTGTCGATCCATTGCAATACGTCGGGAAGCATCGGGCTCACTCGTCCGGAGGGTAGGCAGCGGGGCACGATAGCGAGGCGACGGTGGCGTGAGAAGCCACGCTGTGGCACATGACGGTGGACACGAGGCAGCGGAGAGGCGGACGGCGATGGACGAGATGATCGGTCAGATCACGGCGGCAACCGGCGTGGACGCGGCCGTGGCGCGACGCGCGGCTGGCATCATCATCAATTTCCTCTCCAAGGAGGGACCGCCGGCGGCGGTCGGCGCGCTCCTCGACAAGCTGCCGGGCGCCCGCGAACTCGCCTCCGAGACAGGAGGCGGCGACGGCGGGTTGATGGGCGTATTCGGCGATCTCACCTCCGCCGGGCTCGGCATGGGTGACATTCAGGGCGTCGCGCGTGCGCTGGTGGGCTATGCCCGGGCCAAAGCGGGTCCGGAGCGCGTGGACGCGGTGGTCGGCTCGATCCCCGGCCTCGGACAGTTCATCTGACGCCGTAGCCGGCGGTCACATGCTGATCTGGCCGTAACGCAGCGCCTCGACCACGGTCTGCGTCTTGTTGTGGGCGCGGAGTTTCTCGCTGGCGTTTTGCAAATGGGCGTGAACGGTCCGCTGCGATATTTCCAGGATCGCCGCGATCTGACTGGCGGTCTTTCCAGCGGCGGACAGTTCCACGACCCGACGCTCGCGGCCGGACAACTCACCCGGGCGTTCCTTCTTGAGGAAACCCAGCTTGAACAATTCGCAGAACGCGATCAGGCAGAGAAAATCCACGGCCGTCGCCGTCTTGGTGTCGATGGCCAGATCATAACCGCCGCCGACGACGACCGCCTGATAGGGCAGAAACGAGCAAACCGGGGCCATGACCAATTGCCGGCCGCCGGGTGGTCCGAGTTGGCTCAACAACAGCGACTCAGCCTGGTTCTCCATCGGACCGTCCGCGTTTTCACGCCAGATGGTTGTTCGATGCCTTGGAAAAGCGCGCTGCAGGACGGGATCGTCGTCGCGTATTCCGGTGCGACGGTCGCCGGCGAGATCGCCCCAGTTCAGTCGCAACAGCAGCGGCTCGATCGGCCGGCCGGGAAACGGCATGCCCGACACGAGAAAATGCGTCACTCCGAACGAGCGGAAGGTGTGCTCCAATAGCTCGAGAACCCGCGCACCGCCGGTTTGGCCGCAAAGGCTCTCGCCCTGCGCGATCAGGTCTTCTACGCTCGCCATTTGTCGGACACCCCCGCCCAACCTGAACTAGCAGCAGGATTGCACAGCATTCAATTGTGGAAAGTGACAGCGACCCCGCTGGGTCGTGACGTTGCCCCAGTCCAACCATACGGCGCGACCTTTGGGCGAAACAAGGAGAAACGCCCGCGACGTTCAGTCCCGCGGCACAGTTTCGGGCCTGCCTCAATTTGGCGCACGTTCCGGCGCCGCGTATACAACTCAAGTGACCGTATCCACCAAAGGCAGCCATGAGCCGTCCCGGTGTTACAATCAACGTAGCCGTTCCACTCGCCGGTGGCTTCCCCCATTCGACGGAGGACGACTGGCGCGCCGCCGCCGCGATGGCGGGCGCACCTGGCCGCGACCGGGCGAACATCAGCGACGATGGCATTGCCCTGCTGCCGATCTATCCGCGCCGGACGGGCGCCGATCCAATCACGGGGAGCACAACAGGGCAGCCGTGGCGGATCATCCAGCGCGTCGATGGGGCGGACGTGTCCTCGCTTGCTGCAGCTTGCCGGCAAGAGCTGGCGGGCGGTGCGGACGGTATTGCACTGGTCTTCGCCGAGAGCGCGCATCCTTTGCCGGGCATGATGCCGGCCAGCGCGGCCGCCGAGGTTGCGGCGGCGCTCGCATCATCCCTGCCGCCGGGAACCTGCGTCCACGTCGACGCCGGGGCAGAAACGCCCGCCGTTGCTTCGCGATTTCTGGACCGGCACGCAGAGCTGGTGCTTGCCTTCGATCCGATCGCCGCGGTCGCGGCGGGCCGGCTCTCGCCGGGCGAGGCCAAGACGGCCGTTACGGCGCTCGGTGATGTCGCCAGCACGTTCGATGCGCAAAGCCGCGAGGGCACGGCGCTCTTCGCCGACGGGCGTATCTGGAACGCGGGCGGTACGTCCGAGGCGCAGGAACTGGCGGCGGTACTTGCCAGCCTGATCGAGCAGTTCCGGTTGTTGACCGATCGCGGCATTTCGGCCGAACACGCGGCAGGCCGCAGCCGCGTGGCGCTCGCGGCCGACAGCGACCAGTTCATGACCATCGCGAAATTCCGCGCCATGAAACTTCTGCTGGCGCGCGCCATGGAAGCGGCGGGCATCGCACGGACGATTCCGGTTCACGCTGAGACCGCATGGCGCATGATGAGCCGGCGCGAGCCGCGCATGAACGTGTTGCGGACAACCGGCGCGGCATTCTCGGCGGCGGTCGGCGGCGCGGATTCGATCACTGCCCTGCCCCACGACGCTCTCGACGGAGCGAACGCGGAGTCGCGTCGGCTTGCCCGCAACGGCCTGTCGATCCTTGCGCACGAGTCCGAGATTTTCCGATTTGGCGATCCGGCGGCCGGCTCGGGCGCCATGGAGGCGCTCACCGACGGACTGGCCGAGACGGCGTGGGAGCGCTTTCGCGCGATCGAGGCGAAAGGCGGCATTCTGGCCGCGCTCTCGGCCGGGTCATTTCAGAAGGAGATCGCCGACACGCGGGATGCGCGGCTCGCTCGTGTCGCGGCCGGCACAATCGAGATGATCGGCGTCAACGCGTTCGTCGCTGAGGCGGCATTTGCACCGACCGCAGGCCAGCAAAGACCGGCGTCGCGCGGCGGGGTCGAACCGCTGGTGTTCAAGCGCCTTGCCGAAGCCGCGGAGGCTGCGCCGTGACCGGGCTGCCGGATTTCACGAAGCTCGCCTGGGCGCGGCCGGCCAATTCGGCGACACGCCCGGCCGAAGCGCCATGGCAGACGCCGGAGGGCATCGCCATCGCGCCTGTCGCCACGGAAGCGGACATCGCCGGGCTCGACTTCCTCGACACATGGCCGGGGCTGCCGCCCTATCTGCGCGGCCCCTACCCGACCATGTATGTCGAGCGGCCCTGGACGATCCGGCAGTATGCCGGCTTCTCGACGGCGGAAGACTCCAATGCGTTCTACCGGCGCAATCTCGCCGGCGGCCAGAAGGGTCTGTCGGTCGCCTTCGACCTGCCGACGCACCGCGGCTACGATTCCGACAATGCGCGTATCGCAGGCGACGTCGGCATGGCCGGGGTCGCGATCGACTCGATCTACGACATGCGCACGCTGTTCGACGGCATTCCGCTCGACAAGATCAGCGTGTCGATGACCATGAACGGCGCCGTCCTGCCCGTGCTGGCGCTCTATGTGGTCGCGGCGGAAGAACAGGGCGTGCCACAGAAGGCGCTGTCGGGGACAATCCAGAACGACATTCTCAAGGAGTTCATGGTCCGCAACACGTATATCTATCCGCCAGCGCATTCGATGCGGATCGTGTCGGACATCATCGCGCATACCTCGGCGAACATGCCGAAGTTCAATCCAATCTCGGTTTCCGGCTATCACATGCAGGAGGCCGGAGCGACGGCCGACCTCGAACTCGGCTACACGCTCGCCGACGGCCTGGAATACGTCCGCGCCGCGCGCGACGCCGGCCAATCGGTGGACGCCTTCGCGCCACGCATCTCGTTCTTCTTCGACATCGGCATGAACTTCTTCATGGAGGTGGCGAAGCTGCGGGCGGCGCGCCTGCTGTGGGCAAAGCTCATGAAGGAGCGCTTCGCACCCGCCGACGATCGCTCGCTGATGCTGCGCACCCATTGCCAGACGTCGGGCTGGTCGCTGGCGGCGCAGGATCCGTTCAACAACATCGTGCGCACGGCGATCGAAGCGATGGCGGCGACGCAGGGCGGCACCCAATCGCTGCATACCAACGCGCTCGACGAGGCGCTGGCGCTGCCGACCGACTTCTCGGCGCGCATCGCCCGCAACACGCAGCTCTACCTGCAGAAGGAGTCCGGCACGACGCGGATCGTGGATCCGTGGGGCGGCTCCCACCATGTCGAACGGCTGACCTACGAACTGGCGACGCGCGCGCTTGAACACATCGCAGAGACCGACGCGCTCGGCGGCATGGCCAAGGCGATTGAGGCCGGCGTGCCGCAGATGCGGATCGAGGAAGCGGCGGCGCGGACGCAGGCGCGGCTCGATTCCGGTCATCAGGTCGTCGTCGGCGTGAACCGCTTCCGCGCCGAGGAAGAAGGCACGGTCGAGACGCTACGCGTCGACAATTCCGCGGTGCTCGCCGCCCAGATCGGCAAGCTGAAGCGCCTGCGCGCCGAGCGCGACAATGTCGCGGCGCAAACCGCCCTTGCCGCGCTCACCGATGCGGCGCGCACCGGCGGCGGCAACCTGTTGGCGCTCGCCATCGATGCGGCGCGCGCCAAGGCCACCGTCGGCGAGATCAGTCTGGCGCTCGAGCGCGCCTTCGGGCGCTACCAGACCGAGGCGAAAGCGATCAGCGGCACCTACGCCCGCGAGATGGACGAAGCGACGCTGGCGCGCGTCAACGCGGTCGTGCGGACCTTCCGGGAACACGACGGACGGGCACCGCGCATCCTCGTCGCCAAGATCGGCCAGGACGGCCATGACCGCGGCCAGAAGGTGATCGCCTCGGCCTTCGCCGATCTCGGCTTCGACGTGGATGTCGGCCCCCTCTTCCAGACGCCAGAGGAGGCGGCGCAGCGGGCAATCGACAGCGACGTTCATATCGTCGGCGTGTCGTCGCTAGCCGCCGGCCACCTGACGCTGGTGCCGGCGCTGAAGCGCGCGCTTGAGGCCGGCGGGCGGCCCGATATCATGGTGGTCGTCGGCGGCATCGTGCCCGAGCGCGACTTCAACGCGCTCTATGAAGCCGGCGTCAGTGCCATCTTCACGCCCGGCACCGTCATCGCCGACGCTGCCGAGCGGCTGATCCGCGATCTCAACCGCCGCCTCGGCTACGAACAGGCGGACCGCGCCAACCTCACCGTCTAGCGCGCCGTCCCATTCCGGGACCATTTGGACGGCACGGATATTGATGGCCCAGACCGGAATTCCGGTTTCGGGGCATCGCATGAACAGACGCAGATTTCTTGCCGGCGCTCTGGGCGCCGCCGTCGCCACGCCGGCCGCGGCCGCCGTCGGTTCGGGTGAGCCGACGCTGCGCGGCACGTTGAACGCGGCGGAGCTCGGTCTCGGTGGCAAGGCCGACGATCAGACACTCGTGCTCCGGCAACTCCTCGAAGCCGCCTCCGACGGCGACCGCGACATCTTCCTGCCCGCCGGCACGTATCTGGTTTCAGAACTGAAGCTGCCGCCGCGCGTTCGCCTTTCCGGCGTCGCCGGGGCGACCAGACTGGTTTTCGGCGGGGGCGATTTCATGCTCGCCGGCGAGCGCTGCGAACGCGTCGCGCTGTCCGGCCTGACGATCGACGGCGCCGGGAGGGCACTGGCCGAGTATGTGCCCGGCATCCTGCATCTGGCCGAGTCGCGTGGCGTCGCCATCGAGAACTGCGTCATCGCAGGAAGCACGCGCGACGGTCTGGCGCTCGACCGATCCGAAGGACGCGTCACCCGCACGACCATCCGCGACGTCGCCGGCATCGGCATCCGCGCGGTCGAATCGACCGGTCTGTCGCTGACCGACAACACCATCGAGGATTGCGGCAGCGGCGGAATCCACGTGCTGCGCTGGACGGAAGGCGACGACGGCACCGTCGTCACCGGCAACCGGATCGCGCGTGTCGCCATCGGCGAGACCGTCGACGGGTCGAGCGGCAACGGCGTACGCGTCTTCCGCGCCCACGGCGTGACGGTCTCGAACAACCGCATCACCGACTGCGCCGTCAACGCCATCTCGACCAGCGCCGCCAGCAATCTGCAGATCATTGGCAACACCTGCCGAGGGGCCGGCGCAGCCGGCGTCAGCGTGCAGTGGAGCTTCGAGGGCGCGATGATCGCCAACAACATGATCGACCGAGCGGCAACCGGCGTCGCGGTCACCGATTTCCGCAAGGGCGGCCGGATCGCGGTGATCTCCGGCAACATCCTGCGCGATCTCGGCACGGTCGCCGGCAACGATGCGGCGACCGCCGGCGTCGGCATCGCCGTGGAAGCCGACGCCGCCGTGACCGGCAACGTGATCGAGGCCGCCGCACGCTACGGCATGCTGGTCGGCTGGGGACCGTCGCTGCGTGACGTGGCCGCCACCGGCAACGTCATCCGCCAGTCGCCGGTCGGCATCGCGGTCAGTGTGGTCGACGGCGCCGGCTCGGCGGTGATCAGCGACAATCTGATCGCCGGGGCCGAGCAAGGCGCGATCGTCGGCATGCGCTGGAGCGAAACGGCATCCGGCGACCTGGCGCTGACCGGCGCGCGGACGTTCCCGCATCTTCTGGTCGAGCGTAATCGCACTGGCTGATCAGTGGGTTAGCGGCCTTCCCTCACGAAGCGAGTCAACCAGACCCGCGACCGGGCGCACGGCACCGACGATAACGCCCTTGCGGGTCGTGACCGGCGGTGCGAGCCGGCCGGCGAAACGGGCACGCTCGCTCTCGCTCATCGGCACGAACGCATCGATCACCGCCGCCATCATGGTTTCGGAGGCGCGGGTCGCACCGTCATCGCATTTCAACGCGACGCCGAGACCGAGATCGGGAAAGGCGGCACAGAAAACGCCTTCGGCGCCGGTCTTCACGAACACGCGGCCACGAAACATCGTCATGACCTCGGTGCAGAAGCGATCGGTGCCAGCGACCATGAAGGGCTCCGCCATGCAGGCGTCACGGAGCCGGCGGCAGGCCGTGGCGCGGTCCGGCGACAACCCCTCCGCGGTGACGAAACGGGCGAAGGCCAGCGCCAGACGGTCAAGGGGTATGGCGTAGGTCGGGATCGAGCAGCCGTCGGTGGCGCAGACATCGTGGCCAAGGCTGACGCCGGTCATCGCCTCCAGCGCGGCAGTGATTTCGCGCTGGACGGGATGATCGACACCGACGTAGCCGGAGGGATCGATGCCGCGATGGCAGGCGAGACAAATGAAGCCTGCGTGCTTTCCGGAGCAGTTGTTGTGGAGCTGGTTCGGCTGGCGGCCTGCACGAATGAGCGCTTCGGCAGCGCTTCGGGCGGACGGCATGTGGGTGCCGCATTCGAGATCGGCTTCGCCGCGCCCGGCGCGGGCGAGCATCGCCGCGGCGGTCTCGACGTGGCGCGGTTCGCCGTTGTGGGAGGCGCAAGCCAGCGCGAGTTCCGCATTGCCGAAGCCGTAGCGATCGGCAGCGCCGCTCTCGACCAGCGGCAGCGCCTGAAGAGCCTTCACGGCGGATCGTGGGAAGACCGGTCGCTCGATATCGCCGACGCTCGCGCGCTGGCGGCCGGCGGCATCGACAACGACGATTGCGCCCCGGTGGCGGCTTTCGACGATCGCGCCTCGGGTGACTTCGACGAGGACGGGATTCGTCATGCGGTGGCGCGGCGGCGTCCGCCGAGCCAGCCCGACAGTCGCGCAACCGCCTCGTCGAGCACCTCGTCGCGCTTGGAAAAACAGAAGCGGACGAAATGGCGTGGACCGTCGGCATCGTAGAAGGCCGACATCGGCACGGCGGTGACGCGCGCCTCGACCGTCATGCGCTTGCAGAGATCGGCGTCGTCCTCGTTGAGGCGGAGCGGCGTGACGTCGGCAGTGATGAAGTAGGTGCCCTCGCAGGGCACGACGCCAAAGCCCAGCGCCGCGATGCCGGCGGCGAAGCGGTCGCGCTTTCTGAGGAGATCGCCGGCGAGATCCGCGTAGTAGTCGTCGCCCTTGGCGAGGCCGTAAGCGACCGCCTTCTGAAGCGCTGGCGGCGTCGTGAACGTCGTGAATTGATGCGCCTTGGTAACGGGATCGAGCAGGCGCGGCGCGGCGGTGACGTAGCCGACCTTCCAGCCGGTGAGCGAGAAGGTCTTGCCGGCCGAGCCGATGCGCACGGAGCGCTCGCGCATGCCCGGCAGCGTCATCAGCGGAATGTGCCGGCGCCCGTCGAACAGGATGTGCTCATAGACCTCGTCGCAGATGGCGATGGCATCGTGACGGATGCAGAGATCGGCGATGAAAGTGAGTTCGTCGCGGGAGAAAACCTTGGCGGCAGGGTTCATCGGGTTATTGATGAGGATCGCCTTGGTCTTCTGACCGAAAGCGGCGGCAAGCGCATCGCGGTCCAGCGTCCAGTCGGGCGGCGTCACGCGCACGAGGCGCGGGATACCCCCTGCCCGCCGCACCAGCGGCAGGTAACAGTCGTAGAGCGGTTCGACGAGAACCACCTCGTCGCCCGGCTCGATCAGCCCGGCCATGCAGTCGGACAAAGCCTCGGTAGCGCCGGACGTGACCAGCACCTCGTTCTGCCAGTCGATATCGAGCCCGTAGAAGCGCCGGTTCGCCTCGGCAACCGCCTTGCGCAGATCAACGACGCCCATCATCGGCGGATACTGGTTGAGGCCGGACACGATCTCGTCGGCCGCCACCTTCTTCACGTCGCCGGGACCATCGACGTCCGGGAAGCCCTGACCGAGGTTGATGGCGGCATGTTCGATGGCGAGCCGCGACATGACCTCGAAGATGGTCATGGGCAGGCCGGTATAGACCGGATTCGTGGACTTCACGGACGCCCTCCCGACGTTTCGCGGACCTTATGAGCGACCCCGCCGGTTCGCAAGCAAGACCGATCCCATTGATCTCGATCAAGGCAGATTCGCATTCGGCCTGTCGAAAATCCTTGGTGGCGCAGAATCAAGGAGGAACTGCCATGCCTGCCGATGTCGCAACTGTGATTTCCGCGGTGACCGTCGTGTTCGTGCTGTTCGCGCTGGTGCTGGCCTGGGGCAACCACGTCAGCGGCTAGTCGCGACGCTCGTCCCCGCCCGGGCCTGATGCAACCGCGGCGCCCCGGAAGCGTCACGGCTAGTCGCGCTGACGGCCGCCGCCGAACCGGCTATATGCCCTCAGTGCCGGCGCGCATCGGGCGGGAGCGAAACCATGAAGATTACCGACGTCACCATCACGCTGTTCATGTGGGACACGATCCCGGTGGTGGGGTACAGCGCCATGTCCGAGCGACTGGGCGCGCCGACCCAGATGGGCCTCCTGACAATCCGGACGGACGAAGGCGTCGAGGGGTACGCGGTGCTGGGCACCGCCGGCGCCGGCGCTGAACACGATGCGCCCTCGCTGATCGAACGGCTGAAGCCGCGCATCCTCGGCCGCGACCCGCTGCAGCGCGAGGCGATCTGGCAGACGCTGATGCTCTCCATCCGCGGCACCACTTACCGCGCCATTGGCGCGATCGACGTGGCGCTTTGGGACATCGCCGGCAAGGTTGCCGGCCTGCCGATCTACAAGCTCCTCGGGGGTTACCGCACCGAGGTTCCGGCCTATGCCAGTTCGCCGGCCTTTCCGACCGCGGAGGAATATGCAGCGGAAGCGGTCTCGTTCAAGGAACGCGGCTGGACGGCCTACAAGATCCACCCACCGACACTGCCAGACGCCGACATCAAGGTTTGCGCCACGGTGCGCGATGCAGTCGGCGAAGACTACGTGCTGATGCTCGATTCAATGTGGTCATACGACTATCCGACTGCGCTGCGGGTCGGCCGGGCCATCGAGGAGATGGGCTACTACTGGTACGAAGACCCGCTCGCCGACGACGACATCTACGGCTACGTCAAGCTCAAGGAGAAGCTCGATATTCCGATCATGGCGACCGAGCACAATCCCGGCGGGTTCACCGCCTATGCGCCGTGGCTGGTGGAGCGGGCCACCGACTATCTGCGCGGCGACGTCGCGGTGAAGGGCGGCATTACCGCCATCGTCAAGGCGGCGCACCTCGCCGAGGCGTTTCATATGAACTACGAGATTCATCACGGCGGCAATTCGCTCAACAACGTCGCCAACCTTCATGCCCTGATGGCGATCCGCAATTCCGAGTATTTCGAGGTCATCCTGCCCGACGCCGCGCACAAAAGCGGCCTTATCGAGGACATCACCGTGGGCGCCGACGGGCTGGTGCGCATCGCCCCGTTCGACAAGCCGGGCCTGGGCGCCGAGATCGATTTTGCCATGATCGAGCGCAAGACGATCGCGCGGCTCGGCTAGATCCAGTCGATACTTCACGCGGTCGTGATCGCCTTTTTCCGGCGTGGTGAAACCGCTCCTTGAATCGGTTCGTAGCTGTGGATGTCCCATCCTGACGGGAAGACGTCCAAACAACCAATTCCAAGGAGACTCCCCATGAAATCCTTCGTCCGCGCGATCGCCGTTGCCGCCCTTATGGGTTCGGCGAGCTTTTACGCCATGCCCGCCGGTGCCGCCGAAATGACCGTCGAGGTCGGCGGTGCGCCGATGTATCCGTCGAAGAACATCATCGAGAACGCCGTCAACTCGAAGGACCACACCACTCTGGTCGCGGCTGTGAAGGCCGCCGGCCTGGTCGAGACCCTTGAGGGCAAGGGTCCGTTCACGGTCTTCGCGCCGACGAATGAAGCCTTCGCGGCGCTTCCCGCCGGCACGGTCGACAATCTCCTGAAGCCGGAAAACAAGGCCACGCTCACCAAGATCCTGACCTGCCACGTGGTCGCCGGCGATGTGATGGCCGCGACCGTCATGAAGATGGTCAAGGACGACGGCGGCATGCACAAGGTGAAGACCGTTGGTGGTTGCGAGCTAACCTTCAAGGTTGACGGCAAGATGGTCACCGTGACCGACGAGTCCGGCAACACCGCCCATGTCACCATCGCCGACGTGAAGCAGTCGAACGGCGTCATCCACGTGATCGACGCGGTCCTCCTGCCCAAGATGGGCTGAGGGCACGTTCAGCCGGCCGGGAACGCAAAATCGCCCCCGCGCCTGGCCGATACTGAACGGAGAGCGGTCCGCCCCATGGGCGGGCCGCTTTTCGTTTGGGCCCGGGCGAGCGCCCAGCGGCCGGGGCAAATCTCTGGAACGGCAACGCCGGTGGAGAAGGCCGAAGAGCGCTATTGCGCCGGCAGCAGCGTGCCCTTGAAGACCAGCGGTCCCTGGGGGGCGCCGGTGGGCGAACCGCCCTTCTGTTCCAGCGTGATGGCCAGCGTCAGATCCGGCGACGGCTTCTCGCCGATGGCATGGCGGTAGCTCGCCTTCTCGACCACGCCCAGAGACTGCGGCGCCTGGTTCGGCAGGATCGACCACAGCTCGTAGCTCTTGTCGGGTGGCGGCGGCGTGGCGACGCGGACCAGCTGGATGGTGCGCGTGGCGACGTCGACCGTCGCGACGAAGGCCGGAGTCGTACCATCCGGAGCGGTCAGCACGGCGGCAAACTGGGACTGGGGCGGCGGTTGCATGCGATCAACGACGACGACGGCGATCATCGCCGCCGCGGCGGCGGCGAAGGCGGCCGTCGACACGCGCCAGCGGGTGACCGACCGGCGAAGCGCGACAACGTTGTCGCGGGCTGCGGCGACCGGCGCATCGAGCCGGGCCTCGATCCGCTGCCATACGCTGTCGTGTGGTGCGACGGGCGCGGCCGTTTCGCCGAGCGGCTGCAGGCGGTTTTCCCAGGCGGCGACGGCGGCACGGAAATGCGGGTCGGCGGCCATCCGGGCCTCGGCCGCGCTGCGCTCAGCCGGGTCGAGCGTGCCCAGCACGTACTCGCCCGCGAGCGCGTCGCGGTCGCCGTCGTCCATGCCGGTGTGGTCAGTCTGCGCCACCGAGGCATTCCTTCAGGGCTATGAGGCCGCGCCTCAACAAAGTCTTCACCGTCGCGACCGGCCGCCCAAACCGATCAGCCAGTTCTTCACGGCTCCAGCCGTGGCAATAGGCCAGCATCACCATGCCCCGGCGCTCCTCGTCGAGCTCTTTCAGGCAGGTCGCCAGGCGTGATCCAGCCATCAGTCGGTCGCCGCCGGAGGTTGGATCCGGAATTCGTTCGATCAGATCGGCGTCAAGCGCCGTCGAAGCCGCGGAAATGCGCTCGGCGCCGCGGCGCACGGCGTCGATCGCCGTGTGGCGGGCAATCGTGGCCATCCACGCGATCGGCGAGGCTATCGCAGCGTCGAAGTCGCCAGCGCGCGACCAGATCTTCACGTATGCTTCCTGCACCGCATCCTCCGCGGCTGAACTGTCGCTCAAGATACGGCGGATCGTGGCAAACAGTTTCGGCGCGGTGCGCGCGTAGAGCCGCCGGAAGGCTTGCCGATCGCCCGCCGCAGCGCCCGCCATCAAGGCAACGAGGTCCTCGCCGCTGGCTTCACCGCTCACGCATGCATCCTTTGTCGGGCGCCTCCCGATCCGTCCGCGCCTCCTCCTTTCTGCCACAGACGGGGGCAACGTTCACCCGAGCCCGCTGCCCTGCCCTGTGATTTCTTTCACTGGCAGAGCGGCGGCAAACCTGTAGCAGGCATGAGCGCCGTGGCAGGAGCCTCGCTGATTGGGCTTTGTTCCTGTTTGGTTCTTGCTTACAATGGAACCCTGCGTTGTTATATGAAGCCGCGGTTGCTGCACTGCAGCGGGCGGTGATCCTTTAATTTTTTTTGACGGGTGACGCGAATGGCCTCCGGACTGTTCAAGCCAAGCCGCATTGTCGCGGTCGGCGTTGTGATCGCGGCAGCCGTGTGGATCGGCTCCGGCGTGTTCGGCAGCACCGGCCACACCGAGGGCGAAGCCAGTGACAAATCGCCTCCCGTTCCCATGCAAAAGGTCGGCGTCACCGTCACGACGCCCGAACTGCACAAGCGCGACATCACGCTCTCCTGCGTCACCCAGGCCGACCACAAGGCGTTCGCGGTCGCGCGGGGCGGCGGGGTGATCATCGACCTGCCGGTGAGCCGCGGCGACGTGGTCAAGGCCGGCGATGTGATCGGCAAGATTTCGGATGAAGGCCGCCAGTCGGCGGTCGATCAGGCGCAGGCGCTGCTCGACCAGCGCATGGCGGATTATACCGCCAAGAAGAGTCTGATCGATCGGGGCGACGCGCCGCGCAACAATCTCGCAGAGCTCGAGGCGTCGGTCGCGGCCGCGAAAGCGGGCCTGGCGGCAGCAAAAGCCGAACTGGAGAAGGTCGTCATCCGCGCGCCTCTCGACGGCAAGGTGGACAACGTCGAGGTCCAGCTCGGACAGGCGATTCAACCGGGAACCGAAGTGGCCGATATCGTCGACCCCGATCCGATGCTGGCCGTCGGCGCGGTCAGCGAGGCCCGGCGCGCCAGCCTTAACGTCGGGCAGCAGGTCGAGGTGCGCTTCATCGACAACACCAAGGCCGCCGGCGAGGTCAACTTCGTCAGCTTGAGCGCCGAGACGGCAACCCGCACCTACCGCGTAGAGGCGCGGATGCAAAATCCCAACGCGAAGATTCCGGATGGCGTGACCTGCGAGATGGTGGTGGCGCTCGCCGCGATCGAGGCGAGCGCGGTGCCGCGGTCGGCGATCGTGTTCTCCGATGACGGCCGCCTCGGCGTGCGCATCGTCGATGCCGACAACCGGGTGCAGTTCGTGCCGGTGGACTTCGTCGACGATGCCCGCGATGTGATCTGGCTGACCGGCCTCGACAAGGCGTCGCGCGTGATCGTGGTCGGCCAGGATTTCGTCAAGGACGGCGATGTCGTCGAGGCGGCGGTGGCCAGCGACGCGGACGCCAAGACGGTCCCGCCGGCATGAGGCGCATCGTCGATTTCGCGATCGGCCATTCGCGGCTGACGCTGGCGATCCTCGTCTTCCTGCTGGCGGCCGGGGCGCTTGCCTATCAGTCGATCCCGAAGGAAGCCAACCCGGACGTCACGATCCCGATCATCTACGTCCAGCTTTCGCAGCGCGGCATTTCGCCGGAAGACGCCGAGCGGCTGCTGGTCAGGCCGATGGAGACCGGGCTCAAATCGATCACCAACGTCAAGGAGATGCGCGCCGCCGCTTTTGAGGGTGGCGGCTATGTGCTGCTCGAGTTCGAGGCCGGGTTCAACTCGGACGTCGCCCTCCAGGACGTGCGCGCCAAGGTGGACGACACCAAGCGCGACCTGCCCACGGACGCGGACGAGCCGAGCGTCCATGAAGTGAACCTCAGCCTCTTCCCGGTGGTGATCGTGACGCTGTCCGGCGATCTCTCCGAGCGCTCGCTTGGCACGATCGCGCGGCAGGCGCAGGACGCCATCGAACAGGTGCCCGGCGTCCTCTCCGCCAACCTGCAGGGCACGCGCGACGAAGTCGTCGAGATCATCGCCGAGCCGATGCTCCTGAAGAGCTACGGCGTGTCGCTCGACCAGTTCGTCGGCGCCGCTGCCGCCGGCAACAGCCTGGTTGCGGCTGGCGCCCTCGAGGGCCCGCAGGGCCGCTTCGCGGTCAAGGTGCCGGCGCTGATCGAAACGCCGGAAGACGTCCTCAACATCCCGGTCGCGGCCTCCAACGCCGCCTCGGTAAAGCTTGGCGACGTCGCCACGATCAAGCCGACCTTCCGTGACGCCACGTCGGTGACCCGGGTCAATGGCCGGCCGGCCATCGCCATCGAGGTGTCCAAGCGCGCCGGCGCCAACCTGATCGACACGGTCGCCGGGGTGAAGACGGCCATCGCCGGGATCCAGAAGCAGTGGCCCGACTCGGTCAATGTCGAATTCCTGCAGGATCAGTCGAAATTCATCATCGACATGCTCGCCGACTTGCAGAACAGCGTGATCACCGCCGTGCTGCTGGTCGCCGTCATCATCCTGTTCTTCCTCGGCGGGCGCGCGTCGATCTTCATCGGCATCGCCATCCCGTTCTCGTTCCTGGTCGGCATCCTTGGCCTGGGGATGGCGGGCCTGACGGTCAATATCGTCGTTCTGTTCAGCCTGATCCTCGCTGTCGGGATGCTCGTCGACGACGCCATCATCGTCTCGGAATTCGCCGAGCGACGGATGAGTGAGGGCATGAAGCCGCGCGAGGCCTATTCATTCGCCGCCAGCCGCATGTCAGGTCCGGTGATCGCGGCGACGCTGACACGCATTGCAGCGTTCTCGCCGCTGCTCTTCTGGCCGGGCATCGTCGGCCAGTTCATGGGCTATCTGCCGATCACCCTGATCGCGACGCTGTCGTGCTCGCTGGTGGCGGCTCTGGTGGTCACGCCGACGCTTGGCGCGCTGGTCGGCAAGCCCCACCTGGTCCATCACGACACCGCCCGACGCGACAGCCTTTACATTAGGACCGTGCGCCTGGCGATCCGTCACCCGGGCATCACCATCATCCTCGCCTTCGCCATGCTGATCGGCGTGCCAATTATCTATGGCCAGGTCGGCAAGGGCGTCGAGTTCTTCCCGAACGTCGAGCCGGACGTCGGCGTCGTTCTGGTTCATGCGCGCGGCAACCTGTCGCTCTCGGAAAAGGATCGGCTGGTGCGTTCGGTCGAGTCGAAGATTCTCGACATGAAGGAACTGTCGTCGGTCTATGCACGCTCGGGAGACATGTCCCAAGGCGCCTCATCCGACGTGACCGAGGATGTGATCGGCCAGATCCAGTTCGAGTTCGTCGATTGGCAGGAGCGCCGCCCGGCCAGCGTCATCATGAACGATATCCGCGACCGTACGGCGGACATTCCCGGCATCAAGGTCGAGGTCACCGCGCCAAGCGGCGGGCCGCCAACCGGCAAGCCCATTCAGATTCAGTTTTCCAGCGACTATCCCGATGCCCTGCGCAAGGCGGCAATTCAGACCGCCGCGGAACTCGCCAAGCGGCCGGAAATCAGGGACCTCGACAACGGCCTGCCGACGCCGGGCATCGACTGGCGGCTGGAGATCGACAAGCCCGAGGCCGCCAAATACGGCATCGGCGTTGGCTCCGTCGGCGCCGTGGTGCAACTGGTCACCACCGGTCTCAAGATCACCGACTACCGGCCGCAGACGAGCGACAAGCCCGTCGACATCATCCTGCGTGTGCCCGAAGACCGCCGTACGCTGACCCAGCTCGACGAGCTGCGTATCCAGACGCAGGCGGGCTCGGTGCCGATCGGGAACTTCATCAAGCGGGTGCCGGCGCTGCGCACGGGCATCATCCACCGCGTCGACGCCAAAGAGGTCATCACCGTGACCGCGAACGTCGCCGACGAGTCGCAAACCGCGGCGATCCAGGAAGAGATCAAGAAGCAGCTCGCCGCGACCGACTTCAAAGGGCTGGTCACCTGGAAGCTGAAGGGCTCCGATCAGGAGCGGCAGGACGCCAGCGCCTTCCTCGGCAAGGCGTTCGGCGCCGCGATCTTCCTGATCTTCGCCGTGCTGCTCGCCCAGTTCAACAAGCTGACGAGCGTGGCGCTGGTTCTGTTCGCCATCGTCCTGTCGACTATCGGCGTTTTCATTGGCCTGATTGTCACCGGCCAGGCGTTCGGCGTGGTGATGGGGGGGATAGGCATCATCGCCCTTGCCGGCATTGTCACCAACAACAACATCGTGCTGATAGACACTTACGATCGCCTGCGGCACGAAGGCGTTCCGGTGGAGGAAGCGATCCTGAGAACCTGCCGCGAGCGCGCCCGGCCGGTCTTGCTGACAGCCGGAGCCGCGGTGCTTGGCGTGTTGCCGATCGCCTTCGGGGTCAACATCAACTTCGTCGAGCGGGCGATCACCATCGGCGCGCCGTCCACGCAGTGGTGGATCCAGCTATCGACGGCGATCGTGTTCGGCCTGAGCTTCGCCACCATTCTGACCCTCGTGGTCACGCCGGCCCAGCTGGCGTTCGTCGCCAAGCTGAGCGCATGGCGTCACCGCTTCGTCGAGCGGCGGCGCGCGAAAAAGGCGGCGCGTGGCGGCGGCGGCACGCCGGAGATCGCGCGGCGCAGCGGAACGGACGAACAGAGCTGACGCAACCGGACGGCCGGGATCAATTCCCGGCCAGTTTTGCACGCGTCCCGGGCGGCAGTGCGAGCAGCGAATCCATCGTGAGCGCCTGCGCGCTGTTCAGCATCGCATCCAGCTCCGCGCGAATCTCGGCAAGCTTGGCATCGATAGCGCTCCGGTCGGGCTGGTCGGCGGCAACGAGAGCGCCAAGGTCGGCGCGCAATGCCCGCAGGCGTTCGACGTGCCTCTGCGCCTCCGGGCGTCCGGAGGCCACCGCGGCCTCCACCTTGGCCATGGCGTCAGACGGCAAGCGCCCGGCAAGCCAGCGCAGCTCGTAGCGCAGCGCCCCGCCGCCGTGATCGCCGTGCCCCTTGCCGAAGCGGAGGACATCGGTCGCGGCGGCGCCAATGAAGAAGGCGTTGAGCGCAAGCGAGGCCGCAAGGCCCGCGCCGAGCCAGTGGCGTCTGTTACCGGGCCACTTCATTACTGGTCGATTCCGGCCGGACCGAACACGAGCGGATCGAGCACGACCACCTGCTGGCCGGGATCGCTGCGGGCGCCGACAAGGGTGAGGTCGGCGATGCTGCCGAGGCCGGCGGCAAGAAGCAGGGCGGCCGCGATCGCAAACCACGCGATCCGCGCCGGCGCATAGCCGACGTGCGCCATGACCTTGCGCGCCACCCGGTCGGCGCTGCCTGAGGCGGCAATGTCCCGGTCGATCGCCAGGGCAGCACGGGCGAGGCCCGCTTCGAGCGAGCGCATCTCATCCCGATGGTTCGACGCCTGGATCATTCCTTTCCTTCCTTCCCGCCCCCCAAGACAGCGCGCAGCCGCCGGCGCCCGCGCGCCAGAAGCGACTCATATGCCTCCTCCCCGATGTGCATGATCTCGGCCGCCTCCGCCTGACTGAGCCCCTGGTAGTGGCAGAGTACGATCGCCGTCCGCTGGCGCTCGGGCAGTGCGGCCACCGCCGCCTGAACCGCGCGGACGTCTTCGAGGTGTACCAGCCGCGCGCTGGGGCTGGGGGCCGGATCGGCGAGATCGTCCTCAACCAGGTCGATATCCACGGCCGGCCGTCGCCGGCGTATCCGATCGAGACAGAGGCGATAGGCAACCTGGTGCAGCCAGGTCGAGACGCGTCCGTCGGGTTGCCAGGTCGGCGCCTGACGCCAGAGGCGGAGCAGCGCCTCCTGCACCACCTCCTCGGCGTCGGCCGGAACGGTGCCGGCCAGCGTCGCGCGGGCGAAGCGCAGCACGACCGGGGCGAGATCGCGAACCAGCCGGGCAAAGGCGGCCTCGTCGCCGTCGGCGATGGCGGCCATCGTCGCCTGGTCGGCGCGGATGCGCTCGCGATTGAGCGAGTCACCCGTCTGGTCCAAGCTCGTGCTCCAGGTCGACAACCCGCCCCGCCGGGGACGATAGACGATGAAGGGCTTCACCGCACGACGGCCGATGTCGCGCCACGATTGAGCGAGCGGGTCGCGGACCGCGAACACTGAAGCCTGGACGGCGACGAGGCGCATGGCTGCCACCTATTCCGCCGCAGCCGGAAATGCCCTGACCTCCCCCTCTTCTTCGGGGGTTGGCGCCAGACCGCCACCGAGAGCATGGGCTTCCTCGAGCTCGCGCTCAAGGCGCTGCTCCTCGGCAACACGCGGCTTGGCGAAGCGGGCGAGCAGGCTGTAGGCGATCGGCGTCAGAAACAGGGTCGACACCGTTGCGATGCCAAGACCGCCAACGATGACCCAGCCAAGCGCATGACGCGCTTCCGAACCGGCGCCGCTGCGCATGACCAGCGGCAAACCGCCGAGCACCGTGGCGAACATCGTCATGACCACGGGCCGCAGGCGGATCAATGCGGCGTTACGAACGGCGTCGTGGATCGACTGGCCGGCGTCGCGGAGCTGATTGGCGAACTCGACGATCAAAATGCCGTTCTTCGACATAAGGCCGATCAGCATCACCAGACCGATCTCGCTGTAGATATTGATCGATCCGCCGGTGAGCAGAATGGCAAAAACGGCCGCGGCCAGACCGAAAGGGACCGTCGCCACCAGGATGAAGGCGCTGGCGAAGCTCTCGAACTGACCGGCGAGAACAAGCACCACGACGATGAGAGCAAAGATGAAGGTCTGCACGACGCCGCTGGTGGCGCTGTTCAGTTCCTTGGCCTCGCCGGTGAACACCAAGCCGTTGTTCGCCGGCAGGATGCCCGTGGCGACGGTCTGCAGTTCGTTCATCGCCTGGCGCAGGTCAACGCCATCTGCCAGCGTCGCCCCCATCGGAACCGCCCGTCGCTGATCCTGGCGCGGCAGGCTCGGCGCGACCGCGGACTCCGCGAAGCTCACCAGCGACGATAGCGGCACCATCTTGCCGTCCTTGGTGCGGAGCTGGAGATTGTCGAGGGCGCTGGAATCCTGGACCATGCCGTCGGGAACCTTGGCGAGGATGTCGATTGCGTTGTCGCCAATGTAGAAATTGCCGAGGTCCTTGCCGCTTAGCACCGTCTGGATGGCGCCCGAAATGACGTCGACCGGAATTCCAACCTGGGCGGCGCGTTCGCGGTCAACCTTGATGGCGAGTTGCGGCTGGGTCGTGTTGTAATTGACCTGGACGCGGTCGAAGACCGGATCCTTCTCCATCGCCTGGGCGAGCTTGTCGGCGACGCCGGACAATTGGTCATAGTCGGTGCCGGTGAGAGCGAACTGCAGTCCCTGCCCGCCACCGCGTATGCCGAGGCTGTTGGACGTGCGGGCGAAGACCTGAACCCCCGGCAGACGCTGAAGCTGCCGGTTCAAGTCGGAAGTGATCTCGGCTTGCGTGCGCGAGCGTTGGTCCCACGGCGCGAGCGTCAGGAACATGAAGCCGCCGTTGCCACTGCCCCGCGCGATCGAGAAGATGTTGGTCGCAACGCCGCTCTTCAGCAGCGGCGTTGCGATCTGCTCGACCTGGCGCATCTGGGCTTCGGTATAATCAACCGTCGAACCCTGCGGCACCGAAATGGAGATCGGAATAAAGCCGCGATCCTCGGGCGGCGTCAGCTCGGACGGCAGGAGATTGAAGCCGATCAGCGCGGCGCCAGCGAAAAGCAGCGCGGCGACGACGACGACCATCGGCGCCTTGAGCGCGGCGTCGAGCAGGCGCGCATAGACGCGAACGATTGCTTCGCCGAACGCCGCCACGCGGCGGCCAATAGCGTTGTGACGGTGATGCGCTTCCTTGTCGCTGATCAACCGGGACGCCAGCATGGGCGAGAGCGTCAGGGCGACGAAGCACGACAGGGTCACGGCAAAAGCAAGCACGAAGCCGAACTCGGCGAAAAGCGAACCGGTCAGGCCGGGGAAGAACGAGATCGGAATGAACACAGCGGCCAGCGTCGCAGTCGTAGCGAGAACGGCGAAGAACACCTGCCGCGTGCCCAGCACGGCGGCGGCGCGCGGGCCGAGACCGAGCGAGCGCTGCCGCGAGATGTTCTCGATGACGACGATGGCGTCGTCGACGACCAGACCGGTCGCCAGGACCAGCGCAAGAAGCGTCAGGATGTTGATGGAGAAGCCGACCACCCACATCGCCGCCAGTGTGCCGACCAGCGCGATCGGAACGGTCACCGCGGGGATGAAGGTCACGCGCACGGACTGGAGGAAGAGGTAGATGATCGCGATGACGATGGCCGTTGCGATGATCAGGGTCAGCAGCACTTCGTGGATGGCGCTGCTGATGTATTCGGCATCGTCGGAGGTGATGGTCAGGTTGACGCCGGGGGGCAGCGAATTCTTCAGCTCGGCGAGCGCGGCGCGCACCCCGGCGGAGATGTCGAGCGTGTTGGCCCGCGCCTGGCGGACGATGCCCAGGCCAACGCCGGTCTGGCCGTTGATGCGCAGGGATGTCGTCTTGTCGGCGGGCCCGAACACGACGTCGGCGACATCGGAAACCCTGGTCTGCGGATTGATCTGGATGTTGCCGATTTCGTCCGCCGACTTGGCGCTGGCGTCGGCGCGCACCAGCAAGGTGCGGTTGGCGTCCGAAATCGAACCGGCGGGCGCATCCAGCGTCACGCTACCGAGCGCCGAATTGAGGTCCGCGATCGTGAGGCCGTGAGCGGCGAGCGCGTTGGGATCCACAAGGATCTGAACCAGCGGGCTGCGATCGCCGAAGACCTGGACATCGGCGACGCCATCGACCGCCGCGAGGCGGGTTACGATGACGTCGTTGACGATCTGCGTCAGATCCTGGATCGACAGGGTCGGCGAGGTCGCCGCGAGACGCATGATGGCGTCTGAGTTGGAATCTGCCTTGACGATCGTCGGCGGCTTGAAATTGCTGTCGGTCGGCAGCGAGCGCAGGTTGCCGATGGCATCGCGCAGGTCGTTGGCGGCGACGTTGATGTCGGTTTTCTGGTCAAACTCGACGGTCACCTGGCTCTGACCGGCGCTGCTCTGGGAGCTGATCGAGACGACGCCCGGCGTGCGCGCAACCGCACCTTCGATGACGCTGGTGACTTCCTTGTCGATGGTGTCGGGGGTGGCGCCCGTGTAGTTCGTGCGGACTGTGATGACCGGGCGGTCGATATTCGGCAGTTCGCGGACCTCGATGCCCTTGTAGGCTGCGGCGCCCGCGATGACGATCAGCAGATTGAGGACGACCGCCAGCACCGGCCGGCGGACGAAAAGGGAGGCAAAGCCGCCATCGCGGCTGGCGTGCGGATTGACGGGTTCGGTCATGGCCGTGACCTCCGAATCAACCGCTTGGCGGGCGCCGCGGGCGTCCGCTGCCTTGATCGCCGGTTCCATTGCCGGTCCCGGCCGCCGGCCCGGACACCGCGGCCGCTTCCGGGCCAGCGCTTTCACCGCTGCCCTGAACCTGCGGACGGTTGCCCTGCCCGGTCTGCTGATCGGCGCCGGCTACGGTAACCTGACTGCCTTCGCGCACACGCTGCAGGCCTTCGACGACCACCTGATCGTTCTCGGCCAGTTCGCCGCTAACGACGACCGCGCCGCTGCGGCGGCCGAGAATCTGCACGGCGACCCGATGAACAACGTCGCCGTCGACTTTCCACACATATGACCCGCCCCTGTCCCACTGCACCGCGAGCGAGGGCACCGAGGGATGCGGCTCGCCAGGAAAGCTCATGGCGACGAGGAGCGCCATTCCCGGCTTCAGCACGTCGGCATTGTTGGGCAGCGTTGCCTCGACCCTTAGCGTGCGGGCCACCGGATCGACGCGGCTGTCGACGGCGCTGATAGCGCCTTTGAAGACCTGGCCGGCAAGCGCCGTGGTGGTGGCCGAGATCGGCTGGCCGATCGCGACCAGGCCCGAAGCGCGCTCCGGGATGTCGAAGGCAACGGTCGCCTTCGACATGTCGACAAGGGTGCCGATGGCCTTGGACGAACTGACGAGATCGCCAACCGAGATGTCGGACAGACCCATGGTGCCGGCAAATGGCGCCTTGATTGCGCGCTTGGCGAAGTCGTTCTGGGCCGACTGCAGGTTGATCTGCGCGGTCTGCTGGGCGGTCTTGGCGTCGGTCAGCGCCACGGTCGTGATGTTGTTCGACTTGGCCAGTTGTACGGCCCGATCGAGCGCGGATTGGGCGGCGTCGAGCGTGATCTTCGCCTTGTCGACGGCGACTTGCTGATCCGTGTCGTCGAGCTGGATCAGCGTCTGACCCTTCTCGACCTTCGTTCCCGGCGTGAACGAGATCGCGGTCACGATGCCGCTGTCCTGCGGATAGAGCGTCACCTCCTGCGCGGCGGCTACCGTGCCGATGGCGCTCACGTCGATTCCGGTATCGTCCACTCCAACCGGCGCGGTGACCACGAGCGCCGCGCCGCGTCCCCCGCCGGCACCGCCGCGCTGAGGCGCGCCCGACCCACCACCTGGACCGGCGGCCCCGGCGACGCCAGCCGTTGGCTTGGCGAATATCAGACCCTTGTCATAGGCGTACCACCCGGCGGCGGCGATCAGGACGATGACGAGCGAAAGAACGATCTGCTTGGTGGCGGACATTCAGGACCGGCAGCTTGTTTGCGGCGCAACATATTCAACGTGGACGGATGCGCTTTCCGTCGCGCGGGCGGCGCAATCTTACACGATTGGCAGGTTTTGGCACGGCATTTGCCGACAAAGCCTTGTTCCGGTTGCCGAATCAGAATGGAGCTATCGCGGCTGGGTCTCCCGCCGGTGTCGGCCGCCATCAACTGATTGTGACGATTTGATAAGCCGGGCCTTTATTTACTTACGGGAGTTTGCGACCATGTATCCGGAAACGCCTGAATGCCCGATAGAGGCAGAAGAGTGACGAGCACCCTGGACGTATCCCGCGATGGCTCTCCCAAGGGAGCCCCGGGAAAGAACCCGCAAGGGGTGAGCGGCGCGGGCGGTGGCATGAGCCCCACGGACATCGCCAACCCCAACTATTTCCACAAGGTCGTCGATTGCCAATGGGCCTGTCCGGCACACACGCCGGTGCCGGAATACATCCGCCTGATCGCGGCCGGCCGCTACACCGACGCCTACATGGTCAATTGGTACTCCAACGTCTTCCCCGGCATTCTCGGGCGCACCTGCGATCGCCCTTGCGAACCGGCATGCCGGCGCGGGCGCGTGGAGGAGGAACCGGTCGCCATCTGCCGGCTGAAGCGCGTCGCCGCCGACAACAAGAGCGACGTTCACGATCGCCTGCCCAAGGCGCCGACCGCTCGTAACGGCAAGCGGATCGCCCTGATCGGCGCCGGGCCCGCGTCGCTTGCCGTGGCCCGCGATCTCGCCCCGCTTGGCTACGACCTCGTTCTGTTCGATTCGGACAAGCGCGGCGGCGGCATGATCCGCAGCCAGATCCCGCGCTTCCGACTGCCGGAGTCGGTCATCGATGAAGAGGTTGGCTACATTCTCGACATGGGTGGCATCGAGACGCGCTTCGGCAACCATGTCGGCAGTCTGAAGCAGGTGATCGACGAGGGCTTTGATGCGGTTTTCGTCGGAACCGGCGCGCCGCGCGGCCGCGACCTCGACGTTCCCGGCCGCAAGGAAGCGGCCGCCAACATCCATATCGGCATCGACTGGCTGTCGAGCGTCTCCTTCGGCCACATCGAAAAGATCGGCCGGCGGGTGATCGTGCTCGGCGGCGGCAACACGGCGATGGACTGCTGCCGGACGTCGCGGCGCCTGGGCGGTGAGAGCGTCAAGGTGATCGTGCGCTCCGGCTTCGAGGAGATGAAGGCCTCGCCGTGGGAGAAAGAGGATGCGATGCACGAGGGCATCCCGATCCTCAACTACCTTGTGCCGAAGGAATTCACCCACGAGAACGGCCGGCTGACGGGCGTGGTCTTCGAGAAGGTCGCAGCGCATTTCGACGACAAGGGACGTCGCCGGCTGGAGCCGACCGGCGAGCCCGACGTGCACGAGCCTTGCGACGATGTGCTGGTCGCCATCGGTCAGGAAAACGCCTTCCCGTGGATCGAGCGCGATATCGGCCTCGAGTTCGACAAGTGGGGCATGCCGAAGGTCGACGCCGTGACGTTCCAGTCGACTCTTCCCAAGGTCTTCTTTGGCGGCGACGCGGCGTTCGGCCCCAAGAACATCATCTGGGCGGTGGCGCACGGCCACGAAGCGGCGATCTCGATCGACAAGTTCTGCAGCAAGGCGGATGTCGCCGACCGTCCGCCGCCGCACGTGACCCTCGTCAGCCAGAAGATGGGCATTCACGAATGGAGCTATGACAGCGAGATCGCGCTCGACAAGCGCAAGCGCGTCCCCCTGCGCGATCAGGCGATCGCCCTGAAGGACGTCAAGGCAGAGGTGGAGCTGGGATTCGACCCCCTGCTTGGCTACGCCGAAACCCAGCGCTGCCTCAATTGCGACGTGGAGACGGTGTTCGAGACGCCGCTCTGCATCGAATGCGACGCCTGCGTCGATATCTGTCCGATGGACTGCATTACGTTTACCGACAACGGCGCCGAGGAAGACCTCAGGACACGGCTGATTGCGCCGGCTCGCAATCTGGCACAGGACCTTTATATTTCGGCTCCGCTGAAGACGGGCCGGATCATGGCCAAGGATGAAGACGTCTGCCTGCATTGCGGCCTGTGCGCCGAACGCTGCCCTACCGGCGCGTGGGACATGCAGAAGTTCCTCCTCGACATGACGCACGCGGCAGGACAGTCGGGATGCTATTGACGGTCGAGGACGACGAGGACGAGCCGGCTGAACGGCCCTCCCAACAATGGAGGGTCGCGGCCACCGCGATGCCTCGGACAAAAAGCCGATGAACGCGCGTGCCCCCCGACCTACCCGAATCAACGACTTCGTCGTCAAGTTCGCCAATGTGAACGGCTCCGGTTCGGCCAGCGCCAACCGGCTCTTCGCCCGCTCGATCCTGCGCATGGGCGTGCCGGTCGCCTCGCGCAACATTTTCCCGTCCAACATTCAGGGCCTGCCCACCTGGTACGAGGTGCGCGTTTCGGAGGCTGGGCATATCGGCCGCCGCGGCGGCGTCGACCTGATGGTCGCGATGAATCCGCAGACCTGGGACCAGGACGTGCGCGAGATCGATCCGGGCGGGTATCTGTTCTACGATTCCACCCGGCCGATCCCGCAATCGAAGTTCCGCGACGACATCACCGTTGTCGGCGTGCCGCTGACCGCGATCTGCAATGCCCGCTACAAGGATCCGCGCCAGCGCCAGCTGTTCAAGAACATCATCTATGTCGGCGTGCTTGCGGAATTGCTCGGCATCGAGACCGAGGTCGTCGAGAAGCTGATCGGCGAGCAGTTCAAGGGCAAGGACAAGCTGATCCAGCCGAACATCGAAGCCCTGCACATGGGCCGGGACCACGCTCGCGCCGAACTCGGCGGCAAGCTGGACCTCGTCGTGCGCCGCGCGGACGCGGTCGGCGACCGCATCTTCATCGAGGGCAACAACGCCGCCGGCCTTGGCTGCGTCTACGGCGGCGCTACTGTTGCCGCATGGTATCCGATCACGCCATCGACCTCGCTCGCCGAGGCCTTCGGCAACCACTGCCGGCGCTACCGCGTCGACAAGGAGACGGGCAAGAACCGCTTCGCCATCGTGCAGGCTGAGGACGAACTCGCCTCCATCGGCATGGTCATCGGCGCGGCATGGAACGGCGCCCGCGCCTTCACCTGCACGGCTGGTCCGGGCATCTCGCTCATGCAGGAGTTCATCGGGCTGGCCTATTTCGCGGAGATTCCGGCGGTCATCTTCGACGTGCAGCGCGGCGGCCCCTCGACCGGGATGCCGACGCGCACGCAGCAATCCGACATCCTATCCTGCGCCTACGCCTCGCATGGCGACACCAAGCATGTGCTGCTGCTGCCGGAGGATCCGCGCGAGAGCTTCGAATTCGCGGCGCAATCCTTCGATCTCGCCGACCGGCTGCAGACGCCGATCTTCGTCATGCTCGACCTCGATATCGGCATGAACGAATGGCTGTGCAAACCGCTGACCTGGGACGACAGCCGCGCCTTCGACCGCGGCAAGGTGTTGACCGCGGAGGAGCTCGAGGCTGGCCGCGAATTCGGCCGCTATCTCGACGTCGACGGCGACGGCATCACCTATCGCACCTATCCCGGCGAACATCCCAGCAAAGGCGCCTTCTTCACGCGGGGCACGTCACGCAACCGCTACGCCAAGTACAGCGAAGAGGGTTCCGACTACGTCGACAACATGGAGCGCCTGCTCCGCAAGTTCGACACGGCCAAGAGCCTGGTGCCGGCGCCGATCCGCCAGGATGCCGCCAAGGCAACGCGCACCGGCGTTATCTATTACGGCTCGACCGCACCGGCGATGCACGAGGCCACTGAAGCCCTGGCCGCCGACAACATCCATGTCGATACGTTGCGTGTGCGCGCGTTCCCGTTCTCCGAGGCCGTGGTCGATTTCGTGATGGAGCACGACCACGTTTTCGTGGTCGAGCAGAACCGCGACGCGCAGTTGCGCGCGCTGCTGATCAACGAATGCGGGCTCGACCCGGCGCGGCTGGTGCCTGTGCTCCACTATGACGGCACGCCGATCACCGCACGATTCATCAGGCAGGCGATCGCCGAACATTGGCGCGCGCTTTCTGGACTGACCGAGGCAGCCGAATGACCTACGTCGTCAAACCGAAGTTCCACCACCCGGCTCTGCCGGTGAATGCACTCGGCTTCACCCACCGCGACTACGAAGGCTCGGTGTCGACGCTATGCGCCGGTTGCGGCCACGATTCGATTTCGGCCGCGATCGTGCAAGCGTGCTTCGAACTCGACCTGCCGCCGCACCGCATCGCCAAGCTGTCCGGCATTGGCTGCTCGTCCAAAACGCCGACCTATTTCCTTGGCCAGAGCCACGGCTTCAACAGCGTTCACGGCCGCATGCCGACGGTGGCGACCGGCGCCAGCCTCGCCAACCGCGACCTCATCTATCTGGGCGTGTCCGGCGACGGCGATTCCGCCTCGATCGGTCTCGGCCATTTCGCGCATTGCCTCCGGCGCGGCGTCAACATGGTCTATGTCGTCGAGAATAACGGCGTGTATGGCCTGACCAAGGGCCAGTTCTCCGCGACCGCGGACGCCGGTTCCACGTCGAAGAAAGGCGTCGGTAACACCGACGAGCCCATCGATCTCGTCTCGATGGCAATCCTGCTCGGCGCGACCTACGTGGCGCGCGGCTTCTCCGGCGACAAGAAGCAGCTGGTGCCCCTGATCAAGGGCGCCATCCATCATCGCGGCGTGGCGTTCCTCGACGTCATCAGCCCGTGCGTGGCCTTCAACAATCATCCCGGCTCGACCAAGAGCTTCGACTATGTTCGCGAACACAACGACGCGGTCAACGCGCTCGACGTGATCCTCGGCCGCGAGCCGATCGTTGCCGACTACCCGCCGGGCGTGGCGGTTGACGTAACCCAGCATGACGGCACGGTGCTACGGCTGCGGAAACTCGAGGAGGCCTACGACCCGACTGACCGGCTTGCCGCCCGCGCCTACATCCAGGAGCGTCACGCGGAGGGCGAGGTCGTCACCGGCCTGCTTTACGTGAACCACGACCAGGGCGACCTCAACGACCGCATGAACACGGTCGATACGCCGCTCAATGCGCTTGGCGACAAGGAACTCTGCCCGGGCTCCGCGGCGATCGCGGACATCAACGCGCGGTTGCGATAGGCGTCAGTAGCCCGGCTTCTGCGTTGAGATCGGCCGTCGAAGCATCGTCCCTGGCAGGCTCCCCGCCAGTTGGCCCGAGGGACCTGACCAGCTCGAGATATTCGGAAAGCGGCATATACCCGGCCTCGGCCAGCGCGCGAGCGGTCTCGATGTCGAGGACAGCCGGACTTGCCGCGCTGCCTCCAGCCTTATTCCCACCGTTTCTGTCTTTCTGCATGAATACAACTTATGCGATTTATTCATTTTCATCAATCGTTTTGGTTGTTTCCGGGCAATGCGGCTGCGGGCCTCCTTCCTCCGTCCCGCCCGCACTAGCTTGCCCCCTGCCCCGCGCGCCGATATGACCGGGCATCGCTGAAGAAACGCCGGAAACCCATGGACGCCAACGTCGTCGGACGCCTCGCCGAAGCCAACGTGTTGGTGGTCGGCGACGTGATGCTCGACCGCTTCATCGAGGGCCGGGTCACCCGGGTTTCCCGCGAGGCGCCGGTGCCGGTGCTGAAATATGGCGCCGCCCGCGACTATCCGGGCGGCGCGGCCAACGTTGCCGCCAATCTTCTGGCCTATGGCGGTGCGGTGACACTCGTCGGCATGACCGGCGACGACGCGGCGGCCGCCGAACTGGACGCCCTCTGCGCCACCTTTGCGCGCATGACCCGGCAACTGATCCGCGATCCGGGACGCCCGACGACCGTCAAGACGCGGTACCTCAGCGGCTGGCACCAGCTCCTCTGCATCGATGCGGAGAATTCGACGCCAGCCGACCCCGCCATCCGCGACCAGCTGGTCAAGGCAGCGAAAGAAGCGATTGACGCCAGCGGAGCGCTGGTGATCTCCGACTATGCGCGCGGCGCGCTCGATGCGATTTCGATCGCCGCCCTGATTGCCATCGGCCGCGAGGCGGGAAAGCCGGTGGTGGTCGATCCGCGACGGGCCGAGGTGACCGCCTTCGCCGGCGCTACGGTGGTGACACCAAACATCGAGGAGATGACGGCATTTTCCGGCATTCGTGCCGACAACGACGAGGCGGCGGTGGCGGCCTGCCGGCAGGTGCTCGACCGGGTGGCGATCGAGGCGGTACTGCTGACCCGCGGCGAGGCCGGCATGACGCTGGTCAGCCGCGACGGCGGCGCGCCGCTGCACGTGCATGCGGAAACCCATGACGTTTTCGACGTGACCGGCGCCGGCGACACGGTTGCGGCAACCTTGGCGGCGGCGCTCGCGGTCGGCACGTCGCTCGCCGACGCGGTTCGGCTCGCTAATGTCGCAGCGGGCATCGTGGTAGCGAAGCCCGGCACGGCGACGGTGAGGCCGCAGGAATTGCAGCATGCGCTCGGCGCGGGCCTTGGCGACGGCGTGACCAGCGCCGCCGACGCGGCCGAGCGCGTCGCCGCCTGGAAGGCGCATGGCCTGAAGGTTGGCTTCACCAACGGCGTCTTCGACCTTCTCCATCGCGGCCATCTGCACTCGCTGGAGCAGGCCGCGCGACGGGTCGACCGGCTGGTGGTCGGGGTAAACTCCGACGAGTCGACCAGGCGCCTGAAGGGCCCCGAGCGGCCGATCCAGGACGAGATGACCCGCGCGGCGGTGCTCGCGGCGCTGCGCTCCGTCGATCTGGTGACGATCTTCGGTGACGACACGCCGGAAGACCTGATCCGAACGGTGAAGCCCGACATGCTGTTCAAAGGCGCCGACTATGCTGGCAAGCCGATTCCCGGCCAGGCATTCGTTGAAGCAAACGGCGGCAGCGTCGCCTTGCTGCCCCTGCTTGAGGGCTACAGCACGACCGGCACGGTCAAGAAGGTGCGCGAGGGCAAGCCGCCGTAGGCTCGCGCACGTCAGGCGTCGTTCTTGGCGGCGCGATCGCGAATCAATTTGGCCAGATGATCTTGGGCGCTGGACAGAATGTCTTCCATCGCGCGACGAGCCGCTTCGGCATCGCCATGGGCGACCGCCTCGTAGACCGCTTCGTGCCGTCCCACAGCGAGGTGGTATTTGGGGTCCACTTGCGCCTGCAGAATGAAGCTGGCCTCCAGCACCGGCTGGATGATCGTGCTCAGGCGCTCAAAGAGCGAATTGCCGGACGCCGAAAGCAGGGCCACGTGAAACTCCGCGTCCGCCTCGAGGAAAGCCTTGACGTCCTCGGCGCCCGCTCGCATCGCCTCGAGCGCCGTCTTCAATCGCGCCAGCCGTTCCTGGTCGGCGCGACGCGCCGCCATCTCTGCGGCGGCCGGTTCGATCACGCGCCGCAATTCGATCAGGTCGGCGAAAAACGCGGGCTGGATGTTATCGGGCGGAGTCCAGGCAAGGACATCGGGATCGAGCAGATTCCACGACGCGCGGGGCAAGACCGACGTGCCCGTGCGCCGGCGCGACGCCACCAGCCCTTTCGCCGCCAGCACCTTGAGCGCCTCACGGACGGCCTGGCGGCTGACGCTGAACTCCTTCGCCAGTTCGGCCTCGCGCGGAAGACCCTCGCCTTCCGCGACCGCGCCTGACACGATGCGGCGGCCGATCTCGTGGGCTACGCGCGCATGTAACGCCAGCGATGGATAAAGGCGTTGGTTTGGCAAAATCGTCTTTTGGCGAAAGCGATTAGAGTGATTCGCAACCTAACAGCGATCTTTTGGCCGGTCCACACGGCCGGCAGGCGGTCGGTCGGCTTTCCCGACCCGGACGCTCAGGGCAATGAGATGGGCAGACAGCCATGATCAAGGTGCGTGAACTTGGACTTCCCGGGGTTCTGGAGATTGTTCCCGAGCGGTTCGACGACGGGCGCGGATTCTTTTCCGAAACATTCAATGCCGCCCGTTTCGGGGAGGTCGGCGTTGCCAACGACTGGGTGCAGGATAATCACTCCCGGTCGGAGTCAGCGAACGTCCTGCGCGGCCTCCATTTCCAGCTTCATCCCTTTGCCCAGAGGAAGCTGGTGCGCGTTGTCCGTGGGGCCATCTGGGACGTGGTGGTCGATCTTCGGCCGCAGGCCCCGACGTTCCGCCAGTGGATCGCGGTAGAGATCTCGGCGGAGGCTTGGAACCAGGTGCTGGTGCCGGAAGGCATGGCGCATGGGCTGCTGACCCGCGAGCCGGAAACCGAGGTTCTCTACAAGGTTTCGGCGCCGTATTCCCCCGAACACGAGCGCACGATCCGCTACGACGACCCTGACCTTGCGATCGACTGGCCGATTGGCGACAGCACGCCGGTGCTGTCGCGTAAGGACGCGGCCGGTGCCTCGCTGGCGCAACTCGTCGAACGCGGAGACCTTCAGGCCTTGTAGAGGCCGGCGTACTGCTCGCGCAGCTGCGCCTTCTGCACCTTGCCCATGGTGTTGCGCGGCAGTTCCGGCACGAAGATGACCTGCTTCGGCCTTTTATAGCCAGCAAGGCGGTCGGCGAGGCTGGCAAGGATCGCGTTCTGGTCGAGCGCGGCGCCGGGCCGGGCGACGACGACCGCCGTAACCCCTTCGCCGAAGTCGGGATGCGGCACGCCGATGACCGCCGACTCGACGACGCCGGGCAGCGCGTCGATCTCGCTCTCCACCTCCTTAGGGTAGACGTTGAAGCCGCCCGAGATGATCAGGTCCTTGCCGCGACCGATGATCTGGACGTAGCCGTGCTCCTCGATACGGCCGAGGTCGCCGGTGATGAAGAACCCGTCGGCGCGGAATTCGGCCTCGGTCTTTTCAGGCATGCGCCAGTAGCCGGCGAAGACGTTGGGGCCGCGCACCTCGATCATGCCGATTTCGCCTTCGGCGACGGCAACCCCGCTCTCCGGCTCGACGACACGTAGCTCCACGTCGGCCAGCGGCGGGCCGACCGTGCCGGCGATGCGCTCGCCGTCATAGGGATTGGATGTGTTCATGTTGGTTTCGGTCATGCCGTAACGTTCGAGGATCGCGTGCCCCGTCCGCTCGCGCCATTCGACATGGGTTTCGGCGAGCAGCGGCGCCGAGCCGGACGTGAACAGACGCATGTGAAAAGTGGTTTCGCGCGAGAGACCGGCGTGCCTGAGCAGGCGAACGTAGAACGTCGGGACGCCCATCATGGCGGTGGCGGCCGGCAGGTGGCGCATGACCATGTCGGCGTCGAAGCGCGGCAGCAGGATCATGGCCCCGCCGGCAAAGAGGACCGTGTTGGTGGCGACGAACAGGCCGTGGGTGTGGAAGATCGGCAAGGCGTGCAGCAGAACATCGTCGGCGGTGAACCGCCAGGCGTTCACCAGCGTGCGGGCATTCGAGGCGAGATTCTCATGGGTCAGCATGGCGCCCTTCGAGCGCCCAGTGGTGCCGGACGTGTAGAGGATGGCGGCAAGGTCGTCGGGACCGCGCGGTGCGTCGATGAAGTCCGGCGACTGGGCGGCCGCGGCCTCGCTGAGCGATCCGCCGCCGGCGTCGTCGAGCGTTGCCACGGCGGCGCCGACGGGTGCGGCAACGGCGGCGATCGAAACGGCCTTATCAGGCGCAACGACGACCAGTCGCGGTTCGGCATCGGCGATGAAATACTCAAGCTCCGCCAGCGTGTATCCGGTATTGAGCGGCAGGTAGATCGCGCCGGCGCGGACGGTGGCGAGGTAAAGCACAAGCGCCTCGACGCTCTTCTCAACCTGAACCGCGACGCGGTCCCCCGGCGCAACGCCCAGCGCGCGAAGCGCGTTCGCCATGCGGCCAGTCAGGCCGTCGAGATCGCCGTAACGAATGGTGCGGCCTTCCGGCGTTTCGATGAAGCGCGCGTCCAGCGAGGGCATTGCGGCGCGAATCTGATCGTAGAGGTGATTGGTCATATTGGCCTCGGCCGCGTGGGTGTTGCCGCTACTGCGGAGCAAGCTGGAATCGCTCGAAGCGGTGAAGCGCTTCCTCGATCCGCTTCTTGTGCAGGCGCGGAGCCCCCTTACCGACCCATGTCCATTGCTGAATCAACAATTTGCGCTTCTCGCGGTCGGTCTTGAGATCGATGGCGGCGACGATCTCGTCCCCGGCAAGGACCGGCAACGCAAAGTAGCCATATCGCCGCTTCGCCTTCGGCACATAGGCCTCGAAGACGTGCTCGTAATCGAAGAAAAGCTTGAGGCGCTTCCGCTGGATAACCAGCGGATCGAACGGAGAGAGGACGTGGACCCAATCCGCGCCCGTATCGGGGGCCGCGTCGAGAACCGCGGGCGAGGCCCAGTGTTCCTGCTTTCCGGCCCCCTCGACGGCAACCGGCACCAAGTCTTTCCGCCGTATCCGCGCCGCGATCAGACGGCGCATGGCGGGCTTGCGTGGGGCATCGAGAAAACACGCCGAATTGAGGCTGACGATCCCTTGCGAGCGCAGGGCGCGATCGAGCAGGTATTCGACGATCTGCCGCTCCGAGGCAACCTTCGGCGGACGATCCCATCCAAAATGGCGGCCGATCAGCTCATACGTCTTGAGCATGCCGGACCGCTCGCTGATCGTCACCGCGCCCTTGAAGAAGGCGACCTGCAAGGCCGCCTTTGACGGTTTGCGGCTGGCCCACGGATGGTCCTTCTCGACCAGAACATCGTCGTCGATATCGCGAATGCTGAGCGCGCCCTCGGTTCTGAGGCGCTTTATCACCTTGCGGACATCCGCATCGGTTACCTTGGCGAACCAGGCAATCCGGCGCTGATATTCGCCCTGCATGGCGCGCAGATAGATGGGCAGGTTCGATGTCGGCACGTAGGAAAGCGCGTGCGCCCAGCATTCGAACACCGACTTGTCCACGCTCTGCGCCGTATGCAGATCGGCGCGGCGGTATTCCGGGATGCGCGTGTAGAGGATGTGGTGGTGCGAGCGCTCGATGACGTGGATCGTGTCGATCTGGACGTAGCCGAGGTGCTCGACGGCAAGGCGCGTGGCCTCCGGACCGTCGCCGAACGGCCTATCGACGTCGAGACGCTGGGCGCGCAGCCAGGCGCGTCTGGCGTCCGCCTTGCTCAGAGGATGGGGCTCCTTCGCAGCCACGCGCCGGCCCGGCTATCCGGCGTAAAGTCCCGCGGCGCGGGCGCGCGCCCGCATGAGGCCGGCGGTCATGTCGAGGGTCGGAACGGGCACGCCGGCGTCGTGGGCGAGTTCGACCGGCACGGTGATCTGCGGATCAATCTCCATCGGTCGCCCGGCGTCGAGATCCTGCAAGATCGACGGCCGGTGATTGCCGCCGTTTGCCCACTTGTCGAGTTCACCCTCCACGTCGATGTCGAGCGCGACGCCATACGCGGCGGCGACGGCAATCGCCTCGCGGCACAGGCTCGCGGCGACCTCGCGCACCGCCGGATCCCGCAGCGCAGGCGCTGCCGGCATCGCGGTGAGGATGGTGATGGGCGACGCCACCATGATGCGGACCAGCTTGTTCCACATCTCGTAACGGATCGGCCGATGGGTATCGATGTCCATGCCGGCGGCGCGCAGCATATCGGCGAGCGCCAGCAGACGCGGCGACTGAGCGTCATCCAGTTCGCCGAGCGCGAGCCGATTGTTGCCGCCCTCCCAATGGACGACACCCGGCTCCGGGACCGTCGCGGGCAGGTTGACCACGCAACCGATCGTGCGGTCGACGCCGACCTCGTCCCACAAGACGCCGCCCGGATCGAGGCGTTCCAGCCGCCGGCCTTCCGCCTTGCCGCCGGCCTTGCGGAAATACCACCAGGGCAGCCCGTTGACGGCGTATGACACCATCGTGTCCGGTCCGAGCAGCGCCTGCATCGGGCGCGCGATCGCCGGAGTTCTGATGGGCCTTGACGGCGGCGATGACGACATCCTGCGGCCCGAGGTCGGCCGGGTTGTCGGTCGCCGCGATCCTGACCACGCGGCTGCCCTCCGGCGTTTCGAAGCGCAGGCCATTGGCCTTGATCGCGGCGAGATGCGGACCGCGGGCGACGACCGACGTTTCCACGCCGTTCAGCGCAAGCCTGGCCGCGATCACACCACCGATCGAGCCGGCTCCATAGACGCAGACTTTCATGTAGGTTGCTAATCCTCGGTTCCTGGCGGCGGAGACGCCGCGCCGGGCATTGTGAGTGGTTCGGGGCAGACCGCGCCCGGGCGGATATTACAGTCGGAGGGCGACAAATGCGCAAGACGGCGGGCGATACGCGGCCCGCCGCCGTGCCAACCGGATCGGTGGGGCGGGCTACCACACCTCGCGGGTGATCTCCACGATTTCGCGGAGTTTCGCCCACTGAGCGTCCTCGGTGAGGATGTTGCCTTCCTCGGTCGAGGCGAAGCCGCATTGCGGGCTGAGTGCCAGCTGATCGAGAGCGACGAATTTCGTCGCCTCGTCGATGCGCTTCTTCACGTCGTCCTTGTTCTCGAGCGTACCGCTCTTCGACGTGATGAGACCGAGGACGACGATCTTGTCGCCCTTGGGAAGAAAACGCAGCGGCTCGAATCCCCCTGCCCGCTCGGTGTCGTATTCGAGGAAGTAGCCGTCGATGTTGACCTTGGCGAGCAGCGTCTCGGCGACCGGCTCATAGCCGCCCGATGAAATCCACGTCGAGCGGAAATTGCCACGGCAGACATGCATGGTGATTGTCATGTCGGCAGGCTTGGATTCCAGTGCCTTGTTGATGGTGCGCGCATAGCGTTCCTGCAGGCGGCTGATGTCGTCCCCACGCGCCTTCGCCTGCTCCAGTTGCTCGTCCGAGCAAAGGTAAGCCCACACGGTGTCGTCGAGCTGGAGATACCGGCAGCCGGCGTCGTAGAAGGCGCGGATCGCCTTGCCGTAGGCAGCGGCGGCGTCATCGAAGAACTGGTCGATGTCGGGATAGACCGCCTTGATGGCGTTGAAGCCGGAGCGGAAATGCAGAACGCTCGGGCTCGGAATGGTCATCTTGGGGACCAGCCGCGTATGCGCCTTCAGGAACTTGAAATGCTCGATCATCGGATGGTGCGCCGGCCAGCCGACCTTGCCAACCACGTTGACGGTCTCGGCCTTGGTCTGCACGCCGTGAAACGCGATGCCGTGATCGAGCTGGACGAGCTTGCATCCGTCGAGACCCGCCAGAAAGTCGAAGTGCCACCACGAGCGGCGAAACTCGCCGTCGGTCGCCGCTTGCAGGCCAACCTCTTCCTGTTTGGCGAGAATCTTCTCGATTTCCCGGTCCTCGACCGCGCGCAGCTGATCGGCAGTGATTTCGCCGGCGGCATGCTTGGCGCGGGCTTCCTTGAGCGGCTCCGGGCGCAGCAGGCTGCCGACCATATCGGCGCGGAAGGGTGGTTTCGTTCGTTGCATGGCGTTTCCCCTTGAAGGCAAGGCGGCGATTATGGGCGATCAGCACGTCCGCGGCCAACCACAATTCTGCCCACCAAACCGGCGCCGGGCAGGATTACCTTTTCTTAATTGAGCTCGCTTGCGGCTCGGTCCTAGTATGCCTGTCAAGCCGTCCAAAGTAGCGCGAACAACAACGCGCCGCCTGGGCAAGGAGGAGG
Source organism: uncultured Alphaproteobacteria bacterium (assembly GCA_963781775.1). Taxonomy (GTDB): domain Bacteria; phylum Pseudomonadota; class Alphaproteobacteria; order Rhizobiales; family Kaistiaceae; genus CAVSRC01. The sequence goes on along the minus strand of CAWAHE010000015.1, from coordinate 66,457 downwards.
AAATGTCCAAAGGTCGAGGAGATCATGTCCGCCGCAGCGTCGGTGAACCAGCAACGGGCCGGTTCCACGTGCGGTTCCTGAAGACCGTGTATGGCGACACTGGCCACGCATGTGAAATCTGCCAACGGGAGATCGATCTATCCGCCGCCGATCCTGCTTCGGCGCGAGATGCCGCCGCGCGACGGTTCTGCGATCTCGAACATATCGGGGACTGGTCGCATCACGCTGACAGGATCGAGATCACCGAAATCGCCACTTGCCTCGAGGGCGACCTCGCCTAGGCTGACAACCGGTTCAACGGAGCCTCAGGGTTTCTGGCGGATCCGGGCCGGCACGCCGCCCGCGTCAACGATTGGATAACGACGCGGCCATTTGACGAGAATGTTCCGGTTGCTCGGGCAGACGAATTCGGCCACAGCAAAAAGACAATCGGCGCTGAGTCGACGCTTGGAGATATCCATGACGACCGCGGAAAAGTCAGGTGCACTGGTTCTGTTTGGTGCCAGCGGCGATCTCGCCCACAAGAAGGTGCTGCCGGCGCTCTACGCGCTGTGCCAGCACGGCCGGCTTACGGTGCCGCTGGTTGGCGTCGCGAAGTCCGGCTGGACCGTCGACGACTTCAAGAGTCACGCGCGGGATTCGATTCGCACGGCCGGCGGTTTCGACGAGGCGACCTTCGCGCGATTTGCCGGCCTGATGCGCTACGTTGACGGCGACTACCGCGACGCCGAGACGTTCAAACAGTTGCGCGCCGCCCTCAGCGGCAGTCAGCACCCGCTGCACTACCTTGCCATTCCGCCGAGCATGTTTCCCGACGTCGTGGAAGGCCTCGGCAATTGCGGCGCCGCCGACGGCGCCCGCGTGGTGATCGAGAAGCCGTTCGGGAGGGACCTGAAGTCGGCGGTCGCGCTCGACCGAACCTTGCACAAGGTTTTTCCGGAGAACGCTATTTTCCGGATCGATCATTTCCTCGGCAAAGAGCCGGTCCAGAACCTGCTCTATTTCCGCTTCGCCAATTCGTTCCTGGAGCCGATCTGGAACCGCAACTATGTGCGCAGCGTACAGATCACGATGGCCGAAAGCTTCGGCGTCGCCGGCCGGGGCCGCTTCTACGACGAAGTTGGCGCAATCCGCGACGTCATCCAGAACCACCTCCTCCAGATCGTCGCCATCCTGGCGATGGAATGTCCGATCAGCGACGACAGCGCCTATGTGCGCGACGAGAAGGTCAAGGTCTTCAACGCGATCCGGCCGCTCAGCAAATCGTCGCTGGTTCGCGGTCAGTTCCGCGGCTATCGCGACGAACCCGGCGTTGCGCCGCAGTCCGACGTCGAGACGTTCGCCGCACTGCGGCTGCACGTCGACTCGTGGCGCTGGCAGGGTGTGCCGTTTCTCGTGCGCGCCGGGAAGTGCCTGCCGGTGACCGCGACCGAGATCATCGTCGATCTCCACTATCCGCCCCAGGCGGTGTTCCGGGGCGAAAAGCTGAACCGGCCGAACTACCTGCGTTTCCGGCTCGGGCCGGACGTGGTGATCGCCCTCGGCGCCCAGGCCAAGGCGCCGGGCGAGGCCATGGCGGGCGAGCAGACAGAACTCAACGTGCTGCATCAGAGCGGCGACGAGATGAGCGCCTACGAGCGGCTGATCGGCGACGCGATGATGGGCGACACGACGCTTTTTGCCCGACAGGACAGCGCCGAAGCGCAATGGCGCATCGTCGATCCGATCCTCGGCAACGAAACGCCCGTTCACGAATACGATCAGGGAACGTGGGGACCGGCGCAGGCCGCGGAGATCGCAAGGGCCGTCGGCGGTTGGTACGATCCGCACGTTTCGGCGCCGCCGCCCAGCGCGAAAGTCACGAGCAAAGGCTAACCGCGATGGCTAAGAAGACGAGCAGCAACAGCCCGAAACACGCCCGAAGGATTCTCGCAATCGATGTGGGCGGGACGCATGTAAAGGTCATGCTGAGCGCGTATTCCGAAGAGCGGAAATTCAAGTCGGGGCCGGACCTAAAGGCGGCCGACGCCATGGCCCAGGTCCTCGACCTAACCAAAGACTGGCAATACGACGTGGTCTCGATCGGCTACCCAGGGCCGGTGGTCCACAATCGGCCGCTTGCGGAGCCGCACAATCTCGGCAAAGGCTGGGTCGGCTTCGATTTCAGGAAAGCGTTCGCGAAACCGGTGAAGATTATCAACGATGCGGCGATGCAGGCGCTGGGCAGCTACGAGGGCGGCCGTATGTTGTTTCTCGGCCTGGGCACGGGCCTCGGCTCCGCCATGATCATCGAAGGCGTCATCGAGCCGATGGAGCTTGCGCATCTCGGCTACAAGCACGGCAAGACGTTCGAGGATTATCTCGGCGTCGCCGGACTGAAGCGTCTCGGCACAAAGAAGTGGCGCGAGGCGGTGACGCAGGCGGTTGAGCATCTGTCGGCAGCGCTGGAACCCGACTACGTGGTCATCGGCGGCGGCAATGCCGAGAAGCTGAAGGCCCTGCCACCGAATGCGCGCCTCGGCAGCAATGATCGCGCTTTTGCCGGCGGATTCCGTCTGTGGGGCGAGCACAAACCGCATGGCTGAGGACGCTGATGAGCCGCGAGGCCACGCGCCAGGGCAACCCGGCATCTCGCCAACATGGACGAGCAGCGCGAAGGACATGGTCGGCTGCAGCCTCGGCCGCTCGCGCATCTGGTTCACGCTCGGCTTCGGCATCGTCAACGAGGTCTATTACCCGCGCGTCGACAGACCGCAAATCCGCGATCTCGGCTTCATCGTCGGCGACGGGCGCGGCTTCTGGGTAGAGGTCAAGCGCCTCCAGAACTACACGGTCCGGCTGCTCGCGCCGGGCACGCCGGCGGTCGAGATCGTGCACACGCACGCCCGCTTCACCCTCACGTTGCGCGTCACGCCCGACCCGAGCCGCGATGTGCTGATGGTGGCGCTTCGCCTCGAGGGCGATGAAGACCTCAAGCCATATGCCCTGCTCGCGCCGCGCCTGGGCGTGAACGGCCAGGAGAATGTCGCCGCGGTCGGGCGACACGGTTCGCGCCGCGTGCTCACCGCCACGTATCGCCCGTTCGGCCTCGCGCTCGCAGCTACGGACGAGAACGGAAACGAAGGTCTTGGCAAGGCGAGCGCCGGCTATGTCGGCGAGAGCGACGGCTGGCAGGACTTTCACCGTAACGGCGCCCTGACCTGGCAGTACGCCGAGGCCGGTCCCGGGAACGTGGCCCTTGTCGGCGAGCTCGCCCGCACCGGAACGCTTGCGCTCGGATTTGGCGACAGTACCGAAGCGGCGTCGACGTTGGCTGTTTCCTCACTCATGGAAACCTTCGACGACGCCCTCCAGAGCCAGATCGACGCGTGGCAGCGATGGCACGCACGGCGCAGCGAGCACGCGCTCCTCAACCCCGATCTCGCCGGCGATCTCAGCGATCAATTGATGCTGTCGTCGATGTTTCGCGCTCGCATTGGCGGATTTCTGGAATGCCAACATCGAAACCTGGACGAGTGCGCACGGCACTGCCCTCGCGCAGGCGCACGGCGTCGAGGGGTATTACGTCCGCATTGCCCCGGCGGACATACTGTCGGACCCGGCCGCCATTCACAGGGGCCTCCAGATCAAGAACGGCCCACCCGGCTTCACCATCCCCGCCGACGAGGAAGTCAGCGTCGACTTTCTCGAACTCGTCCGCACGGGACTTCGCCTGCCCGACGACCCGCTGGTGCGCGCGACACTGGTCGTCACCGACGCGCTGCTCAAATGCGACACACCCAACGGACCATCGTGGCATCGCTACAATGGCGATGGCTACGGCGAACACGATGACGGGCGGCCCTTTGACGGCCAGGGCCGCGGGCGTGCCTGGCCGCTTCTGACCGGCGAGCGCGGCCACTACGAGTTGGCGGCCGGGAACGACCCAACCCCATACCTCAAGGCCATGGCGGCAATGACGGGACGGATTGCACATTCGCGTGAGCCGGTCGCAGGCCGGCGCCGACGGGGCTATATGAGCGCCCCGTCTCCGCGCCCTCCGGCGCACCATTCCACAGGTAGCCGCCCGTGCCCGAGACCGCCCATCACCTGACGACGCGTACGATCCTGCTGACCGTCATCGCCATGCTGGCGTTTGCGGCGAATTCCCTGCTGTGCCGGCTGGCGCTGGGGGCGGGTCTGATCGATGCGGCGAGTTTCACCAGCGTCAGGGCGATCTCCGGCGCGGTGACGCTCGCTGTCATCATGCTGATGCGAGGGCAAGGCGTGAGCCAGCGTCGACCGGACTGGCGGGCAGTCGCCTCGCTGTTTGCCTACATGGCGCTGTTCTCGTTCGCCTATCTGTCGCTCAGCGCAGGGACCGGCGCCCTCATTCTGTTCGGCGCGGTTCAGCTCACGATGTTCATCTTTGCGTTGAGAGCCGGCGAGCATTTCGCTCCGCTGTCGTGGGCCGGGCTCGCGGCGGCGATTCTCGGCCTGATCTATCTGGTGTCGCCCGGCGTCACGGCGCCGGACCCTCTCGGCGCGATCCTGATGGCCTGCGCCGGCATCGCCTGGGGATTTTATTCCCTGCTCGGGCGAGGCGCCGCCGATCCGCTTGCTGCGACCGCCGGAAACTTCCTTTACGCGGCGCCGCTCGCCATCGTCGTCAGTCTGATCTTCATGGGGAACTTCAGCGTCTCGACCCACGGCCTGGCGCTGGCGATCGCCTCCGGCGCGCTGGCATCAGGATGCGGCTACGTCATCTGGTACGCGGCGCTGCCCAGCCTGACCGCCACACGCGCCGCGACGGTGCAGTTGTCCGTTCCGGTGATCGCCGCGTTCGGCGGCATCGCGCTCATCTCCGAACACGTCACGTTGCGCTTGTTGATCGCCTCGGTCGCCACGCTTGGCGGCGTCGCCATCGTATTGGCGCAACGCACCACGCGAGCATCACGCGCGTAGCTGATCGTCGGGGTGGACCGACTGGCCTACTTCGCGATCGGCATCGTGTAGCAGACCGCCTCGCCTTCCAGCACGACTGTGCCGTCGTCGCGGAGGACGCGGGTCTTGAGATTGGTGATCGGTTTATCGGCGCGCGCCTTGGTCACCTCGACCTCGCCGGTGATCGTGTCGCCGGGCCGCACAGGCGCCTTGAAGCTCCAGTGCGTCTCAAGGAACACGGTGCCCGGCCCCGGAAGCTCCTCGGCGACGACGGCGTTGAGGATTGCGCTGGTGATGCCGCCCTGGACAACGATGGCGCCGAACCGGCTCGCGCGGGCGATTTCCTCGTCGTAGTGGAGCGGATTGCGATCGCCGCTGATCTCGGTGAACAACTCAATGTCGCGCGCGGTGACAAGTCGCGACCGCCGGGCCGTCTGGCCGACCTCAGGCATGCCGTTCGGCCAGGTATCGTTCGTCGTCATCTGCCTCTTCCGGTTCGTTGATGCTGAACACCTAGCGCGGCGCGCTTACGCTTCCAGCGGCGGGGCGTAGCTGGCCGGATCGACCGTTCCGGGCCGGCCCTGGAGCGATAGTCTGGTGACCTGAGCCGGTGTCTCGGCGATGACCTTGCCGCGGCGGACGACGGCAAGGCGGCGCGCCTTCAACCGGATCGCCTCGATCGGATCGGCCGCCTGGAGAACGACCATGTCGGCGTTGCAGCCGACCGCCAGCCCATAGCCGTCGAGTTGCATCGCCTTGGCCGGGTTGGTCGTGACCGCCTCGAAGCAGAAGCGCATCGCCTCGCGGCTGGTGAGCTGGCCGACATGCAGGCCCATGTTGGCGACGTCGAGCATGTCGCCGCTGCCCAGCGAATACCACGGGTCCATGCAGCAATCCTGCCCGAAGGCAACGTTGATCCCGTATTGCCGCATCTCCGGCACACGCGTCTGTCCGCGGCGCTTGGGGTAGGTGTCGTGGCGGCCCTGCAGCACGATGTTGATCAACGGATTGGGGATGGCATGGACTTGTGACTCGGCCATCAGGGGCAGGAGCTTGGAGACATAATAGTTGTCCATCGAATGCATGGAGGTGAGGTGCGAGCCAGCAACCCGCGTCTCCAGCCCGAGACGCTTGGTCTCGGCAACCAGCGTCTCGATGTGTCGCGACAGTGGGTCGTCACTCTCGTCGCAATGCATGTCGACCATCAGGCCGCGCCCGGCGGCGATTTCGCAGAGCGCCGTGACGCTGCGGGCGCCGTCGCTCATGGTCCGCTCGAAATGTGGGATGCCGCCAACCACGTCGACACCCTTGTCGAGCGCCCGTTCAAGATTCTTCGCCGCCGTCGGCGAGCGGTAGTAGCCATCCTGCGGGAATGCGACCAGTTGGAGGTCGATGTAGGGCGCAATCTTCTTCTTCACGTCGAGCAGGGCATCGACCGCCAGCAGGCGGTCGTCGCAGACGTCGACGTGGGTTCGGATGGCCAGCAGTCCCTGCGCAACGCCGAGATCGCAATAGCGTAAAGCGCGTTCGATCACGGCCTCGGCGGTCAGCAGCGGCTTCAGTTCGCCCCAGAGTCCGATGCCCTCCAGCAGGGTTCCCGACTTGTTGAGACGCGGCAGCCCCAGCGACAAGGTGGCGTCCATGTGGAAATGGCAATCGATGAAGGGCGGCGACACCAGCCGGCCTGACGCGTCGATTACCCTGCCCGCCTCGGCATCTATCCCCGCCTCGATGGCAGTGATCTTGCCGCCGGCGCAGGCAATATCGACACCGGTGCGGCCGTCGGGAAGGGTCGCGCCCTTGACGAGCAGGTCGAGCGGGCCGGCCATCAGCGCTCCTCCTTGCGGAACGGGATCAACAGGCTTGCCGGGGCGAGCGCGCTTCGCGAAACGAAGGCCATGGCCGCGATGGTGAAGACGAAAGGCAGCATGAGGAACACCTGATAGGGAATGTGAAGGATGTTGGTCGCCTGGAGGCGAAGCTGCAATGCCTCCAGGGCCGCGAACAGCAGCGCCCCGGCGGCGCAGCGCCATGGATTCCAAAGACCGAATACGACCAGCGCGATCGATACCCAACCGCGCCCCGAAACCACGCCGAAGGTGAACGCGTTGAATTGCGCCATCGTCAGATAGGCGCCGGCGAGGCCCATGAGGCCGCCACCGATGACCAGCGCTTGCGTGCGCACGCCCCATACGCTGATGCCGGCCGCGTCGGCGGCGCGTGGGTTCTCGCCCACGGTCCTCAGCTCTAGTCCCCATGACGTCCGGTAGAGGAAGAAGGCCACGACCGGGACCGCGAGCAAGGCAATGTAAGTCAGTACGGTCTGGCTGAAGAGCACCGGGCCGAGGAACGGGATGTCGGACAGGCCCGGGATGTCGACGGGCTTGAACGGGACGATATTGGGCGGTACCGCCGGCTGGCCGAAGATCAGGCGATAGAAATAGAAAGCGAGCCCGGTGGAGAGGAGCGTCATGCCGATGCCGGACACGTGCTGGCTGACGCCGAGGACGACGGCAAGCAGCGACATAACAAGGCCGGCGACGGCGCCGGTCAGGATCGCCGCGGCCACGCCTAACCACAGATTGCCTGTGAAGTAGGCGGTCGAGAAGCCAACCATGGCGCCGAGCAGCATGATGCCTTCGATGCCGAGGTTGAGGACGCCGGCGCGCTCGTTGATCAGTTCGCCGAGCGTCGCCAGCAGCAGCGGCGTCGAAATGCGGATGATCGCCGCGAAGAAGCTAACCTGAAGAAGCTGTGTGGCGACCTCAAGCATGGCGCACCACGCGCAGGCGGTAGGCCGCGAAGAGCCGCATCGCGACCATGCTCATCAGCGCCGTGCCCTGGATGACGTCGGCAAGATAGATGGGCACGCCGAGACTGCGCGACATGGTTCCGGCGCCATTGAAGATGACCGCAAAGAAGACGGCCGCGGGAATCGCGCCGATCGGGTTGAGTTCGGCCAAGGTCGCGATGACGATGCCGGCATAGCCGTAACCCGACGAGAGATCTGAGGTCACCTGGAAGCGTACGCCGCCAACTTCGCCGGCGCCGGCGAGCCCGGCAAGGGCGCCAGAAATCAGCGCCGCGATCACGATGATGCGGCTGACCGGGATGCCGGCATAGTTCGCAGCCGCCGGATTGTGGCCGACGGCGCGAATCTGGAAGCCGAGCGTCGTGCGGCTGATCATCCACCACACCGCGATCGCGGCGATCACCGCCAGCGCGACGCCGAGATGCACGGTGTAGCCGGCGAGGAGAGGAAACTCGGCGTCGGGGCGGATGCTGGGCGCATTGGGGTAACCGCTCTTCGGGTCGCGCCACGGCCCTTCGAGCAGCGCCGTGACGCCGTAGAGCATGATAAAATTGAGAAGCAGCGTCGAGACGACGTCGTCGACCTTGAGCTTGACCTTGAGCAGCGCCGGCAGGAGCGCCCACAGCGCGCCGAAGATCGCCGCGCCGACGATCATCAGCGGCACCAGGCTGAACGCCGGAAGCCACGTCCGCTCGCCGATCCAGCAGGCCGCTATGGCGCCGGCCATGAGCTGCCCCTCGGCGCCGATATTCCAGAACTTGGCGCGGAAAGCGACCACGACGGCGAGGCCCGTAAAGAGCAGCGGCGCCGCCTTCACCAGCGTGTCCTGAAGATCGTAGGTGGTCTCGAACGTGGAGAGCAACAGCAGCGAGTAGGCATCGAGAACGTTGGCGCCGGCAAGCCAGACGAGAGCGCTGCACAGGACCAGCGCTACCAGGACAGCCGCCAGCGGCAGCACTATCTGCACATAAAGCGGCGTGTCCTGACGGCGTTCGAGTCTCAGCCGCATCACGCCGCCTGCTCGACGCCGGCCATCAACAAGCCGACCCGTTCGACCGTCGCTGCCTCGACCGGCAGATCGGCAACGATCCGACCGGCGTACATCACCGCGATGCGGTCGGAGAGCTGGAAGATCTCCTCAAGGTCCTCACTGATGAGCAGCACGGCGCCGCCACGCTGACGCAGCGCCAGAAACTGGCCGTGGATGAACTCGGTCGCCCCGACATCGATGCCGCGCGTCGGCTGGGCGGCGAGCAATATCCTGGGATCGTGCGCGATCTCGCGCGCGAGCAGCGCCTTCTGGAGGTTGCCGCCGGACAGAGTGCCGGTGCGGGCATCCGGTCCCGATGTGCGGATATCGAACCGGGCGATCTGATCGCTGGCGAATTTGCGGATGGCACGGCGGTCGAGAATGCCGCCGCGGCTAAAGGGCGGCGCGCCAACCCAGGGCAGCGCCATACTCTCTGCCAGTGACAGCGCCCCGATCATGCCAATGGCGAGGCGATCCTCTGGCACGCGCCCGACGCGGCGGGCCTGCATGCGCCGCGCCGTTGGCGCGACAACCGTCTCCCCGTCAATCGCAACCGTTCCGGCGGTCGGCGTCAGAACGCCAGCCACGATGTCCGCAAGGTCGCGCTGACCGTTTCCCGACACACCCGCGATGCCGACGATCTCGCCGGCGCGGAGCGTGAGTGAAACGTCCTTGAGGCCGCCGGCTCCTCCGGTCGAGACTCGATTGAGCGCAAGCAGCGGCGCGCCGGCGGCCTGTGGCGGGCGCTCGGGTGGGCGTAGCTCGCGGCCACACATCAGGCGCGCCAGCTCGCCCTTCGAGATGTTCTGCTTGTTGTCGCGTTCGGCGACCACCCGTCCGTGGCGCATGACGGTGATACGATTGGTAATCTCGATGACTTCGTCGAGTTTGTGGGAAATGAAGATGACGCCCATGCCACGTGTCGTCATGGCGCGCAGCGCCGCGAAAAGACCCTCGCTCTCGTGCGGCGTCAGCGTTGCGGTTGGTTCGTCGAGAACAAGAATGCGCGCGCCGCGGACCAGCGACTTGGCGATTTCGACCCGCTGCTGCTCGCCAATGGAGAGATCGCCGACGCGGCGGTCGGGGTCGAGGACGATGTGAAAGTCGCGGCCGACCGCCGCCAGCCGCTCGAGGACCGTGCGCCGCGACAGGCGGCCGTCGGGACCGGCGCGCCCGACCAGAAGGTTCTCGAGAACTGTATGACGGGGCACCAGATGAAAATGCTGGTGCACCATGCCAATGCCGAGCGCGAGCGCGTCGGCAGAACTGCGGACCGTCGCCGGCTTGCCGTCGACCTCGATGGTTCCTTCGTCGGCTGCGTATGTGCCGAAGAGGACGTTCATCAGGCTGGTCTTGCCGGCGCCGTTCTCGCCGAGCAGGCCGAGGATGTCGCCGGCATTCAGGCTGAGGTCGACCCCGGCGCAGGCCTGCACCGGGCCAAAGCTTTTCGAAATGCCGCGCATGCTGACCAGCGGCGGCGGGCTTATCGTCGTCTCCGGCATCTGTGCTGACCGGAAGGGGACTGTTCCGTCCCCTCCCCTGTCGCGCGAATGTTATTCGGAGAGCGGCGTCGTCTCGTTGACCGAGACGCGCAGGTCGCCAGCGAGGATTTCCGCTTTCTTTTCCTCAACCAGCTTCATCACATCAGGCGGAAGCTTGGTCTCCCAGTTGTGGAAAGGCGCCAGCGTGGCGCCGCCCTTGGCCATCAAAGAGAAGGTGCCGAAATCCTGTGCCGTGTAGACGCCGGCCTGCACCTGCTTGATGGCTGCCTGGATGGTCGGCCACATGTCCCAGACCGGGCCGGTGATGACCGTATCAGGCGCGAGCGAAGACTGATCCGACATGTTGGAGAAGGCGACGATGCCCTTCTCCTGCGCCGCCTCGACGACGCCGAAGCGCTCGGCATAGATCGCGTCGACGCCGGCGGCGATCTGCGCCAGCGCCGCTTCCTTCGCCTTCGGCGGATCGAAGAACGATCCGATGAACGTCACCTTGCACTTCACGGCCGGGTTCACATCCTTGGCGCCCTGGCAATACGCGTTCACCAGGCGGTCGACCTCGGGAATGTCCATGGCTGCGACCGAGCCGATGACGTTCGACTTGGTCATCTTGCCGGCGATGACACCGGAAAGATAAGCCGGCTCGTGAATCCAGTTGTCATAGACGGAGAAGTTCGGCTCCGCGGGCCCCTGCCCCGAACCGAAGACGAAGGCGACGTCCGGGAATTCCTTGGCGACGCGGCGGGTGACATCCTCGGCGGCGAAGGCGTCGCCGGTGATCAACTTGTAGCCGTCGCGGGCGAACTCGCGCAGCACGCGGGCATAGTCCGCGGACGGCACGCTTTCCGCCCACTTGTATTCGATGCCCATCTCGTCCTTGGCCTTCAACAGGGCGACGTGAATCTGGTTGACCCACGGCTCCTCGATCGGGGTCGAGAAGATCGACGCGACCTTGAGCTTGTCGGCGGCTTCCGCCGGATGCACCGCGGTGCCGCCAACCAGGAGGCCGGCAATGGCAAGGCCCATAAATCCGCGACGATTGACGACGAAGCGGCGCCACGCGCCCGCTGCCGAATGAACGTGTTTCATCTGCCTCTCCTGAATTGAACGCCCCATTGCCTGCATGCGGCGGCGCCCCTTGTGTTCCCCAGGTTGCGCCAGCTTTCGCAAGAACGGGACCAGCTTACGGGCCGTCCGATTTCTTGTCTATGTGGTCAAAATCGCGCCCCGCAGGTGGCCCCGCGCAGGTGAAATCGGCTCTTGCGCCTGCCTTCGGCGGCGGTCGTTCCGATTTGACGGACATCAAAGACCCCGCCGGCACCACCCTCGATCCTAGCGTGGGGGTGGCTGTCGTTTCGGCGAAGTCGGTGCATGGACCGGGATCGAGATACTTATCCATACAATTGTCCCGTCTGTCAGACGGCCATGGTGGGCGAGAAGGCCAAGCCGGATGCCGACGGGCGGGAGTTCGATCGTCTGGTGTGCTTTGCCTGCGGGTCTGTCATCGAGACGGCGCAGCGCCCACCGCCAGAATCGCCAGAGGACTGATCGCGTAACTTCCGGTGCGCGGCGAACCGTTTCCAATTTTATTTATCCAGGATCTCAGAAGCCCATCGCTCACGTTGCAGGCATTCGGCTTGTTTGAGATGCATCCATTGTCATCGCGATAGGCAATCATCCGATTCCCCCGACACCTTTTGTCGTCAATCATCGATTGTCGTCGAGGTGTCGCAAGTTCGCCATCAAAACGCACGAATTGAACGTCAGGTTTCCATTTCCTCTTGGGGCCAGGGGGAGTTCTCCAGTGGATCGTCCGAAGCATCGACAGCCGATGTTCGGCAGATCCGGGTGCGACGCGGAGACTCACAAATGGACCTCGCAATCGTTGGTGCTGGCTATGTCGGTCTGGTGACCGGAGCATGCCTTGCGGATTTCGGCCATACGGTCACGTGCATCGATGTCGATCCACGCCGGATCGACGCGCTGCGCAACGGCCGCATCCCGATCTATGAACCGGGTCTCGAGCGGCTGATCGAGTCCAACCGGGCGGCCAAACGGCTCTTCTTCACGACCAGCCTGCCGACCGCCGTCGCCAGAGCCGACGCGGTGTTCATCGCGGTGGGAACGCCGGCGCGCCGTGGCGACGGACACGCGGATGTCACCTATGTGCGGGCGGCGGCCAGCGAGATCGCAGCAGCGCTCGACGGCTACACCGTCATCATCAACAAATCCACGGTGCCGGTCGGAACCGGCGACGAGGTCGAGGACATCATCCGGCGAGCGCGGCCCGATGCCGAGTTCGCGGTGGTTTCGAACCCGGAATTCCTGCGCGAAGGCGCCGCCATCGAAGATTTCAAACACCCGAACCGCATCGTCATCGGCACCAATGACCCGATGGCCCGTTCGGTGATGCAGGAAATCTACCGGCCGCTGTTCCTGAACCACTCGCCGATCCTGTTCAGCGATCGCCGCACGGCGGAGCTGACCAAGTATGCGGCCAACGCGTTCCTCGCCACGAAGATCACGTTCATCAACGAGATCGCGGATCTCTGCGAAGCCGTGGGTGCGGACGTGCAGGATCTCGCGCGCGGTATCGGGCTGGACCACCGCATCGGCGCCAAGTTCCTGCATCCCGGACCCGGATATGGCGGCTCGTGCTTCCCCAAGGATACCGCCGCCCTGCTGCGAACGGCCGACACGCACGGCGTGGCGTTGCGGGTGGTCAACACGGTGAGTTCAGTCAACACTGACCGCAAGCGAGCGATGGCGGCGAGGATCGTCGATGCGCTCGGTGGCTCAGCGGCGGGAAAGACGGTCGCGATCCTCGGCCTGACGTTCAAGCCCAACACCGACGACATGCGCGAGGCGCCATCGCTGGACATCATCGCGGCGCTGGTCCAGGGCGGAGCCACCGTTCGCGCCTTCGATCCGGTCGGGGTCGAAACGGCGCGCGCCCTGTTGCCCGCGATTACCTATGCCGACAATGCCTACGACTGCGCTTCGGGCGCAGACGCGCTGGTGATCGTTACCGAGTGGGAGGAGTTCCGGGCGCTCAATCTGCTCGAACTGAAGTCCCGGCTCCGGCGGCCCGTCATCGTCGACCTGAGGAACATCTACCGCTCCGACGAAATGGAGACAGCCGGATTCATCTACCGGTCGATCGGACGCGGTGCCGAAGGCATGACGATCAATCGGGCTTCGCTGATCAGTCCCGAGCCGATGCGCGAACCGATCGCGGATCGTGTGGTCGACGGTGGGCGTGTCGGAGCGGGCTGAGATACGCGGCAGCTACGTAGCCCAACTGGACAATCACCACGCCTGCGACGAACAACAGATACCAGGGGGCTATGCCCAGCCGGAAATCGCCGACGAGACTTTCAATCAGGACGATCGCGAACGCAGGCAGCAGGGCTCCGAACCGGAACCATGTGCCCAACACGATGCCCGCGATCAAGTGCGCGGCGACGATTGCCAGTATGTTTGCGATGCCCTGTTCGAGCGCGAAATGTGCCATCGAAATGCGTCCAATGGAGCTGCATTGCGAGCCATAGGCTTATCGCCCGATGGGCTTCTGGTCCGCGATAGACAAGGTGTGGCTGATTTGCCGACCTGATTGCAAGTCCATTGGTCCACAGGCGGGCAATATGCCCCCTGCGTGCCTGTCTGGCCACAATGTGCCTTGATTGCAACAGATTAGGCTATGTGCTTGTACGAATGGATATAATTCCCGGAGCGGGCGGCCGGTTGGCCCGCGATCTCCAGCTCACGCAGCCGGCGTATGTTCACCTTGTTGAGCACCACGCCGATGATGCGGTCTTCCAGGCCAGCGGAGTGGATGGCGCGAGTCAGCATTTCCTCGGTGGTGTAGCCCCACTCGGTGACCACGACGAATTCATCGAACAGATGCGCGGCGGCGCGCACGTCCACGACTGGGGTCGTCGCCGGCAGATCGACGATGACCATGTCGTATTGCTGGCGACAGGCACTGAAAACTGCCTTGGTCGCTGGCGCGCTCAATGCGGCGCTGGATTTACCAGACTCTGAATCGGTGCCCGCCGGAAGGAACTGGAGGCTCGTCGACTGATCCGTCCAGATGACTTCCGAAATGCGCGCGGCTCCGGATACGACCTGGGCCAATCCCTTCGAGCGCGCCGGCACAAGGCTTCGGGAGAGAGTTGGATTGCGCAGATCGCCGTCGATCAGAAGCGGGCGCGCGCCCCCATCGGCAACAAGGCGCGCGAGGTTGATCGCCACGGTCGAGCGCCCCTCGTTGGGCACGGCGGAAACGATGCCGAGAACGACCGCTTGCCCCTTGCCGCTCCTCTCCGCCGCGACTTTGACGCTACGCAACGTCTCAGTGTAGCGCGAGAGCGGCGCCGTCAGAACGATCGAATAAGCTGGTCCGGCCGAGAACCGCAGGGTGGACGGATCCGCCAGCTTCCTCGCCCGCTTCTCGATACGACGCATGGAGCGCGCGCTCATGTCGAACGTCGGAAGGAAACCGAGGAAGGAGGCATCGGTAGCAGTCTCGACTTGCGCCGGCGTCTTGATCGTGCGGTCGAGAAGCTCGCGGGTCAGCGCGATGCCGAAACCGATCGTCGCGCCGGCGAGCACCGAGCCGAGGATCACGACGAGCGATTTCGGCGACGTCGGCTGGGACGGCGGCACCGCCGCGGTCAGCACCTGCGCGTCGGCGAAGGGCAGCGATTGCTGCTGCACCGTCTGAGTGTAGCGCCCCAGAAAATTGTCGTAAGTCGCCCTGAGAGCACTCCTCTCCTGAGCGCTCATCGATGGATCGGCGGCCTTCGACTGAAGATCGGTGAGGCGGCCCAGCAACCACTCACTGGCGCTCTGAGCCGCATCGACTTGGCTCTTCACCTGATCATCGAGGTAGGCATCGACCACGGCATTGGCCAGACGCGCCGCCTGAACCGGGTCCGTGGACTGGTAACTCACGCTGATGACGTAGCTCAGGCCGACACGCGAGGCGTTCAGATTGCCGGCAACGGTCGCCGCGGCGCCTGCCTCGCGAGCGGCGGCGGCGTCCGCCGGATTCGGCGGCGGCGTCGCCTCGCCTGGACCGAGCAGCGCCCTTTTCGCGGAGGAGATCCAGCCTCTCACGAGGGACACCGGGCTTTTGGGGCCGGGCGCCATGAACGCGGCGTCCTCGGTCAGCTTCAGCTTGTCGACGACCGCGTGCGCGATGCGCCCGGACTCGATCACCTGGACCTGCGTCTCGACACCGGAGTTGGTGATGGAGGCATCCTCGAGCACGTTGCCATTGCCGAAGATGGCTACCTTCCTCGGATCGATCAGCAGCGTGGTCGAGGCCGTGTAGACCGCCGGCGTGATCGCCAGATAACCGACACCCAGGCACAGGAATGCCACGGCAGCCAGGACGATCGTCCAGCGCTGGCGCCGGAAGAACGCGAGGAGCTGCGGCAGGCCGATCTCGACTTCGCCCGGAGTCGCCGACGGCCCGACGGGCAAGCTCTTTGACTGACGATCGAGCATCCACCTACCCCCAGAGTACGCGCGCCATTGGCCACGCATCGGAATTCGCGATCCATCGATTGCGGCGCGACGTGCGTCCTCGGGGATCAGAACGAGCGAATGTCATAGTTGGCTCCCGCACTACCGCGAATGAGCCCAAAGACCTTGTCGAGGTCGGATACGGGCGCGTTCGTGGCGTAAAGGACGTCCTTGTCATGCACGTAGAATTGCGAGGCGAGGAAATAGCCAGACGGCTCGCGCAGATTGACCGCGTAGATCGTCGGCACGAGGTCCGTGGCGTACCCGGCGGTCGACTGCCCGAGACGCTCGAGGGTGTTCTTGTCCTCCATGCGATAGAGGAAGACATAAGAGGGATTGGCGCGAGCGTCGTTCAGTCCGCCCGACTTGCCCAGCGCCTCTGAGAGCGTCATCTGTTCCGCTTCGAAGTCGATCTGGCCGTTCTTTCCAGACGCGCCGAGCGAGACAAAGCTTTGCGGGCGATTGGCAACCACGACGGTGTCGCCGGCCTTCACATAGACGTTGTCGGCGGGACGATCGACGAGATCGGTGAAGAGCTCGGTGCCTTGCTTGCCGCCACGCTGAAGCGTCACGTAGCTCTGGTAGCCGGGAAACCGCGGACCGCCGGCCTTGGCGAGGACATCAAGAATGCGATCGCCCGAGGGTGTGATTGGGAAACGGGACGGCGCGTTGACATCGCCGAGGACGCTGACCTGCGACGATTTCTGGTCGCGAAGCGTGATCACGACCTGCGGCTCGATGGCCCGATCCTTCAAGCGGTTGACGATGTCCGCCTGAATATCGGGGATGCTGCGCCCGGCGGCTCGCACAGAACCCGCGTAAGGCACTGTAATGTTTCCGGAATTATCGACAATCTGATCCGGAATCTGAACAAAGTTGCCCGGCCGCGTGCTGCCCGGATTGGGAATGAAGAGACCGCCGGCGGCCGCCTCGAAGATGGTGACCGAAATGACATCACCGATGCCGAGCATGACCTGCGGCACCGGCCCGCGCGGTCCCATGCTGCTGAGGCCCTTCCTCTTCCCGGGCGCCAACAGAGAGACGGCGTCCGGCGTCAGTTGAACCAGAATGTATGGAGATCGACCGGTCCTCGCCTCAGCGACGACCTCGTGAGATGACGGACCGCTGGCGGGAAATAATGCACATCCCGACAGCATCGTGATCGATATGATCGCAGAGGCGCCAAGCGTCCTCGATCGACCATTCCTCAGAGCATTCCAGGCCTGCTTAAGGTCATGGTGAAACCGCATGCGTTGCGCCCCATCGACTTTAGTTACGCCACAGACCCCCAGCCCTGACGTTTGATCGACTGCCTAGTTCTCGAGCGACATGCTCTCCTTTATCGAAAACAAATAGAAAATTGAGAACAGGACCCAGAGCCCCTCGGCCTGTTGAAGGATGGAGCGCGCAGTGATCGCGTACACGAGTAGGAACACCACAATCACGGCAAAAATGAAGCCGAGTTCCAAGTTGCCTCGCTTGATGACGCGATGGAGCGCGAAAAGTCCCGACAGAACTGTGGCGCAAAACGCAAACAGACCGACGTAGCCGAGCTCAAGCATAAGATCGACGTAGCCGCTGTGCGCATGTGTCGGGCCGGCAAAGGAATCCGAGCGCTCGCCTTCCGGGCCCTTGTTCCACGCGAATGTCAGAAAAAAGTAACGCGTGTTGTCGTCGATCCAGAATGAACGATAGCCCGAGCCAAGCAGGCGTCGGTTGTGATTGATGGTGAGGGCCCAATCCCACAGCTTGGTGCGACCGGTGAGCGTCGGATCGCGACCGAGCGCCTGTAGCAGAGGCGTCCAGGCGACCGTGAAGAGCGCGAGACCACCGACGACGGCGATCAGGCCAAGGACGACGCGGAGTTCCCCGCGCAACCGATAGCGCCCAATCCGCCCGCCAAACAGCACATAGACGAAACCTCCGAGCCCGACGCCCAGCACGGCCGCGAGAAGCGACGTTGCCGAGTGAGACAGAAGGAGAACCGGCATGGCGATCACCCCGATGACCGCGGCCATGCGACGCCGGTCCGTCATGTGCAGCCACGCGATGACCGGCAGGATGGCGACGGCCAGGGCGACGACGCGACCCAGTTCATTCTTGTTGCCGGTGAGCCCTTTCCAAGCGCCCGCATAGGCGCCGCCGGACGTGATGCCCTGGCCCGGGATTGCCACGGCCGCGATCGAAACCGCGATGAGGATGCCAAAGGCGATCACCAGCAGGTTCAGGAAATCGCGCGGCTTGAAGCGCACCACGACGTAGAGCGCGAACCAGGAACTCAAAATGAGAGCAATCGCGCGCCGCAGCGTGGGCCCAGGATCCTGCGACCACAGTGTGGAAACGAGAGTGAGCAACGTAAGGAAGACAAGCGGCCAAGCACGACGCAGGAGAGCGAAGCCCCACGTCGGAAATCCCCGGACGAGGACGATGGCGATGGAGGCGAGGTAGATGCCGCCCGACACCATCTGAAACAGAGCCGAGCCGCCGGTGCGATCGTTGTCGTCGCCGCTCAATAGAATTGTCTTGAATGTGCCCAGAAAAATGCAGAAGGCGGCAACGACCAGCACCTTCTCCAGTAAGGCAATCGAGTCCGTTGCCGGCCTGACTTCAGCCGGCGTCAGATAGAGGACACGGGAATCGGACACGTCTGCCTCCTCGTCGCGGTCACATGACCGCGTCAGCCTGGATCGTCCCGTGCGTCGTCAGACCGCGGGCGCGCAGCAACCAGTAGGCCGCATGGGGATTGGTGGTCAGGTAGCGCCAGCCCAGCCGTCCGGGCTCCTGCCAGACGCGATACGCCCATTCCATTCCGGTCTTCTGCATCCATTGCGGCGCGCGCCGGTTCTTGCCAGCAAGAAAATCGAAGAGGCCGCCGCAGGACTTGGCGACGCCCACCCTGGTCAGGCGGTGCAGGTTTCGCCGGATGAATTGCTGCTGGAACGGTACGCCCAGCCCGACCCACAGGACATCGGGCTCCGCCCGATCGATGTCCGCAACGATCTCGGCTTCGTCATCCGGCCCGAAATAGCCCGAATGCCGTCCAACGATCTTCAGCTCGGGGTATCTTTGGCGCGCGCCATCGACCGCGGCGCTGTTCACGTCCTCGCTGCCGCCGAAGAAATAGAATGTCGCGCCTCTTTCGCAGGCAAGCCGGGCGGCGTCGTGGAACGCGTCGGTCGTGGCCACGCGCTCGGGCAAGCGCATTCCCGGACCGAGGCGCGAGGCGAAGACGACAGACATGCCGTCGGCGCTGATCAGATCGGCGCCTTCGAAAAGGTGCCGGACCGACGAATCCGATGCGCTCAGCGAGACGACCTGACCGTTGATCGTCGTGAAGAAGAGGCATGGCCGGCCCGAGCCGCGTCGCGAGAGCGCTGCACGGATCGTCAACCTTGCGGTCTGCTGCCGGTCGAGCGCCGCCACCGGCAGGCCGCCGACGACCACACGCGGAAAATGAATTTCACCGAAACGTCTTACAGACTGATCTTCATCCTGGTGTGCCGCACCTGTCGTCGCCATGAGACTGTCCTCTTTGCCCAGAGACAGCCCCCAACACAGTTCGCCCCATTACAACACTGACTTCGAATTGCCCTCAGACTGCTCCATTGCTGTGCACCTCCCGAATGTTTGGACGATGACACAGTCCTTTCCCAATCGAACCACGGAGTGGCCATAAACCCGCGGCACACTCCGCTCTCACTCGTTGCGAGACTTCCCGCCTTGCAAGACCGCGTGCTCACCTTCTTCATTCAGGATCTCCGTGAAGGTGGAGCGGAACGCAATGTGGCGCGACTTCTAAGCGGGATTGTGGCACGTGGCGTGCCAACCGATTTAATTGTGATTCAAAGACGCGGAATTTTTCTTTCCGAGCTCGATCCGCGCGTCAATGTCATCGAACTTCCGCAACGACGGACACTGACCAGCGTCATCGGACTGAAGCGCTACATCGAACAGCGGCAGCCGGTCGCCCTCGTCTCTTCGCTCACGCATACCAACGTCGCCGCCGTGATCGCCAACATGGTGGCGCGCACGCGAACGCGGCTCATCGTGGTCGAGCGCAACGAGTACGCCCGCAATCGCGCCATGAAGCGCGGCCTCGTCAGGCTGTCATACGGGCTCGTGCCCCTGCTCTATCGCAGGGCGGATCTCATTGGCGCCGTATCATCGGGTGTGCGCGACGGCATCGCCGCCGCGGTCGGACTGCCGGCCTCACGCGTCGCTCTTCTGCACAATCCGGTCAGCACGGCTCGCCTGCCCGCGCAGATGGCGGCGCCGCTCGACCATCCATGGTTCCGCGACGGAAGCCCGCCGGTCATCCTCGGCGTCGGCCGGTTTAGCGCGCAAAAGAATTTCGACCTATTGGTGCGCGCGTTCGCCGCTGTCAGGCGCGAACGGCCGGCGCGGCTGATCGTGCTCGGCGACGGTGAGCTTCGCCCGCAACTGGAGGCACTGGTTCGCAGCCTCGGCGTCGAAGAAGACGTGGAGCTTCCGGGATTCGATCAGAACCCGTTTCGCTTCATGGCGCGAGCCGGCGTCTACGTGCTGTCGTCCGACTGGGAAGGCCTGCCGACCGCGCTTATCGAGGCAATGGCGTGTGGCTGCCCCGTGGTTGCCACCGACTGCGTCGGCGGCCCGCAGGAAATTCTGCTCGACGGCACGCTTGGCCGGATCGTACCGCGCGGAGATGCCGACGCGCTCGCCGCCGCAATCCTCGCCACGCTCGACCACCCCGGCGACGCCGCCGCCCGGATCGACCGGGCGCATGATTTCAGCCTCGACCGCGCTGTCGATCGCTATCTCGCCGTCGCCGGCTGGTGCTGAGGATGGCCGCGGCCACCGATCTCCGGTCGCACGCCCTCGGGTGGGCCGTTCCCCTCGCCTTCCTGATCGTCGCCAGCCAGCCGTGCCTCGCCGAATGGCCGACCGAAGGCGGCGACGGCGGCGCGACAATCAAGGTCACCACACTCGCCGATGGCGGACCGGGCAGCCTCCGCGCGGCGCTGTCGATGGGCGGTCGGCGACGCATCGTCTTCGAGGTCGGCGGGGAAATCTTCCTGACGAAGCAACTGCCAATCTACAACCCGCACGTCACGATCGCCGGCGAAACGGCACCATCGCCGGGCATCACCATCCTCGGCGATAAGGTCCAGATCCGCGCCAATGACGTCATCCTGCGCGACATTCGGGTGCGTGTCGGCGAATTGCCGGGCTCCGGCCCCTCGGCGCGCGACGGGATCAGCATCGACCTCGGGGCACACGGGGCGAAGGTCGCGAACATCATGGTCGATCATTGTTCGGTCGCCTGGGCGATCGACGAGGGCATTGGGGTGTGGGGCGAAGGCGTCAGGAACGTGCGCATTCGCCGCTCGATCATCGCGGAGACGCTGCGCCGGTCGATCCACCCCAAGATCACTCACTCGATGGGAATGCTCATTGGCAAGGGCGCGCAGAATATCGTTGTCGAGGACAACGCGTTCATCTCGAACCAGTATCGCAACCCGGTCATCGATGCCGGCGTCTCGGCGGTGGTCGTCAACAACGTCATCTACAACCCCGGCACCAACGCCGTCCACATCTATGGCAAGCCCGACGCCGGACCGACGCTGGTGTCGGTCGTCGGCAATCTCGTGCTGGCTGGGCCGGACACCGGCAAGTTCCTGCGCTCCTTCGATCATGGCGTGGATCCGGGATCGAAGATCTATTTCCGTGACAACATCGCCAAGGGAACGACCGCCTTCTCTCAAAGCGAGCGCGCAGGCAAGCAGGCGACCGATCCCGTACCCTTCGTCGACACGCCGCCGATTTGGTTCGACTGGATCACTGTCATCCCAACGGACGCGCTCGTCGGGAACATCACCGCTGATGTCGGCGCGCGGCCGGATGATCGCGACGCAACGGACAAGCGGCTGATCGCCGAGATCGCCGCGCATGGTGGCGCGATCCGCGACATGCCCGGCGATCCCCGCCTTCAGGCCGCACGGCCGTTGCCCAAGCCGCCGAAGGCCACGACCCAATGACGAGCGGACGCCGCATTCTCATTCTGGTTTCCTTCGTCAATCTGGCAGGTGCGCAGATCGCGGCGCTTCGCCTGGCGCGCGGCCTGCGCGACCGCGGCCACGATCCGAGGGTCGTCTTTCTCTATCAGGTGAGCCCGATCGCGGAACCGGATCATCCGTATGAGGTGCTGCTGACCAGGGACCGGCCGGGCACCGCCGGATATCTGTCGATTGTCGGCGCGGTCTTTCGCCTCGTGCGGGAAGAGCGGCCCGCGGTGGTGCTGACGTTCATGCCCTTTGCCTCCGTGCTCGGTCAGGCCGCGGCGGCTCTGAGCCGCGCCGAATTGCGCGTCATCTCGCATCGCGTGCCAGTCGGGACCATCCGTCCGGTCTGGCGGGCGCTTGATCGCGTGTGGGCATGGCTCGGCGTCTATACCGACGTCGTGGCGGTCTCGGAAAGCGTGCGCAAGGGCTGTCGCGCTTATCCGGCGTGGCTGCGGAAGCGAGCAGTGGTCGTCCACAACGGGCTCTTTGCGTGGCGCCCTTCCCGGCTCGATCGCAAGGAGGCACGCGGCCTCTTCCACGTGCGCGATGGCGATCTCGCGCTCGTCGCCGTCGGCCGGCTCGCGCCTCAGAAGAACTATGCACTGCTGCTGCGCGTTCTTCGGCGCATCGACAACGCCGTCCTGCTGATTGCCGGCGACGGCCCCCAGCGCACCGACCTTGAGACCATGGCCACGGACCTTGGCGTCGCCGACAGGGTGCGCTTCCTCGGCGCCCTCCCACGGGATGCGGTTCCCGATCTGCTGGCCGCCGGCGATGTCTTCGTGCAGAGCTCGACCTTCGAGGGACAGAGCAATGCCCTTCTGGAGGCTCTTCAGGCGGGCCTTCCGATCATCGCGCATGACGTTCCGGAGCAACGCGAGACCATCGCCGAAGACGACGGCGCCACAGCGGGCGAACTGGTCCCTCTCGACGATGTCGACGCATGGGTCGCGGCAATCGAGCGCTTGCGAAACGACGGGTCTGCAGTCCGCGCGGCGCGGGAAATTGCGGCACGGCGGGCGCGTCTCTTCGGGTTCGACGAGATGGTCAGCGGCTTCGAGCGGATTCTGACCCGCGCCTAACGCCCGCCGAGAATAACGCCTTCAGATGGCCGACCGGCCGCCGAAAGCGCGGTTCCAACTGCGCGAAGTAACGAGGTATCGCACCGCGGCGCGCGGATGGCCGATGAGATAGGCGGTCAGACCCGGTATGCTGCGCTCTTCCCGCAAGCGGGTAATCTCGCGGGAGATCAGCCGCTGACGGACGCGGCGCCGGCTGCGCGCGAGGCCGCGGGCGATTTCTGGCGTGATCCGGCTCTTGTAGCGCTTCGCCAGAACCTCGGTGATCCACATGAGGGATTCGAGCGAGGTCTTGGACCGGGTTCCCGAGGAGCGCTGGCGGCTGATATGGCCGACTGGCGTCGTGTACAGATAGTAGCCGTCGCGGGTCAGCGTGCCGCGCGCGCCGCGGAACAACAGCTCAGCCGTCAGCAGGAAATCCTCGCCGAACCGGAGCCTTTCGTCGTAGCGGACGCCGCTATCCGCCAGCAGGCTACGCCGGATGAGCGGCTTCAGGATGCCGTACTCCCACGGGTTGCGATGGGTGAACAGAGTGCTGGCTGTGAAGTCGACGGTGTCTTCGGCGACGTCGAAGCCGGCGCCTGTCTCAACGCGGAGTTGGTCGTCAAAAAGGACCAGGTTGTCGGCGACGAAATTGGACCCGGTCCGCTCGGCGACGGCCAGAAGCCGTTCCAGGCGGTCCGGACGCCAGGCATCGTCCGCGTCGAGCACCGCGATCCAGTCGCCGCGCGCTTCGGCAATGCCGCGATTGCGCGCAACGGCCGGCCCCTGGTTCTTCTCCTGACGCAGGAGTCGGATTCTCGCGTCAATCTCTGCGACAGAAGCAACCGCATAAGAGGTTCCGTCGGTGGAAGCATCATCGACGACCAGCACCTCCCAATCGTCGAACGTCTGGGCGCGCACGCTTTCCAGCGCACGCCCGATCAGGTCAGCAACGTTGTACGCAGCAACGACCACAGAAACCCGCATCTTCCTGTCTCGCTCCTCTTGGCGGGTGCTATTGAAGCCCTGCCACCCGCAGATACTGGTCGGCGCTGGCCCGCGCCGAAAAAGACATTGCCCATTTCCTGCGCGGCTCCGGATCGCCGGGATCGCGTAGCGTGTCTTCCATCGCCCGTGCGAAGGCGTCGACATCGCCGACCGGCACAAGCCTGCCGAAGCGACCGTCCTGAAGCACCTCGCGCGGCCCGTGCGGCGCGTCAGTCGAAACGACCGGGCAGCCGACCGCCATCGCCTCGATGAGGACGTTCGACAAGCCCTCGAAATCCGACGTCAACACAAACAGGTCGGCGCAACGCATGAACGCCATGGGGTTGGACTGAAAGCCGGCAAAGTCCACGCAATCACTGATCCCGAGGCTGTCGGTTTCCGCTTGCAATGACTCCAGAAGCGGCCCCTCGCCGAGCACCACAAGCCGGCAATCCATACGGCTCCTGAGCTGCGCGAAGCTCCTCAACAGCATCGGATGGTTCTTCGGGGGGCCCAGCCGCGCGGCCGCAAGTACAACCGGCCGCGATTTGGTGACCAGCCAGGGATGATCAGGCGGCTCGGACGCCCGCTCGACAAGCTCGTCGGTGATGACGGGATTGTAGATGGTCGTCAGCAAACGGCGCGGCAGCCGCGTGGTCGCCGAGAGATCGTCTTCCACGCCGCGCGAAACGCATACGACCGCAGCCGTCCAGCGATAGGCCAGCGGCACCGCGAAATGAAATAGCCAGGGGATGCCGCCGCGACTCCTGATGCTGCGCGAGAACGTGGTGTGCTCGGACACGACGATCTTCTTCGCGCTCAGCGAGAGCACCTGGGCGAGGATTGCGACCACATTGGCGTAGGTCATGAAACCGATAACGACATCCGGCCGATTGCCAGCCAGATACCGCGCGAGTCGCGGAATGCAGCTCAGGCGTCCTCCGCCGATCTCATCGACGCGAATACCCTCGGGCACGGCGTCAACGAGCCGTCCGGTCTTCCAGAGGACGGCGACCCTGACGTCGTAGTCGCTCCTGTCGAGCTCCTCGGCCAGCCGGAGCATGCTCATCTCCGCGCCACCACCGCTGAGCCCCTGTGCAATCAGGGTGATGGACTTCGGCATCGTCGCGCGCCCTGACGAACGATTAAAAGAATAGCAAAATGCTTGACGCCTCATGCGTCGATGGGGCGTCCGCATTCACTGCTACGCGATGATATCGGCGGTTTCGTGGCTCGGCCCGAATATGGGATCGCCGAAGAGCCGCCTGCTGCCCAAAGAGGGACATAAATATCGACGACGATATGCCTCCAAGGGGTGTGTGCGTTCGCGGAGGCGATCGGCGAGGCGCGCGAAAAATCACGGACGGCATCCCAGGTTGATGCAGGCGGCGGTCTTGGCTCCGGAAACCGGTGATCGATGAACCTCAAGCGGCAGGCTTTCGTCGGTTCTGTATGGAGCCTGCTCAGCAACGGCGGCCGGCAGGTCATCTCCTTCAGCCTGTTCATCTTCATCGCGCGCAATCTCACCCCGGCTGATATCGGGCTGGTGGCGCTGGCGATGATCTTGATCGATATCGCCGGCTTTGCATCCCGTTTTGGCCAGGTTGAAGCCCTGCAGCGCCAACCGGACCTCACTGACCGGCTGGTCAACACCTCATTCTGGATGCTGGCGATCGGCGGGCCGGTGACCAGCGTTCTCATCATCGCCGGGGCGGCAACTTTCGGCGGCGCGGCGACCACCCACTTCCAGACAGTCCTGATCCTGCTGGCGCCCCTTTGCACGCTTCAGGCGTGGAATGCGATCCCGGAAGCCCTGCTCAAACGGCGTTTCGACTACCGCTCACTAGCGGCCCGGACCTGGCTGGCAACGCTGGCCGGTGGCATCGTCGGCGTATTTCTCGCCGTGAATGGCTTCGGCGTGTACGCGCTGGTCGGTCAGCGCGTGGCCAACGCCCTCGTCCAGACGCTGACCATCTGGGCGATGCTGAAGTGGCATCCACGGATGGAATTCAGTCGCGACGATGCAAGGGAACTCCTGCGGGTGGGCTTCGGCGTCATGCTCGCGAACTCGACCAACGTCGTGAACAAACGCGTCGTCGACGGGATCGTCGGATCTGTTCTCGGCGTTACCGAACTCGGGCATTTCTATCTGGGCTGGCGGTTCTTCGACTTCATTGTCCAATTCGCGGTCACTCCGGTGACCAGCGTGGCGCTGAGCATGTTCAGCACCGTCCAGCACAACCGCGAAATGATCATCCGGATCTATTTGCGCCTCTCGCAATTCGTCGCGCTGGCGTCGCTGCCGGTATTCTTCGGCCTTGCCGTAATCGCGGACCTGCTCGTCCCGGTCGTTCTCGGCAGCAAATGGAAGGACAGCATCGTGGTGATGCAGTTCCTCGGCTTCATCATGCTCGCCGGAACCGTCAATTTCTTCTTCGCGTCCGCAATGATCGCGGTGGGTCAGATGCAGATCATCGCGCGACAGGCGACGGCACAAATCGTCGCCACCGCGGTTCTGGTGTTCGTCGGCGCCCATTTCGGCATCATCGGCGTTCTTCTCGCCATCATTGCGCGTGCATGGATGCTGGCCGTCTACAACCTGACGGCACTGCGCAAGGTGCTCGGATTGTCGATAGCGGCCTTGCTGCGCACGCTGATGCCGCCGGTCGTCGCGACCGGCATCATGGTGGGCGCCGTGCAACTGGCCAAGCAGAACCTCGCCGGGCTCATGGCTCCGCCGTTGTTGCTGGCGTCGCTCATCGTCATCGGCGCGATCATCTATGGCGCAGTGCTCATTCTCGGCGACCTTGCTGGCCTGTGGCGCGGCTACATCCGTGGCGCGATCGAATCCCTGATGGGGGCGATCTCCACGCGCTCGGCGAGCGCGCCGACCATGCGGCCGGCGCTGGCGGTTTCCAAGGGTGAGCGCTCATGACCGCCCTGAGCGTCATCATCTGCACGCATAATCCGCGGCCCGACTATTTCGCGCGGGTCATCGATGCCTTGTCGGCACAGTCGCTGCCGGCGACGGACTGGGAGCTTCTCATCGTCGACAACGCTTCGGCTGACAGCGTTGCCGATACCTGGCCTTGCCGATCGATCCCAAGTGTTCGTCACATCCGAGAAGATGAACTCGGGCTGACCCCCGCGCGCCTGCGCGGCATCTCCGAAGCGGAAGGCGATGTTCTGGTGTTCGTGGATGACGACAACGTTCTTGCTCCCGATTATCTGGAGAACGCGGTTGCCATCGGCCGCGACTGGCCGGCCCTCGGCGCATGGGGCGGCGCGATACGCGGCGAGTTCGAAGTGGCGCCGCAGAAGTGGATGGAGCCGCTGCTCGAATATCTCGCCATTCGGGAATTTGATCGTCTGACCTGGTCGAACAACCCGGACGACTGGCGTGCACTGCCCTGCGGAGCGGGAATGTGTGTGCGTGCCGTCGTGGCGCGGGCTTACGCCCGTCGTGTCGAGGCCGATCCGGTGCGCCGCAAGCTGGGCCGGGTCGGCAGTGCCCTGTGGTCGGGCGAGGATCTAGACCTCGCCCAGACCAGTTGCGATCTCGACCTGGGCTTCGGAACATTTCCCCAACTGACGATGACCCACCTCATCCCGGCAGCACGTGTACGCGCCGACTATTTCCTGCGGCTGATCCACGGAATTGTCGCCTCGGGGGTATTGCTTCGCTACCTCCGTTCCGGCGACCTGCGCAAGGAGCCAAACGCCCTTAAGGTCTGGTTGAGATACCTCGCCATATACGTCAGGGGCGATCGAGATCGCGCCAAGGTTTACAAAGTCTCTCAGGACGCAATTCGGACAGGCGTCCGGGCGGCCCGTGGCTTGGCTTCTTCGCGGGAAGGTTCGAGGGCTTCGGCGTGATTTGGTTCCCAAACAATATGTCCTGTGTTTTGCTTTGGAGATCGCGCGTGCTCACGGAGTGCTTCTCGTGTAGGATCCCGGCGAGCCCTCAAAGTATTGTGGCGGGTGCGGATTGATCCTGTTTCCTTACGCAGTGGATACCCGCGGAGGGAGCATTTACTCCTCCTTCCTCCTCATTGAGGAACTGAGGAGGCGCGGCAGGTCGGTGATGCCCGCGTTTCATGGCGCCGGCTTTGCCCGCGATCTTGCGCGCCAGCGCGGCCTCGAGTTCATGGATCTGCCGGCCCTGGGAAGCCGGGCGGAATCGAGCCGTAAAGACGGCTTCCGCATGGGAAACCTGACCTCGGCACCGGCCTGCATGAGCGCGATCCGGCGTCATGGCGTGACGCTGGTCCACGTCAACGACAAGCGAATGCTGAGGACATGGGCGCTCCCCACCAAGGCGACCGGCCGGCCGTTGTTGACGCACTGGCGCAGCGTCTATGCGCCGAGTTGGTCCGTCGATCTCGGCCTTCGGCTCGCCTCCTGGGTGGTGTGCGTATCCGCCTATAGCCGCAATCTGCTGCCGCCCTGGGCCAAGGAGAAAAGCGAGGTCGTTTACAATCCGTTCCGCCCCAGCCTGGACGCCAACGCACGCAGCGAAATGCGCCGGCGTATTCGCGAACAGGCGAAGATCCCGGAGAACGCCGCTGTGGTGGGGTATTTCGGCGCACTGCTCGCCCGCAAGCGGCCGCACATTCTCATCAATCTGCTGCAGCGGCTCAGCGCGACGGCGGACGGGCGGCCGATCTACGGAGTGATTTGCGGAGACGTTCAGGAACCGCGCGACGATCTGTATTTCAGATTGATGCAATCGGGCGGCGATTGGCGCAACCGGCTGGTCTCGGCCGGCTTCGTAAGCAATGTCGCCGAGTGGATGGCGGCATGCGACGTGATGATCGCACCGGCGGTGGACGAACCCCTGGCGCGGGTGGGCGTGGAAGCGCAAAGCGTCGGCCTCCCCGCGATCGTATCCTCCGATGGTGGATTGCGCGAAGTGGTCGAGGACGGCGAATCCGGCCTCGTGGTCGATCCGGACGACTTCGAGGCGTGGGTCGAAAAGGTGCGGCAGGTGCTCGACGACGCCGCCTTTGCGCAACACCTGACTGACGGCGGCCTGAAAGCGGCCGCCAAGCTGACAGTCGAGCGGCACGCCGACGCGATCGAAGGCGTGTACGAGCGACTGTTCAGTCACAACAGCCCGGCGCTCAGTTCACCGATATCGCTTTCTCGACCCAAATCGGTGGATTGAACGCCCCGCCTTCGCTCGGCCATCCTCTCGACAAGAAGTGATGTGAGGCTGCCTCATCCGGTCAGGCAGGGCGGCCGCCTATGCGCATGTACCAGCTCGACACGCTCAGGGCGTTCGCGCTCGGTTCGGTAATGCTCGAACACTACGGAGGCGCGTGGCTGAACCGCCATGTGCCGATAGGCGCCGGCACGTTGGGGGTTGGCTGTTTCTTCACCCTGAGCGGATTTCTCATCACCGGAATCCTGCTGCAGAGCTTCGACGCCGCCGAACGGCGATCCATCGCCTTTAGTTCATTTTATCTGCGACGGTTTCTCAGGCTGATGCCTGCATTCTATGCGGTCATTCTCGCTCTCGTGCTTCTCGGGATCGAACCGGTCGCCAGCACGTGGCCATGGCACGCCGCCTATCTGACCAACATCTGGGTCGCCCTCGGCCACCCGTCCAATGTGTTCTGGAGCCTGGCGGTCGAAGAACAATTCTATCTGCTTTGGCCACTGGCCATTGTGCTGACGCCGAGACGCTGGCTGCCGGCGGTGACCGTGGCGCTGATGGTGCTGGCTTTCATTTTCAAGGTGATGGTCTATCGCAGCGGATTCTCGCTCACGGAGGCGCGCGGGCTTCTGCCCAACAATTTCGAGCTGCTGGCCGTCGGTTGCCTGCTGGCCATGGCCTGCTATCGCGAGGGCCGATCAAACTGCTTCGAGTGGTACTCGGGCCGCGTCGCGACGATCTTTACCGTTGTCGCGTGGAGCTGCATCGCGATCGCCGTGGGCTCCTGGATGCTCTACGGTGACGGCAGCATCCTGCGCTACTTCACCAACAATCTGCTCTGCGGCGTATTCTTCGCCTGGCTGGTGCTCAACGCGGCAATTGGCTTCAGCGGATGGACAGGTGCGATCTTCAACCTCAAGCCGCTGCAATATGTGGGGCAGATCAGCTACGGGCTCTATCTCGTGCACAACTGGATGCCGAAAATCGTCGAGAAGTATGCCGGCGATCTGCCGCGTCTCGAGCTCGGCATCATCGTCATCGCCGCAACGTTCGCGGTCTGCATCCTGTCGTGGCACTTCCTGGAGAAGCCGATCCTGGGGTTGCGCCACAAGATCGCCGACGGACGGACTTAGCAGTCCTTCGCCGATCAGACCTTGCGCAGAATGCCGGTCAAGCGGTCGCGGTACGGGGCGCTGACGATCAGCGGTCGCGCGGATATCTCGGCCGCAAAATCGAGGAACGCGAGATTGTCCTCGACGTCATCGGAGATGAGGAGGCCGCCATCGCGCAGGCCGTCCCAGATCAGCGGATAAGCCCAGCGTCTGCCCGCGTAGGACTTGTCGGAATCGTAGTGCGCGAGGTCGATCGGCCGCGTATCGGCGATGGCCATCGGCAATTCGTCACGATCGGCGCCGCGGCGCAATGACCAGCATGACTTCAGGTCGTTCGGCACCGCGAGCCCGACAAGCTCGTCGAGATTTGCGCCAAGATAAGGCAGGTCGACGCTGGTCAGCACCGCGCCGGGGCGGGCGCCGATCGCGGACAGGATCGCCAGACTTGACCATCCGAAAGCCACGCCGGTCTCGAGGACGCGGCCGGCATTGAAGGCAAGGCAGAGGCTGTAGAGGAGGTCGATGTCGGCGCCTCCTCCCATCCCGTCACGCGCCACGCTCACCCGAATCTGCGCCGCGGCCATCCGCGACGACTCCGCCTGCGCGAACGACTTGAAGGCGGCGGCCGGCAAGCCAAGCGCTTCAAATGCCTGTTCCCGGGAGATCGCCAGATCGGCGCTTACCGTGCGCGCTTGTCCGGCGGTGTTTTCATCGAGCGGCCTGCCGCTCAGCCGGCGCACGGCAAACCGCCGCAATTCAGGCCAGTAGCGCGGCTGCAGCAACCGGCGCCCGTAGTTCCAGAGCTTGTCGAGAGCGAACATGCCAGCCCCATCCGACCTGTGGAGCTCGCCTGCCGCTACGGCTGCCGCTCTTCGCCTACGCCACGACATCAGTTGCCGCGCCCCGTGATCGCAGTCTTCGGATTTCATCGGCCAACGACAACGAGACCAGCGCCGTTTGCGTCGCGCTATCGGCACGCGCGTCACCGCATCGCGCAGCGTTCGATTCTTCCTGCTTTGCCATCTCGCCCGCATCCCGTCGCCGACCGCGCTTCAGTCTGTCCGCGGCAACTCTGTCGGCGTCGCACTGAAGATCAGGTTGTAGTCGCCCATCGCGGCAAACGTTGGGCACAAGTGTGCTCTTGTGCGTCGCAATTCGATGCGGCGCGACCGGCGTCAGTAAACATCCTTCGGATTCATCACGGTGACGACGGTGCGCGCGAGAATGACGGCGTCAAGCCAGAAGCTCCAGTTGTGGATGTACCAGAGATCGTGCTCGACGCGTTTCATCACCATCTCGATCGTCGGCGTCTCGCCGCGAAAGCCACACACTTGCGCCCATCCGGTAATTCCTGGCTTCACACGATGTCGCAACGAGTAGTGCAGAATTGCATTGCCGAACTGATTGTCGTGGGCCACGGCGTGCGGTCGCGGGCCGACGAGCGACATCTGGCCAAGCAGAACGTTGACCAGTTGCGGAATCTCGTCGACGCTGCTTGACCGCAGCCAGCGGCCGATGCGCGTCACTCTTGCATCGCCGCGGGTCGCCTGACGGATGTCGACGCCGTCGTCGAGAGTCCGCATCGTGCGGAATTTCAGGATCCGGAACTGCCGACCGTTGAAGCCTACGCGCGACTGTCGGAAGAACACCGGGCCGGGGCTGTCCAGCTTGATCATGATTGCGATCGCGACGAACAGCGGCGAAAACAGCGCGAGCCCTGCGGCGGCGAGAACGCAATCAACCGACATCTTGACGCTTCTTTCCCATGGCCGCAGCACGGGACGATGAAGGTCGATCGCCTTGGCGAGGCCGATGTCGGTCATGGGCCCGGCGATGTAGCGTGACGCAGCGACGTCCGGCAGGAGGCGGATCGGCACGGGCAGGACGCGAAGCTCGGCCAGGATCGCATCGATGCAGGCCATATCCGACCAGCGGAAAGCCAGAAGAACCTCGTCGACCTCGCCGGCCCTGGCAAGCCTGGCGAAGTCCGTCTCCGCCAGCTTTGCGGCGGTCTCGCGTTCCTCCGTCGCACAATCGAAGAGGATGGTTTTGGCCAGCCGGTAGCCATGGCGTCGAAGCTTTTCGCGGTAGTCCGCCTCGGAAACCTCTCGGCTGTCGCCGATGAGGATAACGCGACGGGTGGCAAGCGATCCAGCTCTGGTTGCGCGCTGCAGCAGGCTGCGCGCCCCTTGTCTGATGCCGATCAACGCAATGCCGCCGCTGGCGAAGTAGGTGACCAGGGCGCCGCGGGAATAGTCCGGCTGCAAGCCGAGGAGAAACGACGCGATCGCAAGCAGAGAGAAGACGACAAACCATGTCTTGATGATCGGCACCACGACATCGTCGCCGAGCACGAACGAGCGGTCGTAGAGATTGCGAGACTTCAGCAGGGCAACGGTCAGTCCGCCGACCAGGCAACCAAGTCCGATGTAACTCGCCCGGCCGCGATGTGCGTTGCCCGCGACAAGATCGAACGCGCTGCTGCTCGCCACCCCAAGCGCCGCGAGAGCCAGGAAGTCACAGACGGCTGTGACCGGCCCCACCCAATAGTGCGAGATTGAAGTCGCGTTCCGCATCGCAGCATTCGAACGAATTCTGCGCGGATCAGATAGAAATACCCCGAGTTTCACTGCCATAGCCGATCATCTGCTCTGGACGGCTACACTGCTGCAGACCGCATTTCGCTCTATTTTTTCTTTAATTCCCCTTTAGCCCTTTGCGTCTCCCCGTTGTTTGCAAGCTACGACAGGTCTATGGCGAATTTCCGGCTGGAGTTGGCTATTTACTTGTCGAGAGATTACGAAGCGCGTGAGGATTCTTGAGCAAGTTCGTTTCTCGATTGAGCATTTTTGCGTCGCATCATTATGATTGACGCGACCGCGCGCCGTGCGGCGTAATGTGGGCGGGGTTGAGCTCCTGATGTGAAAGGACGCCATGACTCCGGACGCTCATATTTCCTCGCCCATCATCATCACCGGCACTGCGGGCTTCATCGGCTTTCACGTCGCCCGCGCCCTTTTGCTGCAGGGACACGAGGTTATCGGCATAGACGGCTTCACGGACTATTACGACGTGAACCTGAAGCGGGCCCGACACGCCATTCTGTCCGAGTTGCCAGGATTTTACGGCCACGAGTTCATGCTCGAGGATGCCGCCGCGCTTCAGCGAGTCATGCGCGACAGCCGGCCGGCAGTCGTGATCCATCTCGCCGCCCAGGCGGGCGTTCGCTACAGCCTGGAGAACCCGCGCGCCTATATCGACTCCAACATTGTCGGCACATTCAATGTGCTCGAGGCATGCCGGGCGATGCACCCCGCGCACCTACTGCTGGCGTCAACCAGTTCCGTCTACGGCGACGGCGAAACGGTGCCGTTCACGGAAGAGTCCGAGTCCTCGCGACCGGTATCGCTGTATGCCGCCACGAAGAAGGCGACCGAAGTCATGGCGCATTCCTACGCTCATCTTCATGCGCTGCCGGTGACGGCGCTACGCTTCTTCACGGTGTACGGACCTTGGGGCCGGCCGGATATGGCCCTCTTCAAGTTCACGGACGCCATCCTCAACGACCGCGAGATCGAGGTTTACGGGGAAGGCCGGATGTCGCGCGATTTCACTTTCATCGACGACCTGGTCGGCGCAATCGTCGGATTACTGCACAAACCGCCCGGCACGCCCGAAGGTGCGGCGGCGCGCGATGGCAAGTCCGCCGTCCCTTTCCGGGTCATCAATATCGGCGCGTCCCACCCCGTCGGGCTCAACGAATTCATCGCCGCCCTCGAAAACGTGCTGGGAAAGCCAGCCCGCCGAACGTTGTTGCCGATGCAGCCGGGCGACGTTCGGCGAACATGGGCCGATGTCAGTCAACTGCACC
The DNA here is from genome assembly GCA_963781775.1 of uncultured Alphaproteobacteria bacterium. GTDB lineage: Bacteria > Pseudomonadota > Alphaproteobacteria > Rhizobiales > Kaistiaceae > CAVSRC01. Next base: position 32,431 of record CAWAHE010000015.1, on the reverse strand, counting down.
AGCTGTTGCCGGATGCGCAATCGACGCCGCTGACAACGGGTGTGAAGGCGTTCGTCGATTGGTATCGCGACTACTATCAGCCGGCGGAGCTGGCCCTGCCCTGACCGATCAGTGAGCTGCGATGAATTCGGCGATGCCACGCGATCGCCCCTCATCTGCCGGATTCTTGTTGCATAGAGCGTGAAGGGCTTGCTTTCGTGAGTGTGGCGGATGCGGCGGTCCTGACCTCCGCTGATGCGACGGTCGCCGGTGAACGGAAAGCCTGTCCCAACCTGCCGGCGACCGTCGTTATTCCACGATCCTTCGCACAACCAGGCACAGCAGCACGAGCAACGCGCGTTGTGGCGTCGCGAGATCGCGCGTCCCGTCGATGATCGTGACGACAATGGGAGCGTCGGCGTGTTTGCTTGACGCGATCACCGACCTCAGCGATTGCAACGCCTGGAAGGCGCCGATGGTGTTGCCAGACGCCAGTTCCGCCTCGCTTTGCGATAGCCGCGCTGCAATTTCCTCCGTCTTTTTACCCGGATGACGGCGAAGCGCGGCTGAGAGTTTGGCCACGAGCCCCGGAAGCCGCGACCCCATCAGTTTCTCCTCGCGCCGCCATTCGCGCGCGAAGATCTCCTCGCAATTCAGAATCTTGGACAGGGCAAGAAGAACGACCTTGCCGTGCTGCTTCGCCGCGTTCTCGGCCGCCGCGGCGAATTCGCCGTAGATCGCCAGCAGACCGTCGACGCCCTCCCGGTCCTTGAACTTGCCCAGAGCCGAGACGGCCGCCAAGCGACAATCAATTGCCGGGTCGTCGCGCAGCAGATCCCGGATCCTCGGCAGAAAGCGTTCGTCTCGGATGTCGCCCAACGTGCGAACGGCACGGGCGCGCAGCAAGGGGTTAGAGTCATCAAGAAAGCTGGCGATCAACTCGCCGCTGGCGGTTGCCTTGATGCGGCCAAGCGAAACAAGGGCGGCGTTCTGCAGTTCGATCAGATCGGCGTCGCGGAGCATCGATTCCAGGGCGCCAACGACGACCGGATTGTTCGGCAGATGGCCGAGCGACTGGATCGCCTCGTGACGCACGTCGAAACTCGGGTCGCTGAGCGCCACGATCAGTTCCTCCTTGACCAGTGCGCTGTGGGTTCCGCCGAAGCCATAGGCAAGCTCGCGGCGGCGCTCCTCCGACGAGAGATGGTCGAAGCGTCGGATATTCCAGAACGCGCTGAGCGGATTTCCGCGTCGGAAGTGGCCGAGGAAATCGCGTACCCCGGTCGCGCCTTCCTCGCGCAGCATCGCGAAGCTCGCAGCCGAGGTGGCGACGACGATGGCACTCAGCACGAACAGCGTCTCGTAGTTACCGATTTGCACGCCGAACAGGACTGGGGGATGCACCTGCAGGAATTGCAGCATTGCCCCGGCGAGGAAGGTCGCGCTGCCGCCGATCAGGCCATCGCTGGCATAGGCCAGCGCCATGTAGCTCTCCTTCTGGGCCGGCGGCACGTAGTTGAGCATGTAGATCGAGCCGATCGTCGTGGCGCTCTGGAACAGCATCCCGAAGAGGAAGAAGATCGCCCCGACAACGATGTCGATGTTGGGCATGTCCTTGTTGACGGTGACCAACGCGAGCAGCAATCCGATCTGCAGGACCTGGAGGACGATGCGGATCGCCCGCGTGCCGTAGCGGTCAACGAACCAGCCGGCCACGACGCTGCCGATGGCACCGCCGAGAAGCCCGAGCGACGACATCAGCACGAGCTTGCCGGAACTGATGTCCAGCCGCTCCCGGAAGAAGAGCAGGATAAACAGGTTGATGACGGCGGATGCGAGGTACTGGGATCCCGACGAGTAGAGATAGGTCAGGAAATTCCGGTCGTGGGCCGGGGAAACGATGGCACGGATCGAATTGAGACCGCGCAACGCACCGGGGCGCGGCCGACCGCCGCCAAGACCCAGCAACAGGCTTCCGCCCGCAAGCCCAAGCACGATCCCGACGAGGAACACCGGAGAGAACCGTTCGATGCCCGTGTGACTGTCGAGCCAGAGTTGAACGAGGTAGGACACGCCGATCGCAGCCGGCAGGGTGAACAGCGCCGTGCTGCCGCTCACGCGGCCACGCAGGAAGCGCGGCGTGTACTCCTGCGACCATGGCCAGAGCGCCGTTTCCGCGAACGTCCGGCCGACGGAGAACATCGTCATGGATCCAAAGAGAATCCAGAACACCAGATCAGCCGAGGTCCGCACCAACGGGGCAAGGAGGAAGGGCAATACGAAGAGGTAGCGAAGACCGTAGCCCAGCGCGGCGATGTGGCGGTGGCCGAAGCGCATCACCAGCGGCAGGAAGCCAATGCACAGCACCTGCGCGAACGGCATGATGCCGCCGATCAGACCGATGCCGTTCTTGTCGACGCCGAGTTCGGCGGCAAAGAGCGTGAGCGGCGCCGCGACCGTGCACAGAAGCGCGGACGTGTTGAGGACGCTGAAGCCATAGAGGAACGGTATCCGGCGGAGTTTTTCGAAATCGGTCTGCTCGCCAACGCCGGGGTGCGCTCCCGCGATGTTCGGCTCTGCCGCCGCCATGAACAATGCTCCAACGGGCCGAGCGGCCCGAATGACAATCCAAGCGTAGCTTATCCCGACTTTTCCCGATTTGTCGGCAGGCGAAGGGTGGCGTGCACAGGCAACGCTGGAGCGACGCGATCGCAGATCACAACCGACGGGTTGATACGGCGGCGCGGACCGACCTGCGCAACACCTGGACAGGCATCTGCCCCGGAATATTTGGGTGCCGCAGCCATTCGCCTTGACACCAGCATGCGACGCTCGGATGCTTTCACACCCGCGAACACAAGAACGGGTGGCGCCAAGCGCCAACGCATCAAGAATAAATCAAAAAGGAGGAAAGCATGGCGAGACGAGGAAACTGGACTCGGCGACGGCTCCTTGGCGCATCGGCGGGAGTCATCGCGGGTGTGGTTGGCGTAGCCTCACTGCGAAGCGCGCTGGCGGCACCTGCGATCATGAAGGGGTCGAAGATTACCTATTGGGGCGGCCTGATTTTCTCGGACGCCGCCAACAAGCTGCTGGTCGACACGATCAACAAGTGGGGCGCGGATAACGGCGTCACCACCGAAGTCGTGATGATCAACCAGAACGAGACGGTGCAGAAAGTCTCGGCCGCGGTCGCGTCGAACACCATGCCTGATGCGCTCGATGTCGGGCTCGACCTCCAGCTGCTTCTGTCGCGGCAGGGCCAGTTCGCGCTCCTCGACGACACATACGAGTTGATCGGCAAGGGACAGGGCGGCTGGTTCGGCGCGGTCGCCGACGCGACCGACACCACGAAGGTCGCGGGCGGCCGGACGGGTATTCCGTTCGGCGTGTCGGGCAACCTGCTGTTGCGCCGCAACGACGTGCTCTCGGCCGCCGGACTGAACACCGCGCCACAAACCTGGGACGAGCTGTCGCAACAGGCGGAGAAGGTCAACAAGCCGCCGCTATTCGGCCTCGGCCTTGCCCTTTCAAACGTCGGCGACGGCAACACCCAGATCTCGGTGCTGCAATCGTTTGGCGGGCGGATCGCCGACGACGCCGGCAAGACCGCAGCGATCAAGTCCGACGCGACCAAGGCCTATCTCACCTGGATCAAGAATGCCTGGGACAAGGGCCTGTTCCCGCCGGGCAACACGACATGGGACGGCGCCGGCGACAACCAGGCCTACCTTGCCGGTCAGGCGGTCTTCATCGCCAATACCGGGTCGGTCGGCATCGCGGCGAAGAAGCAGGATCCCGAACTCTTCCAGGCGACGCTCTATTCGTCTCTGCCGGGTGGCCCGAAGGGCGTCATCTCGCCGATCCAGCCGCAGCTTCGCGTCATCCCGAAGTCGGGCCAGAACCAGGACACGGCCAAGGCGCTGCTGGAGTTCCTCGCTCAGCCTGACTTCATGAAGGCCTACTACGCGGAAGCGATCTACGGGCCGGTCCTGCAGGATCAGGCGAAGTTCGACGTCTTCGGCGGTTCGAACGCGATCCTTTCCGGACTGCTCGATCTGGTTAAGAAGGGAACGCCGCCAGCCTATCCCGACGTCTACAACGCGGCTTATGCTGACATGTCCACCAACTTCATCGTGCCGAAGATGATCCAGCGGGTCGTGATCGACAACTGGGACTTCGACAAGGCGATGGACGAGGCCCAGACGCAGATCCAGGCGATCTACGACAAGTACAAGTCCTGATCCCAGGACCGGCCGCGCCGCGGGCGAGAGCAATTCTCGCCCGCGACACGACCGTTCGGCAACGCCTCGGGAGTCCTTTCAGCATGGACGATGCCCTGCAGGGTAGCCCGCGTCACCGCGCCCCGAGGACGGCTGCGTCGCGTTCGCCCGGCATGAGCTACTCCCTCCAGACGAAGATTTTCGCCTATGGGCTGGTGCTGCCCGTGGTCCTGTTGCTGATCGGCCTCGTCGCCTATCCGTTCTTCTATGCGATCTATGTGTCGTTCACCGACCGGGTGATCGGCAATGACGGCCACTGGATCGGCTTCGGCAACTTCCGCTATCTCGCCGGCACCGCGTCCTTTGGCGCCGCAATCGTCAACACCATCGAACTGGTTGTCATCAGCGACGCGCTCAAGCTCGCGATCGGTCTCGGCCTCGCTCTCCTCGTCAACCAGCGCCTGCCCGGCCGCGGGCTCTTCCGCTCTTTCCTGATGCTGCCCTGGGCGATGCCGGCCTTCGTGGCGTTCCTGACGTGGCGCGTGATCTACCAGCCGATCGGCGGCGGCCTCAATCTGATCCTCACCCAGACCGGCATCTGGCCCGGCATCATCGACTGGCTGGGGCAAAGGTCGACCGCGATGCCGGCCGTCATCGCCGCCACGGTCTGGCGCGGCTTTCCCTTCTGGTTCATCAGCATGCTCGCCGCCCTGCAGGCGATACCGACCGAGCTTTACGAAGCGGCGCGGGTCGACGGCGCCAACGCATGGCAACGGTTCCGCCACGTGACCTTGCCCGGCATTCGCACGGTGATTGTCGTGACCGTATTGCTGTCGTCGATTTGGACGGCAAATTCGTTCGAGAACGTGTGGCTACTGACGCAAGGCGGACCGTCAGACGCCACAATCGTGTTTCCGGTGCTGGCCTATTTCGGAATGCAGACGCAGCGCATCGGCGAGGCGGCGGCCGTATCCGTGGCCATGCTCCCGGTCCTGATTGTGTTGGTCTTCGCCGCGACGGCGATGATGCGGCATCCGGAGGACGAATGAGCGCCGTCGCAATGAACGAAAAGCAGCGAATCCGTGGGCTCGCGCCTCGCGAACGCCTTGGCCGGATTCTGAGCTACACCGCGCTGGTGATCGCCGTCCTGATCGTGATGTTTCCGGTCTACTGGATGATCACGACATCGCTCAAGCTGCCGCGCGATATTGTACGTACACCGTCGCTGTGGATTCAAGTCTTCACCCTAGAGAACTACCGGATCCTGCTCGGCGACAAGGACTTCCTGCTCAACATTCGCAACAGCCTGCTGGTCTCGGGAACTGTCACGATCATCTCGTTGATCATTTCGTCATTCGCGGCGTACTCGCTGATGCGTTTCCGCTATCGCTTCCGTGGCCTGATCGGCCGGCTGATCCTTTTCGCCTACCTGACGCCGACTTCCCTGCTCTTCATTCCGCTGTCGATCCTGATGGCTCGCCTGAACCTCGGCAACTCGCTCAACGGCCTCATCCTCGTCTACCTGACCTTCTCGCTGCCACTCGCCACCTGGCTGCTGACCGGCTACTTCCGCAGCGTGCCGCGCGAGCTTGAGGAGCAAGGGATGATCGACGGGCTCTCGCGCATGGGCTCGCTCCTGCGGATCGTGCTGCCGTTGTCGGCGCCGGGTCTGGCCGCGGTCGCGATTTTCACGTTCACCGGAGCGTGGAACGAGTTGCTGCTGGCGCTGGTGCTGATCACGTCCGACTCGCAGCGCACCGCGCCGCTTGCACTCAACTACCTCATCACCAGCGATGTCCTGCCATGGGGTCCGCTCATGGCGGGCGCGGTGCTGTCGTCGCTGCCGTTGATGATTCTCTATTTCGTGGCCCAGCGTTTTATGGTGCAGGGCCTCACCGCCGGTTCGGTCAAAGGTTGAGTGGTTCAAACAGCTTCGGTTTCACAGGGGATCCAGAATGAAGAACGAGGGCATTCGCGTCGCGATTGGCCAATTCCATGATTTGACGGAGGAGAAGCTCCGCTTCGCGGCGCAGATCGGCGTCAAGGGCATCCAGATGAACAACCCGCGGCTGCCGGGCGACCAGTCGTGGGAATACAAGGACATCAAGGCGCTGGTCGACAAGACCAGGAAACACGGGCTGGCGTTCGAGGCGATCGAAAACGTCCCGACCCACTTCTACAACAAGGTCATGCTCGGCCTGCCCGGCCGCGACGAGCAGATCGAGAACTACCAGAAAACGGTGCGGAACATCGGCCGCGCCGGCATCCCGATCCTCGGCTTCCACTGGATGCCGAACTCCGTCTGGCGGACCGAGCGCCTGGCGCCCGCGCGCGGCGGCGCCGGGGCGACCAAGTTCGACATGAAGGAACTCAAAGGCAAGACGAAGCGCCAGTTGCGCAAATACCTGCCGACGACTCTCGGCCACTCCATGCCGATCTATGACGAGAAAGACGGGATCGTCACGGCGGATCAGATGTTCGCCAACTACAAGTATTTCATCGAGGCGGTGCTGCCGGTCGCGGTGGAGGCCGGCGTGAAGCTGGCGCTCCATCCCGACGACCCGCCCGTCCCCATGCTCGGCGGCGTCGCGCGCATCTTCAAGGAGCCCGACGACTTCAAGCGCGCTTGGCGGCTCAACCCCAAGAGCGAGAACTGGGGGCTGGACCTCTGCCTCGGCTGCTGCTCGGAAATGCCCGGCGGCGCCGCCAATGTGCGCGAGATGATCAAATTCTTCGGACCGAAGGGCCGCATCCTCTACGTCCACTTCCGCGACGTGAAGGGGTCGGTGCCGAACTTCACCGAATGCTTCATCGGCGAGGGCAACTACGATCCGGCGGAGATTATGGCGTTGCTCAAGAAGACCGGCTTCGACGGCTTCCTGCTCGACGACCACGTTCCGCACATGGACGACGACACCGACTGGAACCATCGCGGCCGCGCCCATGCCGTCGGCTATATGCAAGGGCTGCTGCGGATGGGGGAGCGCGCGCACGTGGCCTAGGCAGGACCAACGCAATGGCGGCGAATGATGCACCTCATCATTCGCCGCAGCCGCGACCAACCTTGGTGGGTTAGCTCTACGTCAGGCCCGCGTCGACCAGGAACGACGTCCCGGTACAGCCCACGCTCTCGTCGGATGCTATGAACAGCGCCACCCGCGCCACGTGCGTCCCGTCGAGGAAAACCTTCAGCGCCTGATTCTCAAGAATGCGGATTTCGGACTCCGGCGTCCGCCACAGCTTCGCCTGCCGTTCCGTGCGGATGGCACCGGGCACGATACAATTGACGCGGATGCCCGACGGCCCGAGTTCGCGACTGAGCGTCTTGGAGAGGCCGAAGATGGCGGCCTTCGCCGTCGTGTAGGCGACCATGCGCGGTTGCGACCGCATCCACGAAATCGAGCTGAAAAGGATGATCGAGCCGCGGCCACGCGCCGTCATGCCCTTCGCCACCGCCTGGGTGGCGAAGAACTGGTGATCGAGATTGATTGCCAGGGCGCGGTGCCAATACTCGGGCTCGACGGTCGCCATCTCGTGGCGGTCGTCGCGCGCGGCATTGTTGATCAGCACCTCGATACCGCCGCTCGTCGTCTCGATATTGGCGATCACTTCGCGCAGGCGCGCGATATCGGTAAGGTCGCAGGCATGAAACGCCGCGTCGGTTTCGGCGGCGAGATCGGAGCCGGCCTTCTCGTCAATGTCGAGAAAGGCGACCTTACACCCCTGCGCCGTGAAGGCGCGCACCATCTCCGCGCCGATGCCCGATGCACCCCCTGTGATGACCACAGGTTTGCCGGCAAGCGACCGGTAACTGACCGACGTATATCGGTCAGCCGCACTTCCATCTCCACTCATATATGATCCCCAGTCTCGTTCCTGTCCCGGCCGGGCTCGCAATCCCCTCGCCCGTGCGGACTTATCATCGATCTAGAATTCGCAGCGAGCCAATTGAACGCGCTACGATCTGCCGCGGCAAAATGAAGCGCACAACGTCGTTTTGCAACGCGCCAATCCATAGAAGGCTCGAAATACGGCGTCGAAGACTATCTGGACGTCAAGTGCGTGTGCGTCGGCGGCCTCGGCTGAGCCCCCTGCGCGGCCTCAAGCGTCGTCGGCGAATTGTTACAATTTTCGTAGACAAACCTAACGATAGAATTCAGCCATTTTTCAGCGGGCGGGCCTATCCATCGATGTAGATGGAAGAGCCCCACCGCATGCTTAACAAAGTTACTTCGGCCGTCTTTGCGATTGCTCGCAGCTTCTCGGCCTCAAACGGCGGCAACGTCGCTGTCATATTTGCGCTCATGGCCGTTCCGCTGATTGTGGCGATGGGCGGCACGGTTGACTACACGAGGGGAGCCCGGGCTCGCGGCGACATGCAAGACGCCATCGACGCGACGTCGCTCGCCCTTGCCCGGCAAGCAGATATCGCGACGATGACCCCGACGGAAATACAGCAGTCGGCGCTGGATTTATTTCGCGCAAATTTCTCGAATCCGGAGGCGCAGGGACTCGTACTTACCTCGGCGTTTTCAGCAGACGGCCCGACGGTCACGGTCAACGCATCTGCTTCGGTCCCGACATACTTTCTTGGATTGATCGGCTTGCACACCATTCCGCTCGGCGTGTCTGCCGAGACGACATGGGGACAGGCGCTGTTGCGCGTTTCATTGGTCCTCGACAATACCGGGTCCATGGCCCAGTCCGGCAAGATGGATGCGCTCAAGACCGCGACGCATAGTCTACTGGCCCAGATGAAGAAGGCGGCCAGCAAGGACGGCGACGTCTATGTGTCGATCGTTCCGTTCAGCAAGGACATCAATGTCGGCCCGGCGAGTTATGATCAGTCCTGGGTCAGATGGGATCTCTGGGACGCGGTCAACGGCACCTGCAGCCAGGCGAGCTATTCGACCAAAACTTCATGCGTCAGTCACTACAATGTCTGGACGGCAAACGACCATAGCACCTGGAACGGATGCATTACCGACCGCGATCAGAACTACGACACCAACAATGTCGCCCCGGTTGCGGGGACACCGGCCACGTTGTTTCCGGCCGAACAGTACAGCAACTGCCCCACTCAGCTGACCGGGCTGACATACGACTGGACCGCACTCAACAATCTGGTCGACGCCATGCAGCCCAATGGCAACACCAACCAGGCGATAGGTCTGCAGTGGGGCTGGCAATCGCTTACGAGCGCACCCTTCACGATCCCGCCCACGGACCCGGCGCGCAAGTACAAACAGATCATCATTCTGCTGACTGATGGTCTCAATACCCAGGATCGGTGGTACACCAGTCAATCCCAGATCGACACCCGGGAAAGTATCGCCTGCAACGCCATCAAGGCGGCCAACGTTCTCGTCTACACGGTGCAAGTGAATACGGGTAACGACCCCACATCGACGATGCTCAAGAATTGCGCCAGCGATTCAGGTGCCTTTTTCCTGCTGACGTCAGCCGATCAGATCATCGCAACGTTCCAGAAGATTGGCACCGAAATCTCCGACCTGAGGGTGGCTTCTTAGCTCACGATGACCAGAGGCCCGTCGCTTCGAGCTTGCCCAAATTCCATGGGCGTGAACCTGCCAACGAAGATGCCGCGACGCGGATATTAACCGTCCGTTAGCCCTAACCCGAGGTGCACGTGCCGCATTTACAATTGATAACCCCGCCAGGAACTACGGTAGAGCCGGGGAAAGTCGACGGCCGCACTTTGTTTGCGGCGTCGCAAGGGGCAGTGGACATGCAGCACCGCAGTGTGAGGTCGAAGGGCTATGGGTTTCTGGCCCTGGCGTTGGTGGCCCTGCCGCTCGCCGCCTGCAATACCGCCGACACCGTCGGCATCAGTGCCTTTGGCGACAATCAGTTGCAGGTCGCCGACCTGTCCAACATTGGAGACTATACCGCCGATCGCGCCCTTTCGGAGGCCCGAGCGCATTTCCGTAACAACGACTTCGGTTACTCCGCCGCCCTCTACAAAAGAGTCGTGGAACTGTCGCCCAGCGATCCAGAGGGCTATGTCGGGTTGGCCGCGTCCTACGATCGCTTGCGCCGCTTCGACGTCTCGGATCGTGCCTATGCGGCCTTGCACAAACTCACCGGCGACACGGCCCAGTACTACAATAATCTGGGCTACTCCTACATGCTGCGGGGCGATCTGAAGACGGCGGCGGCCAACCTGCGGAAAGCCAGGCAGCTTGACCCGCAGAACCCGATCGTCGCCAATAATCTTCTGATCTATGCGAATGCCACCAAGGCGGGCGCCTGACGCCCCAGCGGCTCAGCGTTGACCAAATCCGGCGTCGCTTCTTACGGGGTGGCTGGCGGCTTCGCAGGCGGCGGTTGAGTCGCAGGATCCGGCGGCACGACCGATCCGTTCTTGCCGAGGCCGCTGGTGTCGTACATCGATCCGTGGGACGGGTCGATCGTTTGACGTTCCAGATTGGCGTCTACCGCGTCACCCGCCTGATAGCTGATCCGGTCCGTGTGCTGAAGGTAGTCAAAATTGCAGCCGCCGAGCAGCAACGCCAACAGGCAGGCGGCGGCGAAGGTCAACGACGTTCGCATGTTCAGCCGCCGCCCCCCGCACCAAGATTGATGATGTAGCCGAACGGGCCCGCCACTCCCGCCCCCGATTGGACATCCTGAATCAACTTTGGCGTCACTTCCATTTTGCCGTGGGCGAAGAACTGCGGATCATTGGCCGGCATGGTGCCGTCGAGCGGGGAAGCCGCCACCTGGCCGGGCTTGTCCGGCTGCACGAGCCTCGGTGTTACGATGACGACAAGTTCGGTTTCTTTCTTCTGGTAGCTCGACGACCTGAAGAGCGCACCCAGGATCGGCACGCTTCCGACCCATGGCAGTTGGTTCTGGTCCAAGTTTGTGCTGTCTTGCAGCAGGCCGGCGACGGAGAAGCTCTGACCGTCTCTGAGCTCAACCGTCGCATCGAGCGTGCGCGTCGTGAAGACCGGATCGTGCAGATCGGTGTAGCCCTTCAGATCGCTGACTTCGGGCGTGAGCTGGATCTGAATGCGGTCTCCATCGAGCACCACCGGCGTGAAAACCAGTCGCACGCCGAAGTCCTTGTAGACCAGCGTGGAGTTGCCGTTGCTGTCGTTGGTACGAATGGGGATTTGCCCACCGGCCAGGAAGCTTGCCTTCACGCCCGAGAGCGTCGTCAGGTTCGGCTCGGCCAGGGTGCGCACGAGGCCCTTCACTTCAAGGGCATTGATGGTTGCCGTGAGGCCGACACCGCCGGAAATAACTTTGGCAGCAAACGACGCAAAAGTGGCCGCTGCGGCGGCCGGGGCGTCGGGTGAGTTGCCCGACTTGATCGTCACACCGCCAACGCTTCCGCCCCAACTGACACCCAACTCCCGGGCGGCTGTGCGCTGAGCCTCGAGGATGCGCACTTCGAGATTGACCTGTTGTCCTCCGGTCAGGGTCATGGTGTTGACCACCGCCGGGCTGCCGTACTGGCCGACGATATCGAGGACCTTCTGCATCGTATTTGCATCGGTCACCGTTCCGGAAAGACGGACCCGACCGTTGACGGTACTCACCTTCACGTGGGAGTTCGGTATCGCGGCGCGGATGGAGCGTGAGATGTCGGCGGTATCGGCCCCCACTTCCACGGCAAGGAGGCCCACTGGCCTGCCATCGGCCGAATAGAGATTGACCGTGGTGACGCCCAACGACTTGCCCACCACGTAAATCGACTTATCGGTAATCAGCTGAGCGTCGGCGATCGTTGTATCGGCGGTCACGACCTTTCCAATCGTGCCGGAAACAGTCACCGTGAGAGCCTGCGATACCGGCAGCTTGATCCGCATCACCGCGGTCGTCGCAAGGTCGTATTCCGCGGCCTCGGCCATCGCCGGGCTGTATACGGCCGTCAGCGCGAGCAGCAGGACGGCGAGAATGACCGATCGGGATTGCTGACCAGTCGGACACGGTGCGTTCGCCACCGGCCGGGGAGGAACAATACAAGCCCGCGCGGTCAAGCCAAGCGCCATGCGGGTCATGCTCGTCAACGCGATGACGAACCCGCGCGCTCGTGTTCCGTCAGTCCGCTTCTGCATGCGGAAAACACTTTGTTGGACGGCTGCCACGTCGTGCGGCCTTCGAGAATCCCATTGCGGATTTCCTAACAGATCTTGGTCAACAGGCGATTAACGCTGCGGAAAGCGGCCCGGCTTCAGGCGCCAGCTCAACGATGCATCTGCGCGACTGAAGGCGCCTCATCGCATCCCGCATCATCGCGTCCAGAATGGACTCGAGAGCCGGATCGCCTGGTTGGCGCCGTCTTCTGGCCGCGCGTCCTTGGCCGCAACGTCGACGGCCGACCGGAGCAACAGGGAGAGCTTTCCGATCGCTGCCGCGTTGACGATCAATTCGGCATCGGCCGCGTCGAGCGCCAGGGTGGCAATCGCTTCTCCGGAAAATTGGTCGGTCTGGATAGTATCGGATCCTTGACCCGGCCGCGTTCCGCTCGACGGGCCAAGTCGCGAATCGATCGCGATCACCTGGATGTTGTGGAGAATGGTCGTTGACTGGCTGGTGACGATCCCAGCCTCGGTCGCCGAAAACGTGCGGGTCAACACGACGTCAACGTGGTCACTCGGATTGACGAAGCCGCCGGAAGCCGACTCGGCCGCAATGGCCACCGACACACCACGTTTGCCGCCTTCGAGAATGGCGGGGAGAAAACTGTCGACACCCCGTGCCAGCTTCTGTGGCCGGATCGGATCGCCGGGGAGGAACTCGGAGCGGGCGACCGAACCGGACATGTCGCTGATTGCGGTCGGCGCCGCGACCGAGGTGATGTAGTCCGGATGCAACGCCGCTTTCGGCCATTCCTCCCAGGAAAGGGATGCGGACGACAGTCGTTGTCCGACCCCGATCGCCTGGCTGGCAACAAGAATGCGCGCCGTCGTGTCCTGCACAACCTCGGCAACGGGTTGGATAACCGGCTGCTCGCGCTGGGTCGCAAGGTAAGCGGCCATGCCGCCGGCGGCCAGGGCGACAACCAGCGGGATGACCCGCGACGGTCTCATCCGCAACCGCCAGCCTTTGGAGCGCGCTGATTGGCGACCTCGGTCCGGGGCTACGGTCCACTGAATGTTGGAACGCAGGCCGTCCATGCCCCGGCGTTCACCCTGCCGCCTCTCGGCCTGCCGACGATCGGCGTCGGCCAAATCCGCGACCGAAATTGGTCCCTCGACTTTAATGCGAGGATGCCGCCTGCGATCTATCCCGGACAGACCGGCCTGCACCGCATCCGGTGAGGCACCAGAGTCGGGTCGATCACTACCTGAGGTAACGGATCGAGCTGGGTCGGGCATCGGTCTCTACTGGAACAATTGTCTGGCGGCGCATGAAACCAACGCCGTGGGTCCTCTGCTGTCTCTACGCGAGAAGGGATCACTGTTCCGTTCGAAAGACAGCGATAACTTGAACGATTCGCGAAATGGCCCGTTTGCAATGAAATCGCACCGGAGGAACGCACGGCCACGCTTCGCCGACGTCCCCCAGGCCCGGCAACTGTGGCTCTGCCAAGACTTGATGCCGTCAAACGGCCTGTCAGACGTTGTGGCAGGCAACGCGGCGACCGTCGGCGAGGTCGCGTAGCACGGGGGCCTCGGCGGTACACCGATCCGACGCGAGCGGGCAGCGCAGCGCATAGGCGCAACCCGTCAATCGTTCGAACTGGCTTGGCGGCTCGCCGAGTTCGACGCCGCCGCTGATACGCTGTGACGGGTCGGGCTTCGGCATCGCCGCCATCAGGGCGCGCGAATAGGGGTGGACCGGGCGATCGAGGATCGCGCGGGCCTCGGCAAGCTCGACGATACGGCCCATGTACATGACGGCGACGCGGTCACTGATCTGGCCGATGACGCCGAGATCGTGCGAGATGAACAGCATCGACAGTTTCAGCTGTTCGCGGAGGTCCATGAGCAGGTTGAGCACCTGGGCCTGAATGGATACGTCGAGCGCTGACACCGGCTCGTCGGCAATGACGATCGCCGGCACAGGCAGGATCGCGCGGGCGATGCCGACACGCTGGCGCTGACCGCCACTGAGCTCGTGGGGGAAACGCCCGGCAAAAGACGGATTGAGCCCGACCGCGGTCAGCGTCTCGGCGATGCGCTGGGAGCGCTCGGCACGGTTGGCGAAGGTTCCGTTGATGTCGCCGGCCTCGGCGACGGAATCGCCGACCGAACGCCGCGGGTTGAGCGATGCGTAGGGGTCCTGGAACACCATGCGGATGCTGAGGCGCATGGTGCGCAGGGCCTGACCGCGCGCCGCCAGAACGTTGGCGCCATTGAAGACGACCTCGCCGCTGTCGGCCTTCGTCAGACGCACGATGGAACGCCCGACCGTGGTCTTGCCGCAGCCCGACTCGCCGACGATGCCGAGCACCTCGCCCCCGGCGAGCGACAGCGAGACGCCGTCGACGGCCTGGACGCGCATCTTCCGGCCGCTCCGCTTCACGTCGAAGCCGGTGCGGAGGTCGCGCACCTCAAGGATCGACGGGCCTGTCATATCGGCCTCCCGTCCGTGACCGGGAATTTGCAGAGCGCCTCGTGGCCCTCGGTAACGAGGGCCCGCGGCAGTGGGTCCGCCCGGCAGATATCATGCACATCCGGGCAACGCGGCGCGAAGGCGCAGCCGAACGGTATTTCTCCCGGGTGCGGCGCCTGGCCGGCGATGGTGCGCAGGCGATGGGCCCCCTTCGTCGGAGCGGGCATGCACGCCATCAGCCCGCGTGTGTAGGGGTGAGCCGGGGCACCGAACAGCGTATCGACGGTTGCGGTTTCGACGATCCGTCCGGCGTACATGACCGCGACACGATCGACGAGCTGCGCGACGACGCCGAGATCGTGGGTGATGAACAGCATCGCCATATCGAGATTGTCGCATAGCTCGCGCAGCAGTCCGAGGATCTGGAACTGCACCGTGACATCGAGCGCCGTCGTCGGCTCATCGGCGATGAGCACGTGCGGCCGGCACGCGAGCGCAATGGCGATCATCACCCGCTGGCGCATACCGCCGGAGAGCTGGTGCGGATAGGCGCTCATTTGCAGCGCGGCGTCGGGGATGCGCACCATGTCGAGCAACTCGCGCGACCGCTCGCGGAGCGCAGCGCCAGACAGGCCGTCATGCACACGCGCGGCCTCCGCGATCTGATCGCCGATGCGGACGACCGGATTGAGTGAGGTCATCGGCTCCTGGAAGATCATCGCAATGTGACCGTGACCGTCCTCCACGCGCCGCCAGGGCGGGCTCGTGGTGACATCGACGCCATCGAGTTCGACCGCACCGCCCCGCACTCGGGGTCCGGGTTCCGGCAACAGCCCCATGATGGCGAGCGACGTCATGCTCTTTCCGCAGCCGGATTCGCCGACCAGCCCGAGGACTTCGCCCTTGCCGATGGCGAACGATACGCCCGAGACGATATCGGTGGGCTCCGAATCCGGACCGACCGACACGACGAGATCCTTGACGGCGAGCACCCCTCACCTCCTCCGCCGGCTGGCGAACATTTCCCGGAACCGCGGGTCGAGGCGATCGCGCAAGGCGTCGCCAACGAGGTTCAGGGAGAACGCGGTGAGGACGATCATCAGGCCGGGAAACAACAGCAGCCACGGCGCGCGCGTGATGAAAGTTCGCGACTCGGCCAGCATGTTGCCCCAGCTCGGAATATCCGGCGGGGCGCCCAGCCCCAGGAAATCAAGCGAGGCTGCGCTCAGCTGCGCAAAGGCGAAAACGAAGCTCGCCTGCACCAGCAGCGGCGAGATCAGGTTGGGCAGGATGTGCTTGACGACGAGCCAGCCGGTGCCGGAGCCCATGCTGCGCGCCGCTTCGACATAGGTCTCCGTGCGCAGGCGCAGCGTAAGGCCGTAGATGATGCGCGTCGTGGTCGTCAGATAGACCGCGCCGATGGCGATGATGGCATTGGCGACGCTCTGGCCGAGCACCACGATGAGGCCGAGCGCCAGCAGCAATGCGGGAAACGACATCAGCACGTCGACCATGCGCATGAGCACATGGCCAAGGCGCGGGAAAAGCGCCGAAAAAACGCCAACCGGAACACCGGTCAGAAGCGCGAAACCGACCACGCCGACGCCGATCAGGAGCGCCATCCGCGAGGAATAAATGACACGCGAGAGCGTATCGCGGCCGAACTGGTCGGTGCCGAACCAGTGGGCCGCATTGGGCGGCGTGAGACGGATGATTGGATCAATCGCCAGAGGGTCGTAGGGCGCCAGCACCGCGGCGAAAATCGCGGCGAGGATCATCGCGAGCAGGATCGCCAGGCCCACAAGCGCCACCGGGCGCGCCAAGAACGGCGCCAGCCAAGACCCCATGCCGTCGCGGTTCATTCGAGTTCCACCCGCGGATCGAGCACCCGATAAGAAAGATCAACGATCAGGTTGATCGCCAGATAGAGGACGACGATGACGAGGATGATCCCCTGGATGACCGGGTAGTCGCGCCGCAAAATCGACTGAACCACAAGACGTCCAATGCCGGGGAGCGCGAAGACCGTCTCGGTGACGACCGCCTCGGAGATCAGGGCGGCGAACGTGAAGCCGAAGGCGGAGACGACGGCCAGCAAGGCATTGCGAAAGATGTGCTTGCGCACCACTTGCCACGGCCGGATGCCCTTGGCCCGCGCCGTCCGGACATAGTCTTCCCGCGACACGTCGAGCATGCTGGCGCGCGTCAGGCGAAGGATCAAGGCGGCGTTGGGAGCGGCCAGCGTGATGCTTGGCAGGATCAGGTAACGCAGATTGGCAAGCTGCCGGCCCTTCGAATATCGACGGGTAGCCGGAACTTGGTAGCCAGCCGAGCCACGCGGCGAAGATCAGGATCAGATAGAGGCCCACCCAGAAGGTCGGCACCGACGCCATGAGCATGGCGACGCCGGACAGGCTCTGGTCAAGCCACGACCCCTGACGCATGGCGGCAATCATACCGATCGGCACGCCGATAATGACGATCCATACCATCGTAATGGTGGCGAGCAGGAAGCTGGTCTCGGCGCCATCGGCGATGACCGAGAGAACCGGCGCCTGAAAGAAGATGGATTGGCCGAGATTGCCGGTGAGCGCGTTGCCGACCCACCAGAAATATTGCACGATGATCGGCTGATCGAGGCCGAGCTCGTGGCGCAGTGCGTCGACCTGGTCCGGCGTCGCGGTGTCACCGAGCAGGACATAGATCGGATCGCCGGGGACGAGGTGGATGAAGGCGAAGACCAGCACCGACGCCGCAATCAGCGTTACGGCCGTCGCGCCGGCACGCTTCAGGGCATAGGACCACATTCAGTCAACTGCTCGCATGGCATCGCTGGTCTGGCAGAATTCTGCCAGGCGCTCCAGGAATGGAGCGCCTGGATCTCCTGTGTGCGTCAGGCGACCACGGGGGGCTACTTGAAGGACAAACCCCAGAACCGCGGCCGATAGTCGGCAACCGCACTGAACCCCTGCACCTTCGGGGAGGCGATGTCATAGGCGTAGGCATCGCCGACCTTCATGGCCGGAACCTGTTCGTAGAAGAGCGCCTGAACCTTGTCCCAGACGGCCTTGCGTGCCTCCGGCGTAACACTGACGGAGAGTTCCTGCCGCAGCGCGTTGATCTCAGGGCTATCCCACCATCCGGGATAGGTTGCGTTCATGAATGTGAACAGCGCCGGATCGGGTGAGAAGCCGTGGTGGGTAACGAAGATATCCCACTGCGCCGGCTCGCCCCGCATCTTGAGAAGCGTCGCCCAGTCGACGACGATCATCTGGACGTTGATGCCGGCTTCAGCGAGTTGCCGCGTGAACACGGTCGCCTCGTCGTAGTGGGCCTGATAGTTGGTCGAGACCAGGAGGCGGATCGGCGTGCCGTCGTAGCCGGCTTCCTTGGCAAGCGCCTTGGCACCTTCCGCGTCGTGCTGGCTGTAAGCTTCGATGCCCGCGGTCGAGTAGAAGAAGTTGCCCTTCGGGAAGACTGAACCCTGAGCGTCCCACAGGCCTTCCGGACCGAACGCGACGCGCAGCGCCTGCTCCTTGTCGAGCGCCATCTGGATGGCGCGGCGAAGCTTGAAGTTATCCTTCAGGATGCCTTCCTTGGAGTTCATGAAGAACAGACCGAAGAGCGGCGCGCCGCGACGCTGGATCGACACCGACGGATCGTTGCTGAGCGTGTCGTAGAGGTCGCCCGAGATCATTTCGGCGTAGTCGTAGTCGCCGGCCTGCACGCCGCTCACGCGGGTGCCGACGTCGGGCACCGGGATGAAGCGGATCGTGTCGAAATTGGCGATGCGCGCGCCGGCATAGCTGTCGGCCTTTTCGCTGCGCGGCTTGTAGTCGGCGAACTTCTCGAGTTCAACGTAGCGGTTCGGCCGCCATTCCTTGAACTTGTAGGGCCCGGTGCCGATGTAGTCCTTCTGCTCGATCGGCTTGTTGCCGGCCGCGTTGGCGATTTCGGCGGGATAGATGCCGAGGCCGCCATTGACGTCGGAAATCAGCGTCTTCCACGCGCCGTTGGGCGCGCTGAGCTTTAGCGTGACCTCATACTTGCCGGAGGCTTCCACCGAGGTGGCGTTGCCCATCAGCAGCTTGCCGCGGGAGCCGAATTCGCCCCAGCGCTTCATCGAGGCAACGACGTCTTCCGCCGTCATTTCCTTGCCATTGTGGAACATCACGCCCTGGCGCAGCGTGATGATGATGGTCTTGCCGTCGTCCGCCAGCTTGTCGCTCTCGGCAAGCATCGGCTGTGGCACGAAGGACGAATCGTAGGCATAGAGCGTCTCGAAGATGTGCCCGCCGATCGTCGAGGCAACGTCGGCGGTGGTCAGCATCACGTCGAGCGGCGGCGGTTCGCCGATGGTCGCTTCCCGGAACATGCCTCCGGCACTCGCCTGCGACGTCAAGAACAGTGCGGTCGCGATGGCCGCGGCGCCGCGCGTAAACAGTTTCAATCCGGTTTGCATGATTCACCTCCCGTTTGCATGCCGCTTCCCAACGGCACGGTTCCCCTGACGCCCGCCCTACTGCGGACGCGCCGCGCGGGTTGCCTGGCGTTCCGGCTCTCAGCGCCGAGCGCCCGGCGTCGTGTCGGAAAGTTTCATACGAAACGGCCCGGTTTTCAAGCGGTAGTTGGCAGCATCTTTCCCGCAATGCAGCAATCCCAACGCTTGCGTGGGCGATCTCTGAAGGTTTATTACCAATCAATTGGCCTGCTTGCGCGCGTTCGCAAGAGCACGCTTCCTTGACCTTATGCATGGCGACTCCGGTGGCACGACTAGCGAAGCGAACTCCCGTTGCCTCGTCCGGTGGGCGCAACTCGCGGCGCAGCGACGCTGCCGCAAGGACGGGCGCCAAGACCCCGGACGACATCATTTCGGTGATCAAGCAATCCGCACTCACACTGCGGCCGGCGGAGCAGCGCGTGGCCGAGACGGTTCTCGCCGATGTGCACTTCGCGGTTCATTCAAGCAACGGCGATCTCGCGCGGCGCGCCGGCGTGAGCGAGCCGACGGTGACACGCTTCAGCCGTGCCGTCGGCTGCGGCGGGGTGCGCGAACTGAAGGTGAAGCTCGCCCAGAGCATGGTGGTCGGACGCATCTACCTCGAGCCACCGCCGAACGTCGGCAGCGCCCGGGCGCGGCCCACGCTCTGGCGCTCGATATTCGAGGAAATCCGGCGGGCGATCGCTGCGGTCGAACAGCAGCTCCGGCAGGAGGATGTCGACAAGGCCGCCGAAGCCATCGCCAATTGCGAAAAGCTGGTTGCGTTCGGCGTCGGCGGCGGCTCGACCGTCGCCGTCACCGAGGTCACCCACCGCTTCTTCCGCCTTGGCATTGCCGTGACCGACTATTCCGACCCACACCTGATGCGCATGATCGCGGCGACGCTGGGCCGGAACGATGTGGTAATCGCGGTCTCGACCACCGGCCACGCCGCCGAGGTTATCGACGCGGCGGCCATCGCCAAGCAATACGGGGCGCTGATCGTCGCCGTAACCAAGCCCAACAGTCGTCTTGCCGCGCTGGCCGATATCCCGCTCGTTCTACATGTGCCGGAAGCGCCCAATCCTCTCAAGCCAACGGCGTCGCGCTACGCGCTCCTCGCGGCGATCGACTTGCTGGCGGCATCCACCGCCTACCGCAAGCCGCGCGAGGCGCAGGAGCTGATGCGCCGCATCAAATACGCGCTGGTCAATTCTTCGGACGGGAGCGCCGATGAACCGCTCGGCGATTGAACCGCTCCCTGCCCGTTCGGCACCGGGATCTTCCCACGCTGCACCGAAAAAAGGCCAAATGCACGATGAAGTATGATCTGGTCCTCAAGGGCGGCCGCGTGATCGATCCCTCGCAGGACATCGATCGCGCCGCGGACGTTGCTTTTTCCGGCGGCAAGGTCGCGGCGGTAAGCGCTGACATCGCGCCCGGCGACGGCGCCGAGGTGCGCGACGTCAACGGGAAGATCGTCTCGCCCGGCTTCATCGACCTTCATACGCATGTCTATTGGGGTGGCACGTCGCTGGGGATCGATGCCGGCGACCTGGCGCGCAAGAGCGGCGTCACGACGTTTGTCGACGCGGGCAGCGCCGGCCCCGGCAACTTCGCCGGCTTCCTGAAGCATGTCATCGAGCCGAGCGAGCCACGCATTCTTGCCTATCTGCACGTCTCTTTCGCCGGCATCTTCGCGTTCTCGAAAAGCATCATGGTCGGCGAGAGCAGCGACATGCGCCTGATGAGCCCGGCCGACGCCGTGGCGGTGGCCAACGCCAACCGCGACGTGGTCGTCGGCATCAAGGTGCGGGTCGGTCGCAACGCCAGCGGCGCCTCGGGCGCCGCCCCGCTCGATATCGCACTCCAGGCTGCCGAGGAGTTGGGACTGCCCCTGATGGCGCACATCGACGAGCCGCCGCCGAGCTACGAGGACGTGCTGGCGCGCCTGCGGCCGGGCGATGTCCTTACCCATTGCTTTCGTCCGTTCCCGAACACCCCGATCACCGGCCAGGGCGCGGTCAAGCCGGTGGTGGTGGACGCGCGACAGCGCGGTATCCTTTTCGACGTGGGCCACGGCAAGGGATCGTTCTCCTTCAAGACCGGCCGGGCGATGCTCGCGGCGGGCTTTCTGCCGGACACCATTTCCTCCGATATCCACGCGCTCAATCTGGAAGGCCCAGTCTTCGACCAGACGACGACGCTGTCGAAATTCCTCTGTCTCGGCGTTCCGCTGGCTGACGTCATTCGGGCGACGACCGTCAACGCGGCAACGGCCATGCGACGACCCGATCTCGGGACGCTTCGCCCCGGGGCAGCTGGCGATGCGACGGTCTTCTCGGTGAACGAAGGCCGCTTCGACTACGTCGATTCGGTCGGCGAAGTGATGACGGGCAACAGTCAGATCGCCAGCGAGGGCATCGTTCTCGGCGGTCGCTGGCACGGTTCGCCAAAGAGGACGCCGCACCGAGCGTGAGGGCTCGGCCGCGTGCGGTCACTATCGCAATGACGTCGCGCGACAGCGAGACTGTCAGGGCGATGCTCCGGGCATGAAATCCGGCGGTCCATTGCCGTCGGAGTTTCACAAAAGGATCGAGGGCGGACTTCAATTGGGCCAGAGTCAACGGCGAACAGGATGCGAGACGCCCTGCAACTCTCGAACCGCGCCTCCGAACTCCTCGCGGTCATGCACGGAGGCGGCGCGCCCCACAGCAAAGGCGCATTCCGCGTCAATCATGCCGCCCTCATAGCGAAGCGCCACGCCACCGCGGTTCCAGCGATCTTGGTGAACCTGACCGTTCCACCGCCACCGGAAATCACGCCCAGTTTGATGTCGGGAAGGTCGAACCGCGCCTTTCGCGATGCGACGCGGCGCGGATGGTGATCGCCTCATCAGCGAGAAACCCAGCATAGGTGCCAATCTCGGACATCCCGGTGGGCGCCGCTTGTTCTTTCGCGGGCAACAGCCTGACCGCACCAAGCAGCATTCCGATCGCTATGAGCCAACTTCCGGCGATGCGCGTCGCGATCTCGAACGAAGGCCCTTTCAGGAGACGGCCGACAAGCAACGGCGTTGTCACCAGCCAGAGCGCGACGATCGCCATGGCGAGCGCGAAGTTCGGGTCGCCCGCAGTAGGGTCAAACACCCGGATCGACATGCCAAGGACGAATCCCGCAAGGGTCGAAGCCACGGGTGCGAGGAACAGTCGGAACGCGGACGGCAACAGAAGCGCTAGGCCGATAAAGACGGCCAACGTTGGTCCAGCAAGCCCGAAAATCTTCGTGGCGCCCGACGTGACCCAGAACCAGTCAGCGAGCCATCCGCCTTTCCAAACGCTGCCGACGAGAGCGACGAAAAAAGCGAGGTAACCGGCCGCCGCCGCTCTCCGATCGAGGCGCGCTAGTAACAGACCAGCGCCGACCAGGGGCAGTGACAGGTGGTAGGCCTGGACGCCGGCGATGACCGCAAATCCGATGACACCGCGCGTTGCTGGCGCATAGGTGTACCAAACGTAGACGCCAACGCCGACGGCGGCGAGCATCGGGCCGAGCCAGCGAGAGACCGCAGCCATCCGAACTGAAAGACTTTTCACACCTGGACTATGAAATATGCACCGGCGATTGCGACAAGCCCGCCCAGACTGCGGGCCAGCGTACCGTTCAGCGGTCGCCGCAAGGCCACCCCCACACCAATGCCCAGGAGGTGAATGAGACCGGTGGCCATTACAAAGCCTGTGGCGTAAGCGACCTCGTCGGCGGCAAGGGGCAACTCTTTGCCATGGGCGTAGCCGTGAAAGAGCGCGAATATCGCGACCAAAGTGAGCGCCACAGCGTTTGGTGGCCTCCAGGCAAACGCGATCGCTGCGCCGAGCGCTGCAACTGACAAGCCAATACCGAGTTCTGCAAACGGAATTTGGATGCCCGCCATGCCCGCTATGCCGCCGACCACCATGATAAGCGGAAAGGTGACCGGCAGCGTCCACACTGACGACCCGCCCATCTGGGCACCCCACACACCGATCGCAAACATTGCCAGAAAGTGGTCGGCGCCGAACAACGGATGTGCGAACCCGCTGTCAAAGCCGCCGAGAGGCTCGACGGCTACATGTGCCATGACAGGCGTGCCGGCCAGGAGGAAGACAACCGCGCCGGCAAGTGCTCCGGCCACGCCGATGCGGCAATTCGGCATGTCTTCTTGCTCCTCGTTCTAGCTCGCAGAATGTCCGCACATGCTCGCCGTCACTGAATGGATTGCATCGCTCTGGTGAATCCGTCGAGGGGCGTTTCCGCAGTTTTTGCCTGGTCCGGTCCTAGCGAAAAACCGATCTTCAGGGAACCGCCGCGTTTCAAGGACGCGAGCATTGCGTCGCTCAACTGGAGCGCCTCCGAAACATCCGCGCCTATTGCAATTGCTGACCGACACATTCGTCAGCGGCGCTCCATCGACGCTCAGAGAAAACCCGGCGGGCAGATAAACGTTGAGCGGGCCCTGGATTTCCATCACGGGCGCGCTGCTTCCGGCTGCTACGACGACCTTGATGCGAAACAAGAGCTCCTTGCTCTGCGCCAGCAATATGCTCTGCGTGGCGCTGCACACGAGTTTATCGAGGGCTCGGCTGGACCCGGTGCATTCAGTCGACCAGTATTTGTCGGCCTCGCTGCCGGTGCTCTGGTCAGCATCCTCTCCGGGCGTGGAACCTGCGGACTGATCCCCGTTCGCTGCGGGAGCCGCACCTCGAGGCTGATCTGCTTGTGCGACAGGGGTCGCACCCGAGGCCTCGTCTCCCTTCGCTGTGAAGAATGCAGCCCCCAGGACGCCGACCAGGAGCAGTGCGAAAAGGATTGCCTTCGAACTCTTCCTCACGATCTTTGACCTTCAAAAGTTGAACTGCAGACGGCCCGCGGCGCCAAGCGACCAACTGTTAGCCGAAAACGTTCCATTGGCCTTGAGACCGATCGCCATCCGGTCGTTCAGCAAGAAGTTGGTCCCAGCCTCGATCTCGCCGTAGAGACGATCCTGCGACAGCGTGGCGGTCATGTCGGGCAATGCCACGCCCAGATCTGCGTACGTGGCCGTGACGTTGACATCAGGGTTCGTCAGAAAGGCTGTCAGCCCGCCGCGAAGGTAGGCAATCGCCGTCATCCCGTTGAGATTGAAGCTTCCGCCCACCTCGAGAGCCGGGCGGAGCGCAACGTGCGACTGCGAGATCGCATCAACGTGCTGGTCAAGATGGCCGGCGCCTGTCTCAGTAAAGGCGCCTTGCCACGTCTGCGTTGCGGCAAGCGCGATGCCGGGTTTCCAATAGAAGCCGCCGTGCGCATCGGCAAACAGCGCCTCCAGCCGGGTTTCGCCGCCCAGAAACTGGCCACTTGGCGAGCTATTGGCGGTAAAGACGTCCGACCCGACCGAATAGTTCCGCGAATAGTCGTAGCTGAAGAAGCCGCCGCTCAGCGTGCCGGAAAGGGTGAATACGCCGGCCTCTTTCTTCAGCGTCGCGCCGGCACCAAGACGGCGACCGGCCTGCGTAAAATTGGATCCGCTGATCGAGAAGCCCTCTCCCAAACCGGCCAGTTCGACGAAAAGATCGTCGCTGATCTCTTTCTGGACGCCGACAGCAATGCCGCCGATCGCTTCGTTATAACCGGGATTGGTCGGGGTCTCGTTCTGGCGGACGGCGTCGCCAATTCCCTGGGTCCAGACGCATTCCTGCTGGCGGTAGAAGTCGGTGTTCGGCAGCCGATCAAGTTGCGGACAGCTATGCATGAGGTCGTGCAGGCTAAGTGTGCTGTTGACCGCACTGACGATACCCGACGCTGCCTCATCGAGGATCTGCTCTCCGTAGAGCGACTCGAGGTCGTCGCTCGAGGCGTTGAGGACCCCGGTGACGAAATCCTCGAACGCGGTCTTCTCATCCGAGCCGTCGGCGAGCCCGGTTTCGACGGTGCTGATCAGTCTGTCCAGGTGCTCGCCGTAAGTCCGAGCATTGCCGGCGAGAGGCGACTCTGCAGCAGAGCCCGTGAAGTCGACGGCGTAGTTGAGATAGAGGTCATCGCCACTGCTCGTGAGCGAATAGTCCACCACGCCGCTGTCCACGGCGCTGAGACTGCTGATAGTGAACGACGACAGACCGCTTGCTGTCAGGATCTTGACCGAACCAGAATCGCCCGAGGCGACGCCGTTCGTGCCAACGGCGTTGGGCGTCACGGTGCCCGCCAGCGTCACCTCGGCGGTGTTGGCGATCTCGATCAGGTCGGCTGTGGTGTCGGCGGAGTTCGACGCCAGCGTGAGGTCGACCTGGTAGGCGCCCGTGCTCGTCTGCTCGATCGTATCGGCCGTGAGCGAGGACGTGCCTATCGTGCCTGTCCCGCTCGGCGACATCGTGCCTGCATTGCTGAGCGTGGTCGTGCCGCCGTCGCCGATGTCGAACGTGGCCCCGAAGGCAAGCGTGCCGCCTTCATAGTTGGTCACCGCGCTCTCTGTGTAGGTGCCGGTGCCGAGCAGCACCGATCCGGAGAGCAAACCGTAATTGTCGATCGTCAGCGGGTTGTCGGCATGCACGACGTAGCTTGCATCGTCCGACGTGTTCTTGATCGTGCCGTTGTTGGTCAGCACGTTGCAGCCCAGGCTGCCGCAATTGACACCCTTCAGGAAGGAGATGGTGTCGTAGCCATCACCGCCGGCGCTCGATACGGTTGCGCCCTCGTCGACGGTGATGGAGATGACGCCGTTGTCGCTGCCACCCTCGGTGTTGGCGAGGATGGCCCGGTTGTTGGTGCCACTGGCGGTGATGTCGGCCCCAACCTCGATCGTCACCGTGCCGGCGGGGGAGTCACTGCCCCCGACGCTTTGCGCGACGATGCCGGTGGCGTAGTCGCCGCTGACGAAAATGGCACCGCCGGTCGTGACCTTTACATCCCCGCCGCTGCCCTTGTCGCCGGAGCTGCCGACACCGATCGACGTTATGTTGCCGTCGAAGTCGTACGAACCGGTCGCGCCACCGCCGCCGCCGACGCTTTGCGCCCAGATCCCATGGGCATAGGCGCCGCTAGTGTTGATGACGTCCGTGGTCGTGACGGTCACTTTGCCACCTTTGCCCCCGTCGCCGCCACTCGACCCGACGACGCCCGTCCCGAAGAGGAGGCTGCTGAAGGTCGACGACAGGGACACTTCAGCATCGCCGCCGAGGCCGCCGCCCCCGCCGACGCTCTGAGCGAAGATGCCCATGGCCTTGTCGCCGGTGGTCGTTATGGCGCCCGACCGGGTAATCGTGACGTCCCCGCCATCGCCGCCACCGCTTCCCGAGCCGCTCACGGCGATGCTGAGCCCAATGTGCTGATTGCTGTCGCCGCCAGAGCCGCCGCCACCGCCCACGGACTGGGCGAAGATGCCCGTGGCATCCGCACCGCTCGTCGTGATGGTGGCCGTATTGTCGATCTCCACGTCACCGCCGTTGCCAGACGCGCCGCCGCTGCCACCGATGCTGATGCTGACGCTCTGGTAGAGGCTGTCGAGGTTCTTTGCGGTCTTGTAGATGTCCCAGGCGTCCTTAACGTAATCGCTGATATCCGATACTGTGGCCTCCCATCCTTCCAGATCGAGGCTGCCGTCGCCGGCATTGCCGCCCCCGCCACCCACGGACTGGGCGAAGATGCCGTAGGACGCGTCGCCCGACGTGTTGAGGTCGGCGCTGTTGTCGACCGTCACCGTGTTGCCGTTGCCGGACCCGCCTCCGGATCCTCCCAGTGTGAAGTTGAACGACCAGCTGTTGCTCGTCGCGCCACTTGATGACACCGTTGTGCCGATCGAATAGTTGGCGGCGCCGCCGCCATCGCCGCCGCCGCCGCCGATGCTTTGTGCGTAGATGGCCCGCGACAGGTCTTCCTGCGTGGTGATTACGCCTGAGTTCGTGACCGATACCTCGCCGGCATCCTGTCCGGAGCCGCCCGTGCCGCCGACCGCGACCTCGGCCTTTCCCGAGAAGGTATCCGTGGAGGTCGTCGTAAAGTTTGCGAGAAGATTGTAGGCGCCACCACCGGCGCCACCGTTACCGCCGATCGACTGGGCATAGATGCCGTTGGAGGCACCGCCGTAGGTGTTGATCTCGGCTGTATTTCCGACCTTGACGGTCGCGGCCACGGAACCGGTCCCGCCGTCGCCGCCGACGCTGGTCGAAAGCTCGTACTTGTCTGCCAAGTTGACGTTCGCGATCACTGAATAACTGGTTCCACCGACACCGCCGTCACCGCCAATGCTCTGTGCGACGACACCCTGCGCCAGATCGCCGTATACATTCAGCGCGCCCTCGTTGGTGACGGTCACGTCTCCGGCAGCACCGCCGCTGCCGCCATCGCCACCGACGCTCACCGACACACCAACCGACGTGTCGGTTGACGCGACGAGCTCGCCCGAGATCACCGATCCTCCGGATCCGCCGGCCCCACCGATCGATTGTGCCAGGATTGCGCTCGAACCGAAGTCGGCGGTGGTGATGGTTTTTTTGTTGGTCACCGTTGTAGTGCCGGCGGTGCCGCCGTCGCCGCCGTTGCCTCCAAGCGAGAAGTCGACCGCGCTGGCGACCTCTCCGGCACTCACGGCAATGTTCATTACCGTTCCGCCGGCGCCGCCGCTGCCGCCGATGGACTGGGCGGAAATGCCGTAGGCATAGACTCCGCCCGTTTGCAGCGTGGCGTCATTGTTGACCGTGACGTCCCCGCTGGTGCCGCCGGCGCCACCTTCGCCGCCTACGGCAAGCGAGATGCTCTCCATCGAGAGCGAGCCGCTGTAGACCGAGCCGCCGCTGCCGCCGCCGCCGCCAATGGACTGCGCGAGGATCGCAGTGGCGTTGCTGCCCGATGTGGTGATGCTGTGGTCGGTGTTGACGGTGACATAGTCCGCACTGACTCCGTCGCCTCCGGTGCCACCGAGAGACAGTGAAACGGAGTTGGCGCTGAAGGCGTCGACCGAGATGACGGACCCGGCATTGCCGCCGGTTCCGGCGATCGACTGCGCCAGGATACCGTAGGCGTTCTCGCCGGTGGACGTGAGCACCCCGCTCGAATTGACGGCGACCGGGCCTGCTGTCCCGCTGGCGCCGCCCGAAGAGCCGACCGCGAGCGTCACGGAGTTGGTCGAGCCGCCGCTGCCGGTGATCGTGCTGCCGCCGTTGCCGCCATTGCCGCCGATCGATTGGGCGACGACGACACTTGAATTGGCACCCTGTGTGCTGAGCTCCTCGCCGCTTTCGACCTTGACGAACGTATAGGCGCCGCTGCCGCCTTCCCCACCGCTGGCGCCGACCGCCACCGCGACCGATCCATCGCTCATCGTATCAAGCGCACCGGTAGCGCTTGACTTGCCGCCGCCGCCGCCGATCGACTGCGCCAGGATAGCGACCGAATTCGAGCCCTGGGTCGATATCCCCCCGTAGGTAAAGACCGTGACCTCGCCGCCGTCGCCGCCGGCTCCGCCGTCGGCGCCGAGCGACAGCGATACGCTTGCGTCCGAGGACCCGCTTGCGCTGTAAACGGACCCGGCATTGCCGCCGCCGCCACCGATCGACTGCGCCACGATGCCGTCCGACTTGTCGCCGCTGGTCTTAATGTCAGCACTCGACTCCACATCGACCTTGTCCGCGCTGCCGGCCTCGCCACCCGAGCCGCCGACGGCCAAGGCCAGGCTGACGCCGTCAATCGCCGCACTCATGGCGATTGAGTTGCCCGACGAGCCACCGCCGCCGCCGATGCTCTGGGCAAGTATTCCGGTCGCATTGTCGCCCGATGTGGTGATTGAGCCTGCGGGTGTGACGTCGACCGTGCCGGCGTCGGCCCCATTGCCGCCGCCACCCGACATTCCCAACGCAAAGTTCACGCCTACTCCGGCGCTCACCGAAAGGTCGCTGCCGCCGCGGCCGCCACCGCCGCCGATCGACTGCGCCACGATGCCCGCCGCCCGGTCGCCCTCAGTGGAGATCGTGTTGCTGCCGTTGTCGGTATAGGTCACATCGCCGCCGCTGCCGCCGTCGCCACCGGAGCCACCAAAGGCTTCCGAGAACTCGACGCTGACGCTCACCGCATTGGCGCCCTTGCCGCCGCCGCCGCCGACCGACTGCAGCAAGACGGCATCGGAATCGTCATTCGTCGTTTTCGCGTAGCCGCTGCTTCCCGTGGTCGTGACCTTCACCGTTCCGCCATCACCGCCGCTGCCGCCGCTACCGCCGTGGGTCACGATTCCAACCGTGGAGTGAGCGTTGCCGCCGCCGCCGCCAATGCTGGCGGCGTAGAGCGCCTCCGAATATTGTCCGCCGGTAGAAAGTTCCGCATCGTCGAGGGTGACATCCACCTCGCCGCCATCGCCGCCAGTGCCGCCGCTGCCGCCTTGCGAGACGATGCCGGTCGCGGAGCCGCCCGAGCCGCCACCGCCGCCGACGCTTGTGGCCGAAACCGCCGCCGAGGCGGTTCCGTTCGTTTCCAGCATGGAGCTCGTCACCGAGACCGTCACGTCGCCGCCGTCGCCGCCGGCGTCACCATTGCCACCCAACGCCGTGATCAGCCCGGAGGAGCTTGATCCCTTGCCGCCGCCGCCGCCGACCGACTGCGCATCAATACCGGACGATGTATCGCCGGTCGTCTTGACGGTGCTACCGGAATCGACGGTTACAGATACCTTGCCCGCGTCTCCGCCACTTTCGCTGCTGGCGCCGTAGGAGAAAAGCCCCGACGCGTCGCCGGCGTCGCCGGCAAATCCGCCGACACTCTGCGCGAGAATGCCGTTCGCCTCGGAGTTGCCGGTGTTGATCGTACCGACGAACTCGACGCTGACTGCGCCGCCGGGACCCGGCCCCTCAGCCGCGCCACCGTCCCCGTTTGCGAGGTCCGACGACGCAGAGCCGCCGTCGCCGCCCGCGCCGCCATAGCTCTGCGCAAGGATGCCCTGCGCCTGATCGCCCGTCGTCGTGATGTCGGCGTAGATCGTGACGTCTACGGTCCCCCCGCTCCCGCCCTGGCCACCATTGCCGCCGTGGCTGTTGGTAATAAGCTCGGTGCTGCCGCCGTGACCATCGTGACCATTGCCGCCAAGACTCTGTGCGAGCACGCCATGGCCCGCGGATACGCTGGTCGTAATAGTGCTGATGCCACTCGTGGAGGTGATGGTGACGTTGCCGCCGTCACCGCCATCGCCGCCATTTCCGCCGTAGCTTGCGCCAGTGTCCTCCGGGTTACCCTCGCCGCCCTCGCCGCCGTCAGCGCCCTGGCTGGAGGCGTAGATCCCGTATTTGCCGTCGCTCTCGACCGTGATGGCCGCGCCGTCTTCGAGCTTGATTGTGATGGCACCGCCGTCTCCGCCGCTGCCGCCATCGCCGCCATAACCGTTCGCGCCAGCACCAGTGGACTTGCCTTCGCCCGCCGCGCCACCCGTGCCTCCGAGGCTTTGGGCATAGATGGCGGTCGTGCTCGCTTCCACGCTCGACGATAATGTAAGCATCACGGCACCGCCGTCGCCGCCGGCACCGCCGTCGCCTCCATGCGCGTTGTAGGTGTCGGATTCGCCCTCGCCGCCCTCTCCGCCGTCGCCGCCAGTGCTCGCCGCCTCGATGCCGATGCCGCTCGACTGCAGGCCCGTCGACCCGGTTGATGTGAGTTCCACCGTGCCGCCGTCGCCGCCCGTCTTGCCGTCGCCTGCATAGGCGGCTTCAAAGTCATAAAAATCAGTGGTTTTGTTGCCCCCCTTCTCGCCGCTATGTCCGGTCGAGGACGTTTCGATGCCAGTGGTCGTGGCGACGATGCCGAAGCCGTCGTCGAAGGTGCCTTTCACCGACAGATCGGCGCCGGCATCACCGTCGCCGCTCGCCGCGTCCGTCAATTCGACCGGGGTGGCGGCATTGATGTCGGCGGTGAGTTCCTCGACGACCACCGTCGTGACCGTGCCGTCGGTATAGGAGATGGCGCCAGGATCGCCGGTGCAGATGGCTTCGCCCGAGGAAACCGAGCAGCCTGCCTGCGCGGATCCGGCGTACAACGCCAGGCCTATCGCGCAAGCGAAGACCAGCCACGAACCACACACAAAGCGCCTGAAGGCGGTCGTCGGCGCCGCAGATGATTTCGACGCTGCTTGCCGGTCCCGGAATTGCCTCACACCCGCGGTGGTGGCAACCGCCGCTATCGATGTGCTGGCAATGCGCACGGGCTGTCTCCTATCGGCGCGATTTGCTGCTCAAGTGTCGGAATGGATTGGGGAACAAACCGCCCGAAACTCACCGCTCCTCGTAGCAGTCGTGCATGCCGAGCGAGGCTCATTCAATGGATGAGGGTCTCAAGATTTGTTGGATATGCGTTTCAGCAAACGACAATTGGGCCCGACAGGCTCCTGATTAATACATCGGTAACCCGTTCGGCGGCGTTCTTGATCTGCGCCACGGCTTTCAGTTGACTTCCAGTCGCGTGTCTCGCCAATGTTTGGTGCTGCGAAGTAGCGACCGTAAAGCGTGACAGTAATCCCATGGTGCACAAGCTTAGCGAATCACGTACGAGATTAAGTGAATCGCTGTAAACGGCTGATGCCATGAAAGGTGCTCCAGAATTGTCTTTGACAATGTTCGCGCGAATCAAAATCTTTCATCGCGAAACTTCTGTCAGGGTCAACCGAGAACTGGTCGGCCTCGTGTGCATGGCCATGCGAGAGGTGAGCGCATCTCATGATGGATGACGAGAGCCCGCTGCCCTCGGTTACCATTGATGCCGACCTCGTTGGCAGAGAACGATGCTTCGACGCGTGGCGTGAAGCCCTGCGCCCATTTTTCGATGTCGAGCCTCTGTCAGATCCCTTGCTGGCGCAGGAGCGCGTTTCTGCATGGCTGCTGGACAAACTAATATTCTCTGATGTTAGTTTCTCGCCGCATTCCTTTAGCCACCATGATCGGCACTGCAACGACTTAAACTACTTATCGCTCCAGTTTTATACGCGAGGGCGGATGCGAGGCGTCATCGGGGATGTTCCTTTCGAAATGGCGCCCGGTGAGATCCAAATCTTTGATTTCTCCCGTTCCTTTCATTCGGTTACCGAGGATTGCAACGTCGTTGGGGTTATCATCCCTCATGAGGCGGTTGGCTATGAGCCGGGACGTCACCCGGCACACTGGAGCCTTCCCGTCACGTCATCAGTGGGTCGCTTTCTGGCTGATGCCTTTCTTGCACTCAGAAAGCAGATGCCGGACATCCG
>CAWAHE010000014.1:0-312175 GCA_963781775.1 uncultured Alphaproteobacteria bacterium | reverse complement strand
GGCCGACGTGGTCGCCGATGATAGCGTCGAGTTCATCGCGATGGGCGACGCGATCGTCATTGGTGCGGAAGCGTGGGTCGGTCTTCAACTCCGGCCGGCCGATGGTGTCGAGGATCAGCTCCGCCATCGACTGCATCGACCCCGACATGGCGAGGTAGCCGCCATCGGCGCAGACGTACACATTGCGCGGCGCGGTGTGTGATGCCTGATTGCCGGAGCGCATGGTGACCTCGCCCGCGACGCGGTGCTTGACCGCTTCGCTGGCGATCAGCGACAGCATCGGCTCGAATAGCGACAGGTCGATCACCTGGCCGCGACCGCCTCGCTCGACCACGCGAAGCGCCGTCATCACGGCAAAGCTGCCGTAGAGGCCGGCGACCATGTCGGCGAGCGCTAGCGGTGGCAGCAGCGGCGGCCGGTCGGCAAAGCCGTTGAGGTGGGCATAGCCCGACATCGCCTCCACCAGCGTCCCGAAGCCAGGACGGTCGCGCCACGGGCCGGTCTGCCCCCAACCGGAGATGCGCAGGATCACAAGGTGCGGATTGAAAGCGTGCAATTCGTCCGGCCCGTAGCCCCATTTCTCCAGTGTTCCCGGCACGAAGTTCTCGACCAGCACCGCGGCGCTCTCGATCAGCCGCCGGAAGATGTCGCGCCCTTCCCCTTTGCGGATGTCGACCGCGATCGAGCGCTTGTTGCGGCCATAGACCTTCCAGAAAGTGGCGACGCCGTCGGCCCGCCAGTTGCGCAGGTCGTCGCCCTTCCGCGGATGCTCGATCTTGATGACGTCGGCGCCGTAGTCAGCGAGTTGCAGCGTCGCCATGTTGCCCGCGACCAACCGCGACAGATCGATGACGCGGACGCCGTCGAGCGGCCCGCGGTTCGTCGCA
Source organism: uncultured Alphaproteobacteria bacterium (assembly GCA_963781775.1). Lineage (GTDB taxonomy): Bacteria > Pseudomonadota > Alphaproteobacteria > Rhizobiales > Kaistiaceae > CAVSRC01. The sequence goes on along the minus strand of CAWAHE010000014.1, from coordinate 311,288 downwards.
TCGAATTTGCGCGTTGCTGCCATGCGGAGCCCGTATTCAGACGAGTTCGATCACCGGCTTGATCTCCTCCATGCGCTTCATGCGCGCCAGCGCCTCGTTGACGTCGTCAAGGCGGTAGCGGTTGGAGATCATAGCGCCGAACGGAATATCGCCGATGTGCCGCGAAACGAAGGTCAGCGCTTTCCAGTAGCTGCGCGCGTCGCCGGAGAAGGAACCGATAACGCGGATGTTCTTCTTAACGATCGTCGACGGCTTGATCTCGGCCGAGCCTTCGCCGAGCTGGCCGACGATCAGATAGCGCCCGCCCTTGCGGACGATCTCCAGCCCCTCGCCGAAGGCGGCCGGATGGCCGGTGAATTCCATCACCACATCCGCACCGCGCCCGTCGGTGGCGTCGCGCACGGCGGCGAGCCGGGCCGCGGCGTCGTGCCTCTCGATGGAAAGGGTCGCCGTCGCGCCAAACCGTTCCGCCAGCGCCAGTCGATCGTCGGGAGCGCCGATGACGATGATGCGCCGCGCGCCAGCCGTCGCGGCCAGTGCCGTAGCCAGCAATCCGAGCGGGCCCGCTCCCTGGATGGCAACCGTCTCATCCGGCGTAATGCCGCCGAGATTATCGAACGCGTTCATCACAGAGCGGAAGGCGCAACTCGACAGGCTGGCAAGGTCGTTCGGCACGTTGTCGGGCACGCGGATGCGGCCAGACTCGGGCAGCACATAGCCATACTCGGAGAATCCGCCCAAGAGATACGGTGGGCGCTCCATGTTCTCGTACATGTAGGCGCGACGGTTGTCGCAAAGCGTGGGCTGGCGCGCGACCGTACAATAGAAGCAATGACCGCAGGCCGTGTGCGTCCACACGATGCGGTCGCCCTCGCGCAGCGGCTGACCGACGCTGTCGCGCTCGCTACCGGGGCCTAGCCGGACGATGCGGCCGACCATTTCGTGACCAAGAATCACAGGCAGGTCGACCTTGAGCGCCAGCGAGCCCTGCCAAAGATGGACGTCGGTGCCGCAGATCGAACACGCCTCGGTGCGCACCAGAATCGCCCCCGCCTCGATTTCCCTCGGAACGGGCACCTCCTCGATCTTCAGCGCCTCGCCGAAATGACGGAGCACGGCGGCGCGGGAATATCGCGGCAGGTCACTCATGGAGGTCGCGTCACCCATGCGTGAATTGTCTGAACCGCCAATTCACGGCCGTTTGGCAGGGTTTGAGCTTTGCGGTTCCGCGCACGTGACGCCCTAATGAACTGCGACAGACAGATGGGCCCCACGTGTCGCACAGCAAAGAAGCGCTAACAACTAGCGTATGGTGACCGGGTCTATAGGGCGGCGCTATAGCGACGGAAATTGCTGCGATAGCTGCTCTAGCATCAACGCAAGAGGCTGAAGCGACAGGCACCTACAGCGACAAGAACCGTCGCCAGAAAGATGCTTGAGCCACGATTCGCGCCGGACCATCAAATGGATCTCTTGAGTTCCGCGGGGTGTACAGACCTCACCTCCAGCGTTCCGTTGCGCAGAACCCGCGTCTGGCAGGTTTCCGTGGCCATGGTAGCGCGCGAGTACTTGTCCAGCAGGTCTTCTCCGTGCGCGTTGGCAACTTGACGGCCAGGGCGCACGTGACTGCGGGACTTCCAGCATGGCAGCGCTTTCAGAGGTTGATCACGTGGAGCCGGGCTGCCTGCGCCACGGCGTCGGTCCGGCCGATCGCATCAAGTTTGTCGATCAGCGACCCGACGTGGAATTTGACCGTGTGCGGTGAGATGCCCAGCCTGGATGCAATTGCCTTGTTGGAGAAGCCCTCGGCCATCAGTGCCAGCACCTCCAACTCACGTGGCGTCAACGACGAATTGGTCGCGACCGTCGCCGCGTCGGCCGGCCGGATCATGACGACGTCAGCCGTCTCCGTTCCGACGCACTCAATGCCAGCGACGCCGTCCAAGGCGGCGGCCAAGCGATCCGCTAGCGCCGGATCGTTTACGTCGATGGCGATCCTGATCGACCGCTGTGTCGAGTTTGCATTCAAGCAGCCGGCCTTTCAGCAATCGCCAATCCGACCTCCAACGCCTCTCCAGCGCGCCGCACACCCAGCGTCACCGCTTGTCCAACGCTGTCGGGACCAAGCGACCGCAGCAGGGATCGCATATGCCGAACGGGTTCCCCATTCCACGTCACAATGACGTCGCCCTGTCGAAGACCAGCGGCAACACTCGGTCCCTTCGGGTCAACGCTCATGACCATCGCACCAGGCTCGTCGCTTCCCTCAACCGCAACGGGGTAAAGACCGACGCCAAGGTAGCCGCGCGGAATATGGCCGCGTGCCTCAAGCTGTTTCGCGACTCGCTCGATCGTGGCGGGCGGGATGGCCAGCACACGCCTGCGCGGTCCGAAGACCATCATACCAATCACCTTCCCGTCAGCATCGAACCCAAGCCCGCCTTCCGCACCGGTCGGAAGGCGCAGATCCAAGACGAGACGTGCATCAATCTCGCCGCCGCGAAGGGAGCGCCAGGGTCCCTCGGCACGCGACACAACGCCGAGCGCGGCCGTCGGTGAGCCATCAAGGGCACCTACTGCGATGGCCAGCGAACCAACCTTCGGGGACGCCGCTTCCAGTGAAAGGGGAGGCAGGTCCGCACGATCGACGCGCAAGAGGGCGATGTCCGTAGAAGGATCCCTGCCGATCAGCTTAGCTTCGGCGGTCTCACCACCAGCAACCGCGACCGGGAAAGTATCCTCGTCGGGCAAGGTCTCGTCCGCCGTCACCACAAGGCCCGGGCGCCAGAAGAAGCCGCTGGACCGTGCGCGTCGCACGCCGAATGAAACCGTGCCTAGCGCCACTTTGGCGACCAAGTCGGCCAGGGCCGCGGAAAGGTGGTGCAATGCGGGCATGTTGGGATCGGCAGCCATGAGAACCTCCAGATCACTGAAGGTACTAATGTGTGCAGGCACGAAACGCGGCGCTACTGCCCACTTGGGCAGGTTACGCCCAAGACATCACAAGTCCGTTCAGGCCCAAGCGATCGCTGCAGCTGCCTTTTGTTCCCAGTTCCGGGCGTTTTGACTCCCTGTTTAGCTTCTTCCGATACCTGATCTGCAGGGCAGGGAATTCTCGATCGAAGCCATTGAAGACAGAAGCCGCTTTCGCGATGTTCGGAAGCCAAAATGGGGCGAAATCAGCCAATTTCCCAGTAGATACCCTGTTATCAGGGAACTCCCTATACTGAGACGAGTTCGCAGCTGACTACGCCCTCCGCCAACTGACCGCGGCGGAATATTCTCTGGTCGAGTCCGAGCCGCCGTGTGCGGTGCGGTTTCGCTACTTCTAGCCTAAGAAGCTCTGAACTGCTCCTAGCCGGCGACCGCCAGCGGTTCTCCGTTTGGGTCGAAAATCTCCAAACCTCGTGACTCCGACGTTGACGTTCAGAGGTCGCACATGGACCGATTTCCGCGGGTTCGGAGCGGTTTGCGGCATCGCCTGTTGGAGGTGTCCTCGCCCGCCCAGTCGAGTGATTGAAAAACGCCGCCAATGATCTTGCGCATGATGAATTTCCTGTGCCAGCGGGCGCTCAGCTCGCCGCGTAGCCATTGGTCGGGGACTGACCGCGGAAAAGGCCGAGCCGGACTGTGAGCGCACTACCGGGGCCATACGCGGCGGCAAACAGGAGCCCGGCCAGGAACGTGAAGTGATCGACAAAGAAGCCGAACTCCATCTGGTTGCCTTCCCAATGCGACGGACCGTGAAAAGTGAAGCCAAGAAAGAGTATGTAGATCGCGGCGACGACCGCGGCTTCAGAGAAGAATGCGCCGGTCAGGAAGGCGACGGCCAGCGCGACCTCGAGGAAAGCCGCAAGCCAGGCGAGCAGGTCCGGGAACGGGAACCCGGCGGACGCTATGTAGCCGGCGGTGCCAGCCATGCCGAGGAACTTGAAACTGGCAGACATTGCGAAAACACTAGCGAAAATGAGCCTGGCGATAAGGATTGCTGCGGTTTTGGGCATCGGAGTCGTCCTTTCGAGAAACGCCTGAATACCGACACGACGAATGACCCGCGCCCAATTCGACACACGGCTGCTGGCCGGCCTCAGGTAGCGCCATCGGTTCGTTCGCAAATGATCGCTATTGTTAGGACGCCAGCGACAAAACGCGTCCCGTCCCACGAATGCCTTCAACCGGCCTCACACGCGCCAAGGATCGGAGATCAAATCTCATCGCGGCAACATCCATTCGACGGAGGGACCGTACTCGATAGTGCGCCGCCGACTGCCGCGGACGGCAACCGGGTCGCCGCGAGTCTTCTTCTGTTTACGGTCGCATCAATGGTCGTTGCTCGATACTTCCAGCGTGCCGCAGCAAAAGGTGAGGAGCATGATCATCACCTGGCGCACGCCTGGCCCTTTGATAGGCAACGAGCTCATCCGCCTGTGGAGCCGCATAACAGGCAGGCACCTTGATGCGGGTCTACAGGCGCAGATCGAACACCGGAACGAGGCGGCCCCGGGACGCGAAAAGGCCGCGCAGATCATCGATATCGGGACACTCGGGTGCCGGCGGGATGTCGTCGGCCGCATGTCTTGGCCGGCCAAACACCGCGCAACCAAGGCGCGTCGTTCCCGCTTTCAGCGTCCCGCGAAGCTGTGGCAGTAGCGTCCGCGCCACCATCACATTGGTATTCGGCAATGGACTCATCACCCGAGCAGAACGCAGTCATATCCGACGATTGCGCTCACGTCCTCTGCGGTCCGAACTGTGGCGCGCGGGCCGACGGTCGCTTCCTCCCACGCCCGGAAGTCGGGCTTGGAGATTGCGAACCCGCCTTCGACGACGTCCAGTCGGCGCGGCGTGGTCACCTCGTGAAGCCGGAAGTGCCACGCGCCCGTTGGCACCAGCCACGTCTCGACCAGCACGTCCTCGTAGGGCCGCCATCTGGCGTATAGCTTGTCGCCCGCGATCAGCGCCGCTTCGTTGCCTTCGCGCATACGCAAATGCCGGCCGTCATCGGAAAAGCCCAGCATTCCGTCGCAGCCAGCTTCCGGAAAGTATCGGTCATTGGCCTCTATGGAAAACCCGTAACGGGTCGAGTACGCGAACTTGCCGTACTTTTCCGCAAAGCCGCGCCAACGGGCGTGCTCCTGACCCGAAGCCAGCGCCACGATGTGACCGGAAAGGTGTTGTGCCACCATGCCCGGCTCCGGCAGCGGAACGGGCGCGTCGAAGCTTTCGGGCGCTTCTTCCTGTGCCGCCCAGAACGGGTGGTCTTCCGCAAGCGCCAGCGGCAGGAAGGCCTTCAGCGCCCAGTAGGGCGATCCACCAGAATTGTAGCTCTCGCTCATCAGCAGGTTGGGATATGCGTAGCCGACCGAAAGAACCCCATCGCGGTCAAATATCGGCTGGCGGGCCCACCAGCGCAGATTGCGCAGGTAGTAGCCTTTAATCTGACCCCACGGTAGCGCCTCGACATCCGCGTAGGCGAGCGCGCCCCAAAAGCCCGCATGAGCAAAGCGGTAGGTGAGACTCCGTCCATAGGGCAGGGCCGATCCGTCCGGTGCATACCAGTGGCGGATAGACCGGGCGAATTCCGCGGCGCGCGCGCGGTAGACCTCAGCGCGCTTCGCATCGTCCGACAGCGCGGCGTAGATCAGCCCGTAGAAGTGAAAGGCAAACGGTATGTAGTGATCCACGCTCCGGATCGGCCCGTCGCGATACCAGCCGTTGCCGATCGCGAAATGTTCGATGTCATCGAGGTAGGCATTTCGTTTTTCGGCGTTGACCGGGACGCCGCAATGCATCAGGCCGAGGTCGATCATCACTCGAAAGAATTTCCAGTTGCTGTCGACGAATTCGTGCTCCCGGCCCGCAACAAGATAAGCCGCGATTTGTTTTTTCGCGGCATCGTCCAAAGGGTCCCACAACTGCGGGCGGGCGATCCGCAGGGCGAAGCCAATGGCGGCCAGTTCAACCTGACGCTGGTCTATGCCGCCGATGTTGCCCCAGTAGTCGGGGTGGTCGGGATCGGTGCCGTTGCTGAGCCCCTTCCGGTAGAGCGCCCAGTGGTCGAACTCGCCGCCGCCGGCGGTGAGTGGCGCGATCCCCCAAAGCGGACGGGCAAAACCCTCAAGGTCGGCGGCCGCCCGGTCGAAGTGCGCCGCAGCCGCGCTCAGACGCACCCGCGCCGCGGAGGAGGAGAAGTGGGGAAGAAGGGGAGTGAACAGTTCGCCAACCGCACGCTGAACGTCGACGCGTGTGCGCAGCGGATTTTCCGAGAAGGGATTGTCGATCAATCGGGATCTCCGGGTTGCGGGGCCGACAAACGGCCGGCCCCGCAAACTGGTTACTTGATGTCGGCGACGCCGGCGTTCATCTCCTTGATGCCGTCGTCGATCGAGATGTTGTTGGTCATGATCTCGTCATGGACGCGATTGAGCACGAGGTCGTACTCGGGCGCCTTCGCATCGACGGGCATTTCGAGGTAGGTGTTCTTCGTAACCAGAGCTTCGGCGCTCGCCGGGTCGTCCGGGAAGCCGGGGGTCGAGGTAATCGTCTTCATCACGCTGGCGTCGCGCAGTGCCGGGATGTTGCCGGTCTTGGCAAAGATCGCGGCACCCTCCGGGCCGGTCACGAAGGCGATGAAATCCTTCGCTGCCGCGGCCTTCTTGGAGTTGACGTTGACGGCCAGCGCGGTCACCACGCCGGCGGTGCCGCCGGGTGCGGCGCCTTCCGGATGTGGATACTTGACGATGCCCCAGTTCTTGACCGCCGATTCACCGGTCTTCTGCTTGGCGATCTGGGTGCTGATGAACCAGGTGCCCATCGGCATCATGCCGACCTTGCCGGAGAACCACAAACCCGAGTAGTGGGTCTGGGAGGTCTTGAGCGAGGCATAGGTGCGCACGATGCCGTCGTTCTGGAGGGCAAGCGCGCGCTCGTACCACGGCTTCAGGAAGCTGTAGTCCTTGGCGATGAGCACGTGTTCGCCGGTCGTGATCGCGGGAAGCTCGATGATCGACCGCCAGACATGAAAGTGCGCGCCAAAGACCTTGTCCGCTCCGAATCCGCTGGTGATCTTGCGGGCCGCCTCGTCGAACTGGGCCCAGGTCATGTCGTTGGTCGGATAGGAAACGCCGGCTTTGTCGAACGGATCCTTGTTGTAGTAGACGATCCAGAAGTCAGTGCGCATCGGCAGCGAATATTGCTTACCGTCGACCTGGAGCGCCTCGACGAGGCCGCCATAGCCCGAAGTGTCCTTGGGCACGATGGCGTCGCCGGTCAGATCGAGTAGCCGGCCGGTGTTGATCATCTGCACGTAGCCCGGGATGTCCTTGATCGTGATGACGTCGAGGTCGCTGCCGTTACCGGTCAGCTGGGTCATCACCATCTGGTTGTAGTCGGCCGAGCCGAGATCGGTGTATTCGACCTTCACGTCGGGATGCTTGGCCTCGTAGGCCTCGATGAGTGGCTTGTAGTAGACCGTCTTGTCGAAGTCCCAAATCGCCCAGTTGATTGTCACCTGCGCCGCCACGGCCTGGCCTGTGACGAGGCCCATGCCCATCGCCGCCAGAAAGGCTGACGCGATCACATCAAGTTTTCTCATTTCTTCCTCCGTTGTTGGGAATTCATGCCGACTGCGTTCTCGGTCTTTTTGTTGACCCCCGCGGGGGCGTCGTTGCGATGTTCGAGAAACCGAACTGAACGCCCTTGAGCACGGCGAAGCTGGTCACTAGCGCGCCAAGGGAAAAGTTGACCAGCACCGGCAGAAGGAGCGATGTGGGGTAGAAGATGATCTCAGCGAGCCAGAGCAGCGTCACGAACAGGAGCGCGCCAAGGCCGGGCAGCGGGCGCGCCAGCAGCCCTATCGCTGACGCTTTCAAGATGTCGGGCAGCGAGCGGCCGGCGCATTGCGCGATGGCCACGAACAGGTGGACGCCAACGAGCGGCAACAGCACCGACATCGTGAGCCCGATCGTCAGCGGCGCGACCGCCAGAAGATTGCTCTTCGCCGCTTCGGCATAGGTCTGGATGGCGAGGATCGTCAGCGCGGCGACGCAGCACAGAGTCAGACCCAGCAACGTCGTGAGCCCGAACCGGGACCGGAACGCGCTCCAGAAATCGTGCCACAGGTAGACGTTGCGGTCTTCGATCATGGTCACGCAGACGCTCACGGTCGCGAAGTAGGCGGCGGGCAGTGTGACGACCGGTAGCGAGACGGCGATGAAGAGGAGATTGAGTTTCATCAACGGCCACCATTCGCGGCCAAGGATGGACACGAAAAGGCGCAGCCCCTCCGGCTTCGGCGCATCTTTCGGAATGCCCGGTCCTTCACGGAAATACAGGTTGGCGAGCCAGTTCACGCCAGCGCCCTCTCGGATTCCTTGTCGAACAGGTGCGCTTGCGACAGGTCACCGGTCAGCGTCAGCCGGTCGCCTGGCCGCGCCCGGCATCGCGGAGATACCCGCGCGATGATCGAATGCCCGCCGAGTACGCCATTGAGATGCACCTCCGCGCCCATCGGTTCCGCCAACTCCACGTCCATGTTCAACGGCGCGGTGAAGGCAGGGTCGACGTTGGCGGGCAGCGTTTCGTGAAGGGTCTCTGGGCGTAGACCGAGGATACATTGCCGGCCGACGTAGTCATTCAGGGTCCGCTCGGTCAGCCGCGGCGGAAGACGTATTGGCTGGCCGTCGAATTCGGCAACGAATGCGCTACCGTTTTTCCCGATTGTGACGGGCAGGAAATTCATCGGCGGCGCGCCGATGAAGCCGGCGACGAACATGTTGACGGGGTGGTCGTAGAGGACCTGCGGCGTGTCGACCTGGTGGATGTATCCATCCCGCATCACGACGATGCGGTCGGCCATTGTCATGGCCTCGACCTGATCGTGGGTCACATAGATGAAGGTCGCGTCGAGGCGCCGATGGAGCTTGCTTATCTCCGAGCGCATGGTCGAGCGCAGCTTGGCGTCGAGATTGGACAGCGGCTCGTCGAGCAGGAACACCGCCGGCGAGCGCACCATTGCGCGTCCAAGCGCGACACGCTGACGCTGGCCGCCCGACAGCGCCTTGGGCTTGCGGTTCAGCAGGTGCTGGATGTCGAGGATTTCCGCCGCTTCGTTGACCTTGCGGTCGATGACGTCTCGCGGGTACCGGCGCAACACCAACCCAAAGGCCATGTTCTTGTAAACCGTCATATGCGGGTAGAGCGCGTAGTTCTGGAACACCATGGCGATGTCGCGATCCTTCGACGGAACGTCGTTTGCGATAATTTCGCCGATGATCAGATCGCCGCTGGTGATCTCTTCGAGCCCGGCGATCATGCGCAGTGTGGTCGACTTGCCACAGCCGGACGGGCCGACAAGGATGATGAATTCCTTGTCCGCGATGTTGAGGTCGATGTCGTGAACCACGGTCTGTGCCCCGAATGACTTTCGCACTTTCCGCAGCGAGATGCCGGCCATCGTGTCTTCCTACTCACCTTCCGTGTTTACCGTGCCGCTATCGGTCGGAGTTGATCGACGCGAGGGGCGCGTGACACCTTCGAAGCAGAAGTCGCGCCAGGCATCGCACTCGTCGAACGAGCAATCGGATCGGGTGACGATGTTGTGCATGCGTCATCCCTTGAGCCCTGTCGAAGCGATGCCTTCGACAAAGAAGCGTTGCAGAGCGAGAAAAACGACGAGCACCGGGATTAGCGACACCACGGACGCGGCCATGATTAGCCCGTACTCCTGAGTGTATTGGGTGATGAAACTGCGGATGCCAATCTGGATGGTCTTGAGGTCCGTCTTGGTCAGGTAGATCAGCGGGCCGAGGAAATCGTTCCAGGTGTTGACGAAGGTGAAGATCGTCAGCGTGGAAAGCGCCGGCAAGGACAGGGGCAGCATGATGCGCCGCCAGATTCCGTATTCGCTCATCCCGTCGATGCGCGCGGCCTCGCACAGTTCATCCGGGATCGACATGTAGAACTGCCGCATCAGGAACACGCCGAACGCGCTGAACGCCTGCAGACAGATCAGCGCCAGGTGGGTGTTGTTCAGCCCGAACCCCCGCATCATGATGAACTGCGGCACCATGTAGACCTGCCAGGGCATGGCGATCGTGGCGATATAGGCCAGGAACAGAACGTTCTTGTAGGGGAAGTGGAGCTTGGCGAAGGCGTAGGCGGCAAAGCTGGACGTGAGCAGCTGGAGGATCGTGACGATCACAGTCAGCTTGACCGTATTGTAGACAAAAAGCCCCAGCGGAATCTTGGTCCAGATGTCGAGGAAATTCTGCCAGCGTGGCTGCTGCGGGATCCATTCGATGGGGAAGGCGAATACGTCGCGGTCGAGCTTGAGCGAGGCCGACAGCATCCACACGAAGGGCAACAGCATCGTCAGCGTGACCAGGATGACGACCACATAGGTGAGGATCAGCCCCCACTTCACGCGGCGTTGGGGACGCTTGAGCGCGGTCGCGCCGAGGGTCGCGGTCGCGCTCACGACAAATCCTCCTCCCTGTCGCGCGTCCAGCGGAACTGAACGACCGTGATGGCGAGGACGAGAACGAACAGGACCAGGGCGACCATGCTTGAGTAGCCGAGGTCCCAGGAAATGAAGGCCTCGTTGTAGATGTGATAGACGAGCACGAGCGTCGCCGTTCCCGGCCCGCCCTGTGTGATCATGTAGACCTGATCGAACACCTTGAACGACTGAATGGTCAGCATCACCGACACGAAGAACGTAGTCGGGCCCAGCTGCGGCAGCGTCACGTACCAGAACTTCTGCCAAGCCGTCGCGCCGTCGATGTTCGCGGCTTCGTAGAGCTCGGAGCTGATCCCTTGCAGGCCGGCAAGGTAGATCACCATGAAATACCCCATGTTCTTCCAGACGGAGAACATGACGATCGTGGCCATGGCCCAGTGCCTGTCCGCCGACCACCCGGGCAGGTGCTGCGGGTCGACCCCGAGAGTGTAGAGGACCATGTTTACCGGCCCGAAGTCGGGATTGAAAAGCATGTTCCAGACGACGGCGACCGCGACCAGCGATGCCACGTAGGGGAAGAAGGCGATGGTTCGGAAGAAATTGCGGCCGAAGATCTTCTGGTTGAGCAGGATGGCAAGGCCGAGCGAGGACACGAGCGTCAACGGCACAACGAAACCGGTGAAGATGATTGTGTTCCAGAAGGCCGCCTGAAACACCTTGTCCGAGAAGAGCCGCCAGAAATTGTCCAGCCCCGCGAATTGAATCGGGTTGGAGCCGTCCCAGTGCATGAACGCCAGGATGAAGGCGAAAACGATCGGCCCGAGTGTAAAAACGGCAAAGCCGATGAAATTCGGCGCGATGAATGAGTAGGCGGTCAGCGTGTTGCGCACCCGGCGCCAGCGCCGGGAGACCCTTGCGCGGGCAGGCACTGTCGCGGTCAAAGGTTGGGCGTAGCTGCTCACTTCAGCCTGCCTCCTCTCAGCGGATCCGCAGACGCAGGTCGCGACCTGCGATCGGCACGAGAATACGGAATATCCGCTCCGGCCAGGCCTGCCGCAATCGCACGTCCGTTATTTCAATCTGCTCGACGTGGGGCCGTCTGGCCTCGGACCGCGCTACCTCGCCGAGATCGGCCACGACGATTCGCCCGGCCGCCACGTTCGGCTTTTCGCTGACCATCAAGGAAAGCTCGGCCTGGCCGCTCGCCGTCGTCCGGGAAAGCGGTCCAGCATCCCCGGTCGCTCGCGCGAGGGGAGGGCACAATATGGGTAGTACGTCCCCCGGCCCCGACAGGTGATCCGCACAACACCCATTTGACGAAGCGCTCGGGCTGACCCTCGCCAAGCTAGACACGTCTCCTCCCTTGCCGAACTGACGCCAGCGTTCGTGCGATCGAGTCAGACAGTCCCCCAGCGCAAAGTCAAGCCAATCTCCATCTCCATTGCAATTTTGCGTAATCTTCGCAATTATCTGTGTTCGACACGCTTGGGCCGTCATCCAATAGGGGTGTCGACCGCCACTGCCTCCGATGACTGCACCGACGAGCAAGGGTTTCATTGATGCCGGCTTATGAAGCGCCCTCCGGCGATGGTGCCGCCACGCCCGCCGGCCGGGTCACTTTGCGCGATGTTGCGGAGGCCGTCGGTGTCTCGATCAGCACCGCATCGCGAGCGCTCAACGGAGCGCCGGGAATTTCGGGCAACGTACGCTCGCGGATTCAATCGGCGGCCGAGCGGCTGAACTATGTGGGCGCCTTGGCCGACACCGCCATCGTCATTTCGGATGTTCACCAGGTAGACAACAGCGATGGCGAGTTCATGCAGGCCGTGCGGCGCGGCATCGAGAAGAGGGCACGTGATCTGCGGCTAACGCTGTCGGTTACGCTCGCCGGACCGTCCCGCATGGTGTGGCCGGAACCGGGTCACGGGACGGCGGGATACCTGCTTCTCTCCATGCAGCGCGAAGATCTCATCGAGCACTTGTCTTCGCGCGCAATCCCCGCAGTCATTGTCAATGGCCGCGAACCGCTCATGCGGCTGGACGCTGTGGCGCCAGCAAATCGAACCGGCGGCTACCTTGGCGCCCGTCACCTTGTTCAACTTGGCCATACACGCATTCTCATGCTTTCTCACGCGCCGCGGCCGACGATTCGCGACCGAACGGAGGGTGCCCGCAGGGCAGTACGTGAGGTGGGGCTTGATTTTAGCGATGACCTGGTGATCGAACTCGAGGCAATGCGCACCAATCTCGCCTACAAGGCCATCAAGGAGCGCCTCGAGGTCAAGCACGGTCGCGACTTCACTGCGATCCTCTGCTGCAACGACGCGTGCGCTTTAGGTGCTATGGCCGCGCTGACCGAAGCGGGACTGAGCGTGCCCGGTAACGTGTCTATCGTGGGGTTCGATGACATCCCAACGGCGGCGATGAACTCCGTGCCGCTGACCACAATCCGCGTTGAGGCTGAAGACATCGGCGCTCGCAGCGTCAGCAGGCTCGTCGAGCGGATCAGATCCAGGGACGACCTGGCGACCTACACCGAGACCGCCGTGAAGTTGGTAGTGCGTGACTCGACCGGTCCGGCGCAGAAATGAGAGATCGGTGACATCCCACTCCTAGTGGAGAAAGGTGGAGCCGAGTTTCTCAACGAAACGTTCTCTGGCCAAGCACGAGCAGCCGTGGACGGCGCGGTTCTGCTGGGTTTCGGCCATCAAGCTATGAACCCTCCCGAGGGCTAAAATTAGGGCGGTATTGGTCGATCTTGCGGGAGAATGTCGAAGTGGAAGAAGGTGCAATAGCCTATCGATGCTCGGTGTGTGGCCTGGACGGCAGGGCTGTGCTGGAGAACGAGCACTGTCTGTTTCTCCAAGAGCCGCAACAGGCACTCGTCGGCTCAGGCATAATTGTGCCACGAGAGCATCGTCCGACGCTGTTCGATCTCACCGAGGTCGAGTGGGATGCGACCTACTCGCTCCTTCAGCGCACGAGGGCACTCCTTGACACAGCGCATCGACCAGACGGCTACAATGTCGGATGGAACGCTGGCCGAGTAGCCGGTCAGGAAATTCTTCATGCTCACCTGCACGTCATCCCGCGTTTTGAGGATGAACCTCTCGCGGGCAAGGGGATCCGGTACTGGTTGAAGCAACCCGAGAACAAACGCTCAGGGTGAGCGGTGGCAAACTGCTTCGGAAACCTCTTCACGGCGAACGTCTTGGCCCGGGCCCCCGCCGGCGGCGGGCAGCAACAGGACAGCGCCACCCATTGACAAGACGGCAGAATTTCGGGGCTGGTTCAGGGCCGGCCGGCATTGTCAGCGAATTTGAAAACTGAGACGAGTTCACAGCTGACTGCTCCCTCCGCCAGCACACCGTTCGGCTCAGTTCGGCTTCAACAGGCGGGGCGCGATGCCTGGCGCAGCTCGTCAACGCCATCGCACCGATCCTGACCGAGACCGGCGGGCCGGCGTGGCGGCAGACGATCTTCTTCCCCTTCGCCGACTTCAGCAATTTCGGCCGCGGCCGGGTCCCGCGCCAAATCTGTCAATTCGATTCGCGCGAAGCTCTCAGCGCCGCGGACGCCTTGGCGGGATCGGGCGGCAGGACGGCCGCCTTGAGGGCGATGGCATATGGGTGCTTCGGCGCGTCGAGGACCTCGCGGGCGTCGCCGGCTTCGACCACCGACCCGCGCTGCATGATGATGACGCGATTGCTGATATAGTACGCCGTCGCCAGGTCGTGCGTGATGTAGATGATCGACACGCGCAGATCGTCGCGCAGGGTGCGGAACAGGTTGACGATCGACATGCGCAGCGACGCATCGACCATCGACACGGGCTCGTCGGCGACGATGAGCTTCGGCGACGGGATCAGGGCGCGGGCGACCGCGATCCGCTGGAGTTGTCCGCCGGAGAGCTCGTGGGAGAAGCGCCCCTTCACCTCGGCCAGCGACAGGCCGACGCGGTTCAGCGCTTCGTCGGAATAGCGGAGAACCTCGGCCAAGGATTTTGCGCCGCAAAAGCGGCGTGCCGTGGAGAATAGATACTGGTCGACCGGCGTCAGGGGGTTGAACGCCTCGAACGGGTTCTGGAATATCGGCTGCACCCGCGCCATGAACGCTTCGCGATCACGACGGGAGCGGATGGTGGCGACGTCGCGCCCCTCGAAACGGATGGTCCCGCTGGTCGCGTGCTCGTTGCCGAGGATCATCTTGGCGATGGTCGACTTGCCGCTGCCCGACTCGCCGACGATCGTGAAGATCTCCGGGACGTCTTCGGCCAGCGTGAAGCTCACCGCCTTGACGGCCTCGATGCGATGGCGCGAGAGCAGCCCACCGAAGGCGTAGGTCTTTGAGACGTTCTGAATGTCGAGCAGAGCGCTCATGCGACCGCCACCTCCCCTGCCCGGAAGCAGGCCACGCGGCCGCCTTCGGGATGCGGTACCAGCGGCGGCACCTCGACCTTGCACCTGTCGATCGCCAGCGGACAGCGCGGGTGAAACCGGCAGCCGGCCGGCGGATCGGAAAGGTTCGGTGGACGGCCGGGCAGACTGCGCCGCTCCTTGAGGTCGCCGATGCGCGGCAGGCTGGCGATCAGGTGAGCGGTATAGGGATGTTTCGGGCGATCGAAGACGTCCTGCGTCCGGCCGTCCTCGACCAGCCGCCCCGCGTAGACGATACCGATTCGGTCGGCGATGGCGGCATGCACCGACATGTCATGGGTGACGAACACGATCGACGAGCCGATCTTGGACTGAACCTCCTTGATCAGCGCGAGAACATCCTGCTGGACCAGCACATCGAGCGCCGTCGTCGGCTCGTCGGCGATGATGAACTCGGGTTGGCAGACGGTCGCCAACGCAATGGTGACACGCTGCCGCATGCCGCCCGAGAGTTCGTGCGGGAACGACTCGAGCACCGCCGGATCGAGGTGCAGTCGTTCGAGGTGGGTTACGACCGCCTCGTGGAAGGCGGCCGGATCGAGATCCATGTGACGCGCGGCGAAGTCGCGGAACGAGTGCTTCACCCGGCGCACGGGGTTCAGCACGTTCATCGAGCCCTGCATGATGTAGGAGAGATGCCGCCAGCGGATCGCCTTCATCTGTTCCGGGTCGGCGTAGACATCGATCAGTTCGCCGGCGAAATCGAACGTCACGGTGCCGTTCACGACCCGCATCGGCGGGCGAATGGCGCCGGCGATCGTCTTGATCAGTGAGGTCTTGCCGCTCGATGATTCACCGGCGAGCCCATAAATCTCGTTCTTGCCGACCGAAAAGGTGATGTCGTCCACCGCGCGCACTTCGCGGCTGACGCCGAAATAGTCAGTCTGGTAGTAGGCCTTGAGGCCATCGACGACGAGGACGTTGGAAATCGTCACCCCCCCATTCGGCTCAGGCGGCTGCGCGGATCGATGTATTCGTTGACCGAGATCGCCAGCAGGAACAGCCCGAGAAACAGAATGATCACGAAGAGCATCGGGAAGGCGATCCACCACCAGATGCCGGCGATGATTGCCGAGTGCTGGTTGGCCCAGTAGATCATGCCGCCGACGGTCGGACGGTTGACGTCGGAAAAGCCAAGCACCGAGAGCGTCACCTCAAGGCCGGTGGCCCAGATGAGGTTGTTCATGGTGGTGAAGAAGACGATCGGCAGCACGTAGGGCAGATGCTCCTTGAGCAGGATCTGCGGCATGCGCATGCCGGCAAACACGGCGTGCCGCGTGAACTCGCGCGTGCGCAGGCTGAGCGCGACCGAGCGGATGAGCCGCGAATCGTAGGTCCAGCCGAGCAGGGCGGCGACCAGCGCCAGCACCTGCCAGCTCATCTGGTCGCGCATGACGAAGTAGACGAGCAGCAGGATCGGGATGTTCGGCAGGGCAACGAACGTGTCGTTGATCGCCATGAGGATGTTGTCGGTGCGCCCGCCCATGTAGCCCGATACGAGGCCGACGGTCAGCGCGATGACGCGGCTGACGGCAGCCACGATCAGACCGAAAGCGAGCGTGTTCCTGAGCGCCGCCGCGATCTGCCAGAACACTTCCTGCCCACGCGACGTGGTGCCCAGCCAGTATTCCGCCGAGGGCGGCATGTCCGGCGGCACGACATAGACGATGCCTTCCGGGTACGGCGAGAAGAAGGACAGCCCTGCCAGACACAGGACCGTGCCGGTGAGGATGACGCCGAACAGGAACTCGGTGTTGTAGCGCAGCAGATCGCGGATGATTTTGAACATAGGCGTCAGGCGAGCTTCACGCGCGGGTCGATGAGCGGGTAGAGGATGTCGATCAGGAACACGGTCGTCGCTACCGCGACGATCGAGATGGTGGTCACGCCGAGCACCAGGCTGTAGTCGCCCGAATAGATGCCGGCGATCAGCAACCGGCCCATGCCGGGATAGTTGAAGACGAACTCGATGATGACCGTGCCGCCGAATACCTGGCCGAGATTGAGCGCGAGCCCGGTCACCTGCGGCAGGAGCGCGTTCCGCGCCACGTACTGGCTGAAGATTGTGCTCGGCGCGACCCCGGCGAGCTCGGCGTAGATGACGTGATCGTCGGTGACGATGTTCGAGACCAGCGACCGCATCCCGATGAACCATCCGCCGAGGCCAACCAGAACCAGCGACAGCGCCGGCAAGGCGCCATGCTCGAGGACGCTCGAAATGAACGCCCAGTCAAAGGACGGCTGCAGGTTCATCTGCGATCCGCCGCTGATGGGAAACAACGGCCACAGATAGCCGAACAGGATCAGCACGATCAGGCCGATGATGTAATGCGGCACCGGCTGGAGCGACATGACCCCGATGCCGACCACCTTGAGCACGCGGCTCGTGCGGAAATACCCGGCCAGCGCGCCGAGGAGATTGCCGGCAACCCAGGTGAACAGTGTCGAGAGCGTGATCAGCCCGAGCGTCCACGGCAGCGCGGCGCGGATCAACACGATCACCGGCGTCGGGAAGGCGGAGAGCGAGGGACCGAAATCGCCGGTGATGATGCGGCCCCAGAAGGCAATGTATTGCTCGAACAGGTTGCCCTGGAGCCCATACAGTTCGGTCAGCGACTGGCGCAGGATCTCAACCGCTCGCGGGTCGGTCGCGCCGAAGTTCGTCATCAGCGAGAGCGATTGCTCGACCGGATTGACCGGCGAAAAATGGGTGATGAGAAAGGCGAGGGATATTCCGACGATGATCACGAACGCGAACTGAAGCAGCCGCCGTACCGCGTAAACGACGAAGAATCTCATCTCACTGCGCAATCCATCCGCGGTCGAGAATACCGTGGGGCGGCTTTGGGCCGCCCCACGGACGTTCACCGGATTACTTCGGTGCGTTCGGGTTCGGCTTCAGCTTGACGATCATATACCGGTCGTTCGACCAGAACGGGCCCGAAGCGGAATACGGATTGTCCACGGACGGGTAGCCGGTCCAGTAGGTCGTGTCGAACGGCGCGAACTTGTTATACGCCATCAACGGGATCATCGGCATGTCCTTGACCGCCAGCTTCAGGAAGTCGCGGCCAAGCTCGACCACCTTGGGCGAGTCGAAGCTCACCACCCGGTTCGCCTCGATGATCTTGTCGAGTTCCGGATCCTCCCAGCGCTGAAGGTTGCGCGGCGGCTGGTTCTCGCCGAGCGGCTTGATGAAGTCCGAGTGGTAGCTCTCCAGGAAGAACGAGAGGTCGGGGTGGCCGCCCCAGGTCTCGACCGTCCAGGCAATCGAGGTCTCGAAGTCGCCGGCGTTCATCCGGGTCCAGTGCGTCGGACCGGCGACGTCGACCTTCGCGTCGATACCCGCCTGCTTCCACTGCTGGGCGATGATCGTGCCGGCGCGCGCAAGCGTCGGAATGTTGTCGCCCTCGACCTGCACCTTGAGCGTGAACGGCGTACCGTCAGGCTTCATCCACTGATTGCCTTGCTTGTGGAAGCCGGCCTTCTCGAGAAGCTCGGCCGCGGCCTGCGGATCCTGCTTCCACCAGCCGAAGCCGAACATGCGATGCAGCTTGTTCTCATCGGTGGGGATGGCGTCACCCCAGGTCGGCCGCACGAGCTTGGCAATCTGGTCGGCGATCGTCGGATCGTACGGCTTGATCTTCCGCTTGCCGGTATCGAGCTCGAAGTTGATCAGCCAATCCTGCAGCGGCTCGAAGTAATCCTCCGGCGCGGAACCCGTCGGCGGCACGGCGAGGGCGGAAAGGTCCGCTGCGCCGCGATAGGAGCTCATCGCCACCGCACGAATGTCTATCAGCAGAGCGAGCGCCCAACGCACGTCGGGATTGTCGAGCGGCTTGATCTTGTTGTTGATGATGACAGCCGGCAGCGTCGGGTCGGGATGGGCGAACGGGAAGCTCTCGTGCCAGGCCGCATAGGACTTGGTCTTCTTGGCGATCGAGAACATGCCCTCCGGCGCGATGTCGTTGATCACGTCGAGGTTGTGGTTGAGCTGCTCGATGACGCGGGCGTCGGGATTGCCGGCGGTCCGCCAGACGACGTATTTGACCGCGGGCGCCTCATCCAGCGTCATGCCGATGCTGGTCCGCTTCCAGTCGTCGCGCAGCTTCCACACCGCCCACTGACCGGCCTGATCGTAGCTGTTGAGCGTATAGGCGCTCAGCGAGACCGGGGGATTGTTGTCGAATTTCAGCGGGTCTTCGACTTTCTCGAAGACATGCTTCGGCATGATCCACGCCGCGTTCCAGCGCACGGTGAAGAGCGTATGGAAGCGCGAGTTCGGCGCCTTCAGGTGAAAGATCACGGTGTCGCGGTCGGGCGTCTCGACGCTTGCCACGTTGACCGTGAAGGGAGCGCTCCATCCCATGCCCGGATGGTCGATCTGGGTCTGCACCGTGTAGGCGACGTCGTCAGCGGTGAATTCGACGCCGTCGCTCCAGTAGATGCCTTCCTTGAGCTTCACCGTCATCTGGGTGAAGTCGTCATTGTAGACCGGCTTGTCGGCGGCCAAAGCGTTTTGCCACGCGTCCTTGCCGCCCTCGGGATTGATGAACCACAGCGTGTCGCCGGTCAGTTGCTGCAGCCCGTTAGGGCTGGCTCCGCCTCCCGGCGCCCACAGGTTGAACCAGTTGGCGTTCTGCGCGCCCGGCCCCTGCAGGATGAGGGTCTGGTTTCTCGGTATCCCGGCTATGAATTCGTTTTCGGCAAAAGCCGGGAGCGCCATAAGCGACGCGCCGACAACCACTGCGATTTTCGTCAGCAGTTTCATCTTGGGTTCCTCCCCTATTTGTACGACGGAGCGGCGCGCGATCCTGAGCGCGCTTCTCCCAGCGGCCCATCCGGTCGCGCATCCTGTCAATCGGCTGCACAATCTCTTTATCGACAATTTTGGCGCTGCCGGCAACTCATTCGGCGCCAGAATCGTAAGTTGTGGCTGAAAATAATAAGCGATAGGCCGCCCGGCGAATGGCCGTTGGCGTCAATTATTGACAAAGCAGGGCGGTTCGCTAGCGTGTGCCAGCCGTCCATAGCTGCCCTGGAGTCCCTTCCGGGCGCCATTCTTCCGATGAAAGAGGTTTCAGCCGATGGATACCCCACCCGCCGTCAGCATCGAGGTTCGCGCGGATCGGGTGACCGGGCCCTATCGGCCGTTGTGGAATTGGTTCGGCTATGACGAGCCGAACTTCACCTACTCCGCCAACGGCAAGAAGCTGCTTGCCGAGTTGGCCGCCCTGAGCCCGGAGCCGGTGCGGGTACGCGCGCACAATCTGCTGACCAGCGGCGACGGAACGCCGGCGCTGAAATGGGGCTCGACCAACGCCTACACGGAAGATGCCGCCGGCAACCCGGTCTACGACTGGACGATCATGGACCGGATCTTCGACGCCTATGTCGAAGCCGGCAACATTCCCCTCATCCAGGTTGGATTCACGCCGCAGGCCCTGTCGGATGACACCGGCCCGTACCAGCACAATTTCTCGCCGGCCGACAAATACACGACGATCACGACAGGCTGGGCCGCGCCGCCGAACGATCTGAAGAAGTGGGGCGATCTCGTCGAAGCGTGGGCGCGCCATCTCGCGGATCGCTATGGCCGTGGCCAGGTGATGACCTGGCCGTGGGAAGTCTGGAACGAGCCGGACGGCCACTACTGGACCGGCACGATCCCCGAGTTCTGCGCGATGTATGACGCCACCGCCAAGGCGATCAAACGCGCACTACCGGACGCACGCGTCGGCGGCCCGCACACCTGCGGCGCATTCGGCAACGAGAAGGCACAGAAATTCCTGCGCGGCTTCCTCCAGCATTGCGCCGACAATGACAGCCCGCTCGATTTCGTCGCCTTCCACGCCAAGGGCCGGCCGGTCGTCCATGACGGCTATGTGCGCATGGGGATCGACAAGCAGCTGAACGACATCGCTACCAACCTCGCCATCATGAACGAATTCCCGAAGTTCAAGGGCCTGCCGGCCATCCTCGGGGAATCGGATCCTGAAGGCTGCGCCGCTTGTTCGGCGCGCGTCCACCCGCAGAACGCCTATCGCAACGGGCCGCTCTACGGCGTCTATGCCATCGAGCACATCATCCGTACCTACGAGTTGTCGCGCCGCGCCGGCATCGACATCGAGGGCGCCGTGACCTGGGCATTCCTGTTCGAGGACCAGCCCTATTTCGACGGCTTTCGCGATCTCGCAACCAACGGCATCGACAAGGCGGTCCTCAACGCATTCCGGCTGCTGGGCAAGCTGGGCGGCTCGTGGGTGGAGGCGAGCAGCAGCCATGCCTTGCCGCTTGACCAGATCATGAAGGAAAGCGTGCGCGGTGCGCCGGACGTGAACGCGGTTGCGACGCGCGACGACAAAGGCGTCAGCATCCTCGCATGGAACTATCACGACGACGATGTCGCGGCCGGGCCGGCGGAGATTGCCCTCTCGGTCGGCGGACTGTCGGGCGCCAGCGTCTCGCTGCGCCACTACCGCATGGACGAGGACCACAGCAACGCCTTCAAGGTATGGAAGACGATGGGGTCGCCGCAGACGATCGGCGGCGAGGATTACCGCCGGCTCGAAGCGTCGGGCCATCTCGCGTTGATCGAGGAGACGACGGTCAAGGCGACGGACGGCACCGTCAAGCTCGACTTTGCCCTGCCGCGCCAGGGCGCTTCGCTGATCCGACTGGAACCCAAATAGTCCCGTCGGACGGCGGAGACTCAGCCCTCGCCGTCCGGCCGCCACTCCTGATCAACCCGGCCAAGGTATTCCGCCTTGCTCGGTTGCAGGTGATCGACGCAGAGCTGGGCGAGAACCCAGTTGTCGCGGCCCTTCAGCATCTCGATCATCAGGCGGTGATGCTCGCGCGAGATGGCCAGCATCTCGGTAGACGCCATCGAACGGGCGCGCACCGGCAGGGTCAGGCGCATGTAAAGCTTGATCGCTTCGACCAGATACCGATTGCGGCATGCGCCGAACAGCGTGAGGTGAAACCGGTCGTTCGACTCGTGCACGCCGCGGAGATAGCCGTTATCCACGTGGCGGCAGTAGGTATCCTGAATCGTGTAGAGTTCGTCGATGAGCGCGGGCGGCGACGGCAGCGGTATCCACAGTGCCGCCTGCCGCTGAACCAATTCGCGCACGGCGTAGATTTGACGAACCTCGTCTGCCGTCAGCGATCGCACCGTTGCGCCCTTGTTGCGCTCGCGGACGACGATTCCCATCGTCTCTAGCTGCACCAGCGCTTGCCGCACGAAATGCCGGGTGACCGGAAACCGCGCCAGAAGCATGTCCTCGGTCAATCGTGTGCCCGGCTCCAGCCGGCCGAAGATGATATCTTCCTCCAGCGCCTTCACGATCGTGAGGTCGTCGTGGTCCGGCTCCTCGCGGCCGAGGACACCTGCGTCATGGAGTGCATTCACGAATATTGTCCCTCTTTTTGTCAGGGCGCACCGGCATCGTCAGCGCGCGCCGGAACTGGCGTTGTAGATCGCCTCGACGAGTTCGAGAGTATTGAGATTGTCGGCAAGGCTCGTTTCAAAGCGCTGTTGTCCGGCAAGCTCCTCCACGAAGTGCGCGATCGTCATGTCATAAGCCCCCTGATAGGCTTCCTCCAGATCGAACATTTCGGACATTTCCCGTCGACCGACTGCGGTCAGTCGGTTTCCCTTGAGTTCGATCGTGCCGTCCGACCCGAAGATGCGCAAATGATCCACGGGCAGTGGCGGTGCGCCATGGACTGCAAGATCGGAAATCACCACCACCGAGGCGCCGTTCGCTCGGCGCTCAAGGACGATCGTCGCCGCATCCTCCCCGACGATTTGGTCGTTTGACTGGAAAAGAGATGCGGCGCGCACATCCATTTCGCCGAGAAGGAAGCGCAGCGTGTCGAGATGGTGGATTAGAATCTCCATGACCAAAAGGCGCTCAAGCGAACGCAGGAACGGCTGACGCGCGATGGCGGGCCGCTGTCCCGACGCGTCAGGAATCATGCCACTCGACACGAACTCCAGCTGCACCTGGCGGATGTCGCCGGCGACGCCATCGCGAAGCCACTCGGCGAGCCGGCGGTAGTAACGCCTGAAGCGCCAGTTTTCGTGGACCATGAACGGCATGCGCCCATCGACATCGGCCGCGAGATTCCTGGCCTCCGCGAAATTCACGCCAAGCGGCTTCTGGCAGATGGTCGGCAGCCCGCGCTGGGCCATCATCCGCACGAGCGGCGCGTGAAATTCGCGCGGCGCACAGATGTCGACGATGTCCAGCGACTCCGCCGCCAGCAGCGCCTCCGCGTTCGCGTATGTCGCGGCGATTCCGAATTCGGCCGCACGCTCGCGCACGGCCGCGGGATTGGGATCGGCCAGGGCGACCACCTCCGCCGACGGCGCCTGGCGCTGCCAGGCGCGCAGATGATGCCGGCTAACCCAGCCGGCGCCGATCATGCCCACGCGCAGCCTTGGGGCTCGGGCAGCTGTCATGTCTTCTTGCGTCCAGTGGGTCTCATGGTCGAACGAACCTGGGAGTGGGGGCTCATTTTGTCAATAATCGCCTGATCGAATCGCGTCTGCGAAATCTGACACACAATCCGCCGGAGAGGGAACCAATCGCACCAGATTTACGAGGATTTTCCGACGCCTTCGACAACGATCCAGACAGTCGCTTATCCACACCTGACATCGACCTGCCGGCCCGTTTGGCCTATATTTATTGACAATCTGGATGGGCCGACTAGGTTGGTTCCGCCAGCGAGGCCCCTCGGCCCATGCGGAATCTTAGGAGAATGAGGTGTCGCGCGGACTCCGCAGGAAACTGACGAGCTACGGCGATCCGGCCTTCTCACTGTTCCTGCGGAAAGCCTTCATCAAGGCGATGGGCTACTCGGACGAGGCCCTGGACCGCCCGATTGTCGGCATCGCCAACACCTTCAGCGATTACAATCCCTGCCACGGCAACGCTCCGCAGCTGATCGAGGCGGCAAAGCGTGGCGTGATGTTGGCCGGCGCCTTGCCGATGGTCTTTCCGACCATGAGCATCCACGAAAGTTTCGCCAATCCGACCTCGATGTACTTGCGCAATCTGATGGCGATGGAAACGGAAGAGATG
The DNA here is from genome assembly GCA_963781775.1 of uncultured Alphaproteobacteria bacterium. Classification (GTDB taxonomy): domain Bacteria; phylum Pseudomonadota; class Alphaproteobacteria; order Rhizobiales; family Kaistiaceae; genus CAVSRC01. The sequence continues at coordinate 287,298 of CAWAHE010000014.1, read as the reverse complement.
ATCCGTGCCCAGCCGATGGATGCGGTCGTGCTGATCGGCGGATGCGACAAGACCTTGCCGGCCCAATTGATGGCTGCCGCCAGCAGCGATGTTCCCGCCATCTTCCTCCCCACCGGTTCGATGTCTGTCGGCGACCATCGCGGCGAGCGCATTGGCGCCTGCACCGACTGCCGGCGGCTGTGGGCGTTGTTTCGCAGCGGCAAGATCGACCAGGAAGAAATAGACGAGATCAACGGCCAGCTCGTGCCTTCCGTTGGAACCTGCGCGGTTATGGGTACGGCAAGCACCATGGCCTGCATCACCGAGGCGCTCGGCCTCTGCCTGCCCATGGGTGGCACGGCGCCGGCCGTTGGCGCTGAGCGCGTTCGGCTCGCCGAAGAAACCGGGCGCTGGGCGGTTCGGCTTGCGACCGGCAATGGCCCGATCGTCAGCGACATCCTCACCGAGAAGGCCCTGCACAATGCGATCGTCGCGATGCAGGCGATCGGCGGTTCGACCAACGCCGTCGTCCATCTCGCCGCGATTGCCGGCCGCCTCGGCATGAAGCTCGACCTCGCCGCGCTCGACGATCTCGGCCGCCGAATCCCGGTGATCGTCGACCTCAAGCCCTCTGGCGACTTCTACATGGAGGATTTCCACAAGGCGGGCGGCATGCCGCGGGTTCTCAAGGAAGTCGCGCACAACTTGCATCTCGACGCGCCGACTTTGTCTGGCGGCACGCTCGGCGACATGGTCGGTGCGGTCGTCGACGTTCCGGGTCAGAAGATTATCCGCACGGTTGCCGCGCCTCTGAAGCCGGTCGGTGCGATCGCCATCCTGAACGGCAATCTCGCGCCGCGTGGCGCTGTGATCAAGCAGTCCGCAGCATCTTCGAAATTCATGAATCACCGCGGCCGCGCGGTCGTCTTCGACTCGGTGGAAGACATGACGACACGGATCGACGATCCCAACCTCGACGTCGGGCCGGACGACGTTCTTGTGCTGCGCAACGCCGGGCCAAAAGGCGCACCCGGCATGCCCGAGGCAGGCTCCTTGCCGATCCCAAAGAAGCTGGCGCAACAGGGCGTTACCGACATGGTGCGCATCTCCGATGCGCGCATGAGCGGCACCGCCTTCGGCACCGTGGTCCTCCACATTTCGCCCGAGGCCGCCGACGGCGGACCGCTGGCCGCCATCCAGTCCGGCGACATGATCAGCCTCGACCTGGAGAAACGTCGCATCGACGTGCTTCTCGACGAGGCGACCTTGAATGCGCGCCTCGCCGCGCTCACGCCGCCCTCGGCGGGCAATGGAAACAGGCGCGGCTACGAACGCCTCTTCCACGAAACAGTGCTCCAGGCCGATCAGGGCGCGGACTTCGATTTCCTCGTGTCGCCCACCCGGACCGCGAGCCCCGGCGAGCGCATCTGATGGCATCCGGCACGCGCGACGGCACGTCGGTTTGTCTCCCGCCTCGCCCGCTGCAGCGGCGGCCGAAGGCGCCGCTGCCCGCCGGCTCGTGCGATTGCCATTTCCACGTTTTCACCGAGGGCGCTCCCCTCGCAACGCCGCGCAACTACACGCCTCAAATGCTGACGCTGGACGATTGGCGGAGCTTCGCCGATTTCTTCGGCATCGAACGCGGTGTACTGATTCAGCCCAGCGTCTATGGCGCGGACAACAGCGTGCAACTCACGGCACTCCGCGCGCTGCCGGAGCGGCTTCGTGCGGTCGTCGTACCGAGCCCGGATGTAACCGACTCTGAGCTGCGCAGGCTGCACGATGCCGGCGTGCGCGGGATTCGCTTCAACACGTTCAATCTCGGCGGCCTTTCCCTCGACATGGTCGCCCCGCTCGCCCGACGCGTCGCGCCGTTTGGCTGGCACCTCCAGTTCCATGCAAGGTCCTCGGAACTCGACCGTATCGCCAAACTGACGGCCGGCCTGCCCGTGCCGATCGTTTTCGATCATTTCGGGCTGCTGCCGATGGGCGATGAAAGCGCACGCGCGTTGGGCGTCGATGCCCTTCTTCGGCTTCTCGAAGGCGGCCGTTGCTACGTCAAGATCTCCGCAACCTATCGCGTTGGCGGCAACGCGCAGCGCGCCCCGATCGCGGACGTCGCGAAACGGCTGGTCGCCGCGCGACCCGATCGCCTGCTCTGGGGCAGCGACTGGCCACACGTCGACCTGTGGGACGACATGCCCGACGATACGGATCTGCTCGATGAGGCCCTCTCCTGGCTTGACGACGACGACACCCGCCGACTGGTATTCGTTTCGAATCCGAGAAAAGCTCTATTGGGCCAGTTGAGTCACAAGTTCCTGCCCAACGGTTAGGGGTGCTGGCAGGAGACAGGTCATGAAGACGATCGTCGAGCGCATCGCTGGATGAAGGCACTTCTAGCGCGGACAACGCTCATTCGACCGCGATAGTCGGTGGGATTGCTCAGACTGCTCAGACTTACCCATCTTTGCCCAATTGCAGGTCTAATTTCTGTGATCTGGCTTTTCGGCGTCAATACAATCCTGAGCAACAAAGCGAGTTCGGAGCCGGAGTCGCGCGACTAAGCGCCAGACCGGTGGAACGGACAGTGTACAAGGTCTGCCGCATCAACCGCGGCATTACCGCAAACGGGAGGAAGACAATGACAGTCAAAAGTCTCGGTATGGCGCTCGGCATGCTTGGCGCGGCGAGTCTGGTCACGATGGCCGTCGCACAAGCCGACCCGGTGACGCTCAAGGTCTGGTCGGTCGACGGTGCCAACGGGCAGCCGGGGATCGGCGACACCTTCTCCAAGGAATTCAACGAGAAGAACAAGGATATCGTCATCGACTATCGCGCTGTGCCGTTTGACGAACTGGTCAACGAGACGCTGCGCGCCTTCGCCACCGGCCAGGCGCCGGATATCGTGTCGTTCGACAATCCCGATTTTCCGTTATTCTCGTCGCGCGGCGCAATGCTCGACATCACGGACCGCATCGCAAAGTCCAAGGTGATCGATCCCTCTGTCTACTTCAAAGGCCCGATGAATTCCGTGACCTGGGACGGCCGCATCTACGGAATTCCGAAATACACCAACACGATCGCGCTCTACTACAACAAGGACATGTTCAAGGCGGCGGGTATCGACAAGCCGCCGGAGACCTGGGCCGAACTGGCAGAGGATGCCGCCAAGCTGACCAACAAGGAAAAGAACGTTTATGGCGTCACCTGGTCCGCGCGCGGCAACGAGGAGGGCACGTTCCAGTTTCTGCCCCTCATCCAGATGTCGGGCGGTTCCTTCAAGCACGTAAATACGGAAGGCGCGGCCAAGGCGCTCGACCTGTGGAAGGGGCTGATCGATAACGGCTACGCCTCGAAGGATGTTCTGAGTCTGGGTCAGGGAGACTCCACGGCCGTCTTCAATTCCGGCAACGCCGCGATGGCGATCTCCGGCGACTGGGAGATCAACCGCATGCTGAAGGACGCCAAATTCGATTGGGGCCTTGCGCTGCTTCCGACTTTGGAGAAGGGCGGCGAACGCTCATCGGCTCTTGGCGGTTTCGATTGGGGCATCATGTCGAGCACCAAGCATCCGGATGAGGCCTTCCGTGTGCTTGAGTACTTCGTGGAGCAGGATCCCCGGCTGGTCGTCGAGTTCGGGCGTGTTGCGCCGCGCACCAACATCGAGATCAAGCCGACGGGCAATGCCCTGAAGGACGCCGCTTTGAAGACCTTCCTGGTACAGCTCCAGTACGCTCAGCCCCGCGGACCGTCGCCGGTTTGGCAGAAGATCTCGAAGGCGATCTACGACGCTGAGCAGGCCGCTTTGACCGGCCAGATGTCCTCCAAGGACGCGCTCGATCAAGCCCAGGCGACGATCGACGGCATCCTGAAGAACTAGGCATCGCCCTCCCGTGTCCGGTCGCCACACGGCGGCCGGACATTCTTCCAATGCCGACGGAGGTTCGCCGGTGCGGACGGTGCTGAAAAGTGTGCGCGACGGGGTGGGTTTTGACATTCTGCTCGCGGCGATCGCCTTTCTGTTTCTGCTGGCGCTCGCCGGCCTGCCTCTGATCTACAACGTTTTCATGAGCTTCCAGCAGGTTGACATGTTCAACCTGGGCTCACTGGTTCGACCTTTTGTCGGGTTCAAGAACTACATCGCCGTCGTCAACGCGCCCGAGTTCTGGCTCGTCACCCGCAACACGATCGTCTTCGTGCTCGCATCCATTGCCGGCCAGTTCGTGCTCGGCTTTTCGCTGGCGCTTTTCTTCGCCCAGAAGTTTCCGGGGTCGTCCACGATCAGAGGCTTGTTTCTCGTCTCGTGGGTGATGCCCGCCCTGGTCGTGGGTGCGTTGTGGAGCTGGATTTTGGCAGGGGATTACGGCGTGCTGAACGCCATGCTGCGCGCGCTGCACATCATCGACGGCAACATGTTCTGGAAGTCCGATCCCAAGCTGTCGCTATGGGCCGTGATCATCGCCAATATCTGGCTGGGGCTCGCCTTCAACATGATGCTGCTGTCGGTGGGCCTGGCTGCGATTCCGCGCGACATCTACGAGGCCGCCGAGCTCGATGGCGCCAATGCGTTCCAGCGTTTCTGGACCATTACGCTTCCGATGATGCGTTCGACCATCGGCGCGGTGCTGGCGCTCGGGCTGATCTACACGCTGCAGCAATTCGATCTGTTTCCGGCGATCACTGAAGGCGGTCCGGCGAATTCATCGACCGTATCGCAATTCTGGGCCTGGCAGATGTCCTTCCGACTCTACGACTTCGCCAAGGGCGCAACGATTTCGGTAATGATGTTCGTCCTCGTGCTCGTCGCATCGGTTGTCTACGTCTACTCGACGCGTCACGAGGTGCGCGGATGAAGACGCTCACGCCCTGGCTGAAGGTCGTCGTCGCGTTGGCGCTGGCTGCGGTCTATCTGTTCCCGCTGTACTGGATGTACGTCACCAGCCTGAAGACGAATTCGGAAATCTTCGTCAATCCTCCGACGTTCATTCCCGCCGACCCCGATTTCGGTGTCTTTCCGTCGGTGTGGGTGCAGCGCACGATGCAGGTCTTCCTGTGGAACTCGACGCTGATCGCCGCCGGCGTGACCGCCATTGCCGTCGTTTTCGGCACCGGCTGCGCCTATGTCCTGGCCCGCTACCGCAGTGTCTGGATCGACATCGGTTTGTTCGCGATCCTGATGGTTCAGGTGCTGCCCGCTTCGGTGATGGTCACGCCGCTATTCGTGGGTTTCAATCAGATCGGGCTTCTGAACTACCCGCGCACTGCGGTCATCCTGGCCACGGCGGCAAAGTCGATGCCCTTCTTCGTGGTGCTGGTGCGTGCATCCTTCATGACGGTGCCGCGTGAGCTCGAGGAGGCGGCCCTTGTCGACGGCAACTCCCGGATCGGCGCCTTCTTCATGATCGTCCTGCCGCTCGCCCGCAACGGCATCCTCGTGTGCGCCATCCTCATCTTCATGCATTCGTTTGGCGAGTACATCTACTCGAAGTCGATCATTCAGGATCAGAGCCTGCAGCCGGCCAGCGTAGGCCTGAGCGGCTTCCTCGGACCGAACAGCACCGACTGGAAGGGCATCATGGCCTATTCGGCGATCTACGTGACGCCGATCCTCGCCGTCTTTGTCCTTCTGCAGCGACGCATCATCGCCGGCCTCACATCAGGAGCGCTCAAATGACCGCACAGATCGAGATCCGGAACGTCGAAAAGCACTACGGGGCTTTTCATGCGCTCAAGAACATCGACCTTGAGATCGAGAAGGGCACGTTTGTCGCCCTGGTAGGTCCATCGGGCTGCGGCAAGTCCACTTTGTTGCGGTCCATCGCGGGCCTTGAGTTGATCACCTCGGGCACGCTCAAGATTGCCGGCGAAGTGATGAACGACGTTCCGCCCCGCAAGCGCGATGTCGCCATGGTCTTCCAGAGCTACGCGCTCTACCCGCACATGTCGGTTGAGGGGAACCTGTCATATTCCCTGCGGATTCGCGGCATGCGCCGGCCCGAAGCCCGCGGTCGGGCGGAGGACGTTGCCGGCACGACCGGCCTTGCCGGTCTCCTGCATCGTTTTCCGCGCCAGCTCTCCGGCGGCCAGCGCCAGCGTGTGGCAATGGGGCGCGCGATCATCCGCGATCCCAAGGCGTTCCTCTTCGACGAGCCCCTTTCCAATCTCGACGCCGCCCTGCGCGTCCAGATGCGCAAGGAGATTCGGGGGCTGCATGACCGCCTCGGCGCCACCTCGGTTTACGTCACGCACGACCAGATCGAAGCCATGACCATGGCCGACCTGATCGTCGTGCTGCGCGACGGCGTGATCGAGCAGAGAGGGCGGCCGCTTGATCTGTATGATTTTCCCGCCAACCGTTTCGTCGCCGGCTTCATCGGTTCGCCTGCGATGAACTTCGTCGAGGCGGCGATCGGCAGCGATGGGTCGTCGCTGGTGCTGGAGGGACGCAGCGGTGAGCGCGTCCCGCTCGACCGCAAGCTGGAGCCGGGGCGCAAGGTCATCGCCGGCATGCGACCGGAGAATCTGGTCGTCGCGGCTGGGTCGGACGCGGATTTTCACATCACCATCGGCACGGTCGAAAGCACCGGCTCGGTGAGCCATTTGTCGTCGGCCGACGAGACGCTGACCGTGGTCCAGACGGAGCGCACGACCGTCCGGCCGGGCGACACGATCGGGCTCAGGATTGCCCCCGGTCTCGTCCATCTGTTCGACCCCGGGACGGAGAAGCGCATCACATGAGGTCACGACTTGTGCATGCGGACGACGACCGCGACACCTGCCTTCGGCATCGGCCGAGATAGGGGCTAGCGCCGATGGGCTCGGTTCGGGGAACAATTCTTGTCATCGGGACGATGGATACCAAGGCGGAGGATCTGGCCTTCGTTCGCGACTGCGTGGCGGCCGAGGGGTTCGATGCGCGCCTCGTCGACGTGTCGACATCCGGGCAAAAAAGCGTCGCGGACGTGCCCGCCGAAACGGTCGCCAGCGCCCATCCGCAAGGATCCGCGGCGGTGTTCACCGGCGAACGCGGAAGCGCTGTCGAAGCGATGTCCCGGGCACTGACGGCGTGGATCGGTGGCCAGGAGATTTACGGTGCCCTCGGCCTCGGGGGGTCGGGCGGGACCGCAATGATCGCCCCGGCGCTACGCTCGCTTCCCGTGGGAGTGCCGAAGTTGATCGTGTCGACGATCGCTGCCGGCGACGTGTCGCAGCATATCGGCACGAGCGACCTCATTTTGATGCCGTCGGTGACAGACATCGGCGGACTGAATCGGATTTCGCGCCCCATCCTGGCCAATGCGGCGGCCGCGATTTGCGGCATGGCACGCGTTAACCGGCAAGCGGTCGACGACGGGCGGCCTGCCATCGGCCTCACCATGTTCGGGGTCACCACCGCCTGTGTTCAGGCCGTCTCCAGTGAATTGAAGGACAGCTTTGATTGCATCGTCTTCCATGCGACAGGAACCGGCGGCCGGACGATGGAAGACCTGGCCGAGCGCGGGCTTCTTGACGGCATTGCTGACCTGACGACGACAGAACTTTGCGACCGGCTGGCGGGGGGAATCATGCCGGCGGCGGCGAACCGGATTTCGCGATTGGCGCCGCTGTCGATCCCCTATGTCGGATCCGTGGGCGCCGTCGACATGGTCAATTTCGGCGCGCCCGACACGATTCCCGCGAAATATCGCGCCCGGCATTTCTATCGGCACAACCCGCAGATCACGCTGATGCGGACGACGGTGGAAGAGAATGCCCAGGTCGGCAAGGAGATTGCCGACAGCCTGAATGAGTTTGACGGGCCCGTGGCCTTCTTGCTCCCCGAGGGAGGCGTGTCGGCCCTGGATGCACCCGGGCAGCCGTTTCACGATCCGCAGGCAGATGCAGCGCTATTCGATGCAATAGAGCAGGGCACGCGCCCCGGGAAACAACGCAGAATTTTGAGAATGCCCAACCATATCAACGATCCAGCCTTCGCGCATGCCGCAGCCGGTTTGTTGCGCGGGATGATGAAGGAGGCGGGAAGATGAATGCACACAGCCGGGCGGATTTGATCGCCAGGTTTCGCAAGCAGGTTGAGCAGGGCGAGCCGCTCATTGGTGGTGGCGCAGGAACCGGCCTTTCCGCAAAGTGCGAGGAAGCCGGCGGCGTCGACCTCATCGTGATTTACAATTCCGGCCGTTACCGAATGGCCGGGCGTGGTTCGCTTGCCGGATATCTGGCTTACGGCAACGCCAATGAAATCGTCATGGACATGGCGCGCGAGGTCATACCGATCGTGCAGAACGTTCCGGTATTGGCTGGGGTCAACGGAACCGATCCGTTCTGCAATTTCGACCATTTTCTGAATTGCATCCGCGACATTGGCTTCGCCGGCATTCAGAATTTCCCCACGGTCGGATTGATCGACGGCTTGTTCCGCCAAAACCTCGAAGAGACCGGAATGGGCTACGACCGTGAGGTCGAGCTGGTCCAGCTCGCTCACAAGAAGGATCTGCTAACGACGCCCTATGTGTTCGATGAAGGACAGGCCCGTGCGATGGCAAAGGTCGGCGCGGACATCATTGTTGCCCACATGGGCCTGACGGTAGGGGGAACGATCGGGGCGGATACGTCGATGGGGATCGACGAAGCCGTTGAGCGCGTAAATGCGATTGCCCAAGCGGCGCTCGCCACGCGCTCCGATGTCTTCGTTCTGTGCCACGGCGGTCCCATTTCCACGCCCCTCGATGCGAAGTACGTTCTCGACCGATGCCCGGACTGCCATGGCTTTTACGGCGCAAGCAGCATGGAGCGCCTACCCGTCGAGAAAGCCATCGTCGCCCGAGCCCAGGAATTCAAAAGCATGCGGCGCGAAATTTCCCGCGAAGCGATCAGAGCGAGGTAGGACGTGACCAGGGTTTACGTAAGCGATGTGATCGATGCTCCGGTTGAAAAAGTCTGGGAGTTTGCCCGTGACTTCAATGGCCATGGAGACTGGCACCCGATCATTGCCGAAAGCGCGGTCGAGGATGCGAAGCCCTCGGACCAGGTGGGCTGTGTTCGTGCGTTCACGACCACCGACGGCGGCTTTCTTCGCGAGCGGTTGCTGAGCTTCTCGGATCTGGATCGGCACTTCACCTATTCGATTCTCGAAAGCCCGATGCCGATCGCGAACTACGTTGCCACATTCCGCTGCACGCCCATAACGGAAGGGAATCGGACGTTCGTCGAATGGTGGGCCGATTTTGACGTTGCTGAGGCCGACGAGGCCGACATCCGAAACCGTGTCGGCCGAAACACGTTCGCGCAAGGCATAAGGGCAATTGCCGCGCGGGTGGCCTGACGGCGCAGGGGAGGCCGTCTGCCTAAGCTTCTCCGGAATCGTGATCCAGCGCGTAGCGCTGGATCTTGTTGTATAGCGTCTTGCGGGAAATCCCGAGGAAGTGGGCCGTTTGCGTCCGCCTGAACCGGTTGCGCCGCAGACCGTCGAGAATCCAGTCTTTTTCCGATGCGAACATGTGCCGCTTCGTATCGCGAGACTGAACCAGGCGCAGATCCATCGGCGTAATAAGATTGCCCTCAATTGAAAGGGCGGCCTCCTCGACGCATCGCCGCAGCTCCTCCACGTCTCCGAGCCACATGTGATCGACGACGATCCGCCACGAGGCCGCGTCCAGCCGAAGCAGGGGGCGCCGAAGGCGGACCTGCAAATCCTGGAGCACGACGTCGAGTATCGAGGACGTATCCTCGGGTCTCTGGGAAAGAGGCGGCAGCCGCAACAGCGACATGCCCGATAGCTGAGGCTCACTCGGGCCTGTTGCGACGATCAGGCGGACGTTGACGGAGTATGTCTGGGTTCCGCCATAGCGATGGGCGCGCTTGCGTTTGATGGCGTCGATCAATTCGGAGATGCGGGCGAGGGAGGCACTGCCGCCTTCACACCGCACCATCAGTGTGCCACCGTCAGCGACCTCCAGAATACCAAGCCGCGTCTTGCCCACGCCGCCTCGAAATCCCGCCTCGTAGCCGAACAAGTCGAGCAGGGCGCCTTCGGCCGTTTCGGGATTGATTGTGATCGTCGAGATCTCTTTGGCTCTGCGCCGGCCGAGATTGTGCAAGGTCTCGACGATCGGCCTGGCCCCCGAAGGTTCGGGGAGTTGAAGGTGGATCGGCGAATTGTCGTCTGCCAGTCTTAGCAGCCGGTCCCGCATATCCCGGATTGCTTCCGACCTGCCGCTCATGTGGATTGGAAAAAGCGGCCTCTCGGCCTTCTCTTGTGCGGGCGACAGGTTGACGGTCTTGAACGCTGAGGTCGTGTTCTCGATCGCCGCTTCGAGCGGTACGCGGTCGATCGTCGAGCCACCCACGTAGCCATCGATGTTGACGAAGCGACAGAGCTCTTCCAGGTGTCGCGGACTGACGATGGGGCCGCCTTCCACCAGGCAGAACGCCTTCGGGGCGTGTTGCATGATCGCTCGCGCGGCTCGATCGATGTGAATTGCCGCTTCCTCGATTGCCGTCGAGGTGGCTCTTGGGTTGACGGAACCCAGAGCGCCTCCATGGTTCCAGCCCAGGCCGATGGTAATCAGGTCGATTCCCGCCCGCGCGGCCTCCTCCGCATCCTGCACGGAATGCGTATAGGCCAGGCTCACCATCGACGCCCGCTTGGCGGCGACCAGCATCTCGAGTTCGCGCGAAAAGCCGATGCCGTTGCGCTCAAGTTCATCGCGAAATTCGGCAGGCAGAAGCGTGGCGGTCGGAAAGTTTGCAATTCCGGCGAAGCCCGCCTTCTTTGCAGCGTGCACCAGGTCTTGCACGTTTTGCCTGGGGTCGAACGCACACGCGCCAAAGATCACCGGGACGTTTGCCCGTGGAATGATCTCCCGCGTCGCGAACTCCAGCGTGAAGCTGTTCGCCTCGTTCAACGCCAGGATCGATGTGATGGACGGCTCGCCCATCGAGCGCAGCCGCCCGGCATTCAGAGCGAGCAGAAAGTCGGCGCCGCCGCGCATGGCGAAGTTCGCGGCCATCCCAGTTCCGATGGCCGCGCCGATCAGCAGCCGCCCGCGACGTCGCCGGAAGGGAAGTCTAGGAGAAGCCTCCGACATAGTCCTGAACCTTGATCGCCTGCCCGGAACGCGCGCTTTCGATCGAGGCAAAGATCAACGCGCTTGCCTGGACGTTCCGTTCAACGATCGTCTCCATTTCCGGCCCGCCGTCCAGCCAATTGCAGTATTTTTCGATCAGCCAGGAATTGATCCACTTGGGCTGCTCGAGGAGGGGGATCTTCTGTCCCTGTCCTTCGCGATAGCGTTGACGCTTGATCGGTTGGCGGGAAAAGACCTCGATTTCCCTCGAGTTCAGGATCGCCGTGCCGTTTTCGCACTCTATGCGGATGTATTCCTTGCTCCAGTCGTTGAGGCCCGTGGCCGAGGACGACGAACCCTCGTAGATGCCGCGCACGCCGTTTTCGAAGACCATCGTCACGACGCCATCCGTGTCGCCGGCATATTCGGCCCAATCCGGCTTCCACGTGGATGCGAAAAGCGTGTCGCAGCGTGCGCCGGCAAAGTCCGCGACGATATCGAGGTGATGAACGGCGCCCTCGATCAGCAGGGGGTCCTTCATCGTGTGCCGGAACAGCGCGCCCCATCCGAGATGCCCGCGCATGTCGGCGTAGTACCGGCAGCTCACCAGGTTCACCGCTCCGAGGTTCCCCGAACGGATGATCTGGCGGAGCGTCGTCTTGTCCTGATCGAACCGGTGACTCATCGTCACCGCCATCTTTCTGCCGGCCGCTTTTATCTTGCGCGCCACGCGGACCGATCCGGCCATCGTGTCCGCAATCGGCTTTTCACACAGCACATCGACGCCGTGCGCAATCGCAACGTCGATGACCTGCTCGTGGAAATTCGGCGGAACCACGACCGTGCAGAAATCCACGGCGTTTTCGGAGAATGCCCGCTCGATGTCGGTGTAGCACGCACTGTCGGGCAGGCCGAGCAGCGCCTGCCCCTGGGCCAATGCCTTGGGGTCGACGTCGACGATCGCCACGACCTCCACGGTCCCGTCGGCAATGTTGTTGGCGAGGAACTCGCGGCACCATCTGCGACCGAAGCCGCCAATTCCCACGTGAATCACTTTCTTTGTCATCAATCCCGTCCTTTCGCCGGGACCGCAGGCCCGTGCGTATGCTCCCAGAGATGTCCACCCCGTTTTTCACGCTCCAGGGTGGTTTCGAAAAAGACTGCTTTGACCGGTTCCGGCGCATGAGCCATGTCATGCTGGTGGCCCATGCCGATGCACAGGCAATCGCCGCTTCTCATTTCCGCCGCCTCCTGGCTCACGACGACCGTCGCCCGGCCCTCCAGGAGGATCCAATACTCATCGCAATCGTGATAGTGCGAGTCCACCGATGTGGATTTGTCGTAGGCGACCGGATCGCCCCTGTTGGACGGGGAATCGGTGTCGCGCGCGGTGAAGATGCCGCAGCCGCCCATGTCGGCGCCCCATTCCCCCGACAGGCGCACGATCTGCGCGGAGTTGTAGACCGGGGTCACGGTGACGGCGTCGCCGTCAGCGCCGAAATCGGTGAATTGCCCGGTGCCGAAGACCTGTGAGCGACCGCGCCGGACCACTTTCACCGATCCGGCCGCGACGATCAGGCGCTCGTTCGGCCATTTCGGCTCAAAGTGCGCGCCATCCTTGTCGAGTGTGATGATGGAAAACGCCTTGAGCTGACACCATTCGGGCAGCGCGCCGTTTTCGCGGATGATCCGCGGCATTTTTCGTTGGCCCTCCCGTCTCCCTTTTGGCGGTATTGTATTTGGGGTCGCTGCAGAAACTCACGGAATTGCGCTGGCATTTGGGCAAAGATGGGTAAACTCGAGCAAGGTCCTCTGCACGTTGTGACGGATCAGGCGGCGGTTCCCGTCACCGGTCGAACTGTGTTTTGTCCCTGCCTCGAGAACCTCCCTCCCGAAATTGCCTGCATGCTCGGCATCCTGCCGATTCACGATGCCAACGGTCGCTTGGTCGAAGAACTCTCGAAGCCCAAGTTCCGGCGTGTTCCCGATTTCGCCGGTATTTGCCTCGCTGATCCGTTTCGTCGCCTCGACGACATATTGGATTGTGTCCGGGGGGCTGGCATCAAAGGGATTGTCAATCTGCCGACCGTCGCTCCACTGCTTGGCCAGCCGACAAATCCGATGATCGCCGCCCTCCACGACGCGGAGCAGGAGGCACTCATTCGCGCACGCAAGATGGGCTTTGAGTACCTCTTCATAACAACCCAATCCAAGGCGCAAGGCGACAGGAATAGTATTACGCTTGATCGCCTGATTGTCGGCGGCGGATAGACTTGGATCTGCGTGGAGGCGCCCATAAGCGCGCTGCCATGGCCCGGTTGTCGCGCGCTCGACAAGGCGGCACGAGGGGAGTCCGGAGCCGACCGGTCGCTTGGCTCACGAGCTTGCAAACGGCCGTTGGAGACTCGCGCTGTCGCGGTTCAGGGTCATGCCGAATCCGGGGGCGTCGCTCGGCTGGATTCGCCCCCCGGCGGGCGCCTCATCGCCATCGAACAGACCGCCAAAGACCGGCCCGATCGACGTGCCGTCGGCGCTGACATTGACGTACTCGCAGAAGGGAATATGCGGCTGTGACACGACAAAATGATAGCTGTAGGCGCCCGAGCCGTGGGGCACCACGGGAACGTCGTATGCGGCGGCCATGGCGCTGACGCGAAGCGCCTCCGTGAGCCCGCCCATCCACATGAGGTCGGGCTGGAGAATGTCGATCGCGCGCCCCTCGATCAATTGGCGGAACCCGTAGCGCGTGTATTCGTGCTCACCGGTCGTCCAGCGTGTCGTCGGACATCGCTGCTTAAGCAGGCGATGGCCTTCGATGTCGTCCGGCGAAAGCGGTTCCTCGATCCAATAGACATTGAGCGATCTCACCGCTTCGGCCAGCGCGACTGCGTAGGTCACGTCGAGTGACATGTAGCAATCGATCATCAGCGGAAAGTCCAGCCCGACCCTGTCGCGATGCGACGCGATGAAGGCAACGTTCGCCTTGAGACCGGCCGGGCCGTCGTCCGGCCCATGCGGCAGCGGTACTTTGCCGCCCCAGAAGCCCTGCGCCATGGCGACGTCCGGTCGCGGCCCGGTGCAGTAGAGGGGCAGGCTGTCTCGTGTCTTCCCTCCGATGAGTGCATAGACCGGCTCATCGCGGAGACGACCCAGCAAATCCCAGAGCGCCAGATCGACGACCGATATGGCCGCGACCGTGATGCCTTTGCGGCCATAAGGCAGGCTGGCGCGATAGAGCTGATCCCAGATGCGATTGATATCGCGGGGATCCGCGCCGACGAGGAACCGGCGAAAGTGCTTTTCGATCATGAAGCAGGCCGGTGGCCCGCCAAGGCCGGTCGCCACCCCGACGTGACCGCTCCGTGTCTCGATCTCCACCACGATAGAGCCAAGCACGGAAATGCCCCAACTCGTTCGCGACGCCTTGTATTCCGGGTAGCGCGACATCGGGTTCGCGATCAGCGTATCGATCAGCCAGTGGCCCTGGGCGCGATCATGGTAGTCGCCACCGGCGCCCTCGACGACGAAGGCGCGAACGTCGGTGATCTCATCGCGGCGCATGGGCACCCTCACTGAAGATTCACGAAAAGCCCGCCGTCGACCAGCAGCGAAGCGCCGGTCACGTAGCGGGCAAGATCGGAGGCGAAGAACGCGACGACATCGGCCACGTCCTCGGGCTTTCCGAAGCGGCCCAGCGGCACGCGACCGTCGAGATAGGCGCGCTTCTCCGGATCCGACCAGTCGTCGCGGTTGATGTCGGTTTCGATCGCGCCCGGCATGACGGAATTGCAGCGGATACCGTGCGGCCCCAAGGCAATCGCAACCGATTGCATGAGCGAGTGCACGCCGGCTTTCGTTGGCGTGTAGTGGGTTTGCATCGCCCCGCCAACCAGGGCGCTGATCGACGAAATGGCGACGATCGATCCGCCGCGGCCCTGACGAACCATCTGGTTTGCCGCCGCCTGGGTCGTGAAGAACGCGCCGCCGAGGTTCACGTCGACGACCTTGCGGAAGATGTCCGGTGGCATGTCGAGGAAGGTGTGGAACGGGCAGATGCCGGCGTTGGAGATATGGATATCGACGGCGCCGAACGCCTCGACCGCCGCCTCGACAAGCTTCTTGCCGGTCGAAGGATCGGCGACATCGCCGTCGACGAGAATGCCCTCGCCGCCCACCGCCGCGATGGCCGCTAGCGTCTCCTGCGCCGGTCGGTCGCCGCCAAACGGCGCGTCGGCTGACGCGTAATGGTTGACGACGACCCGCGCGCCTTCTCGTGCAAGCGCTATCGCCGTCGCACGGCCGATCCCGCGTGAGGCTCCGGTTACGATTGCCACCTTTCCATCGAGCAGCATGTGCCTTGTTCCTGTTGCGAGTCCTGCGTCGAGACCTTCGTGCGGCCGGCGCCTGTCGATGGTTTCATCCGATTCTGTAGAACCGGCGCGCATTCTCCGAAAACAACCCGCGCCGCTCGGCCGCCGACATACCCTCCGTGATCGTCGAGAAGCTCTTCCAGATTGTCGGATAGTCCGAGGTCAGTTTGTCGACCGGGAAATTCGACGCGAACATCGCTCTCTCAGCGCCGAACGCCTCGAGCGTTTCGAGCACGAGCGGCCGGATGCTTTCGATCGTCCAGTTGCTGTCCAGCATGCCCAGTCCGCTGATCTTGACCGAAATGTTCGGTTGCGCGGCGAGCGCCCGCATGCCGGCCTTCCATTCCTGCCAGCCGGCAAGATCGCGTTTTCCCCACATGCCGGCATGGTTCAGGATGATTGGCGTGTCCGCCGCCTGACTTGCGAGCCTTGCGGCGGTGTTCATCTGGTGTGGCGACAATTGGAGATCGAACGAAAGGCCGCGTCGTCCGAGCACCTTCAGCCCGGTCAGGAAGGCCGGATCGGCAATGAAATCGCGGTCGTCGAAGCCGCTGCGATTCAACACCTGGCGGATACCGCGAAAAATGGGGAATTCGGAATGCCTGTCCAAAAGCGCTTCGAAGTCCGGCGAGGTCAGATCGCCATTGGCAACGATGACGATGGGGATCGGACTTCTGTCCGCGACCTCTTGTAGGGTCCGCGTCTCTTTGACCGGGTCGGTCGGGAATGCCTCGACATGCACGGCTGCCAGCACATTCACGTCCGGCCCCCCTTCGTCGAGGAATTCCTCGAGAAGGTAGCTGCGGGCAATGGCTGCGTTCGAGCCCGCACGTCCCTTCGTCGGCCGTTCGAAATGCGGATAGATCCGTGTCCACAGGTCCCAAAGGTGGATGTGCGGATCGATGACGTCCAGCGGCTCGGTCATGGCTATCCTCGGCGTGGGCTTCGCATGGGCGCGCAGGGTCGTTCCTCGCGCGTCAGTCGAGTCGGAACACCTCCTCGACCGGTTCGGCAACGGGCGAAGAATTGGGGTTGGTCTCCATGTGCGGCTCCATCCATTTGCGCCAGCGCAGCGTCACCGGATCGACCGCGCTCGACGCATCGGGCGCGTTCTCGTCAATCTCGAAATAGGCGAACAGAAGCAGGCCGTGACGATAGATCGTGTAGTTGTGGATGCCACGCCGCTTGAGGTGCTCGACCATCTCCGGCCAGATCTCGTCGTGCTTCTTCTTGTAGGCGGCCTCCTGGCCGGGCTTCAGCCGCATCACCCACGCCCTACGCATGTCCGTTCTTCGCTTAGCCCGGGACCGGCGCCTCGGGGTCGATCAGCCCCTCGTTCTTCAGATCGGTCCACAATGACGGCGGAATCGGCGTCTGGATGGATGCGATGTTGTCGGTCACCTCGCTCGGCTTTGCTCCGCCCGGGATGATCGAGACAACGGCGGGATGTCCGAGCGGAAATTGCAGTGCCGCCGCCGGCAGCCGCACGCCGTGCGCGCGGCAGACCGCCTCGATGCGGCGGACCTTGTCCTGAATCTCGTCCGGCGCGACGCGATACCGGTAACGGGCATTGGGGCCCGGCCCGGTGACCAGAATTCCCGACGCAAAGGGCGCGCCGATGACGACGCCGATGTTGTGCTCCAGGCAGCGCTTCAGCCCGCTGTGCAGCACGGTCTGTTCGATCAGGGTGTAGGGCATGGCCACGAGCACAAAATCGAGCGGCACCAGTGTCGCGATATTCTCAAGCGAGTCCGCGACATTGATCCCCATGCCGATGGCCCGGATATGGCCGGAACGCTTCAGTTCCTCGAGCGCCTTGATGCCGGTTTCGGTGAGGTCCTTCAACTGTCCGGGAAACTGATCGCCACGGTTGCCGGCATCGAGGTCGTGAATCAGCAAAGCGTCCACGGTGTCGAGCGCGAGCCGTTGCAGGCTCTGTTCGTAGGCGCGCATGACGCCATCGTAGGAATAGTTGTACTCGATATCGAAATTCAGCCCGCCGCCCCACGGCGCGCGGTCGAATGTCCTCGGTTCAGCGGGACGATGAAGGACTCGTCCGACCTTGGTCGTGACAACGAATTCATCACGGGGCTGGTCGAGCAGGAAACTGCCGAGCCGATGCTCGCTGAGGCCCCGTCCATAGAAGGGCGCCGTGTCGTAGTAGCGGATGCCGCCGTCCCACGCGGCCTGCAAAGTCGCCCGCGCCTCCTCCGCCGCCACGCGATGGTACATGCCGCCCAGATGCGCCGAGCCGAACCCGAGCGGAGGCAGCGACAGACTGGTGGAACCGACCTGACGCCGAGCCGAGAAGGAAATGGGCATGCATCCTCCGCAATACCGGGTGTGTCCGACGGTGGCTCAATATGTCGCGCGGCCACCGGACAGGTCGAACACCGAGGCCGTTGTGAAACTGTTTTCCTTCGACACCAGCCACACGACCATCGCGGCGGCCTCCTCGACCTCCAGAAAGCGTCCGCGCGGGATGCGACTCAGCATGTAGTCGATGAACTCCGGCTTGAGCTCGTCGAGGATGGCGGTCTTCGCCGTCGCCGGCGTGATGGCGTTGATGGCGATGTCGTATTTCGCCATCTCCTTGCCGACCGCCTTGGTCATGCCGATCACGCCGGCCTTGGCCGCGGCATAGGCGGAGGCGTTGGGGTTGCCCTCCTTGCCGGCGATCGAGGCGATATTGACGATGCGCCCGTAATTGCGCGCTTTCATGCCCGGCAGAACGGCACGGTTGACGTAGAAAGTGCCGTTGAGATCGATGTCGATGACCCGCCGCCACTCGTCGAGATCGTATTCGTCGAGCGGGGCGTTCTTGCCGGCGATGCCGGCCGAATTGACCGCGATGTCGATGCGGCCGAACTGCTTCTCGACCGCGGCGGCCGCCGCGGCGACGGCTTCGTAGGACGTGACGTCCACCGTCATGGTCGAGGCGGCCTCGCCAATCTCTGCCCGGGCGCGGGCGAGGACGTCGGCCTTTATGTCCCACAAGCTCACCTTGGCGCCGGAGGCGACCAGGCGCCGCGCGATGGCGAGGCCGATTCCCTGTGCGCCGCCGGTGACGACGGCAATGTTCCCGTTGAGATCGATTGCGTTCATCACACTCACCTCACGTCAAAGAGCGGGACATCTGAGAGCCATCCCAATTCATGGAAGCGCGTTGGTCGAAGCAGGCGCCGCGTTCTTCGCCGCCGGACCCTGCGGCTGCGTGAAGACAGCGGAGACATCTTCGGCGGGCAAGGTCGGCTTGTCACGGTAGAGAAAGCAGGTCACCAGCCGGTTGGAGTCCGGAACGACCTTGGGCGGAACCGTGCCCCAGCACATGTCCATCACATGCGGGCAGCGCGGAGCGAATCGGCAGCCAAGATTTTCGCGGTCGAGCGGTCTCTCCGGAATCTCCAGTTCGTCGCCGCCCCAACTGTGGGCGCGGTTCGGCAGCGGAATCGAGGACACCAGCAATTGCGTGTACGGGTGCTTCGGCTCGCGGATGACCCGGTCGACCGACCCCGCCTCGGCGACGGTACCCTGGTAGAGGATCATGATGTTTTCGCAGATCTGGTAGGCGGTAGTCAGATCATGCGTGATGTAGACGATCGAGATGCCGAGTTCCCGGTTCAAGGTCCTCAGTTCGTCGAGAATGGTTGCGCGGAGCGAGGCATCGACCATCGAGACCGGCTCGTCGGCCATGATCAGCCTCGGTCTCAGCAGAACCGCGCGCGCCACCATGATGCGCTGGCGCTGTCCGCCGCTGAGCTCATGCGGGAAGCGCCCGAGCGTATCCTGAGGTCGCAGCCCGACGCGGCTGAGCGCGTCCTCGATGAGCCGGCGCCCCTCGGCTTCCGAGCGAGCGAGACGAAAGCGCTTCACCGGGACCATCAACACGTGGTCGACGCGATAGAATGGATTGAAGACGTCGAACGGATCCTGGAAGATCGGCTGCACCTCGCGGCGAAATTCCTGCCGCTCGGAGGCCGACAACTGGGCGATGTCCTTGCCGCGATAGAAGACCTGGCCCTTGGTCGGCGATATGAACCCCAGGATCATCCGCGCCAGCGTCGTCTTGCCGCTGCCGCTCTCGCCGGCAACGGCGGTTGTCGACGCCACGGAATCCGACAGCGAGAAGCTGACGTTGTCGAGGGCGGTCAGGCCGCCATAGGTCTTGGTCACCCTGTGCAATTCGATCAGCGCCGTCACGGCCGGCCCCCCTGGCGATCGCCGGCGGGCAATGGCGGCAGTGTCTCGTTCGCCGGGTAGAGATGGCATGCCGCTTGCCGCAACTCGCCGACCTCCTGCAGGAGGGGCGTTTCATTCACGCAGCGATCGAATGCGTAGGGGCAGCGCGGGTTGAAAGGGCAGCCTGCCGGAATGTCAACCAGCCGCGGCGGCAGACCGGGGATGCCGGTGAGGTCTTTCTTGATGTCGATCGTCGGCAGGCTGTCGATGAGCAGCCGCGTATAGGGGTGGCGCGGCGAGTCGATCAATTCCGTCACCGGACCGATCTCGACAAGCTTGCCCGCATACATAACGCCGACCGTATCGGCGAATTGCGCGATCAGGCCCATGTCGTGCCCGATCAACACGACGGCGGCGCCGCTGCCGCCTTGCAGCCGGCCAAGGGTCTGCATGACCTGGCGCTGCACCACCACATCGAGTGCGCTTGTCGGCTCGTCGGCCACGATCACCTTGGGCTGCAACGAGGTTGCGATCGCCATCACGACACGCTGTTTCATGCCGCCGCTCAGCTGGTGCGGATACTTCCGGGCGACCGAAGCATCAAGACCCACGCGGGCCAGGAGTTCGACGACGCGCGCGTTGAGTTCCTCCCGCGTCATTCTGGGCGCGTGGGCGGAGATCGCGTCGATAATCTGGGTTTCCAGGCGCATCACCGGGTTGAGCGAGCTCATGGCGCCCTGCGGAATGAGCGCGATGTCGCGCAGACGGGCGGTGCGCAGCTCGCTTGGGCTCATCGCGAGGATATCGTGCCCGTCGAGGAGAACACGGCCGCCGGCGATCCGCCCGGGTGGTCGGGTCAGGCGCAAGAGCGCCATCGCGATGGTCGTCTTGCCGGAGCCGGATTCGCCGATCAGCCCCAGTCGCTCGCCGCGCTTGAGGGCAAAGGACACGCGGTCCACGGCCTTGGCCGGGCCGCTGACCGTATCGTAGTGGACCCTGAGTTCATCGACCACGAGCACAGGGCCGTCCGAAACGGCCGCTGGAGGCTGCGAGGGAGTTTGTTCGGCAGTCACGCGTCACGCACCAGACGTGGATTTGCGAAGCGGTCGAAACCGACGGAGGTGAGGAACAATCCGAGGAATATGGCGGCAATGACCACGATCGGCGGCCCCCACCACCACCAATAGCCGCGCAGCACGGCGGACGAGAGTTGCGCCCAGTAGATCGTGTTGCCCAGCGTTACCTCCTCGCGCGCGCCGAGCCCGAGCGCCTCGAGCCCGATGACGGCGAGAATCGCCGACCCCACCGTGCCGACGAAGCTCGCAACGATGAAAGGCAGAAGGTTGGGCATGATTTCCGTGAACAGGATCTCGACCTGGCTTTGTCCGTTCACACGCGCCACCTCGACGTATGATCGCTCACGGATGGTGAGCACCTGGGCGCGGATGGTGCGCGTCGTGAACATCCACGAGAGCGAGGCGACGACGACCGCCATCACGCCCGTGGTCATCCGGTCGATGTTTCCGGCGATGATCACGAGGATGGCGATTGCCGGAACCGTCAACAGCGCGTCGGCAAGGACGCGGATCGTCGCGTCGGGAATACCACCGAGGCTGCCGCTCGTCAGTCCGAGGGTGAGTCCGAGCCCGACGCCGATCACCCCGGCGATCAGCCCCATCTTGAGCGTATTCGGAGTCCCGTAAATCAGCAGGGTCAGCATGTCGCGACCCTGCGAATCCGAGCCAAGCAGGTGCTCCCACGACGGAGGACGTCGCGGCGCTATCGCGCCCACGTCCGCGAGGTGCGCGTCCACGAAGAGCGGGCCGAGCAGGCTGAACAGAATGATCGCCAAAAGGATCGAAACGCCGGCGATCAGCGTACCGCTGATCCGGCCTTCGGCGATGTTGCGCCGGAACGCGCCAATCCAGCCGGTCATCGCCGTATCCTCGGGTCGAGCAGCGGATAGATGAGATCGACGAGAAACAGCAGCCCGGCCAGCGACACGATCAGCATCAGCACCACGCCTTGGATGACGAAGTAATCCTGACCGCGGATCGCGACGTAGAGCAGCGAGCCGAGGCCCGGATAGTTGAATATGACCTCGACCAGAACCGCGCCCGACACCACGGCGCCGAGCTGCAACGCCAGCGCGGTGATCTGCGACAGGAAGGCGTTGCGGATTCCGTACCAGTAGAAGATGCGACGCGGGCTGAGCCCCTTGGCTTCCGCGAAGGTGATGTAGTCTTCGCCCAACACGGAGACCATCTGGCTGCGCATGCCGAGCGCCCAGAAGCCGATGTGCCCGAGGACTATGGCAAGGCAGGGCAGTATCGAGTGCCGCACGATGTCGACGATCGTCGGCCAGTCCCAGCGCGCCACGCGCGTGGTGTCCATGCCGCCCGCGGGCGGAAGGATCCTGAAAACCACGGCGAAGAGGTAAACCAGAATGATCGCCAGCAGGTAGAACGGGATCGACGTCAGGACCATCATCGCCGGGACCAGCGTGCGGATCGCGCGGCCGCTGCCCGGCCAGGCGAGGCGTGCGCCGAGGATCGAGCCGGTGAAGAAAGCGATCAGTGTGGCGACGGTGAGCAGGCCGAGCGACCAGGGCAGGGCGTTGGCGATCTTGGTCGTCACCGTTTCGGGAAAATCGGCGAAGGACACGCCGAGATCGAGCCGCAGCAAATCGCGCCAGTAGTTGAAGTATTGCGACAGCAGAGGTTGATCCAGCCCGTATTTCGCGCGGTAAGCGGCCGAAACCGCCTGGATGTCGACGTTCTGTCCGCCGGCCGCCTGCAGGCGTGCCAGCGCCGTATCGACCGGATCGCCGGGCAGCATGCGCGGGATGATGAAGTTGACGCTGACCGCGAGGAACACGATGAGCAGCAACTGCCCGAACCGTTTCAGCAGGTAGGTTTGCAGTTCGCGGGACACGGTAAGCTCGCCTCGTGGGTGCGGGCGGATGGCGAACCGAAGGCGGTTCGCCATCCGCTTTGTTGCCTGTGCCGGCTTATTTTGCCGGCTTCAGGTTATGGATCACGACGTTGAACGCTTCCCACGGCGTGTACGGCGCAACGTACGGGTTCTCGGCCGAAGGCCAGCCGGTCCAGTACGTGTTGTTGAACGTCACCACATGCAGTTCCTCGAGCATGTCGATCTGCGGAAGGTCGCGCAGGGCGATCTCAAGGGCGGATGAAGCGAGCGTCATGTACTCCGACTTCGGGTCCGGGCTCGCCGGCATCGAGTCCATCTTGTCGATGATCTTGTCGTAGTCGGGATTGCTGTAGCGAGAACCGGCCACGCGGTTCGGCACGGTGTCGCCCAGCGGACGCGACCATTTGCTGTGGTAGTCCTTCAGCGTCTCCAGCGGCTCGGAAAGACTGCCGCAGTGGACGAATACCATCGTGTCGAAGTTGCCGGTGTTCATGTCCGGCGCCCAGCTGTCGTCGACCGGAGCTTGAACGGCGTCGAACCCGGCGTTCTTGAGCTGTTGGGTCAGCGGAGCCTGGATGGGCTGGATGAAGGCGGGCACGCGCACCTTGAATTCCAGCGTCTTGCCGTCCTTGGCCCACTTGCCGTCGCCGTTCTTGGCGTAGCCGGCGGCGGTCATGTACTTGTCAACCAGCTCCTGCGAGTGCTCCTTTACGCCGGACTTGTCGATGACCGCCTGAAGCGGTCCGCCCGCCGGCAGGTAGGTGCCGGCCATGTAGCCCGAGAAGGCGAAATACACCGGGTGATCGGAACTCTCGTATCCGATTTCCGAAAGCTGTGCCCGGTCGATCGCCGAATTCACGGCCCAGTGCAGGTTCACGTCATCCCACGGCTTCTTGAGGTTGTTGAAGACGAGAGAGTAATCGCAGCCGTCGGGAGCGCCCCAGACCGGCCCTTCCTTGTTCCACGAGGCGAGCTTCGGATTCTGTGCCTGAGCGGCCTCGAAGGTGCCGATGAGCAACTGGCGCCCACCGTCGACCTGGTTGGCGATGTGCAACTGGCCCATGGCTTCGTCGCTGGCCACCGGAACCATGACGATGCGCTTGGGCGCCGGCAGTTCCCGGAATCCGATCTTGGCGCCCCACCAGTCGTCCCGCCTGTCGAAAATCTCTTGCAGGTTGGTGGAACTCACCAGCTTGTAGGGACCGGTGCCGAGCGGAAGGCCGGCGGCGAGATCGTAGTTGGTGAAGGACTTGATGTCCTTACCCTCCCAGACGTGCCTGGGCAGGATCGGGTAGTGGTTCTCGTGACCGAGCGCCAGATAGTCGCGAACGAAGCGCGGCGCCGCCTTCGTGAAATGGATGACGGCGGTCAGCGGATCCGGTGCATCGACGCTCTTGATGTATTCGTGGAAGGAGGCCGAGCCGCGGATCTCCGGGGGAGCGTCGCGAACCGCTTCCAGCGTGAATTTCACATCGTCGGAGGTGAACGGTTTGCCATCGGCCCACTCCACGCCTTTGCGAAGATGGATCGTGGCAGTCAGGAAGTCAGGCGTGTACTCGAAGGATTCCGCCTGCCATGGAATCAGCTCGCCGGTGTTGAGGTTCGTGTAGAATAGCTCCTCGTTGACCGTGTACTGCATGACGTCGCGCTGATGTGAAACCGACGCCAGATAGGTGTTCCAGTTGTCGGCATTGGCGAGCTGGGCCGGCTGGTCGCCCCAGGGCGTCATGACAAGCGTCTCGTTGCGCGGAACGCTCTTCACGTCCTGCGCAAACGCCGCGCCGGTCAGCAATGACAATCCGATGGCTACAGGAATTGTGAGGCGCATCGCGCGCCGGTCGTGAAGAAAGGGCATGTCAGGTTCCTCCCTTGTTGCCCGCTATTTTTGTTGGAGTCAGATGGACATGGCGTTGATGGTTTCGAGGCTGAGCCCATGTCCGAAGCCCGGCGCATCGCTGGGTACGCAATAGCCATCAACCGGCACTGTCATGCCCGGGAAGCTGATGGAGTTCTTCAGAGGCACGCCGGGGCCGCCACCGACGAAGTATTCGCCCCATCGGGTGTTCGTCGACGAGAACGAGAAGTGCTGGCCGTATGGTGTGTTCATGCCCGCATGGCAGATAACCTCGAGCCCGGCCGCATCGGCGACGGCTGCAATGCGCTGGCAGGCGGTGAAGCCACCGACCCAGTGAATGTCGGGCTGGAAGATATCGACCACCCTATCGCGGGCCGCATCGAAGAAAGTGTAGGGCGTGTACCAATGTTCACCCGTCGTGAGTGTCTGCCATGGCAGACGCTCGCGCAGGGCGCGATGGGCCGAAAGGTTCTCGGGGACGAGGCAATCCTCGATCCATTTGAGTCCGTAAGGCCTCAGCCGCTCGGCAAGGCGCACGGCGAACTCGACGTCGAAGGCCATCCAGCAATCGAGCATCAGCTCGACTTTCGGTCCAATCAGCTCGCGGGTCTTGGCGACAAACTCTTCGTTCTTGTCGATGGCCGAGAGGCCTTCGGCGGTGCCGTAGGGACACGCCAGCTTGGTCGCCGTGAAGCCCAACTCCATGTGCCAGTCGGTATCGTTGCCCGTCGCGTAGCAATACTGCTTGTCGCGTGCCGGCCCGCCGGCGAGTTCGTAGACGGGCATCTTGAGGACCCGGCCCTTCAAGTCCCATAGCGCAAGGTCGACGGCGCTGATTGCATACGAGGCGAGACCCGACGGCGAATAGCGCGACGTGATGCGCATCATCATGTCGTACAACTTGTCGGTCGCCATCGGGTTTTCGTCGACCAGCAACGGCGCGATGTGATCGTTGATCACGCTCATGGTCGCCGGGCCGTAGCCGGTCGTGCCAAAGCCCCAGGAGCCGTCATCGGCGGTGACGAGACAACCGACCTGGGTGAATTCGCCGGCCCAGCTTGAGCGGTGTCGCTTGTAGCGCGGGTAGCGCGACATCGGATTCGCGACCTCGGCGTCCTTCGTCCACGGCGGGCGCCGCTCGAGCTTCGCATTTTCCCTGTTCTGGTCGGCGACGTAGGTGCCGCCGGGAAACATGCTCGCCACGGCAAACGCCTGGATGCTTTTGATTTTCATCTATGCCTCGCCCGACGAGAGGTCCTGGACTGCATGGCTCGCGCCCCCGCGGACGTGAGATCCTGCGACGATCGAAACGTTCGATGAAGGACGAGCCTGCGGCCTGAAGATATCCCCGTCCTTGCGCTCCCCATCGCAGTTCATGTATGTGAACTGTCGTTCATATTCCAGAATGCTAGTTGGCCTCCCGGCGAGCGTCAAGACAAGTGCATCGAATCATCGCGAGGATGAGCGTGGCGAACCAGGCAAGCGAGAAGACCGTCAAGTCTGCGGCCAGGGTGCTCGATCTTCTGGAGTGCCTCGCGCGGCACCACGAAGGCATGACATTCGCCATGCTGCAGAGCGCGATGAACATTCCGAAGAGCAGCCTGCATGCGCTGCTCGAGGTGGTCGCTTCCCGGGGATACGTCGATCTCGCGAAAAATACGCGGAGCTACTCTCTCGGTATCAAGACCTGGGAATACAGCCAGAGCTATCTGCGACAGCACGACATCGTACGAGAGGCGCAGCTCGTCATGGAGCGTATCGCTGCCGCGACCAACGAGACGGTCCAGATTGCGAAGCTCGACGGGGTGGAGAACGTTTATCTCGCAAAGGCCGACAGCACGCATCCGCTGCGTCTTCAGTCGGAAGTCGGTGCCCGCCTGCTGGCGCACGCGACCGGTCTCGGCAAGGCGCTCCTGGCCTTTCTCCCGCCCGAGGAGGCGCGGCAGCGATTTTCCGGGGCGCGCCTGCCGCGGATGACCGCGAACACCATCACGGATCTGAAAGACCTCGTCGACGAATTGTCCGCGACGCGGGCGCGCGGATTTGGGATCGACAACGAGGAATATACGCAAGGCCTGTTCTGCATAGCCGTGCCGATTCTGGACAGCCTCAATGAGCCGGTTCTCGCCATGAGCATTTCGGTGCCGGTCTTGCGGGCCAACCTCGCCAAGCTCACGCAAGCGCTCTCGCTGCTCGCGAAGGGCAGTCAGGAAATTTCAGCGCGTGCCGGCAGCAGGAATGCGGACGCACGACTGACCGAGCTCTCTGAGCCGAAGAATGCCGAGCGGTCTTTGCTCGAACTCGCCGCATCGGGGCGATATCCGCTCTCGTTCAGCCTCGTCCGCGTGCCGCGCCCGAGAAAGCGATGATGCGGTCGTGGCCGGCCACGGCGAAGGTATCGCCTTTCGCCGTCGCGCCTTCCGCGCCGCCTCTATCCTTCCAAACCTGTCGCCGGTCAGCCATGGTTGCTCTTCGAGGGGAACGTGGCAACGCTGCCGGACCGGCAGCCCATGGACCGCATGCATCAACCGGAACCGGGAAGGGCGCGAACGCTGACACACGACATGCCTTTCGGCGCCCAGGCGGGGCCTGGTGGCGCGGTGCGCTTCCGCTTATGGGCGCCGCCCCACGCGCGGGTGAGCATCGAGTTGGATGACGGTGCCTCGGTTCTGGAAATGCAGGCTGTTGGCGGAGGCTGGCACGAGTTGGCGACCGGCGCGGCCGGCCCGGGCACGCACTACCGGTTCGTGCTGCCCGATGGGCTGCGTGTGCCGGATCCGGCCTCGCGCCACCAGCCGGACGGCGTTCACGGACCGAGCGAAGTCGTTGATCCCTCCGCATTTGCGTGGCGCGACGTCGATTGGAAAGGCCGGCCGTGGCACGAGGCCGTCGTCTATGAATTGCACATCGGAACCTTCACGCCACAAGGCACGTTCACCGCCGCGATCGACAAGCTGGATCACCTGGTCGCGCTCGGCGTGACCGCGATCGAGATCATGCCGGTCGGCGATTTCCCCGGGAAACGCAACTGGGGCTACGACGGCGTGCTGCCGTTCGCGCCGGCGGCTTGCTATGGCCGGCCGGAGGACCTGAAGGCGCTGGTCCAGGCCGCTCACGCCCGCGGGCTGATGGTGCTGCTCGACGTCGTCTACAATCACTTCGGACCGGAAGGCGCCTACATTCACGCCATTGCCCCGCAAACATTTACCGACAGGTGGAAAACCCCCTGGGGTCAGGCCATCAATACCGATGGTCCCGATTCAGGTCCGGTTCGCGAGTTCTTCGTTCACAACGCTCTCTACTGGATCGAGGAGTTTCACTTCGACGGGCTGCGCCTCGACGCCGTGCACGCCATTTTCGACGACGGTCCGCAGCATCTGCTGCACGAACTGGCGGAGCGCGTGCGCGCGGCGACGCCCGGCCGCCACGTCCATCTCGTGCTGGAGAATGAGGAGAACCAGGCGTCGCTGCTCGCGCGAACGGCCGATCAACGCCCGTCTCTGTACACGGCGCAATGGAACGACGACGTCCACCATGCCCTGCACGCCGCGGCGACCGGCGAGTCGGATGGCTACTACAGCGACTATAGCGGCGACACGGAGAAGCTCGGCCGGGCGCTTGCCGAAGGTTTCGCGTTTCAGGGCGAGGTGATGGCCTATCGGGGCCATGCGCGCGGCGAGCCGAGCGCGGCCCTGCCGCCGGTAGCCTTCATCTCGTTCATCCAGAACCACGATCAGGTCGGCAACCGCGCCTTCGGCGAGCGCCTGACGGCGATCGCGCCAGCGGCTGCGGCGAAGGCCATCGCCGCCGTCTATCTGCTGCTGCCGCAGGTGCCGATGCTTTTCATGGGCGAGGAATGGGCGGCCTCGCAGCCCTTTCTGTTCTTCTGCGATTTCGGCCCGGACCTCGCCGAGGCCGTGCGCAACGGGCGGCGCGCCGAGTTCGCGCGCTTTCCCCAGTTCAAGGATACGGCGACGCGCGAACGGATTCCCGATCCGATCGCCGAGGCGACGTTCCGCTCTTCCAAGCTGGGCTGGGACGAACTCGGCCGCGAACCGCACGCGGCCTGGCTCGACTGGTATCGCGATGCGCTTGCGATCCGGACGCGGGAAGTCGTTCCGCGCCTGCCTGCGATCCATTCCGGTGGGCGCTATGAGGTGATCGGCGAAGGGGCTGTCGCCGTGCGGTGGTCGCTCCACAATTCCGATATTGCGCTGTCGCTGGCAGCCAACCTGTCGCCCGGCCATGTTGGCGGTTTTCCGCGTGAAGCGGGTCGCGAATTGCTGCGCACGGGCACGATTCGCGATGACGGCGCGTTCGGGCCGTGGACGGTGCGCTGGTCGTTGGAAGGCGATTAAAGTAAGGCAAGCGGATGACCGAGCCGCCCGCCGCTCCGTTTCCCCGAGCTACGTACCGCCTGCAACTTCGCAAGGAGTTCGGTTTCGACCAGGCGGCTGCGCTGGTGCGCTATCTTGTCAAACTCGGCGTCAGCCACGTCTATCTCTCGCCCTATCTCATGGCGCGGCCGGGTAGCGCGCATGGCTACGATATCGTCGACCATGATCGCCTCAACCCGGAACTGGGTGGTGAGGCCGGCTTCGCCCGGATGGCGGCGGCGCTCCGCAACGCCGGGCTTGGCCAGATCATGGACTTTGTCCCGAACCACGCCGGCGTTGGCGGCTCCGACAACCCGCTGTGGCTCGACGTGCTGGAATGGGGCCGCGAGTCGGATCATGCTGGCTGGTTCGACATCGATTGGGAACCGGACTCCCGCTACCTCCATGACAAGCTGCTGATCCCGTTTCTCGGAGACCAGTACGGGCTCGAGCTGGAGCGCGGCCATCTCACCCTGAAGTGCGATTTCGAGGCCGGCGCCTTCGCCGTCTGGGCATACGACACACACAAATTGCCGATCTGCCCGCTCCACTACGGGCGCATTCTCGGCAATGCCCATCCGGAGCTTGAGCGGCTGGGCGATGCATTTGCCGGGCTGCCCGGCTGGCGGCCACAGGTCAGGCGGCGCGCCGACGACCTGAAGGCCGGAATTGCAAGGCTCGTTCGCGACAACCCCGATGCCCGGATTGCGATCGAGGCCGCTCTGTCGCGCCTGAACGGTATCGCCGGCGATTTCGACTCCTGGCGGCACCTCCATGCCCTGATCCAGGACCAGTTCTGGCGCGTCGCGCATTTCCGCGTCGCGGCCGACGACATCAACTATCGCCGCTTCTTCAACATCAACGATCTCGCCGGGCTGCGCATCGAATTGCCCGAGGTGTTCGATCACATCCATCGGCTGGCGTTCCGGCTGCTCGGCGAGGGCGCTGTGGACGGGTTGCGCATCGATCACGTCGACGGGCTGCTCGATCCCAAAGGTTACCTTCGCCGCTTGCGCGAAAAGGCCCCGCGCTCCGACTTCTATCTCGTTGTCGAAAAGATCCTGGCCCGCCATGAGTCGCTGCGCGAGGAGTGGCCGGTCCAGGGAACCACCGGCTACGAGTTCACCAATTTGGTGCTCGGCCTGCTGGTCGATCCGGCCGGCGAACAGGGCTTCACCGACGCCTATGCCGCGTTCACCGGCGAGACCCGGTCTTTCGCGAGCGTCGTGCGGGAATCGAAGCTCCGCATCATGGAAAACGAGATGGCCGGCGAACTGAATGTGCTGGCGCGCGACGCCGGACGCGTTGCCCGGCAGAACCCGCGCACCGAAGACTTCACGCGCAACATCCTGCGCCGCGCCCTGAAGGAAGTGGTTGCGTGCTTCCCGGTCTACCGCACCTACGTCGACACCGACGGTCCGCCGACCGAGGCCGATCGGCGCGACCTCGACTGGGCGGTGACGCAAGCCCGGCGAAACGAACCGGACCTCGACGCGAGCGTGTTTGATTTCGTTTACGGCCTGTTGTCGGGCGATCTCGTGGCAGAGCCGCGCAGCGGCTTCAGCCGGCAGGCTGTGCTGCGCGCGGCCATGAAACTTCAGCAATACAGTGGCCCGGTGATGGCCAAGGGCCTCGAGGACACCGCCTTCTACCGCTACAACCGTTTCGTCGCTCTCAACGAAGTCGGCGGACATCCGGAAGAATTTGGCGTCAGCCTCGCCGCTTTCCACCGCGCCAACCGTCAACGCGCCGAACAATGGCCGGGCGCCATGCTGGGGACGTCGACCCACGACACGAAGCGCGGCGAGGACACCCGCGCCCGTCTGGCGGTCTTGTCGGAAATGCCCGACGAGTGGACCCGGCAGGTACAGACGTGGAGCCGGCTCTTGCGCGCCCGTCGCGGCGACGTCGAGGGCACCGCCCCGCCGGATCGCAACGACGAGTATCTCTTCTACCAGCTTCTCGTCGGCACCTGGCCGGCGGAACTCTTCGGCGATGCCTCCGATCAGGCCGGCCTTGCCGCTTATGCCGAGCGGCTTGCGGCGACGATGGTCAAATCGATCCGCGAGGCGAAGGTTCACTCGACGTGGGCCGCGCCGGACCTCGCCTACGAACAGGCGATGGTTTCGTTCGCGACGGAGGCGATCGATCCGTCGCGCTCCGGCGCATTCCTGTCGAGTTTCCTGCCGTTCGCCGAACAGGTAGCGCGGCTCGGGGCCAGCAACAGCCTGATCCAGACCGTGATCAAGCTGACGGCGCCGGGCGTGCCGGACATCTACCAGGGCAGCGAACTCTGGGATCTGAGCATGGTCGATCCCGACAACCGCCGGCCGGTCGACTACGGCCTGCGGGCGCAACTCCTTCGCGAAGTCTCCGACGCGCTTGCCGAGGATCGTCGGGCGGCGATGCGGCGCTTCGCCGGCTCATGGCGCGACGGCCGCCTCAAACTCTCGGCGATTGCCACCATCCTCACCTTTCGGCGCGACAATGACGCGCTGTTTGATGAGGGTGGTTACGAGCCAGTGGACGCGCAAGGTCCGGAGGCCGATCAGATCTGCGCGTTTCTCCGTCGCCGCGACGACGAGGCGTTGCTGGTCGCCGTCGCGCGCTTCCCGGCGCGGCTTGCCGCGCACGGCCTCAGTCGCGATACGGCGATCCCATTGCCGGAGACCATGGCGCAGACGCGATGGCGCGATCTCCTGACCGGTACCGAGTTCGGTCCCGCGGCCGGACTGAATGGCGCGGACCTGTTCGCGATCGTTCCGGCGGCCGTGCTTGTACCCGTCCGGGACGATGTCGCTTGAGGATTGTCCTCTCGTTCGGCATGTAGTGGCGAAGTTTGCACAGGTCTCCCCAGCACATGCCCGCGACACGTGAGGAACTGACGAAATACCTGGAAGGTCTCGGCATCGCCGCGGCCACCGTCGAGCATCCGGCCGTGTTCACGGTCGAGGAGGCACAGGGGCTGCGCGGCGAGATCGCCGGCGCGCACAGCAAGAACCTGTTTCTCAAGGACAAGAAGGATGCGCTCTTCCTCGTCGTTGCCCGCGAGGAGGCGACCATCGACCTGAAACATCTGCACGGCCGCATCGGCGCCAGCGGCCGACTTTCGTTCGGCCGGCCTGACCTTCTGATGGCGATGCTCGGCGTGCCGCCCGGCTCCGTGACGCCGTTCGGGCTAATCAACGATCGCCCGCCACGGGTCCGCGTCATCCTCGATGCCGGTCTCGTCGCGCACGAGACCGTCAACTTTCATCCGCTGGTAAACACCGCGACCACGACGCTGGCCAGCCGCGACCTGCTCGCCTTCATCCGCGCCACCGGGCATGAGCCGGAGGTTCTGGATATCGCCGACGACGCTGGCTGACGCCGGATCGGCTAGCTCACGCGCACCACCAGAGCGTCGCGCGGCGGCACGGAGATCCCGTTGCCGGAAACCGCGGAACTGGCGCCCCAGGCGACCGCGCCGAGCTTGCCTTGCTGGGTGCCAAACGAAACCTCCGCCTTCTGCACGTCCCGCGTCGGATTGATCACCCAGAGATAGGCGTCGTTCCCGCTCTTGTGCAGCCGCGCCCGTAGGTCCGGATTGGTCAGGCGGACATGTTGCGACTTGCCTGTCCAGGCAAAGACATCGGCGAAGTAGCCGCGGTTGTCGTTTCCGGACTTGCGCTCCGACTCGCGGAAATGACCGATCGACGGGTGCGTGCCGACGAGCAGCGTCCGGCCGGCGCCGTGGGCATGCTCGACGACCGCGAGCCGCCCGTCCGAATAGCGACCGCGATCCTTGCCGCCCTGCAATTCATACGACTGCAGGAAACCACCGCCGGCAACCGGCTTGCCGTCCAGCGTCAGATGGATGCGGTCGCCGATATCCGGCATGAACTCCACCTCGGATTCACGCGCGCCCAGGACCTTGTCGAGACCGAAATTGGGTTGCGTCGTGCCGACATGACCGCGATCGCCGAAATAAGCGATGCAGCCCTCGCTGATCAGCGTGCCGCCCTTCTCCACCCATTGCCGCAGCCGGTTGGCGTGCTCCTCCGTCAGCATGATCGGGTACGGGAAGTACAGCGTGTCGTAGTCGCCCATGTCGTCGATGTGCACCCAGTCGGCCTGGATGCCGTTGTCGAAGAACCCGCGATAGGCGCCCCACATGGCGTGGCCGTAGGTCTCGGGCACGTGCCGGTGGTTGAACAGATAGTCGATCGCCTGCGCCTCGGGCGAAACCAGAATGCCGATGTCGCCTTTGACCGGCCGCGCCGCGAACACCGCCTTCTGTGTGGGCGCGTTGGCCCATTTGGCCATGTCGCTCGCCATCTGCGAACGCGGCGTGCGCGAGCCGTCCATGCCATAGGAACCGAAGGCGCCGAACAGGGGACCGTCGAGCAGCGGCCGCCAGCGCAGATTGAGAACCCCGCTGGCCCCGGCGGCAAACGAGGTCATGGTCCACACCCGGATGTCTTCCGGATCGGCGACCCGCCCGTCCTCCTTGTCGCGGCCGAGCACCTGCGGCTGCATCCACAAGGGGCCGCCTTGCCGTTCGGCGTGCCAGAACGGCTTGCCGCGTGATGCGGCGCGGGTCATGTCGCCGCCGTAGAAGTTGCGCCATGGCTGATTGCCCTTGCGCGCCGCGATCCATGTAAAGCCGTAGAGCTCGACCTTCGACGCGGCGAGCCAGTCATCGCATCCGTGCGACGCCATGTTGGGGATCGCGCTGGCGACGCCATGCGCGGCGATCAGGCAATCGCGATCGACCGCGCGGATGGTGTCGATCCGCCATTGCATCTGGCCATAATAGTTGTCGCGCTTGAACGACAGCCAGTCGAGGCACTCGGGGTAAGGCGCCATTTCGTGCGGCGGCTCGATGTCGTCCCATTCGGCGTAGCTGTACCGGTTCCAGGCGCGGGCGAGCGTTTCGAGATCGCCGTATTTGGCGCGCAGCCAGTCGCGGAACGCGGCCTTGCCGTAGGTGCTGTAGTCGACTTCCGGCGAATAGTTGCACTCGTTCCAGACATCGTACCCGGCAAGGCCCGGGTGCCCCTTGTAGCGGGTGGCGAGCGCGGTCAGGAAGGCGCCGGCGGCCGCCTTCACCTCGTCGCAATTGAGGCTGAGCGCGCCCGCGCCGCCGCCATTGTTGGCGAAGCCGCCGGTCGCCGCGCTGACGCCCATGTTGGAGGTGAGCGGCCGCCCGTCGGCGCGCACCTGCCGCGCATGCGCGAACTTGCGTATCGCCCAGTCCGGGACCGCGTGGATCAGTTCGGCGATGACCGTCTTGATGCCGTTCTTCGCGGCCAGGTCCATCTGCCGATCGTATTCGTCCCATTCATAATAGCCGGGCCGGCGCTCGATCGCGCCCCACATGAACCAGTGCCGAAAGATGTTGAGACCGTCCTCGGCGGCGACGCCGTAGTCCCGTTCCCAGTCTTCGCGTGGCGGGTTGGACTTGCGGAAATAGACCGCGCCAAAGGGTACTTGCGGCAGCATGTCGGTCGGCATTCTCAGGCTCCTTCAGGGCAGAACGGTCCACACGGGCACGAGGCAGTCGGCCCGCCGGGCGGCGAGCCGGTATGTCGACAGCCTCAGCCGGTGAACCGGGTTCGGTGCAGCATGCGCTTGTGGCGCGGGTCGGGATTGGGAACGGCGGAAATCAGGCTTTGCGTATAGGGCTCGCGTGGCGACGTGCAGATCTGCTCGGCGGAGCCCATCTCGACGATCCTGCCGCGATGCATCACGGCGACCCGGTCGCACAGATAGCGAACGACGGAAATGTCGTGCGAGATGAACAGGAAGCTCAGGTTGAGCCGCTTCTGGATGTCGAGCAGCAGATCGAGAATCTGCGAGCGGATGGATACGTCGAGCGCCGCCGTCGCCTCGTCGGCGACGATGATGCGCGGATCGAGGGCAAGCGAGCGGGCGATGCCGATGCGCTGCCGCTGCCCACCCGAGAACGCATGCGGGTAGCGTTCCATCGAGAACGGATCGAGCCCGACCAGCTCCATCAACGCCCCGACGCGGTCGCTCAGTTCGCTGCCGCGCGTGCCGAGCGTGACGTATAGCGGATCGCCGATGATCTGCTTCACCGTCATGCGCGGATTGAGTGAGGCGAACGGGTCCTGGAAGACCAACCGCACGTCGCGGTGATAGGCCTTGAGGCCCTGCTTGCCGAGCCCCCGGACATCGACGGCCTGTCCGTCGCGGTCGAAATAGGTGATCGTGCCGGCGGTCGGCTCGACCGTCCTCAGGATCAGCCGGCCGAGCGTCGTCTTGCCCGATCCGCTCTCGCCGACGATGCCGAGATTCTCGCCCGCGTGCAGGTCGAAATTCGCGTCGTCGACCGCTTTCAGCGCGTAGCCGTCCGACTTGAGCCAGCCTACCGCCCCCGCCATAGATCTTGCCGAGGCCGCGGACGGACAGGACCGGAGCCGTGGGCACCTCGGACGGTGTGTCCGGGCGCGCCAGGGCGCGCCGGTTCTGTTCCAGCTTCACCGTCGAGGACAGCAGCGCCTTGGTGTAGGGATGGCGCGCATCGTGGAAGATGTCCTCGACGCTGCCCGCCTCGACGATCCGGCCGTAGCGCATCACGGCGACTTCGTCGCCGACTTCCGCCACGATGCCCATGTCGTGGGTGATGAGCAGCATGGCCATGCCGCGGCTCACCTGAAGGCGTTTGATGAGATCGAGGATTTCCGCCTGCGTGGTGACGTCGAGCGCGGTCGTCGGCTCGTCGGCGATCAGGATGTCGGGGTTTGCGGCCAGCGCCATGGCGATCATGGCGCGCTGCCGCATGCCGCCGGAGAACTCGAAAGCGTAGCGGTCGATCAGCTTGTCGGGATCGGGAATCTCGACCTGGCGCAGCAATTCGATGGTGGCCGCCCGTGCCGCGTGACGATCCATGCGCTGATGCAGGCGCACCGCCTCGACGATCTGCGAGCCGATGGTGTGCACCGGCGAAAGCGAACTCATCGGCTCCTGGAAGATCAGCCCGATCCGCCCGCCACGAATGCGCAGCAGTTCGGGGCTGCGCTCGGTGAGCGGGACGATGTCGGTCTCCCCGTCGCCGTCACGCAGCAGGACACGGCCGCCGGTGATGGCGCCGTTCTTGTCCACGATGCGCAGCAGGGCGCGCGCCGTGACGCTCTTGCCCGAGCCGCTCTCGCCGACAAGACAGAGCGTCTTGCCCTGCCTGAGCACGAAGCTGACGTCGCGGACCGCGTGAAGGATGTTGGTGCGCAGACGGAAATCGAGGCTGAGATGCTCGACGCGCAGGGCCGCATCCCCTTCGCCCGAACGGGTGTCGGCCGGCGCAGCGCGTGCGATGATCTGCTCCCCGATCATCGCTAGCTCTCGTAGGGGTCGGCAGCGTCGCGCAGGCCGTCGCCCAGAAAATTGAACGACAGGACGGCCAGCACCACGGCCCCGGCCGGCCAAACCAGCATCCACGGCGCGGTCGCGATCACGCGGATATTCTGGGCGTCCTGCAAGAGCACGCCCCACGATACGACCGGCGGCTTCAGGCCGACGCCAAGGAAGGAGAGCGCCGTCTCAGCGACGATCATGGTCGGCAGCGCAAGGGTGACGACCGCCAGGATGTGGCTGGTCAAAGAAGGCAGGATGTGCCGGAAGATCAGGCGGCGCTCGCTCGATCCGTCGAGCTTGGCGGCGGTGACGAAGTCCTCGCCGCGCAGCGCATAGAACCGGCCGCGCACCTGCCGCGCCAGCCCCGTCCAGCCGAACAGGGACACGATCAGCGTGATGACGAAATAGACCTGTAGCGGCGACCAGGTCAGGGGGATGGCAGCGGCGAGACCGAGCCACAGCGGAATCGTCGGCATCGCCGAGATCACTTCGATGATCCGCTGGATGAACAGGTCCACCCATCCGCCGTAGAAGCCGGAGATACTGCCGAGCACCACGCCAAGCAGCAGGCTGATGCAGACGCCGACCAGTCCGATCGACATCGACACGCGCGTCCCATAGATGAGGCGGCTAAGGACGTCGCGGCCGAGCTTGTCGGTGCCGAGCAGGTACATCGGATCGCCGGAGCGCAGCGGACCGATCAGGTGGATGTCGAGCGGGATCAGGCCCCACATCTTGTACGGCGGGCCCTTGACGAAGAAGCCGATCGGAACCGCCTTCTTGTCGTCGACCGTGTAGTTCCGGCGGAGCGATTCCTGATCCACGACCATCGTGTAGCCGGCCACGTGAAGCTGGAAGCGCGTGGTGCCGTCCGGGTTGTTGATGAACAAACCCAGCTTGGTCGGCGGCGCGTATGTGTATTGCGGCCGCGCCCGGTCGGGCAGCGACGGCGCCAGGAACTCCGCGAACGCGCCGACGAGATAGAGCGCGATGACGATGAGACCGGCGAACACCGCAACCTTGCTCTGCGCGAAGCGATGCCAGATCAGCGTCCACTGACCGGCGGCGGCGGTCGAGTCGATCGGCGCGCCCGACTTCAGCGGGCTGACCGCCGGGCCGGTCTCTGCTTCGCCCTCGATGAAGGTGTGCGCGGTCATCAGGTGAACCGGATGCGGGGATCGAGCAGGGCGAGAAGCACGTCGGAAATCAGCATGCCGATCAGCGTCAGCACGCCCATGAGCAGGATGAAGCTGCCGGCGAGATACATGTCCTGCGAGATCAGCGCGCGCAGCAGAAGCGGGCCCGCGGTCGGCAGGTTGAGCACGATCGCCGTGATGGTGACGCCGGAGATAAGTTCCGGCAGCACCCAGCCGATCGCGGATACGAACGGATTGAGCGCGATGCGCACCGGATATTTGAGAACGACCTTGCGTTCGGGCAGGCCCTTGGCCTTGGCGGTGATGACGTAGGGCTTGTTGAGCTCGTCGGTGAGATTCGCCCTGAGCACACGGATCAGCGCCGCCGTCCCGGAGGTGCCGATGACGATGACCGGTATCCACAGATGCGCGAGCAGGTCGAGAACCTTGGCCATCGACCACGGTGCATCGACAAACTCCTGCGAATAGAGCCCGCCGACGCTCTGGCCGAGATATTTGTATGTCAGGTACATCAGCGTCAGCCCGAGAATGAAGTTCGGGATGGCAAGGCCGATGAAGCCGAGGAACGTGAATACGTGGTCGCCGAGCGAGTGCCGGCGGACCGCCGAATAGATGCCGATCGGCAGGGACACGGCCCACACGAACATCAGCGAGGCGACCGAGATGGCGAGCGTCGAGCCCATCCGCTCCCAGATCAGGTCGGCGACCGGTCGGTTCCATTCGAACGAGTAGCCGAAGTCGCCGCGGAACAGGATGCCGCTGATCCATTTCCAGTACTGCAGCCACATCGGATCGTCGAAGCCGTAAATCTCGCGGATGCGCAGGATCGTCGCGGGGTCGACGTTTTCGCCGTTCTCCGTCATTCGCGAAATCATCGAGGTGAGGTAGTCGCCGGGCGGTAGCTGGATGATCAGGAACGCGATCAGCGACATGCCGAACAACGTCGGGATCATGTAGACGAGGCGCTTGAGCACATAGCGGAGCATCGCTCGCCTCCGGACTAGGCCCAGTCCACGTGCACGACCTCGACCAGATCGATGGCCGGCACCTCGATGTCGACACGGCCATCGCCGACCTTGGCGGTGGCCTTGGCGCCGGCGACGAGCAGGCGCGCCCCGGCGAACCTCCGGCCCTCGGGAATTGTGACCGATGCGATCAGTTTGCCGGTCGGATAGGTCTCGCGGATCGGGCCCTTCATCATCATCGGATTGGCGAGGTTGACCATCGCCACCGCCACGGCATCGTTGCTCTCGCGGAGTGCGATGTCCACCACGGCGCGGCCGCGCACCTCGACGTCCGGCCGTTTGCCGAGCGCCCAGCGCACCGAGTTGTCGATCAGCCGGCCATGGTCGGCGGCGAGCACCTCCCAGAACGTCTTGCCGATATTCCAAGGGATATAGACCGTTCGCCCGCCACCCTTGTGCTCGCGGGCAACGACGGCGGCGCCGCGCGGGGCCTCGCGGGGATAGACCTCTTCCATCGGCAGGTCGGGGAAATCGGGAACGTAGAGGAACGGTATCGTGGCGTCCGACGCTGCCTCGACGGCGATGAGGTGCGTGCCGCCGATGATGCGCTCCGCCCCGTCGTAGCCTTGCGAAATCGGGTGGCTGCCGTTGAGCGCGACATAGGTATTCTTGACCGGTCCGCGCGATGGCCCGGTCATCTTCACGCCGAGGAGGTCGCCGAGACCGAGCGCGCCACGCGCCCGGCCGGTTTCGTCGCGGGTCGATGTTTCGAAGGCGGCCACGACGCTGCCGCCGCGCGCGACGAACGCGCTGAGCGCCGCGCATTGATCGTCGGAAAGGCAGGTAGCGTTGGCGAGGATCACGACCTTGAAGCGGTCCAGCGATTCCGCCGTCAACACTTGGTCCGAGATCAGTTCGAATGGCAGCCGCGCCTCGATCAGCGCGTGATAGAAGCCGAGATCGTCGCCTTCCGCGGCTGCGCGCGTCTCGGGCGCGTGATGCCGCAGCGTCGTCGCCGGGTCGACGAGTGCGATCTCCGCCGTCGGCGTCAGGTCGGCGAGGATGGCCTCGAGATCGGCGTGGAGGTTGAAGGTCTCCGCAACCGGCGCCACCCAGCGCTTGTCCGGCACGACGCCGTTGAACTTGGTGAACCACGGCAGCATGCCGTGCGCGAAGCCGTCCGTCATCCAGGCCCGGATCTCGGCTCCGGTCGTGACGGAATCCTTCCAGCGATAGGCCTCCTCCGGCCCGATCGAGGTGATGAGCACGACAGGCCGTTCGGGGAAGGTGGCGCGCATGCGCTTGCCGTTGCGGCCCGACATCCATATCGGCTCGGTGCCGCGCCGCCCCTGATCGTCGACGACCAGAAACGGGCAATGCTTGCGGATGATGGAGATGTCGAACTCCATCAGCGAGGCGCCGCCCATGTTCGGGATGAAGCTGGCGTGCGGCCGGATCGCCTTCACCACGTCGTCCCAGTCGGTG
Source organism: uncultured Alphaproteobacteria bacterium (assembly GCA_963781775.1). Taxonomy (GTDB): domain Bacteria; phylum Pseudomonadota; class Alphaproteobacteria; order Rhizobiales; family Kaistiaceae; genus CAVSRC01. The sequence goes on along the minus strand of CAWAHE010000014.1, from coordinate 247,573 downwards.
ATCACCTTGGTGAGCACGGTGCGCCGCCAGGCGGTCCATGCCTGCCAGATGGGGTCCTCCGGGTTTGCCTTTGTCGGCAGATCGTGACCGGAAGCGCCCTTGAAGCGCGTGCGGCAGCTTTCGCAGTAGCAGACGCCATGTCCCTGCCAGCGATTGGCGAAGACAGCGTCGATGTCGTACGCGCGTGTGATCTCGGCGACCACTTCAGGCATGAATTTGGCGTTGTAGTCGCCGTAGGCGCAGGTCACCCAGACATTGGGGAAGGCCCAGTGCCGGCGCTTGTTGCCGTCCGCATCGACGGCGATCCATTCCGGATGGGCGTCGGCGGCATCCTGGTGGATCGCGTGCGGATCGACACGCGCCATGACGTGCATGCCGAGCTTGCGGGCGCTGTCGACCAGCAGCCCGAACGGATCGGTGTCACCGAGAAACTTGCTGACGTAGTGCAGCGGCACCTTGCTCGGGTAGTAGGCGATGTAACCGCCGGCGCTCAGGCACGTGGCGTTCGACCGCGTGCGCTCGAACAGATCGACCCAGAAGGTCGGATCGAACTTGACCGGGTCGTCTTCGGCAAGCGTCAACTGTGTCCAGCGCGTGGCGGAACGGAACCAGTCTGCCGTCCGCAAGTCGGTGGCGGGCCGGGCATTGGCATCGAGCATCGGAGCCTCGGAAATTTCGAACGGAACCCGTGCCGACCCGATGACAGGCCGGCACGGAAATCCTGCGGGGCGGTTACGCCGTCTTGAAGAACTGCTCCGGCCGTGTCGGCGCCGGCGTCGGCCATCCGAACGAGTTCGGCATGGTCTTGGTGGTGTTGACCATGTTGTTCTTGACCACGCCGTAGCTATCCGGCGGCAGCGACACGCCGAAGACCAGGAACTGGTCGGCGGCGTTGTTGAGGATCGTCAGGAAGATGTCGCGCTGACCGTCGGTGCTCGCTGTCGCCAGCAGCTTCTTGTAAAGCTCCTGCTGCGCCTTGACCTCCGGCGGCGGTTCGATCGCTTGCGGATTTTTCGGGTCGTTGAAGTAGAGCGACCACCCCGGCGCATAGAGCGCATTGGCGTTGAACGGCACGAAGTAGCGCGCGTCGAGCATCGCGGCGATGCCGCCATTGGCGCCGAACTGGTGGCACGTGGCGTCGAACTCGCGGCCGTTGCGCACCCGCGTCTCCCACAGCGAGCGATCCATCGTCCGCACTTGCGCGTCAATGCCGACCGCCTGGAACATCGGCACGGCGAGCTGCATCATGTCGATGAACGTCGTGCGCGACTGGTCGAGTTCGAAGATGATCGACAGGCGATTGCCCTCGGAGTCGAGCCGGTAGCCGTCGCCGTCCTTCTTGGGGAGAATCCCGTCCAGAATCTTGTTGGCACCGTCCGGGTCGTACTCTGTGTGCTGCTTGGCGAGCCGCTCGACGTAGAGGGGATCGCCCTCGCGGATCGACGGCTGGGCCGGTGCGCCCTGACCGACGAAGACTGCGTCGATCAGCGCCTGCCGGTCGACCGCGATCGACATCGCCTGGCGGAAATCGCGGGTGTTGAACAGCTTGTTCCGGACCGGGTTGGTGTGGTTCAGGTTGAGCTGGAAGACCATCACGTTGGCGGCAGTCTCGTTCAGCGTATAGAAGCCGAAGCCGCCCTTCTGCTGGCCGTCGAACAGCACCGGCTTGTTCGCCGGCGTGCAGATGTACTGATCCATCATGTCGATTTCGCCCTGCAGGGTCTTCAGAAGAAGCACCTGCGGATCGGCGACCATCTGGTAGACGACGCGGTCGAAATAGGGGAGCTGGGTCCCTTCGGTGTCGACCTTGAAGTAGTAGGGATTGCGGACGGCGATGGCATGCTCGGTGTTCTCGCCCGGCGCGACCGTGAACATCCACGCCATGAGGGTCGGGCGCTTCGAATTCTGGAAGAAGACGTTGTCGTCGACGCCGCCGGTCTCGCGCTGGAACAGCGCGATCCAGTTCTCCAGCCCACGCTCCTTGGCGAGCTTGTCGGCATCGGGGTTGTACTTGATGTGGAACTGCTTGAGGTAATGCTTCGGCATCAGCGTCATGTAGTCTTGCCGGGCCCAGGCGAGCTGGTGAACGAAGAAGCCGCTCGGCGCGGCGAACGTCACCTTGAAGGTCACGTCGTCGATCACCTTGAGGTCCGCGATCTTGCCGCCCGATTTCCACCAGGCCATGCCGCCCGGAGAAACGTCCTTGTTGAGGAAGATGTCTTCGTACCAGAACAGGACGTCCTCGGTGGTGTAGGGTTCGCCGTCCGACCACTTCATGCCCTTGCGCAGGTGGAAGGTGTATTCCGTCCCCTCCGCATTCGCCTCGTAGCTTTCGGCCACGTTCGGAGTCAGGCCGGACCAGTCCGGATTGAAGCGGATGAGCGGCTCATAGCCCTGGTAGCGCACCAGCATCGACAGCGAGCCGCCGCCGACGAGCGCGTGGTTCCAGTCGCCGCCCTGCTGGCCGGGTTTCTCCGTCGGTGTGATGACCAGCGGGTTGACTGGCAGCCGCTGGGCGACCGGCGGCAGCGCGCCGCTCTTCACCTTGTCCATCAGGCTGGGCGATTCTTTCGGCTCGGCCGCGCGGCCCAACGCCGGCATCATCATCGTTCCCGCCAGCGCCGACGTGGTCGCCAGGAATTGCCTACGGCTGATCGTCTTCATTCCGGATCTCCTCCCACGAAATGAGCCTTCAGGCCCTTATTAGCTGTCTTGAAGGCTTGCATGGGTCCACTTGTTAGGTAAAGGGTTATGTAACGGCCGATCGTGAACCGGAGTGCTGCATTGGCGCGCGTAACTTTGGCGACCATCGCCACGCACACTGGCCTGTCCAAGTTCGCGGTCTCGAGATCCCTGTCGGGCAAGGACGGCGTCAGCGACGCCACCCGCAAGCTGGTCTGCGACGTTGCCAAGGAACTCGGCTACGCGCCGCCGAAACCGAAGGGCTTGCAGCGCGCTTTGGGTCTGGTGTTTCACGACACCGACCTGGTCAACAGCGAACTGCACATGATGGTGCAGAACGGCGTTCAGCGCGCGGCGCAGCGCCTCGGCTATCAGGTGACGATGCGGTGGACGCACCTGCCTGACGAGATCGAGTCCTTCGCCCGCGACTGCGCCGGTCTCATCATGGTCGGCCCGCACGGCAAACCGAGCGTGATGCGCGCCCGGGCGACCGGAACGCCGACCGTGCGCATCGGATGGCTCGATCCGCTCGAGGCGACCGACCAGGTTTCAGGCACCGACCATGAAGCCGGCGCCGCCGTTGCGACCTACCTGCTGGAACTCGGTCACCGGGTCATCGCCTATGTGCACGGCGCCCCGGTCTATCGCGGCCGCAAGGAGCGCTACTATGGCGCCCGCGAGGTGCTGGAGGCGCGCGACGATACGGTGCTGCGCGATTTGCGCTTCGAGGCGGAGAGCCGCTTCAGCGAAACGCTGCGTGCGCTGCACGCGGAGGGCACCAGACCGACGGCCTTCTTCTGCGCGCATGACGGCCTGGCAGTCACGGTCGTTTCGGATCTGCTCCGCCTTGGCTACCGCATTCCTGAGGACGTCTCGGTGGTTGGCTTTGGCGATTTCTCCAGCGCCCTGCAAATTTCTCCGCCGTTGACGACCGTGCGCCTGCGTGGCGCGGACATGGGCGCGACCTGTGTCCGCCAACTTGACGATCGCATCCGTGGCCGGATCGACCCTGATGTCCCCTTGCGCGTGCTGGTCGCCTCGACACTCGTGATCCGCAGTTCCAGCGGCCCTGCGCCGGGACTTCAGGCCGCCCCGGCTCGACAGGACGCGCCGGCACTTGCGGGGTCGTGATCGGGTCGACGAGGGTCGGTCCCTGGCGAGGGTATCGGCGTGCAATTGCTTGGTGAATTGAGCGTATGCTCCCGTCGGTTTTTTTGGGACGAGTGCTGGAAATATGCTTCCGTACGATCTGGTCATCTTTGATTGCGATGGCGTTCTGGTAGACAGCGAAGTGTTGAGTTGCACGTGCCTTGCCGACGTTTTTCGCCGTCACGATGCGCCGATTGGCGTCGAAGAGGTGACCGATCGTTTTCTCGGCCGCAGCCCGTCGGCCATCCGCGCATATTGGATGGAAACCCTCGGGCGCAGCGTGCCGCCGGACTTCTTCGAGGAATACCGCGCCCACCTGGCTTCGACATTCAGGGCGGCGCTGAAGCCGATGCCGTTCGCAGGAGATGTTTTGCAAAGCCTCGACCGACCGTCCTGCCTGGCGTCTTCGAGCGACATGGACCGGCTGAAGCTGTCCTTGTCGATTACCGGTCTCGACGTCTATTTCAAGGATCGCACGTTCAATTCGGCGATGGTGAAGCATGGCAAGCCTGCGCCGGATCTGTTCCTTCACGCGGCCGACGCGATGGGCTGCCCGCCCGCTGGCGCCCTGGTCATCGAAGATTCGGTCACCGGCGTTCAAGCCGGCAAGGCGGCTGGAATGACGGTGTGGGGATTCGTCGGGGGCAGCCATTGTCGGACGCGCGACGTTGCCGCCCAGTTGACCGCGGCCGGCGCCGACCGCGTGTTTGATTCTCTGGCAGAACTGCTTCCGGCATGAAGTCGCCGAAGTCCACAGATCGTCCCGCGCCGGCCGAGCCGCCGCGTCCGGATCGGGCCCGCCTCGATGAGGCGGCGCGCGCCGGCTGGCTCTACTACGTCGCCGGCGACACTCAGGACGAGATCGCGCGGAAGCTCAATATATCCCGTCCGACCGCGCAACGCCTTGTTTCACTTGCGCTTTCCGAGCGCCTGATTTCCTTCCGACTAGACCATCCGATCGCCGCCTGCCTCGAACTCGGGGCGTCGCTGGCGGCGCGTTACGGTCTGACCATGTGCGAGGTCGCTCCGAGCGATCCCGATTCGAACAGCATGACTCTGGGTGTCGCCGAAAGCGCCGCTGCCTTCCTTGAACAGAAGCTGCGCTCGCCCGAGCCGATCGTCGTGGCCCTGGGGACGGGGCGAACACTTCGCGCCGCGGTCGAGCGCATGACGAACATGTCGTGCCAGCAGCATCAGCTTGTCTCGCTGGTCGGTCACATCTCCATGCGCGGCTCGGCCAGCTTCTACGACGTTCTTGCGCGCCTCTCTGATCTGACGCACGCGCCACATTATCCGATGCCGTTGCCGGTTGTCGTCCCGACGCGCGCGCAACGCGATCAGCTTCTTCAGCTCGAGCCGGTCATCCGCCTGCTCGAACTCGCCCGGTCGGCGGACGTGACTCTCGTCGGCATTGGCCAGATGGACGAGGCCGCCCCGCTGCATGTCGATGGATTCGTTTCCGAGGTGGAACTGGTCGAGATGCGGCGACTCGGCGCCGTCGGCGAAGTCACCGGCTGGGCCTTCGATGCCGCCGGGCGGATCATCGACGGCGGCTTCAACGACCGGCTGACCAGCGCCCCGCGGCCCGTGCCGCCAACCGGATTGGTCGTCGGTGTTGCGCAGGGGACGGGCAAGATTCTGCCCATTCACGCCGCCCTGCGCGGCCGCCTGGTGAACGGGCTGATCACCAACGAGACGACTGCCCGCTCGCTTCTGGACCTCGACTAAACACACCCGCTGCACAGTGCATTTCGTCGGTTCGCAGCCGAACTGCAAGCGACCGTCTTGACTCCGTCCCGGCTCATGTGTGAGCATATGATTAGTGCGATAGCAAATGCTCGCACGTCGGTTCTGGGAGGAATCCATGAAAACTATGCTTCGCGCCCTCGCGGGCGCCGCGTTGCTGTTCGGCACCGGGCAGGCCATGGCCGCCACCGAACTCACCATTGCGACGGTGAACAACGACGACATGATCCGCATGCAGAAGCTGACGGATGATTTCACCAAGGCGAACCCGGACATCACGCTCAACTGGGTCACGCTCGAGGAAAATGTCCTCCGCCAGAAGGTAACGACGGACATCGCCACCAAGGGCGGCCAGTACGACATTATGACCATCGGCAACTATGAAGTGCCGATCTGGGCAAAGCAGGGCTGGCTCACTTCGCTCGATAATCTGGGCGCCGACTACGACCAGGCAGACCTGCTGCCAGCTATCGCGAATTCGCTGTCCTTCGATGGAAAGCTCTATGCCGTGCCGTTCTATGGCGAGAGCTGGATGATCCACTACCGCAAGGACCTGATGGACAAGGCCGGGCTGACCATGCCCGAGTCGCCCACCTGGGAGTTCATCAGGCAGGCCGGCGACGCGATGACCGACCGTGCCAATGGCGTCAATGGCGTCTGCTTCCGCGGCAAGGCCGGCTGGGGCGAGAACATGGCGTTCCTGACTTCGCTCGCCAACTCATTTGGTGCTCGCTATTTCGACGAGAAGTGGCACCCGCAGTTCGACAGCCCGGAATGGAAGAGCGCCGTTCAGTTCTATGTCGACATCATGAAGGCGGACGGCCCGGCCGGCGCCTCGGCCAACGGCTACAACGAGAATCTGACCCTCTTTCAGCAGGGCAAGTGCGGCATGTGGATTGACGCCACGGTCGCCGCTTCGGCGCTCAGCAATCCGGACCAGTCCACTGTCGCCAAGGACGTCGCCTGGGCGGTTGCGCCGGTCCATGATGGGCTACAGAACCACGGCAACTGGCTGTGGTCATGGTCGCTGGCCATCCCGGCAAGCTCAAAGAATGTCGACGCCGCGGAGAAGTTCGTCGCTTGGGCGACTTCCAAGCACTATGCCGACGTGGTTGCCAATGCCGATGGCTGGGCCCTTGCCCCTCCGGGAACCCGCACCTCGCTCTACGGCAATCCAGACTACTTGAAGGTTGCGCCTTTCGCTAAGCCGACTCTCAACGCCATTACGGCCGCCGATACGCAGCATCCAACCGTCAAGCCGGTGCCCTATACCGGCGGGCAGTTCGTTTCCATCCCCGAATGGCAGGGACTGGGCGATACCTTCGGCCAGATCTTCTCGGCCGCACTTGCCGGGCAGTCGAGCGTCGACGACGCCTTGAAGCAGGCTCAGGACGTGGCGACCCGCACCATGACCAAGGCCGGCTACATCAAATAGACTTCCTCCCGCGATGCCGGAGGCTGTCCGGGCTCCCGCGCCCGGGCGGCCTCTGGAATTCAGCGAGAGTTTCTCGCCTGCATGACATGCCTGTTGCCGCGTAACCGGGAATACCCGGAGCGGCGATGATGACGGCAAGCGGCCGCCGCAGCGCCGCCGGGAGGAAACGAGGGGAGGGGAGTCATGGCGACCGCGAATACGCGCAAACTGGCGCGCGCGATGCTGGTGCCTTCGGTTGCGGTCCTCTTTGTCTGGATGATCGTCCCGCTGGGGCTGACGCTCTGGTACTCGTTCCAGACCTACAACCTCCTCAATCCGATCAACAGCGGCTTCGCCGGCTGGTCGAACTACTACTACTTCCTCACCGACCCGTCGTTCTTCCAGGCTTTCGGCAACACCCTCATCCTTACCATCTCGGTGCTGGCGATCACCGTGATCGGCGGCATCCTCCTGGGTCTGCTGCTCGATCAGCAGATCATGGGGCAGGGCATCGTCCGCATCCTCGTGATCTCGCCCTTCTTCATCATGCCCACCGTCGCCGCGCTGGTGTGGAAGAACATGATGCTTGATCCGAACTACGGCATCTTCGCCTGGATCGCGACGCGTCTCGGCTTCGCGCCGATCCCGTGGCTGCAGAGCTACCCGCTCTTTTCCATCATCATCATCGTGTCGTGGCAGTGGCTGCCCTTCGCGACGCTCATCCTGTTGACGGCGCTTCAATCTCTCGACGAAGAGCGCAAGGAAGCCGCCAGCATGGACGGCGCCAACGCCGTCAACCTGTTCATCTACATCGTGCTGCCCCACCTGGCGCGCGCCATCACCGTGGTCATCCTCATCGAGACCATCTTCCTGCTGGCGGTGTTCGCGGAAATCCTCGTCACCACCGGTGGCGGCCCGGGCTACGCCTCCACCAACATCACCTATCTCGTCTACCACCAGGCCCTGCTCGACTACGACGTCGGCGGCGCCTCGGCAGGCGGTGTCGTGGCGGTGATCCTCGCCAATATCGTTGCGATCTTCCTTGTCCGCATCGTCGGCAAGAACCTCGATACCTGAGGGGGGAACCGGACATGGCTCGCGCAGTCACGCCGCAAAGAAAATGGACCTTCACGATCCTGGCCTGGATCGTGGCGCTGCTCATCTTCTTCCCGATCCTGTGGACCGTCCTCACCTCGTTCAAGAGCGAGGGCGACGCCATCCTGTTCCCGCCGGCGTTTCTGCCGCCGCACTGGACGCTGGAGAACTACTTCGAGGTCCAGTCGCGTTCCGACTACTTCAAGCACTTCTTCAATTCGGTCGTCATTGCCGGCGGCTCGACGCTGCTGGCACTCCTCGTTGCGGTTCCGGGCGCCTGGTCGATGGCCTTCTCGCCGTCGCCGCGGACCAAGGACATCCTGATGTGGATGCTGTCCACCAAGATGATGCCGGCGGTGGGCGTGCTGGTGCCGATCTACCTGATCTTCAAGAACCTGGGCCTGCTCGACAATCTCGGCGGCCTCACCGTCGTCCTGATGCTGATCAATCTGCCGATCGTGATCTGGATGCTCTACACCTACTTCAAGGAAATCCCGGTCGACATCCTGGAAGCGTCGCGCATGGACGGCGCGATCCTGTGGAAGGAGATCGTCTATGTTCTCCTGCCGATGGCGGTGCCGGGCATTGCCTCGACCATGCTGCTCAACATCATCCTCGCCTGGAACGAAGCGTTCTGGACGCTGAACCTGACGGCGGCCAAGGCCGCACCGTTGACCGCCTTCATCGCGTCCTATTCGAGCCCGGAGGGATTGTTCTGGGCGAAGCTTTCGGCCGCCTCCACGCTCGCCATCGCGCCGATCCTGCTGCTCGGCTGGTTCTCGCAGCGTCAACTGGTGCGCGGCCTCACCTTCGGTGCCGTGAAATGACGACCTCCGCACACAACACGGGAGCCTTGTGATGGGCCGCATCGTTCTGCGCAATGTCCGCAAGGAGTTCGGCGACGTCGAAGTCATTCCCGGCGTCGATCTCGAGATCGAGGACGGCAAGTTCGTCGTCTTCGTCGGCCCGTCGGGCTGCGGCAAGTCCACGCTTCTGCGCCTGATCGCCGGACTGGAGGATGTCAGCAGCGGCGCCATCGAAATCGACGGCGTCGACGTTGCCCGCGAACCGCCGGCCAAGCGCGGCCTGTCGATGGTGTTCCAGTCCTACGCCCTCTATCCGCACATGACGGTGCGCGGCAACATCGGCTTCGGACTGAAGATGGCCGGAGAACCGAAGGACATCATCGCGCAGAAGGTCCAGAAGGCGGCCGAAACGCTGAACCTGACCAGCTACCTCGACCGGCGCCCGGCGCAGCTTTCGGGCGGCCAGCGTCAGCGTGTCGCCATCGGGCGCGCCATCGTGCGCGAGCCGAAGGCGTTCCTCTTCGACGAGCCGCTGTCGAATCTCGACGCGGCGCTCCGTGGCCAGATGCGGCTCGAAATCACCGAGCTGCATCAATCGCTGGGCACGACGATGGTTTACGTGACGCACGACCAGATCGAGGCCATGACCATGGCCGACAAGATCGTGGTCCTGAGCGCCGGTCGGATCGAGCAGGTCGGTTCGCCGCTGGAACTCTATAACCACCCCGCCAACCTCTTCGTCGCCGGTTTCATCGGGTCGCCGAAGATGAACCTGATCAACGGCCGGACGGCGGCAGCGATGAACGCCAAGACCATCGGCGTGCGCCCTGAGCACATCTCGGTGTCGACGACGGACGGACCCTGGGCCGGCAAGGTCAAGGTCTCCGAGCATGTCGGCAGCGACACCTTCCTCTACGTGACGTCGGATGAGATCGGCGACATCACCGTGCGCGTTGTCGGCGAGGCGGGTTTCGGCGCCGGCTCGACCGTGCACATGACGCCCCGGCCAGACGCGGTTCACAGGTTCGACGAAGCCGGAAAAGCAATCGCCTAGAAAAGGCAGGAATCCGGCGCGCCGCCCGAAGGGAGATGCATCCGTTCGACGGCGCGCCCACAGGAGCAAAGAAGATGTATCTCGAAATGTTCAAGCTGGGCGGGCGCACCGCGTTGGTGACCGGCGGCGGCCAGGCGATCGGCCTTGCCTGCGTCGAGGCGCTGGCCGAGGCGGGCGCCAAGACGGTGATCGCGGACGTCAACCCGAAGGTCGCGGAGGAGGGTCGCGACGCCATGAAGAAGAAGGGCTACGACGTCGAAATCGCCGTCATGGACGTGACCAAGTCGGCGGAGGTCGACAAGACTGCGGACGACGTCGTTCGCCGCCACGGCAAGATCGACATCCTGGTCAACAATGCCGGCATCGCCCGCAGCGAAACCCCCGCCGAGACGGTCACCGACGAGCACTGGCTGAACGTCGTCGACGTCAACCTGAACGGCACCTTCTGGTGTTGCCGCGCCTTCGGCAGGCACATGCTGGCGGCGAAATCCGGGTCGATCGTCAACATGGGCTCGATGTCCGGCTTCATCGTCAACAAGCCGCAGGAGCAGGCCTTCTACAACGCGTCCAAGGCCGCCGTTCATCACCTGACCAAATCGCTGGCCGCTGAATGGGGCGCACGCGGCGTGCGCGTCAACGCCGTGGCGCCGACCTATATCAACACGCCGCTCAACGCCTTCGTGAAGAAGAACCCGAAGATGTACGACGCGTGGATCGGCGGCACGCCGATGGGCCGCATGGGCGAAGTCGAAGAGATCGCGGCGGTGGTCTTGTTCCTTGCCGGCGACGCTGCCAGTCTGATGACCGGAAGCGTCGTTGTCGTCGATGGCGGGTACACCGTCTGGTAAAGCGCGACGCTCCGGGAGGAGTGATGGCGCCGGTCTTCGTGGGTATCGATGTCGGCACGGGAAGCGCGCGCGCCGGCCTTTTCGACGCGGACGGCCGGCTGATTGCCGCCGAAAAGCATGCCATCGAGATGTGGCGCGAACCCGGCGAGATCGTCGAGCAATCGTCCGACGATATCTGGGCCGCCTGCGTCGCCGCGCTCGGCGCGGCGATGAAGTCGGCCGGTGTCGCAGCAGACGACGTCGCCGGCATCGGGTTCGACGCAACCTGCTCGCTGGTTGCGCTTGACGCCGCCGGCCGGCCGGCGACCGTCAGCCCGTCCGGCGATCCGCGGCGCAACGTCATCGTGTGGATGGACCATCGCGCGGTCGCCGAAGCGCGCGCCATCAACGATACCGCCGACGACGTGCTGAACTATGTCGGTGGCACCATCTCGCCGGAGATGGAGATGCCGAAGCTGCTCTGGCTGAAGACGCATCTGCCGGCGGCTTTCGCGGCGGCGACGCAATTCTTCGACCTCACCGACTTCCTTGGCTGGCGGGCGACCGGCAGCGCCGCCCGCTCGGTGTGCACGGTCACCTGCAAGTGGGGTTACCTCGCCCACGAGAACCGCTGGAGCGATCCGTTCCTCTCGGCGATCGGGCTCGGCGAGCTTGCCACCGGGTCCCACGCCCGCATCGGCGACGAGATCGTGCCGGTCGGCTCGCCGCTCGGCGGCGGATTGACCGAAGCCGCCGCCCGCGACCTCGGCCTCAACCCCGGCACGCCGGTCGGCGCCGGCCTCATCGACGCGCATGCCGGCGGCCTCGGCACGCTCGGTGGCCGCGCCGTCGGCGGAGGCCCGGCCGATCCAACCGGGCGCCTTGGCTACATATTCGGCACCTCGGCCTGCATCATGGCGAGCACCGCCGAACCGAAATTCGTGTCCGGTGTCTGGGGGCCGTATTTCTCGGCGATGGTGCCGGGGCTTTGGCTGAACGAGGGCGGCCAGTCGGCGGCCGGTGCCGCCATCGACCATCTCGTGCGCTCGCACATCGCCTACCCGCAAGCGGCGGCAAAGGCGGCGGAGGCCGGTCTCGGTGTCCTCGACTATCTCGAGGAGCGCATCCGGCGGCGGTCGCCGTCTCCATCGGAAGCCGCATTCCTGGCGCGCGACCGGCACATCGTCCCGGACTTCATCGGCAATCGCTCGCCCCACGCCGATCCGCACGCGCGCGCCGCCATGATCGGGCTGGCCCTCGACCATTCGATCGAAGATCTCGAATGCACTTATGTTGCGGGGCTCTGCGGCCTCGCCTGCGGCCTGGCCGAGGTCGTCGATGCGCTGCGCCAGCAAGGCATCGTGTGTGACACCGTCGTTGCCAGCGGCGGCGCCAGCCACAGCGTGCTGGTGCGCCAGATCCTCGCCGATTCGACCGGCCTGACGGTGGTCTTGCCGGAGACCGGCGAGCCCGTTCTGCTCGGCGCGGCGATGCTCGGCGCGGTCGCCTCGCGCCGCTATGGCTCGGTCACGGAGGCGATGGCCGCCATGTCGCGCGACGGCGAGGCGTGCCGGCCGAACGCGGCCGCCGCGGAATTCCACAAGGCCAAGCGGCGGATCTACCTCGCCGTCCAGACGCTCGAACGCGAGTCGCGCGCCGCCATGGCCGGCCTTGGAAACGCTACGGCCTGATGGCGCTCGACGTGCAAGGCCGGGTCGACGCAGGCCTTGAACGCGTCGTCCAGCGCCTCGTAGGTCGGCCCTTCGATCGGTCCGAGCGAGCGCTCTACCAATTGGTGACCGAGCCGTCGCGGCGCTTGAGGTGGGGTGCTTCCCAGAACTTGAAGCTCTCCGCCTTGACCAGCTTTTCGTCGACCTCGATGCCGAGACCTGGTGCATCGGGCACCGGATAGTGCGCGCCGTCGAGCCGCATCTGGACCGGGAAGATGTCGGAGTTCTCGCCGTGACTGTAGAGCTCGGTCGGTGTCGCCCGACATTCCAGCCACGAGAAGTTGGCGACCGCGGCGGCGAAGTGCACCGTCGCCGCCGTACAGATCGGCCCGAGCGGATTGTGCGGCATCATGTCGACGTAGTGCGCCTCGCTCCAGCCGGCGACCTTCATCGCTTCCGTCAGCCCGCCGACATTGCACACGTCGATGCGGTTGAACTGATGGATGCCGCGCTCGATGTAAGGCAGGAACTGCCACTTGGACGAAAACTCCTCGCCGATGGCGAAGGGTACGTCGACCATGGTGCGCAGCGACTCGTAAGCCTCCGGCGTTTCGTCGCGGATCGGCTCCTCGAGGAAATCGAGCGTCCCCGACGGCATTTTCTGGCAGAAGCTGACGGTCTCGGCGATGCTCAGGCGATGGTGGTAGTCGATGCCGAGCACCACGTCGTCGCCGAGCGCCTCGCGCGCTTTCGTGCACCATTTCGCGGTAGCGGCGATGGTCTCGCGCGGCTCGACGACGCCGGTGTCCCACTGTCCCGCCGGAAAGAAGCGGATTGCCGCCCAGCCGGCCTCTTGCAGCAGCCTCGCCTGCTCGATCATTTCTTCGCTGGGTGCGGCGCGGGTCGAGGCGAAGGTCGGTATGACGTTGCGCTGCTTGCCGCCAAGCAACTGGTGGACGGGCACGCCGAGCGCCTTGCCCTTGATGTCGTGGAGCGCGATGTCGATGGCCGAGATCGCCGCCTGAAGAACGCGGCCGCCCTCGAAATACTGGCTGCGATACATCTCCTGCCAGAGCGCGCCGATCTGGAACGGGTCGCGGCCGAGGAGGAACTGAGTGTAGTGCTCGATGGCGCCGACCACCGCCTTCTCGCGGCCGGACAGCCCGCTCTCGCCCCAGCCAAAGACGCCCTCATCGGTTTCGATCTTGACGATGAGCTGGTTGCGGCTGCCGACCCAGACGGGATACGGCCGAATAGCGCTGATTTTCATGGGGTGCGGACCTCGCGGGTTAGCCTTTGAGCGCGCCGGCCGTGAGACCCGACTGGAACTGACGGGTCATCAGCAGAGAGGCGACGACAATGGGAATGGTTGAAATCACGACGCGGTCAGCACCGGCACGCCGAGCGGCAGTCCGCGCCGACGAGCACCAGGAACGCGCCGTCGGCACTATCGAGGCTGAGGCTGTCGACCGCTTTGACGCCGCCGCCGGCGTACATCTTGTTGGTCAGGTTATGGAGTCGGACGGTGGCCACCAGAACCCCGCTGCCATCTTCGGCGAGCAGGCTCACGAGCCCTTCCGGGCTCGTGAAAGTCTCCTCCCCGACGGCGGGGTTATCCCCGCTCTATGAACGGACCGAGCGTCCCAGATCGTACATTATCTGTCAATTCTCGCGTATTCTTTTTCCTCGCGGTGGATGCGGCTGAGCGGGCCGTTCGCAAGCATTTGCCTCTGCATCGGTCGTGCTGACGGCGAAGACGGACGTGATAACCTCCCCGCCCGATCGTTGAATCGCGCCAGGAACGTCGGATGGACATCACCGGAAAAGCAGCGCTGATCACCGGCGGCGCGTCTGGTCTCGGTGCGGCGAGTGCGCGGCTGCTCGCCGAGCGCGGCGCACGCGTGGCCGTGCTTGACCGCAATCGCGATGCCGGCGAGCGGGTGGCCGCCGAGATCGGTGGCGTCTTCGCCGATTGCGACGTCGCCGATCCGGCGAGCGCCGAACGGGCCATCGCGGCGGCAGCCGATGTCCACGGTCCCGCCCGCATCCTCGTCAATTGCGCCGGCATCGGCACCGCCGGGCGCATCGTCGGCCGCGACGGTCCGATGCCGCTCGATGCCTTCGAGCGGGTCATCCGCGTCAACCTGATCGGCACCTTCAACATGATGCGCCTCGCCGCGTCGGCCATGAGCGGCCTCGCTCCGACGGCGTCGGGCGAGCGCGGCGTCATCGTCTCGACGGCCTCGGTTGCCGCCTACGAAGGGCAGATCGGCCAGGCCGCCTACGCCGCGTCCAAGGGCGGCATCGTCGCGCTGACGCTGCCGGCCGCGCGCGAGTTCGCCCGCTTCGGCATCCGCGTCCTGGCTATCGCGCCCGGCCTGTTCGAGACCCCGCTGCTGGAGCAATTGCCGGACGAGACCAAGGCCGCTCTCGGCGCGGCGATTCCCTATCCGAGCCGCCTCGGGAACCCAGGCGAATTCGCCGAGCTGGTCGTCGCCATGATCCGCAACACCTATCTCAATGGCGAAGTGGTGCGCCTCGACGGCGCGCTGCGCATGCAGCCGAAATAGGGTCGGCTAGTCCGCCGCGATGACGCGCGGCGACCCGCGATAGAGTTCCTCGACGAGGCCGGCGCGATTGCTCAGCACGGCACGCTGGTTGAGCGAGCCCTTGTCGGTCACCTCGCCGCGATCGATCGACAGAGGCTCGTGCAGGATCAGGATTCGTTTCACCACGGTCGATGAGCCGGTGTTGGTACGGGCGAGGTCGGCAAGCTTCTCCGCGAACGCCTTGCGCACCTCCGGCGCGGCCAGCACGGCTTCGGGCGACGCATCGGCCGGCAGGCCAGTCGCCAGCGTCCGGCAGGCGGCGATGTCGGGCACGACCAGCGCGCCGATGAAGTCGCGGTCGAGGCCGGTGATGACGGCGTCGCGGGCAAGGCCGCCGAGATGGTCGATCAGGCGGGCACGCACGGCCCCGGCGCTCACCCACGTGCCGGTGTTCAGCTTGAAATTCTCGGCGATGCGCCCGTCGAAATAGAAGCCCTTGCCGACGTCGCCCGGGTCGGCGAAGCGGAAAGCATCGCCCAGCCGGTAGAAGCCTTCCTCGTCGAATGCGTCTGCCGTCAGCTTGGCGTCGCGCCAGTAGCCGGGCGTGACGTTGGGGCCTTTCAGCCGCGCTTCCAGCTTGCCGTCGACCGGAACGAGCTTCAGTTCGATGCCGCGCGCCGGCAGGCCGATATTGCCGGCGACGCGCTGGTCGACCGTGCACATCATCGAGAACGGCGCCGTCTCGGTGGAACCGAGGCCAGTGACCAGCAGCACGCGTTCGCCGGTCGTCTGCACCGCCATCCGCTCCAGCGCATCCCAGGTGTGCTGGGCGAGCCCGGCGCCGGCATACATCATCATGCTGAGCCGGCTGTAAAAGCGCCGGCGGAGTGTCGCGTCCGCCTCGAGATGCGGCACCAGTTCCTCGTAGCCCTTGGGCACGTTGAAGTACCAGGTCGGCGCCACGTCGTGCAGGTTGCGCACCGTCTTCTTGATGGCGTCGGGCGTCGGCCGGCCGTCGTCGATATACAGGGTGCCGCCGTTGTAGAGCACCATGTTGAAGACCTTGTTGCCGCCGGCCGTGTGGTTCCACGGCGCCCAGTCGAGCACGATCGGCGGTTCGTCGCGCATGTAGGCGAAGCAGTCGCGCACCATCTCCTGATTGGCGGTCATCATGCGCTGCGTGTTGATGACGGCCTTGGGCGAGCCGGTCGAGCCGGACGTGAACAGGAACTTCGCGATCGTGTCGGGCCCGACGCGTTCGTGCGCCGCGTCGGCGGCGCCGGTCGGCACGGTTGCCACGAGTGACTCATAGGTAACCAAATTCCGCCCCGGCACCGGATTGCGCACCGTGACGACCGGCACGTCCGCCGGTGCGACGGCCGTGATCGCCGGCGCGAACGGCTTGCCGTCGGCCGCGAAGACGAGGCCCGGGGTCAGCAGGGCGAAGATGCCGCTGAGCTTGGCATGGTCCGTCGAGACCAGCGAATAGGCCGGCGAGATCGCCGCGTAGGGAATCCCGACATACTGGGCGGCGAGACCCAGCAGGCCATGTTCGATGTCGTTGCCGGACAGAATCGCCAGCGGACGATCGGCCGACAGACCGAATTGGAGCAGGCCCTCGCCAAGCCGGCGCACCCTGTCCAGCGCCTCGGCGTAGGTGACCGTCCGCCAGGCCTCGCCGCCGCCGCGATCGGCCAGAAAAATGCAGTCGGGCGTCGTCCTGGCGAAATGCACCAGCCGGTCCGTCAGCCGGTCGGGGTAGGGACCGAGCGCGCCAGCTTGATGGATCAGGATCGTACCGTCCGGCCGCCGCTCGACCTTGAGTTCCGGCTGCCAGAACTGGACCTTGCGGAGCGGCGCCGCCTCGATGGCGGCGAGCCGCGTTGCGGCATCGGTCAAGGACGTGTCCTCCCACGCGCGGGCGCCGTCGCCCGCCGCCGATCATAACAAAAACATCGGCGGCGCGACCTGTCCGCCGCGCGAATTATCTTGGCACGCGCCGGCGTATTTCGTCCACTCGGAAACAAAATTGTGCCCGGCGAGCGCCAAGTATTGCGTGCAGAGCGGCTGCTGCGGCGATAGACAGGCGACCAGCGCAACGGCGGACACCGGTCTCGCCCAGAGGCAGTACAACAGGACTGCGCAATTGAAATCAGCCTTCCGCCGTCATCCAATTCTCGTCTCGGCGTTTATTCTTTTCACGCTGCTTGCGCTGCTGTTTGCGGGTCGCTTCGCCTATCGGTTTGCCTATTGGTCGGCCCATCAGAACCAACCCGTGGCGGCCTGGATGACGGTCGGCTACGTCGCTCACAGCTGGCATCTCGACCCCCGTGCAATTGACGCGGCGGCAGGGCTTGCCGTCTCCGGTCGGTCATCCTCTGACGCTTTCCGAGATCGCGGCTGAGCGCGGCGTGCCCGTCGAACAGATCATTGCCGCCGTCGAAGCCGCCATCGCCAAGCTCCAGGCCGAGCACGGAAACAAGACGCCGTGACCGACTGGCTTCTGGGGCTCGTTCCGCAATACGGCGTATTTCTTCTGGCGGCGAGTACGTTCTTTTCCTGTCTGGCCCTGCCGGTTCCGGCCTCGATCCTGATGATCGCGGCCGGAGGCTTCGTCGCATCCGGCGATCTCTCGCTCGCCGGAACCGCGGGCGCTGCTCTGGCCGGGGTCCTGATCGGCGACCAGACTGGCTACTTTGGTGGACGCTGGGGCGGGACACTGCTCATCGGCCGGCTCCGGTTGCCGGCCGCGCCGATCGACAAGGCCAAGTCCGCGCTTGCCGCGCGCGGCGGCGTCGTCGTGTTCCTGTCACGTTGGCTGATCCCGGCACTCGGGCCGTATGTGAACTTTGCTGCGGGGGCGGCGGGACTTCCCTGGTTGCGCTTCGTGCTTTGGGAAGTGTCGGGAGCGGCCGTCTGGGTATCCCTCTATATCGGGGTCGGTTTCGCGTTCTCCGGAAATCTCGCTGCCGCTTCGGGCATGGCGTTCGATCTGCTGGGAGTACTGGCGGCCGGAACCGTGGCCATAGGGCTCGGGTACTGGCTCTTCGCGTTGCTGCGTGCCGGAAAGTGAGTTCCCGAGCGGCAATCCCCGTCCGCCGCGCCGCCAATTCAGCTTGACACCTCCCCGCGTATTTCGTCCACTCGGAAACAAAATCCGGCCGCTGCCAGCAGCGGACACGGAAGAAACGGAAGCGCCGAAACGGCGCGAAACAGGGAGGATGCGGCGCAGCATGGCGAAGCCGCTGGTCACCTACGCCCTCGAAGGCGACGTCGCGCTGATCGGGCTGAACCGCCCCGAAAAGCGCAACGCCGTGTCCGACGCCATGATCGAGGCGCTGGCCGCCGTGGTCGAGCGCGCCTCGGCGGAAGCCAAGGCCGGCGTCATTTATGGCGTCGGCGATCACTTCTGCGCCGGCCTCGATCTCGCCGAGCACGTCCTGAAGTCGCCGATCGACGGCATCCGCGGTTCGCGCCGCTGGCACGCCGTCTTCGACAATATCCAGCGCGGCGCCATTCCCTTCGTCGCGGCGCTCCACGGCGCGGTGGTCGGCGGCGGTCTGGAACTTGCGGCCTCGACCCATATCCGCGTTGCCGATGCGACCGCGTTCTTCGCATTGCCGGAGGGCCAGCGCGGCATCTTCGTCGGCGGCAGCGGATCGGTGAAGGTGGCGCGGCTGATGTCGGTGGCTCGCATGACCGACCTGATGCTGACCGGCCGCGTGCTCGGCGCCGAGGAAGCCGAGCGCTGCAACCTGGTGCAATACGTGGTCGATGGCGGTGCCGCACTCGACAAGGCCAAGGAGATCGCCCGCGTCGCCGCCGGCAATGCGACGCTCTCCAACTACGCCGTCATCAATGCGCTGCCACGCATCCAGGACATGGCGCAGGATGACGGGCTGTTCGTCGAGTTGATCATCGCCTCGTTCACCCAGACCAGCCCCGAGGCGACCGAAAGGCTGAATGCGTTTCTCGAGAAGCGCGCCGCCCGCCTCGTCGCGCCGGACAAGAAGAAATGACGACGATGGTCCGCCACGAGGAGAGCGCCCCACGCTCGGCCGTGGTGGAGGTGCCGGATTCCGGTTCGTCCGGCGTGACCGTCGATTTCGGGCCCCTGGCCGGTCTCGCCGGTTTCATGCTGCGTCTGGCGCAGGTCCAGATCTTCGAGTTGTTCTTCCGTGATTTCGGCGCGCGCGACATCACGCCGGGACAGATCGGCATCCTCGTTTCGGTCGGCCGCAATCCCGGCGTGCGCCAGGGCGTGCTCGCCGAGGCGCTCAGAATCAAGCGATCGAACATGGCCAAGATCGTACGCCTGCTGGAGCGTGACGGCATGATCGAGCGTCGCGTGCCGGCGAACGATCGCCGCGCCGTCGAACTGCGCCTCACCCGCAAGGGCCGCGTGCTGGTCGATCGCAGCATTCCGGAGCTTGCGGTCAGCGACAGCGCCGCGACGGCCATGCTGTCGGAGCGGGAACGCGCGACGTTGCTGAAGTTGCTTTCCCGGGTGGCGGGCTACGAAGCGTCGGGGGCATCGTGATGATCGATCTCGACGCCATCGTCGCCATCGACATCCATACCCACGCCGAAGAGCCGTGCGGCACGCATCCCGACGACGGCTACGACGATTTCCAGTCGGCGATGACCGCCTATTTCGGGTCGCCGCATCCCCATCCGCCGACCGTGCCGGAGACCGCCGCCTATTATCGCGAGCGCAAGATCGCCTGCGTCATCTTTCCGGTCGATGCCGAGCGCGAAACCGGTTTCCGCCGTTACAAGAACGAGGAGATGGCGGAACTCGCCGCCCAATTCTCCGACGTCTTGATCCCGTTTGCCTCCATCGATCCGGCCAAGGGCAAGGCCGGGGCGCGCGAGGCGCGCCGCCTGGTCGCCGACTTCGGCATCCGCGGATTCAAGTTCCACCCGACCATGCAGGGTTTCTATCCCAACGATCGCAGCGCCTATGTCCTCTACGAGGCGATCGCCGAGGCTGGCCTGCCGGCGCTCTTCCACACCGGCCAGACCGGCGTCGGCTCCGGCATGCCGGGTGGCATGGGCATGCGGCTCAAATACTCCAATCCGATGTATCTCGACGACGTCGCTGTCGACTTCCCGGACATGCCGATCATTCTGGCGCATCCATCCTTCCCGTGGCAGGAGGAAGCGCTCGCCGTCGCCCAGCACAAGCCGAACGTCTATATCGACCTGTCCGGATGGTCGCCGAAATATTTCCCGCCGATCCTGGTCAAATACGCCAACTCCATCCTCAAGGAGAAAGTCCTGTTTGGATCGGACTGGCCGGCTATCGCGCCCGATCGCTGGCTCAAGGATTTTGCCGGTCTCGACATCAAACCCGAGGTGCGGCCGCTGATCCTGAAAGAGAACGCAATACGCCTGCTAAAGCTCAAACAAGGGAGGAACTGACATGCCCCGCAAACTGCCCAACATGACGCGCCGGACGTTCGCCGCCGGCGTAGGTGCCGCCGGATTGCTCGCCGGAACCGCGCCATTCAGCATCGTCCGCGCCCAAAGCGGGCCGCTCAAGGTCGGCGTTATCCTGCCGCGCTCGGGCTACCTCGCCGGCATCGGCCAGGATTGCCAGCGCGGCGTCGATGTCGCCGCACCGATCCTCAAGGATCTCGGCTACCCCGATCTCGAGATCATGAACGGCGACACCGAATCGAGCGTCGACGTCGCCCGTTCGCGTGCCGAGAAGATGATTTCCGACGGTGCCCAGCTGCTCGTCGGTGCCTTCGACTCCGGCCAGACCTCTGCCATCGCGCAGGTTGCCGAGCAGAAGGGCATCCCCTTCGTCATCAACATCGCCGCGGCCCCGGACATCACCGAGCAGGGCTACAAGTTCGTCTTCCGCAACTTTCCGATTGCCCCGCGCATCCTTGGCGACGCATTCAAGAACATGCTCGAGGTGTTCTCGATCACCAACTCGGCGCCGAAGTCGGCCGTCTTCCTGCACGCCAACGACACCTTTGGCACCGCCATGTCCAAGGGCTTCGGCGCGGTCTATCCGAAGTTCAACATGCCGTTCAAAGTCGCCGACGAGATCGCCTACGACCCGACGAGCAAGGACCTCTCCGTCGAGGTGGCGAAGGCTAAGGCGGCCAATGCCGAGCTGCTCATCGTCGTCAGCCGGCTGAATGACGCCATCCTCATCACCCGCGAACTGGTCAAGCAGCGCTGGACGCCGACCGCGATCCTGTCCATGGGCCCGGGCTGGTACGAAGACCAGTACATGAAGACCCTCGGCAAGCTCTCCGATGGGCCGATGAGCTTCGCGCCGTGGTACGACCCGAACAAGAAGCTGACGCCGGTGCTCCAGGCTGCGCTGGCGAAGTCGTTCCCGGAAACCAACATGAACACCAACCACGTGTTCACGTTCGAGGCGCTGATGACCGCCGCGGACGCCTACAAGCGCGCCGGCTCGACCGACCCCAACGCGCTTGCCGATGCGCTGCGCGCCACCAACATCACCGACAACGTTGCCATCGGTGGCGGCATTCAGTTCGACGCGAAGGGCCACAACGACAAGGTCGGCGATGGCGCCATCCAGAACCGCGGCGGCAAGCACGTCACCATCGCGCCGAAAGCTTCGGCCAACGCTGCGCCGGAGTGGCCGCTGAAGCCCTACAATGAGCGTGGCTGATCTCAGGTAGAATTGACGCTCCGGCCGCCATGCGGCCGGAGCTTTTCGTCGGGGAGGGGCAGTGCCCGTCGAGGTTTATCTCAACGTCGCTGTCAGCGGCATATTGACCGGCCTGGTCTATGGCCTGATGGCGCTCGGCCTGTCGGTCATCTTCGGCGTGGTCCGCGTGGTCAACTTCGCCCATGGCGAGATGATGACGGTCGCCATGTATCTGGCCGTCGTCCTGTTCTCGACCTTCGGTCTCGATCCCCTGGTCATGCTGGTGCCGATCGCGGCGGTCCTCTTCGTGCTCGGCTACGCCTTGCAGAAGGGTGTCATCAATCGTTTCGTCACGCGCCCGGAGTCGACGCAGTTCCTGCTGATGATCGCGGTGGCGATCATCATGGTGAACGTGCTCCTCATCATCTTCGGGCCGGATGCCCAGAGCGTGAATACTGCCTATTCGTACGACAGCTACGCTTTCGGCGATCTGATCGTCGACGCCACCAAGGCCTACGCCGCCCTGGCCTCGCTGGTCGTCGCCGCGATGCTTTACGCCTTCTTCCGCTTCACGCGCATCGGCACGGCCATTCGCGCCTGCGCCGACAACCACACCGGCGCGCTCGTCGTCGGGCTCGACGTCAAGCACCTCTACGCGCTCACCTTCGGCCTTGGCGCCGCCTGCGTCGGCGCCGCCGGCACCATGATGGTGCTCCTTGTCGACGTCACTCCGGCGCTCGGCCCCGCCTACACCCTGCTCGCCTTCATTATCGTCATCACCGGCGGCCTCGGCTCCATGCCCGGCGCGCTGCTCGGCGGCGTCCTCATCGGCCTGACCGAAGCGATGGCCGGGCTGCTCTTCACGCCCTCGGCCAAGGGCATGTTCGGTTTCGCCATTCTGGTGCTGGTTCTGCTGTTCCGCCCGCAGGGCATCCTCGGCGCGAAGGCGTGAGCATGGGGCACTTCACCGACGGCCTGTCGCCGCGCAGCCTGATGCTGCTGGCCGTGCTGCTCGCGGTTCTGGTCGCGTTGCCGTGGTTTGCGGGCGACTACCTGCTGACGGTGCTCATTCTCGTCCTCTACTTCGCCTATGTCGGCCAGGCGTGGAACGTGATGATGGGCTTCGCCGGGCAGTTGTCGCTGGGCCATGCCCTCTATGTCGGGCTGGCCGGTTATCTGGCGGCCTACCTGTTCAAGGAATTCGGCGTCGGGCCGTGGATCGGGCTGCTGGCGGCAATTCCCCTCACCATGGCGGCCGGAGCGATCATCGGCTTTCTCGCGCTCCGCTTCGGCGTCACCGGCGTCTATTTCGCCATCCTCACCATCGCCTTCGCCGAGTTTGCCCGCATCGGCTTCGATCATCTGACCATCGTCAACGGATCCGGCGGGCTGTTCCTGCAGGTTGCTCAATATGACCGCAACGATCTCTGGCTGCTGCGCGGCGCGCCGGTCATGTTCTACTACGTCATCCTCGCCGCGACGGTGCTGGCGCTGATCTTCTGCCGGCTGCTCCTCAAGAGCCGCGTCGGCTATTTTTGGCTGGCGCTGCGCGAAGACGAGGAAGCCGCCCGCGCCACCGGCATCAACACCTTCCTGTACAAGATGGTGGCGGTGGTGATTTCCGCCGGCATGACGGCCTTCGCCGGCGTCTTCTATGCCTTCTACTACAACAATCTGTTTCCCGAGCAGGTCTTCAACATCTCACGCTCGATCGAGATCATCGTCGGGCCGATCATCGGCGGTCTCGGAACGCTCTTCGGCCCGATCGTCGGCGCCTTCCTGTTGACCGGTCTCGCCGAATCGCTGAACGGCGCGCTGTCCGCGCTTGGCCTCGATGTGCCCGGCGCCAAGCAGGTGCTCTATGGCGCCTGCCTGCTATTCGTCATCGTCGCCTTGCCTGGCGGCGTCTGGCCCTGGCTGTCGCGCCGGCTCGGCCTGTCGGAGCGCGAGCGATGACGGCACTCCTGTCGCTCGACGCGGTCACCAAGCAGTTCCGCGGGCTGACCGCCGTGGACGCCGTTACGTTCGAGGTCGAGGCCGGCGAAATCTGCGGCGTCATCGGCCCGAATGGCGCCGGCAAGACCACGCTCTTCAACATGATCGCCGGCGTTTTCGTGCCCGATGGCGGCACGATCACGTTTGCTGGCCGGCGCCTCGACGGCCTCGCCGCCGACGCGGTCTGCCGCCGCGGCGTCGGCAGGACGTTCCAACTCGTGCGGCCGTTCGCAGGCCTCAGCGTCGAGGACAACGTCATCGTCGGCGCGCTGCTGCGCCGCACCCATGTGGCCGATGCCCGCGTTCGCGCCGGCGAAGTGCTGCGCCGCCTCGACCTTTACGACAAGCGCTATCAGCGCGCCTCGTCGCTGACGCTGCCGGATCGCAAACGGCTCGAGGTGGCGCGCGCGCTTGCCACCGATCCGCAGGTACTGCTTCTCGATGAAGTCATGGCGGGCCTCCGCCCGACCGAGACCGACCGCATGGTCGGCGTTCTCCGCGACCTCAATCGCGAGACCGGCCTCACCATCGTTCTGATCGAGCATGTCATGCGCGCGGTGATGGCGCTCGCCGCGCACATCCTGGTCCTCCATCACGGCGCCAAGATCGCCGACGGCCGCCCGGAGGCGGTTGTCCGCGACGCGGCGGTGATCGAATCCTATCTCGGCGTCGAGGCGCTCGGCTGATGCTGCGCGTCGAAAACCTCAGCCTCTTCTACGGCGACGCCCAGGCGCTCGATGACGTGTCGCTCGAGGTCGAGGAGGGCGCCATCGTCGCCATCGTCGGCGCCAACGGCGCCGGCAAGACCTCGCTCATCCGCACCATCGCCGGCATGCTTCGGCCGGCGGGCGGCCGCATCCTCTACCGCGACAAGGACATCGCCGGCTGGCCGAGCCACGACGTGTGCGACCTCGGCATCGGCCAGGTCGCCGAGGGGCGGCAGGTCTTTCCCTCGCTGTCGGTCGCCGAAAACCTCGCCATGGGCGCGATGGTGAAGCGCGCCCACGCGACCCGCGATGCCAATCTCGAACGGGTCTACGCCATGTTTCCGCGTCTGGCCGAACGCCGCCGGCAGGCGGCCGGTACGCTTTCCGGCGGAGAACAGCAAATGCTCGCCATCGGCCGGTGCCTGATGGGCGCGCCCGAGTTGATCATGTTCGACGAGCCGTCGCTGGGTCTGGCGCCGATTGCCGTGCAGGCGGTCTTGCAGACCGTGCGCGATCTCAACAAGGCGGGCCTGACCTGCGTGCTGGTCGAGCAGAACGTCGCCGCTTCGTTGAGGCTCGCCAGCCGCGCCTACGTTCTGGAGAACGGGCGCATCACGCTGACCGGAACCGGCGAGGCCCTGCTTGCCGACGATCGCGTGCGGCAGGCCTATCTTGGGGCGTGACGGCCGCCGCGCCGTGAAGACGGCCTTGACGGGTTAGCGCTGGAAGAAGAAAAAGAAGCCCCGCTTGCGCTTGGGTGCGGGCGCGAGTGGCGCCGGATAGGCCGGCGAATTCGCGAACAGAGGCGCCTGCCCCGCGCCTGCCACCGGCATGCCGCCCTTGGGGGTCGCGCCGGCGACGATGACCGTCGTGTGGGCCATCTGCTCCTGCTTGACCAGATCCCAGAGCGTGGCGGCGTTATCGACCGACAGCCGCACGCAGCCGTGCGATGCCGCCTTGCCGAGATTGCGCTGCTCCTTGGTGCCGTGCACCGCAACGCCGTTCATCGTGAAGAAGATCGAGTAGGGCATGGGCGCGTTGTCCCACTCGTCGCTGTGGTGGTCGATTTCCATGCGGAAGGGCCGGAAGGTGCCGTTCGGCGTGTCGTAGCCGATCCGGCCCGTTGACACTGGCCAATTGTAGCGGGGCTGTCCATCGACGACGACAACCATGCGCTGGGCGGATTTGTCGACGCTGACCAGGAGATCGGCACGGGCGGCGTGACCGAGCAGGGGCGCGGCGAAAGCCGCGCCAGCCAACACCACGACAAGGCGATTCATGCGCATGACAGACCTCCAGCCAGTCCCTTGCCGACATAAGTATAGCATTGCGGGAAAAAACCAATCATCCGACCGGAATCGGCGGGCGCCGGGGGCATTTCTGCCCCCTGCAGAGCCATTGCGTCGATGCCGACCGGTTGCCCCCGGCGGGATCGCGCCGTTTCGCCGTCAGTAAATGACGACGCTGCGGATCGACTCGCCGCGTTCCATCAGCTCGAAACCCTCATTGATGCGCTCCAGCGGCAATGTATGGGTGATCAGGTCGTCGATATTGATCTTCTTGTCCATGTACCAGTCGACGATGCGCGGCACGTCGGTGCGGCCGCGGGCGCCGCCGAAGGCCGAGCCCTGCCAGACGCGGCCGGTGACCAGCTGGAACGGGCGCGTCGAAATCTCCTGGCCGGCCGCGGCCACGCCGATGATGGTGCTGACGCCCCAGCCCTTGTGGCAGCATTCCAGCGCCTGGCGCATGAGGGTCGTGTTGCCGACGCATTCGAAGCTGTAGTCGGCGCCGCCGCCGGTCAGCTCGACGAGATGGGCGACGAGGTCGCCTTTGACGTCCTTGGGATTGACGAAATGGGTCATCCCGAACTTGCGGGCAAGCGCCTCGCGTCGCGGATTGATATCGACGCCGATGATCTTCCCGGCGCCGACCAGCTTCGCGCCCTGGATGACGTTCAGCCCGATGCCGCCGAGACCGAAGACCACCACATTCGCGCCGGCCTCGACCTTGGCCGTGAACAGCACCGCGCCGATGCCCGTGGTGACCCCGCAGCCGATGTAGCAGATCTTGTCGAACGGTGCGTCCTCGCGGACTTTCGCCACCGCGATCTCCGGCAGCACCGTGTAATTGGCGAAGGTCGAGGTGCCCATGTAGTGGTAGAGCGGCTTGCTGTGCAGCGAAAAGCGGCTGCTGCCGTCGGGCATCACGCCGCGGCCCTGGGTGATGCGGATCTTCTGGCAGAGATTGGTGCGCCGGCTGAGGCAATACTCGCACTCGCGGCACTCGGGCGTGTAGAGCGGGATGACGTGATCGCCGGGCTTGAGCGAAGTGACGCCAGGGCCCACCTCGACCACGATGCCGGCGCCCTCGTGGCCGAGGATCGACGGAAACAGACCCTCCGGGTCGGCGCCGGACAGTGTGTAATGGTCGGTGTGGCAGATGCCGGTCGCCTTGATCTCGACCAGCACCTCGAAGGCCTGCGGCCCTTCGAGTTGCACCGTCTCGATCTCAAGCGGTTTCTTCGCCTCGAAGGCGACGGCGGCGCGCACGTCCATGGATGACCTCTCTCTGGGCTGTCGGCGGCGGAAGACGTTTGGTACTTGGATTCTCCGCCTCCGCCAACCGATGCGGGATCGATGCATCATCGCCGATGGGCGCAAGCAACGCGCCGTGCGTCCGCCATCGCGGCGTCATTTCGCAATCGCATCAAATTTGCATTGACGTCGATTGAGGCGTTTGCCTTCGCGTCGTCAACCATGCGCCATTGGAATGCCACTTTCCGCCGCTTGATTATGTTGCGATGCAGCGGAGAGGGGTCCTGCGCGGATGAGCGATCTAGTCGTCTACACGCCGGATTCGCCGCTGCGCCATCCCGGCAGACTTCTCCGCTCGATGTTCAAGGATCTGCTCGCGTCTCGCGAGTTGTCGTGGCGGCTCTTCCTTCGTGACTTCAGGGCGCAATACCGGCAGAGCCTGCTCGGCTACGCGTGGGTGTTCATTCCGCCGCTCGCGTCGGCCCTGCCCTTCGCGTTTCTGAATTCGCAGGGCATCGTCAAGGTCGGCGCGACGCCCATTCCCTATGCCGCCTTCGCCATGGTCGGGACGGTGATCTGGCAGGTCTTCGTCGACGCGCTCAACAGTCCGCTGAAGACGATCACCGTCGCCCGCGCAATGCTGACCCGGATCAACTTCCCCAAAGAGGCGATCCTGTTGGCGGGGCTCGCCAATGTCGGCCTCAGCCTGTTGATCCGTCTGCTGCTGCTCGCCGCCATTTTCGCGGTCTACGGCATCGTTCCGCCGGCGACCATCGTTCTGTTCCCGCTTGGCCTGGTCGGCCTCGCCTTGTTCGGTCTCATGCTGGGCGTGCTCATCACGCCGCTGGGCCTGCTCTACAAGGACGTCCAGCAGGGCCTGCCGGTCATCACCATGTTTCTCATGCTGCTGACGCCGGTCGTCTATCCGACGCCGAAATCGGGCTTCGCCGGGTGGTTCGCCGCGCTCAATCCGCTGACGCCGCTGGTCAATACGACCCGAGACTGGCTGACCGTTGGCGCCGCGCCGCAGGCGGTAGCCTTCTTTGTGACGTCGGCCATCGCCGCCGTCCTGTTGCTGGTCTTCTGGACGGCGTATCGGGTCACCCTGCCACACCTCATCGCCAGAATGGGCAACTAGGAGTCCGCACCATGGGCGACGATGTGAGGATCCGCGCTGACGGCGTCGCGAAGAAATTCTGCCGGAGCCTCCGGAAATCTCTCTGGTACGGCGTCCGCGACGGCCTTGCCGATCTCTCCGGCCGCGGCTCCGCCGCCGATGAACTGCGCGCCGAGGAGTTCTGGGCGCTGGAGGACGTCTCGTTCGAGGTGCGCCGCGGGGAATGCCTCGGGCTCATCGGTCGCAACGGCGCCGGCAAGACGACGCTGCTCAAGATGCTGAACGGTCTGATCAAGCCGGACCGGGGGCGCATCGAGATGCGCGGCCGCGTCGGGGCGCTGATCGCGCTTGGCGCCGCCTTCAACCCGATCCTGACCGGTCGCGAGAACGTCTATGTCAACGGCTCGGTCCTCGGTCTGTCCAAGAAGGAGATCGACGCGAAGTTCGACTCGATCGTGGATTTCGCCGAGATCGAGGAGTTCATCGATTCACCGGTGCAAAGCTACAGCTCAGGCATGCAGGTGCGGCTCGGTTTCGCGGTGGCGAGCGCGCTCCAGCCCGACATTTTGCTCGTCGACGAAGTCCTCGCGGTGGGCGATTTCCGCTTCCGCTGGAAGTGCCTCGAGCGGATCAAGACCCTCAAGGAGAATGGCGTCTGCATCATCCTGGTCTCGCACAATTCCGGCGACCTCATGCGCACCTGCACGAAAGGTCTGGTGCTGGCGGGCGGCAGGATGCGTTTCCTCGGCGGCATGGACGAAGCGATCCTGCGCTATGAGCACGCGCCGGGCGCTGACGCTGACGCCCTGCACGGCGCTGCCAAACGGCGACGGCGCCGGCACGCCGATCCGTATTTCCGCCATCCGCTATCTCGTCGACGGAGCGCCGGCCACCGCGATGCGCAGCGGCGATTCGCTCGACGTGGTGATCGAGGTCGAATCCCGGCAGAAGTTGGATCGGCCCGCATCGTGCTCGGGCTTGTTCCACTCGGAGTTCGGCGCACTTTTCCAGTCTCGTCCTTCGCTTCGATGGGCTGGGTTCCGATCGGGCAGGGACGGAACATGGTCACCGTCTCGCTCGGCCGACTGCCAATTCAATTCGGCTCGTACTACGTCAAGGCGAGCGTGCGTGGCCCCGAATCGTGCGACATCTACGACTTGGTCCACAGCGCCGGATCGCTCAGGGTTGTCGAACCTGCGCCGAACTACGAAGGCTTCGGCGTGAACGGAATCTTGCTTCCGTCCGCCGACTGGACGTTTCGGCAGGCCGTGAGCTGAGAAGCCATGGAGCCGAGACGAGATTCCAGCAGCTGGCGATCCGCTCAACTGGGATGTGAGTTGTTGGCCTCAGCCGCGGTGGTGAATTGCGGCGGGCACAATATGCGAAGGCAAATTCGATGCGGCAAGACAGCGAAGTGACGTTGGACTCACCGCGGATCAACGTCAGGTCATTTCCCAACCTGTTTGTGGCCGGCGCCGCAAAATCCGGCACCACATCCCTGTATTACCTTTTTGCCGCGCACCCCGAGATATACGTGCCCCAGTCAGTCAAAGAGACAAATTTCATGTCTTATCCGGGGCAGAGGCCACAACTGAAAGGTCCGAGGGACGAGGTCGGCTTCGACCGCTCCGTCGTTGAACTCGATCAGTATATCGATCTCTATTCCGGGTGGAGTGTGGAGCCCTACGCCGCAGACAACAGCCCGAGCTATCTGCTGTCGACTCGGGCTGCTGAGAACATCAAGACCAACAGCCCGAACGCCAAGATCATCATCGTGCTGCGCAATCCGGTGGAAGCTGCGTACTCGATGTACATGATGAAGCGGCGTTCAGGGCGGGAGCCGCTCAACGATTTCAGCGCAGCATTCGAAGCCAGCGAGGAGACGCATCGCGCTTGGCTGGGATGAAGGCTGGGATCTGAAGGAGCAATTCAAATACGCAGACCAGGTCAGGCGCTACACCGACGCGTTCGACCCACTCGCAACTGTTCATCCGTCGCTACGAGGACCTTCGCGACGCGCCCGACGCATTCTTCGAGGACCTGAGAAGGTTCCTCGGACCTTGAAACGCCGTTCGATACCGCCGCGTGGGATGAGGGCGAACTCTGCGCCGACGCGGCTTGGTCAACTACGGAAAAGCGCCGCGGTGCGCGGCGTTTTGCGGACAGGTGTCGGCAAAGTGATTCCGGCTCCGCTGAAGGACGCGCTCCGGAAGCGGTTGAGCGTGCCCGCCTACGCGATGCGTCCGAACGAGTACAACCAGGCTTTGGC
Source organism: uncultured Alphaproteobacteria bacterium (assembly GCA_963781775.1). Classification (GTDB taxonomy): domain Bacteria; phylum Pseudomonadota; class Alphaproteobacteria; order Rhizobiales; family Kaistiaceae; genus CAVSRC01. Next base: position 217,316 of record CAWAHE010000014.1, on the reverse strand, counting down.
GCACTACCGCCAGGACATTGTGGCGCTCGGAAATCTCCTCGGTTGGGACGTCGGCCCGTGGCTGGAGCCGAGGTGAGGATGGATGCTTCCGCTCTCTTCCCGCACATACCTCTCGCGGTCGGGCGGCGGGGCGGACCATGAGACGACGTTCCTCATCCTTGGCGCCGGCCCGACCGGTCTCGGCGCCGCGCGCCGCCTTGAGGAGAGCGGCATCGACGACTGGATGCTGCTCGAGGCATCCGACCGCGCCGGCGGCCTCGCCACCTCCTATGTCGACGGCAAGGGCTTCACCTGGGACATCGGCGGTCACGTCCAGTTCTCGCACTACGACTATTTCGACGAGGCCATGGTCGAATTCCTCGGCGCCGACGGCTGGCTGCATCACGAACGCGAGTCCTGGGTATGGATGCGCGAGCGCTTCATTCCCTATCCCTTCCAGAACAACATCCGGCGACTGCCTGCGGACGATCTCGAGAAGTGCCTGCGGGGGTTGGTCGAGATCACCCGCTCGCCGCGTCCGCGGCCGGCAAATTTCCGCGAGTGGATCGACGCCTGCTTCGGCGCCGGCATCGCTGAGCTCTTCATGCTGCCCTACAACTTCAAGGTCTGGGCGTTCCCGCCCGAAATGATGAACGCGACCTGGGTGGGCGAGCGCGTCGCCGTCACCGATCTCGCCCGCGTCCTGCACAACCTCGTCCATGCCAAGGACGACGTGAACTGGGGACCCAACAACACCTTCCGCTTCCCGAAACGCGGCGGCACGGGCGCGATCTGGGCCGCTTGCGCCGCCAGGCTGCCGGCAGCCAGGCTGCATTTTGGGCGCAAGGTCGTGCGCATCGATCTCGACCGACATCACGTTCAGACCGCCGACGGGAGCGCCATCCGGTACGAACACCTCGTCTCGACGCTTCCCTTGACCGAACTGATCCGCCTGTCCGGCCAGCATCAGTTCGAGCAACCGGCGCGGCGTGGTCTCCTCTCCTCGAGTTCGAACATCGTCGGGCTCGGACTGGCCGGGCGGCCGCCGGAGACGCTCGGCAAGAAATGCTGGATGTACTTCCCCGAGGACGACTGCCCGTTCTACCGGGTCACGGTCTTCAGCAACTATTCGCCCGCCAACGTTCCCGATCCGGCTCGGCACTGGTCGCTGATGGCGGAAGTTTCGGAATCGCCGCACAAGCCGGTCGATCGGGAACGCCTCGCCGAAAGCGTCATCGAAGGCGCGCTCAGAACGCAGCTCGTCGAGCACCGCGAGGACATTGTTTCGGTGTGGACCTACCGCGCCGCGTATGGCTACCCGACGCCCGGCATCCATCGCGACGAAACGCTCGACGCGGTGCTGCCCTTCTTCGCGGCGCGCGACGTTCATTCACGCGGCCGCTTCGGACTGTGGAAATACGAGGTCAGCAACCAGGATCACAGCTTCATGCAGGGCGTCGAACTGGTCGAGCGGCTCCTGCATGGACGCGCGGAAATCACCGCCTTCGATCCGGCCCACGCCAATTCGCGCAAGCATCCGTGGCCCTACGAGCGCTGGGGGCAAGGCAGACGGCGGCAAGGGCCGCAGTGGAGAGTCCCGCATGACGGCTCCGCCGATCCCGCCCGTCGCGCCCGGCGAGCCCCGGCCGCTCTGGTCGGTGATGATCCCGACCTTCAATTGCGCCAATTATCTGGGCGCGACCCTGCGGAGCGTGCTCCAGCAGGATCGCGGGCCGGACGAGATGCACATCGAGGTAGTCGACGATGCGTCGACCGGCGACGATCCCGAAGCGATCGTGCGGCAGGTCGGCGGCGGGCGTGTTGCCTTCCACCGCAAGCCGCGGAACGAGGGCGCGATCGCCAATTTCAACACATGCCTCAGCCGCAGTCGCGGTCAGCTTGTCCACGTCCTTCACGGTGACGATCTGGTCTCGGACGGCTTCTACACCGCGATCGAAAGGCTTGCCGCCGATCATCCGGGCGTCGGTCTCTATGCGACCCGCTGCTTCTTCATCGATGAAGACGCGGTCATCACCGCCGTATCGAAGCGTCTCCCGTCGCTGGAGACGCCCAGTCATTTGACGGCGCCGTTCTTCAACGGGACGCCTCTCCAGTTCGCCGGCGTCGCGGTTCGCCGCAGCGCCTACGAGCGGCTCGGCGGCTTCCGCGCCGATCTGGTGCACACGGCTGATCGCGAGATGTGGGCGCGCGTCGTGCATGCATGTGGAGCCGTTGTTTCCCGCGAGGTTCTCGCCTCCTACCGCATCTTTGCCGCCAACGATTCGGCGCGCCTGACGCGAACCGCCGAAAACATCCGCGACCTCCGCCGCCTGTCGGCGGTCTTCGCCGCCCGATTTCCGGACTTCCGCCCGCGGGATGCGGCGAGGGAGGCCTCGAAACTGGCCTGGAAACAATATCGACGTTTCGAGAAGCTCGGAGACCGAACCGCGGCGCAAGCCAATTACGAGGCGTGGCAGGGGGTGACGAATCCGGTCGAGCAGGCGGTTCAGCGCCTGCGCGCGGTGCGCGCGCTTATCCGGCGACGGATGGGTTGAGGACAGCCGCCGTCGATCACGCGCGCGACAGGGCAAGGCGCGCGAAGGTCGCGAGCAGCCCCATGTCGGTTTCTGCCTGCTCGACGGTGTTGACGACGGCGCCGCCGTCGACGATGGCCGCGTGCCAGGCCTTCAGCTCCTCGACGAACGGTTCGGCATAGGACGGCCGGTGATGGATTTCGGCGAGGTGGTGCCCATCCGAGCGCCGCTCGATGAATTCCGTTGGCTGGTGGTTGAGATAGGGCGAGGGAAAGCGCAGCTCGTAAACGGCGTCCTCGAACACGAGGCTGATGCGCTCGGAATAGTAGGCGACCTTGGGCGCGGCGACCCAGGTCATGGCGACGACGGCATCGCCCGGCGTCAGCTTTGCCGACAGGAAACCGCCGGTGTCGCCATTGATGAAGGCGGCGCCGATGGGCGCCCCCATCTCAGTGTCGATGGCGTCCAGCAGGCCCTGCACGAGGTTGAGGTCGTGCACGATGCTTGAGCAGTATGGTCCCGCGAATCCTTTGAAGCCGGCCGCGTCAGGCTTGAAGCCGAGCGCGGCGGTGACCTGTTCGGCGCGGCGCGCGCCGTTCTCGGCGATCAGCGCAGGCGCGACATCGTCGGGCTGGATCAGGTCGCGATGCGCGACATAAGCCCAGGCGTCGGAATCGACCACGTCGACGTTGACGGCTCGCACCGGCCCCGACCGCTTGGCGAGGATGTCGCGGAGCGCCAGATAGGCGGGATCGAAGCGCTTCATATAGCCGACCTGCACGATCCGGCCGGCGCGGTCGCGCGCCGCGATGATGCGTTGCGCGTCCGCGACCGCGTAGCAAAGCGGCTTCTCGCAGAAGACGTGCAGTCCGCGGCCGAGCGCAGCCACGATGAGGTCGGCGTGGTAGGCATCGGGTGTTGCGATCACGACGCAATCGAGCGGTTCGGCGAGCAGCGCCTCCGCGCTCTCGAACGCTGCGATGTCGTATCGCTCGGCAAGGTGCGACCGGACCTTGAGCGAGGGATCGGCGATCCCGACGACCCGAAAGCGCTCCGGCAGGGCGATCAGATTGGGCAGGTGCTCGACCTGCGCGATGAGGCCGCCGCCAACGATTCCGACGCGAAGTTGGGTCATGTGCGCTAGATCGCCTTCTTGTGTTTCTCGTTCTTCATCGGCGCGTCCTTGAGCTTGTCGAGGAGGTAGGCGTGCGTCGCCGGATTGGCGGCGATGACGCAGCCAGTCTTTTCGTACACCTCCGGCCCGCGCCCCCACCAGTCGGTGACGATGCCACCGGCTTCCTGCACGAGCAGAACGCCGACCGCCCAGTCGACCAGGCCGGATTCCTCGAAATAGCCGGTCAGCCGGCCGCAAGCGACATAGGCGCAGGAATTGGCCGAACTGCCGATGGTGGTGACGATGCCGATGGGCAGGCGGATCTGTTCAAGGCGCTCGTAGAAGCCGTCGAAGGTGAAGCGGTTGTTCGTGGGGATGCTCGTGCCCACGGCCATGAGGCCGATGTCGCTTCTCGCGCTGACCGCGAGCCGCTCGCCATTGAGGAAGGCGCCGCCGCCTTTGACGGCCGTGAACATCTCGTCGGCGACCGGATTGTAGAGCGCGCCGCACACGGTCTCGTTACCACGGCGGAGCGCGATCGAGATCGTGTAGTGCTGTCCGTTGATGAAGTTGGTCGTGCCGTCGATCGGGTCGACCAGCCAGCGGTGCTCCTTGTCGGCGCCGTCGACCGGCGGAAACTCCTCGCCGGTGAAGCTCCAGTCGGGCCAGCGCGCGAACAGCCGCTTGCGGATCAGCTGTTCCGACTCCTTGTCGGCGTCGGAGACGAAATCCGCCGGGCCCTTGATGCCGATCTCGAGGTCGCGGAAGCGCTTGAAATGGCCGAGCGTCAGCGCGCCGGCGTCGCGCGCCACCGCGACCATCTCGGCAAGAATTGCCTTGTAGTCCTCGGCCATCAGCCGTCTCCCAACAATGCGGCGAGCCCTTCCGGATCGTCGGTGGTGATCTGGTCCACCTTCAGCTCGACCAGCCGCTCTGCCGTCGGGCGGGTTGCCGCGTCGGCAGTCTTGAGCGTGTAGGCATCGACGGCGCGCGCGGCGGCGTGAAACGCGGCGACGATGTCGAACCCGGCGTCGGCCGCGTCGAGGACGATCGGATAGGCGAGATAGATCATCTCGGCTTTCGGCGAGGCTGCGATCGCCTGCGCCGTGAAGCCGGCGAAGTCGCGTGTCCTGGCGAGTTCCGGCACGGCGTCCCCGTGGCAGGGGTCGTAGCCGACGCGCAGGCCCGGCGTCGCCTCGGTCAGCAGCCGCACGGATTCGGCCTCGCCGGAGGAAAGGATCATGTTTCCGGCCACCGGCGAGACGATCCGCGCGAAGGATGCGATGGTATTCGGGCCGAGCGCGCCCTGGTTCTCCTTGTAGTCCAGCTGCAGCAGGGCGCCGGGATGGGGCGGGCTCTTCGCCAGCAGCGCGCAGAGATCCTCCAGCAGCATCACGTGGTCGGCGATCGGCGCCCCGTCGTTGCCGCGCAGATGCAGGGCGCGCAACGCGTCGGCAGTGTGGTCGGCGGCGGCCCCCCGGCCGGTCGTTTCCCGCGCGATCGAGAGGTGATCATGGAGGACCGCGAAGCCGTGCTCGCCATGAACCACCAGATCGACCTCGACCCGGGCGCCCAGCGCCATGCCTTCGAGGATGCGCTTGCCGGTGAACACCGGATCGGACGCGCGGCGCCGCGCGCGGTGCCACTTGAAGAAAGTCCGGTGACCGTTGCGGGTCACCCCGACGGGATCTGGCATCAAGCGGTGCTCGAGCGGTAGATCGCGGCGTTGTCGCGGTAGGCCGCGAATGCCTGCGGCTTGAGATCGACCTGCTGTCCGGCCTTCCAGTCGCGCGCCTCGGGCACCATCGCCTTCAGGCGCAGGCGATCCGGCAGTTCGAGATCGACAATGGCGTGCGCGCCATAGTCGGTCACTCGATGGACCTTGGCCGCGCCGGAGCCTTCCGCCGCCGCGATGCCAAGCGCCTCGGGGCGCACGGCGAACGTCACCGGCCCGTCGCTGACCGGCAGCGGAATGCTGAAGGCCGAATGCGAGAACGTGCCGTTACCGACCGTGCCCTCGATCATGTTCATCGTGCCGATGAAACCCGCCACGAACGGCGTCGCCGGCTCGCGATAGAGCACGTCCGGAGCCGCGATCTGTTCGATGCGCCCGTCGCGCATCACGACGATGCGGTCGGCCATGGCGAGCGCCTCGTCCTGTCCGTGGGTGACGAACAGGGTCGTGATCTTCAGCCGCTGCTGGATGTCGCGAACCTCCTCGCGCAGCCGCTCGCGCAAATGCTGGTCGAGACTGGCGAACGGTTCGTCGAGGAGCAGGATTTTCGGCTCGAGCACCAGCGAGCGCGCCAGCGCCACACGCTGTTGCTGGCCGCCGGAGAGCTGATGCGTCTGGCGCGTGCCGTAGCCGGCAAGACCGACCAGTTCCATCACCGCGTCGACGCGCTTGCTGATCTCGTCGGCAGGAATGCGCCGGAGCTTCAGCCCGAAGGCGATGTTCTTGAACACGTTCATGTGGGTCCACAGCGCGTGGCTCTGGAACACCATGCCGGTCGGCCGGCGCTCGGGCGGCAGGTGGATGATCTCCTCGCCATCGATGGTAATGCTGCCGGCGGTCGGCCGTTCGAAACCGCCGACCATGCGCAGGAGCGTCGACTTGCCCGAGCCGGAAGGCCCGAGCAGGCAGACCAGCTCGCCATTGTCCACGGTCAGGTTGAAATGATCGACCGCGCGCACTGTGGCGAAGTACTTGGCGACGCCTTTTATGTCGAGAACTGCCATCCTAGCCGCCGAAGCCTCGTGCGAATGAACCGGAACTGATGACGCGCCGCGCGAACAGCAGCGCGAAGAACGAGGGCACCCAGAGGATCACCGAGAGCACCGCGCCATACTGAATGACCGGTTGGTTGTTGATGAACGATATCATGAGCACCGGCATGGTGCGGATCGCCGGCGCGCCGATCAGCCAGGCGCCTTCGGTCTCGTAGAACGTGTTGACGAAGGTCAGCAGGACCGCCGCCGCGATGGTCGGCCCGGCCTGGGGCAGGGTGATCGACCAGAAGACCCGGAATGGGCTTGCGCCGACGTCACGCGCCGCTTCCTCCATGCGCCGGTCGACGCCCTGGAAGGCGGCGACCGGAATCCAGATCATGAACAGCAGCGTGCCGACCAGCTGGATCAGCACGACGCCCCAAAACGTGCCGATGAGGTTGAGCGACAGGAAGATGCCGGCGATGGCGACCAAGAGGCCAAATTTCGGAAAGGCCTGGCCGGCGAGGAAGGAGAAGAACAGCAGGCTGCGGCCCGGGAACTGCAGCCGGGCGAAGGCGAACGCCGCCGGCAGGCAGATGATCGCCGAAATGGCGGTCACCACGCAGGCGAGCGAAATGCTGGTGGTGATGGCGCCCCACACGTCGGGCCGGGCCAGCGTCTGGTTCCAGAAGCGCAGTCCGAACTCCTGCGGGATGATGGCGGGATAGCGCCAGACATTGGTGAAGGCCCAGGTCCCCACCACGATCAGCGGCAGGATGATGACCGCCGTCAGCACCGCCGCGAAGCCGATGCCGACCCAGTCGATGCGCCGCTGCACGACTATGCGCTCTGCCATCAGCGGGTTCTCTGGTTCTTGACGACCGAGCGCACGTAGAACAGCCCGAACGCGATGCAGAAGACGAACGAGATGACCGCCTGGGTGATGGCGTTGGCCGGGTCGTAGAGGTCGCGGAATGTGCGTTGCATGAACGGCCCCATCATCTCGGGCGCCGCGGGGCCAAGCACGTAGGGCAGCGTGAACGCCGAAAAGATGCCGAGAACGGAGAAGGAGATCGCCACCAGGATCGAGTTTCCGACCCGCGGCAGGATGATGTACCAGAACACCGCCGGCCGTCCGGCGCCGACGTCGCGCGCCGCCTCGATCGACTGATTGGAGACCGCGCCCAGACCGGAAATCAGGATCAGCACCGTCAGCGGAATGTGATCCCATACGAGGCCGATCAACGGCCCGTAAGGCGTCAGGTAGGGCGAGCGGATTTTCGGCAGGTGCGTGGCATTGAGCAGGATGTCGACCATGCCGTTCGGCCCCAGCACGCGGATGAAGGCGTAGCTCAGGATGATCGAGGGTACGAACAACGGAAAGATCGCGAGCCCTTGCACGTAGGCGGCCAGCCCGCCGCTCGAGAAGCGCAGGTAGAGCGCGATGGGCAGGCAGATGATGAGGAGGAACACCGCGGCCCACGCCGTGGTCCACAGCGTCGTGCCCAGGTTGGCGAGGCTGTATCCGTCGCTGAAGAAGAACTTGTAGGTCGCGATCGACAGCGAATGAACGCCGTTCTCGTCAGGCAGCCACAGCGTCGTCACCACCGCCGAGATGATCGGATAGATGACCATCCAGCCGACCAGAAACACCGGGATTGCGACGAGCAGGAGGCCAATCGGCCTCCTGCCTTTTTCATGCGCGCCGACGATATCGCTCGCCGGAGCAAGACTCACTTCGAGCGATCCACGTTCGGTGCGACGTTGCGATACCAGCCGTCGTTGATCGCCTTGTCCCAGTCGCCGCCCGGGAACACCGGGATCGAGGCCGGGATCAGGTCCTTGTACTTGTCGTGCAGTTCGGGCGCGACGTAGTCCCAGGAAACGCCGGGGAAGCCGCCGAGCTTGGTGATGACGGCGGACTGCACGTCCTGCGACAGGATGAAGTCGGCGAGCTTGACGGCCAGCGCCTTGTTGGCGGCGTTGGTCGGCACGGTGATGTGCGCGAAGTTGCCCGGGAAGCCGAGATCGCTGAGCTGCAAGAGACCCGTGGTGGCGGGCAGCACGCCCTGCGAGATCGCCGACAGCGCCTGGTCCGACCAGGCCGGGATCATGGTCACGGCCGACTGCGACAGGAGCTGGATCGACTGGGTGTTGCCCGACGTATAGGCGCCCTTGTCCATGAGCGAGGGGGCGAGGTCATTGAGCAGTGCCCACGCCTTGCCGAGCATCTCGTCGCCCTTGGCCTGCGTGTAGTTGTCGACCGCGAACAGCGACGGATCGTTGCCGTTGGTGGCGTAGATCGCGCGGCGCACGAAGTTGCCGCCCGAGCCGCCCTTGTCGGGACGGTTGTAGATGAACTGGCCGGGGTTCGCCTTGATCCACGCGACGAGATCGGGCCAGGTCTTGGGCGCCTTCGACGCATCGAGCTTGGTGGTGTCATAGGCGAGCAGCACCTGCGAACCGCGATACGGCAGGTTCTGCGTCACGTTGTCGATCTTGAAGGCGAGCGGATTGATCTTGGAGTAGTTCGACAGGTTCTCCTTGGCGAAATCCACCCACAGGCCCTTGTCGAGCGCGCCGACCGGCTGGCGTGCGTCGAAGCCTTCGAAGAAGTCGGCCTGCGGATCCGACTTGGTGCCGAGCGCCGCCAGCGCGCGCTGGGCGATGGCGTTGAGGCCGGCATTGTCGCCCGCGTCGACCAGATTGATCGTGGCCCCCGGATTGGCCTTCTCGAATGGCGGCTTGATGTAGTTGGTCCAGAAGTCGAGCACGTTCTGGTCCGAGCTCGTGTACCAGTCGATCCGGTTGGCCTCGGCGAACGCCATGCGGGGCAGCATGGCGGTGGTCGCCACGGCGCCGGCGGTGATCATGAATTCACGACGATTCATAGCTGTCTCCCTGAGTAGCGAGCGGTGGATTCCGCAGCCGTCTAAGTTCTTAGGCCAAGAGACTATTCTTCACCGGAACCAAGGCAAGCCAAAAATGGATCAAAAACTCCATTTTCTCGCAGAATGGAACGTATGTTCGCACCGTCCCGGTTCTTAGCGCGGGGCCATGACGGACTTATGACGGGCGGCCGCGCTTTTCGGCCGTGGACTGGAACTGCCCCGGAGGCAACGGAAGGCCCGCGCGCCGCGGCCTTCAGGCCATGGATTGCACGAAGACGAGGTTGCGTTTGGCGAGTTGAAGCGGCGTTTCGGCCGCATTCTCCGCCACGTCCTGTTCGACGACGACCGGCCCGTCGTAGCCCTTCTCCTCGAGGAACCGCATGATCGCCTGGATGTCGACCGCCCCGTCGGGCAGCGGCGCCATGACCCCCGCGCCATACGAGGCTTCGACCGACAGCATGCGGTCGAGCACGCGCTGGCGCACGGCCGCATCGACGTTCTTCAGGTGCATGTAGGCGATTCGGCCCCACACCTTCTTCATGTAGGCGAGCGGATCCTGGCCCCAGAAGGCGTGGTGGCCGGTGTCGAAGCAGAGGTCGATCGGCGACTCGGCCAGCAGCCGGTCGATCTGCCGCTCGAACTCGACCGCCGTGCCGATATGCGGATGGAACGTCGCCTTCAGGCCGAAATCGCCTTCGATCACGTCGCGTGCCTCGTTCACGGTGGCGACGAGGCCGCGCCAGCCGTTCTCGTCGAGCACGCCTTCCTTGCCGGGCGCGTACCAGTTGCTCTCGTCCATGATGACCAGATGTCCGGCGCCGAGATCGCGAAGCAGCGGCGCCAGGTCGCGCAGCGTCCGCATCAGTTCGGGCGCCGTCGCGCGGTCGCCGAAGGTGTGAACATGCGTGGCGCCGATCAGCGTCAGGTCGCGTTTGGCCAGTTCGGCGCTGAGAACCTCCTTGTCCGTCGGCAGGAAGCCGAAGGGCCCGAGTTCGGTGCCGCGATAGCCCGCCGCGGCGACCTCATCGAGATATTGCTGCCAGGTGAAAGTGTTGCCGGTCGGGTAGGTGATGCCCCACGAGCAGGGGGCGTTGCCGATGAGCATGATGGGTTCCGCGCTGAATTGACGATCGGTTTTCGATAGCGCGCCGGATCGGCCGCCCCGTCAAGCCGCGCCGGCCGCAGGGGCCGGTGGGCGGAGATTTTCAACAAGATTCACCAATTAAGACTGGGGCTTAATTGTGATCCACCAAAGCAACAAGGCGCTTTGATTTTCTACCAAACGGTCTATTTGTGACATTTGCGGTTGAAAAATGATTCCGCGTGCGAAGGGGCGGGCGCCACGCGGATCACCGCTCGGGAAGATCGGTCGAAATGTCTGCAACGCGCGTCCTCATCAACATCATCGGCGAGATCGCGCTGCTCCTGTGGGGCATCCACATGGTGCAGACCGGCGTCATGCGTGCCTTCGGCACCGATCTCAGGCGCGGCCTGTCGCGCGGTCTGTCGACGCGCCTGCGCGCTTTCGCCGCCGGCCTCGGCGTGACCGCCGTCCTTCAATCGAGCACGGCGACGGCGCTGATGACGTCGTCGCTCGCCGCCGCGGGCCTCGTCGATCTCGTCACCGCATTGGCCGTCATGCTCGGCGCCAATGTCGGCACGACGCTGATCGTGCAGGTCATGTCCTTCGATATCACGCTGGTCTTTCCGGTGCTGATCGTCGTCGGCCTGATTGCCTTCCGGCGCGGCGGCACGACACGCATCCACGATCTCGGACGGGTGGCGATCGGCCTCGGCCTGATGCTCCTCGCGCTCCATCTGCTGTCGCTGGCGATCCAGCCGGCCGAGGAGTCCCGGGCGGCGCGCGAGATCCTGTCGGCGATCACCGGCGATCCTGTTCTCAACTTCGCGCTGGCCGCACTGTTTGCGTGGGCGGCCCATTCCAGCGTCGCCGTCGTGCTGACCATCATTTCGCTGGCTGCCACCGGCATCGCCGGGCCGGAGGCGACGCTCGCGATGGTGCTCGGCGCCAATGTCGGCACCTCCATCAATCCGATCATGGAGGGCGCCCGCGGCGATCTCGCCAAGCTGCGCGTGCCGATCGGTAATTTCGCCATGCGCCTCGTCGCGGCGCTGGTGCTTCTGCCCCTGCTGACGCCGCTCTCCGGCCTGTTCGCGGGGTTCGAGCCCAATCTCGGGCGGACCGCGGCCGACTTCCACATGGCCTTCAATGTCGCCGTGGCGCTGGTTTTCGTCGGCTTGCTGCCGGTCGTGGCGGAGTTGCTGGTGCGTTTCCTGCCCGACGGCGAGCGCTCCGCCGACCCGACCGCCCCGCAATATCTGGATCGCTCCGCCCTCGATACGCCGACCGTGGCGCTCTCCAACGCGTCACGCGAAGTCCTGCGCATGGCCGATGTGGTCGAGTCGATGCTCGCCGGCGCGCAGTCGGCGCTCCACAACGACGACCGCAAGCTGATCGCCGGCACCAGCCGCATGGACGATCAGGTCGACCGGCTGCACCAGGCGCTTCAGCATTACCTGTCGTCGATCGCCCAGCGGGGCCTGAGCGAGGACGAGTCGCGCCGCCTGTCCGAGGTTCAGGCCTTCGCCATTAACCTGGAGCACATCGGCGACATCATCGACCGCAACCTCAGCGAGCTGATCGCCAAGCGCATGCGGCTGAAGCTCAGCCTGTCGGCCGAGGGCCTCGCCGAGATCGATGCGATGTTTTCGCGTCTGCTCGACCATTTGCGGCTGTCGGTCGCCGTCTTCATGTCGAGCGACCTCGGCGCGGCGCGCAAGCTCGTTGCCGAGAAGGAGGAGTTCCGCGATCTGGAGCGCGACTCGACCGAGAGGCACTTCCTGCGCGTGCGCGAAGGTCACGTCGCCAGCATCGAGACCAGCGGCCTGCACCTCGATCTCGTGCGCGATCTCAAGCGCATCGATGCCCACCTTGCCGCCACCGCCTATCCGTTGCTGGAACGCAGCGGCACGCTGAAGCGGACCCGGTTGGTGTCGTAGCCAATCAGCCGGAGAGCTTCACGGGCTTGCCGCTTTTGGCCGCCTCGGTCGCCGCGTCCGCGAGGCGCTGGGCCTTCAGCCCGTCCTCGCCGGTCGCCGGAATTGCCGTGCCGTCGAGCACCGCCGCAATGAAGGCGGCAAGCTCCAGCCGGTAGGCTTCGGCATAGCGCTCCAGGAAGAAGGGCAGGGCCGGGTCGCTGGCATAGCCGTCGGCGTCGGCGCGGATGACGGTGGTCGAAGTGCGGTTGCCGGCCGCCAGCAATCCGCGGCTGCCATGGACCTCGATGCGCTGATCGTAGCCGTAGGTGGCGCGGCGCGAATTGGAAATCTGCGCGATCTTGCCCGAAGCCGTCTTCAGCATCACGGCGGCGGTGTCCACGTCGCCGGCCTTTCCGATCGCCGGATCGACGAGGCTGGAACCGACTGCGTGAACCTCGACCGGCTCTTCGCCGAGCAGGTAGCGCGCCATGTCGAGATCGTGGATCATCATGTCGCGGAAAAGACCGCCCGAGCGCTCGATATAGCTGACCGGCGGCGGCGACGGATCGCGCGACAGGATCGTCACCAGTTCGACGTTGCCGGCCTCGCCCGCCACGATGCGGCGTTTCACGTCGGCGAAGCTCGGATCGAAGCGGCGGTTGAAGCCGATCATCAGCTTGCCCTTGGCCTCGCTGACGACGGCGAGGCAGGCCTCGATGCGCTTGGCGTCGAGGCTGACCGGCTTCTCGCAGAATACCGCCTTGCCGGCTTTCACGGCGCGCTCGATGAGGTCGGCGTGGGTATCCGTCGGCGTACAGATCAGCACCGCGCCGATGGCCTTGTCGGCCATGATCGCGTCGATCGTCGCGACCTTGGCGCCGGTCGCGTCGGCGAGTGCCTTGGCGGCACTGGCGTCGGCGTCGGCGACAGCGACCAGCACCGCGCGCGGATTTGTCACGACGTTGCCGCCGTGGATCTTTCCGATCCGGCCGGCGCCAAGAACCGCGATATTGAGCATGGGAAGGGAACTCCGGGTGATACGCGCCGCCGTCAGGCGGTCGGCTTCAGCATCCATTCGTGGGCGGGGTCGTTGTGAAAGCGCCAGATGCGGCGCGGTCCCGCCATCACGTTGAGGTAGTAGAGATCGTAGCCATGCGGCGCGCCGCACGGATGATAGCCGCGCGGCACCAGCGTCACGTCGCCGTCGGCAACCGCGATCGTCTCGTCGAGCGAGCGGTCGTCGGTGTAGATGCGCTGGAAGGCAAAGCCCTGCGCGGGCTTGAGCCGATGATAGTAGGTCTCTTCGAGTTGCGACTCCGCGGGCAGGGCGTCGCGATCGTGCTTGTGCGGCGGGTAGCTCGACCAGTGGCCGCCGGGCGTGATCACCTCGACCACGAGCAGGCTTTCGGCGGTCGGATCGGTCTCCGGCAGGATGTTGACCACGCGGCGCAGGTTGGTGCCTTTGCCGCGCTCCTCGACGCTCAAGTCATTCGGCGAAATCACGCGCGCCGGTTTGCCGCCCTTGGCCGGCGCCGAGCACACGGCGAATTCGACGTCGCTGGTGGCGGTGACGCGCCAGCGCGATCCGGCGGGCACATAGACGGCCCACGGTTTGCCGTCGAAAGGCGACATGCGTTCGCCGACGCTGCCGAGGTTCTTGTCCTCGACCTCGACCGTCGCCTTGCCCGACAGGAAGACGAGACAGACCTCGCGCCCCGCCGACCGGGCAGCGGATGCGAAAGCGCCCGGCGCCAGCCGGTAGACGTCGAAGCCGACATAGGTCCAGCCGGCGCTTTCCGGCGTGACGTGGATGATGCGGCCGTCGGCGGACGAAGGTCGAACGAGCAGCTTCGATGTGGACATCGATCAAGCCTGGATCAGGCCGGCTTCCTTGGCGAAGCGGCGGAGGTTGGTATAGCCCATCCTGGCATAGGTCAGCGGATGTGCCTTCTTTGGGTCCTGTTCGGCCTCGACCACCAGCCAGCCCGAATAGCCCGGCAGTTCCTTGAGGACCGCGACGAAATCGACGCCGCCGTCGCCGGGCACGGTGTAAACGCCCTCGACGACAGACTTCAGGAAGCTCCAGTCCTCGGCGATCGACTGTTTCATTTTGTCCAGTCGCACGTCCTTGCCGTGCACGTGGCTGATGCGCGTGCGGTACTTCCTCGCCAGCGCCACCGGGTCGGCCCCGCCCCAGGTGGCGTGGCCGGTGTCGAGCAGCAGGAAGACCGACGGTCCGGTCGCCGCCATCATCGCGTCGATGTCGGCCGCCGACTGCACAACCGTGCCCATGTGGTGGTGAAAGCTGAGGCGCACGCCCTCGGCGAGCGTCAGGTCGGCAAGCTCGGTCCAGCGCTTGCCGATGTCGGCCCACTGGTTGTCCTTGAGCACCGGGCGCTTCGACTGCGGCTGGTCGTGGTGCGTGTCGGTGGTCTCGGCGAAGACGAGGACATCGGCGCCGAGCGCCTTGAGGAGATCGAGATGCGGGCGCAGGCGCTCCATCTCCTGCTTCGCCGTCCGGCGCAGCAGTTCGCCGGAATACCAGCCCGAGACGAGGTCGAGCCCATGCGCGGAGAGAACCTTCTTGAGCGCCACGGGTTCGCGCGGAAACTTGTTGCCGAGCTCCATCCCTTCGAAGCCGGCCTGCCTGGCCTCCGACAGGCACTGTTCGAGCGGCGTGTCGCCGCCGAGTTCCGGCATGTCGTCATTCGACCAGCCGATGGGGTTCGTACCGAAACGGATTGGCATCAGGTCAGCCTCCGGGAATGAAACGCCGAGCGTGCGATGGACTTCCTCTCCCCCCTTGAGGGGGAGAGAGCGGAGCCCGGTTTCGCGCTAGCGAAATCGTTGGCGCAGCGAGAGGGGGGTATGGACGGGCCGTGCCACGGCCCCCCTCCGGGATTTCCAACACCGATTTACTGGCGCAAATCGGGGAAATCCGACCTCCCCCGCAAGGGGGGAGGGCAAACAGGGGCTGGCTCGCGGAGTGCATCATCGAGATCAGTCCCCGCGCCGTTGATCGATCAGCGCTTTTTCGTAGTCCGCGCGTGCGGCTTCGACCGATGGCCGCGTCGAGACTTCCGGCACGGCCACGTCCCACCAATGACCGCCGGCTTCGGTGGTGACGAACGGGTCGGTTTCGAGCACCACGACCGTGGTGCGGTCGTTGGCCCTGGCGCGGTCGAGCGCGGACTCAAGCTCGTCGATGGTGGTCACGCGTTCGGCGATGGCGCCGAGCGATTCGGCATGGGCGCGGAAATCGATCGCCGGCAGTTCGGTGTGCCGCGTGTCGATGAACAGGTTGTTGAAGCGTTCGCCGCCGGTGGCTTGCTGGAGCCGGGTGATGCAGGCAAAGCCGTGATTGTCGAGCACGACGATGGTCAGCTTCTGTCCGAGCAGGATCGAGGTGGCGATCTCGGAATTCATCATCAGGTAAGAGCCGTCGCCGACCATGACGACCACGTCGCGGTCGGGCAACGCCATCTTGACGCCGATGCCGCCGGCGATCTCGTAGCCCATGCAAGAGTAGCCGTATTCCAGGTGATAGCCGCTCGGGCGCTCCGCCTGCCAGAGCTTGTGAAGTTCGCCGGGCAGGCCGCCCGCCGCGCACACGACGACCGTATCCGGCGACGCTTGGCGCTGGACCGCGCCGATCACCTGCGCGTCGGAAGGCGGCACAGTGTTGGTGCGCCCCGTGGCGCGGCCGGCCGCCTCCATCCATCTGGCGCGTCCGCTGGCGATGGATCTTTGCCAGCCGGCGTCGGTCTTCCAGCCGGCGAGCTTGGCCGACAATTCATCGAGGCCGACCGCCGCGTCCGCCACCAGCGGCAGCGCGCGATGTTTCAACGCGTCGAACGGCTGGACGTTGAGCCCGATGATCCTGCGGTCCGGATTCTGGAACAGCGCCCATGAGCCGGTGGTGAAATCCTGGAGCCGGGTTCCGACCGCGAGGATCACGTCGGCCTCTTCGGCGAGTGCATTGGCGGCCGAGGTGCCGGTGACCCCGATCGAGCCGACCGCGAGATTGTGGCTGGCGGGGATCGACGACTTGCCGGCCTGCGTCTCGGCGACGGGCACGCCATGGGTCTCGGCGAAGCGCGCCAGCGCATCCATCGCCTCGCTGTACAGCACGCCGCCGCCGGCGATCACGATGGGCTTCTTCGCGCTGCCGAGCGCACGGGCGGCCGCATGCAGTTCGGCCTCGTCCGGGCGCGGACGGCGCACTTTCCATGTGCGTTCCGCGAACAAACTGACCGGGTATTCATAGGCTTCCGCCTGCACGTCCTGGCAGAAAGCCAGCGTCACCGGCCCGCAATCGGCCGGATCGGTGAGCACCGTCATCGCCCGCTGAAGCGCGGAAATCAGCTGTTCCGGGCGCGTAATTCTGTCGAAATATCGCGATACCGGACGGAAGCAATCGTTCGCCGACACCGTGCCGTCGCCGAAATCCTCGACCTGCTGCAAAACCGGATCCGGAAGCCGGCTCGCAAACACGTCTCCGCAAACGAACAGCACCGGCAGGCGATTGACGTGAGCGACCGCCGCAGCGGTGACCATGTTGGTGGCGCCGGGGCCGATCGAGGACGTGCAGACCATCATCCGCTGTCGCCGTGACGCCTTGGCGAAGGCGATGGCCGCATGCGCCATGGCCTGCTCGTTGTTGCCGCGATAGGTCGGCAGGCGGTCGCGTTCCGCGTAAAGCGCCTCGCCGATCGCGGCGACGTTGCCGTGGCCGAAGATCGCCCAGACGCCCGCGAAGATGGGCAGCGTGACGCCGTCGATCTCGGTCATCTGCGCCGCCAGAAAGCGGACGAGTGCCTGCGCGGCCGTCAAGCGAACCGTTTGCATGGGTCTCCTCCCTACGCGCTCACGCGGCGCCCTTCGGCGATGGCGCCCTGCCAGGCGACGACCAGCCGCCGGAAGCGCGCCGCCATGTCGGCGATTGCCGCCTCGTCGTCGATCTTGCCGGCCAGCCACGACGCCGCGGCATCGCCGAAGATCGTCCGTCCGACGGCGAAGCCTTTCACACGGGTGCTTGCCGCGGCAAGCGCGAAACCGCGGGCGAGTTCGTCTTCCGGGGCTTCCAGGCCGAGCAGCACGACGCCGCGGCAGCGCGGGTCGTGCGTGGCGATGGCAAGATCGATCGCCCGCCACGCTGCCGCGCTCGTCTGCGGTTCGAGCTTCCACCAGTCCGGCCGGATGCCGAGCTCGTAGAGCCGGTTGAGGATCGAGGCGACCGTGTCGTCGCCGAGCCGACCGTTCTTGCCGGCGATGATCTCGACCATCAGCTCACGGCCGACCGTGCGCGACGCGTCGAACAGCCGCAACAATTCGCGCTCTTGTCGCGCCTTGAGATCGTCGGGATCGTCCGGGTGATAGAAACACAGGCACTTGACCGTCTGGGTCACCGGCCACTCGACCAGATGCGAACCAAGGTCGCCGCCGTTCTCGAATTCCAGCGGGCGTGAACCCGGCTTCTCCACCGGCCGGCCGATCCAGAACGGATGGCCGGTGGCGGCATAGAGCGCTTGCGTGCCGTAGAGACCGTCGAGCAGCATGCCGAAGCCCGGCTTGCCCGCCGCCACCCGCGCCGTCGCCTCGACGGCGAGTTCCTTGAATCGTCCAATCCGCTGGCGCGGCGCACCGGCCCGCTCGGCGAGCGCCTCGAACTGGCTGCGATGATCGATGGCGAGCGCCATCAGTGTCGCGGGCTGCGGGCGGCGCGTCTCCGCCCAGTGAATGTTGTTGAGGTCGCGGTCGTGACGCAGGACGCGCGGCAGGTTCTTGTCGCCGAGGAACGCCTGCAGCTCGTCGAAGGTCGGATATTCCGGTGAGCACAGAAGCCGGGAAACGGCGATCGCGCCGCAGGCGTTGGCCCAGGCGCAGGTCGTCTCCAGCGGTTGGCCGGTCAGCCAGCCACGCAGGAAGCCGGCCATGAAGGCGTCGCCGGCGCCGAGCGTGTTGTAAACCTCGACCGGAAAACCACGCCCGCGGATGCCGTCCTCGAGCCGCGCGGGAATCGCTTCCGGATAAACGAGAACGCCCATCGGCCCCTGCTTGAGCACGATGAGTGCCGGGCTCAGGTCGCGGATGCGACGCACCGAGGCGTCGATGTTTTCGCCGCCACCGACAATCATCAGTTCTTCCTCGGTGCCGACGACGACGTCGACCTGGCTGACGACCGATTCAAGTCGCCGCGTCACCGCCTCGGAGCGGATGTAACGGTTCTCTCCGGCGTCATGACCGGCGAGGCCCCAGAGGTTCGGGCGGTAGTCCACGTCGAACAGAACCTTGCGGTCAGCCGCCTTGGCGATCCGCATCGCCTTGCGGCTCGCCGCCTCGACGCTCGCGGTGGAGAAATGCGTGCCGGTGACCACGACCGCACCCGCCGAAGCGATGAAGGCCGGATCGATCTCGTCCTCGACCAGGCCCATATCGGCGCAATCGGTCCGATAGAAGATGTGCGGCTGGTGCTTGTCGTCGCGCACGCCGAGCAGCACCAGCGCCGTCAGCCGATGCGGGTCGGTGACCACGCCATCCAGCGCCACGCCTTCGCGGGCGAGCTGTTCGCGGATGAAGCGGCCCATCTGCTCGTCGCCGACGCGCGTGATCAGCCCGGCCTTCAGTCCCAGGCGCGCGGCGCCGATCGCCATGTTGGTCGGGCTGCCGCCCACCGACTTGGCGAACGAGCCGACATCCTCAAGCCGCCCGCCGATCTGCTGGCCGTAGAGATCCACGGACGAGCGACCGATCGTGATCACGTCGAGACGATGGGGCGTGGCCATCAGGAGGCTTTCGATTTCCTCGCAGGCCCGGCGTGGCCCTCGAAGGGAAACTGATAAAACAAATCTTCCAAGTGCCAGTCAATATGGAACGTACATTCTATAGCGCGCTGCGCCGCGTGGCGGTCGCCACGCTGAGCGCCATGGCCACGCAGAATGTCGCCGAGAGCGAGCGAAAGCCGGCGTAGTCCGCCTCGGGAATCTCGAAGGTGACCGATGCTTTCGGGGAGAGCGGGGAGAACGGGCTATCGGTCAGCACGATCAGCGGCACACCGCGACTGGCGAGGCGATCGGTCAATTCGACCGTCATCGGCGTGTAGGGCGTGAAGCTGACGGCAATCAAGGCATCGTGCTTGCCGGCATTGGTGAGCTGCTCCGGCCCGAGGCTCGCGACGTTGTCGACCAGCACGGCGCGGATGCCGAGCTTGCCGAAGGCGTAGGCGAGGTAGAGCGTGACCGGGAAGGCGCGCCGCATGCCGAGCACGTAGATGACTTCGGCCCGCGCCAGGATCTCCGCCGCGCGGGCGATGTCGTCCTCTGGGGTTTGCGCCATCAGGCGCTCAAGCGAGACCATCGCGCTGTCCGCGAAGCCGGAGAGCAGGGAGTGCGGGCTACCCAGCTCGCGCGTCGCCTGGACGCGCGCCAGCCGTTCGCGATAGTCGGGCCAGCTTGCCCTCAGCTCGGAGCGGAAGACGCTCTGCAAGTCGGAGAAACCGGAATAGCCGAGGCGCTTGGCAAAACGGATCAGGGTGGACGGCTGCACGGCGGCTTGGGCGGCGATGCTCGCCGCGGTGCCGAGCGCCATTTCGTCGGGATTTTCGAGCGCGAAGGCGGCGAGCTGGATCAGCCGCGGCGGCAAGGCATCTCGGCTTTCGATCAGCATCGCCTTGAGGGCTTCGAAATCTCGCGGCGCGCTCATCGTCGCGGTCTTGTCATCCATTCCCGTGGGCCTTCTTTCTCGCGAGATGCTTCCCGCGTGGAATGCACATTCCGCGTGGCACAAATAGCCCGTCCGGCCATGGCGAGGGAAGGCGGGAGATCGCGGATCGGCCGCAAAGGCCGGTCACGTCTTCGTTTTCACGACCCGCCAGCTGTGAATCTGGAACGGGGTGAAGGCGAAATCGGCGGTCCCGCGCGGTTCTTCGAGCAGGTTGACCTCGTCGGCGACCGTCCAGCCGGGCTCCAGCGTCACGTTTGCCGTGCCGCGCGCGCCGGCCGGTTCGTAGGTCCGGAAGATGAGGTCGCTGCCGTCCTCGGCCGGCTTGAAGCCGCTCAGGCCGA
Source organism: uncultured Alphaproteobacteria bacterium (assembly GCA_963781775.1). Classification (GTDB taxonomy): domain Bacteria; phylum Pseudomonadota; class Alphaproteobacteria; order Rhizobiales; family Kaistiaceae; genus CAVSRC01. The sequence goes on along the minus strand of CAWAHE010000014.1, from coordinate 197,026 downwards.
GGTCGATGCCCTCGATGGCAACCGGCCGCCAGACGCGGTCTTCAGCGGCACTCAATGTCCGGCAGAGCAGCGGTTGGTTCAGGTCTTCGGCCTCGGCCAGCACCCCGCCGGTAAGCCAGTCGCCCCGGTGCGGCAGCAGCGCATAGGTGAAGCTCTGCGTGCCCTCGTCGGCGAGCGGATCTGGATAGACCGGCGAGCGCAGCAGGCTGATTCCGATTTCGTTGCCGAGCGCGTGGTGGCCGTATTTGCCGTCGTTGAGCAGCGCGACGCCGTAGCCCTGTTCGGCGAGGTCGACGAAACGATGGGCGGCAACCTCGAACTTCGCCTGATCCCAAGGTGTATTGCGATGGGTCGGCCGGCGGACGATTCCATGCGCGCATTCGAAAATTGCTGTCTCGGCGCGGATCGCGAGCGGGAAGTTCGCCTTCAACAATATGCGCCGTTGATGCCAGTCGATATCGGTCTTGAACTCGATGCGCGGCGAATTCGCCCAGAGCCGCACGGTCTGCGTGATCGTGCTGTCGCCGTATCGGCGTACCAGCCTCAGTGCTGCCCGGTGCGGCCCGCGCTCGACGATCTCTGCCGGCGAGGTGGCGACGATCTCCTCACTGGCGCGGGCGTAGTCCTCCTCGATGTCCCAGGCATCGAACAGCCGTGGCTTGTCGGGATAGGCGACGATCTGGTTGCCGCGACCGGCGAGGCATTCGCGCATCGCCAGCTTGTCGAAGGCGCTTTTCAACGTGCCATCGGGAAGGAATTCGACGCGGAGATAGCGATTCTCGAGGAAATCCGCCCCGACCGCGAGGCCGCTAACCGGCGCGAGGTTGCCGCTCGTGACGACCGACACGCAGAGACCCGGCACCGTCGCGTCGGCGGCGATCACGCTGCCGCCTTCGACCGGCTGGCCGCCAGGCAGGGCCTTGGTCGATGACAGGCGCAACGGGCGCGCCGAGAGATCGGGGTTGACGATCAGCACGCCCGGCGACGAGCCGCCGGCGAATTGCTTTCCCAGAGCGTCGAGGTGCGCGTCTTGTTGGGCAGTGCCGGCTTCCACGACGCCTGCTAGCTCGGCTTCGGCGCGTTCATAGACTTCGCGGATGCTGGAGCCGGGCAGGATGTCGTGAAATTCGTTGCGGAGCAGCACGCGCCACTCGCTCTCCAGCGATGTCGCCATGGCTTCACCGCCCATCGCTGCCAAACTCCCCAGCGTCTCCGCGGTGATCAGCGCGCGCTCGGCGCGCCGGTGGAGGAACTTGGTGCGGCCCTGCGTCGTCAGCGTGCCGCGGTGATACTCGAGATAGATCTCGCCGACCCACACCGGCATCTCGGGCATCTTCTCCGCGCGGGAAACGATGTCCGAGAACCATTCGGACACGTTCACCTGACGGAGCGCCGGCATCGCCGGGAAATCGGCGAGTTGTTCCGCGCGCTCCAGCATGTCCTCGGTCGGCCCGCCGCCGCCGTCGCCCCATCCGTAAAGCAGCAGGCTCTCGGGATTGGTTTCCTTGTCCTGATAGTTGCGCCAGGTCTCGACCGCGGCGCGGGGGCCGACGCGTCCGTTGTAGCCGCCGGCCGGATTGTCGAAGGTGTGCATCAGCACGCGCGAGCCATCCAGGCCCTCCCACCAGAAGAGATCGGAGGGCAGCTTGTTGCGCTCCGACCAGTTGGTCTTGTGGGTGAAGAAGCTGTCGAGCCCGGCGAGGCGCAGGAGTTGCGGGAAGGCCGGCGAAAAGCCGAAACAATCCGGCAGCCAGTTGACGTTGGTGCGCCAGTTGCGGCCGAAGGCGCGGTCGAAATATCGGATTCCGTAGAGAAGCTGGCGGACGAGCGATTCGCCGGTGGGCATGTTGGTATCGGGCTCGACCCACATCGCCCCGATCGGCTCCCATTGGCCGGAAGCCACCTTGTCCCTGATGCTGGCCAAAAGCTCCGGGTCGTCCTCTTCGAGCCAGGCGTAGTACTGCGCCGTCGACTGGTTGAAGCGAAAGTCGGGGAAGCGCTCCATCAGGCGAAGCGCGGAATGAAAGGTCCGGGCGACCTTCCTGCGCGTCTCGTCGATCGGCCATAGCCACGCGAGATCGATATGCGCGTGACCGGAAAGCGCGATCGCGCCGGTTTGCGGATAGCGGTCGCGTAATGCGCGGAGGTCGGCGACGATCGCGTCGCGAGCCTCGCAGACCGAGGCCATTGCGTCGTCGCCCAGCGCATCGGGATCGGGACGCAGGTCGGCCGGCAACCGCCAGATATTCTGAAGCTCGGTGCCCGGCGCGACGCGACCGAGATAATCGGCGGTGTCGGTTGGCCAGCGCAGACGATGCAGGCCGGCCTCCGTCGCGCTGATCAACGGCTCCGCCGCCTCGTGCGCGCGCGAATGGTCCGGGTGCGGCCGGAAGGGATGGTAGCCATCCAGCGGAACCTGATCGGCCTCGTGCCCGCCGAGAACCTGGGCAAGTTCGGTCACCTGCGTCACCAGCAGAATGAGGTCGGCGAGATCCCTGTCGATCCAGGCGATCTCGGCCTGCGTCAGGCGCGCGCCGCGCGCCGGCACGCCGAACGGCAGCCGGCCGACGCACGTGGCTGAGATCGCGAATCCGTCGCCCGGCACCGGAAAGCTGGTGTGATACGGATCGAGGCCATACTTCCTGCCGGCCCCGTCGGCCCCCATGATCGTCAGCAGGCCTTCGCCGCCAAGGTCGAGGCGCAGGCGGACGTCGGCCAGCGGCCAGCCGCCCGGGACCGCAACGGGCGGATGCGCGAAGTGGAACGTTCCGTCGATGCTGGGCCACGCCTGCCCGCGGGCGTGCGGCTGGCCGTTCAGCGTCCAATGATCGAGTGGAAGCACCTGCCTCGGAACCCAGAACTCCAGCTCCGAGACCCTCTTCCGGACGCGCCGGATACGCTGTTCGAGATTGAGATAGGCCACGCCCATGCCCCGCCGGTTCGGTAAACGCCGTCGGTGGCATCATGGCATATGCCGCTTCCGTCGGCAGCGACGGGCGTCGCAGGCGCGACGGTCCGCCGCTATGCCGTGGCGCGGGTGTGGAGCCGCACGGGCGCACCTGCGGTGCGGACGCGCCGGCGCGCTTCGAGATGACGGGCGCCGGACCGGGCGTGAACGGCGTCCAGCACGTCCTGGCGGCTGATGCCGAGATCGTCGAGGCGGTGCGTGTCCATCGCCAGCAGCGACGTCAGCGCGAAATGCTTGGCCCGCAGGATGCGCCGCGCCGCCAATCCGTCGGAAATGCGCGTCAACAGCTTGAAAACGAACCCATTCTTGATGTCGTCGGTCGTCATTTTCGTCCTCCTTGTCCGCGCATCGGCGGGCGGTTCGCGTGGTCTCGCCTTCACGACGAGCGAGCCGGCCCGGGATCGACAAGGCCGCATCGAAAAACATCCGTGTGGGTGGTCGGGCATTCCCTGCCGCCGCGGTTGCCGGGTCGATTTTTTGCCTCGGAATCGGCGAGCCGCGGGCTATTGTCCCGCCCGGCCTCGCCTCAAGGGAATAGCACTCTCGACATGCCCGACCTCGACCGACCGAGACTCCTCAATGCGTCGCGACGCGTATCCGCCTGCTACGAAAGGGTGTTGCGATGAGCGACCCTTCCGCCGCGCCACGCGAGTCGATGGACTTCGACGTCGTGATCGTCGGGGCCGGTCCGGCGGGCCTGTCGGCCGCGATCCGGCTCAAGCAGGTTGACCCCGACCTCTCGGTCGTCGTGCTGGAGAAGGGCTCCGAGGTCGGCGCGCACATTCTTTCCGGCGCGGTGATCGACCCGATCGGCCTCGATCGGCTGCTGCCCGACTGGCGGAGCGAGGAGACCCCGCTCACCACGGCGGTGACTGCCGACCATTTCTGCTGGCTCGGGCCGGCCGGCGAAATCCGCTTGCCGAACATCCTGATGCCGCCGCTGATGCGCAATCACGGTGCCTGCATCGCGTCGTTGGGCGATGTCTGCCGGTGGCTGGCCGCCAAGGCGGAGGCGCTGGGCGTCGAGATCTTCCCCGGCTTTGCCGCGGTCGAGACATTGCACGACGATGCGGGCGCGGTCGTCGGCGTCGCTACCGGCGACATGGGCGTCGGCCGCGACGGCAAGCCCAAGGCGGGCTTCCAGCGCGGCATGGAACTGCGCGCCAAATACACGCTCATCGGCGAGGGCGCGCGCGGCTCGCTCGCCAAGCAGCTTATCGCACGCTACGGGCTGGCGGACGGCAAGGAGCCGCAGAAATTCGGCATCGGCCTCAAGGAATTGTGGGAAGTCGCGCCGGAGAAGCATCGCCCCGGTCTCGTCCAGCACACCTTCGGCTGGCCGCTCGACAATCGCACCGGCGGCGGCTCGTTCCTCTATCACTTCGGCGAAAACCTCGTGTCGATCGGCTTCGTCGTACACCTGAACTACGCCAATCCGTTCCTGTCGCCGTTCGAGGAGTTCCAGCGCTTCAAGACCCACCCGCTGATCCGTCCGCTGCTCGAGGGCGGACGGCGTCTGTCCTATGGCGCGCGCGCCATCACCGAAGGCGGCTGGCAATCTGTGCCCAAGCTTGTCTTCCCGGGCGGCGCGCTCATCGGCTGCTCGGCCGGCTTCGTCAACGTGCCGCGCATCAAGGGCAGCCACAATGCGGTTCTTTCCGGCATGCTGGCCGCGGAGCATGTCGCCGGGGCGATCGCCGCCGGACGTTCCAATGATGAATTGGCGAGCTATGAAGACGCGTGGCGCGGCTCGGATATCGGCCGCGACCTCCGTCCGGTGCGCAACGTCAAGCCGTTGTGGTCGAAGTTCGGCACGCTCGCCGGCATCGCCGCGGCCGGGTTTGACATGTGGACCAACACGTTTGGCTTCTCGCTGTTCGGCACACTCGGTCACGGCAAGCCGGACCACGCCGCGACCATGCCCGCCGCGAAAGCGAAGCCGATTGCCTATCCGAAGCCGGACGGCGTCGTGACCTTCGACCGGTTGTCGTCGGTCTTCGTGTCCAACACGCTCCATGAAGAGGATCAGCCGGTCCATCTCCACGTCCGCGACATGGCCTTGCAGAAATCCTCGGAGCATGACGTCTATGGTGGGCCGTCGGCGCGCTATTGTCCGGCCGGCGTCTATGAATGGATCGAGGAAGGCGCGGACGCGCCGCGCTACCAGATCAACGCCGCCAATTGCGTCCACTGCAAGACGTGCGACATCAAGGATCCCAACCAGAACATCGATTGGGTGCCGCCCGAAGGCGGCGGCGGGCCGAACTACCCCAACATGTGAGCCGGCGCGAAAAGACGTCGGTTTCTGGAAATACGAACGACGCCGGGAGGATGGTTTGATGATGCGCTGCGCCATTCTGGACGACTATCAGAACGTCGCCATGGGGCTTGCCGATTGGGACCGGCTCGCCGGCAAGGTTGAAATCCGGGCGTTCTCCGATCATCTGGCGGACCGCGACGCGGTTGCCGCCCGCCTGGCGGATTTCGACATCGTCGTCGCCATGCGCGAGCGTACGCCGTTCGACCGCGCGCTGCTCGAGCGCTTGCCGAAGCTGAAGCTCCTCATCACCACCGGTCCCCGCAATGCGTCGATCGATGTCAGGGCGGCGCACGAGCGCGGCGTGGTCGTCTGCGGCACCGGGGCGTTCGGTCCGTCGACGGCGGAACTGACCATCGGCCTGATGCTGGCGCTGGCGCGCGGCCTCCCTGCGGAGGCGGCGGCGGTGCGCGAGGGGGGTTGGCAGATCGGGCTCGGCACGGACCTTTCGGGGGCAAGGCTGGGCGTCATCGGGCTAGGCAGATTGGGCGCCCGCGTTGCCGCGGTTGCCAAGGCGCTCGAAATGGAGGTTGCCGCGTGGAGCCGCAACCTGACCGACGAGCGCTGTCGCGAGGCGGGCGTCCAGCGGGTCGCGAGGCTCGACGATCTCCTGCGCGAGTCCGATTTCGTCACGATCCACGTGGTCCTCAGCCCGGCAAGCCGCGGGCTGATCGGCAAGCGCGAGCTGGGGCTGATGAAGCCGACCGCCATGCTGATCAACACCTCGCGCGGGCCGATCGTGGACGAAGCGGCGCTCATCGACGCCCTCGACAAGCGAACGATCGCGGCCGCTGCCCTCGACGTATTCGACGTCGAACCGCTGCCTGCCAACCATCCGTTCCGCACGCTCGGCAACGTCATCGCCACACCGCATATCGGCTACGTCACGCACACCACCTACGCCACCTATTTCAGCGGCGTTCTGGAGGATATCGAGGCGTGGCTGTCCGGTACGCCTGTCCGGCTGGTCGAGCCGCGATGACACGGATGCTTCGTCGGCTGTTCCGCGTCTCTCCCTGAGCGTCTAGTGTCTGCGCTCCGGGGGCATCTTCCTCGTTCGGCGGCCGCCTCGGCTGCGTCATATGGAGCCAAGTGCATGAGCCGGGAAGCCTATATCTGCGATGCGCTGCGGACGCCGATCGGCCGCTTCGCCGGGGCGCTGGCGAAGGTGCGCGCCGACGATCTGGCGGCGATCCCGATCAGGGCGCTGCTTGCACGGCATGACGGGCTGGGTGAGGCGGTTCAGGAGGTCATCCTCGGCTGCGCCAATCAGGCCGGTGAAGACAATCGCAACGTCGCCCGCATGGCCGCCCTGCTTGCCGGTTTGCCCGAGACTGTTCCGGGCACGACCATGAACCGCCTGTGCGCGTCGGGACTGGATGCCGTCGGCACGGCCGCGCGTGCTATTCGCGCCGGTGAGCTGGATGTGGTCATCGCCGGCGGCGTCGAGTCGATGACCCGCGCGCCGCTGGTCATGGGCAAGGCCGAGGCGGCCTTCCAGCGCAGCGCCGACATCTACGACACCACCATCGGCTGGCGCTTCGTCAACCCGCTCATGAAGGCGCAGTACGGCGTCGACTCCATGCCGGAGACCGCCGAGAACGTCGCCGACGACTATCAGGTCAGCCGCGCCGATCAGGATGCCTTTGCGTTGCGCTCGCAGGAACGCGCCCGGGCGGCGATGGAAAGTGGTGTTTTGACGGGCCGCATCGTCGCGGTGGAGACGCCGGGCAGCCGCAAGACCGGCCCGATCATGTTCACCACCGACGAGCATCCGCGCCCTGACACCACGCTGGATACGCTGGCCAAGCTGAAGCCGATCGTGCGCCCTGGCGGCACGGTGACCGCCGGCAATGCTTCCGGCGTCAATGACGGCGCGCAGGCGCTGCTGATAACCTCCGGCGAGGCCGTCGAGCGCCTCGGGCTGAAGCCGTTGGCGCGCATCCTCGGCATGGCGAGCGCCGGCGTGCCGCCGCGCGTGATGGGCATCGGCCCGGTTCCAGCGACCGAGAAGCTGATGGCGCGGCTTAGCCTGAAGATTTCGGCCTTCGACCTGATCGAATTGAACGAAGCCTTCGCCAGCCAGTCCCTGGCCTGTCTGCGGCAACTCGGCCTTGCCGACGACGCGGCCCATGTGAACCCGAATGGCGGCGCCATCGCTTACGGCCATCCGCTCGGCATGTCGGGCGCGCGGCTGGCGGCGGACGTCGCCATCGGGCTCGGCGCCAGCGGCGGCAAGATCGGTCTTGCCACCATGTGCGTCGGTGTCGGGCAGGGCGTTGCCATGGCGCTGGAACGCGTCCAGTAGACAGGCATCCTCTTCGCCACTCGGGTGCCGTATTCCAGCCCGATTTGCCTGTGACCATGCCCGACAATTGGGCAAAGGGGCGGGACGGTTTGGCCACCGTTGATGCGGCGGGACGGAGGGCGTCTCGTGAAGGCCGAAGGGATTCGTTTCGCGGCTCTGTTGGCGAGCTTTGCCGCATCGTGTGCGTGCGCCTCGGGCGTTGCCCTGGCCGCCGAACAGTGCGGCAAGGCGGCCTGGTTCGCGCCGGGCGGCGTGACCGCCAGCGGTGAGCCCAATTCCGGAGGACTGACCGCGGCGCACCGCACGCTGCCGTTCGGCACCAAGGTCAGGGTCACCAACTTGAAGAACGATCGTTCGGTGGTCGTCCGCATCAATGATCGCGGCCCGTTCGCCGGCGGCCGTGTCATCGACCTCAGCCGCGAGGCGGCTTCGAGGCTTGGCTACATTCGCGCCGGCGTCGCAAAGGTCCGCGTCACCGTCATCGATGGCCCGGACGTGAACCTGCCGAGTCCGTGCAAGGGCGAGGTCGTGGCCGTGAGTGCCAGCGTCGCGCCGACCGTCACAGCTGGCGACACGCCCGTTCCATCCGATCCGCCGCCGCTGACGGAAGTGCCGAGCGAGGAACTCACGGCGCGCTTCGCGATGGCGTTCCGCGCCGAGTCCTGGTCGGAGTTCGAGATGCGCAAGGCGATGGAGGCCATCCTGCCGTCCACCGCCAGGCGCAATGGATTCAAGTAGCGCGGATCGGCCGCCATTCGGGCAGCGATAATTGCGAAGAATCTGATTCGAATTTCTTGACCCTATCGCGCGCCCGAAAAATCGCGATATAGTCGCGGCGGGCGCAATACGGGTTCGGGGGTCTGACGTCACGCGGCGGTGACTCATGACCGAATTGCTGAAGCTCGACGCGAGCCTTCACCAGGCGCTCATCGACTATCAGCGCGACTCGGCGAAGACCCAACCCGACAAGGCTATCTCCGTCATCCTGCAGTTCGAGGGCGACATCGCGCCACTCGAGACGCTTGGTTTCTCCATATCGACGGTCATGGCCAACGAAGCGATCGGCACGATCCGCTTCGCCGATCTGCCGACGCTCGCGCAGCATCCACACGTCATCCGGATATCGGCGGGGAGGCCCAAGCACGCCGACCTCGACACCGCGGTCCGCGACATTCGCGCGAGGGCCTCCACCGTCGCCAACATTGGCACCGATGGTCTCTGGCATGCGGACGTCGCCAGCGGAACGCTGACCGGCACCGGCGGAGCCACGGGCAAGGACGTGATCGTCGCGGTCATCGACACCGGCATCGACGTCACCCACCCGATGTTCAACAAGGCGATCTCGCCCCACTATGACTCGCGTATCCTGCGAATCTGGGACCAGGGACTGACCCCCAAATCGGGCGAAGCCGGTCCGAATGCCAATCTCCTCCTGTCCGCCGTGACCTATGGCGTCGAATACCAGACCCAGGCCATCAACGACGCCATCAACGGGTCCCTGTTTCCTCTTCTGCCTCTCGATTTCTCCCATCGGGACTGCGTCGGCCACGGCACCCATGTCACCTCGATCGCCGCGGGCGGGCCCACACACGCGTCCAGCGCCGATGCGGCGCGCGTCGGCGTCGCGCCCGAGGCCGGCATCATCATGGTCAAGATGCTCGACACGCCCAACGAGATCAGGGACTCGAACCACAATGTGGTGTCCCCCGCAGTCGTGTTTCGCGATGCCGTGATCTATTGCCTTCGGGTCGCGCGCTCGCTCAACAGGGCCCTCGTCATCAGTTGCAGTTTCGGCACGTTCCGGGAGGCAGGCGATGGTCTCGATTCGGACTCGCTTTGGCTGGACGATACCTTCGATCCGGCCCACGCCGCCGACGACACGCACTTTCCGAAAGGCGCGATCCTCGTCAAATCGTCGGGAAACGAGGGCGATGTGGCGAGACGCAGCCATGCCCGGATCACCATTCCGGACAGCGGCGAAATCATCGTGCCGTTCGAGATGTTCGACGATCGCGGCCCAAACCGAACCCGCATCGATAATTGTGTTCGCGTCACGGACGTGCCGGGCCTGACGGCCCAGCTTTGGTACCGCGACGTCACCGCCCCCCAGGACGTGAGCGTCGCTGTCCGCGTGCCGACGGAGGCAGCGTTCTCGAACGAGGTGTTTGCCGGCTTCCTCTTCAAGGATTTCGACGGCGGAAAGACCCGCATCATCACCCACGATACGCTTCCGGCCGTGCAGCGGCCCGACGGCGCCGGCGGCACGGTTACTGTCCGCCGCAACAGCATAGAGCTGGAGGTGCGCCCCAGTGCGCGCGCCTCACCGCCGCAACATGCGCTCGGCATATACGACATTCGCATCCGCGCCCCGGCCGGCACGGTACTGTTCGCCAATTGTCAGCACAGCCGGGGCTTCGGTTTCCGGGTCGCCAATGCTTATCGCGACGCCAGCGTGTTACCCGCACCGCAGATCATCGCCGGATCGGCATCGCCGATAACGCCCATCGACGTGACAGCGCTGGGCACGATGAACTCAGATGCCATGACGCCGCGTGTCATCACGGTGGCCGCCTACGATGATGCAAACGGCCTCGCAATCCCAATCCGTCACACCCTGGCGCCGTTCTCATCCCGCGGCCCGATGCGCGATTTTTCGAATCCGCCCCTTGGACCGCTGGCGCCGGTGCCCGACATTGCCGGGCCGGGCGTTCTGATCAGCGCCGCGCTCAGTCTCGATACCGACCAGAACCTTTTGCACATCCTCGATTTCGATTTTCAGCAGGGAAACCGCTTCGACGCGTTTTCCGGCACCAGCATGGCTGCGCCGGCGGTGGCGGGCGTCATCGCGCTGATGCTTCAGAAGAACAAGGATCTGGCCGTCGCCGACGTCCGGACAATTCTCACGGCGCCCGGCAACTTCCGGGACGGCGTGAGCCCGGCTCCGGGTGATCCCGGTTACGCCGAGGGCTTTGGCGCCGGAATGGTGGATGCACTGAAGAGCCACGCGGGAGCGTGACGGACTGACCGACCTTTGGGGGAGCCGCGAAGCGCATGGCGGGGGAAGAGGTCTATATCGTCAGGTTCGGCGTATGGCTGGCGCGCGCGCTCGGCGGAACCGGAGCGTTCGCCGCCGACCTGAACACCGACGGCATCGGCCTCAGAATTCCCGACATCGATCGCTGCCAATCCCGTCGTTCAGGCGGCCGGCGCGACCCTTGCCGATGCCAGCGGCCAGGTCAACGCCGCCGCTGACGCCCTCGAGGCGGCGCTGGCTTCCGGCAACGAAGGCGAGCTCGTCGCGGCGCTGGTGCGGCTTGCCGATGGGCTTTTCGAGTTCTTCGATTCGGCAAGCACCCTGGTCTCGAAGGTCTCGGCGCTGACGCCGGGCATTGCCGATCCGGCCGAGCGCCTGTCGGTCCAGAATTTCGTCGCGACCATGGCCCGCCGAATGATCGATTATCTGGTCATCTCGGTGCTCGAACTGCGCGGGCCGCGTCTCGCCTATCTGCTGAAGCTCCTCGGCCTCATCGACTGGGAGGCGGTTGCGGCCGATCCCGCGAACCCGCTCAGCCGTCCATACATCGTCAAGGCCATCCATCTGGAGCGCTTCAAGGACCTCATCAGCGATCCGGCCACCCATTTCGCCAGCGTCTTCGGCTGGGGCACACCGTCCTTTGATCCGTTCAAGTTCTTCCGCGCGGCGGTCGATTTCTTCCATCCCGAAGCGTCGGTTCATTTCGGCCGCGTGGGCGCAGACGCTTTCCTCGAGAAAGCCCCGTTCCGCTGGAGCCGCGATAGTTCGGTCAATCCGCCGGGCCTGATGCTCGACATCTCGGCCGACATGTCGAAGACGCTCTCCGGGCGGGCAGCTTTCAACGCCAATTGGGGCGCGGCGCTCGAATCGACGATTGCCTTCGATGGCGGCGTGATCGGCAGGCTCAGACCACCGTTCACGGTCAGCGTCGCGCCGAAGGCCGCATCGGTCTCAGGCGACCTCTCGCTCACGGTCAACCGCAATGAATTGGCCCGGCCGTTTTCGATCGTCGGCGGCAATGGGCTGGTCGCCCTTACCGCCGAAGATGCCGGAGTTGGTATCGGCGTCGTCATCGGCGCGAGCACGGCCACGGGTGTCGAGATCGAGCCACGCGCCTTCTCCGACATCAAGGGGCTGGTGTTGAAGCTCGGCAGCGAGGGTTCCGACAACTTCCTCGCTTCGCTGCTTGCCGGGGCGAATATCGAGGGCCGCTTCGATCTCGGCCTCGAATACCGGCTGAACGAGGGGCTCGTCGTCAAGGCGGCCGGCGGTCTCGAGATTGCGATCCCGATGCATCAGAGCCTCGGCTTCGTCGATTTCGAGACGTTGTTCCTGATGCTGCGCATCAACGATAACGGCTCGCTGACGCTGGAAACGTCGGCCGGCATCAAGGGTCAGCTCGGCCCGTTGTCGGCTTCGGTCGAGCGGATGGGCGTTCAGCTCGATCTGTCATTCGTCTCCGGCGCCGACGCGAAATTCGGACCGGTCGACCTGAAGCTCGCCTTCAAGCCGCCGAACGGTGTCGGCCTCGCCCTTGACGTCGGCGTCGTGCGCGGCGGCGGCTTCCTCTATCTCGACTTCGACAAGGGCGAATATGCCGGCGCGCTCGAACTCACCTTCGCCGGGTTCCTGTCGCTGAAGGCGATCGGCCTCATCAACACCAAGATGCCGGACGGCTCCAAGGGCTTCTCGCTGCTGATCATCATTACGGCGGAGTTCGGTACGCCGTTGCAACTCGGCTTCGGCTTCACGCTCAATGCGGTCGGTGGGCTGCTTGGCCTCAACCGGACGATGAAGCTCGAGGAACTGGCGGCCGGCGTCAAGAACGGCTCCATCGAGAGCGTCATGTTCCCGCAGGACGTGATCGCCAACGCCCCGCAGATCATCTCCGATCTTCGCCGCTTTTTCCCGCCCGAGGCCGACACGTTTCTCATCGGCCCGATGGCCAAGCTCGGCTGGGGCACACCGACCCTGGTCAGCGTCTCCATCGGCATCATCATCGAAGTGCCGCCGGGCAATATCGCCATCGTCGGCATCCTCAAGGTAGCGCTGCCCGACGAGGACGCCGCGTTGCTCGTCCTTCAGGTCAATTTCATCGGCGCGCTGGAGGTCGACAAGCAGCGGCTGTGGTTCTTCGCCTCGCTGTACGAGAGCCGGGTGCTCTTCATCCCGCTCGGCGGCGACATGGGCTTGCTGATCGCCTGGGGTGACAGCGCTGAGTTCGTCATCAGCGTCGGCGGCTTTCACCCGGCCTTCAAGCCGCCGCCCCTGCCGTTCCCGAACCCGGATCGCATCTCGATCTCGATCCTCAACGAGCCGTTCGCCAGCATCCGCGTCAGCGGCTATTTCGCCGTCACATCCAATACCGCGCAGTTCGGGGCGAGCGTCGATCTGTTCTTCGGCGTCAGCGCCTTCAGCCTCGAGGGCCATATCGGCTTCGACGCGTTGTTCCAGTTCTCGCCCTTCTATTTCAACATCACCTTCTCGGCTTCGGTGTCGGTCAAGGTCTTCGGCGCCGGCGTCTTCAGCGTACGCGTCCGCGGCGAACTGGAGGGAACCTCGCCGTGGCATGTCGAAGGCGAGGGGTCGATCTCGCTGCTCTTCTGGGACATCGACATCCCCTTCAGCCACACCTGGGGCGACAGCGCCAACACGACGTTGCCCGAGATCGCGGCGATGCCGATCCTGTCCGCCGAGTTCGGCAAGCGCGAGAACTGGACCGCGCTACCGCCGAAGGGCGGCCGGCTGTCGGTCTCCCTGCGCAAGATCGAAGCGTCGGAAGAACTGGTGCTGCATCCGGTCGGCGTGCTCAGGATCAGCCAGCGCGCCGTGCCGCTCGACCTGAAGATCCAGAAGGTTGGCAACCAGACGCTCTCCGATATCGAAAGCGCCAAGCTGACCGTCAACATGCCCGGCATCCGCCGGCTGGCCGACCCCGTCGAGCCTTTCGCCACCGCGCAATTCCGCAATCTCGACGAGGCGACGAAACTCTCCGCGCCGAGCTTCGAGCCGCAGGATGCCGGCGTCGATTTGACCGCCGAGGGCAGCGCCGTCGCCACCTCGCATGCGGTCAAGCGCGTCGTCTTCCACGAGCTGATCATCATCGATTCGAACTACAAGGAGCATCTGGTCAGGTTCTTCGCGCTTGCGTTCGACCTGTTCGTTCATTTCCTGAAGGGCAACTCGGCCGCGCGCTCGCGTCATTCCGCCGCGACCAAACGCGCCAAGGTCCCGTTCGACGACAAGGTGGTCACGATGCCCACCGGCTTCGTGGTCGCCGCCGCGGCCGACAACACCGTCGGCGCGGCGGCGACCCGCTTCACCAGCCAGGCCAAGGCACAGGATTTCCTCGCCGCGCAGATCGAGCAGAATCCGGCCGCGCGCGACGCCCTCCACGTCATCCCCGAGGCCGAGGCGAGGCTGGCCGCATGAGCGACGACCCGATCGGCACCTACACCTTCCTGCCATGGCTGCGCCGGGGCATCGCCAATCGCATCGGTGGGGCGCCGGCGGGCGCGCGTGCGACCATCGACATCGCACTCAACATCGAGGGGACTAACAAGAGCGGTGGCGGCCAGACCGTCCTGCCGGTCAATCGGCCCGTCGCGCTCTACGGGCCGGGCGATATCGTCGGCGTCGAAGCAGACGCGGTCCAGCGCACCGAGCCGCGCCACTGGGTGACGAATTTTGAGCCGAATTACCTGGCGGCCATCGAGTTCTACGACGAAGACCTGCCCTGGCGTTACACGCCCGCGCCGCCGAGCGGCCGGCGTCTGCTGCCGTGGCTGGCTCTGGTCGTGCTGGAGGAGGCGACCGAGTTCAAGGAAGGCGGCAACATCGCCGGCAAGCCGCTACCCTTCATCGACGTGACCACGGCGATCGCCGATGTCATGCCGCCGGCGGACGAATTGTGGGCCTGGGCCCACGTCCATTTCAACGAGGCGCTGTCGGCGACCGACGTCGTCGCCACCGACGCCGCCGCCGTCAGCGCCGCGGCCGAAAGCGCGCTCGCCGCCAATCCCGACAACGCCTATTCGCGCATTCTCTGTCCGCGCAAGCTGGCCCCCAACACGGCCTACCACGCCTTCCTGATCCCGGCCTTCGAGAGCGGCCGGCTGGCGGGGCTGGGCGTCGATCCGAAGCCGCTCTTCGACGATCCCGCCAACGCGCTGACGGCGCAGTCCTCCGCGTGGGGCACTTATGGCAACCGCCCGGCCACCGCCAGCTTCCCCTACTACTACCGCTGGTTCTTCCGTACCGGCACGCGCGGTGACTTCGAGTATCTCGTCCGCTTGCTCAAGCCCAAGGTCGTCGACAGCCGCGTCGGCCATCGCGACATGGACGTCCAGGACCCGGCGCCGAATGTCAGCGGCATCGACAATCCCGACCTGAACGGCGTGCTGCGCATGGCCGGCGCGCTCAAGGCGCCCTTCGCGACGTTGAAAGCCAAGGAAAAGGCCGAGTTCACGAAGTTCGATCAATGGGCGACGCCCTATCCGACGGAATTCCAGGAAGAGCTTGCCGCCTTCGTCAATCTTGCCGACAGCTACCAGGATGCAGGGGCGACGAGCGCCAATGGCGACGTGCTCCTCGACACCGCGATCAACGACGATCCGGATCCGCTGATCACGCCGCCGATCTATGGCCGCTGGCACGCGTTGACCGATCGCCTGCTGACCGAACGCGATGGCACGGAGCGCACCGACCGCACCAACTGGGTCCACGACCTCAACCTCGATCCGCGCTGGCGCTCCGCGGCCGGGCTCGGCACCGAAGTGATCCAGGACGGCCAGGAAGAGTATATGGCCGCCGCCTGGGAGCAGATCGGCGATGTGCTTGAGGCCAACCGCCGCATCCGCCAGGCGCAGGTCGCCAAGGAGGCCGGCCGCTACTGGCACAAGCGCCAGATCGCCACGGTCAGCGCCGTCTCCCGCGACAATGTGCTGATGCTTTACGCGCCGATGCAGGCGCGCGTGGTCAGCGAGGGGCTGACGGTTCGTCAGCGGGTGAAGCTTAGTCCGCTGGCGACCGCGACGACGTCGACCACCATGCGCCGCCTGTTGCGGCCCGGTGGTCGCCTGGCGAAACGGTTGGGTTTTGCTGCGTCGCGCAACGCCGGCAGTCTGGTGACGCGCGTCAACGCCGGCGAGATCTCCGCCGCGCCGCCGAAGGTGACGCCACCCGGTCTGCCGACGCCCGATGCCATTGCCAATGAAATCCAGCCGGCCGGCGGGCTCGACGGCGTCCTGGCCGGCATCGGCGCCTGGCTGCGGACGCATTCGTTGGTCGCGATCCTGATCCTTATCGCGATCTTCGCGCTGTTCCTGTTTCTTGTCCTTTTTGCGGGCCCGGCCGTCTCGGTGCTCTTCGCGGTCGTGGTCGCGGCGCTGCTGGCGCTCGTGCCGCGGGCATTGCAGGCCGCAGGACAGAAGGCCGATGCCGACTCGGTCAAGGAGGAAGGCCAGACGCCGGAATCGGTGGACGCCTTGCCGGGTTCGTCCGGTTTCACTCTGAGCACGCCGATCGACGTGTTCACGCCGACCGCCGCAACGCCGCTCCCGCCCGGCCAGACCGATGGCGCCGAGGCGGTGCGCTTCAAGAACGGGCTCCGCGACGTCTACCGTCTCGTTCAGGAGAGCGAGAAGCTCGGCCGTGTCCAGCCGCCGGTGCGGCTCGATATCGCCAGGGTCACCGGTGATCTCATCGTCGCCACCGATCCGGCGCTGACCGTCCCGCGCTGGATATTCAACGGCATCGTCATCCCGCCGCGCATTCGCGAACAGATCGGCGAGGACTTCGTCGAGGCCATGGCCTATCCGGAGATCGACGACGCCATGTACAAGCCGCTGGTCGATGCCGGCGACGACCTGTTCGTGCCCAACCTCAATCTCGTCGAGCCGGACAGCGTCACGCTGCTCGAAACCAACCAGCGCTTCATCGAGGCCTACATGGTCGGCCTCAATCACGAATTCGCGCGCGAGCTGCTGTGGCGCGAATATCCGACCGACCAGCGCGGCAGCTATTTCCGCCAGTTCTGGGACGTGCGCACGCAGCTCGTCAGCGCGGCCGATCAGGCGGCGGCGCGCGAGAAGCTCAAGGACATCCCGCCGATCCACAAGTGGTTGCGCAGCTCCGACCTCGGCGATCACGACAATCGCGAGGCGGGCAGGGTGAACGAAGAGGAACTGGTTCTCGTCATTCGCGGTGAGCTGCTGAAGAAATATCCGAACACGATCGTCACCGCGCAGAAGGCGAAGTGGCAGCCGAAGAGCGCCAGCGATCCGACGCCCGACAAGGCGAAGGAGCGGCGCTTCGACGACACTTCAAAGCCGATGACGCCGCTCTACGAGGCGCGGGTCGCGCCGGACATTTACTTCTTCGGCTTCGACCTCACCGCCGTCGACGCCCGTGGCGACGATCGCGTCGACGACAAGCCGGGTTGGTTCTTCCGCATCGAAGAGGTGCCCGGCGACGCCCGCTTCGGTTTCGACATCGAGCGAGACGGCGCGCTCAACGTGTGGAACGACCTTAGCTGGCCGGATGTTGTCCCGGCGCTCGCCGATGGCAAAACCATCAAGGTTTCTGCGGTACCGGCGCAGGTGCTCATCGAGCCGAATACGCCCGACGTGCAGGAGAAGCACGATCAATGGGATAGCGACCGCCACGTGCCGCTGAACGCGGCGGTCAGCTCCGCCGAACTCGCCTACATCGCCCTGCAAACGCCGGTGATCATGGCGGTGCACGCGTCCGAACTGCTGCCGGAAGAGGAAGCGGGCGATGTCTGAATTCGATGACGCCAGAAGCGCCCTTGGCGAGGCGATGGCGGACGCCGCGAGCACGAAGACCGAACTTATCCGCGCCCGCCAGCGGAAGGAGAAGATCGACCGCGAGATCGAGCGGCTTGGCCGCACGGCGAACGACGGGACGGGCGCCGCCAGCCGCAAGCGGATCGAGGCCCTGACCCACGAAAGCGCGTCGCTCGCCGCGGACATCGCCGGATTGCAGAGCGCGGCAGGCAAGGCCGACGGCGTTCTTTCCCAGCACCTGAAAGAATTCGGCCGCTTCTCCGATCCGACCACCGGTATCGAGAAACTGGATGACGCGTTTCCGATCGCGCTCTTTCCGCTGCGCATCGAAACACGCTTCAAGACGATCCAGTCCGGTCAGGCGACGCAGCATCAGCTTTGGGTGCGCGTCTTTCCCGATGACGCCTTGGTCGACACGTTCCAGCCCGATCTCAGCGACGCGGAAATCGAGAACGCGCGCATCTACTGGACGCAGATCTGGCGGGCAGGCGGCGTGGTGGCGGAGCGCAAGGCGGCCTGGGCGGGGCTCGCCAAAAGCAGCGGCGGCGGCCGAGCGAAATGGATCGTCGACACCTATGCGCCGCTGAACCCGGCCGACGAACCCGTCAAAGCCGACGGCGACCATGTGCTGGTCGTCCTCCCGGATGCGCCGGTTCCGGCCGGGGAGCGTGGCCCGATCGCGACCTACTGGGAGACGATCTGGCGCTCGGGCGGCGCCGATCGGGCCGCCGCGCTGACGACGCTGCAAGGCGCCGTCGGCGCCGCCCGCGCGGGCGAGGTCGCCGCCACGCTGGCGCCGGTCAACCTCAATGACGTCGCGGTCAAGCCGGCCGATGTCGCCAATGTCATTGTCTCGTTCCTCGATCTGCCGCCGGCCGCAACCACGGACAGTGCGCAGACGGCATGGACGCGCGGCGCGCGGAGCTGGCTGCTGCCCGAGCGCCTGGTCCTGCTCGGCTTCAATGGCCGCACCGAAACGCTGCGTCAGGTCGGCAAACCGATCCCGTCCGAGCTTCAGGTCGGCCCCGACCCATCGGCGCCGGAGAGCGAACAACTGAAGGCCGACGGCGAGGATCTGGTGATCCCCGACGCCATGCGCTGGACCATCGACTTCCAGCAGGCGGTCGACGTCGGCATGGGCTTCGTCGCCGACCTCACCCCGGCGCAAGCGCGCGCCGGCTTCGACCGGCTGTTCGTCCTCGGCGTTCGGCTGGCGAGCGACGAGAAGAAGGGCGCCGCGGAAGTCGCGACGCTGTTCGCCGACCATCAACGCGGCCGCAAGGGCCTGGCGCTGCTGCCGCAAGGCACGCCCACCAACAACACGGACGAATCGTCGTCCGGCTACACCTGGTGGGAGGACCCGGCGGTCACCTACCGGCATTTCTTCGAGATCGATCACACCGACGATCCCGACGATTGGCGCGTCAGGAAGGACGGGGCGTGGCTCGCCGGCATGCTCGGCATCGACCGCGGAGTAATGAAAAACGCGCCCGGCTATTTCGGCACCGAGCAGGCCGAGGCGCGGGCGATGAACACCGCGCTGTGGCCGGCGACTCTCGGCTACTTCATGGAACAGATGATGGACTCGGTCTTCAGCGACGAGGCCATCACCGACACGCGGGCTTTCTTCAATCGCTACGTCATCGGCCGCAACACCACGCCCGCCATCCGCATCGGCCGCCAGCCCTACGGCATCCTGCCGACCACCGTCTATTCGCGGATGAACTGGTACGCGCGCGAGGACTATGCGCTCGCCGTGCGCAAGGGCCTCGCGCCTAACGTCAAGTACATGATGGCGCTCCACACGCTCATCGAGAAGGCTGCGGCGATGTGGGACACGATCGCCGATGACGTATCCTTCGTTGGCGACGGCGCCGCCGATCCGCAGAAGACGCTCCTCGATATCATCGGCCTGCATCCGACCTCGGCCGAGTTCTATCAGCGCTACGCCGAGAGCCTCGAACAGCTCTACAACCGGCTGAAATTCTCGATCTTTCGCCTGACGCAGAGCGCCGCCGACGTGGCGCGCGGCTATGTCGAGGGCGGTCTCAACGTGCTTGCCCAATTCGGCTGGGCGCGCGGCATCCTTCCGCCGCCGGAAATTCTCGACAAGTTCTTCCTCAGGCGCCCCAATTTGCTGAAGGGCATTCTCGTCGACACCGAGATATCGGAAACGGCCGGGCTCTCCGTGTCGCGCGCTGACGGCGACAACTACCTCGCCTGGCTTCAGAAGGCGTCGCGAACCTCGCATGACGCGCTGCGCAAGCAGGAAGGCTTCACCGATGGGCCGCCGACGGCGCTGCTCTATCTGATGCTCCACCATGCCTTCGATCTCGGTTACATCGAGACCAACTATTTCCTGCGCGCCAACGCCGCCCTGCTCGACGCCGCGGCGATCCGCGTCGCGCGCAAGGAGCCGAAATTCGTGCACGTCGCCGAGATTGCCGCGGCCGCCGACACCACCAGCCGCTGGGCCGATCTCTACAGCGTCGCGCCGGCGATCACCGGCAGCGCCACGCTGACCGTGGGTGAGTTCATCCCGACGATCATCGAGACGCTGAGCCCTTATCTGAGAACACAGCTCGACGCCCTCGACGTGCTCAAGGCCGCGACCAGCGCCGCGCTCGAACGGGCCTTCGTCGAACACATCGATTGCTGCTCCTATCGGCTCGATGCCTGGCGCTCGGGGCTGGTTTCCGCCCAGCTTTCCTTCATGCGCGGCGATGCCGACGGGGCGCTGTCCAAGACCGGCCTGTTCGTCGGCGCCTATGGCTGGCTCGAAGACGTGCGGCCGAAGCAATCGGCGCCCGACCCGGTGAGGCTGGAAGGAGACCTCGCCGACGTGTTCCAGAAAGCCGGTGATGCGCCGCTGCTCAGGGACCCAACCAACCGTGGGCACATCCACGCGCCCTCGCTCGACCATGCGGTGACGGCGGCGATCCTGCGCAACGGCTACCTGGCCAATGCCACGCCGGCCAATCCCGAGACGCTGTCGGTCAATCTCACCTCCGAGCGCGTCCGCCTCGCCATGAACGTGATCGAGGGCATCCGCAACGGCCAGCCGCTCGGTGCGCTGCTCGGTTACCAGCTCGAACGCAGCCTGCACGATTCGGCCGACCTGTTTCTGGACCGCCTGATCTTCGGCCTGCGCAAGGCGTTTCCGCTTGCCGGCAATCGCATCAAGTCGACCGAAGACCCGGATGCCGAGATCACCGCCGTCGAGGCGCGCAACGTCGTCGACGGCCTCGCCTTCATCCAGCATCTCGAGAAGACCGGCATTCGCACCTACCCGTATAACGTCGCCGGCCTGCCGCCGCTCACCGATTTCACCGACACCACGACCATGACCGCGGCCGAAATCGGCGCCGCGATCGATGCGCGCGTCGACCGGATGCGCAACGTCAACGACGCCGTCGCCGATTTGGCGATGGCCGAGGGCGTCTATCAGGTGGTCAAGGGCAACTACGACCGCGCCGCCGGCACGCTCGACGCCTTCAGCAAGGGCAACTTTCCGCCGACGCCGGAAGTCGCGGTCACGCCGCGGAGCGGCAAGATGCTGGTCAACCGGATCGGGCTCCACCTCGAAGGTGGACTGGACCCCGCCAGCCCAGCCAACCTGACCCCGCGCGCTAAGGGCGAGCCGGCGCTCAATCGCTGGCTCACCAGGCATCTGCCGTCGACGGCGCAGATTTTCGCGGCCGTCGAATATTTCGACCACGCCACGGCGGCCACCATCCGGCTGACGCCGTCGATGGCCGATCTTGGGCTTGAACCGATTGATCTGTTCTATCTGATCGGCGAGGGCAGCGCCCGCGACATGGCCGGGCTCGACGATCTCCTCCTGCATCACGCGGCGAGCCAGGCGGTATCGCCGCCGCGTGCCGACGCGGCGCTGAGCCTGCTCTACAAGCCCGATGGAGCGCCCGGCATCACCCTGTTCGAGGTGGCGCCGCTGATCCGTGCCTTGCGCGGCACGATCCTCGGGTCGCGGCCGCTGAAGGCGAGCGACGTCATGCTCGCCAACGAGGCCAACGCCGCGGCCGATGCGTCCCCGGTGCCGCGGCCGGAGAAGGTCGCCGCCGTGGTTGCCGATTTGCAGGCGAAGTCGGTCGCCATCCGTGCGTTCGCGACTGCGCTCGACGCCGCCGTCGGCGAGGCGGCCGATCCGGTCGCGGCAACCGCCGCGGCGCTCGCCAATATCGATCAGTGGTCGGCGGACTACGCGACGGCGTTGCGTGCCATCGCTCCGTTCGGCCTGCGCGCCGCCAGCCTGACCGCGGCCCACGAACTCGCCCGGCCGCAATTTGCGCAACTGCACGAGACGGTCGCCGCCCTTATTGCGCGCTGGGAAGGCAAGCTGCAGGACTTCATGGACACGATCGCGACCTATGACGCGCTGCCGGCGGCGACGCCCGATGAAGAACGCTTCCCGCTGCTCATCCGCGCCGGCCGTATCGTCTCAACCGACGTGATCGCGCCGTTGCCGGCGACTACCGACGATATGCGCACGAACACTCTCCCGCCGATGCGGACAGCGTTCGAGATCGCGCTCGGCGATCTTCGCAACCTGCTCGCCGGCGCCATGAAGCTCGGTGCGTTCTTCGCGGCAGTGGACGCATTCGCGCCGACGGTCGCCGATCACGATCAGGCGCCGCTCGAACTGGAGACCTGGTCGGCCGCCATCCTAGTCATCGCCAAGGACCTCGCCGCCAAATCGGCGCTGGCGGTCGCCGATATCGATGCGCGGCTGGACAAGGCAAACGCCATCCTCGCGACTGTCACCGCCGCGCCGGCCGGCAAGCAGGCGACGCTGGTGGCGGATGCGATGCACGCCATCCTTGGCGACGCCTTCATCGTGTTGCCGGAATTCGTGCTGGCTTCCGACCAACTCGCCGAATGGCAGAACGCATGGGGCGCGCGGGGAGGGCTGCTCACCCACCTGACGACCGGCGCCGACGCGACGCCGTTCCCGGTCGACGACTGGCTGCACGGCCTCGGGCGGGTACGCGACAAGCTGCGCAATGTCGAGATGGCCGGCCTGCTCGGCGAGGCGCTGGAAGCACTCGATCCACTCGATCTGACGCCGCTGCAGTTTCCCTTCCGCGCCGACGACGCCTGGCTCGGGCTCAGATTTCCGGCGACAATGCCGGACGGCAGTCCCTTCGTCATCGAGGGCGACCGGCTGCTCTACACCGCCCATTTCGGTGAGAACGCCGAGATCGCGCCGGCCGATCCGGTGCGGCGCTATTGCGGGTTCCTCGTCGACGAATGGTCGGAGCTGATCCCGGCGGACGAGGAGAACACCGGCGTCGCATTCCACTACGACCGGCCAAGTTCGGAGGCGCCGCAGGCGATCCTGCTCGCCGCGCCGCCGCAGTTCACCGGCCAATGGAAGTGGAACGACCTCGTCGATACGCTCCACGAAACGCTCGACTTCGCCCGACTGCGCGCCGTCGAGCCGTCGCAGATCGACACCTCCGACCTGTCGCGCTTCCTGCCCGCGGTCATCTCGTCGGTGACCATGTTCCCGATCACCGCGATGCTCAATTTCTCGTACAACAATGCGCTGGTCGCGCGGCTGGAGGGCGGACAGTGAGCGACTTCATCGCCATCGAGAACATCCAGGCGGTCCTCACGCGCGAGCGCGTCATTCCGACCATCGTCATGTGGAACCGGCTCGAGGGGCGACCGCGCAAACCCGATTTTTCGCGGGCGCTGCGGGCCGAGATCCGCGATCCGCTGTGGATGCTGTCGCGCCAGTGGCAGATGGCCGAGTTCAAGGGCGACGATGCCGGCTCGCCGGTCGTCGCCAAGATTCGCCACTCGACCAACCGCGTCGCGCACCTGAAGACCGGCGGCGGCAAGGTCGATCGCTACGACGACAACACACCGCTGGAGACGATCGCCGAACAGATGGCGGTGCCGTTGGCGCAGAAGGGCCGGACCTTCGCCCTCGACCAGCGGCTCGCCATGGGCCGCCACTGGACGAAGCTGCTGACCACGAACGGTCTCCAGGCGCTGATCCCGGCGTTCCGGATCGCCTATCCTTTCGTTGCGCCCGATCCGGACGATGCCGGCACATTTCCCCTCACCGCACACGCCGCCGCATGGCAGAGCTTCGCCGCGGTTGCCGACCGCGCCGTCGACGGAGGCGCGCTCTATCTGCATCTGCATGACGCCGTTGGAAACCTCGCCTCCGACGGCCTTGGCCTCGCCGATCCGCCCAAGGGGCGGGTCGATACGCTCGGCGGCGAGTTTCGCGACTGGGCGGACCGGCTCTACAGCCAACCCGAGACCGATGCCGACAGCTCATGGATCCCGCCGCATCTCGAATACAGTTTCGCGCTGTCCGTGCCGCGCGACGAGGCGGCGCGCACGCTGGTTGCCGACGAATATCACGGTGGCAGCCTCGATTGGTTCAGCTTCGATGTCGCCGCCAAGCCCGACGCCGATTTCCCGGCGCCCGAACCGGACAAGCAGGTCAGCGTCGTCACCAGCTTCATTCCGACCGGTGTTACCTTCGACGGCATGCCCAACACGCGCTGGTGGACCTTCGAGGAGGGCGTCACCAATTTCGGCAACGTCCGCCCCGATACGACCGATCTCAGCAAGCTGCTGCTGGTCGAGTTCGGTCTGGTCTATGCCAACGACTGGTTCCTGCTGCCGGTCCAGCTCAAGGTCGGCAGCATCACCGACATCGACGGGCTGGTGGTGACCAACGTCTTCGGCGAGCGCTTCTGGATCGAGCCGTCGTCGAGCGGCCCGGAAGAGAACTGGCGGAAATGGGGCATGTTCAACCTCGCCTCGCGCGATGGCGGGCCGACGGAGACGAGCCTGTTCCTTCTCGCCACGGCACCGGAGATGATGGAGAGCAAGCCGGTCGAGTCGGTGAGCCTCATCCGCGACGAAGTCTCCAACATGGTCTGGGGCATCGAGACCGTCGTGCAACTGCCCGATGGATCGTCACGCCGCGGCCGCGAGGTGGCACTGGAACTTCACGGCCGCTATCAGGCCGCGCTCGATGAAGCGCTGGCCGGCGCACCGCCGGCGCCAGAACCCATGCTCAACGATGCGACCATCCGCTACGAACTGATGAGCACGGTCGCCGAGAACTGGATCCCGTTCGCGCCGGTGCACATCGACAACGACAATCGCGAGATCCAGCTTCAGCGCTCGGCAATGCCGCGCCTGCTCAAGGGGCAGCCGCGCGGGGTCACACCCGACAAGATCGCGCCGCGCACCATGCTGCTGCGTCAGGGGCTCGATGAGACGCCCGCGGTCGGCTACTTCGTCGCCGAGGAGGAGGTCAGCCGCGGCGGCGAATACCTGGCGCGCAAATGGCAGCGGACGCGCTGGCGCGACGGTCAGGTCTTCACATGGCTTGCCGTCGAGCGGCGCATGGGTCGCGGCGAAGGCTCAAGCGGCCTCGCATTCGACCGAATGCGGCCGAAGGCAAAGAGCTCGGAGGCCTAGCCGCCGATCAGGCGCGCTGCGGCGCCGTCGCCGGAGGAGCGTTGGGATCCGGCGGCTTGACGCGGAACCAGACCACATAGAGCGCCGGCAGGAAGAGCAGCGTCAGCGCCGTCGCGCCGGCGAGACCGCCGGAAATGGCGTAGGCCATTGGCCCCCAGAAGACGTCCGACATGATCGGGATCATGCCGAGGATTGCCGCCGAGGCGGTCAGCAGGATCGGCCGCATGCGATGCTCGGTCGCTTCCAGCACGGCCTCCCAGGTTTCCATGCCCTGGCCGTGATTGTATTCGATACGGTCCACCAGGATGACCGAGTTCCGCACGATCATTCCGGTCAGCGCGATCACGCCGAGGATGGCGACGAAGCCGAGCGGCGTGTGGGTGGTCAGCATCGCCACGACGATGCCGATCAGCCCGAGCGGCGCCACGCTGAGCACCAGGAACAGCCGCGAGAAGCTCTGCAACTGGATCATCAGGATGATCAGGATGACGGACAGCATCAGCGGGACCACGGCGAGGACGGAGGCGGTGCTCTGGCCGCTCTTTTCCTCGGTGCCGCCTATTTCGATCTTGGCGCCGGCCGGCAAAGTCTTCTCGATCCCGGCGATCACCGGTTCCAGCAGCTTCGCAACCGTCGGCGCTTCCAGGCCGGGCGCCGGCGCCGCCTGCACGGTGATCGTCGGCAGCCGGTCGCGCCGCCAGATAAAGGACTCGTCGATGGTGTAGTCGATGTCGGCGACGTCGCTCAGCGGTACCGACGCGCCGCTCGGCAGGTTGAGCTGGAGCTGGCGCAGTGTTTCCAGGGACAGCTTGTCGATATTGGCCGCGCGTCCGACCACATCGACGAGATAGATGCTGTCGCGAATCTGGGTGACCTCGGCGCCGTTCAACACGGCGTAGAGCTGGTTTGAGATCGCCTTGCTGCTGAGTCCGAGCTGACGGGCCCGGTTCTGATTGACGTTGAGCCGGACGGTCTTGGCCTTTTCCATCCAGTTGAAGTTGACCAGAACCGCATCGCCGGAGGTGCGAATGGCGTTCGCCACCTTTTCGGCGATTGCCCGGGTCGCATCGAGGGTCGTCGCGCTGATGCGGTACTGCACCGGCCAGCCGACTGGCGGTCCCAGTTCCAGCCGCGCCACGCGTCCTGTCAGGTCGTGGTTAGCCTCGAGTGCAGCCGTCAGCTTGTCCTGCAGCCGGTCGCGCGCGTCGAGGTCCTTTCCGACGATGACCATCTGCGCGATGAAGTCGTTGTCGCCCTGCACGTCGAGCGGCAGATAGAAGCGCACCGCCCCGCCGCCGACATAGGCGGAATAGCTGGCGACATCCTGATCGCCCTCGATCAACTTCTCGACGTCCTTGACGGCCGCCGCAGTGGCGTAGATCGAGGAACTCGACGGCAGGATCAGCGTGACAAGCAGCTCCGGCCGATCGGACGCGGGGAAAAACTCCCGCTGAACGTAGTTTTGGCCGAAGAGCGCCATGACGAAGAGCGCAACGGTGACCGCGATGGTGAGATAGTGATGGCGCATGCAGAACGTCAACATGCGGATGAAGGTTCGCATCACGCGGCCGGGGCCCTTGGTCTTCTTCTCCTTGATCTTGTCCGGGAGCACGGTCATGCCGACCACGGGTGAGAAGATGACGGCAACGAACCAGGACGAGACCAGCGCAATCCCCACCACCTGGAAAAGCGAGATCGTGTACTGACCGACGCTGCTCTTGGCCAACCCGATGGGCAGGAAGCCGGCGATGGTCACCAGCGTGCCGGTGAGCATCGGAAATGCCGTTGAAACGTACGCGTAGCTTGCCGCCTCGATCTTCGCGACGCCCGCTTCGATCCGCGACACCATCGATTCGATGGTGATCATGGCGTCGTCGACGAGCAGGCCCAGCGAGATGACCAGGGCACCGAGCGAAATGCGCTGCAGCGTGATGCCGAGATAGTCCATCGCCAGGAAGACGATGGCGAGCACCATCGGAATCGAAATCGCCACGACCAGGCCGGCGCGCAGGCCGAGGCTCAGGAAGCTGATGACCAGGACGATGGCGACCGCTTCATAGAGCGCGTCGGTGAACCCGCCGATCGCTTTACGCACCACGTCCGGCTGGTCCGACACCTGGACCAGGTCGATGCCGATCGGGAATTGCTGCTGCAACGTCGACGCCACGGCGCTCAGGCTGTCGCCAAACACCAGATTGTTCCCGCCCGCACTCATCGACACGCCGATACCGATCGCCGGCTTGCCGTTGACCACGAACCCCTTTGTTGGCGGGTCGACATAGCCATGAGTGATCTTGGCAAGCTCGGTGAGCTTGTAGAACTGGCCGCCGACGTAGAGATTGATGCTCTGCAGGCTCTGGATATCGGTCAGCTCACCGGAGACTTCGATGAGGATCTCGTCGTTCTTGGTGGTGATGACGCCTGCCGGCGTGACGGTGTTCTGGTTGGCGATCGCTTGCAGCACTTGGGCGACATTGAGGTCGAGGGCCGCCAGCTGCTGCGGCGAGAAGTTGAGGTAATATTTCTCGTCCTGCTGTCCGAAAATCGTCACCTTGCCGACGTCGGTGGCGCTCAGGAACGCCGCCTTGGCGGTCTCCGCGAAATCCCGTGCCTGCCGCCAGCTGAACCCGTCGAAGGTAATGCCGTAGATGATGCCGTAAACGTCGCCGAATTCGTCGTTGAAATAGGGGCCGACGACACCGGAAGGCAGCTGCGACTCGATGTCGGAGACTTTCTTGCGCACCTGATACCAGGCGTCCGGAACTTCCGACGCCGGCGTCGAATCCTTCAGGTCGACATAGGTCACCGACTTTCCGGGCGTCACGTAGCTGCGCAACACGTTGAGATTGGGGGTCTCCTCGAGCTTCTCCTCGATCGTGTTGGTGACCTCGTTCATCGTATCGACGAGCGTCGCGCCCGGCCAGCCGGCCGAGACGACCATGGTGCCGACCGCAAAGGACGGATCCTCCTCACGCCCGAGATTGGCGTAAGAGAATCCGCCGGTTATCACCACGATGATCATGAAGAAGATGATGAGCGGGCGGTGACGAATAGCCCACTCGGAAAGGTTCAGGCCTTTCATTGAGAAGCGACCTTCTGCGGCGTCACCTTTTGTCCGTCGACCAAAGAGTTGACCCCGGCGATGACAACAAGATCGCCTTTCTCCACGCCGGACTCGATCAGAACGGCGTCGCTCTCGTAGCTCGACACTTTGACCGGTTTCTTGCTCACGGTGTCGTCCGACCCCACGACCCACACCGCCGGCGTGTCGCCGGTGGTCAGCAGCGCTGTCGCTGGCACCTTGACGTAGACGCCTCCCGGAACTTCGGCGCGGCCGTTGACCAGCACGCCCAGCCTGAATTGCGCCGGCGGATTAGTCAGACCGACCCGGATCGTGTAGGTGCCGGTGGTCGCATCGGCGCTCGGGGAAATCTGACGCACCGCGCCGACCGTCTTGATGGTCGGGTCTTGTTGCAGGCTGACATCGACCGGAATTCCGATCTTGGCGGCCGTGGCGACGCGCGCCGCAACCGAAAAGACCGCGTCAAGGTCGGCAGTCTGTGCGATATCGACGATCATCTGACCGGCGCTCACCACCTGTCCGGGGTCGGCGCCTGTCTGGGTCACGGCGCCGGCGACCGGCGCCTTCAGAGTGGCGTAACCGAGCTGGCTTTCCGCGAGGCGTTGATTGGCTTGTGCGCTCGCCAGGTTCGCCTGGGCGCTCTGCAAGGCCTGTAGCGCTTGGTTGTAGGTATCCTGGGTCGTGACGCCCTCGGCCAGCAGCTTCTTCATTGCTGCTTCTTTCGGCACCGCCTGATCCAGCGTTGCCTGGGCTGCCGCGACCGCGGCTTTGGCCGCGTCGAGCTGGTTCTGCAAATCGGTCGTGTCGAGGTTGGCGATCAGGTCATCGACCTTCACGACATCACCGACCCCGACGGCCCGCGACGACATGCGTCCGCCGACCAGAAATCCGACGCTCGCGGTGTTGCGGGCGTCGATGGTGCCGCTGCCGTTGGCAACCAGTGGATACGCTTGGGGATCGGCTTCGACGACGAGAGCAGTGCGCGGCGGGGCGGGCGTCTCGTCCTTTTTCTGGCAGCCGGCCACCGCAAGTGAAAGGAGAATTACGGCAACAGGCGCCGCCACGCTCATCGGTCTCGGCATTTTGTCACCCCCAGGGAGCGGTTCGTCCGCCAAGCCTCGTAACCGCACCAAATCTTCCCGCGGGCGCTAAGCTACCCGCTGGTCAGCCTTCTGAGAACCCTGAATGAGCCTTTTTTGACGCACGCGGCTGTGGGTCGCCGGTTGCTCGCATCTCCGGTTGGCCCTTATTGTCGGCAGGCCGCGGCGCGCACCGCGACAAGCCAGTCCTCGCGCTGAAATTAGTTAACCTTATGCTCGAATCGGATCATCTCCGACTGCCTCCAGCCCCGGCGCTGGACGTGCGCCCGTCGCTGGGCCGCCTTGGTCGCTGATATGGCCAACCACGTTCTCGCCATCGACCAGGGCACGACGTCCTCGCGCGCCATCGTCTTCGATCGCAAGCTCAGCGTCGCCGGCATGGCGCAGCGCGAGTTTCCCCAGTATTTCCCCAAACCCGGCTGGGTCGAGCACGATCCCGAGGAGATCTGGCGCTCGGTGGTCGCCACCTGCCGAGGCGCAATTCGCAAGGCCGGGCTCAAGGCGGCCGATATCGCCGCCATCGGCATCACCAACCAGCGCGAGACGGTGGTGGTGTGGGATCGCAAGACCGGCAAGCCGATCCATCCGGCCATTGTCTGGCAGGATCGCCGCACCGCCGATCTCTGCGCGTCGCTCCGCGCCGCCGGCCGCGAGCCTGAGGTCACCGCCGCGAGCGGCCTGCTGCTCGATCCGTACTTCTCCGGCACCAAGCTCGCCTGGCTGCTCGATCACGTGAAAGGCGCCCGCGCGAAAGCGATGCGCGGCGATCTGTGCTTCGGCACGATCGATTCATATCTGATCTGGCGGCTGACCGGCGGCCGCGTCCACGTCACCGACGCCACCAATGCCTCGCGCACGCTGCTCTTCGACATCCACAGGGGCGAATGGAACGACACGCTCCTCGCCATGCTCGATGTCCCCCGCGCGATGCTGCCCGAGGTGAAGGACTGCGCCGCCGAGTTCGGCGTCACCGACAAGAACATTCTTGGCGCCGCCATCCCGATCCTCGGCGTTGCCGGCGACCAGCAGGCGGCGACCATCGGCCAGGCCTGCTTCGAGCCGGGCATGCTGAAATCGACGTACGGCACCGGCTGTTTCGCGCTGCTCAATACCGGCGAGGAGGCTGTCCACTCTAACAACCGGCTGCTCACCACCATCGCCTATCAGCTCGACGGCAAGCGCACCTACGCGCTGGAAGGCTCGATCTTCATCGCCGGCGCCGCGGTGCAGTGGCTGCGCGACGGCCTGAAGATCATCAAGCGGGCCGCCGACTCCGCGAAGCTGGCGGCGCGCGCCGATCCCGAGCAGGCGGTCTATCTGGTGCCGGCCTTCGCCGGATTGGGCGCGCCTTATTGGGACGCCGAAGCGCGCGGTGCGATCTATGGCGTCACCCGCGGCACCACCGGCGCCGAGATCGCCCGAGCCGCGCTGGAGGCGGTCTGTTACCAGACGCGCGACCTGCTTGACGCCATGCGCCGCGACTGGCCGCAGGGCAGGGGTGCGCGCACGGTGCTGAAAGTCGACGGCGGCATGGTCGCCTCCAACTGGACCATGCAGTTCCTCGCCGACGTCCTCAATGCCCCTGTCGATCGGCCGAAGGTCATGGAGACGACGGCGCTGGGCGCCGCCTATCTCGCCGGCTTCCGGGCCGGGCTTTATCCCGCGCCCGCAGCCTTCGCGAAGAGCTGGAAGCTCGACCGGCGCTTCTCGCCGAAGATGCGCGAGCCGGAGCGGGCGGCGAAATATGCCGGCTGGCTGGCCGCCCTCGACCGCACGCTGACCCGGCACACGTGAGGATCAGCGCGAAAGCTGCTCGCGACCGTAGAGCATGAGCATCCCGACGATGACCACGCCGAAGATGATCTGACGAATCGATTCCGCCGGCACCTTGAAGCCGAAATCGGCCAGAAAGTGCTGCGGCTGAATCACGGAGAGGATCGATTGCAGCAGCGTGATCAGGATGACGCCGGCCACGGTGCCGGTGTAGCGCCCGCGACCGCCGAGGATCGACGAGCCACCGAGCACGACTGCAGCGATCGTCGGCAGCAGGTAGGGATCACCCATCGCCTGATAGGACCGGTTGGCCCAGCCGGCCAGCAACACCCCGCCGGCCGCCGCGCAGCCGCCCGAAATGGCGAAGCAGATGAGCAGCACACGGCGCGTATCAACGCCGGAAAGGAAGACCGCGCGCTCCCGGTTGCCGATGGCATAGATCTGCCGGCCGAGGGATGTGCGCGTCAACATGAAAATTGTTGCCGCGCCCAAAGCGAGCCAGATGAGGACCGGGTTCATCACGCCGGGGATGATGTGTCCGACCACGACGCTGCGCATGAAGGGCGTCGCGCTGTCCTGCGGGGCAAAGCCGCCGGTGTGATAGACCATCAGGCCTTGTGCCACCGCATTCGTGCCGAGGGTGAAGATCATCGATGGCGCGCGCAGGTAGGCGACGCCGAAGCCGTTGACCAGGCCGACGGCGACGCCACAAGCGATTCCAAAGGGAATCGCGAGTGGGACGCCGAGCGTCGAGCCGAGGATTCCGGTCGCTCCGGTCGCCATCATGCCGCCGATCGAAATCGTCCACGGTATGGAAAGGTCGATGTGCCCCAGGAGGATGACCAGCATCATCCCGGTGGCGATGACCCCGAGGAACGAGGCCGTCAGCAGCTGCTGGAGCAGATAGTCGGCCGACAGGAAGTTCGGATCGTAGAGAGCGCCCACCACCAGCAGCAGGATGATGCACCCGAAGGCAATGACGGTCGCCTTGTCGAGTCGATTGAAGAAAGTCGCTGCTCCGGCCACGGTGCCCATCCTCATCGATAAAGATCGAGCTTGTTCTTGATGCGCAGAAGCCTGAGCGATCCCAGGCTGACGGCGAAGAGCAGCACGATGCCGACGAACAGCGGCTGCAACACCGGGTTCATGTCGAGGACGAACAGGAGATCGCCAACCGTGCGCATGATGAATGCCCCGAATATCGACCCGATGGCGCCGCCCGAACCGCCGAACAGCGATGTGCCGCCGATCACGACGGCGGCGATCGAGTTGAGCGTGTAGTCGCTCGACAGGGCCGCGCGCGCCTCGCCCGAATAGGTGATCGCGGTCAGCAGCAGGCCGGCAATGGCGGACAGGAAACCCGCGAGCACATATGCGAAGACCTTTGCCCGGTCGATCGGGACACCCGACATGTAGGCGGCCTGTTCAGAGGATCCGATCGCGTACGCGGCCCGTCCGAGAATCGAGCGGCGATAAGGCAGCCAGACAAACAACACCACCCCGACCAGCAGGATGATTGACGACGGCACCGCGAACGTCGACCGCGTCATCAGGTCGGCAAAATCCGGATTGACGGAGCCACCGGGCTGCGGGCGAAGCCACAGCGCGATACCAAAATAGACGGCGCTGGTTGCGATGGTGACGATGATCGGCTGCAGGCGACCGTAGACGACGATGAGGCCGTTCAGGGCGCCGCAGGCAATTCCCGCGGCCAGAACGCCCAGGACGCCGAGCGTGGTCATCAACGGGTCGCCGTTCACGATCGTCGCGGCAAGGCAGTTGGTCAGGACGAAGACCGTGCCGACCGAAAGATCGATCCCGCCGGTCAAGACCGGAATCGTCTGCGCCATTGCCACGAGGGCAAGGAGCGCGCCCTTGTTGGCCGCTGTGTTGATGACGTTCGATGTCAGGCCGACCGGCTGCATGTAGCCGTAATAGGCAAACATAACCGCGAAGATCGCCAGTGCGATCAGCAAGCCGCGCTGCGCGCCAAGGCGGTGGCCCCACCCCTCCCACGAGCGGCGGTTGCCGGCCGGCGTAGCCAGGCTTCCGGTGCTCACGACGCGACTCCGGCTGCGGCCAGTGGTGACCTGGCGTCGTGGGCCGCCGGCAGGTTGAGCGCGCTGCTGATGAGATTGCGCTCGGTTAGGTCGGCGCCGGCAAGCGTGCGGACGATTGCGCCGTCGTAGAGGACCAGCACGCGATCGCAACAGCCAATCAACTCGTCGTAGTCGGTGGAATAGAAGATGATCGCCGCGCCGCCTTCGGCCAGGCGACGGAGCAGTTGGTAGAGTTCCTGCTTGGTGCCCACGTCGATGCCGCGAGTCGGATCGTTGAGCAGGATGATGCGCGGTTTTGTCATCAGCCATTTGGCGATGACGACTTTCTGCTGGTTGCCACCGGAGAGAGACGCCACCGGCCCATCGATGCCGTCCGCGCGAATCTGCAGGAGCTGGATCATCTCATCGATGGCTTGCGTTTCGGCCTTGCGATCGACGATGCCGAACCGGGAGAACCTGTCGACGGCCGCGAAAGACAGGTTTTCGCGCACCGACATCGGCAACATCAGTCCTTCGTTCTTGCGATCCTCCGGGATGAGCGCCATGCCGACGTCGGGCGATTTGGCGCGCTTGGGGCTGGCGACGTTGACCGGCCGTCCGTCGATCTCGATCGTGCCGGTGGCCCCGATCAGGACGCCGAACAATCCGAGGAGGAGCTGGCGCTGCCCCTGGCCGTCGAGACCGCCGAGGCCGACCACCTCGCCCGGCCTCACTTCCAGATCGATCCCGTTCAGTTGCCCCGCCCAGGAAAGATTGCGGACCTTGATCGTCGGCGGACCCTCCGCCGTCTTTTCGCCCATCGGCGGAAAGGCGTTCTTGTATTCGCGCCCGATCATCATCTCGACGATGGCGTCGTCGCTCTTGGTGCCAGCGGCGAACGTTTCGACGTAGCGGCCGTTGCGGAAGACGGTGCAGTCGTCGGCGAGTTCGGCGATTTCGTGCATGCGGTGCGAGATATAGACGATCGCCATGCCTTCGGTGCGGAGCTGCTTGAGCATCGCGAACACCTTGAGCACATCGGCGCCCGCGAGCGCGGACGTGGCTTCGTCGAGAATGAGCACCCTGGGCTTACGGGCCAGAGCCTTCGCGATCTCGACAACCTGCCGGCGCGACAGCGGAAGGTCAGCGACCAGCGACAGGGGATGGATGCCTTCCGCGCCGACGCGGGCCAGCAATTCCTCGGCAATGGCCCGCTGGGCGGTATAGTCGATGAGGCCGCCTCGCATCGGGGGATTGGTGATGCAAATGTTGTCCGCAACCGTCAGGTCGGGCAGAAGCGACAGTTCCTGGAATATGCAGGCGATGCCGATTGCATTGGCCGCGGCAGGATTGGCAAAACTGACCGGCCGGCCGTCGAATTCGATGGTGCCCGAATCCGGCTGGACGACGCCGGACATGATCTTGATCAGTGTCGATTTGCCGGCGCCGTTCTCGCCCAACACCGCGTGAATGCGCCCGGCGTGGCACTCAAGGCGGACATCCTGAAGAGCCCTGACGCCGCCGTAGTGCTTGGATATCCCCACCATGCGCAAAAGGGGCGCATCAGCAGCGTCCATTCTCCCCCTCCCGATCAGAGAAAAAAGCGCCACGGGCAGGATACACCCGTGGCGCTCGCCTGAGTCACAAAAGACTTAGTTGTTTTCTCCGGTCTGGGCGGCGATTTCCTCGTTGGTGAAGCCGATCTTGCATGCCGGGAAGTTATTCCCGGTGAAGAGGCTGCCCGGCAGGTCCGGGAACACCTCGACGCCGACCTTGTATGGCGCGAAGGAGATGGACGTGGGCAGCGCGACGACCTGCGGAATCTTCTCACCCTTGAGCGCCGCGATGGCCGTCTTGACGGTCACGGCCGATTGGGCAGGGCCTGTGCCGCCCGATTGGCAGTGCATGCCCTTGTCGTAGTTGGCATTGCACAGCATGCGGAACGCGTTCTCATCTTCGCCCGACATCGGCACGATGAATTTGCCCGCGTCAAGCATCGCCTGGGCGGCGCCTTGCGAGCCGCCTTCCACATAGATGCCGTCGAAGACGCCGCCGGCCGCGATGGCGTCGGCGGTGACCTTCTGGCCGTCTCCCGGCGCCCAGTTGCCGACCACTTCGGTGACATCGACCTTGCGGCCGGACTTGGCGATGGCTTCGGCAAAGCCCTCGGCGCGGGCGATATCGACCGGTTGACCGGCGGGACCGCGCACGAACAGGAACTTGGCGGGATTGGCCTTGGTCTCCTTCAGGAGGAAGTTGCCGGCGGTGACGCCAAGCCCCTTCTGATCGACGTTGATCTGGATGTTGCCCGGATCGTCGATGATGTTGTCGAAGGAGAGGAGCACGACGCCCGCGTCATTCGCCTTCTTCACCACCGAACCGAAGGCCGCCGAGTTGTTGGCGTCGACGATGATGGCGTCGTAGCCCTGATCGATGAAGTTGTTCACCGCCGCGATCTGCGCAGCGACGTCCTGACCCACCGAGACGACCTTGAATTCCTTGATGTCGGATTTGACGCTCGGCTGGTTCGCGTAGGCCTTCGCGACCTTGATCATCTGAACCCGCCAGTCGTTGGCTATGAAGCCATTGGCGAGCGCGATACGATAGGGGCCGGGCTTCGCCGGCCACTGGAAGTACTTGGTGTCGGCAGTGCCCGGCTTGAAACAATCCGGATCGGCGCCCGGCCCTGATACGACGGCGGGCCCGGCCGCCGTTGCGGCGCCCGCGTAGAGAATCGTGGCAAGCGCGGTCCCGGCAAGAAGACGCAGGAATGACGTGGATTTCATGGGTAAGCTCCCTCCCTTGCGAGCCTTTTGTCCGCCGCTGTAACGCGGGAGGCCGGCTCGCTTTTTGCATCGCGCGTAGCGAAAATATTCTTCTGGTCGCGTGATATTCCGCCGGCGGACCGGCCGAGCTATAAAATCACATGAAAGCGCTGTCAACATTGCAAACCCTCCCCAATTGGTACGACGGAGGCAGTTGCCGGGCGTCGCAGAGGACCGGTCCATGACGGAATTGACGAGTCCGGAAGCACGGGTGCGCACCCGCCGCGCGACACTGAACGACGTCGCCGCGCTGGCCGGGGTGAGCGCCGTCACCGCGTCGCGCGCGCTGCGCCGCCCGGAGATGGTCTCCGCCGACCTTCGCGAACGCGTCGAGCAAGCCGTCGAGAGGCTGGCCTACGTGCCCAACCAGCTCGCCAGCGCGCTCGCCTCGTCGCGCACCGGCACCATCGGCGTGCTTGTCCCCTCGCTCACCAACGGCGTCTTCGCCGATTACCTGAAGGCCCTGCACGATTCGTTTTTGCCCGCCGGCTTCCAGGTGATGGTGCTCAATTCACGCTACCTGCCGGTGGAGGAGGACAAGGCCATCGCCACCATGCTCGGCCACCATCCCGAAGCCATGATCCTCGCCGGCATCGATCAGAGCGATCACGCGCGGCGCATGCTCGAACGGGCCGGCGTGCCCGCCATCCAGACGATGGAGATCACCAACGATCCGATCGACGTGAACATCGGCTTCTCGCAGCACCAGGCCGGTCGTGCGGCGACCCGCTATCTTCTCGATCTCGGCCATCGCCGTGTCGCCCACATGCGGGCGCGACTCGACGCCCGTTCGCGCCGGCGCATGGAAGGCTATCGGCAGGCGATGGACGAAGCCGGTATCGACGCCACCAATTACGTGGCCGCGTCGCCGGCGCCCTCGACCGTGGCGCT
This sequence comes from uncultured Alphaproteobacteria bacterium, assembly GCA_963781775.1. Classification (GTDB taxonomy): domain Bacteria; phylum Pseudomonadota; class Alphaproteobacteria; order Rhizobiales; family Kaistiaceae; genus CAVSRC01. The sequence continues at coordinate 160,410 of CAWAHE010000014.1, read as the reverse complement.
CGGCGCACAGCTCTTCAGCGAGCTTCTGGCGCGCACGCCAAACCTCGAAGCGGTGTTCACCTGCAACGACGATCTTGCCCTCGGCGCGCTGTTCGAGTGCCAGCGGCGCGGCATCCGCGTGCCGGACGATTTTTCGATCATCGGCTTCAACGATCTGGAAGTCTGCGCTGGCGCCTTCCCGTCGCTGTCGTCCGTGGCGACGCCGCGCTACGAGATGGGCGCCCGCGCCGCCGAGATCATCACGCGCATCATCCGTGGCGACGGCGCGAGGCCCGACGAAAGAACCATCGACCTCGGCTTCAAGATCCGCGAGCGCGCCAGCACCAGCCGCCGCGCCTAGCATGCCCTAAGCAGGCCCCAGCTTTGCCGTCCTGACGATGCGAGAACCGGCCGACGGTGCTACCCTTTTCGCAAGGCATTGCCGGCATTATGTGATGACGGCCCCACCCCCGGCTCGACAGCCCCTCAGAAGGAAAGCCCAAAATGAACGCGAAAGATGCCAAGGCAAAGCGGTTGGCGCCGCTGAAGACGCCGAATGATCTGGGAGCGAACGCGACCAAGGATATTTCGGCGGCGCTGACCGCGCTGCTAGCCGACACGTTCGCGCTCTACATGAAGACCAAGAACTTCCACTGGCACGTATCGGGGCCGCATTTCCGCGACTATCACCTGATGCTCGACGATCAGGCCGCGCAGATCTACGCCATGACCGACGCCATGGCCGAGCGCGCCCGCAAGCTCGGCGGCACGACGTTGCGCTCGATCGGCCATATCGCCCGCCTGCAGCGCCTCCCCGACAACGACGCCGATTACGTCACGCCGGAGGACATGCTCGCCGAACTGCGCAGCGACAACATGCAGCTTGCCGAGTCGATGCGCGAGACCCACGAGGTCTGCGACGAGCATGGCGACGTCGCCACCGCCAGTCTGCTGGAGGTCTGGATCGACGAGGCCGAGGGGCGCAGCTGGTTCCTGTTCGAGGCCGGCCGCCGCTGACCGGCGGCCGGGTATCTTTGCCGGGCCTGGATCAGCTCCAGGTCCGGTCCCACGACCACTCGTCGTCCCAGTGATCGGTGGGCTGCCAGATGCCCTTGACGCCGGGCTGCACGTGCTTGCCGATAACCTTGTCGTCGATATCGTCGATGCCGAGGCCGGGCCTGTCCGGCACCTCGATGAACCCATCCTTCACGATCGGCTTGGGCAGGCCGATGGCGATGTCGTCCCACCACGGCACGTCGACCGAGTGCTGTTCGAGCGCCAGGAAGTTCTCCGTCGCCACGGCGACGTGAGCCGCAGCCATCGCCGCGATCGGGCTCTCGGCCATGTGGATCGCCATCGCGATGCCGTGCGCCTGCGCGGCGTCGCCGATCTTCTTGGTCTCGAGGATGCCGCCGCTGGTCAACAGGTCGGGATGGATGACCGACACACCGCCGCTCTCGATCAGCGGCATGAAGTCTTCCTTGAGGTAGATGTCCTCGCCCGTGCAGATCGGAACCGACGTGCTCTTCTGAAGCTGCTCGTACTGGGCGGTGTATTGCCAGGGGATGACGTCCTCCAGCCACGCCGGCGTGTATTTTTCGATGCGCTTCGCCAGCCGGATGCCGTCCTGGAGCGAGATGTGTCCGACGTGGTCGATGGAGAGCGGAACCTCGGGGCCGATCTGGGCGCGCACTTCCGCCATGTATTGTTCGAGAAGGTCGAGCCCTTTCTCGGTGAAGTGCAGACCCGTGAACGGGTGCTGGACATTGTGGACGTCGTACACCGCGTTGCGCTTGCGGCGTTCGGCCAGCGTCCTCGCCTGCATGTGGTGCGGGTTGCCCTTGTAGGTCTCGAGCAGGCCGGTCGGCGAGCTGACCGCACCCGGCACATGCATGATCTGCCCGAGGCCGAGGTCCATCTTGAGGAACGTGTAGCCGAGTTTCATGCGCTGCTTCAGGCGCTTGCCGGTCGCCGTGCCGCTCGGCACGCTGGCGTCGGTGTCGCTGTACATGCGTACCTTGTCGCGGAACTTGCCGCCGAGCATCTGATAGATCGGCACGCCGTAGGCCTTGCCGGCGAGGTCCCACAGCGCGATCTCGACCGCCGAGACGCCGCCGCCCTGACGGCCGTGGCCGCCGAACTGCTTGATGCGGCGGAAGAGCCTGTCGACGTCGCAGGGGTTCTCGCCGAGCAGCCGGCTCTTCAGCATCAGCGCGAACGTGCCGCTGGCGCCGTCGCGCACCTCGCCGAGGCCGACGATGCCCTGGTTGGTGTAGATCTTGAGAAGCGACGACCGGAACGGCGCGCCGACGATGTCGGCGATTCGCATGTCGGTGATGCGAAGCTCCGACGGGCTCGAGTTCGTGTTGATGTTGTCGACCGCCCGTTTCGGCGCGCTCTTGCTCTTCTTGGCCATATTGATCCTGGTCTCCAGTCGTATCGTTTGTCTGTCGGTTTGCGCCGCGCTCCGGTGCGGCTTGCCTACCAGTTGGTCACCGAGCCGTCGCGGCGCTGCAGGTGCGGCGCTTCCCAGAACTTGAACGACTCGGCTGTGAGTCTTTCCTCGTTCACCTCGACGCCGAGGCCCGGCGCGTCGGGCACGACATAGTGGGCGTCCTCGATCTTGAGATGGGTCGGGAAGATCCCGCTGTCGTCGAAGCCGAGTTGGGTGAGTTCGGTCGGCGAGGCGCGGGTTTCGAGCCACGAGAAATTGGCGACCGCGGCAGAGAAATGAACGGTAGCGGCGGTACAGATCGGCCCGAGCGGATTGTGCGGCATCATGTCGACGTAGTGCGCCTCGCTCCAGCCGGCGACCTTCATAGCTTCCGTCAGCCCGCCGACATTGCACACGTCGATGCGGTTGAACTGGTGAATGCCGCGCTCGATGTAAGGCAGGAACTGCCACTTGGATGAGAATTCCTCGCCGATGGCGAAGGGGATATCGACCATGGTGCGCAGTGACTCATAAGCCTCCGGCGTCTCGTCACGGATCGGCTCCTCGAGGAAGTCGAGCGTCCCCGCCGGCATTTTCTGGCAGAAGCTGACGGTCTCGGCGACGCTCAAGCGGTGGTGGTAGTCGATGCCGAGCACCACGTCGTCGCCGAGCGCTTCGCGTGCCTTGACGCACCACTTCGCCGAGGTGGCGATGTGCTCGCGCGGCTCGTATATGTTGCCGCTTGCGTGCCCGCTCGGCGACAGGCGCATGGCGTTCCAGCCCGCGGCGATCAGTTGTTTCGCCTGTTCGATCATTTCCTCGCCGGGCGCGCCGTGTGTGCTGGCGAAGGTCGGGATGCGGTCGCGCTGCTTGCCGCCGAGCAACTGATAGACCGGCACGCCGAGCGCCTTGCCCTTGATGTCGTGGAGCGCGATGTCGATGGCCGAGATCGCCGCGGTCAGCACGCGGCCACCCTCGAAATACTGGCTCCGGTACATCTCCTGCCACAGCCTGCCGATCTGGGAGGCGTCGCGCCCGACCGCGAACTGGGCGTAGTGCTCGAGCGCGCCCATCACCGCCTTCTCGCGGCCCGAGATGCCGGCTTCGCCCCAGCCAACGATGCCCGCGTCCGTCTCGACCTTGACCACCATCTGGTTGCGCGTGCCGACCCAGACCGGGAAGCCGCGAATTGCGGTTATCTTCATGCCCGCGCCGCCGGGCCGGGCGAAAAGCGCGCCGGCGCCCTGTGGATGATCCTCACGAAAGTCCCCCCTTGCTCGTCGACAGCTGCCGTCGGACGATCCCGCTGGCCGAATGATGAAGTCTTGCCGCCGGTGGTGGCGCCTTCAGGCGGGCGCCTAGGCGGCGGCCAGGGCCTGCTCGGTCGCTCCGTCGAACAGGTGAAGCCTCTGCTGGTCGAACCCGATCCAGATGCGATCGTCCGGCTTGAGATGCACGTCCGGCGTCACGCTCGCCACGAGGATCGACTTGCCGAGATAGACGTGAACGAAGGTGACGTCGCCGGTCGGCTCCACCGTATAGACCCGCCCCTCGATCGTCCCGGGCTGCTGCTCGCGATTCAGGGTGATCGTGCTGTGGCGCGCACCCATCACGATTTTGTCGGTGCTGGCGCTCTGCGCCTTGCGGGCGTTTTCCGGCGACAGCTCGTAGCTCCAGCCGTCTTCGCCGCGCACCGACGCGCCGGTCGCCGACGTGACGACATTCGCCGATACCAGATTCATCGCCGGGCTGCCGACGAAGCCGGCGACGAAAGTGTTGACGGGCTTGGCGAAAACGACATCCGGTGAATCGTACTGCTGGAGGAAGCCGCCGCTCATCACCGCCATGCGGTCGGCCATGGTGACCGCCTCGAGCTGGTCGTGGGTGACGTAGATCACCGTCGCGTTCAGATCCTGATGGAAGCGCTTCAGCTCGGCGCGCATCTGCACACGCAGTTTTGCATCGAGGTTGGAAAGCGGCTCGTCCATGAGGAAGGCGCGCGGGTCGCGCACCAGGGCGCGCCCGAGTGCGACACGCTGCTGCTGGCCGCCGGAGAGTTCGCGCGGCTTGCGCTGGAGCAGATGCTCGATATCGAGCACTTTCGCAGCGTCCAGCACCTTCTTCTCGATCTCGCTCTTCGGCAGCTTCCGCATCTGCAGCGGGAAGGCGAGGTTCTTGAAGACCGTCTTGTTGGGATAGAGCGCGTAGTTCTGGAACACCATCGCGATGTCCCGGTCCTTCGGGTCGAGGTCGTTGACCAGCCGGTCGCCGATGTGGATGTCGCCGTCGGTCAGCTCGATCAGGCCCGCGATGAGGTTCAGCGTCGTCGTCTTGCCGCAGCCGGACGGGCCGACCAGCGCGACGAACTCGCCGTCATTGATGGTGAGCGAGACGTTGTCGACGGCCCTGACCGGACCATACGACTTGACGATTTCACGGAGCTTCACTTCAGCCATTACGAACCCTCTCGACGCGCTGCGGTTTTCCGCGATTACGACTTGACCGCGCCCTCGGTCAGGGCCCGCACGAAATATTTCTGAAGAACCAGGAAAAGCACCACGACCGGCACGCTCATCAGGAAGCTTGCCGCCATCAGTCCCGGCCAGTCGGTTGTGTTCTCTGCGAAGAAGCGCTGGATGCCGACCGGCAGCGTCATCTGCTCGTTCTTGTTCAGGAACGTGTAGGCGTAGATGTACTCGTTCCACGCCAGGATGAAAGAATAGATGGAGGTCGCGATAATTCCCGGCGAGGAGAGCGGCATGACGATCAGCAGGAACGCCTGGAAGCGCGTCGCGCCGTCGATGCGCGCGGCCTGCTCGAGCTGGATCGGAATGTTGTCGTAGAATCCCTTGAGCAGCCAGATCGACAGCGGCAGGCCGAAGGTAAGGTATGTCAGGATCAGGGATCCGTGCGTGTTCACCAGGCCCAGGAAGCGCATGAGGATGAAAAGCGGCACGAGAAAGATCACCGCCGGGAACATGTTGCGCAGCAGGACCGAGAAGAAGAGGAACGTGCGGCCCGGGAAAGTGAAGCGCGAAAATGCGTAGGCCGCGGGCACTGCCACCGCCACTGCGAGAATCGTGGTGGTCGTCGAAACGAACAAGCTGTTCCAGAAATAGTGCAGGAAGTCCTTGCCTACGCTGTTCTTCGGATCGAGCAGCTTGGTGTAGCTCTCGAGTGTCGGTTCGGCCGGCCACCACTGCGGTGGAAACTGCATGGCCGCAAAACCCGACTTGAGCGAGGTGAGCAGCATCCACACCATTGGCACCGCGGTGAAGATCAGCATGAACGCGAGGAAGATGCGGCCCGCCCACCGCCACCCGTCGGCGGGTTTGCGGCGCTGGCGGCGGGGCGCCGGATTGGTGATCGCGGTCACGCGCCTTGCCTCGCACTGTCGCCCCGGCTGAGCGCGCGCACGTAGAAAACGCCCAGCGTCATCAGGATGAGGAACAGGAGGACCGAATAGGCCGCCGCCACGCCCCATCGTTGCCGTCCGAAGGCGAGCTCGTAGATGTGGGTGATCCAGATGTGCGAGGCGCCGGCGGGGCCGCCACCGGTCATGATCCAGGGGATGATGAAGGAATTGAAGTTCCCGACGGCGAGCAGCAGGATCGTAACCGTCGACACGCCCTTCAGTTGCGGGACGGTCACGTGCCAGAAGCGCTGCCAGGTATTGGCGCCGTCGACTTGCGCGGCGCGCAGCAGCTGCTCCGGCACCGTTTGCAGGCCCGCCATCAGCATGATCATGGCGAAGGAGAACTCGCGCCAGACGTTGACCACGATCAGCGAAGGCAGGACCGTGCTGACGTTGTCGATGAAATTGGGCGGCCGGTCGGTGATGCCGAGGCCCACCAGAGCCGCGCCGATGACCCCGAAATCAGAGTGATAGATCCACCGCCAGACGTATGAAGCGGCAACGGCGCTCACCACCCAGGGGATAAGCAGAATCGCGCGCAGCACGCCGCGGCCCTTGAATTCCCGGTGCAGTGCCAGCGCCGCCCCGAAGCCAAGGACGAAGGAAAAGAAGGTTGAACCGACCGTCCAGATGATGGTGTTCCACGTGACCTGCCAGAACACCGGGCTGGAGAGGATTGCCTCGTAGTTGTCCAAGCCGATGAAGGTCTTGTCGCGGAGCTGGAGCCCCGGCGGGGTCTGATAGAACGAGAGGTCGATCGTGTAGTAGACCGGATAGGCGATGACGACGAGCATCACCACCAGCGCCGGCAACACATACGCGTAGTCGGCGCGATGTGCCCAAACGCGCTGCAGAATGCCCAAGCGAGCTGGTTCCGACGTGCGGGAACGCTCGACCTGGCCGGTCAAAGTACTCACGGGGCGCGCGCCTCTGGTTGGAAGGGGACCGGCGGCGCACGTTGGCGCCGCCGGTAGTCATCAGTGCGGGCGGGCTAGAGGCCGCCGCCCATCAGGTTCTTGACCTTGGCGGCAGCGTCGTCTGCTGCCGCATCCACGGTCATCTTTCCGGTCAGCGCGTTCTGCATCATGTCCGGGATGATGATGTTCATGATCTCGGGAGCTTCGGGAAGCGCCGGGAACGGGATGCCGTAAGGCAGCATCGCGGTCGTGACATCAAGGAACTTGGTGGTGTCCAGACGCTCCTTCATCCACTTGGTCTTGAAGCCGTTCAGATTGCCCGGGTTGGAGCCGGCCCAGGCAAGCTTCAGCGACCACTCGGGGCTCGTCCACATGCAGATCAACGCCTTGGCCGCCTGCTCATCCACCTTGCCGCCGTCGACATATTCGGGCTTCAGGATGTGGATGTTGGACCCGCCGAACACGGCGGCGCGCTTGCCGTCCGGGCCCGTCGGGATCAGGCCGTAACGCATGTTGTCGATAGCGACCTGCGCCGTCTGCTTGTCGGTGCCCGACGCTTTCTTCTGCAGGTCGAGCATGACGTTGTAGTCGGACGGATGCGAGATCATCATGCCGAGCTGCCCGGCGAGGAACGGCGCCTGGTTATCGGCCTGGGTGTTGGTCAAGGCCGCGACCGGAACCGACTTGTCGCGGACGTACATGTCGTAGGACGCCTGCAGGGCGCGCTTGCTTTCCGGGGTGTTGAGCTCGATCTTCTTGTACGTCGGCGACTTGTCCGCTTCGTCGAACACACCGCCGCCATAGGCCCAGAGCTGAGGCATGAAGCGGTAGGGCGTGTTGCCGGCGTTCTGGCGCGCGACCAGACCGTAGCCGGAGATTCCGAGCTTGTCGTGGATCTGCTTGGAGTAGGCGACAACGTCATCCCACGTCTTCGGCGCATGGTCGGGATCCAGGCCGGCGCGCTTGAAGATGTCGGCGTTCCAGATCAGAGCCATGGTTTCGTTGTTGGTCGGGATGCCGTAGGTCACGCCTTTCCAGGTGACCGCCTTCATCGCGCCCGGCCAGAAGTCGGAGGTCGAGTAGCCGACATCCTCGGGCTTTAGTTCCTGCAGATAGCCCTTGGCGGCGAACTCGGTACCACCCAGGATCTGCAGACGGATCGCCATTGGAGCTGCGTTGCCCAATAGGGCCGTGCGGAATTTGTCCAGCAGATCGTTGTAAGTGATGCCCTGCGCTTCGAGGTTGATGTTGGGGTACGTCTTCTTGAACGCAGCGAAGAAGTCCCGGTAGTTCTGGCGCGCTATCTCCGGGTCGCCCTCGAAGACACCCTGATACCAGAATGTGAGGTTGCCCTTGTAGTCGGTCGGCACGATCTTGTTGCAGTGGGCGACCGTATCAAACTCGGCGGTGCCGGCGATGCTCCTCACGTATTCGGGCGACCACTTGGACAGGTCGACGGGCGCGTCTTCGGCGAATGCAGGCAACATGCTGCCGAAGTTGGCCGCTATGAGCGCGACCGCCGCCGTCGACGCCACAAAGCCGCGGCGGTTGATCGAATGAGACTTGCGATGTCTGGATTTCGTCATGCGTTGTTCCTCCTGGAGCCATTTCTTGCTCGCCGGTCCGCCGGAATCCGGCGCCGGCATTTGATCGGCTGATTGTCGATTTTGCTCTGCTTCCCGAGCGGACGCTCTCCCCTGCGCGGCTCAGGACCTGTCCTGCTGGTTTATCCTCCTTCAGTCCTTCAGTCTTCCACAAACGAGTCCGGGTTGTAGCCTGTCACCTTATCCGCGACGCCAACAGCCCACACGCGGCGAAACCGCTTGCGAGACGATGAACGTGCGATTTTGGTGCAGGCCTCCCTTTATGCTTTTTTGCTTGTTGCCATGAAAGCTACCGATCGTACATAGTTTGTCAACGTCAGTGTATAGATACGCGACGCGCGCACGGGTCGGCACAGACCCGGCGACCGGGAGGGACAAGATGGACAGCGCCCAGCTCCACACGGAGAGTGGCCGGCCGGCAAGCCCGTCGGCGCAGCGGGCAAGCACTGTCTATGAGCAGATCCGAAGCGATATCGTCGAGGGCCGCCTTGCGTCCGGAATACGCCTGAAGACCGGCGAGCTGGCGCGCCGCTACGGCACCAGCACCAATCCCGTCCGCGAAGCGCTTCAGCAATTGCGCGGCGAGGGGTTCGTGCTGTTCAGCCCGAACCGCGGCGCTCGCGTGCGTCCCATCGACGAGGATTTCGTTCGCGACGTCTACGAAGTCATCACGCTTATCGAGCCGTATATGACGCGCTGGTTCGTCAGCCTCGTCACCGACGCCGAAATCGAGAAACTCGAATCGACCCAGGCGGCCATCGAGGCGGCCGGCTTCGACGACGCCGAGGCCTATAGTGACCTCGACGAGCGGTTCCACCGCATCGTCTACGACAATCACTACAATCGGCACGCATTCACCCTGTGGTGGCGCAATCGCGAGACTCTGCGTGCCATCGGCCGCCGCTACCCCTTCAGCCGCATGCGCCGGCAGGCGATCCTCGTCGAGCATCGCGAATTGATCGATGCGATCCGGCGCCATGATGCCGACGTCGCGGCACGCGTCATCGCGCACCACGTCGAAGGATCGGGTCGCCACCTGATCGAGCACATGCGGGCGGCCAACGCCGTCCGCGAGGAGGTCTAGCCGGCGCGAGTGTTCGCGCGCCACCGTCACTTTCCGCCCGCCGCCGTTCGGCGATTTTCCTCGGGCGTTTCCGAACCAGCGAGAAAGGCGCCGTCTCCCACAAGCGAGCGGCGCGCCACAGGGGGTTGCATGAAGATCACTGACGTAAAATGCGCCGTCATCGGTAAGAACCCGATCGTTCGCATCACGACGGACGAGGGCATCAGCGGCTACGGCGAGGCCGAGCAGTACAAGCCCTATCTCAAGCCGTTCGTGCTCCATTTCCGCGAGGGTCTGATCGGCATGGACCCGACCGACGTCGAGCGCTGCATGATGCGCATCCGTCAGCGCGGCGGCTTCAAGCCGTGGGGCGCCGCGGTCAGCATCATCGAGCACGCCCTCTGGGATGTCGCCGGAAAGGCCGCCGGCGTGCCGGTCCACAAGCTCCTCGGCGGCAAGGTGCGCGACAAGGTGCGCGTCTACAACGGCGCCATCCGCGTGCCGTTCAAGGCGCATAACCCCGAGGACTTCGCCGAGGACGCCAAGCGCATGAAGGGGCTGAAGGAAGGCTTCAGTTTCGTCAAGCAGGGCATCGGCTTCCACAGCGGCATGAAGCGCGAATTGCCCAACATGTATTACGGCGAGCCCGACCGCAGCCCGTATCACGGCGCGCTCGATTCCGGCCTGCTCACCGAAAAGGGCATGAAGCACATCATCGCCTGCGTCGAGGCGATGAAGGAGGTGCTCGGCGACGAAGTCGGTCTGGCGCTCGATTGCGGCCCCGGCTGGACGGTGCCGGACGCCATCCGCTTCGCCCGCGCCGTCGAGCATCTCAACATCATGTGGCTGGAGGACCTGATCACCGGCGACTACGTCCCCTACGTCAACCCGGACGTCATTCGCGAAGTGACCCGCGCCACCTCGACGCCGATCCATACCGGCGAGCAGATCTATCTGCGTCAGAACTTCAAGGCGCTGATCGAGAGCCACGCGGTCAACATCGTCGGGCCCGATCCGGCCGATGTCGGCGGCATCGCCGAACTGAAATGGATCGCGGAATACGCCAACCTGCACGGCATCCTGATGGCGCCGCACGGCACCGGCAACGGCCTGCTCGGCCTGGCGGCGCTGGTTCAGGTGTCGGCGACGCTGCCGCTCAATTTCATCGCCTTCGAATATCCGGTCGGCGATCCGAAATGGTGGTACGACATCGTCGAGGGTCTGCCCGATCCGATCGTCAAGAATGGCCAGATCGAGGTTTGGGACCGGCCCGGCATGGGCGTCGATCTCATTCCCGAGAAGGCGAAGCAGTACCTCGCAAAGGAAGACGCCGGCTTCTTCGATTGAGCCCGGCAAAACTCACCCCGAAAACGAACATCACGCAGGGATAAGCCAAGGTGATCAAGACCAATGACATCAAGCGCCCGCCCAAGAAATGGGTGGATGCAATCCGCGAAATCGGTTCGGCAAATGCCAGCAGCACGCTCGCCAGAATGGGCGTGCGCAACGCGTTTATGGTCGGCCCGGTGTCGCGCAGCCCGGGCAAGGTCATTGCCGGTCCGGCGTTGACGCTTCAGTTCATGCCGAAGCGCGAGGACCTCTATGGCGAGGACGAGTACACCGATCCGGAGAAGCAGCTTCACCGCCATGTCCTCTATCACACGCAGCCCGGCGACATCGTCGTGGTCGACGCGCGCGGCGACATGACCAGCGGCGTTTTCGGCGACATGATGCTCACCTATTTCAAGGGCAAGGGCGGCGCCGGCGTGGTCGTCGACGGCTGTCTGCGCGACTACCCCAACATCAAGCGGCTCGATCTCGGCATCTGGGTCCGCGGCTTCACGCCGAACTTCCACACCCAGACCGATCTGATGCCTTTCGCGGTCAACACGCCGATCGCCTGCGCCGGCGTAACGGTCATGCCCGGCGATATCATCGTCGCCGACGATGACGGTTCGGTCGTGGTCCCGGTCGCCATGGCCGAGGAGATGATCGCGCACGCCTCCGAGCATCACGAATGGGAAGTCTTCTCGCGCGAGCGGCTCTTCCAGGGCGGCGATCTCCGCCGTTACTACCCGCTGCACGCCGACGCCCGGCCCGAATACGAAGCCTGGGTCAAGGCGCAGAAGAAGAAGCAGAAGCCGAAAAAGAAGGCGAAATAGGCGAGAACGGACGGCGCGCGCCGGGGGCGTGCGCCAGCCGGGATTGCGACGGCGAGGCGGCTCTGCGGGGCCGCTCAGCCGATGTGCGGCGACGCCGCGCTCGCTGATCTTGGGATCGAGTTCGTCGCGAAGATCGGTGATCAGGTCGCGCCGGCGGCATCAGGGAAATGCGGCTGGTGGCGCTGCCGGCGAGCCTGCCCTGGCTTTTCGCCTCGGCCCGGTTGGCGCTGCCACGCGCGCTTCTCGGCGTCATGATCGGAATGGCTGGCCACCGGGCGCGGCCTCGGCATCCTCCTCAACCAGTCGCGCGGCTATCTCGACCACGGCATGATCTGGAGCGTGGCGCTGGTGTCGGTGCTGCTCTCCGCCGCGCTCTACCAGATCGCGACGGCGATCGAGGTGCGCAGCTGGCCTGGACGCTAGGCGCCGGTGGCGCGGATGGCGCCGGGTGGAACGATCCGCTAGGTTCGCGCCCCTCGCAGCCATCCCCGGGAGACAGAATGACCGTGTCGCGCGGACTTCGCAGAAGACTGACCAGCTACGGCGACCCGGCCTTTTCCCTCTTCCTGCGCAAGGCCTTCATCAAGGCGATAGGCTATTCGGACGATGCCCTCGATCGTCCGATCGTTGGAATCGCCAACACCTACAGCGACTACAATCCCTGCCACGGCAACGTGCCGGCGCTGGTCGAGGCCGCCAAGCGCGGCGTCTTGCTGGCCGGCGCGCTGCCGATGGTCTTTCCGACGATCAGCATCCACGAGAGCTTCGCCGCGCCGACCTCGATGTATCTCCGCAACCTGATGGCGATGGAGACCGAGGAGATGATCCGCGCCCAGCCGATGGACGCGGTCATCCTCATCGGCGGCTGCGACAAGACGCTGCCGGCCCAGCTCATGGCGGCGGCGAGCGGCGACGTGCCGGCGATCCTGTTGCCCACCGGGCCGATGGCCGTCGGCCATCATCGCGGCGAGCGCATCGGCGCCTGCACCGATTGCCGGCGGCTATGGGCGATGTTCCGCGCAGGCAAGATCGACCAGGCCGAGATCGACGAGATCAATGACGAACTGGTCCCCTCGGTCGGCACCTGCGGCGTGATGGGCACGGCGAGCACCATGGCCTGCATCGTCGAAGCGATGGGCCTCTGCCTGCCGATGGGCGGCACCGCACCGGCCGTCGGCGCCGAGCGTGCGCGGCTTGCCGAAGAGACCGGCCGCCACGCCGCGCGCCTTGCCGCTGGCAACGGTCCGACCGTGCGCGATGTCCTCACCGGCGACGCCCTTCACAACGCCATGGTCGCGCTGCAGGCGATCGGCGGCTCCACCAACGCGGTTGTCCACCTTGCCGCGATCGCCGGCCGCCTCGGCGTCAAGCTCGATCTCGCCGCCCTCGATGCCATCGGCCGCCGCGTGCCGGTGCTTGTCGATCTCAAGCCGTCCGGCGCTCACTACATGCAGCAGTTCCACGATGCCGGCGGCCTGCCGCGCGTCCTCAAGGAGGTTGCGGGCGAACTGCGGCTTTCCGCGCCCGTCATCGGCGGCGGCACGATCGGCGATGTCGTCGATGCCGTCGTCGATGTGCCCGGCCAGACGATCATCCGCACCGTCGCCGCACCACTGAAGAAGGATGGCGCCATCGCCATCCTCGGCGGCAACCTTGCCCCGCGCGGCGCCGTCATCAAGCATTCGGCGGCGACGCCAAGACTGCTCCAGCACAAGGGCCGCGCCGTCGTCTTCGATTCGGTCGAGGACCTGACGCTGCGCATCGACGACCCCAACCTCGATGTCGGCCCGGACGACGTGCTGGTCCTGCGCAACGCCGGGCCGAAGGGCGCGCCCGGCATGCCGGAGGCCGGCTACCTGCCGATCCCGCGCAAGCTGGCGGAGCAGGGCGTCACCGACATGGTGCGCATTTCCGACGCGCGCATGAGCGGCACCGCCTATGGCACGATCGTCCTCCACATCGCGCCGGAGGCGGCCGATGGCGGCCCGCTCGCCGTGGTCGAGACCGGCGACATGATCAGCCTCGACGTCGACAAACGCCGCATCGATATCGACATCGATGACGCGGTTCTTGAAGCGCGGTTGAAGGCCCTGGCCGCCGCACCGGCAGGTCCGGATCGCGGCTACGCGAAGCTTTACCACGAGCGGGTCATGCAGGCTGACGACGGCGCCGACTTCGATTTCCTCGTGCCGCCGCGCTGAGCAGTTCCAGCAAGTCACAAGCCCCTGTCGGCGCCCCGCAGAACCTCGCAATGTCCGCACCCGCAGCCGCGAGCAATGGCCAATTGCTGGCACCGAGCGGGCTCGAAGACGGTGAAGGGCGCTGGATGCGGACGACAGAATTGCGTTGCCCATCTCTCCTCCGCCCAATGACGATGACGGCCATCTCCGGCCGTTGCTGCCTGAATGCTGCGCGGCGCGTGATCGGATAGCATCCGATTGCGCCCGAGGCGTTTCGCCTTATACAGCATCTCGTCGGCAGCTCCGATCAGCTCCGCCGCAGTCTCAACCCCGTCGAGCAGGTTCGCGACTCCGCCGCTAATCGTGACAAAGGAACTGGCCGGCGAGCGGCCGTGGGCAATTCCGAGCCGTTCGATCGCGCTGCGAGCCGCTTCGGCAATCAGATCCGCGCCGACTCGATCGGTGTCGGGAAGAACCAGACAAAACTCTTCTCCTCCATACCGTGCCGCCATGTCGGTCGGTCTTCGGCAGACCGCTCGCAGGACGTCGCTGATTTGCTTCAAGACGGCATCGCCCGCCGGGTGCCCCTTGTGGTCGTTGTATGCCTTGAAACGATCGACATCACAGAGCACCAACGCGAGCGGCCGCTTATGCCGGCGCGCGAGCGCGATCTGCGTGGCAAGGTAGCCATCGAAGGAGCGCCGGTTGGCAAGCCCTGTCAGGGCGTCATGCAGTGATAGAGTCTCAAGTGCAACATTCGCCGCCCGAAGGTTCGCGGACGATTGGGTGAGTTCCGCGGTGCGCACCGCCACCGTTCTTTCCAGTCCAACATTCAGTTGGACGATATCGTCCTCGGCGCGTTTGCGCTGGATGTCCACTGTGCGCAAGGCCGATGCGGTTGCCGAGATCGAGAACATTGATACGGCGATGCTGAGAAGCACCATCAATGCGAGACCAAACGGCGTGTCGTAGAAACCGGCCTCCAGCCCCAGCAGGCACAACCATCCCACGAAGAACAGGGTCAGCGGGATGGTCGGAAGAAGCCTGCGGGCGACCGCGCCACCGGCGCCTTCGCTGGCAAGGAGGCTGGCAATCCCGTGGCTCGGGTTTGCAGCCAACAGCGACAAGGAGAGAACGAAGAACGCCAGGGCCGTATGCAGGGCCATGGAGGTGAAGGGGCCAACCTTGTAGAGGGACGAGACGCCATAGGCGTAGCCGAGAATGGCGAGCGTGGAGAGAAAGAACGGCACTCCCACCAGCCAGTTCGCCACGGAGGCGATCTGCGGACGACTTGCCCTCAGGGCCAGCATGCTAAGGCCAAAGAAGATGAAATTTAGCGCGGTGCCCGGTGCCATACGACCCGGACCTATCACTGCTCCGGGATCGTGCACGACGAGCTGGTCGATACCAAGGTCCAGCCCGAAGGTATCCTCAAGCAGGTTGAGTCCCCCCAGCACCACGACAAAGATAGCAAGAGCGCGCGCAACCCGACGACGCCACGGGGGCCGCGACGGCGCGGGCCGGTATGACAGGAGCGACGTGGCGGCGGCAACGAAGCCGATGGCGGTGTTGAATTTCATCGAAGCAAGACCGGGGAGCAGGGTCTTGAGGAAGGCAACGTTTGCCGCCCACCCCACGAGCACAGCGGCGCCTATCGACAGAACGACGAATGCACCGACCCTGACCGACCGATTCAGAAATACGAGATGGGACTTTCCAAGGGTCATCGCCGCTCAAACGGTGCGGGGCGCGCCTTGCGACGATCGCCAAGCAGGCTTCTTTCGGGTCCGCGTTGGGCGGTCGCTTCATTTCGTCGCCGCCCGACGCCTCGTCCCGCCTAACGGTATGCCCAAAGCATGAATCGATTGTGTGTTCACTTCTGCACACGGCAATCATGAGCCAGCGGTATTCCAGAGGCACACGAGTGCTATGCGAGCCGCCCGTCCAGCGCCGTGGGCGGCCGCCCGCGGATGTGCCACCAATGTCCGCTCAGCGGTCGGGCGATTTGAGGGGACCGGTGGCGTTGGTGCGATGGCTGCTTAGGGCGCTATTCCCAATCCCAAAGGCCGATGCTTGCGTACGCCCGTGAGCCAAATGATTTCTTCCCGGTTTGTGGTGTAGACCACCGACAGGACGCGCCATGCCATGCCACGTTTGCACCGGCTACGCATGAGGTGCGCGATGTCCGACTCGGAAAGGCGGCGAAAACACGAATTGGAATGCCTGCGCCTGGCGTCGGACTTGAGGCAGTTGGCGCGCGACGTTTCTGATCCTGCTTTGCAAGCCCGTTTCGTTCGGATGGCGAGGGCATTCCAGGACCAGGCGGAAGAGGGGTCGGGCGCCGATACGCAGACCGGGAGTTCAACGAAGCGTGCTGACCCGGCCGATACGAAGCCTTCGCGACGGCGGCCCACGGCGCTCCTCAACTAGAGACGATCCGAAAAGCATGTCCTCGAGATCGGGGGGATGGCAATCGGGCTGCGGCCAACGGCTCACGCGCGCCCGTGCCGCAATCGCTGTTCAATGCTTGCGTCGTCCCGATGTATCGCTCTGAACCGCAGTTGCGGGCGGCGTCAGAAAGGCATCGAAGCGCTCCTTGACGATGGCGTAGCACTCGCACGATGCCTTTTCGAGGCCGGATCGATCGAGAACTTTGATCTTCCCCCGATGATAGCTGATAAGGCCGGCCGCCTGCAGCGTCTGTGCCGCCAGCGTCACTGATTTTCGATTGGCGCCCAGCATGTGCGACAGGAATTCATGGGTGTATGGCAGTGCTTCTCCTTCTGCACGATCGTGCATCATGAGAAGCCACCGGCACATTCTTTCTTCTGTCGTGTGCAAGGCGTTGCAGGCGACGGTCTGCTGAACCTGTGACAGCAGCGTTTCCGAATAGCTGACGAAAAGATCGCGCACGTGCTCGCTGCGCTTGAATTCCGCTTGCAACACTTCGATCGGACAGCGAACGATGTCGCCCTCCAATTGCACAAGACAGCGATTAAAGGAGACGCGGCTGTACATGGCCGCGAACAGGCCGAAGGCGCCCTCGCGTCCTATGTTCGCGGTCTCAATGGCCGATCCGTTCTCCAGAACGGTCAACAGCGAGAGGACCGCGCCCTCCGGGAAATAGGCGTGTCTGAGGAGCCCGCCCGCTTCGCAGACGACGACGCCAAGCTTCAACTTGACCAGTTCAAGATGAGGAGCGATCCGCTTGAGGCTGGTAGGCTCCAGCGCGCCCAGCAACCGATTGTGCCGCGCGGCATCTCGTTGATCCTTGGTCATGGCGACCACCATGCGCCGATTGGGGAAGACGAGTCTGTTGCAATTTGAACGCTTTAAGCCGACGGCGCTCGATCAAGTGTCGCCCTCTGGCGCTGCCTCGGTGACGTTGACCTGTATCAACGGATCGGCCGAATGCCCGGTTTATGGTGACTTATCGTGGCTGCTTGCGCTTCCAGGGCCGAAGCCCTTTCGGTCGAGGGCATCGCCGGTCGGAGGTCAAGAATGAAGAAGTGGGTCTATCTTTTCGGCGAAGTCGATCAGGCAGAGTCGTACGCCGGCAGTTGGGATAAGGTTCGGGCCCTCCTCGGTGGCAAGGGCGCCAATCTCGCGGACATGACGCGCCTCGGCGTGCCGGTGCCGCCGGGCTTCACGGTCACCACGGAAGGTTGCAACGCCTACCTCGCGGCCGGCGAGAAACTCCCCGACGATCTCTGGAAGCAGGAACTCGCTGCGCTGGCTGAGATCGAAAAGGAGACCGGCAAGGCGTTCGGCGACCCGAAGCGTCCGCTCCTCGTCTCCTGCCGTTCGGGCGCGAAGTTCTCAATGCCCGGAATGATGGACACGATCCTCAACCTCGGTCTGAACGACGTCGTCGCCGAGGGGCTCGTCGCGAAGAGCGACGCCCGGTTCGTCTTCGATGCCTATCGGCGTCTGGTGCAGATGTTCGGGAGCGTGGTGCTCGGCGTTCCGGACGAGGTATTCGAAGCGATCATCACGGCTCGCCGCCGCAAGGCAGAGGTCGAGACCGACGCGCAGCTTGCCGCCGACGATTGGCGCGAGGTCACGCGGAAATTCCGCGAGATCGTCAAGAGCTACGTCGGGCACGAGTTCCCGGACGACCCGATAGATCAACTGCGCCTCGCCACCGAGGCGGTCTTCAAGTCATGGAACGGCAAGCGCGCTTTCGCCTACCGCGACGCGGCTCACATTGCCCATGACCTCGGCACGGCGGTCAACATTCAGACCATGGTGTTCGGCAACATGGGAGACGACTGCGCCACTGGCGTTGCCATGTCGCGCAATGCCTCGACGGGTGAGTCGGAACCGGAAGGCGACTATCTGGTCAACGCCCAGGGTGAGGACGTGGTTGCGGGTATCCGCAAGACCCAGCCCCTGACCCACCTGAAAAACACGATGCCCCAGCGCCACCGCGAATTCGTCGAGATCGCGCGGCGGCTGGAGAGGCACTATCGCAACATGCAGGACATCGAGTTCACCATCGAACACGACAAGCTCTGGATCCTGCAAACCCGCGACGGCAAACGCACGGCGCAGGCCGAGGTGCGGATAGCCGTCGACATGGTCGAGGAAGGCCTGATCAGCAAGGAAGAGGCGGTACGCCGGATCAAGCCGGAACAAGTGGAGTTCTTCCTTCACCCGCAGATCGAACCGACCGCCCGCAAGGCGGCGCGGCGGATCGCGACCGGCCTCAACGTCTCGCCCGGCGCCGCTGTCGGCGTCGTCGCCCTCGACGCCGATACCGCTGTCCTGTGGGCGAAGGAACAACACAAGCCCGTCGTCATGGTGCGGCCCGAGACCAAGCCGGATGACGTCCACGGCATGCTGGCCGCCGAGGGCATTCTGACCAGTCGCGGCGGCAGAACCAGCCACGCGGCGCTGGTCGCGCGCCAGTTCGGCAAGCCTGCCGTGGTCGGGGTGGCCGAGATGGAGATCGATCTCAACGCTCGCCTGATCAAGGTCGGCGACGACATCATCAAGGAGGGAGATTTCATCTCGTTGGACGGAACGCTTGGTGAAGTGTACCTCGGTGCGCTGCCCACCATGATCCCGGACATCACCAACGCCAACCTCGGGAAGGTCCTCGAGTGGGCGGATGAGTTTCGCCGGCTCGGCGTATGGGCCAATGCCGACTACCCGGTGGATGCCGAACGCGCTCGCCGCAACGGCGCCGAGGGTCTCGGCCTGGTGCGCACCGAGCACATGTTCTTCGAGGTCGACCGCCTGCCGGTCGTGCAGGCGATGATCATGGCCAAGAACGTCACCGAGCGGGCCCAATACATCGAGCAGCTATTGCCACTGCAACGGGCCGACTTCGAGGGTCTGTTCAGGGCGATGGGCGATTCGCCGGTCGTCATTCGCCTGCTCGACCCGCCGCTTCACGAGTTCCTGCCCGCCTACGACGAACTCGTCCAGGGCCTGGCCGACCTCAAGATGCGGCTGCAACACTATTCGAACATGAACGACGTCAACGACGCACTCGCCGAGATCCGCCACAAGCAGGATTACCTTGAGCGGGTGACGGCTTTGCGTGAGGCCAACCCGATGCTCGGCACGCGCGGCGTTCGGCTTGGGTTGCTGATCCCGGAACTCACCGCCATGCAGGCGCGCGCCATCTTCGAGGCGGCCGTCGCCTGCATCAAGGACGGCGTCGAGGTATCGCCCAAGATCATGATTCCGCTGACGGCGCACGTCAACGAACTCATCGCCGAGAAGGAGGCCGTCGAACAGGTGGCCAAGGCGGTCTTCGAGGAGACCAAGGTCGCCGTGCCCTACCAGTTCGGCACCATGATCGAGGTGCCGCGCGCGGCGCTGGTCGCCGACGAATTGGCCGAGATCGCCGAGTTCTTCTCCTTCGGCACCAACGACCTCACGCAGACCACGTATGGCATCTCGCGCGACGACGCCGAGCGCGGGTTCCTGGTCGACTATTTGAGACGCGGCATCCTGCCGGAGAACCCGTTCGCCACCATCGACGAAGACGGCGTCGGCAAGCTGATGAAGACGGCGGTTCAACTCGGCCGTGGCAAGCGGCCGGACATCGACATCGGAGTTTGCGGCGAGCATGGCGGCGACCCGAAGAGCATTGCCTTCTGTCACGAGGCCGGGCTCAACTACGTCAGCTGTTCGCCCTACCGCGTACCGGTGGCCCGGCTCGCCGCGGCGCACGCGGCGCTCGCCGAAGGAGATCGACACAAAGCGGAGGCGGCTCGCCCCGTGGTGGCGGTGACACCTTTGGCCGCGGGGAAAGCTCAGCGACGCGCCTGACGCAGGATTGGCGGGGTCCTCGGCGCCAGCGGACCGGCTGACGCTGGAGCCATCTCCGATGTCCGCTTCTGCGCCAGCAGCCGGCATCAGACGGCACCACGTGCTCGCGGGCCTGGGCACCTTCGTTACGTCAGGGCTCCCGCGCTCCATCGGGACAAATGCCTGTACACTGTTCCGTTTTCGCGTTTAGCATCGCGTCGCAATTGTGGAGGTGGCATTCCATGGCTCCCGCGACAAAGAGAAAAGCTGAAAGAACGTCCCTTCTCGATCAGACACTTTCAGCAGCACGACGAGACGCCCAGACTGTCACACCTGACGGGAAGTCAGTCGTGCCGCCGATCGAAGGTGTCAACGTCCGGAGCGTGCGGACCTTGAGTGATGCGCGCGGCTCGGTTTTTGAGATATTTGATGAGCGATGGGGCTGGCACAGGGCGCCGGTCAGCTCCCTTCATTGCTTCACAGTGCGTCCCGGTTACGTGAAAGGCTGGGGACTGCATAAGGAGCACGAGGACCGCTACATGATTCTGCAAGGCGAGATGGAGCTGGTGCTATTCGATCCGCGCCCGCAATCGTCCACCTATGGCAAAGTTGGCAAGATTCTGATGTCCGAGCACGACCGTCGCCTCGTGAACATCCCGTCGTTTGTTTGGCACGCAGATCACAACATCGGTTCGACGGACGCGGTGGTGATCGACATGCCAACGGCGCCCTTCAACCACGAAAATCCCGACAAATGGCGCCTTCCCATTGACACGCCTCTGATCCCGTACTCGTTCGGCAACGCTGCCGGTTGGTAATACCGACGAGCCCTGCGGCTTGAGCGCCTCAATTCCACGTCTCGAAGTTCCCGCACCAAATGCTGCGATGCTATCTCGTCATCCACACCGTCAGCTACCGTTTCGTTAGAAACGTTGCAGAATACATTTTCGATCAGCTTCGCCGCCACGGTCCGCGCGAGGTTGCATTCCATTCCTGCGACAGTGTCGACAGCATAGATTACGAGCCGGGATCGATCATTTTCGTAATCGGGGATCCGTTCGCGACGTTCGTGCGCCGGCCGAGATGTTGTTACGTCTTCGTAAACTTCTCGCTTCTCTATCGTCTCGGCGGTGAAGAGAACTACGGTCCTCGGGGCCGGCGATGGATCAGCGAAAAGCACCGGCTATTCACCGAGAGGATTCGCTCGTTTGACTACGCCCTTGATTGCCATCCTCATCAAAGTGAAATGCTAACTGGCGAGTTCGGCGTGCCTTGCCGTTTCTTTCCGCTCGGCCTGAAGCCCGAAGCCTATGCCACCCCTCGCGCCAAATTGTTCGATGTTTGCAATGTTGGCACGGTGACACCACGCCGGAACGTACTCGCTCGGCGCATGGGCCGAAGTGGCATCCGACTTTCCCCTGCGACTGGTATTGCGCTCGAGGACGCGGCGGCGCAGTCCAAGATCGTACTGAACGTGCACGCATATCGCACGGCCAACGTTGGGCTACCTAGGGTGGTCAGTGCGCTACTGTCCGGCGCCGCCTTGGTAACCGAGAATTCGGCGGACGTCAGCGCAGCCTTTCCGCCGCAACTCTACGTCACCGCTCGCTATTGCGACCTGTCCAAGGCAATCACAGGCCTTCTCGCCGACCCGAGAAGCGCAACGAATATGGCGAAGGCAGCGGGAGATTGGATGCGATCAATCTACCTCCCACGATCCGACGCGATATGGGCTCGCCTGGTGCCGACGGTCTACGCGGACCTCGCTCGAATGGACCAAGGATAACCAAGCGCAGATGGAAGACAGCGAAACATCAATTCCTCTCCAATACTTCACCGGCGTCAACAATGTGGGGGATCGGCTCAATCCATATCTCATCCGTGAACTCTTCGGCCTTCCCGTGCATCTGGAGGTCCGTCCCGACCGACGCCGGCTCATCGCAATCGGCAGTCTTATCGAAGCGGCAAATGAACTCTCCGATGTTTGGGGTACTGGTGCGATTGGTGCGACGTCCACCATCCCCTCTCTTCGTTCCGAAATGATTCATGCTCTGCGCGGCAAGCGTACGCACAAGCGGCTGCGCGAGAATGGACTTGTGCTGGCTGATATGCCTCTCGGCGACCCGGCGTTCTTGGTTTCGCTGCTCAGGGACAATTTCGACCATCGCAAGCAATACCGGATTGGCATTGCCGCTCATTACGTCGATCGGCTTCATCCCTGGGTACAAAAACTCCTCGCCGATCCCGGCGTCGTTGATCTGAACGTGCATCGTCCCGTCGAAGAATTCTTGGCCCTCCTTGCCGAGTGTGAGACGGTCCTCAGTTCGTCTCTTCACGGGTTGGTCTTGGCTGAGGCCTTTGGCATCCCGAATGTTTGGATTCAGCTCTCCGACAAAGTCGTTGGCGACGGGTTCAAATTCCGTGACTGGTTTTCGTTGGCTGACCGCCCGCAGACGGAACCGATCTCACCGGTAGACGGAAACCTTGACGAGTTGGTGCGTGACCTATCGCAGAGAGCGACGCTGCACGACTTCCGAATTGATCCCGAAGAGTTGGTGCGCGCCTTTCCAAAAGACAGCCTCACGCTGCGAAGGCCGAAGCGCGGCTTTTTTGGCGGCGCGCCACGAAATCTGCAAGGACTTGATCCACAGCTGTTCACCGGGTTCCACCTGCGTCGACCTCAATATGTAGCTCGCGGGTTTATCACCGAGCCGGGACGCGAGCGGCCGAGGCAGATGCAAACGGATTTACCCCTTTTCCAATCGCTTTTTGGCAAGCTGCCTTCGGTCTCGTGCGTAATGGTAACAGCAAATCGGCCGGCGCAGGCCCGCGTCGCTGTTGAGTGCTATCGAAAACAGACGTGGCCGAACCGAAGCATGATCATTATCGACACGGGCACCGATGATGCGCTTGCTCGTTGGCTCGCGGACCTTGGAGATTCATCCATCAAATATGAAAATATCGACAGAGGAACGATGACGCTGGGAGAAGTGCGCAACATCGCTATCCAAAGCGCGATGGGCGAGTATATTTGCAACTGGGATGATGATGATTTGTATCACCCGTTGCGCATTGAAGGCCAGATGACCGGGATGCTCCAAGCTCGTGCCACGGTCTCCATTCTTCTCCGCCTCCTGATTTGGCACCCCATCAAGGGCCGGGCTGTAGTGTCCAGCCGGCGTCCTTGGGAAGGCTCGCTGCTCGCAAATCGCTCACTAATGTCGTCTTACGCCGCGGAAAATCGCGGAGAAGACACTCCCGTAATTTCTGCGCTGCAAAACAGCGCGCGCGTGGCTTATCTGGATGCGCCCGAGTTGTATGTTTACGTCCGACATCCACACAACACTTGGGACGAGGACCACTTCGAGACGATCGAGCGCACCGCAACGTCAACCTCTGCGACGATGGATTATTCCGCGGTCTTGGCCGCGTTTCGTGGCGCCTTCCCGATTGATGCATACTTGGATGCCATTTGCCTCTCTTGAAGCGCGCCACCTCGCCGAGGGCCACGACGATGCCCACATGGGACCGACAAAACCGCAGTCCTCCGCAATCTGGTGCCAATTTCGCGGTTTTAGGCATTCGGGCAGCGCGAAAAACAACGGGTGTCGAGCCGGTCATCGCGCGTCGCTACGCAGATGCTACTGAGCGGCAATTCCTTCGAGAAACTTGGTCGTCCGTTTCAGCAGCGCTTCATAGGACTGAAGGTAACGCTGCTCGCGAACGAGCATGAGATAAGCATCAAGGCACAGCTCGTAGCGATCGGCGGCATCGCGACGATTCATTGTCATGATCTCGTCTGCAACTGCCACCACTGACTTCCCCGCGGAATCGATGAAGCTATCGCGCGGGAAGTCGTTGTAGATGCTGCTCCCGTCGCCGCCATGGTAGACAGGTAAGCAAGCGCCCCTGATCGCGTCCCAGATCTTCTCGCTGACGTAGTGCGGAGCTATCGTATTCTCAAATGCGAGATTGATGGCATACCCTTGCAAGATCGCCTGCTTTGTTTGGGGCCAATTATTGAAGCGACTTTCGCCGACAGTCGCAATGCGCGCGGGCCAGCGCAGGCCATAGATGTCACAAAACTCTCTCGTGTACAGGCATTCGGCGAGAGCCTGTCGTCGCTGGGCTAGGTCCACATCCACTTTGTCTCGCAGCAATCGACCGCTGTCGCTCGGTTTCAGGGACGGTGTCCTTGCGGATCTCGGGAATGGAAGGCCGAGGTTGCTTACCGCTGGAGCATAAAATGTCGCCAGCATCACGGCGCGCCAAGGCTTCGCTGCAAAAGAGGTCAATAAAGCATCGCGGTCAGGCAATATCGCGTCTTGCGGAAGATGCAGATAGTTATCGTGATAAACTCCGGTATAGGCGTTCATGATATGGACCGGCGAATAGATTCCGTCGACATGCGCTGGTGAGTTTAGATGCAAGTCGAATCGCGGCTCATTGGTCCAGACAGCGAACGTCGCCGGCCAGGCACCCAGCTTTCTCAGCGGAAAGATAGAGCCGGCGACGAAAATATCATTTGGCTGTGCCCGGCTGACGTAGCGGATGCCGGCCATCTTGAATTGGTGAGGTTCGTCATCCGACTGGAACGGCGTCCACGCCATTTTCTCTGCGCGAAAAACACGAATACCCGCCACTTCGTCTCCTTAGTTTTGGGCGTGGCCGACACACACGAAGGGGTCCCTTTTCAACTGAACAGCGCAGTTCGCGACATAGCGCACCATCGACGCGGGCATGACGAATATTGGGGGGGACGAAGGTCAACAACAACAGCCCCAACCCGCCATTGTCTTTGATTTGCTGTCTTGCGATCCACAACACGGGTGTCGGGTTTGGGTGGTGGGCTCAATGGATGGACGCAACACTCTAATCTTTGAAGAAAGATGGAGTGTCAGGAATGAAGTATCGTCGTCGCATCTACTATTCGTCCGCGCAGCGGGCTGAGATCTGGGATCGCTGGCAACGCGGCGAGTCAATGAGTTCGATAGGGCGGCGATTTGACCGGGAGTCGTCCTCGGTATTTTCGGTGATCTCGCCGACGGGTGGCATTTGTCCGGCAGAGCGAACCCGCTGCAACCGGGCTCTCAGCCTCGGCGAACGAGAGGAGATATCGAGAGGGCTCAGCGTCAAGCGCTCGTTGCGCGCGATCGCACGGCAGCTTGGGCGTGCGCCATCCACGATCAGCCGGGAGGTCAAACGTAATGGCGGGTGTGACCGGTATCGGGCGGCAGCCTCGGATCTGGCCGCCTGGGATCGTGCCCTGCGCCCCAAACCGTGCAAGCTGGCTTGTTACCCAGCTCTCAGCCGCACGGTATCGATGAAGCTGCGGCGAAAGTGGTCGCCGGAGCAGATCGCGGGCTGGCTTAAGCGTTTGTTTTCGGGGGAGCCGCAAAACCAGGTGTCACATGAGACGATCTATCGGAGCCTGTATATCCAGGCTCGCGGCGTTCTGAACAAGGAACTGCTTGCGCATCTGCGCGCCAAACGCACGATCCGCAGGTCCAGGCATGCCAGCCTCAAGAGCAATGGTCTGGGCCAAATCAAGGATGCGGTCTCGATCCGTGAAAGGCCTGCTTCCGCAGAGGACCGCGCCATACCGGGACACTGGGAGGGTGACCTGATCGGTGGATCGAAGAACAGCTATGTCGCCACGCTGGTCGAGCGTCATTCCCGCTACGTGATGCTGGTCAAGGTCGCCAACAAAGACACCGAAAGCGTCATCTCGGCACTCATCAAGCAGTCTCAAAGGCTGCCGCGTGAGCTCTACAAATCTCTCACCTGGGATCGCGGCAAGGAACTGGCCGATCATCCCCGCCTCGCGATGGCGGCCAATGTCGATGTCTACTTTTGCGATCCTCACGCCCCATGGCAGCGCGGATCAAACGAAAACACCAATCGGTTGCTCAGGCAGTATCTACCCAGAGGCACCGATCTCTCAGGCCATTCCCAGGCAAAATTGAGCGCGATTGCACGCCAGCTCAACGAACGGCCGCGCAAGACCTTGCAATACCAATCCCCAGCGCAGAGGTTCGCTGAGTGTGTTGCGGCGATCAGTTGAATCCACCGCTCAAAGCGGACATTTGGCCATCCAATCGCGTTTACACGCTGCGCCTCGATGCCAAACATCGGTACTCGTTCAGGCTCGCAATTTGCGTCGCCGTTCGTAAGCGGGCGCCTTACACGATCCCGCCGGAGCCGCCGGTCACTGCCGGGCGTTCCTTGGCGACCTTCTTGCGGTAGCCCGAGGCACGATAGGTGGCGAGCGGGTCGATGGCGCCGCCCTTTTCGGCGCGCGCCTTGGCAAGGATTGGCGCGACGTCGGTGGTGAATGCCATCTTGAGTGCCTGCGTCGCCATCATGGCGTCGTTGCTCTCCTGATAACCGGCAAGCGCGGTCCGGTCGACGAGCAGCGCCTGCGCATAGGCGCGCAGGATTTCGCCGGCGCTGGTGATCAGGCTTTCGATCGGATCGGTGACGTTGTGCGACTGGTCGATCATGTAGGCCGGCTGGAAGCCCTTGGCCCGGCGATCGGCTGCATCGACAAGCTCGTTGAAGACCAGGAAGAGCTGGTAGGGGTTGATCGCGCCGGAATCGAGATCGTCATCGCCATATTTCGAATTGTTGAAGTGGAAGCCGGCGAGTTTGCGGAACTGGATCAGCCGCGCCACGATCATCTCGATATTGACGTTGGGCGCGTGGTGGCCGAGGTCGACCAGGCAGAACGCCTTGGGGCCGAGCGTGCTCGCCGCCATGTAGTTGGTGCCCCAGTCCTGGATGACGGTCGAATAGAAAGCTGGCTCGTAGAGCTTGTGCTCGATGAAGACGCGCCAGTCCGCCGGCAGCGCCGCGTAGACCTGCTTCATTGAATCGAGATAGCGCTCGAAGGCGCGCGTGAAGTTCGCTTGGCCGGGGAAGTTCGAGCCGTCGCCGATCCACACCGTCAGCGCCGTCGAGCCGATCTTCTGGCCGATCTCTATGCATTCGATGTTGTGGGCGATCGCCTGATCGCGCACCGCCTTCTCGGTATGCGAAAGGCTGCCGAACTTGTAGCTGCGCTTCTGGCCGGGCGAATCCTGGAAGGTGTTGGAGTTCATGGCGTCGAAGCTCAAGCCGAGCTTTTCGGCCTTCTGCCTGAGGCCCTTGAGGTCCTTCACCCTGTCCCAGGGGATGTGCAGCGACACCGTCGGCGTCGCCTGGCTGAGCTGGTTGATCGCCGAACAGTCGTCGAGCTTGTCGAAGATGTCGCGCGGTTCGCCCGGTCCCGGGAAGCGGGCGAAGCGCGTACCGCCGGTGCCGACGCCCCATGAGGGGATCGCGACCGCGAAAGCGGCGACCGCCTTGGTGATCCGTTCAATGTCGATCTTGCGGCGGGCGAGCTGCTCGCCGAGCATCTCGTAGTCGGCGGTCAGCGCCTTCTCACGCTTCCTGTTGTTGTCGGCGATCAGATTCTGGTCGATTACGCCGGATGCCATGTTCCCCCCTTGCCCGGCCTGGCGCGGGCACTAGCGCGTGAAGCTCTGGGCGTTGCCCGCATCCACGTTGATGATGTTGCCGGTCGATTTCGACGCCATGTCCGAGGCCAGGAAATAAATCGCCTCGGCGACGTCCTCGGGCAACACATTGCGCTTCAGCAGGCTGCGTTGGCGATAGTGTTCTTCCAGATCGTCCGGCTTCATCTTGTAGGCGGCGGCGCGCTGCTCGCGCCATTCGCCGGTCCAGATCTTGGAGCCGCGCAGCACCGCGTCCGGATTGACCACGTTCACGCGGATGCCCTCGCCGGCGCCTTCCAGCGCCAGCCCTCGTGCCAGATGGATCTCGGCCGCCTTGGCCGTCGAATAGGCGGCGGCATTCGGCGATGCGGCGAGCCCGTTCTTGGAGGCGACGAACACGATCGCCCCGCCGAGCTTCTGCTTCTTGAGCAGCCGGAATGCCTCGCGCGCTACCAGGAAATAGCCCTTGGCGAGGATGTCCATGTTGCGGTCCCACATTTCGACCGGCGTGTCCTCGATCGGCGCCGACGAGGAGATGCCGGCATTGGAGACCACGATGTCGACCCCGCCATATTCGACGATCGCCTCGCCGAAGGCCGCGATCACCGCCGCTTCCTCGGTGACATTCATGACCACGCCACGCACATTGTCCTTGCCGTTGCGGCCGGCGAGCGCCTCGCGCGTCGTCTCCAGCGCCGGCTTGTCGATATCGGCGATCACCACCGCCGCGCCTTCCGCGAGCAGCCGCGCCGCCGTCGCCCGGCCGATGCCGCTGGCGCCGCCGGTGATCAGCGCGATGCGCCCGGCGAGGCTTTTCGGCTTCGGCATGCGCTGGAGCTTCGCCTCCTCGAGCAGCCAGTACTCGATGTTGAAGGCTTCCTGCTCGGGCAGGCCGACATAGGTATCGACCGACGATGCGCCGCGCATGACGTTGATGGCGTTGCGGTAGAACTCGCCGGCGATCCGCGCCGTCGCCTTGTCGCGGGCGAAGGTGATCATGCCGACGCGGGGCACCAGATAGACCACCGCATTCGGGTCGCGCATCGCCGGGCTGTCGGCATGCTTTGAGCGTTCGTAATAGGCGGCGTAGTCGTCGCGATAGGCGGCGATCGCCGCCGGCAGGCCGCTGAGCGTCTTGTCGATGTCGCCGGAGTAATCGAGCACCAGCGGGCGAATCTTGGTGCGCAGGAAATGGTCTGGACAGGACGTGCCGAGCGCTGCCAGTTCCTTCAGCCGCTTCGAATTGACGAACTCCAGGACCGCCGGCGCATCGTCGAAATGGCCGACCTTGGACTCGGCCTTGCCGATCTCGCCGCGGATCACCGGCATCAACCGTTTGGCCACCGCCCGCCGCGCCGCCGCGTCCTCGGCCGTCACGGCGGCGCCGCCGAAGGCCGCCTTCGCGGCGGTCCGTTCGGCGAGCCACGCGATCGCCTTGTTGATCGTCGCAATCGTCGTCTCGTAGCAGGTCTTGGGATCGTCCGACCATGTGAACAGGCCGTGGCTTTCCAGCACCACGCCGACCGCTTCGGGGTTTTCGCGTGCGAACCGCTCCAGCATCAGACCCAGTTCGAAGCCCGGACGCCGCCACGGCAGCCAGCCGATGCTGTGACCGTAGATCTCCTTGGTCAGCGCACGCGAATTGGTCGTCGCCGCGATTGCGATCACCGCGTCGGGGTGCATGTGGTCGACGTGCTTATAGGGCAGGAAACCGTGCAGCGGCGTATCGATGGAGGCCGCGCGCGCATTGAGGTTGAACGTGCAGTGCGGCAGGTAGCCGACCATCTCGTCTTCCTGGGTCGGCCCGCGATAAAGCTTTTTCAGCCCTTCCAGCTTGTCGAGATACAATGTGGCGAAACCGTCGAGCTTCATCGACCCGAGGTCGCCGCCCGAGCCCTTCACCCACAGCACTTCGACGTCCTTGCCGGTCAGCGGGTCGCGCTCTATCACCTTGGCCGACGTGTTGCCGCCGCCGAAATTGGTGATACGCAGGTCGGAGCCGAGCAGGTTGGAGCGGTAGAGCAGGGCCTCCGGCGGCGACAGCGTCGCCACATGGCTGTCGTCCCACCGGCTGACGAGGAGGGGGCTTTCGATCGGTGCGGTCATGAGCAAAGCGGCATTCTTGTAGGGGCGTGGCCCGTCTGGCCTTCGCGTTTTGGTCTCGCAAAAGCGCCCGGCCTTGTCAATCAAAAGCGGTCACAACCGAGCATATTGCAGTGCAATCGTGATTGGTTGCGGTGCAATATTATTGGAAATGATCGTTTTTGATTGACACTGTCCGGAAACCTTGTTTGATCTCACACTGGAGAAATCTTATGCACGAAATCGAGCGCCACCGCGTCATCCTTGGCGAAGTGTCCGCGAAACCGGTCGTAACGGTTTCCGAGCTCGTCGAACTGACCGGCGCGTCCGAGGCGACGATCCGCCGCGACATCGGCTCGCTGCATGTTGCCAATCGGCTGCGCCGCGTGCGCGGCGGCGCCGAGGCCCTCCATCCGCCTCAGACGCTTGGGTTGGCAGGACGCCCCTTCTCGGTCAACGAGGAGGTCAACATCGACAAGAAGCGCGCCATCGCGCTGGCCGCCGTAGAACTCTGCGAGGACGGCGAGTTGATCATCATCAACGGCGGCACCACCACCTTTCAGATGGTCCACCATCTCGCCCGACGCCGCATGCAGATTCTCACCAATTCGTTCCCCATCGCCGAGCATCTGCTGCGCAATTCCAAGAACACCATCACCGTGCCCGGCGGCGCCATCTATCGCGAGCAGAACATCATCCTCAGCCCCTTCGAGAACGACGTGACGCGCAATTTCTACGCGCGCCGCATGTTCATGAGCGCGCAGGGCGTCAGTCCGATCGGCGTCATGGAGGGCGATCCGCTGCTGATCCAGGCCGAGCAGAAGCTCATCAACCAGGCCGAGGAACTGGTGCTCCTCGTCGACTCGTCCAAATTCGCCAGCCGCTCGAGCCTGATCCTGTGCCCGCTCGAGCGGGTGCACACCGTCATCACCGACGACGCAGTCTCGTCGCGCGATGCGAAGGTCGTCGAACGAACCGGAATCCGCCTCATCGTCGCCGACCGCAATGCCGCCAAACGGGAGGGGTCGACATCGGCGGCCTGAGGCGCGCCCAACCAACGCCAAGAAAACTGCAAATCTGCGCAACCAATGGGAGGAACACCACAATGAAATTTCTGAAGACTTTGGCGATCGGCACCGCGATGGCGATTGCCCTCGCTGCCAATCCGGCCTCGGCCGCGACCGTCAAGATCGCGCTCCTGGTCAAGAATCTCGGCAACGGTTTCTTCGACGCCGCCAACAAGGGCGCCCAGGAAGCCGCCAAGGAACTCGGCGACGTCGAGGTCATCTACACCGGCCCGACCCAGGCGACGCCGGAAGGCCAGATCGACATCATCAATTCGCTGGTCGCGCAGGGCGTCAACGCCATCGCGGTCTCCGCCAACGACGCCGACGCCCTGGTGCCGGCGCTCAAGAAGGCGATGGACCGCGGCATCACGGTCATCTCCTTCGATTCCGGCGTCGCCAAGGACGGTCGCCAGATGAACCTGCTCGCTTCGGCGACCGACCTCATCGGCGACCAGTGCCTGAAGATGGCCTCCGATCTCCTCGGCGGCAAAAAGGGTAACGTCGCCATCCTGTCGGCGACCTCGACCGCGACCAACCAGAACGCCTGGATCGAGGTCATGAAGAAGGACGCCGGCAAGTTCCCGGACGTCAATCTCACCAAGGTCGTCTATGGCGATGACAAGCAGGACAAGAGCTACACCGAAGCCAAGGGCCTGATCGACAGCGATCCGGACCTCAAGGTCATTATCGCCCCGACCACCGTCGGCATCGCGGCCGCCGCCCAGTACGTCGAGGACAACAAGCTCGTCGGCAAGGTGCTGGTCACCGGCCTCGGCCTGCCGTCCGAGATGATCAACCATGTCAAGTCGGGCGCCGCGCCGCAGTTCGCGCTGTGGAACCCGATCGACCTCGGCTATGCCGCGACAACCATCGCCTACAACCTCGCCACCAAGAAGGAGACGGCGAAGGCGGGCGGCGAACTCTCGATGGGCCGGCTCGGCAAGGTCAAGCTCGACGACGATCTGTCGGGCCCGATGGCGCCGCCCTTCGTGTTCGACGCCAAGAACATCGACGAGTTCTCCAAGGTCTACTGAGGTTCCTCCCGAGCTGGCGGGGGGCGGTTCCGGCCGCCTCCCGCCTTTTCGCTGATTGGCGTCCGCTGCGCGCTGGCAGCGCCCGTTGAGATATCCCTCAGGTCCATGCAGTCTTTCGCGAACCGGGGTTCGGAATCGCCGCCGCCCATGACCGAGACCATCACCGCCACGCCTGTTCTCGAGATGATCGGCATCTCGAAATCGTTTCCCGGCGTGAAGGCGCTCGAGGCGGTCGACCTCCGGCTTTTCCCCGGCGAAGTGACGGCGCTGGTCGGTGAGAACGGCGCCGGCAAGTCCACGCTCGTGAAAATTCTGACCGGCGTCTATGCGCCGGACGAGGGCCGCATCGCCCTTGGCGGCGCCGACATAACCATTCCCAATGCCGAGTCGGCCTTTCACAGCGGCATCACCGCCATCCATCAGGAGACGGTGCTGTTCGACGACCTGACGGTCACCGAGAACGTTTTCCTCGGCCACCCGATCGCCGGCCGCTTCGGCTTCCTCGACTGGAAAGCGATGCGCGTGCGCACGCGCGAAATCCTCGCTGAACTCGAGGTGGATCTTGATCCCGACATGCGCCTGCGCGAGCTGGCCATCGCCCGCAAGCATCTTGTCGCCATCGCCCGCGCCCTGTCGGTCGATGCGCGCATCGTCATCATGGATGAGCCGACCGCATCGCTCTCCTACAAGGAGGTCGAGGAACTCTACGAGATCATCGGCAAGCTGAAACGCGAAGGGAAGGCGATCCTCTTCATCAGCCACAAGTTCGAGGAGATCTTCCGCATAGCCGATCGCTATACCGTGTTTCGCGACGGGCGCGCTGTCGGCGCGGGCCTCGTCGCCGAGGCGACGCCGGCCAATCTGATCGCCCTCATGGTCGGCCGCACGGTTGACGACATCTTCCCCAAGCCGCTGGCCTCGCCAGGCGAGACGGTCTTCACGGTCGAAGGCTTGTCGAACCCCACCGAATTCGCGGACATTTCTTTCGACCTCCGCAAGGGCGAGATCCTCGGCTTCTATGGCCTCGTCGGTTCCGGGCGGAGCGAGGTCATGCAGGCGCTCTTCGGCGTTACGCACGCGTCCGCCGGTTCGGTCGTGCTCGATGGCAAACCGATCTCCGTCCGTCGTCCGGCCGATGCCGTCGCCGCCGGCATCGCCTACGTGCCCGAGGAGCGTCAGCGCCAGGGCGTCGTGCTCGCCCTGCCGGTCTTCCAGAATGTCACGCTGCCTTCGCTCGGCCACATCGCGCGCAACGGCTTCCTCGATCTCGCCCGCGAGTTCGACTTGGCGCGTGAATATGCCGGCCGCCTCGATCTCCGGGCCGCCAGTCTCAGCCAGGATGTCGGCACGCTCTCCGGTGGCAATCAGCAGAAGGTAGTCATCGGCAAGTGGCTGGCAACCGGCCCGCGAGTCATCATTCTCGACGAGCCCACGAAAGGCATCGACGTCGGCTCCAAGGCCGCCGTCCACGCCTTCATGCGCGAGCTGACCGCGCAGGGCATGGCCGTGATCATGGTGTCGTCGGAGTTGCCGGAAATCCTCGGCATGTCCGACCGCGTCATCGTCATGGGGCAGGGGCGCATCGTCGGCCGCTACGATACGGCGGGCCTCACCGCTGAGCGGCTGGTCGCCGCCGCCACTGGCAACGTCGCCGCGGAAGCCGCCTGATGCGCGCCAACCGCGACCTGCTGCTCGGCGCCATCGTGCTCGTCATGATCGTCGGCATCGGCTTCATCACGCCGAGTTTCGTCACGCCCGACAGCCTTGTCGGCCTGTTCAACGACACCGCCATGCTCATCATGGTGGCGCTCGCCCAGATGACGGTCATCCTGACCAAATGCATCGACCTGTCGGTCGGCGCCAACATCGCGCTCACCGGCGTGCTGGTCGCGCTTGTCAACGCGTCGTTTCCCGACGTGCCGATCCCGGTGCTCATGCTGGTTGCCGCCGGCATTGGCCTCATCCTCGGTGCCTTCAACGGCGCCATGGTGTGGCTGGTCGGCATCCCGCCGATCGTCGTCACCCTCGGCACGCTGTCGATCTATCGCGGCCTCGCCTTCATCGCCTCGGGCGGCACCTCGATTGTCGGCCGCCAGATGAGCCCGGCTTTCATCGCTGTGCCGCGCACCGAGATCCTCGGCCTGCCGATGATGTCGTGGTTCGCCATCATCGTCGTGATCGTCTTTCTCTTCGCCATGCGCGCCACGCGCACCGGCCGCGCCTTCTACGCCAGCGGCGGCAATCCGGTCGCCGCCGTCTATGCCGGCATCAATGTCGGCATGACGCAGTTCATCGCTTTCTGCATTTCCGGCGCGATCGCCGGCTTCTGCGGCTATCTGTGGGCGTCGCGCTACACGATTGCATATGTCGATGTCGCCGGCGGTTTCGAACTCCAGGTCATCGCCGCCTGCGTTATCGGCGGCGTTTCCATCGCCGGCGGCATCGGCACCGTGCCGGGCGCCGTCCTCGGCGCGCTCTTCCTCGGCGTCGTCAGGAACGCCCTGCCGGTCATCCATGTTTCACCGTTCTGGCAACTGGCGATTTCCGGCGTCGCCATTCTCGGCGCCGTCATCGTCAATGCCGGGCGCGAGCGGCGCACCGGCCGCCTGATCCTCAAGGAGGCGGTGGCGGCATGAACCGGCCGGCCACCGCGCAGCACGTCATCCCGGATCGCATCGCCGGCAGCACCGCCTGGTGGAGGCGCTGGGAGGTCATCCTCTTCGCGGTCGCCGTTGCCATCTTCGTCTTCAACGCGCTGGCCTCGCCCTACTTCCTCAATCCGTACAACCTCTCCGACGCCACGTTTAATTTCACCGAAAAGGCGATCATTGCCTTCGCCATGGCGCTCCTCATCGTCGCCGGCGAGATCGACCTTTCGGTCGCCTCGATCATCGCGCTCGCCTCGACCGCCATGGGCGCTGCCGCCACCGCCGGCCTCGGCCCGGCGCCGCTGGTTGTCGTCGGCCTCGTCGTCGGCCTCGTCGCGGGCGCCTTCAACGGCTTTATCGTCACCTGGTTCCGCATTCCTTCGATCGTCGTCACCATCGGTACGATGAGCCTGTTCCGCGGCATTGCGTATGTCGTGCTCGGCGATCAGGTCTATCGAAACTATCCGCCGGGCTTCGACTATTTCGGCCAGGGCTACGTCTGGTGGGTGATCTCGTTCGAATTCGTCGTGTTCGTGGTCGTCGCCATCGTCTTCGGCGTCGTTCTGCACCGCACGGTCTTCGGCCGGCGCATCTACGCCATCGGCAACAATCCGGTCGCCGCGCTCTTCTCCGGCGTTCGCGTCGATCGCATCCGCTTCATCCTGTTCCTGCTCACCGGCCTGATGAGCGGCGTCGCCGCGATCCTGCTCACCTCGCGCATCGGCTCGACGCGCCCGACCATCGCCACCGGCTGGGAGCTTGACGTGGTCACCATGGTCGTCCTCGGTGGCGTCAATATTCTCGGCGGCTCCGGCACCATTCCCGGTGTCGTCATCGCCGCCTTCGTCATGGGATTGCTGACTTTCGGATTCGGGCTGCTCAATGTGCCCGGCATCGTTCAATCGATCTTCATCGGCACGCTCCTGATCGCGGTCATCGCGTTGCCCATCGTCGCCGGCAAGATCACCCGCCGCTGGAGAACCGCCTGATGCAGAAATACGCCTTCAAGATGCGCCTCAATCCCGGCATGGAATCGGAATACCAGCGCCGCCATGACGAGATCTGGCCGGAACTCGTCACCCTGCTTAAGCAGGCGGGCGTCTCCGACTATTCGATCTATCTCGACCGCGAC
Organism: uncultured Alphaproteobacteria bacterium; assembly: GCA_963781775.1. GTDB lineage: Bacteria > Pseudomonadota > Alphaproteobacteria > Rhizobiales > Kaistiaceae > CAVSRC01. Next base: position 124,933 of record CAWAHE010000014.1, on the reverse strand, counting down.
ACCAACACGCTGTTCGGCGTGTTGTGGCGGACGGACGATCACAAGATGGACGATCTGCCAAATCATCCCGTCATGAAGCGCTGGTGGGCCCACATGGCCGACATCATGGAAACGAAGCCGGACAACGAGCCGGTCGCCGTGCCGCTGGTCACCGTCTTCCACATGCCGTGAAGGCCCGCTGACGGGACACTGGCCGGGTGGTAGCGTTCGCCGGTAAAGACCGCCGCCCGAGGACAACCATGCTCGCTCTCGACCAGTTCGAACGCTATCCGCTCACCTTTGGCCCGACGCCCATCGAGCACCTGCCGCGCATGACCCATGCGCTCGGCGGCAAGGTCGAAATCTACGCCAAGCGCGAAGACTGCAATTCCGGCCTCGCCATGGGCGGCAACAAGCTGCGCAAGCTGGAATACATCGTGCCGGATGCGATCGCCTCGAACGCCGACACGCTCGTGTCGATCGGCGGCATCCAGTCGAACCACACGCGCCTGGTCGCGGCGACGGCGGCGAAGATCGGCATGAAGTGCGTCGTCGTGCAGGAAAGCTGGGTGCCGCACGAGGACGCCGTCTATGACCGCGTCGGCAACATTCTGATGACCCGTCTCATGGGCGCCGACAGTCGCATCGTGCCCGACGGATTCGACATCGGCATCCGCAAGAGCTGGGAGGACGCGATCCAGTCGGTGAAGGATGCCGGCGGCAAGCCGTATGGCATCCCGGCCGGCGCATCCGTCCATAAGCTCGGCGGCCTCGGCTATGTCGGCTTCGCCGAGGAAGTCAGGGTACAGGAAGCCCAGATGGGGGTGAAGTTCGACTACATCATCGTCTGTGTCGTGACCGGCTCGACGCAGGCCGGCATGATCGTCGGGTTTGCGGCCGACGATCGCGCCGACCGCGTGATCGGTATCGATGCGTCCGGAACGCCGGAACAAACGCGCCAGCAGGTCCGCGCCATCGTCGACAACACCGCCGAACTGGTGCGGCTCGGCCGCGCCGTGCGCGACGACGAGATCGTCATCCTCGAGGACTATGCCTATCCGGCTTACGGCGTCCCCAGCCACGAGACCAGCGAGGCCATCCGTTTCGCCGCGCGCACCGAGGCGATGATCACCGACCCGGTCTACGAGGGTAAATCCATGCAGGGCCTGATGGACCTCGTGAAGAAAGGCTATTTCCCCGCCGGATCGAAGGTCCTCTATGCGCATCTCGGTGGCGCGCCGGCTCTGAACGGGTACAGCTACACGTATCGGAACGGCTGAAGCTCCACGTCTGGCGTCAGGACTTTGCTTTCGCCGCGTCCTGCCACGCCGCCGCATAAGCGCGAAACGCCTCGCCAGCGAGCGGCGCCACCGGCTCGCCGCGGCGCAACTCTCCTGCGTCGCCGCCGAACAGCATGGCGGCGCCGGCCGCCGTACCTGTGGCGTCTCCGGAAGGGATCACGTCGGTTCCGGTCAGCGCCGCCAGCGCCCGGCAATAGAGCGCGTTGCGCGCCAGCGGCCCTTCCACCGCGATGAACCGGCCCGTCCCGGCAAGCTCCAGGCACGTCGCGGTCACCAGTGCGAGATAGAGCGATGCGGCCGCCGTGCGTTCGGCCGTGGACAACGAGGTCAACGGTCCATCGGCCGGTGGCGTCCGGATAGGGGCCGACACCCGAAACGAACGTCGGCAGCGCCATGACCTTGCGGTCCAGCACGGCAGCGATATCCGCCTCGGACGGCTCGGTCCCGTTGCCGTTGGTCAGCGCATCGAACTCGCGGCCGGCCATGAACCGTGCCGCCGGGACCGCCCGCCCATAGGCGTCAACATAGGCAAGACTGTCGCGTTCCGGGTCCAGCCGGCCCGTCCCGCCGCCAACCGTCATCGCGATCGCCCACGTCCCGCTCGACACGACCGTGAACGGCGCCTCGAAAGCCGCGATGTAGGGCAGCAGCGACGCGTTGGAATCGTGGATGCCGCAGGCGACCGGCGTGCCTGCCATGATGCCCGTCGCCGCACACACCTCCGGCGTCACGGCGGCGAGCACCGAGACCGCATCGCTGAGCGGCGGCAACAGCTCGTCCCAGCCCTGCCTGCCGACCAACGAAGAATAGCGTCGTTCGGCGGGCACCCAAAGGTCGGTATGACAACCGAGCGACGTTACTTCGGTTGCGGCAATGCCAGTCAGCCGCCACGCCCAGTATTGCGGATACATCAGCAGGTATCGCGCGGCCGCGAATTCGCGCGGAAAGGTCCGTGCCTGCCAGAAGAGCTGTGCCCCGAGATTGAGCCCGTTTGGCAGGCGCGGCGACAGCGTTTCGGCGAAAGGCGGGCGCACGGCGTCGTAGTCCGTCGCCGTCTCCTCCGGGCCGCCATGCTCGTAGTCGAGGATCGGCAGCGCCAGGCCGTCGTCGGTCGCCAGCGCCGCCGTCGCCCCGTGCGTGGTGATCGAGATGCCCTCGACAGCGCGCGTATGATTGAGCGCGCCGAGTGCATCCAGGATGAAGCGCCACAGGCGCTCGACATCGTGGTGCGGGTAGGGGCCGCCGGCCGCGACGGCGTTCCGCATGGATTTCGCGCCGATCGTCGCCCGTGTTTGCCGGTCGATCAGCACGACCTTTGCGTTGCTCTTGCCGATGTCGATGACGGCGATCGTGGCGGGTTCTGTCATGTTTTGGCGGTCGCCGGATTTTGAGAACGATAGGATATAGCAGCCTGCGGCTCAATCGCGGGGCGCTGTGAAACGGTGGGCGGTTGACAAGTCCGCCGTGGTCGAACGAGGCTGGCGACCCGTCGGTCGTGCCTGCCGGCGGGCCGATTTGGCAGGACCCGCGCTTGCGAGAGTGGATCGAACCGTATCTCACCCGGCTCTATGGGTTCGCTTACGCGCTCACCCAGGATCGCGACGAATCCAGCGATCTCGTGCAGGAATGCGCGGTGCGCGCCCTTGCTGCGCCGCGCCGGCCGAGCGACGCCGCGGCCTGCCGCGCCTGGCTGTTCCGCATCCTCAGAAACGCCTATATCGACAAATATCGTCGGCGCGGCGTCGAGGTCGGCCTTGGTCCGGCGGCCGACAGCTTCGCCGACGATGACGAAGCCGGTTGGCAGGGCGACCGCCGCGTGGTCGATGTGGTGACCGTTCGCATCGCCATCGCCAGGTTGACGACCGCCCAGCGAGAGATTATCGCGCTGATCGATTTTGTCGGGCTGTCCTATCGTGAAGCCGCCGAGGTGCTGGGCGTTGCCGAAGGGACAATCATGAGCCGCCTCGCGCGGGCCCGCAAAGCCCTCCTCGAGGTGATGGAAAAGGGAAACGTCACGCCAATCGCCCGCGCTCGCGGGCAGAGACGATGAAGATGCCTGCGCCTGATTGGACCACGCTCAACGCCTATGTCGATGGCGAGTTGGAGCCCCGCGCCGCCGCGGCCGTCGCCGACGCGGCCGGCCGTGATGCCGGCGTCGCGGATCAGATCGCGCTACTCTACCAGCTGAAAGGGATGACCCACGGCGCGGGTCCTGAAGTCCCGCTGGAACTCGCCGGTCTCATGCCGAAGCGCCGCAGGGTCTGGCGGGCGGCGATTGCCGCCGCCGTGGCGCTGGTCGTCGCGACGGCGGTCATTCTGTCGCTGTCGATGACGCACCCCCCGGGCCTGTCGCCGGAATTGCTGGCGACAGCGCGGGCGCTTCATGCCGACTGGTTGACCGCGGATGCGGCCAACCCGGCGGAGACCCCTCCGGTCGTCCTGCTCTCGGCTCTATCGCAGTTCGGACAGGTGCCGTTCGTGCCGGATTTGGAGAGCACCGAGCTTGCCGTCGGTCTTGTCACGGTAGCGGATGGGCCGGAGGGGCATGTCCTTCAGATCGGCTATCGCGGCAACCACGGTTGCCATCTCAGCCTGTTCGTCTTCGCCGATAACACGCTGCCCAAGGCCGCGATCCGTGTCGCGGCCGGGGCCGAGCGCGCCTACGGCTGGCGCGTCGGGGATCTCGGCTATCTGCTGTTCGCAAGGGGCATGGACGAGAGCCGCCTTGCCCTGATCGCCGAAAAGGTCGAGCAGGCAACCAGCGCGCATACGCCTCTGGACAGCAACGCACGCGAGCAACTGGCGGAAAACAAGCGCGCTAGCGCCTCCTGCCACGCGTAAATTTTAGCCGGTGACGGAATAAATCGGCCCCCCGTTCGTTTCTTCCTTGTCAGCGCTCGTCAGGTGCGGCTGCCGCATCATGGCGCATTGCACAAAGCCGCGCGGCGAATGGGAGGAAGAGCATGGACAATTCACTGAATACGTCACGGCTGTCGCGCCGCGCTTTTGGCAAGCTGGCCGGCGTTGCCGGTCTGGCCCTCGGCGCCTCGCCCGGTCTTGTGCGTTCGGCGCTGGCACAGGCCGCGCCCGACTCGGCCCAGATCATCGCCGGCAAGGTTTCCGGCCTGATCGTCCACAATGCCGATCTCGGCGTGATGGAGACGCCGCTCAACCTGCTTCGTGAGCACGACATCACGCCCAAGGACATCCTGTTCAACCGCTTTCACTATCCCCATCAGGGTGACGCCGCCTGGTATGCGACCACTTCCCCGCCGCCCGCAGACATGGTCAAGAACTGGACCATCCGCGTCGACGGCCTTGTACAGCGTCCGCGCACGTTGACCATCGCCGACCTCCAGTCCCGCCCGCAGGAGAAGCGTGTCTCGGTGCTGCAATGCGCCGGCAACGGCCGCTCGTTCTACGCCGCCAAGGAGAAGGTGGCTGGCGGCCAATGGAAGAACGGTGGCATGGGCAACCTCGAATGGGAGGGCGTGCCGCTGCGCGCGTTGCTCGATGACCTGAAACTCGATCCGAGCCCGGGCGCCCATTGGCTGACCGCCGAAGGCTGGGACCAGCCGGCGACTCCCGAGGGCTCCGATTTCGCCAAGAGCTACGAACTCGCCGATCCGGCGCTCGATCACGCCATCCTGGCGCTGAAGATGAACGGCGAGCCGATCCCGGCCACCAATGGCGGGCCGGTCCGGCTGATCATCCCGGGCTATTACGGCAACATGAACGTCAAGATGCTAACCGTTCTGCTCTTCGCGGCCGAGCAATCGCCGAGCGCCTTTCAGTCGGTGGGCTACCGGATGCCGCTGGGACCGGTCGAGCCTGGCCAGTTCGAGGCCAACGACTACACGATCTACAACAGCGTCCCGACCTACGGCCACAAGATCAAGAGCGTGATCTTCTCGCCGCTGCCCGAAGACGGCGCCAAGACAGGTGCCGTCGATATCACCGGCATCGCCTTCAATGACGGCACCGCCACGATCACCAGCGTCGAGGTTTCCGCCGATGGCGGCAAGACGTGGCAGAGCGCTGAAATCAAGCCGGCTGATAGCCCGTGGGCCTGGTACCACTGGTCGACCAAGGCAACGCTGGCCAAAGGCAGCAACGTCTTGATGTGCCGAGCGACCGATGCGCTCGGCCGCACGCAGCCGCTGGACGGCCTGACGCGGTGGAACCCCCGCGGCTATGAGTGGAACGGCGTCGATCACGTCGAGATCACGGCCTAGCCGCATGGGGCGCTGTCCTCGGATGGCGCCCCGCCAACCCCCTTTTCGATTGAGGAGCTACGCTGTGCGACCGGCGTCGGTTGTTCTGTTTGTCCTCACTGCGGCTTTCTACTCCACGCCCTCGTCGGCGGCCGAACGTTTCAACCTGCCGCAAGGGCCGGGCCGTGAACTGATCTACGGTCACTGCCAGACGTGCCACGACCTGCAATCGGTCCTCGACTCAGCGGGCATCCGGCGCGGCGCGTGGAACGCGGTGCTCGACAACATGAAAGGCTTCGGCCTGCGCGTCACTGACGAGCAGCGCGCCAATATCCTCGACTATCTCGCCACCTATCTCGGCAACACGCCGCCGCCGACCGATGGAGGCGGCACAGGAGATGCCGGAACCATCACCGCCGACGGCGCAAAGGTTTTCGCGGATACCTGCATCGCCTGCCACCAGGCCGACGGCAAAGGTAAGTCGGGCGAGTTCCCACCGCTCGCCGGCAACCGTGACCTGTTCCTGGCGTCCGACTTCCCCGCTGTCGTTGCCCTGAACGGGATCGCGGGGCCGATCAACGTCGACGGCAAGCCACTCGACAAGGAAATGCCGCCCTTCGATTTCCTCTCGGATGACGAGATTGCCGCAGTCGTCAAATATGTGCGCTCGATGTGGGGAAACGACAAGCTGCGGCCGGCGGGCTTTGCCGATGTCACGCCGCCCGAGGTGGCGGCGCGGCGCGTCCAGCCATTGACGCCGGTCGAAGTCCACGACTACCGGGCGACGCTGACGAAGTAGCCCCGACGGAGCCCCTCTGGCGGACGGGCGCGAGCCCCGGCAAAGGTGCTATCGTTGCGCCCGAACCGCTAATTCGCCCGGAAATCAGCAATGGCCGCCACGTCCTCCCGCCCGGTGTTCGACTGGGCCGATCCGTTGTCCTTCGGAAGTGCGCTCGATGAGGAAGAGCGCATGGTGCGCGACGCGGCGCGCGACTACGCGCAAGGCAAGCTGATGCCGCGTGTGCTGACCGCCTTCCGCGAGGAGCGCTTCGACCGCGACATCATGACCGAGATGGGCGAACTCGGCTTCCTCGGCATCACGATTCCGGAGGAATATGGCGGGGCAGGGGCCTCGTACGTGTCCTACGGCCTGGTCGCGCGCGAGGTCGAGCGGGTCGATTCCGGTTATCGCTCGGCGATGAGCGTCCAGTCGTCGCTGGTCATGCATCCGATCAACGCCTATGGCAGCGAGGATCAGCGCAAGAAGTACCTGCCCAGGCTGGCTACCGGCGAGAGCGTCGGCTGTTTCGGCCTGACCGAACCCGACCACGGCTCCGATCCCGGCGGCATGGCGACCCGCGCCGAGAAGGTCGCCGATGGCTATCGGCTGACCGGCTCGAAGACCTGGATCACCAATGCGCCGATCGCCGACGTCATGGTGGTCTGGGCCAAGTCGGGTGCGCATGACAACGCCATCCGCGGCTTCATCCTCGAACGCGGCATGGCCGGCCTGTCGACGCCGAAGATCGAGGGCAAGGTCAGTCTGCGCGCCTCGATCACCGGCGAGATCGTCATGGATGGCGTCGTCGTGCCGGAGGAGAACCTGCTGCCCAATGCCGCCGGCCTCGGCGGTCCCTTCGGCTGCCTCAACCGGGCGCGCTACGGTATCGCCTGGGGGACCATGGGCGCCGCGGAAGACTGCTTCCAGCGGGCGCGCGCCTACGTCCTCGACCGCAAGCAGTTCGGCCGGCCGCTGGCCGCCAACCAGCTCGTCCAGAAGAAGCTTGCCGACATGCAGACCGAGATCGCGCTCGGGCTTCAGGCGGCGCTCACCGTCGGCCGGCTGTTCGACGCGGGCCGGATGGCCCCGGAGATGATCAGCCTGATCAAGCGCAACAATTGCGGCAAGGCGCTCGACATCGCGCGGCAGGCGCGCGACATGCACGGCGGCAACGGCATCGCCGACGAGTTCCATGTCATCCGCCACATGGTCAATCTGGAGACCGTCAACACCTACGAGGGCACCCACGACATCCACGCCCTCATCCTCGGCCGTGCCATCACCGGCATCCAGGCCTTCTCGTAGACATCGCCAGGAGAGGAAACCGATGACACCGCCGCTAGCCGGCCTGAAGGTTCTCGAACTCGCTCGCGTGCTCGCCGGTCCGTGGGCCGGTCAGGTCTTCGCCGATCTTGGCGCCGAGGTGATCAAGGTTGAGAGCCTTGCCGGCGACGAGACCCGCCGCTGGGGTCCGCCCTCGATCGACAATGGCGACGGCACCCGTGACGCCGCCTATTTCCACGCGACCAATCGCGGCAAGCGGTCGATCGCGATCGATTTTGCCAAGCCCGAGGGGCAGGAGATCGTCCGCAAGCTTGCCCGCCACGCCGATGTCGTGATCGAGAACTTCAAGGTCGGCGGCCTGAAGAAATTCGGCCTCGACTACGAGAGCCTGCGCGCGATCCATCCCGCCGTGATCTATTGCTCGATCACCGGCTTCGGTCAGGACGGGCCCTACGCGCCGCGCCCCGGCTACGATTTCATGATCCAGGGCATGGGCGGCATCATGGATCTCACCGGCCCGCCCGATGGCGAGCCGCAGAAGATCGGCGTCGCCTATGCCGATATCTTCACCGGGGTCTACAGCGTTGTCGCCATCCAGGCAGCGCTTGTCCATCGCGAGCGCACCGGGCAGGGCCAGCACATCGACGTGGCGCTGCTCGATACCCAGGTTGCCGTCCTCGCCAATCAGGCGATGAACTACCTCGCCTCCGGCACGTCGCCGCGCCGGCTCGGCAACGCCCATCCCAACATCGTGCCCTATCAGGTCTTCGCCGTCGCCGATGGCCACGTCGTCGTCGCCGTCGGCAATGACGGCCAGTTCCGTAATCTCGTCACCCTCCTCGGTGCGCCCGAGCTTGCCGAAAATCCGCTCGCCGCCACCAACGAGGCGCGCGTCGCCAATCGCGAGGCGCTCGTGCCGCAACTCGCCCGCCTGATCGCGAAGTTCTCGCGCGACGAGCTCCTCGCTCGACTTGAAAAGGTCAACGTTCCTGCCGGTCCGATCAATAATGTCGAGCAGGTCTTCGCCGACCCGCAGGTCATCCACCGCGCCATGCTGATCGAGCTGCCGCACGGTGGCGGCGGCGCGGTGCCGTCGGTGCGCAGTCCCATCCGTATGTCGGAGTCGCCGACCGTCCACGCCCGCGCCGCGCCGATGCTGGGCGAGCATACCGCCGAAGTGCTGGCCGAGGTCGGCTATGATGCCGACGATGTCGATCGACTGGCGGGTGCCGGCGTTATCGGCCGCCGCTAAGCGGACCTCCGAGCCCGCGAGCCGATTGCGAAGATCGTGCCCGCGCCGATCATCAGCGCCGCGTTGGCGAGGAGTCCGCCCGCATTGCCGATGAGGGGGATGCCCGAGAGGAACCCGGCGACCAACGGCCCGCCCACGAACGCCGCGTCGCCGACCATGCGCTGAAGCCCCATCGCCGGCCCGTACATGCCGGGTGGCACCGCTTCGGCGAGCGCCGCCGCGACCGACGGGCCGCTGAAACCGCCGCCAATGCCGAGGATCATGATCGCCACCCAGAACCAGACGCCGCCGGTCGCGACGGCGATGATGGCAAGAGCTGCTCCGGTCAGGATCGTCGAGACGATGGTGATTGGCCGCGAACCAAAACGGTCGATCGCCGGTCCGATGATCGGAAGAATCGCGACGTTGGCGATCGCCGTGATGGAAAGCGCCAGCCCGATGGCGTCGACGGAAAGCCCGAACGTCTGGTGGCCGACCAGCGGAATCAGCACCCATTGCGACGCGGTGCGCGTGAAAAACACACCGAAGGTGATCACGCACAACAGGAGATAGGGCACCAGCCTGAACAGGCTGAAGAACGAGGCCGGTCTTGCGGGCGCCTCGCCGGTTGTCTGGGCGGTGGCCGGCGGCGGTTCCACGAACGTCGCCAGCGCGAAAGCGAGTGCCGCGGTGGCGACGACAGCAAGACCCCAGAACGGCGCCGCGAATCCAAAGTGCTCGGCCAGGAATCCGCCGATTGCCGGTCCGATTCCCGCTCCGACAAGCAGCGAACCCTGATACATCGCCATCACGCGTCCGCGCTCGCCCGGCCGCGCCACCTGCATGAGGACCGTCGCCGACACCGTCATGTAGATGCCCGAGCCGATGCCCTGCACGAAGCGCCAAACCAGAACCATGACGAAGGTGGAGACGATGGCCGCGCCGACGGCGCCGACCGCAATTGTCGCCGGCCCAAGGCAGATGAACAGCCGACGCCCATAGCGCTCCGACAAGATGCCCGCCGGCAGGTTGGCGCAAAGGCGCCCGATGCCGAATATGGTGATCATCATGCCGACCAGCGCGCCGCTCACGCCGAACTGCAGCGCATACAGCGACAGCACCGGTGCAACCATGCCGTTGCCGGCCATGACGAGGCTGATCAGCACGAGGAGCGGCACCAGACGCTGCGTGCCGAGGAGCGTCGATTTTTCGGATGTGGATGCGGAAACCACGGGAGGCGGCTGACGCCTTCATCTTTGTTGGCGGTCCGCCGGACAAGTTCGATTGGACGGGTCGGCCGGGGAACCGTAGCCGCGATCTTCGCCCGTGAGCGCCGCCTGCGCCAGCGATTTTCGCCCCCGCGCCACGCGCGCGTTCGGTGGGGAGGGGACCACGCCGGCGGCGTGGTCCCAGATTGACGAAACCGGCTACGTGACGGAGCCGACGATGCCTTCCACGAGGTAGTCGGTGCCCCAGAGCGATCCATCGTAGAGATCGAGCGTCTTGTCGCTCACCACCTTGCCGTCATTGGAGCGGACGGGCCCGACGAAGATCGGCTTGCCGGCCTTGAGGTCCTCGATGGCGGCCATCGCCGCGTTGCGCGCTGCATCGCTGGCGCCGGCGCCGAACGCCGTGCTTTGGACATAGTCCTTGTCATAGCCGCCCTCGGTGATGTTGGGCAGCTTCTCTCCCTTGGCCAGCAACGTCGCGAACGAGCCGTAGACCGTGCCCCATTTGAACTCGGCGCCGGTGATGAATCCTGTCGGAGCGAGAGTGGCCTGCGAGGCGGCATAGCCCAGGCTCTTCATGCCGCGCGCCTCGGTCGTCTCCACGATGATCTTGGGGCTGTCGACGCGCGTGGCGAGCACATCGCAGCCCGCATCGATGAGGGCATTGGCGGCCTCCGCCTCACGCACCGGCAGAGACCAGTCGCCGGTCACAATAATGTGGACGGCCGCGTTTGGGTTCGTCTTGCGGACACCGTAGGCGAACGAATTGACGTCGCGCAGCACGACGCCGATGGGCTTGGGCACGATGAAGCCGATCTTGTTCGACTTGGTCGACAGGCCCGCCGCCACGCCATTCACATAGTGGGCCTGGTCGATATAGCCGTAGTAGCCGCCCAGGTTCATCGGATGCTTGTCGGCGGACCACAGAGTCGTCGGGTGCCGGAAGACAACCTCGGGATTCTTCCTGGCCATGTCGATCATGAATGGATCGAAATAGCCGAACGACGTGCCGAAGATCAGTTTGGCGCCGTCGAGCGTTATCATGCTCTCCATCGTTTTCATGACCGCCGCCGACTCGGGGACGTTCTCTTCCTCGATAACGGTCACGTTCGGAAGCGTCTTCAACACCTCTGCGCCGACCGCGTGTGACTGGTTCCACCCGAAATCTCCACGCGAGCCGACATAAATCATGCCGACCGTGAGTTTCTCATCGGCAAGCGCCGGGCGAAGGACGCCGGTCGCCGTCGCTCCGACCGCGGCTGCGGTGCCCGCAAGCAGCGATCGCCTTGTCAGTCCGAATGCTGTCATCGTGATTTCTCCTTTGTCCGGTTTTCGGGAACCGCTGGCCGGCGGCGCACAGTTCCCCTGTTCGCCGGCGAACAACCCGCCGGCGCTGCGCATGTCTTGCCTGGACGTTTCCCGTTAACTGCCCGGTTCGAGCGGTCTTTGGATCCCGTGAGTTCCGTTGGTACGCACCGACACGCGGCGACTCTCCCAATCGGCGACCGTCATGGTCGGCAGGTTGAACGTCTCGTGCGTGCGCACATAGCCGTGCCCGCCCATGCGGCCGATCGCATCGAGCTTCGTCGGGTCGATATGAAAATTGGACAGGTCGATCGTATCCGGCCGGGCGTGCATGCCAATAACTTCGCCAAGCACGATCTCGCGCGAATGCCCGATATCCAGCGTGATGTAGCGCCGGCATTCGAACGAGGCCGGAGATTCGGCGATGCGCGGGCTCTTCACATCGACGCCGGGAATCGGTGTGAGCCCTGCCGCAGCGATTTCATCGATCCCTGAGTCGAACGGGATCGCGCCGACATTCATGGACTCGAGGATCGAATCCGAGACGATGTTGATGGTGAACTCGTCTGTAAGCCTGATGTTTCGCGCGGTGTCCTTGCTGTCGCGGCCCTCGCGATATTCGATGCCAAGCGCGACGATGGGCGGGTCTGCCGAAAGACAGTTGAAGAAGCTGAAAGGGGCCGCGTTGATGACGCCCTTGTCGTCGACTGTTGTCACGAAAGCGATCGGACGCGGGACCACGGAGCCGATCAGCAGTTTGTAGCGTTGCCGCTCGGTCAGCTGGCGGAAGTCGAGATGGATGTGATCGCCGGTCAACCGCCCGCCACCTTGTTATGGGGCCGAGCACCGAGATCGACGATGTTGTCCGCTCCGGCGCCGGCGGCGTAGCGCGACAGCACGGCGGCGAGCGGTTCCGGCGACCCGCGATCGGCGAGGAGCGCCCGGGCCTCCACGGAGCCGACATGCTCGTCCATGATGGCGACCGCGCGTTCGGCATCGCGCGAACGAAGCGCATCGATGATTTCCTGGTGTTCGTTGATCGCGCATTCGGACGAATGCGGACGGCCAAAGACCGCCAGGATCAGCGAGCAGCGCGACACGACTTCCGTGAGGTAGCGCAGCAGCAGGCGGTTGCCGGACATCTCGGCGAGCTTGAGATGGAACTCGCCGGCCAGCCGGATCGCGACTGCCGGGTCCTGGCCGGCGGCCGCAGTCTCCTCGCGCACGTGGCCTTCGAGGATGCTGCCGTTCTCTGGGCGCCACCGCTCGATCACCAGATGAACGACCTGCCGCTCCAGACAGCGACGGACCTCGAAGATCTCTTTTGCTTCGTCGAGGCTTGGGCGCGCGACGGTCGCGGTGCGTTTGCCGCCGGTGTCGACCAGACCGTCGGCGTGGAGCCGGGCGAGCGCCTGACGCACGAGCGTGCGGCTGATGCCGAACGACGCACCGATTTCATCTTCGGGCAGTTTCGTCCCGGGTCTTAATTGCTGTTCGATGATCGCTTGGCGCAGCGCGCCGTAGGCAACGTCGACACGGGAGGGGGGCTTGCTCATCGATCACCAGCAATCACCAGCTGTCTCTCTCGGTCCATTGTCGTATACATGATCAGAGCCAACAAGTATGCGTTATGCGCAAAGAATCGCCAGTCGCGCCCAAATTTGAGGCTTCGGGCTGGGAGGGCGATGCGGCTAAACTCCGGAAAACTAACGTCGGAACGTGAGCAGTGCGACACCGCGACGGCGCAATCGTGTATACGTAGCCTCGCCGGCAAGGGATCGGGAGAACGCAATGGACGACGAAAAATCCGGCCCGCGGCAGGTGGTGCTCCGTCTCAACCAACAGCAACTCGAGCTGATCGATCGCACCGTGGCGAAAGGCGTCGCCGCCAATCGCGACGAACTTGTCCGTCTGGCGCTTCGCGAATACGCCGCCGCGCGCGGGGAGATGGCGCAATGAGCGCGCGTCGGCTCGTCTCAGAACTGCAGATCGAGCCCGGGACCGGCAAGGCGATCGAACTGCTGAAGGGGCAGGTGCTGCGTATCGAGCAGGTGGACGGCAACCAGTGCGTCGACTTCAATTGCTTCAACCTGCACGACTACAAGGAATTCATGCACTGCGGGCGGACGCGCACCGTGCACGGCTTCCATCCAAGTGCGGGCACTTTCCTGTGGTCGGCTCCGCCGCGCGAGAATGCGATGCTCTATTTTCTGGCCGATACCGTCGGGCGCAACGATGTGCTGTTTCCACGATGCAGCGCATTTCTGTACGAGAGCGCTTACGGCTTCGACGTTCACACCAACTGTCACGACATCCAGGCTGAGGCCCAGCGCGAATATGGCCTGACGCCCGACGACGTTCACGACAGCTTCAATTTCTTCATGTGCACCGAGGTTGCCAGGGACGGCACCGCCTCCATCACGCGACAGGATTCCAAGCCCGGCGATTACGTTGAATTGCTGGCCATGATGGACGTGCTGGCCATCCCCAATGTCTGCGGAGCGGATGTCATGCGCACCAGCAATTTCGCGCTGAAGCCCATAAAGGTCACGATATTCGACGCAAGCGAGGCCGATCTCGGCAAGGTCCCGCCGGTGCCAAAGCTCAAGAGCCAGCGCACGCCCGCCCAGTTTCGCAACGCGCGCATCAAGGCGACCCGCGAACTCTCCCGCGACCCCGGCTACGAGCCGCAGTTCGCCAACACGCCGATCGTCGTCAGCGACATCGCCGTGGCCTTGTCGGCGGAAGAAGCGCGCATGCTGGACGCCCATGCCCGCCGGGACCTCTATGGCGCCGATGACGGCGCGTCGCTCCGCGACATCCTCTTCACATGGTGGGAAGAACGTTTCCTCAAAGCCGCCAGCGGCGCGCCGTCGCTGGAAGGAGAAAAGTAGCCGATTCCGCCTCCTGAGCGAGCGTCAACCGCGCGCGGCCGGCGGCGATGCTGTCACTGGCACGTGACGGCGAGGTCGTTGGGGTCGGAACTCGCCCATTCACAGCCGTCATCGGGCACCCACCCGCCGTCGGGGCCGCGGTGGACGTTGGGCGGCGCGTCGGCGTCCACCGGCGCAGCCTCTTCGGGAGTCGCGGCTGGCACAGCGTCCACGGGTGTGGCCTCCACGGGTGCGGGCTCAGCGGACGCATCCGCAACAGGCGCATCCGCTTCGGACATTGGCGCGACGAATGACGCCGACCCGATGCCGTCCATGTCCAGGCGCGGCATCTGCGTCCAGCCGAGGAAGACGACGCCGACGATGATCGCGGCGGTCGCACCGGCCCACAACCAGCCGTGCGGCGAGCGCGCGTCGGCTTCGAGCCGTTCGGGCGGCGGGGCGACGCCGGATCGCGGCGAGGCGGCGAGTTGCGAGAGGTCTGCCGGCAGGCCCGCGTTGGCAGCTTCGAACTTGGCGTAGTGCGCGGGGAAATACGCCTTTGCGAATACGATCAGGTCGACGTAGCGCGTGGTCATATGCGGGAAGCCGCTGGCGATGCGCGCCATGAATGCGAAGAACGAACCCTTCACCTGGCGTTGCTGTTCGATAAGCCCCTCGGGATTGACCGAATAGCCAAGCTGTCTGCCGACCAGAAGTTTCTGGAGGGCCGACACGGCGCTCGAGATGTCGCCGCCGATTGCGGCCAGCGCGAGGCGGTCGCCCGTGTAGACCATGGCCCGCTCGTAGGGCAGCAGGAACACATTGAAGACCAGCAGATGCTGCGCCGCGCGGATCGTCCAGCCGAGGAAACCGGTCTGCCGGCGCGCGCGCAAATAGCCGATGAACCGGCCGACCAGCCAGCGCACCTCGTCGTCGCTCACGCCGGTTTCCAGCAACTCCGAATTGAGAAAGATCGCGCGGCGGAAGAACAGGTACCGCATGTAGGCGTTGAAGCTGCCATGTTCGTAAACGAAGATGTAGATCGGCTTTTGGTAGTCGATCTTGATCTTGAGTTCTTCGGCGATTGTGTTGACGCGCGGATAGTTCACCTCTGAAACCAGGATGGAGTTTCCGATCAACTGGGCGAACAGAATCCGAGAGCTGAGCCACAGAGCAAATGCGAATAGTGGCACAACGAGGACAATCGTGCCGGCGACCAGCGCAATCCCGATCAGGGGGAACAACAAGATTGCGAAGACCAGCGCGAGATGAAAGCGGCGCCGGTACAACGGGTGCGCGTAGGCGTAGAAAAGACGATCGCTGATTATCTCAGGACTGTCCGTCAAGCTGGCCTCCGGATAAGTTGTTCACGGTACCATGCTAGAATAAAGGGGCCGTGCAAACAATCCGGGGGGTATGCGTGGCAGACGTTTTCATCAGCTACAAGAAAGAAGATTCACAGCTCGCCGAGCGCGTGGTCGCGGGACTGCGCGCGGAAGGTTTCTCTGTGTGGTGGGACGAAGGTCTCACGCCGAAGACGGCCTGGGACGAGGAGCTCGAACGCGAGATCGCCGACGCGGCGACCGTCGTCGTGCTGTGGACGCCGCGCTCAATCGGTTCGGAATGGGTGCGCACCGAGGCGCACTACGCCCAGGATCGCGGCAAGCTCATTCCCGTGATGATGGAGGAGTGCAGCATCCCGCTTGCCTTCATGTTGCGGCAAACGGTGATCCTGCGCGAATGGCGAGGCGACCGCGAAAATCAGGCTTGGCGCAAGCTGCTCACCTGGATCGCCGACCTGACGTCGACCAAGCCGGGCAACGCCAACATTCCGCAGGCGCTCGGCGCGGCGCAGCCGAACCGCTTCCGCGAAGCCGTCGGCCATCTCCCGTCCGGCGATCCGATCGTCGACGGCGCCTTCGTCAATGCATCGACGCCGGCTGGCTCGGTGTTTCGCGACGGCGAGAACATGCCCACGATGCGCATCGTGCCCAAGGGGGCATTCCTGTTGGGCTCGCCGACGGCCGATCCCGATCACAGCGCCGTCGAGGGACCGCAAAAACGTGTCGAGATTCCGACCCCGTTCGCGATCGGCGTGTTCCCGGTGCTGGTTTCGGAATACCAGGCGATCATGGGTGCGCTGCCCACGGTCGCCGCGCCGCCGGCGCCTCCGCGCGGGATGTTCGGTTTCCTCAGGCACCAGCAGAGCGCGCCGGTCGCTGCGCTCACTTCGTCGAACCCGTCCGCGCCGGCTATCGATGTGTCCTACGACGACGCCGCAGCGTTCGTGGCAAAGCTGTCGGCGGCCGCTGGCGAGCCCTATCGCATTCCGTCCGAGGCCGAGTGGGAATACGCCTGCCGGGCGGGCACGAGCACCCGCTATTCGTTCGGCGATGCCATCGATGGGAAGCAGGCGGCGTTCGGGGCAACGACCGGCCCGATTGCCAGCGGCTCGTTTCCGGCGAACGCCTTCGGCCTCTACGACATGCACGGCAATGTCCGTGAATGGACCGAGGATCTCTGGCACGAGTCCTACGAGACGACGCCCGCCGACGGCAGCGCCGCGACGACCGGCCACGGCTCGATGCGTGTGGTGCGCGGCGGCGCCTGGTGCGACGGGCCGGCCATCTTGCGGTCGGCGGCGCGCATGCGGGCGACGCAGACGGCCCGCAGCAACGCCATCGGCTTTCGGGTCGTGCGCGTGTTGAGCTGATCGTGTAAGGGCCGGCCGCGCGCGACGCCCGTATCTGCTAGGTGGCTTTTCTCAGCGCTCCGCCGAGCGACTGGATGAACGCGTCGCTGGTCAGCGTGGCGCCGGAAATGATGTCCACGCTGGCGCTTTGCGCCGCGATGACCTCGTCGCGCAACATGGGCAGCGCCTGACGATTGATGGCGATCGATGTGCGCCGGTCGGACGGATATTGCAGAACCTTGATCCCGGCAAGCCGGCCGTTCTGGACAATGGCCTGGATCTGCATGTTGCCGTAGTACGCATCGGTGACCGGGCCGGTGTAGGCGCCGTCGACGTAGCCGAGCGCCGCCGCTTTGGCGGTCCCGCCGAGCGCGACGGGCATCGTGATCTGTTTTCCGGAGCGATCCCAGGCGTAGACACCGGCCGCGCCGGCTGCGAGCAGCAGCAATAGAGCGGTATTTTTCAACATCGTCGGTACCTTGGCATTTGGTCGCTTATCGCATCGTCTCAAATGCAAGTTGACGTTACGCTGACAACTGCCATTACAAATTGTTCACGGGTTGCCCCCGAGGCCCATCAGAGTCGAAACAATCCTCATCGAGAGCGGCCCGTATGCGATCGCTACTCGCCAGGTGTTTGTGCGCCAGTAGAGCCTGGCTGGGGCTGACCCTGCCTACGGCTTCGCCTTGTGCTCCGGCTTGCCCTTGCGCTTGGTCGACGCCATCCGGTCGAGTTCCTTCTCGCTCATCGACTCGTACATCGACTTCGACGCGCCTCTGAGTTCGCTCACCTTGGTATCGCCGCGCTTGGCCGAGAGAGCGGCGCCGGCCGCTTTCTGCTGCGCCTTGGATGTTGCCGGCATGACCGGTCCTCCTGGGGTGCTTCCCCGCCTCATCCTCCATAACGCCGTCGAACCAGACCGGTTTCATCGCGGACCGCGACATTTGCCGCGTGCGGTGTAATGATTGGACCAACGAAACGGCCTGGGAGGGACCGATGGCGGATCTGGCGCGCAATGCGCCGCTGGCGCGCGATGCGATGGCTTACGTGCTGGCGGGCGGCCGTGGTAGCCGGCTCATGGAACTGACCGACAAGCGCGCCAAGCCGGCGGTGTTCTTCGGCGGCAAGACGCGTATCATCGATTTCGCGCTCTCCAACGCGCTCAATTCCGGCATTCGCCGCATCGCGGTCGCCACCCAGTACAAGGCCCACAGCCTGATCCGTCACCTGCAGCGCGGCTGGAATTTTCTGCGTCCCGAACGCAACGAAAGCTTCGATATCCTGCCCGCCAGCCAGCGCATGTCGGAGACGCAGTGGTACGCGGGCACGGCGGACGCGGTTTACCAGAACCTCGACATCATCGGCAGCTACGCGCCCGAGCACATCGTCATCCTCGCCGGCGACCACATCTACAAGATGGACTACGAGCTGATGCTCCAGCAGCGCGTCAACACCGGTGCCGACGTCATCGTTGGCTGCCTCGAGGTGCCGCGCATGGAAGCGACCGGTTTCGGCGTCATGCATGTCGACGCGGAAGATCGTATCGTCTCCTTCCTGGAGAAGCCGAAGGACCCGCCCGGCATGCCCGACAAGCCGGAGATGGCGCTGGCCTCCATGGGCATCTACGTTTTCCGTACGAAGTTCCTGTTCGATCTCCTGCGCCGCGACGCGGCCGATCCGCAGTCCAACCGCGACTTCGGCAAGGACCTCATCCCTTACGTCGTCGCCAACGGCAAGGCGGTAGCCCATCGCTTCGCCGCCTCCTGCGTTCGCTCGAGCGGCGAAGAGGAAGCCTATTGGCGCGACGTCGGCACGGTCGACGCCTATTGGGAGGCGAACATCGACCTGACCGATGTCGTCCCGGCGCTCGACCTCTATGATCAGGAATGGCCGATCTGGACCAACGTCGAATTGACGGCGCCGGCGAAGTTCGTCCACGATCTCGACGGCCGCCGCGGCACCGCGATCTCCTCGATGGTTGCCGGCGACTGCATCGTTTCCGGCTCGATGGTCCGCCGTTCGCTGCTGTTCACCGGCGTGCGCGTCGATTCGTTTTCCAGCGTCGACGAGGCGGTGGTCCTGCCGCGCGCCCGCATCGGCCGCAATGTCCGTCTCAAGAAGGTCGTCGTCGACCGCGGCGTCCATATCCCCGAGGGCCTCGTCGTCGGCGAGGATCCCGTGCTCGACGCCAAACGTTTCCGCCGCACCGACAAGGGCGTCTGCCTCATCACCCAGATGATGCTCAACAACATCAAATGATCGCCGTCCTCGCCGTCGCCTCCGAGGTTTTTCCGCTGGTCAAGACCGGCGGCCTCGCCGATGTCGTCGGCGCACTTCCCGCGGCGCTGAAGCCGCACGATGTCGAAATGCGCATCATGGTGCCGGGCTATCCTGCGATCATGGCGGCGCTGAAGAAGGCGGAGCCCGTGCATCGCTACGCCAGGCTCTTTGGAGGCAAGGCGAGGCTGATCGCCGGCAAGGCAGCCGGCCTTAGCCTCATCGTGCTGGACGCGCCGCACCTCTTCGACCGGCCGGGCAATCCCTATCTCGGCCCGGACGGCGACGACTGGCCCGACAACTGGAAGCGTTTTGCCGCGCTCGGGCGCGCCGCCGCCGATATCGGCACCGGCAAGGTCGCCGCCTTTGCCCCCGACATCGTCCACGCGCACGATTGGCATGCCGGCCTCGCGCCGGTCTTTCTGCACTACGCCAAGGAGCCGGCGGCGAAGTCGGTGATGACGGTCCACAACCTCGCTTTCCAGGGCAATTTTCCGCCGTCGATCCTCCCAGCCCTCGGCCTGCCCAAGGCGGCTTTCGCCGTCGATGGCGTTGAGTATTACGGCCGGGTCGGCTTCATGAAGGGCGCTCTCCAACTGGCCGACGCCATCACCACCGTCAGCCCCTCCTATGCTGCCGAAATCTGCACGCCGGCTGGCGGCATGGGCTTCGACGGCTTGCTGCGCGCCCGCCGCGACGTGCTGACCGGCATCCTCAACGGCGTCGATACCGACGTGTGGAATCCGGCCACAGACCGCGCGCTCGCCGCCACCTACGACTCTGCAACGCTCCGCCGCCGTGCAGAAAACCGGCGGGCGGTCGAGAAGGCGTTCGGGCTGCAGCCGGGTCCCGGCATGCTCTTCGCGGTTGTCAGCCGACTGACATCGCAGAAGGGCATGGACGTCCTCGGCCAATGCATCGACGGCATTGTCGCCTCTGGCGCCAGTCTCGCCGTGCTTGGCGCCGGGGACGCCATGCTGGAAGGCATGTTCCACTCCGCCGCGATGCGCCATGCCGGCCGGGTCGCCATCGCCACCGGCTACGACGAACGCCTGTCCCACCTGCTCCAGGGCGGTGCCGATGCCATCCTTGTCCCGTCGCGCTTCGAGCCCTGCGGCCTCACCCAGTTCTACGGCCTGCGCTATGGCTGCGTGCCGATTGTCGCCCGCGTTGGCGGCCTCGCCGATTCCATCGTCGACGCCAACGAGGCGGGCCTTGCCGCTGGTGTCGCGACCGGCATCCAGTTCCTGCCCGTCGAGCCGTTCGGCCTGGAGACCGCACTGGCACGCGCCGCGGCGCTCTATCGCGACCGTGCCGCCTGGACACGGCTTCAGAAGCGCGGGATGAAGACCGACGTATCATGGGCGGCCAGCGCGGCGCGTTACGCCGCCCTCTATCGCGACCTCGCCAAGCGGAAGAGCCCATGATCCGGACAATCGCCACCACGCCCTACAACGACCAGCGGCCGGGTACCTCGGGCCTGCGCAAGAAGGTCCCGCACTTCCAGCAGCCGCACTACATCGAGAATTTCCTGCAATCGATCCTCGACACCGTCGACGATATCGACGGCAAGACCCTGATCCTTGGCGGCGACGGACGCTATCTCAATCGCGAGGCGATCCAGCTGGCCCTGAAGATTGCCGCCGGCAACGGCCTCGGCCGTATCATCGTTGGCCGCGGTGGCCTGCTGTCCACGCCGGCCGCCTCCAATCTCATCCGCAAGAACGGCGCGGTCGGCGGCATCATCCTCTCCGCCAGCCACAATCCCGGCGGCCCCGACGGCGATTTCGGCATCAAGTTCGACACCGCCAATGGCGGCCCGGCGCCGGAGCCGGTTACCGAGGCCATCTTTGCGCGCACCAAGACCGTGGACGCCATCGTCGCTTCGGACGGTGCCGACATCGATATCGACAGAATCGGAACGACCCGGCTTGAGGAAATGGCGATCGACGTCATAGACCCGGTCGCCGACTACCAGGCGCTGATGGAAACGCTGTTCGATTTCGACGCCATCCGCGGGCTGTTCAAGTCCGGTTTCCGTATGTCCTTCGACGCCATGCACGCCGTCACCGGCCCCTATGCCAAGGCCATCTTCGAGGAGGCGCTTGGCGCTCCGGAAGGTTCGGTGGTCAACGAGCGGCCGAGCCCCGATTTCGGCGGCCACCATCCCGATCCCAATCTCGTTTACGCCAAGGACCTGTTCGACCTCATGATGTCGCCACAGGCGCCGGATTTCGGCGCGGCCTCGGACGGCGACGGCGACCGCAACCTGATCATCGGCCGCGGCATGTTCGTCACCCCGTCGGACTCGCTGGCCGTGCTCGCCGCCAACGCCCATCTCGCGCCGGGCTACGCCAAGGGCCTCGCCGGCATCGCCCGTTCCATGCCGACCAGCGCCGCCGCCGATCGCGTTGCCGCCAAGCTCGGCATCGCGTGTTACGAGACGCCCACCGGCTGGAAGTTCTTCGGCAATCTGCTCGATGCCGGTCTCGCCACGATCTGTGGCGAGGAGAGCGCCGGCACCGGCTCCGATCACGTCCGCGAGAAGGATGGCGTGTGGGCGGTGCTTCTCTGGCTCAACATTCTCGTCCGCCGCCGCATGAGCGTCGCCGAGATCATGCGCGATCATTGGCGCACCTTCGGCCGCAACTATTATTCGCGGCACGACTATGAGGAGGTCGACAGCGAGCGCGCGGCCAAGGTCATGAAGCACCTCCGCGATCAGCTGCCGTCGCTCGCCGGCGGCACGCTCGGCGGCATGGACGTGCGGCTCGCCGACGATTTCACCTATGACGATCCGGTCGATGGATCGCACACGACCGGGCAGGGTGTCCGCATCCTCTTCGCCGACGGCTCGCGCATCGTCTTCCGCCTCTCCGGCACCGGCACCGCCGGCGCGACGATCCGCATCTATCTCGAGCGCTTCGAACCGGATCCGACCCGGCATGGCCACGATACGCAGCTCGTTCTCGATCCGCTCATCGACGCGGCCGCCGAAGTCAGCGATCTGGAAGCGCTGACCGGCCGTGACGAGCCGACCGTTGTCACCTGACCGGGCCACCGCCGCAGCATCGTGATCGAATATCTCGTCATCTTTGCCGCCCTGGCGCTGAGCGGCGTCGTCAAAGGCGTGCTCGGCGCCGGCCTGCCGGTGGTCGCCGTGCCGGTTCTGGCCTCGTTCTTCGACGTGCCCTTCGCCATCGCCATCATGGCCGTTCCGGTCGTCGTCACCAACATCTGGCAGCTCTGGCAATTCCGGCACGAGCGTATGGGTCTCGGCTGGCTCGCCGGGCTCTGCGTCATGGCTGGTATCGGCATTGCGGTGGGTACCTGGCTACTCGCCAGCCTTTCGGCCGATATTCTCGGCATCGTCCTGGCGGTGGTGGTTGTCGGCTACATCGTGGTGCGGCTGACGCGCCCGCACTGGGCCATCCCGATGTCGCTCGCGTCGCGCGTCGCGCCCGCCGTTGGCTTTGTGTCGGGCATGCTTCAGGGCGCCACCGGCATCTCCGCGCCGGTCAGCATCACGTTCCTTGCCTCGCTCGGCTTCAGCCGTCCCCAGTTCGTCTTCGCCATCTCGACGCTGTTTGTCAGCTTCTCGGCCGTGCAGGTGCCATCGCTGATCGTCGCCGGCATTCTCACCTGGCAGCGGTTGCTGCTGAGCATGCTCGCCCTCGTCCCCGTGCTGCTTGCCATGCCGGTTGGCGGCTGGATCGGCGAGCGTATGAGCCGCGAGGCATTCGACCGGATCGTTCTGGTGATGCTCGCCGTGATCGCGGCAAAGCTGGTTTACGACGCCGTCTTCTGACCGCCCCGCAGGCTGGCGCAGGCGCGCCATACTTTCTCGGCCGTTGCCGGCATGTCGATGTCTTGCCCACCCGGAATTGCATCGGCGATGGCGTTCATCACGGCCGCCAGCGATGCCGTCGGTCCGGCCTCGCCAATGCCTTTGACGCCAAGCGTGTTCGTCGTGCAGGGGATCTCGTGGAAGGCTGACACAATCGGCGGCATGTCGTCTGCGCGCGGCATGGCGTAGTCCATCAGCGAGCCGGTCAGGAGCTGGCCGGCGTCGTCGTAGATCGCCTGCTCCATCAGCGCCTGGCCGAACCCCTGCGCCAGCCCGCCGACGATCTGGCCCTCGGCCAGCGTCCGGTCGATCACGACCCCGCAATCGTCCACCGCGGCGTAGCCAACCATTGTTGTGACGCCGGTCTCCGGATCGATCTCGACCTCGGCGATGTGACAGCCGTTGGGGTAGGTGCTGGTCGCATCGGCCTGCGCCACGGTCGTCAGCGACACGCCGGTTTCGCCGGCACGCGCCGCCAGCTCGAACAGCGAAAGGCGATGGTTGGTGCCGGCGACCTCCACGTATCCGTCGCGATAGCCGACGTCGGTGGCGTCCGTCTGCCACAGTCCGGCCGCCACCTCGCGCGCCCGCGCCACGAGCTTGGCCGCGCCGTCGACAATCGCCGCACCCGCCGCATTGGTCGAGCGCGAGCCAACCGCCGGCCCGCCGCGAAACGGCACGTCCGAATCGCCCTCGTCGATGACCACCTTGTCCGCCGCGATCCCCAGTCGCTCCGCCGCCACCTTGCGGAAGACAGTTCCGTGGCCTTGTCCCGAGGCCTGCATCCCCAGCCGCACGCGCAGCACGTCGCCATCGAACGTGAACAGCGCGCCCTCGGTCGGCCCGCCGCCGGCATGTTCGAGGAAGCAGGAAACGCCGATGCCGCGCCGCTTGCCGCGGCGTTCGGCTTCAGCGCGCCGCGCCGCGAACGTATCGAGACGCGCGAGGTCGGCCGCCTTGGCAATCGCGCCGGCGAAGTCGCCACTGTCATAGACGTTGCCGATGACCGAGCGATAGGGCATGGCGGACGCCGGTATGAGGTTGCGGCGGCGCAGTTCGAGCGGATCGATACCGGTCTGCCGCGCCGCCGCATCGATCACGCGCTCGATCGCATAGTTCGCCTCCGGCCGGCCGGCGCCGCGATACGCCCCGGTCGGCACCGTATTGGTGAAGGCGAGGCGCACGCGGATCGCGATGTGCCGGATGTCGTACATGCCGGGAAAGCAGTTGGCGAAACCCATCGTGGCGATCGGAACGCCGGACGACGACAAGTGGGCGCCAACGTTGGCGATCGCCGACACGTCCAACGCCAGGAAGCGCCCGTCATCATCCAGCGCGAGCGCGATCTCGCTGACATTGTCCCGTCCATGATGATCAGCGAGAAAGGCCTCGGAGCGCGTGGCCATCCAGTGGACCGGGCGATCGGTGACCTTTGCCGCGACCAGCAAGGCCGCGTGTTCGGGGTAGGGTGGCGTCTTCAGTCCGAAGGCGCCGCCGACATCGCCGGACAGAACGCGCAACTGGTCCGAATCCAGCCCCATGATCGCGCAGAGATTGTTTTTCAGGGCGTGCGCGCTTTGCGACGGGGCATGCAGGGTGAACTTGTTCGCGCCGGCGTCGAAGATGGCGGTGGCGCCGCGCGTCTCCATCGGAACGCCGACCAGGCGCTGGTTGACGAGCCGCATCCGCACCACGTGGGCAGCCGTAGCCATGATCGACGCGACTGCGGCGCTGGCCTCGGAGAGCGCCGGCGGACTCCAGTCGATGGCGAGATTGCCAGGCGCCTCGCGCCACACCACGGGCGCGCCTTCGATGAGCGCCGCGCTCGCATCGCTGACGCCGGGCAGGGCCTCGTAGTCCACGGCGACCAGATCGGCCGCGTCGCGGGCGATCGCCTGGGTTCGCGCGATCACCAGCGCGATCGGTTCGCCGACGTGGATGACCCGCTCGCGGGCGAGCGCCGGACGATGCGGCACGATCAGTGGTCGGCCGTTTCGTCCGGTGAGCATCGGCGGTCGCGCCACGTTGCCGACGCCGGCGGTTACCATATCGTCCGCGGTCAGCACCGTGACCACGCCCGCCAGGTCCAGCGCCGCGGTCGTGTCGACGCCACGAATGGCGGCGTGGGCATGGACCGAGCGCACGAAGACGGCGGCAAGCTGGCCGTCGAACACCGCATCGTCGCAGAACCGCCCTTCGCCGCGCACCAGCGGGATGTCCTCGACGCGCCGCGTCGCTTGTTCCGGCAATGGGCGTGCTTTGTTCATGGGAACTTTCGGGTGGCGGGATGGTGGGAGCCATCGGCAACGAATGTCGGAACAGGATAGCGTCGAATCCCGTTGACACAACGAAACGCGCGCGATGTTCGGCCAAAGATGTGGTTGGCCCTTGATCGTGCAGGGCGGAATAGGCGACCATAGCGAGATGGCGAAAGCTCCGGCAGCGGACTCACGCACAAAAGGCCCCGAAACCAAAGGGCAGCCTGCGAAATCCGCCCGCGCGGCCGACAAGGCCCTGATCGCACTCGCTGCCAACCGTGTCGCCATCGAATCCATCTCGCCGGAAATCGAAGCCGGCCGCTTTCCCGCCAAGATTGCTGTCGGCGAACAATTCATCGTGGAGGCGGACGTGTTCGCCGATGGTCACGACACCATCGCCGCCGCTTTTCTCGTGCGCCCTGCCGGGAGCGATGACTGGCAAGAAGTGCCGATGGCGTTCGTGGACAACGATCGCTGGCGCGGCGTCACCCGTTTTGATGCGGTCGGTACGTGGCACTACACGCTCATCGCCTGGCGAGACCTGTTCGCGAACTGGCGGAGCGAAGTCACCAAGAAGCATGCCGCCGGCTTACCGCTCGGACTCGAACTGACCGAGGGCGCTGCCCTTGTCGAAGCGGCGGCGGACAAGAAGAACGACCGCGCATCGAAAGCCGATCGCGCCGCGTTGGCCACGCTGCTGGCGCAGCTCGCTTCGGCTCGCGACGACGACGCGGCGCGATTGGCCCTGTTGATGTCCGCCGATGCCGCCGCGCTGATGGATCGCGCCGGCATTCGCACGGATCTTTCGCTCTACGCCCGCGAACTCGCCGTGCTGGTCGAGCGCAAGAAAGCTGCGTTCAGCGCGTGGTACGAGCTGTTTCCGCGCTCCGCCTCGGGTGATGTGAACCGCCACGGGACGTTTGACGATGTCATCAAGCGGCTGCCTTATGTCCGCGATCTCGGCTTTGACGTGCTCTACTTCCCGCCAATTCACCCGATCGGCAGCACCAACCGCAAGGGCCGCAATAACACGCTGGGGCCGGCGGCGGACGATCCGGGCAGCCCGTATGCCATCGGTTCGAAGGATGGCGGCCATGACGCGCTTCATCCCGAACTCGGCACGTTCGAGGATTTCGCCCGCCTCATCGCGGCCGCGCGCGATCACGGGCTCGATGTCGCCATCGACTTCGCCATCAACTGCTCGCCCGACCATCCCTGGATCAAGCAGCACCCGGAATGGTTCGACTGGCGACCCGACGGCACCATCAAATACGCCGAGAACCCGCCGAAGAAATACGAGGACATCGTCAACATCGAGTTCTACGGCGGCGGCCTGCCGTCTGTGTGGTATGCGCTCCGCGACGTCGTGCTGTTCTGGTGCAAGCACGATGTCCGCATCTTCCGCGTCGACAATCCGCACACCAAGCCGTTTCCGTTCTGGGAGTGGATGATCGGCGAAGTCCGCGACCGCTATCCGGATGCGATCTTCCTGGCGGAGGCCTTCACCCGGCCCAAGGTGATGAAGCGTCTCGCCAAGGTCGGCTTCACCCAGTCCTATTCGTATTTCACCTGGCGAAACACCAAGCAGGAACTGACCGACTACCTGATCGAGCTGACGACCACCGAATGCCGCCACACGATGCGGCCGAACTTCTTCGTCAACACGCCCGACATCAATCCGCTGTTCCTCCAGTCGAGCGGGCGCGCCGGATTCCGCACGCGGCTTGTGCTGGCGGCGACGCTCGGCGGCAACTACGGCATCTATAGCGGCTTCGAATTGTGTGAGGCGACGCCGATCCCCGGCCGAGAGGAGTACTTCAATTCGGAGAAGTACGAGATCAAGGCGTGGGATTGGGATCGCCCCGGCCACATCCGGCCCGATATCCGCCTGATGAATCGGCTGCGCCAGGAGCACCCGGCGCTGCAATCCTTCACCAATGTGAAGTTCTACAACGCCTGGAACGACAACATCCTCTACTTCGGCAAGGCCACGCCGGACCTCGCCGACTACCTGCTCTTCGCCGTCAATCTCGATCCGCACAACGCGCAGGGCGCCAATTTCGAGGTTCCGTTGTGGGAGTTCGGCCTGCCCGACGAGGCGGCCGTGCAGGCAGAAAATCTCGTCACCGGCGAGACGTTCACATGGTCCGGCAAGGTCCAGCACATCTGGCTCGACCCGGCCAATAATCCCTACGCCATCTGGCGGATCAATCCTTCTGCGGAGCGACATTGATGGACGCCGCGACGACCAGCACCGGGCGGGCCGGCGCCCGCGCCAGCGACGACAAGGTCGATCGCAGCCGCCCCGACTGGTACAAGGATGCGATCATCTATCAGCTCCACATCAAGGCCTTCTTCGATTCCAACGGCGATGGAATTGGCGATTTCGCCGGCCTGATGGAGCGTCTCGACTACGTCGAAAGTCTCGGCGTCACGGTCATCTGGTTGTTGCCGTTCTATCCGTCGCCGGGCCGCGACGACGGCTACGACATCGCCGACTATCGGTCGATCAACCCGTCCTACGGAACGATGCGCGATTTCAAGCGCTTCGTCGCCGAAGCGCATCGGCGCGGAATCCGCGTGGTCACCGAACTGGTTATCAATCACACCTCGGATCAGCACCCGTGGTTTCAGAAGGCGCGGCGCGCCAAGCCCGGTTCCGCGGCGCGCGATTTCTACGTGTGGAGCGATTCCGACCAGCGCTACGCCGGCACCCGCATCATCTTCGTCGATACCGAGAAGTCGAACTGGACATGGGACCCGGAAGCCCATGCCTTCTTCTGGCACCGCTTCTATTCCCACCAGCCCGATCTCAACTTCGACAACCCCCGAGTCATGGATGAGGTCAAGCGGCTGTTGCACTACTGGCTCGACATGGGGGTCGACGGTCTGCGTCTCGACGCCATTCCCTATCTCGTCGAGCGCGAGGGCACCAACAACGAGAATCTGCCAGAGACCCACGTGGTGCTGAAGGAAATCCGCCGCGAGATGGACGTCAGTTACCCTGACCGCATGTTGCTGGCCGAGGCCAACCAGTGGCCCGAGGATACCCGGCCCTATTTCGGCGAGGGCGACGAGTGCCACATGGCGTTCCATTTCCCGCTGATGCCGCGCATGTACATGGCGCTCGCCCAGGAGGACCGTCACCCGGTCACCGACATCATCCGCCAGACGCCGGATATCCCGGAAAATTGCCAATGGGCGATTTTCCTGCGCAATCACGACGAGCTGACGCTGGAAATGGTCACCGCCGAAGAGCGCGACTATTTGTGGCGCACCTACGCTGGGGATTCGCGCGCCCGCATCAATCTTGGCATTCGCCGCCGCCTCGCGCCGCTGCTCGACAACGACCGCCGCAAGATCGAGCTGATGAACGCCCTCTTGCTGTCGATGCCTGGCACGCCGGTCATGTATTACGGCGACGAACTCGGCATGGGCGACAATTATTTCCTCGGCGATCGCGACGGCGTGCGCACGCCGATGCAATGGTCGGCGGATCGCAATGGCGGGTTTTCGCGCGCCAATCCGCAGGCGCTTTTCCTGCCGCCGATCATGGATCCGGTTTACGGGTTCCAGGCGGTGAACGTCGAGGCGCAACAGAACGAGGCGTCGTCGCTGCTCAACTGGATGCGCCGCATGATCGCCGTGCGCAAGCAGCATGCCGGCTTCGGCCGCGGCACGTTGACCTTCCTTTATCCGCACAACCGCAAGATTCTCGCCTACGTCCGCGAGCATGACGGCGAGCGGCTGCTCTGCGTCGCCAACATTTCGCGCGCCGCGCAGGCGGTGGAGCTCGATCTGTCCGCCTATCGCGGCGCCGTACCCATTGAGCTGACCGGCAACGCCGCGTTCCCGCCGATCGGCGACTTGCCCTACATGCTGACGCTGCCAGCCTACGGCTTCTTCTGGTTCCTGCTCGCCCTGGAGGCCGACGCGCCGCGGTGGCACGCGCCTTTACCGGAGCCGCTGCCCGAGTTTGTGACGCTCACCGCAAACGGCGGCAAGCTCTCCCGCGCTCTCGAGGGGCGCGAATTGAGCCAGCTTGAGCGTGACGTGCTGCCCGAGTTTCTCGGCCATCAGCGCTGGTTTGCCGGCAAGAGCACGCGGGTCAAGCGCGCCCAGGTGACGCTCTTCGGCGCCGTGCCCGGAAATTCGAACGAACTCCTCTTCCTCGACGTCGAGACCGATGACGGCGAGACCAATCGCTATTTCCTGCCCGTGTCGGCGATGTGGGGCGAGGCAAACCTTGCCTTCGGCGCGCCCAAGCTCTCCTACACCCTCGCCAAGTTGCGCTATGGGCCGAACCTTGGCGCCCTGATCGATGCTTCGTTCGACGAGCGCTTCCATCAGGATCTGATCACTGCGCTGCGCGCGGGCAAGACGGTTCCGGCCACCAACGGCAGTCTGGAATTCTATTCGTCCGCGGAATTTCGCGCGCTCGAAGCGACCGACAGCATTCGCCCGGTCGGGGCGGAACAAAGCAATGTCTCCTTCATCATCGGTGACGAGGCCATGCTTAAGGTCTATCGCCGTTTGCGTGTCGGCGAGCAGCCCGAGATCGAGATGGCGCGCTTCCTCACCGATGTCGCCGGCTTCCGCAACACGCCCGCCTATTTCGGCAGCGTCACTTACCGGCCGGACAAGGGCGAGCCGGTCACGCTGGCCGCAGCGTTCGCTTTCGTGCGCAACCAGGGTGATGCGTGGGGCGTCATCCGCGAGGCGCTCGACCGCGATCTCGAGGCCTTCGTGCTCTTGCCGCGCGACGACACCGGCGAACTGGTCGACGCGGCGCCGGCCTTCGAGTTCCCGCTCGATCTCGGCGCCGTTCTCGGCCAGCGCACTGCCGAACTCCATGCCGGCCTCGCCACGCCCACCAAGGACAAACGCTTTGCCGCCGAGGCGATCTCGGCCGCCGACCTGAAACGCTGGACTGCCGCCGTTTCGCGCGATCTCACCAAAGCGATCGGTTTGCTGTCGCGCACGGTGCGAGGGCTCACCGGTGCGGCCAAGGCCGACGCAGCCGCGGCCATCAAGGCGCGCACCGCGCTCCTCAAGCGCGTCAAAAGCGTTGCCAGCCTCACCGACGCCGGACGCAAGACCCGCGTCCACGGCGATTATCATCTCGGTCAGGTTCTCGTCGCCAAGGGCGACGTCGTCATCATCGATTTCGAGGGCGAGCCGCAGCGCGGCATAAGCGAGCGCCGGCAGAAAACGTCGCCGCTCCGCGATGTCGCCGGCATGGTGCGCTCGTTCGACTATGCCGCCTGGTCGGCGGTCATGCGCATGGAGGAGCGCGACGGCGCCGCCTCCGCCGTCGGGCGCGATCGCGCCTTTGCGTGGCGCGACGCCATCACCCGCGATTTCCTCGCCGCCTATTGGCCGATCGTGACCGCCGCCGGGGTCGTCCCCGAGGACGACGCCACGCGTCGTCGCCTTCTCGACTTGTTCGTCATCCAGAAGGCTGCCTACGAGGTCCTCTACGAGGCCGCCAATCGGCCCACATGGGTGTCCATTCCGGTGCGCGGCCTGCTTGAATTGGTAACCGAGGGAGGGGCGCCGCCATGAGATCGGCCAAGACCAAGCCAGCCCCGTGGCGGCCCGAAGACGGGGCTGTCGACGCCATCATCGCCGGCAGTCATGGCGATCCCTTTGCGGTGCTCGGCATGCATGGCGGCGACGGCGTGCCACTGTCGGTGCGCGCATTCTGGCCGGACGCCGAGATCGCCGAGGTGATCGACTGCAAATCTGGCGAATCCGTCGTGACGCTCGAAAGGATCCGGCCCGCCGGGTTCTTTGTCGGCGCCGTTCCCCGCCGTCGCAAACCGTTTGCCTACCGCCTCCGCTTCTTCCGCGGTCGCGACCGCTGGGAGGTTGAAGATCCTTACCGGTTTGGCGTCCTGCTGGGGGACGTCGACGTGTATCTGCTCGGCGAGGGTAGTCATCGCCGCATGTTCGAGCGGCTCGGCGCCCACCCGATGACCCTCGATGGCGTCGCCGGCTGTGCCTTCGCCGTCTGGGCGCCCAACGCCTCGCGCGTCAGCGTCGTCGGCGATTTCAACCAGTGGGACGGCCGCCGCCACGCGATGCGCAAGCGCATCGAGGCCGGCGTCTGGGAGCTGTTCATCCCGGACGTGCCCTTGGGGGCCAACTACAAATTCGAGATCCTCGACTCCCACGGCGCCCTCATGCCGCTCAAGGCCGACCCGGTCGGCTTTGCCCACGAACTCCCGCCGGCGACCGGTTCGCGCGTTCATGGCATTCCCCGCCACGACTGGAGCGATCGCGCGTGGATGGAAGGACAGAAGGCGCACCAGGCGCTGGACGCACCGGTCTCCATCTACGAGGTCCATCTTGGCTCCTGGCGGCGCAAGGATGGCAACGAATACCTGAGTTACGACGATCTCGCCGACCAGCTCGTCGGCTACGCCAGCGATATGGGCTTCACGCATATCGAGTGCATGCCGGTATCGGAGCACCCGTTCTCCGGTTCGTGGGGTTACCAGCCGATCGGCCTGTTCGCGCCGACCAGCCGCTTCGGCAGTCCCGAGGGCTTTGCCCGTTTTGTCGACAAGGCCCACGCCGCCGGCCTCGGCGTCATCGTCGATTGGGTGCCGGCCCATTTCCCCTCCGACGCGCATGGCCTCGCTCGCTTCGACGGCACCGCCCTTTACGAGCATCAGGATCCGCGCCTCGGCTTCCACCGCGACTGGAACACGCTCATCTACAATTTCGGCCGCAACGAGGTGCGCAACTTCCTCGTCGCCAATGCGCTCTTCTGGCTGGAGCACTTCCACATCGACGGGCTGCGCGTCGATGCCGTCGCCTCGATGCTCTATCTCGACTATTCGCGCGAGCCTGGCGACTGGCTTCCCAACGTCCATGGCGGGCGCGAGAATCTCGAGGCGATCGGCTTCCTGCGCGAGATGAACACCCGTGTCTTCGGCGACCATCCCGGCGCCACCACCATCGCCGAAGAGTCGACCGCCTGGCCACAGGTCTCGCGGCCGGTCGATGGCGGCGGCCTCGGCTTCGGTTACAAGTGGAACATGGGCTGGATGCACGACACGCTCGAATACATGAAGCTCGAGCCCATCCATCGCCGCTTTCATCACGGCCAGATGACCTTCGGCATCCACTACGGCTTCAGCGAGAATTTCGTTCTGCCGATCAGCCACGACGAGGTCGTCCACGGCAAGGGCTCGCTGCTCGGCAAGATGCCCGGCGACCGCTGGCAGAAATTCGCCAACCTGCGCGCCTACCTCGGCTACATGTGGACCCATCCGGGCAAGAAGCTGCTGTTCATGGGCTGCGAGTTTGCGCAGGAGCGCGAGTGGAACCACGACCAGTCGCTCGACTGGCACCTGCTCGCCGACGGCAGCCACCACGGCATGCAGGATCTGGTTCGCGATCTCAATCATGTCTATCGCGAAATTCCGGCATTGCACGTCAAGGACACCGACCCGTCCGGCTTCGAGTGGCTGGAAGGGGCTGACGCTGACCGCAGCGTCTATGCTTTCGTCCGCCACGGCCATGACGGCGATCTGCCGGTCGTAGTGGTCTGCAACTTCACCCCGCTGGTCCGCGAGGGCTACCGGGTTGGCGTTCCCCGCACCGGCCGCTGGCGCGAGCGCCTCAACACCGATGCGGCCGCCTATGGCGGCTCCAACGTAGGTAATCTCGGAGGGATTGAATCTGCCGACGTGTCGTGGCATGGCCGACCGGCATCCATCTTGCTTACCTTGCCACCGCTGGCCACCATCATCCTCGAACTCGTGACCTAGCGCAGGTTTCCGGAAGGGATTCCTTACAGATGCCGAAGTTGCGGGTCGGACCTGGCCTGTCGCATCCGCTCGGTGCGACTTGGGACGGCGCGGGCGTCAACTTTGCCCTTTTTTCAGCCAACGCCACCAAGGTCGAGGTCTGTTTCTTCGATCCCAAGGGACGCCGCGAAATCGAGCGGGTTGCCTTGCCGGAGTACACCCACGAGGTCTGGCACGGCTACCTCCCCGACATTCGCCCCGGCCAGCTCTATGGATATCGCGTCCACGGCCCCTACGACCCGGCCAACGGCCACCGCTTCAATCCCAACAAGCTGCTCATCGATCCTTACGCGCGGGCGCTCCACGGCGAAGTCTCCTGGCACGATGCCAGCTTCGGCTACCGTGTCGGCTCGCCGCGCGCCGATCTGGTCATGGACCGCCGCGACTCGGCGTTCGTCATGCCGAAATGCGTCGTCATCGATACTGCCGTCACCTGGGGCGGCGACCGCCACCCCCGGCGCCCGTGGGCCGAAACGATCGTCTATGAGGCGCACGTCAAGGGCATGACCGCGGTCCGCGAGGATATCCCTCCGCCATTGCGCGGGACGTTCGCGGGCCTCTGCGATCCGCGCATGGTCGAGCATCTCCAGAAGCTTGGCGTCACCGCCGTCGAACTGATGCCGATCCAGTCCTTCTTCGACGATCGCGATCTCGTCCAGCGCGGGCTCGTCAACTACTGGGGCTACAACACCGCCAACTTCTTCGCGCCGGCGTCGCGCTACATTTCGCCCGGCGGCGACATCCACGAATTCAAGCTGATGGTCCGCCGGCTGCACGCGGCCGGCATCGAGGTCATTCTCGACGTCGTCTACAACCACACCGCCGAGGGCAACCACCTCGGCCCGACGCTCTCCTTCCGCGGCATCGACAATGCCAGCTACTACATGCTGGGCGAGGACAAGCGCTACTATTTCGACACCACCGGCTGCGGCAACACCGTCAATCTGCGCCACCCGCGCGTCCTCCAGATGGTCATGGATTCGCTGCGCTACTGGGTCGAGGAATGCCACGTCGACGGTTTCCGCTTCGACCTGACGACGGCGCTTGGCCGCGAATACGACCACTTCGACCCCAATGCGGTCTTCTTCGACGCCGCACGTCAGGACCCGGTCCTCCAGCGCGCCAAGATGATTGCCGAGCCCTGGGACCTCGGTCCCAACGGCTATCAGGTCGGCAATTTCCCACCCGGTTGGGCAGAGTGGAACGGCCGCTACCGCGACACCATGCGCTCCTTCTGGAAAGGCGACGGCGGCCAGTTGCCAGGGTTCGCGCAAAGCCTGCTTGGCTCCGCCGATCTCTACGATCACCGGGGCCGCAAGCCCTGGGCGAGCGTCAACTTCGTCACCGCTCACGACGGTTTCACGCTCGCCGACCTGTGGTCGTACAATTCCAAGCACAATGAGGCCAACGGCGAGGGCAACCGCGACGGCCACGACGACAATCGCAGTTGGAACTGTGGCGTCGAGGGACCGACCGACGACGCCGCTATTCGCGATCTCCGCGAGCGCATGCGCCGTAACACGATCGCCACGCTGCTTCTCTCCGAAGGCACGCCGATGATCTTGATGGGGGACGAGATCGGCCGCACCCAGCTCGGCAACAACAACGCCTATTGCCAGGACAACGACATCACCTGGATGCGCTGGCGCGGCATGACCGGGCGCGACTTCGCCTTCATGGAATTCGTGCGAGGCGTCATCGCCATCCGCAAGCGCTATTCGATCCTGCACTCGCCGAACTTCCTGCACGGCACCCAGATTCACGGCGACGGCACCCGTGACGTCATCTGGTACCGGCCGGACGGCGTCGAGATGGACAACGGCTCGTGGACCGATCCTCAGGCCAAGATCGTCGGCGTCATGCTCGGTGACATTCCTTCACGCGTCTTCATCGTCGCCAACGCGTATCACGCGCCGCTATCGTTCAAGCTTCCCAACGGCGGCCGGCCCTATTGGCGGATCCGCGTCGATGCCGGGCGCGGCGAGGTCGATCCGCCCGATCGCATCCACGCCGTCGGCGACGAGGTCGAGGTCGAAGGCCGCACGCTGCTCCTCTTCGCCGGCGAGACGATGATGCGGGCGAGGACGACTCGCGCATGAGCGAGGAGCTTTACCGCCTGGCCGCGATGGCCGGCGTCGAGCGTCAATACGTGTCGCTGATGGGGCCGCTGGTCACCGCTTCCGATCCGTCGATGCGCGCCACGTTGCAGGCCCTGGGCGTTCCGGCCGCCAATGACCGGGACGTCGCCGAAAGCCTCGCAACGGTGAGGCCGAACGACCCCGGTCCCATGCAGGCGCCGGACAATGCCGCCTGTTTCATGCCCGACTGGCTGCGCGACGGGCGCTGCTGGGGCGTTGCCTGTCAGCTTTATGGGCTGCGCTCGGCGCGCAACTGGGGCATCGGCGATTTCGACGATCTCGGCCGCTTCGCGGAGATCGTCGCCGCGGCCGGCGCCGATTTCGTCGGCGTCAATCCGCTCCATGCCCTGTTCATGGCCGATCCCGGCAAGTTCAGTCCGTTCTCCCCATCGAGTCGCCGCTTTCTCAACCCGCTCTACATCGCGGTGGACAAGGCGCCCGGCGCCGCCACGGTGCTCGCCATGGTCGACGTTCCGGCGGAGGTCCGCGCCGCGGAGCTGGTCGATTATGCAACCGTCGGTCCGCTCAAGCTGAAGGCGCTGACGTTTCTCTTCCGCGCCTTCCGTGAGACGGCCGAGGCGGCGGACGCGGATGATTATGCCGGTTACGTCCTCGACGGCGGCCAGTCGCTCTATCTGCACGCGCTCTTCGAGGCGCTGTCGGGGGAGATGGTCGAGCGCGGCCACGGCGCCACCTGGCACACATGGCCGGAGGAATACCGCCACCCGGCCAACGAGGCCGTGCGCGCCTTTGCCGCCAGGAACGGCGATGCGATCGCGTTCCATTCGTGGCTGCAGTGGCTGGCCGAGCGCCAGCTTGCTGCGGCGCAGGCCCGGGCGAAGGCGGCCGGCATGCGCATCGGCCTCTATCTCGACATGGCCGTGGGCGTTGCCTCCGACGGATCGGCGACCTGGTCGGATCGCGAACTGACCGTCCCGTCGGTGCGCATCGGCGCGCCACCGGACTATTTCAACGCGGCCGGCCAGGATTGGGGCGTCGCGCCTTTGTCGCCGTCGGCGCTGGTCGCCCGCGATTTCCAGCCCTTCCGCGAGGCGATCGACGCGGTATTGCGCCATGCCGGCGCCCTGCGCATCGATCACGCCATGAGCCTCTACCGGCTGTTCTGGATATCGAGCGGCTTCACCGCCGCCGACGGCGTCTATGTGCGCTATCCGCTCGCCGCCATGTTGCGCGCTCTGGCCGAGGTGTCGCAGGCCCGTCAGTCGATCGTAATCGGCGAGGATCTCGGCGTCGTCCCGCCCGGCTTCCAGGACGTGATGCGCGCCGTCGAGGTGCAGAGCTATCGCGTCTTCTTCTTCGAGAAGCGTGACGGCTATTTCATCCCGGTCGAGCACTACCCGCGCGAAGCGCTTGCCTGCATCACCACCCACGACCTCCACACGCTCGCCGGATGGTGGAGTACGCACGACCTCAACGTGCGCGCCGGCAT
Source organism: uncultured Alphaproteobacteria bacterium (assembly GCA_963781775.1). Lineage (GTDB taxonomy): Bacteria > Pseudomonadota > Alphaproteobacteria > Rhizobiales > Kaistiaceae > CAVSRC01. The sequence goes on along the minus strand of CAWAHE010000014.1, from coordinate 88,254 downwards.
CGGCCTGCTGCGCGCCGACGAACTGGTCCACGCGCTGACCGAACGTGCCGAGGAGCGTCACCGGCTCTTCGGCGTGCTTGCCGATCGCGGCTTACTGCCCGAGGACATGTATGCCGTGCGCGATGGCCACATCGCGCCACCCGAGGCATTGCCGGAATCCATGGCGGTTGCGCTGCATCGGCTGGTTGCGCGAACGCCCTCGCGCCTGTTCGCGCTCGCCATCGAGGACCTCACCGGCAATCCCGAGCAGGTCAATATTCCGGGCACGATGGATGAGCACCCCAACTGGCGCCGCAAGCTTGTCTGCGACATCGAGGCGTTGCCGGACCAGCCGTTCTTCCGCTCGGTCACCGCCGCGCTGCGCGAGGAGCGCCCGCGCACCTGAGCACGGCGCGGTTCAGCGTCTGGCGGGCTTGTCGAAGAGCGTCAGCAATCCCCTGAGCAGATCGATCGGCGTCGGCGGACAGCCGGGGATGTGCACGTCGACCGGCACCACCGCCGATACGCCGCCGGCCACCGCATAGGATCCGGCGAAGATGCCGCCGTCGAGCGCGCAGGCGCCGACCGCCACCACCCATTTCGGGTCGGGTGTCGCCGCGTGCGTCCGCGCCAGCGCCTCGGCCATGTTCCTGGTCACCGGTCCGGTCACCATCAGCACGTCGGCGTGGCGCGGCGAGGCGACGAAGCGCATGCCGAACCGTTCGAGGTCATAGAAGACGTTGCTGAGTGCATGGATTTCCAGTTCGCAGCCGTTACACGATCCGGCATCCACCTGGCGGATGGCGAGGCTGCGTCCGAGGCGGCGCTGGGCGAGCCCGTCCAGTTCGCGCACCAGCGTTGCCAGGCCTTCGTCGGCAGGCGGCGGCGGCTCGGTCAGCGGCGAATGGGCGATGCCCTGGAAGAGGAGCTTGCGCATGGTCGCTACAGGTCGTGCCCGGAATAGGAGCAGTTGAAGGATTTGTTGCAGAGCGGGAAGTCGGCGACGATGTTGCCTTCGATGACCGCCTCGAGCAGCGGCCAGTGGAACCATGACGGATCGCGGAGGTGGCAGCGGGCAATGCGTCCGCCGCCGTCGATCCTCACCCAGGCAAGAACGTCGCCGCGGAAACCCTCGACCAGCGCCATGCCTTCGCCAGCGCGCGGCGGCAGCACCGCGCGCAGCGGGCCGCCCGGTAGCTTCGCCGCGATGCGTTCGAGCAGCGCCAGGCTCTGCTCGACTTCGCGGATGCGCACCCACACGCGCGCGTTGACGTCGCCGTCGGTGCGTTCGGGCACGTCGAAATCGAGTTGGTCGTAGGGCGGGTAAGGCAGGTCGCGGCGCGTATCGAACGACCGCCCGGACGCGCGTCCCACGGTTCCTCCGGCGCCGAATTGCTCCGCGAGCGCGGCTGTCAGCACGCCGGTCCCGACGGTGCGGTCCTGCAGCGAGGCGGTATTGTCGTAGAGCCCGACGAGGCGCGGAAAGGCATCGCGAATGTCGGCCAGCAACGCCGCAAGTGCTGTCTCGCTGCCCGGTGCGAGGTCGGTTGCGACACCGCCGGGGACGATGGCGTCCATCATCAGGCGATGCCCGAACGCGACGCTGGCGAAACGCAGCACCTTCTCGCGCAGCGCTCCGCAATGCGCATGCATCAGCGCGAAGGAGGCGTCGTTGCAGATCGCGCCGATGTCGCCGAAATGATTGGCGAGCCGCTCCAGTTCCGCCATCAGCGCGCGCAGCCAGACCGCACGCGGCGGCGCCTCGATGTCGAGCGCCGCCTCGACCGCGCGCGCGAAGGCCAGGGCATAGGCGACGGTCGAATCGCCCGAGATGTGTCCGGCCAACCGCGCGGCTTTAGCGACGTCGGCGCCGGCCATCAGGCCGTCGATGCCCTTGTGGACATAGCCCAGCCGTTCCTCCAGCCGGACGATTGTTTCGCCACTTGCCGTGAAGCGGAAATGCCCCGGCTCGATGATGCCGGCATGGACCGGCCCGACTGGAATCTGGTGCAGGTTCGCGCCTTCGACCGGCAGGAAGGCGTAGGGCGTTGCCGGCGGCACGCCTCCTCCTCCTGAAAGGTGGAGGTCGGTCGGCGAAGCCGACCGGGTGGGGGCCAACGCCAGAGGATGAGCCGTTTCCCAGCGTCCATGGTCAAGCCATGGCCGACTGTCAGGCAGGCCGTCTGCGCTGAGGCCGAACAGGTCGCCGATGGCCCGTTCAAACCGGATGGCCGGCGGATGGCTCTCGCCGACCGAGGGGAAGTGTCCGTCGGGACAGGCGAGACTGATCACGGCGACCCCGACGGAATCGGCGACCGCCATATGGACCGCGCCGGCCTCGCCCCATTCGCTGACGAGCGTCAGTTCGCCCGCTGCCAGCGCCGCGATGGCGTCGCGCCAGCCGTCAGCGTCCAAGACGACGCGCGGCCACGGCCGATGATCGGCAACTGCCAACCCGCGGGCGATGAGGGCGTCGCGGACGGTCATCCGAGTAGCCCCGCCACGTGTTCGAACCACACGACCAGCAAAGGCGGCAGGTAGAAGCCGGCGACCAGCACCAGTCCGAAATGTACGAACATCGGCACGTAGGACGCTTTCACCGGCGCCATGCTGCCCGATGCCGGTCCAAAGGCCAGCCCCTGCAATCGCATCAACAGCGCCGCGAACGCGACCAGAAGCCCGCCGACGAAGATCAACGCCAGCAGCGGCGCCCGCGCAAAGGTCGACGAGACGACAAGGAACTCGCTCATGAAGATGCCGAGCGGCGGCAGGCCGGCGATGGCGATGACGCCGAGGACCAGTCCCCAGCCAAGCACCGGATGGCTCGCGGTCAGGCCCTTGATGTCGGCGATCTTCTGGGTGCCCTTGACCTGTGCGATGTGACCGACGGCGAAGAAGATGCCGGACTTTGTCAGCGAGTGCATGACCATGTGGTAGAGGCCGGCGAAATTGGCGAGCGGCCCGCCCATGCCGAAGGCAAAGGCGATGATGCCCATGTGCTCGATCGACGAATAGGCGAAGAAGCGTTTGATGTCGCGCCGGCGGTAGAGCATGAACGCCGCGAAGACGAGCGAGCCGAGGCCGAGAACGACCAGCAGCGGTCCCGGCGCCAGCGCATGGGCGTTGGCGGCGAGCAGCAGCTTGAAGCGCAGCACCGCGTAGAGGGCGACGTTGAGCAGAAGCCCCGACAGCACCGCCGAGATCGGCGTCGGGCCTTCGGCATGCGCGTCGGGCAGCCAGGCATGCAGCGGCGCCAGCCCGACCTTGGTGCCATAGCCGAGCAGCAGGAAGATGAAGGCGAGGTTGAGCAGCGCCGGATCGAACTGGCTGGCCTTCTCGACCAGCGTCGTCCACACCATCGCGTCGAGGCCTTCGCCGACCACCGGCAGGGCCGTCATGTAGACGAGGATCGTGCCGAACAGCGCCAGCGCGATGCCGACGCTGCCCAGGATGAAATACTTCCACGCCGCCTCCAGCGCCTCGTGGGTGCGGTAGATACCGACCATCAGCACCGTGGTCAGCGTCGACAGTTCGATCGCCACCCACATCACGCCGATATTGTTGGCGATCAGCGCAAGGTTCATGCCGAACATCAAGAGCTGATACATGGCGTGGTAAAAGCGCAGATAGGTCGGCGTCAGTCGGCCCGTCTCCAGCTCGTGGCCGATATAACTGGCGCTGAACACGCTGGTCGTGAAGGCGACGAATGTCGTCAGCACGATGAAGACGATGTTGAGGTCGTCGACCAGCAGATAGGAACCGGGCGCCGCGCGCGGCACGACCAGGAGCAGGATCGCCGCGATAAGCGTGGCGAGGCTCGCCGCCACGTTCAGTCGCGACGTCAGTTTGTAGCCGGGCAGCACCGCCAGCAGCGCCGCCGCGCAAAGCGGAATGACGAGGATCGCGATCTCGACGGCGAGCCCGGTCATTGCCGGTCTCCCCGGAACCGGTCGAGCGCCTGGATGTCGACCGTGTCGAAGCGCTCGCGGATGCGGAACAGGAAGATGCCGATGACGATGAAGGCAATCAGGATCGAGAAGGCGACGCTGATCTCGACCACCAGCGGCATGCCCTTGGCGCCGGTGGCGGCAAGCACCAGCCCGTTCTCCAGCGACATGAAGCCGATGACCTGACTGACGGCGTTCCGTCGCGTCACCATCATCAACAGGCCGAGCAGCACCACCGACAGGGCGAAGGCGAGGTCCTCGCGCGCCAACGGGTCGGAGCCGCCGGTGACCTTCAGCATCACCACCATCGACAGCGCGACCAACGCCATGCCGGCGAGCATGGTCGGCGCGACGCCGCCAACCGTCTCGATCTGGCGGTGGATTCCGAGCCGCTCGACGATGCGTCTCAGCGCCATCGGGATGACGATCGCCTTGAAGATGAGAGCGATCGCCGCGGTCAGGAACAGGTGCGGGGCCTGCTGCGCCAGCGCCTGCCAGGCGACCGAGACGGCAAGCACGACCGCATGCAGCGCGAACACGTTGATCAGCGCATACATGCGGTCCTGGTAGAGCAGCACGAAGCTGACCAGCACGAGGCCGCCGGCAAACAGGTGCGAGACGTCGTAGTCGAGCGCGATCATCTGAGCGTCCGCGTCACGAACAGGAGCAGCGTCGCCAGCAGCCCGAGCATCAGCCCGGCGCCCATGAAATCGGGCACGCGGAACACGCGCATCTTGGCGATGCTGGTCTCGAACAGCGCCAGCAGCATCCCGCCGATGGCAATCTTGGCGATGTAGAAGGCGAGGCCGGTGGCGAAAGCGCCGAGGCCGGCGTCGGCGGGCGCGATTCCCCAGGGCACGAAGACGCAAGCGATCAGCGACAGGTAGAGCAGTAGCTTGAGCGAGGCGGCAAGTTCGATCACGGCCAGATGCCGGCCGGAATATTCGAGGATCATCGCCTCGTGGATCATGGTCAGTTCGAGATGCGTCGCCGGATTGTCGACAGGCACGCGGCCGTTCTCGGCGATCGCCACCATGATCAGCGCGACGAGCGCGAGCCCGAGCGAGACGCGCAGGCCGACGCCGCCGGCAAGCTCGCTTGCCACCGTCGAGAGCTGGGTGGAACCCGCGACCAGCGCCAGCGAAAACACGATCAGGAGCATTGCCGGCTCGGCGAGCGAGGCGATCATCACCTCACGGCTGGCGCCGATGCCGCCGAAGGCCGTGCCGACGTCCATGCCGGCAAGCGCCTGAAAGAAGCGCGCGCTGCCGAGAAGCGCGATGATGGCGATGAGATCGGCCGACCACGAAAACACGAGGCCCGACGCGAAGGTCGGCACCAGCGCGGCGGCCACCCAGGTCGCCGCGAAGATCAGGTAGGGCGCGGCGCGGAACAGCCACGAGGCGTTGGCTGCCAGCACGACGTCCTTGCGGAGCAGCTTGGCGAGATCGCGATAGGGCTGGATCAGCGGCGGCCCCTGCCGGCGCACGAGCCGCGCCTTCAGCTTGCGAATGAAGCCGGTGAGCAGCGGCGCCAGCGCCAGCACGAGCAGCATCTGCGCCGCCTGCACGGCGAGATCGCGGATCAGGGCCATAGCGCCACCAGCAGCAGCAGCACGACCAGCGCCACGAAAACGAGGCTGAGATAGCGCCGGATGGTCAGGAACTGGAAGCGGTTCAGCCGGTCGGCGGCGCCGCCGACGAGGCCTGCGATCGGCGCATAGAGCCCCTCCCAAACGAGATCGTGGACCTCGACGCGGAAAAGCGCCGGCATGACGCTTCCCGGCGGCGGCATCGCGACATGCTCGCGGGCGAGGAAGGCGCTGGTGGCGAACACCCGCCGGATCGGCTGGGCGAAACTCGCCGCGCTGTATTGCGTGATCGGAGTGGCATCCGGGAACCCGCCATCCCAGGCCGGTCCGCGGCGCGCGACGCGCGAGGCGAAACGGTGGATTGCGAAAGCCGCCGCGCCGGCCGACACGGCGATGAACACGAGCACGAGCAGGCCGTCATAAGAACTGCGGCCCTCCGCGATCGGAACGATGGAGAGCCATTGCTGGCCCACCTGCGCCGGCAACTGCCCGCCGACGACAAGTGCCGTCACCGGCGCCAGCGCGTCGATGACGAGCCCCGGCAGGATGCCGAGCAGCAGGCACAGGCCGGCGAAAGCGAGCATCGCGGCAAGCGAGAAACGGTCGACTTCGTTGGCGTTCGCGGCCGCCGGGCTACGTGGCCGGCCGAGGAAGGCGACGCCATAGGCGCGCACGAAGCAGGCCGCCGCCAGCGCCGCGGCCAGCGCCAGCAGCCCGCCGATCGCCGGCACGATGATCTTCAGGCTCCATTGCGCCATGTCCGGGCTGATCAGGATCGCCTGGAAGGTCAGCCATTCGGAGACGAAGCCGTTGAGCGGCGGCAGCGCCGAGATCGCCGCCGCGCCGACGAGGAAAGCGAAGGCGGTCACCGGCATGCGGTGGATCAGGCCGCCCATGCGCTCGATGTTGCGTTCGCCGGTGGCATTGAGCACCGCGCCGGCTCCGAAGAAGAGCAGGCTCTTGAAGAGCGAATGATTGAGCGCGTGGAAGAGCGCGGCGGTCAGCGCCAGCGCGGCGGCCGCCGGCATCGCGTTGGTGCCGAAGGCGAGCGCCAGCCCGAGCCCGATGAAGACGATGCCGACATTCTCGACCGTCGAATAGGCGAGCAGCCGCTTCAGGTCGTCCTGCAGCAGCGCGTAGAGCAGGCCGAGCACGGCGGTCGCGCCGCCGACAATGAGCACCAGTACGGCCCACCACCATTGCGGCGGTCCGAGCAGATCGAAGGCGATGCGGATGAATCCGTAGATGGCGACCTTGGTCATCACCCCGCTCATCAGCGCCGAGACGTGGCTGGGCGCGGCCGGGTGGGCGAGCGGCAGCCAGACATGCAGCGGCACGAGGCCGGCCTTGGAGCCCGCGCCGAACAACGCCAGGCAGAAGACCAGCGCCGCGCCTGCCGGGGCCAGCGGCGTCGCCCGCATGGCGTCGAACGCATAGCCGCCGACGGATCCCGCGAGCAGGCCGAAGGCCAGCAGCAGGGCGAGCGTGCCGGCGCTCGCCATGACGATGTAGACGAAGCCGGCATGCCGGTTCTCCTCGTCCTCGTGATGGGCCATGACCAGGGCCCACGAGGCGAGCGACATGAACTCCCACGAGAACAGGAACGCGAAAGCGTCGTCGGCCATGACGACCAGATTCATGGCGGCGAGGAACACCGGGTAGAACGGCAACACCCGTCCGGGTGCCTCCTCGTGTCGACCGTAGCCGATCGCGAACAGGCTTGCTCCGGCGCTGCCGAGATTGACGATGACGAGGAAGAACGCCGACAGCGCGTCGATGCGAAAATGCGCACCGATCCACGGCAGGCCGAGCGGCAGGTTAACGCCATCGGCGGGACCGGCGGCGACCAGCCGCCAGAGCGCGCCAGCGAAGAGCGCCAGCGAAACGATCAATGCGATGACGTAGACGGTCGTGCCCATCGCCCGCCGCCGTCCTGCGCCAAGGGCAAACCCGCCGTTTGCCAGCAGGATCGCCACGCAGGTCAGGGCAAAGGCGGTCGACATGATGCCTATTCGTCGGGGGGAGGGGCCGGCCTGGCCGGCGCCTTGAGGCGAACCCCGCGCCCGCCGTCGGGACTGGCCGCGCCCTCGCCGATGAGAGCGAGGCCGGCGGCATCCAGCGCGGCGATCAGCTTGGTCAGCGAATCGACGGTGCCACGGATGACGCCGTCGCTGGCCTCCATGCGCTGGATGGTCGGCACGGAAAGGCCGGACAACTCGGCAAGCCGCTTCTGGTCGATGCCAAGGAGCGCGCGCGCGGCACGGAGTTGCGCGGCGCTTATCATGTCTCAGCCATCAATTGTGCTGTCCTGCATGGCGATTGTCACGGATACAATATCCGTCGCCCGGCCTCAAGGGCCGGCCATTTGCTTCTTGGCGGCAATCTCAGGTGGAGCCGAACCTGAGGCCCGACGGGTCGAGCGGGCGCAGGCGGCCCGGATCGAACGGCGACAGGTCGACGTGGGTCGTGGAGCCACCGACGATCAGTTCGGCCATGGCCTCGCCGGTCGCCGGGGCATTGAGCATGCCCCAGACGCTGTGGCCGGATGCGATATAGGCGCCGTCGATGCCCGGCACCGGGCCGATGAGCGGCACACCGTCGCTGGTGACGGGGCGGAAGCAGGCCTGGCGTGCGCGGATCGGCGCGTCGCGCAGCACCGGCGAAAGCGAACGGCAGATCGTCTCGAAGCGCTCGCTCTCGTCCTGTTCGGGCGCTACGGCCGCGGGGTCGACGGGGATCGGGGCTTCGGTCCGATAGCCGCAAATGTATGTCGTGCCGTCGGTCCGCGGAAACACTTCCGGGTGCGCGGCGCCATCGGACGCCTCGAGGAACAACGCCTCCGGCGGCAGCCTGTCGCCGGTCTCGAAGACGAGGCTCAGTCCCTTCAGCCCATAGACCGGCGGCAGGGGCAACCATTGTGCGGCGAGGATCGACCATGGCCCGAGGGCGATGACCGTGGCGTCCGCCGCAATCGTCTCGCCGTCCAACACCACGCCGCTGACGCGACCGTCGTCCCGCGCGAGGCCGGTGACCGCGCCGACGCGCAGCGTCGCGCCCTCGGCTTCCGCGGCGCGCATCATCGCTTGCGTGAACGGTGCCGGATTGACCTGCGCCGTTGTCTCGGTGCTGCCCAGCGCCCGGCCGATGGCGACCGAGTCGGAAACCCAATCGACCGGACTGTTGCCGGCATCGGCCGAGTAACCGGCATAGCCGCCATAGGTGGTCATGCGCCGATAGCCCCAGTCGCCCGGCAGCGTGTCGGCGAGTTCTGCGTGTAGCGCAAAGCTCCGCCGTGCCAGTTGCTCCAGCGGCCCGCCGTCGCACCAGTCGAGCGCCAGGAAGCCGCCCGACTTGCCCGAGGCGGCGTTGGCGACGCCGGTTCGTTCGACCACGGTCACATCGACGCCGCGCCGGCCTAGGAAATAGGCGATCGACGTGCCGATGGCGCCGCCGCCACAGATGGCGACATGCACTAGCCCTTGGCCTTTCCCGCCTCGTAGCGCGCCTTGGTCGCCTCGTTCATCGGATAGAGGCCGGGGAGCGGTATGCCCTTGTCGACCTCGTCCATGATCCACGCTTCCATGCGCTCCTGTTCGGGTGCCTCGGCGAGCACCGCGTCGAGCAGTGCCGCCGGAATCAGCACCGCGCCATCGGCGTCGGCGACGACGACATCGTCAGGGAATACCGCGACGCCGCCGCAGGCGATCGGCTCCTGCCAGTTGACGAAGGTGAGACTGGCAACCGAAGGCGGTGCCGCGGCGCCCTGGCACCACACCGGCAAGCCAGTGCCGAGCACGCCGGCGAGGTCGCGCACGACGCCGTCGGTGATCAGCGCCGCGGCGCCGCGCTTGGCCATGCGCGCGCACAGAATGTCGCCGAAGATGCCGGCGTCGGTCGTCCCCATGGCGTCGACCACCACGATGGCGTCCGCGGGCATGGCTTCGATCGCCGCGCGTGTCGATTTCGGCGATGACCACGAAGCCGGCGTGGCGAGGTCCTCGCGCGCCGGCACGAAACGCATGGTGAAGACCCGGCCGACGATGCGCGGATAGTCGGCCTTGAGCGGCTTCGCCTTGCGTAGCCACACGTTGCGGAGGCCCTTCTTGAGCAGGATGGTTGTGATGGTGGCGGTGGAAACGGCATTCAGCGCATCGCTGGCCGCGTGGTCCAATGACATTGTATTGCCCCGGTTGTTAGCTGGCCGGCGATCCTGCCGCGAAAGCCGGCGAAATGATACGGCGCGCGGCACCATTGCGTTGATTTTGCCCCGTGAATATCGCAGAAAGCCAACGCCCGCCGGGCGGACAATCCATGTCGCGACGGCGAAGGCGAAAGGCGCCGGCGACGGATAGCATGGACCGGGCTCGGCCCTACGACATTGCCGTGATCGGCGGCGGCATCAACGGCTGCGGCATCGCCCGCGATGCGCAGGGGCGCGGACTGAGCGTCTATCTCGCCGAGATGGGCGATCTCGCCGGCGCGACCTCGTCCGCCTCGACCAAGCTCATCCACGGCGGCCTGCGCTACCTCGAATATTACGAGTTCCGCCTCGTCCGCGAAGCGCTGATCGAGCGCGAAATCCTGCTCGCCGCGGCGCCGCATATCATCCGGCCGCTGCGGTTCATATTGCCGCACCACAGCGGCCTCAGGCCATGGCCGGTCATCCGCCTCGGCCTGTTCCTCTACGACCATCTCGGCGGCCGCAAGCTGCTGCCGCCGACGCGCAGCCTTGATCTGTCGCGCGATCCGGCCGGCACCTGGCTCAAGCCCGGCTATCGCCGCGCTTTCGAATATTCCGATTGCTGGGCCGACGACGCGCGTCTCGTCGTTCTCAATGCGCGCGACGCCGCCGACCGTGGCGCCGACATTCGCCCGCGCACGAAGTGCCTGGCGGCGCGCCGCGCGGACGGCCTCTGGCATCTGACGATGGTGGATACCCGTGGCGGTCACCGGGAAATCGCCGCCCGCGCCCTGGTCAACGCGGCCGGCCCGTGGGCCGCCCAGGTCCTGTCGGAGGTTGCCGGTCTCAACCTTCCGGCCAAGATCCGCATGGTGAAGGGCAGCCACATCGTCGTGCCGAAGCTGTTCGACCACGACCGCGCTTACATTTTCCAGAACGCCGACGGCCGCATCTGTTTCGCCATTCCCTACGAACAGGATTTCACCTTGATCGGGACGACCGACGAGGATTTCCACGGCGATCCGTCCGGGCCCGTCATCGATGCCGGCGAAACCGACTACCTGTTGTCTGCGGTCAGCGAGTATTTCGCGAAACCCGTCACCCGCGAGGATATCCGCTGGACCTATTCCGGCGTCCGCCCGCTTTATGACGATGGCGCTAGCGAGGCCAAGGCCGCCACCCGCGACTACGTGCTCGAGCTGGACGCCCCGTCCGGTTCCGCGCCCATCCTGTCGGTGTTCGGCGGCAAGATCACGACGTACCGGCGGCTTTCCGAACACGCGATGCAGCGTCTCGCTCCAACGTTCCCGGCCATGGGCAAGCCGTGGACGCGCAGCGCCCCACTGCCCGGCGGCGACGTTCCGGTTGCCGGTTTCGGCTGGTGGATCGCGGAAATGGTGGCCCGCTACGATTTCCTCGACGAGGCGACGATCGATCGGTTCTGCCGCCACTACGGCACCCGCATCACCGCCCTGCTCGACGGCGTGACCAGTGCCGCCGACATGGGTCCCGATTTCGGCGCCGGCCTGACGGCGCGCGAGGTCGACTATCTGGTCGCCAATGAATGGGCCGAGACCGCAGACGATATCCTCTGGCGGCGCACCAAGCTCGGCCTCCGCCTGACGCCTGCCGAGCAGGAAGCGCTTGCCGCCTATGTCACCAGCCGCGCTTCCGGCCGTATCGCGTCCTAGCCGTGGTTGAACACCACGGTCTTGGCGACGGTGAACTCGCGCAGCGCCTCCAGCCCCTTTTCGCGGCCGTGGCCTGAGCGCTTGAACCCGCCGAACGGCAGTTCGATGCCGCCACCGGCGCCGTAGCCGTTGACGAACACCTGTCCGGTGCGCACGCCCTTGGCCATGCGCATCTGCCGCCCGCCGTTCTCGGTCCATACGCCCGACACCAGTCCGTAGTCGGTGCCGTTGGCGATCCTGAGCGCGTCGGCTTCGTCGTCGAAAGGAATCGCGGACAGCACCGGCCCGAACACCTCGTCCAGGGCGAGCGGATTCTTCTCTGGCACGAGCGTATAGAGCGTCGGCGCCACGAAATAGCCCGTCGCCTTCGCCCGCGGGTCGACCGTGCCAGTGGCGATCGCCGCGATATGATCGCGCGCGGCGCCTTTCATGAAGCCGTCCACGCGCTCCTTCTGCTTGGCGGTGATCACCGGCCCGCAGTCGAGGTCGAGATCGTAAGGCCCGACCTTGAGCTTGCCGAAACGCTCGCCAAGTGTGCCCATGAACGCGTCGTAGATCGAGCGCTGAACCAGCACGCGGCTGCCGGCCGAGCACGTCTGACCGGCGTTCTGCACGATGGCGTTGACGATGACTTCCGCCGCCTTCGCCTGATTGGCGTCCTCGAACACGATCTGCGGCGACTTGCCGCCGAGTTCCAGCACGCACGGCACGTGATGTATTGCCGCGGCCTGCTGGACCAGCGTGCCGACTTCCGGCGAACCGGTGAACGAGATGAGATCGATGCCGCCATGGGCCGCCAGCGCCGCGCCGGCCTCTTCGCCGAAGCCGGTGACGATGTTGATGACGCCCGGCGGAATTCCGGCCTCCAGCGCCAGTTCGGCGAGGCGGAGCACGGACAGGCAGGCCTCCTCGGCCGGCTTCATCACCGTCGTGTTGCCCGCGGCAAGCGACGCGCCGATCGTCCGACCGAACATCTGCGCCGGATAGTTCCACGGGATGATGTGGCCGGTGACGCCGCGCGGTTCGCGCAGGATCATGACCTGGTAGCCGTTGAGAAACGGAATGGTGTCGCCGTGGATCTTGTCGGCGGCGCCGCCATAGAATTCAAAATAGCGAGCGACGGCGGTGATGTCGTTGCGCGCCTGCTTCATCGGCTTGCCGGTATCCTTGGCCTCGATCTCGGCAAGCTCGTCGAAATGATCGAGGATCAGGTGCCCAAGCTTCGACAGCAGCCGCCCGCGATCGACCGCCGCGGTAGCGCCCCAGACGCCCTCAAAGGCCCGCCGCGCGGCTTTCACCGCCCGGTCGATATCCTCCTTGGTGCCGCGCGCGATGCGCGCAATCTCCTCGCCGTCCGAGGGGCCGATCATCGGGATGGTGTCGCCAATCGCCGCACCAACCCAGTCGCCGTCGATCAGGAGTTTCTGGAATCCCATGGCTTTTCACACTGATGAAGCGCCGGCAGGCCGCCGCCGGCTGGGGTAAGAACGTGTCGCACAGGACGCGCGCGGCCGACAAAGAGCAAATCGCGACCCTCAATATAGTGCGTCACTATAGCCGAACGGGACCGTCGCCGGCCCCCTGCCGTGAATGAGATCCCGCCGATGTAACTGTCTGGTGAAAAACTGCTGCATCCGCGGCCGGCCTTAGTTTAGCATGGCCTTTGTCCATCCCTTCGGACAAGCATCGGCCGCCCCAGCGTCGGCGGCCGGCGCTGCCCTCCACGCAACCGGCCGCCCGCCTTCCGGGTCCCGCCCGCCGGCACCACTGAGGAACTGACCCCTGTGAAATACGCCATCGTCGGAACTGGCTCGCGCCATCTGATGTTTCGCGACGCCGTGATCTCAACCTACGCCGACGCCAACCAACTCGTCGGCCTGTGCGACTCGAACCCGCACCGGCTGGAGCTGTCCGCCGGCCAGACCCGGCAGATCACCGGCAAGCCGGTCGCCGCATACGCGCCGGAGGCATTCGACCGCATGGTCGGCGAACAGAAGCCGGATACGGTCATCGTCACCGTGCCCGACTATCTGCACGACAAATACATCGTGCGGGCGCTCGAGCTCGGCGCCAACGTCATCACCGAAAAGCCGATGACCATCGACATGGCGCGCCTCCGCGCCGTCTTCGACGCCAAGAAGAAGTCGGGCAAGTCGGTGACGGTTACCTTCAACTACCGCTACGCGCCGCATCGCACCCAGGTGAAGGACCTGTTGATGTCCGGCGTCATCGGCGAGATCACCGCCGTCGATTTCCGCTGGTATCTCGACCGCGTCCACGGTGCCGACTATTTCCGTCGCTGGCATCGCTACAAGGACAAGTCCGGCGGTCTGCTCGTCCACAAGGCGACCCATCATTTCGATCTGATCAACTGGTGGATCGCTTCGACGCCGAAGACGGTTCATGCCTTCGGCAAGCGTTCCTTCTACCGGCCGGAGATGGCGGTTGAACTGGGCCTCGGCGGCCACGGCGAACGCTGCCACGGGTGCCCCGTGGCCGAACGCTGCGACTTCGAGCTCGATCTCGCCGAGGACGAAAAACTCAAGGAACTTTACCTCGATGCGGAGAGCTACGACGGATATTTCCGCGACCGCTGCGTGTTCGCCGACGACATCACCATCGAGGACACCATGCAGGTGCACGCGCGCTACGCCAGCGGCGCCACGCTCAACTACACGCTGGTCGCCTACAGCCCCTGGGAGGGACTCGAGGTCAAGTTCCATGGCACCAAGGGTGAACTGACCCACCGCCACGTCGAGGTGCACGGCGTCTTCGGCGGCAAACGCCAGCATGCCGCCGGTCAGGAATCGATCACCACCCAACTGCATCTCGCCGGCAAATCGTCCGAGGACGTGCAGGTCTGGCGCGGGCATGGCAGCCACGGCGGCGCCGACCCGGTCATGCTCGGCTATGTCTTCGACAAGGCCAACATGGAGGCGGACAAATACGGCCGCGCCGCCAGCGAGATCATGGGTGCCTGGTCGATCCTCACCGGCATCGCCGCCAATGCCTCGATAGCCAGCGGCGGCGTCATCGACGTCGATGCGATGCTGCGCGAGAACGGCGTCGAGCTTGGCCGCCCGTCGTAACGGCGCTCAGGTGAGCCGCTCGAGCATCGGCCCGAGGGCGCCGGAGCGAATCTCGTCGTAGATGCGCTTGACGTCGGCGGCGAGGCACAGGCGTGTGCCCGGCGTCACCACGCTGGCCGCGCCCGCGGCGATGGCGAAGGTGAGGGCGTCGTCGATCGGTCGGCCCTGAGACAGCGCCAGCGTCATCGCGCCGACGAAACTGTCGCCGGCGCCGACCGCCGAATGGGCCTGCACGCGCGGCGAACGCATACGCAGCACGCCGTCCTTGGTGGCGACCATGGCCCCCGCCGCCCCGAGCGTGACCGCCACGACCTCGGCCCGGCCGCGCTTGACCAGATCGACCGCCGCCTCGCGCGCCGACTCGTCGTCGAGCCGCCGGCCCATCAGAGCTTCCAGCTCGCCGATGCTCGGTTTCACCATGTAGACCGGCACGTGCTGGAGGGTGACGCTCAGCCCGGCGCCGGAACTGTCGAGGATGAATTTGCCGCCCCGGTCGTGCACGATCTTGGCGATTTGCGCCAGAATGTCGGTCGGCGCGCCGAGCGGCACGCTGCCGCTGGCGATGAAGTAGTCGTATTCGGCGTTGCGCACCGCCTCAAGGCAGGCCTCGATCTCGTCCGGCGAGAGCTTGGGGCCGTTGGGGATGAATCGGTATTCCAGGCCGGTCTTGCGTTCAAAGACCGTGAAGCTGATGCGGGTGTTGCCGCCGATCGGCACGATGGTCCGGGCGATGTCCATCTGGCCCAGCAGATCGTCCAGCATCTGCCCGGAGAAACCGCCGCCGGGGCAGATGACCGAGGCCTTTCCGCCCAGCACGGTGATCACCCGCGCCACGTTCACCCCGCCGCCGCCGGGATCGTAGCTCTCGTTGGAGGTGCGCACCTTGTGCGTCGGCCTGACCAGGTCCGCCTCGCTGGCGACGTCGATGGTCGGGTTAAGCGACATGGCGACGATGCTCATCGTCGGAAATCTCCACGGAAAACGACCAATTTAACTCGAACTACACTGTCAGGGCCGAAGTTGCGAGGCATTGCGCTGGCGCAAATGACCAGTCCTTTACCTTTTCATGCGCATAGTTCCCGCAAGGGCGCACAGGCGTTCAACATCGAATCCGTCAGGGAAGAGTGCTCGGAATGCATGCGCCGGCAAACGATCTCGGCCGCGTCATCACCGTCAACGGGGCTGGCGCGACCGCACGGCTATACCGCTCGGCGATCGCCGAGGTTGCTGACGATACGACCCTGACCATCGGCCGCCTCGTCGGCATCCACGTTGGCGATTCGCTCATCGTCGGCGTCGTTGTGTCGATGATCGTCGCCACGCCGGAGGCCGACGACGCCGAGGGCAGCCATCTCGTCGCGGCGATCGACTTCATGGGCGAGATCCGACGCTATGGGTCGGATGCAGCCGCCTTCCAGCGCGGCGTCTCGAGCTATCCGTCGATCGGCAATTCCATCACCCGGCTGGTGACCGCTGACGTCGAGGTCATCCATCGCATCGAGAAGGGCGACACGATCGAGATCGGACGGCTGCGCCTCGACGCCACCGTGCCCGCCTATATTAATTTCGAAGAAATGCTGTCCAAGCATTTCGCGGTGCTCGGCACCACCGGCGTCGGCAAATCGACCGCG
This sequence comes from uncultured Alphaproteobacteria bacterium, assembly GCA_963781775.1. Taxonomy (GTDB): domain Bacteria; phylum Pseudomonadota; class Alphaproteobacteria; order Rhizobiales; family Kaistiaceae; genus CAVSRC01. Next base: position 72,146 of record CAWAHE010000014.1, on the reverse strand, counting down.
GTCGCGCTCATCCTTCAGGAGATCCTCGAGAAGAAAGCCAATCTCCGGATTTTCCTTGTCGACCCGCATAACGAATACGCCAACTGCTTCGGCGACCTGTCGCACGTCGTCACGCCCAAGAACCTCCAGCTTCCATACTGGCTATTCAATTTCGAGGAGATCGTCGACGTCTTCTTCCGCGGTCGCCCCGGCGTCGAGGAAGAGACGGAAATCCTGTCCGAGCTGATCCCGATCGCCAAGGCCCGCTACGCCGCCAACGCGCGCGGCGAACGCGTACAGTTGCGCAAGCCGTCGGGCGGTGGCTTCACCGCCGACACGCCGGTGCCCTACCGCATTTCCGATCTGGTCAATCTGATCAACGAGCGCATGGGCAAGCTCGAGAACCGCTCGATCTGGACCAAATACCATCGCCTCATCTCGCGCATCGAGACGCTGGGCAACGACTCGCGCTACGCCTTCATGTTCAACAACCTCTTCGTCGAGGACATGATGGTGCAGGTGCTGGAGGATCTCTTCCGCCTGCCGGTCGGCGGCAAGCCGATCACCGTCATGCAACTCGCCGGTTTCCCGGCCGAGGTCGTCGACTCCGTCGTCTCGGTCGTCTGCCGCATGGGCTTCGAATTCGGCGTATGGAGCGAGGGCTGCGCCCCGCTGCTGGTCTGCTGCGAGGAGGTGCATCGCTACGCGCCGGCGGACCGCAAACTTGGCTTCGGACCGACCCGCAAGGCGCTGTCGCGCATCGCCAAGGAAGGCCGCAAATACGGCGTTTTCCTGGGCGCCATCACCCAGCGGCCGACCGATCTGGACGCGTCAATTCTGTCGCAATGCTCGACCGTGTTCGCCATGCGAATGTCGAACGATCGCGACCAGGAGATTGTCCGCTCGGCGGTGCCAGACGCGGCGGCGAGCCTCATCGGCTTCCTGCCGTCGCTCGGCACCCGCGAGGCGATCGCCTTCGGCGAGGGCGTGCCGCTGCCGACGCGCTTCCGCTTCAAGGATGTCGCCGAGGATCGCTTGCCGCACAGCCAGTCCAGCCACATCGCGCAGCTCGGCGACTCGGGTCAGATCGACGACGACTTCATTCGCGCGGTCGTCGACCGCTGGCGCGAGTCCTCGACCACCAACACGTCGCCGCGCGTCGGAATATCAGCGCTGGAAGATGCCGGGCTTGGCGCCGACGATGGCCTCGGCGCGCCGCTGATCCCGCGGCGGGCGGGCTAAACCTTCTCCGCGCGGCCGTAGGCGGCGAGGAAAACGTTCACTGCGGACTTCACGACTTCGTCGATCCGTTCTTCGGTCGGCTGCTCCTTGACGCCGAACATCAGCGGGCGCGCCAGCGTTGCCTGGGTCAGTTCGAGAAACTGCGCCGCGGCGAGATAGGCGTCGTCGATGTCGAGCACGCCGGCCGCCACCTGCGGTTCGAGATATTGCGCCAGCCGCCCGGCGCATTGCCGGGGACCCTCGTCGTAAAATTCCTTGGAGATATCTGACATGCGCTCGCCCATGGCGATCACCGTGCGCATGGCCATGACGACGTGCGGCGCCGTGACGAAGCGCGCGAACTGAGTGCCGAGCTTGGTCAGCACCGCGCGCACATCGTGATCGTCTGGATCGAGCGCGAAGATGGCGGGATATTGCGCCGCCTTTTCCTCGGCGACGAGATCGTGGAAGAGCCGCTCCTTGCTGTCGAAATAGACGTAGAGCGTGCCCTTCGATACGCCCGCCTCCTGGGCGATATCGCCCATGCTGGCAGCGTCGAAACCCTTCAACATGAACAAGCGCCGGGCGCCGTCCATGATCTGGCGCCGTTTGCGCACGTCCTGGCCCGCGGCTGTTCGGCCGCTGACGGCTTCCTCGGCGGTCTCCACGATCGTCATTTTTCTTTTTCTTTCTTCTTCCTGACGGCTCCGGACACGAGCCGGTTAGCCGCAAGCGTAGACTTTGGAACGGTTGATGCAACCATCACAAAAAAGAATGACCGAACCGTTCAGTTCGATCTTGAAATAGGGCTTCAACCACGATATGTCAACGCCCATCGAACCGAACGGTTCGGTCATTCTGGTAAGAATTTCGGAGCTAACCCTTTGAAGGAAGCTGGTTTTCAGCTTCAGACAGGATCGAACGATGGCCAAGGTCATGGAACAGGAAGGCGGGGCGGGGCAGGTTTCCCGGTCGCTCGAAATCGACCCCTCAATGGCGCCCAAGGCGGCGCCAGCCAGGGCAGACGCCAATCCGGGCCTGCCCGCGCCGCCGGCCGACAAGGCCGATTCGCAGGCCGTCGCGACGGTGCCCCCGCCAGCCGCCAAGCGCGGTGGCGTGCGCCGTCTGGTGCTTGCTGCGATCGCCCTGGTCGTCGTCGGGGCCGGCGGCTATTTCGGCTACGAGTGGTGGGTCAACGGCCGCTTCATCGTCTCGACCGACGATGCCTATGTCGCCGCCGACACCTCCACCGTGACCTCCAAGATCGCCGGCTACGTCAAGTCGGTGCCGGCGCCGGACAACACACGGGTCAGGGCCGGCGATCCTCTGATCGTTCTCGACGACGCGGATTTGCGCATCGCGCTGTCGCAGGCGGAAGCGCAGATCGCTACCGGCGAGGCCGCGGTTGCCCGTATCGGCCAGCAGGTTGCCGCTGGCGAGGCCGCAGTCACGTCTGCGGAGGCTCAACTGGCCTCCGCCAAGGCGGTCGCCGACAACTCCAACACCGAATCCGGACGCCTCGACGCACTCGCCGCCAAGCAGTTCGCGACAATGTCAGCCCGTGACGCCGCCCGCACGGCGAGCGAGCAGGCGCGCCAGGCCGTGGCCGCGGCCGAAGCCGCCGTCACTGCGGCGCGCGCCAATGTCGGCGTCGTAGCCGCCCAGAAGGTCGAGGCCGAACGCGCGCTCGACCAATATCGGTTGGCGCGCGATCAGGCGCAGCTGAACCTCGACCACACCGTCATCCGCGCGCCCTTCGACGGCGTCGTCGGCAACGGCGCTGCCGAGCCCGGCGAGTATGTCCAACCCGGTCAGCGGCTGGTCGCGCTCGTGCCCGTCGAAGAGGTCTATGTCGACGCCAACTTCAAGGAGACCCAACTCGCCGATCTCAAGCCCGGCCAGACCGTCGCGGTCACCGTCGACGCCTATCCCGATCTCGACATCACGGGGACCGTGGTCAGTGTTGCGCCGGCCTCCGGCTCGGTCTTCAGCCTGCTGCCGCCCGACAACGCCACCGGCAACTTCACCAAGATCGTCCAGCGCATTCCGGTGCGCATCAGGCTGCCTGCCAATGTCATCGCCGATGGCCTGATCCGCCCCGGCATGTCGGTGGTCGCCGCCGTCGACACGCGCACCGGCACGTCGCAGGTCGCGGCCCGCTAGGCTCGGTCGAGGATCGTCGCCATGTCCAACGCCGCTGATGTCGCCCTTCCGGCTGACTTCGCGCCTCGCGCCGAGGCGCGGGGCGAGCCGGCCGTCACGCCGAAGCTGATCGCCGCCTTCGTGGCGCTCGCCGTCGGCATGTTCATGGCGATCCTCGACATCCAGATCGTCGCCTCGTCGCTCACCGAGATCCAGGCCGGCCTGTCGGCGAGTTCGTCGGAGATCGCCTGGGTGCAGACCGCTTATCTGGTTGCCGAGATCGTCATGATCCCGTTGACCGGCTTCCTGGGCCGCGCGCTATCGACCCGCTATCTCTTTGCAATCGCCGCCGGCGGCTTCACCTTGTTCAGCGTGCTGTGCGCCAGTTCTTCATCGATCGGCGAGATGGTCGTCTGGCGCGCGGCCCAGGGCTTCATCGGCGGCGCGATGATCCCGGTGGTCTTCTCGGCCGCCTTCACTGTCTTCCCGAAGAGCCGCCAGGCCATGGTCGCGGCCATGGTCGGCCTCATCGCGACACTGGCGCCGACCGTCGGGCCGACCATCGGCGGCTACCTCACCAACGCTTTCTCATGGCACTGGCTGTTTCTCATCAACGTCGTCCCCGGCGTCGCCGTCACCATCGCGGTGCTGGCGCTGGTCGATTTCGACAAGCCGGATTTTGCCCTGCTCAAGCGGCTGGACTGGATCGGCCTCGGCACGCTCGCCGCCTTCCTCGGCAGTCTCGAATACGTGCTCGAGGAGGGCGCCGGAAACGACTGGTTCTCCGATCGCACGATCCTGATGGCCGCGGTCGTTTCGGTGGTCGCCGGCGTCGGCTTCTTCTGGCGCACGCTGACGGCGTCCGAGCCGATCGTCGATCTGCGAGCCTTCGTCGACCGCAACTTCGCCACCGGCTCGCTGTTTTCTTTCGTGCTGGGCGTCGGCCTCTACGGTCTGGTGTTCCTCTTCCCGGTGTTTCTGGCCCGCGTCCGCGGGTACGATTCTCTGGAGATCGGCAACACCATGTTCGTCTCCGGCGCCTTCATGATGCTGACCGCGCCGATCGCCGGCACGCTCGCGCAGAAGGTCGACCCGCGCTGGATGATGGGCGTCGGCCTCGCGCTGTTCGCGATCTCCTGTTTCGTGCTGATCCCGGTCACCAAGGATTGGGCCTTCAACGAATTGTTCGTGGCGCAGGCCCTCCGCGGCGTCGCTCTGATGACATGCATGTTGCCGGTCAGCGTTCTTGCGCTGGGCACGCTGCCGCCCGAGCGCATCAAGAACGCCTCGGGCCTGTTCAACCTGACGCGCAACCTCGGCGGCGCCTTTGGCCTCGCCATCATCACCACCGTCCTCAACAAGCGCTGGGACTTGCACATCGAGCGGCTGCACGAGTCGGTGAACTGGGGCCGCCAGGTCGCGGTCGAGCAATTGTCCGCATTGACGCAAGGCTTTAATGCCGTGCTCGGCTCGGACGCCCAGCGGCAAGCGCTGGCGGTCATGTCGAACGGCATCCGCCGCGAGGCCATGGTCATGGCCTTCTCCGACGTGTTCCTGATCCTCGGCCTGGTCTTTGTCGGCGTGCTTTTCCTGATCCCGCTCGCGCGCAAGCCGCAGCCCGTCGCGCCGGGTGCCGGCGCCCACTAGTTGGCGGCGCGTGCCGCGTTCAGCGCCGCTTCGACGCCGCGAATCTCGGCGAGGCCCTTGAGCCGACCGACATAGGAATAGCCCGGATAGGCGTTCCGCGTCGGGTCGGCGGCAAGCAGGTGGCCATGATCGGGCCGCATGGGGATGACGGTGTCGGGCCGGCCGTCGGCTTTGCGCCGCGTCTCCTCGTCGAGCACGGCCGAAATGATAGCAACCATGTCCGCGCTGCCGCCGAGGTGCTCCGCCTCGTGGAACAACCCCGGCGCCTCGATGCGCACATTCCTCAGATGCAGGAAATGGATGCGCTGGGCGAAGGTGCGGATCATAGCGACAAGATCGTTGTCGGCGCGCGAGCCATATGAGCCGACGCAAAAGGTGAGGCCGTTCGCCGGGCTGGCGACCGCATTGACCATCGCGTCGATGTCGCTTGCCGTCGACACGATCCGCGGCAATCCGAACAACGGCATCGGCGGATCGTCGGGGTGGATGGCAAGCCGGATGCCGGCCTCTTCCGCCACCGGCACGATCTCGCGCTGGAAATCGGCGAGGCTGGCGCGCAGATCGTCCGCCGTCATGCCGGCGTAATCGCGGGTCAGCTTGAGGAATTCCTCGCGCCCGTATGAGAAGTCCGAGCCCGGCAGGCCGAGCAGGATGATCCGCTCGAGGTCGGCGCGGGCGGCATCGTCCATCATTTCGAAGCGCTCTTCCGCTGCTGCCACGATCTCTGCCGCGTAGTCGTCGGCGGCGTGCGGCCGCTGCAGGTCGAAGACGTCGAAGGCGACCAGATCGGCGATGTCGAAGCGCAACGCCATGCCGCTCCTCAGCGGGAAGGCAAGGTCGGTCCGTGTCCAGTCGACGATCGGCATGAAGTTGTAGCAGACGGTGCGCACGCCGTTGCGCGCCAGCGCCCGCAGCGAGTCCTTCCACGCGTCAACGTGCTTGCGCCAGTCGGCGGTGCGCGCCTTGATCGCGTTGGTGACCGGGATGCTCTCGACCACTGACCACGTCAGGTCGGCGGCCTCGATCGTGGCCTTGCGCTCGGCCACCGCCGCGTCGGTCCACGCCGTGCCGCCCGGAATCTGGTGCAGGGCCGTCACGATTCCCGTCGCGCCGGCCTCCGCGATATGCTCGAGCCCGATCGGGTCTTTCGGCCCGTACCAGCGCCACGTCTGCTCCACGCCCGTCCTCCCGGTTCTTCAATCCGATTGCGCCGCGGACCATAATGGTTTGGATTGTGCGCCGGAAGGCGTCAGGCCGGCATGAGACCGGCGCGGGAGGGACAATGAACGCGTACACCGTCGGCATTATCGGGCTTGGCAAGATCGCGCACGACCAGCACGTGCCGGCGATTGCCGGCAATCCTGGCTTCACCCTGGCCGCCATCGCCAGCCAGCGCGGCCTGACCGTCGGCGATGTGCCGGTCTTCCCGACGCCGGAAGCGATGTATGCGGCCATCCCCGATCTCCAGGCGGTCGCCGTCTGCACGCCGCCGCAGGTACGCCACGCGACCGCCCGCGCCGCGCTCGCCGCCGGCAAGCACGTCATGCTGGAGAAGCCGCCGGCCATGACGCTGAGCGAGTTGGCCGACCTCACCGATTTCGCCGCGCGGCAAGGGCGCGTTCTCTTCGCCACATGGCACTCGCGCTACAACGCTGCGGTCGAGGCCGCGACGAAAGCGCTCGCCGGCAACACCATCAAGACGATGACCGTCACCTGGAAGGAGGATGTCCGCCGCTGGCATCCGGGCCAGAAATGGATCTGGAACGCCGGTGGCTTTGGCGTCTTCGATCCTGGCATCAACGCGCTGTCGATCGTCTCGGCCATCATGCCGACGCCGATCTTCGTCACCAGCGCCGATCTGGAGATTCCGGCCAATTGCGCCGCGCCGATTGCGGCGAGGCTTGACGTTCGCGTCCACCGCGCCGGGCACGCTGACCGCGGTGTTCGACTGGCGGCAGACCGGCCCGCAGACCTGGGAGATCGCGATCGAGACCGGCACGGGTGCGAAGTTGAAGCTCGAGAACGGTGGCGCCAAACTGAGCATCGACGGCAAGCTCGTCGTCGAGGAGAAGCCCACCGAATACGAACAGATTTACGAGCGCTTCCGCGTGCTGCTCGACGCTGGCCAGTCCGATGTCGACGCCGCGCCACTCCGCCTCGTCGCCGACGCCTTCCTCGTTGGCCGCCGTATCGAAACCGATCCTTTCATCGAGTGAGGAATCCATGAAGACCGTTCTGTGCTACGGCGACTCCAACACCTTCGGCGCTGCCACTGTCGACCGGCCTGACGGCCGCTACGGTCCCGACGAGCGCTGGACGGGCGTTCTGCGCGCCGCGCTTGGCTCCGGCTGGATGGTGGTCGAGGAAGGGCTCGGTGGGCGCACGACGGTCAGCGACGATCCGGTCGAGGGCGCCGACAAGAACGGCAAGACCTATCTGTTGCCCTGCCTGCGCAGCCATCGGCCGCTGGATGTCGTCGCGATCATGCTCGGCACCAACGATCTCAAGGCGCGCTTCAACAAGAGCGCATGGGAAATCGCCCAGGGCGTCGGTGTACTGGTCGATATCGTCAAGGCTTCGGCGACAGGTCGAAACGAGGGCGTACCCCAAATCCTCGTCATCTGCCCGCCGCCGACCCTCGACAAGATTCCCAATCACGCCGAGATGTTCGTCGGGGCGCCGCCGAAATCCCGTGATATGGCGCGCGAGTTTGCCAAAGTCGCCAAGGAGCGGGGCGTCCATTTCTTCGATGCCGGCAGCGTCATCAAGTCGAGCGCGGTCGACGGCTTCCACTTCGACCCCGATGCCCACGCCGCCCTCGGCAAGGCGGTCGCCGCCGAAATCGTCAAGCTCAAGGTTGCCGGCGCGTAAGGGTTCGGCGATTGCCGGTTCATCGACAGACGGGAGCGGGGATGGTCTAATGCCGACGCATTTGGGGCGGCATTAGGCGTGGAAATGGTAGCGAGGCGGTGCTGAACCTCTGATCGACCGGGACCTGCCGGGCACCGCATGAGCAGCGTAGCGGTTATCGGCGGCGGCATCGTCGGCTGCGCATCTGGCGTGTGGCTCGCTGGCGACGGTCATGACGTCACCGTCTTCGAGCGTGACCCGGAGGCGCGGCCCGCCTCGACCGGCAATGCCGGCGTCATCATGCTGTCGGCTATCTCGCCGCTGGCTCGTCCCGGCATTCTGGCCTCCGTGCCGGGCTGGATGCTCGATCCGCTCGGCCCGCTGACGCTCCGCCTGGTCGATGTTCCGGCGATGGCTCCGTTCCTCGCCCGTTTCGTCGCCGCCGCCCGGCCGAGCCAGGTCGAGGCGTCGACCGCCGCGCTCGGCTTCCTGATGAAAACCGCGCTCGCCGACCATCAGGAGCTTGCCCGCCGCGGCCGCCTCTCCGGCCACATGCGACGCACCGGCGCGCTCCACATCTTCGACAGCGACGCCAGCTTTCGCAACAATGTCGTCGAGTGGAAGGAGAAGGCTCGTCACGGCGTCGACTATCGCGAGGTCACGCCGGCCGATGCCCGCCAGATGGTCCCCGCGCTGACCGGCAAATTCGCCCGCGCCATCTTTGCGCCGGAGAATTGGACCGTGTCGAGCCCGATGGGCATCCTTCAGGGCCTCCGCACCGTGCTGCGCGAGGGCGACCGGTTGCGCACCGCCGAAGTTTCGGCGCTCGCGCCGAGCGGCAATGGCGTCACCGTCGTCACCGCCGATGGCAGCGGAACGAATTTCGATTCAGTCGTGGTCGCCGGCGGCGTCTGGTCGCGCGATCTCGTCAAGAAGCTCGGCCTTGGCGTCGTGCTGGAAGCCGAGCGCGGCTACAACACCACCTGGCCGACGCCGCCGATCGCCCTTGATCTGCCGGTCTTCTTCGACGATCACGGCTTCTGTGCGACGCCGCTTGAGGACGGGCTACGCGTCGGCGGGGCGGTCGAGCTTGCCGCCGTCGACGCGCCGCCGAACTTTGCCCGCGCCGCCGCCATGCGCAAGAAGATGCGCCGCTACGTCCCCAATCTGCCTGATGAGGGTGGGCGCGAGTTCATGGGCCGCCGGCCGGCGACGCCCGATTCGCTGCCCGTCATCGGCGCGCACCCGCGCGATCCGCGCATCGTCTTCGCCTTCGGCCACGGCCATCTTGGCCTGACCCTGTCGGCGGTCACCGCCCGCCACGTGACCGACCTCGTCGGCCGGCGCGGCGATCGCAACCTTGCCCCCTTCGGCATCGAGCGGTTCCAGTGAGCCGCCACACCTTCTTCTGCATCGACGCGCACACGGCCGGCAATCCGGTACGTGTCGTCGCCGGCGGCGGCCCGCCGCTCAAGGGCGCCACCATGAGCGAGAAGCGCCAGCACTTCATCCGCGACTACGACTGGATCCGCACCGGCCTGATGTTCGAGCCGCGGGGCCACGACGTGATGTCAGGCTCGGTCCTCTACGAACCGCTGCGCGACGACACCGACGCCGCGCTGGTCTTCATCGAGACCTCGGGCTGCCTGCCGATGTGCGGTCATGGCACCATCGGCACCGTCACCGTGCTGCTCGAGGAGGGGCTGGTAACCCCGAAGCGCGAAGGCCACCTCCGCCTGGAGGTCCCGGCCGGCATCGTCGAGGCGGAATACACCCGCGACAACCTCGGCCACGTCGTCGAGGTGCGCATCGTCAACGTGCCGTCCTTCCTCCATTCCACCGGTCTGTCGGTGGACGTGCCGGATTTCGGCTTGCTCGCTTTCGACGTCGCCTATGGCGGCAATTTCTACGTCATCATCGAGCCGCAGGAGACCTATCGCGATCTCGACGCGATCTCCGCCTTCGATATCCAGCGCCTGTCGCCGATCGTCCGCGATCTGGTCAACGCAAAATACGCGTTTGTTCATCCCGAGAATCCGACCATCACCGGTATCCGCCACGTGCTGTGGGCCGGCAAGCCGCACCACCCGGAGGCCGACGCCCGCAACGCCGTATTTTACGGCGACAAGGCCATCGACCGCTCGCCTTGCGGCACCGGAACCTCGGCGCGTATCGCCCAGCTTGCCGCCCGCGGCGACTTGCACGTCGGCGACGACTTCATCCACGAATCGATCATCGGCAGCCTGTTCCGCGGCCGCGTCGAGAAAACCACGACCGTCGGCGACTATGCCGCGATCGTGCCTTCGGTCGCCGGGCAGGCGTGGATCACCGGCCACAACACGATCTTCCTCGACGACCGCGATCCCTTCGTGAAGGGCTTCAGCGTCTTGTAGACGGCATGCAGGTGCGCGCGCTCGCAGAAAAGAGCCGCATCTATGTGCGTTCCGGCTGGGGAGCGCGTGGCGTCGGCGGGACCCTGATCGCGCTGCGTCCATCGGCGGAAAGACTGACCGCCGTGGTTGTGCAGTTCTGGACATAATCGGCGCGCGCGAGGCTCTATCCTTGTCTTCGTCTTGCTGAGTCCTTTTGATCATTTTTCGCGTTGATACTACGACCTGTGCTGGATTCCGCATGAGGGGCGGCAATCATGGAAGACGTCACGACAAGGCTGTTCGATGGTCCCCAGACGGCGCGGTGCCCGACGACGGGTAGTCCGGTGTTCGTCCGTTCGGGCCTTCTCTCGGTAACGGAGCCTATCAGCGTTGCCTGTCCCGCATGCGGGCAATGGCACGTCTGGGATCCGGAAACCCTCCGACTGATCGGCGCGCCCAATAGCAGGATGGTGTCGGCGGTCCACTGAATGCCGCCGCACCATTTGCGGCGATCGCCACTTCGCTTCAATTCGACAACTCGCTCCTTCTTTTGAGGAACCGCGTTCCCTTCGCGAGGGGTCGCAGCACCTCTCTGCGCCGCATGCTGCAAACTGACGCAGCGATCCGGATTGCTCTGCCGCGTGCCGGAGGGCGTTTCGCCCTTCTGGCCGCTCGATGTTTCGCATTTTAGGAACCATCGGCCCGCACAGCCGTTTTCAACACGTCCTCAGAGGGTGGCGACTCGATATCTAGATGAAAGGGTATTCATGTTTGTGTCACGGAACCTCGTCGCCGGCCTCGGACTGCTGGCGGCCTCCACGTTGGGCGCTGGCTCTGCCACGGCGGCGCCCGTCAATAATGCGTATGTCACCACGAGCCTCCATCTAAGGGCTGGGCCCGGCACCTACTATCCTGTCGTGACCACGATGCGCGCGGGCGACCGTGTCAGCATCTATGGCTGCCTATCGGGTTGGACATGGTGCGACATCGGCTGGCACGGATATCGCGGCTGGGCCGCAGGCCGCTATCTACAGGTGGCGTATCACGACCGCCGGCGGCCGGTTTATTCATATGGCCCTTATCTCGGGCTGCCCTTCCTGAGCTTCAGCATCGGGCCATACTGGAACGAGCACTATCGCCATCGCCGTTTCTATGGCGATAGGTCGCGCTACGATCATCACCACCGCGGTAACAACAACCCGCCGCCGCATAAAGGACAGGCGCCGCACAAAGGCCGGCCCCCGCACGTGGAGCAGCAACTGAACAAGACGCCGCCTCCGTATGTGGGTCGACAGCCCAAGGGTCCGTCGATCCACATGGGCCAGCCGCCTCGCAAGGGCCCGCCGCATGCTGCCAAGCAGCATCACAACGGCCCGCCGCAGGTCGGCCAGCAGCAGAAGGGGTTGAACCAGCACGGACGGCCGCATCGCAACGGTCCACCGAAAGGCCCCAAGTGCAAGCCGTGGCAGAAAATGGTGAACGGCGTCTGCCGCTAGGCTCGCAAAGAAAGAGGCGGCCCCACGTTGGCGGGCCGCCTCTGATGAATCAATCTGATCCTGCTTTCAGAATCCGTATTGCGCCAGATCGGGCCGGGTCTTGAGCGCGGCCGCAACCACCGCCTCGACTTGTCGCTTTTCCTCGCCGGCAAGTTCCAGCCGCGGCGCGCGAACCGTCGTCGATGTGCCGCGCACCATGTGCTCGGTCAGTTTGATGTTCTGGACGAAGCGCTGCGACACGTCGAGGTGGAGCAGCGGCATGAACCAGCGGTAGAGCTCGCGCGCTTCGCTGGTCCGCCCCGCCTGCATCAGGTCATAGATGGCCATGGTCTCGCGCGGGAAGGCGCAGACCAGGCCCGCTACCCAGCCGACGGCGCCGAGCATCAGGCTCTCCATGGCGAGGTCGTCGACGCCGGTGAAAAGCTGGTAGCGCTCGCCGATGAGATTGTGGATGTCCGTCAGCCGCCGCAGGTCGCCGGAGGATTCCTTGACCGCCACGAATTTCGGCTCGTCCGCCATTTCGGCCAGCATCGCCGGCGTCACGTCGACGGCATAGGCGATCGGGTTGTTGTAGACCATGATGTCGAGGTCGCTTGCGTCAGCCACGGTGCGGAAGTGGGCGATCGTCTCGCGCGGCGTCGATACGTAGCGCATCGCCGGTAGCACCATGAGGCCGTCGACGCCGATCGCCGCCGCTTCCTCGGCAAGCTGCGCCGCGGCGCGGGTCGAATCTTCGGCGATAGTCAGGACCACAGGCGCGCGCCCGTTGCTGGCGTCCTTGGCCGTTGCGACAATCGAGAGCTTTTCGTCCGCCGTCAGCGTCGAGGCTTCGCCGAGCGAGCCGCAGCAGACGATGCCGTGCACCCGCGCATCGAGCTGGAAGGTAACGTCATCGGCGACCGCGGCGAGATCGACGTTCTCGTCGCGGTCGAGCTTGGTGGTGATTGCGGAATAGACGCCGTGCCAGTCGTTGCGCTGCATGCGGCGTCCGCTTCCCTTATACGACCTGCTGATTGGCGGCGAAGACGTGGGCGTGCGACGGGTCGAAGATCACGCCGACGTTCTGGCCGGCTGCGGTCTTGGTGTCGCCGTCGTCCTGCACCACGATCTGCCCGGCCGACGTGTTGACGTACATGATCGTCGAATTGCCCAGCCGCTCGAGAATCTGCACCGTGCCGCCGATATTGGCGCGCGGATCGTCCGGCGAGCCGAGCTTGATGTGCTCCGGTCGGATGCCGACCTCGAGCGCACCCGGCGTCTTTTCGTTGAGCGTGCTCCGCGTCTTGAGCTTCACCTGGCCGCCGCCCGGCAGGCCGAGCACGGCCTCCTGGCCGCTCGTCGAGCGCGCCTCGGCCGACACGAAATTCATGGTCGGCGAGCCGATGAAGGCCGCGACGAACTTGTTGGCGGGCTGCTGATAGAGCTCCATCGGCGTGCCGATCTGGCGGATCACGCCGGCCTCGAGCACCACGATCTTGTCGGCGAGCGTCATCGCCTCGACCTGATCGTGGGTCACGTAGATCATGGTCGTCTTGAGGTCCTGGTGAAGCTTGGCGATCTCGACGCGCATCTGCACGCGCAGCATCGCATCGAGGTTGGACAGCGGCTCGTCGAACAGGAACACCTGCGGCTCGCGCACCAGCGCCCGGCCGATGGCGACGCGTTGGCGCTGGCCGCCGGACAACTGCGCCGGTCGGCGGTCGAGCAACTCGTCGAGTTGCAGCATCTTGGCCACTTCCGAGGTGCGCCTCTGAATGAGATCCTTCGGCGCCTTGGCGACGCGCAGGCTGAAGCCGATGTTCTGGCGCACCGTCATGTGCGGATAGAGCGCGTAGGACTGGAACACCATGGCGATGCGCCGTTTGGCCGGCGGCGTGTTGGTGACGTCGATGCCGTCGATCCAGATCGAGCCCTGGCTGACCACTTCCAGTCCGGCGATCATGCGCAGCAGCGTGGACTTGCCGCAGCCGGACGGGCCGAGAAGCGCGCAGAACTGGCCCTTCTCCACGTTGAGGTCGAGCATCTTGATCGCCTCGACGGCGCCGTAGAGCTTCTTCACACCCCTGAGTTCGACTTCGCTCACTGGTCTCTCCCCATGCGCGGCCTGTTCGCCGGCGTTCATTTTTTGGCCGCAGCCGCCCAGCGACCGCGTGCCTGCGTTTTCCCCCTCAATCCTTAGACGATTGGGCCTCACGGTCAATCGTTCTGATGGCCTTGGTGCCCCCGCCAAGCGCGCGCAACGCGTTGAGGATAACCGCCACGTCGATAACTTCTTGTACCAGCGCTCCTTCCACGGGCGGCAGATAGCCAAATGCCGCCACGACCATGGCGGCAAACGACAGGCCGATTCCCGCCACCACGCTCTCCATGGCGATGTGACGCGAGCGGCGGGCGATTCCCATGGCCTCGGCGATGCGGTCGAGCCGATCAACCAGAAGCACGGCGTCGGCGGCTTCCGACGAGGCCGCTGCCCCGCGCGCCCCGATAGCGATGCCGATATCGGCGGCGGCCAATGCCGGCGCGTCGTTGATGCCGTCGCCGACCATCATCACCGGGCCTGCCGCCCGCTCGCGCTCGTGCACAACCGCCAGCACCTTGCGTTCCGGCGTCATTTCGCTGAGCGCCTCGTCGATGTCGAGGCGCGCCGCCACCGCCTCGGTTACGGCGCGCCCGTCGCCGGAAGCGAGCACGATGCGGGTGACGCCATTCGCGCGAAAAGCGGCGAGCGCTCGCGGCACGTCTTCGCGCACGCGGTCGGCGAGCACGATCAGGCCGGCGAGCACGCCGTCGACGGCCACCGCCACCGCGATCTCGCCCTCGCGCTCCGGTGTCACGTGCGCCTCGGCAAGCCCGTCGCGCGAACGGTCTGCGACATAGGCCACGCCGCCGACGGCGACGCGGCGGCCGTCGACGGTGCCTTCCAACCCGCTCCCGGGCGTCTCGCGCACGTCCGCCGGCGGCGTCAGGCCGAGCCCCCGCTCGCGCGCCGCCGCCACCAGCGCCGCGGCGACGATGTGGCTGGACGCCTGGTCGAGAGAGGCGCCGAGCCGCAGGATGTCGTCCTCTGAGAAGCCGTGCAGAGCGTGGATCGCGGAAAGCGACGCCTGTCCGTGGGTCAGCGTTCCGGTCTTGTCGATGACCAGCGTCTTGACGTCGGCCAGCACCTCCAGCCCGCCGCCGCCTTTGATCAGCACCCCGATCCGCGCCGCCCGCGACACCCCGGCGATGATCGCCACCGGCACGGCGAGGATCAGCGGGCAGGGCGTCGCCACCACCATCACCGCGAGCCAGCGCACGGGGTCGCCTGAGGCGAGCCACGCCGCGCCGGCGACCGCGAGCGTTGCCACGAGAAACACGATGGCGAAGCGATCCGCCAGCCGCACCATCGGCGCGCGCGCCCGCGCCGCCTCTTCGACCAGCCGGATAATGCCGGCATAGGTGCTCTCCGCCGCCGGCCGTCCGACGATCAGGTCGAACGCCTCGCCGGCGTTGGTGGCGCCGCTCATGGCCTCGCCGCCTTCGATCGCGCGCACCGGCAGCGGCTCGCCGGTCAGCGCCGATTGGTCGAGCACCGCCGCGCCGTGCGCCACCGTCCCGTCGGCGGGCACCACGTCGCCGCGCCGCACCAGCACCCGGTCACCGATCTCCAGCGCTTCAATCGGTACCTGCTTGAGATCGCCATCCTCATGCCGCAACGCGAACTTGGGCGCGCGTTCCAGGAGTGCCGTCATCTCGTGGCGGGCGCGGCGGGCGGCGTAGCCTTCAAGGAACTGCCCGCCCGAATACATCAGGGCGACGACCACACCGGCGAGCGGTTCGCCGAGCGCGAGCGCCCCGGCCATGGAGAGCAGCGCCACGATGTCGAGGCCCACCTGGCCGCTTCTCAGCGACACGGCGATCTCGGCCGCCAGCACCGCGATCACCGGCGCGGTTGCCGTCGCCCAGATCGGACCGGCGAGGGAAGGGGCGCCGAGCCCCCAGGCCGCCAGTCCGGCGGCCAGTCCGAGCGCCGGTATGGCGACCAGCACGTGGCGGATTCGGTCGATGATGTCGCGGGCCTGCATCCGCGTCTTGTCGCCCAGCCGGGATCCCGTGGCCTTGATCCGCGTCAGTCGCCGATGGCTCTGAGGTGGCGGATCGGTCGTCCGGGGACGAGCGCCTCTGCTGCCGCGACGATGGCGTTGGCGTCGATGCCGTGGTGGCGATAGAGGTCGGCGATCGTGCCGGTCTGGCCGAAATGCTCGACGCCCAGAGAGCGCACCCGATGGCCGGAAACCGACCCCAGCCAGGCGAGGCTTGCCGGGTGGCCGTCGAGGACGGTCACCAGCGCGCAATGTGGCGGCAGCGTGCCGAGCAGCCGTTCGATGTGGCTCAGCGCATGCGGCAGGCCGCGTTCGCGCGCCCGCGCCGCAGCCGTCCAGCCGGCGTTCAGCCGGTCGGCGGAGGTTACCGCGAGCAGGCCGACATCGCGGCGGTCCTCGGCCATCAGTCCGACCGCCTCAATTGCTTCCGGCGCGACGGCGCCGGTGTAGGCGATCACGACTTCGGCATTGGGGCCGGGCGGCCGCATCCAGTAGGCGCCGTCGACGATCTCGCGGGCGAACGCCTCGTCGATCGTCCGTTTCGGCTGCTCGACCGGCCGCGTCGAGAGTCGCAGATAGACCGAACCGCCGGTCTCGTCGCGCAGCCAGTTGCGTTCCGATTGCTGGCCCTCGGCGTCGCGCTGCACATAGGCGAAGGACCACCCGAGGATCGTCGCCAGTTCATCGACGAAGGCCGGCTCGAAGGCCGCCAATCCGTCCTGCGCGATGCCGATCAGCGGCGTGCCGATCGATTGGTGCGCCCCGCCTTCCGGCGCCAGCGTCACACCCGAGGGCGTCGCCACCAGAATGAATCGTGCGTCCTGATAGCAGGCGTAGTTGAGTGCATCGAGGCCGCGCGCGATGAACGGGTCGTAGAGCGTGCCGACCGGGATCAGGCGCGCGCCGAACAGCGAATGCGACAGGCCGAAGGCGGCGAGCGACAGGAAAAGATTCATCTCGGCGATGCCGAGTTCGACATGCTGGCCCTTCGGTCCGAATTCCCAGCGCTGCGCCGAGGCGATGCGCTCGTCGCGGAACGTGTCGGCCAGCGATTCACGGGCAAACAGGCCGCGCCGGTTCACCCACGGCCCGAGGTTGGTCGACACGGTGACGTCCGGCGACATCGACACGATCCGGCGCGCCAGTTCGGAGTCGCCCCGGGCGATCTCGTTCATGATCTGGCCGAAGCCCTGTTGCGTCGAGACGACCGCCTGCGCCGGTACGGCGAGTGGCGTCGGCACGTCGACCGCGTCGTCGTGAGTGCGCCGCCTTCCCTTGGCGTTGAAGGGAACGCGCTTGAGAAAAGCCTCGAGCGATGTCTCCGGGCCGGCCAGCCCCTCGAACCGGTCCCACTCGTGACCGGCGCGGACCGCCATCTCCTGCTGGAACTAGCGCCATCTGATCGACGGTCATCAGCCCGGAATGGTTGTCCTTGTGGCCCTGTAGCGGCAGGCCGTGGCCCTTGATCGTGTAGGCGATGAAGCAGACCGGCTTCTCGCTGCCAGCCGAGGAGAAGGACTCCACCAGCGTTGGCAGGTCGTGGCCGGCGAGATTGGTCATCAGTCGGGCGAGATCGTCGTCGGAGCGCCGTTCGATCAGCGCCGTCGCCTCGCCCTGGTCGCCGATCTCGTCAAGGAGGCGCTTCCGCCACGCGCCGCCGCCCTGGAAGGTCAGCGCCGAGTAAAGCTGGTTGGGGCAGCGGTCGATCCAGTCGCGCAGGCGCGCGCCACCGGGCTCGGCGAACGCAGCCTCGAGCAGCGCGCCGTATTTGAGGACGCGCACCTCCCAGCCCATCGCCTCGAACAGCGCGATGATGCGTTCGTAGAGGCCCTCGCGCACCACCGCATCGAGGCTCTGCCGGTTGTAGTCGATTACCCACCAGCAGTTCCTCAGACCCTGCTTCCAGCCTTCCAGCAGGCACTCGAAGATGTTGCCTTCGTCGAGCTCGGCGTCGCCAACCAGCGCCACCATGCGTCCCTCGGGCCGTCCGCCGGCGAGATCGTGCGCCTTGAGATAATCCTGCACGAGGCTGGCGAAGACCGTGACCGCCGCGCCAAGCCCGACCGAGCCGGTCGAGAAATCGACGTCGTCGGCGTCCTTGGTGCGCGACGGATAGGATTGCGCACCGCCGAAGGCGCGGAACGCGGCGAGCTTGTCGCGACTCTGGTTGCCGAGGAGATACTGGATGGCGTGGAACACCGGGCTCGCATGCGGCTTGACCGCGACCCGGTCTTCGGGCTTGAGCGCAGCGAAGTAGAGCGCCGTCATGATGGTGACCAGCGAGGCCGATGACGCCTGGTGGCCGCCGACCTTCAGTCCGTCGTCATTGTCGCGGAGATGGTTGGCGTTGTGGATCATCCATGACGACAGCCACAGGACCTTGCGTTCCAGTTGCGCCAGAAGATCGAGGTCGGGGGATCCAGCCATCGGTGTGCCTCCGCGCCCACTTTAGCACGCAGGCGGCGGCGTGCCCGGGATTCATGCGCTCCGTTTCGCTGGCCACAGATAGACCACCAGCAGCAGCGCCGGGCCGACGGTCAGCGCCGCATCGGCAAGGTTGAACACGAACAGCGTCCAGTTGCCGAAATGGAGCAGCAGGAAATCGACGACATAGCCGAGCCGGACGCGATCGATCAGGTTGCCGAGCGCACCGCCGAGGATGAGCGCGAACCCGGTCGCCGCGAGCTTGCCGCCGTCGCGGTTCTGCGCCCAGAACACCAGCACGATCGCCGTCACCGCGAGCGGCAGGATGATCAGACCGAAGCCCGACCCGGCGAAGGTCGAGAAGGCAATGCCGGTGTTGCGCGTTCTGAGCAGCGCCAGGATCGGCAGCACGTCGAACGCCTGGCCCTCCGGCAGCCTCGCCTGCACGATCAACTTGGCGATCTGGTCGATGACCACCACCGCGGCTGTGATGCCGAGGCCGAAGAGGGACAGCGGACCGGGTGGCCGTTCGACGGAGTGAATCTCAGCCATCGAGTTTCAGCTTCCCGCGCCGGATTTCGAACAGCATCACCGCCGTCGCCACCGCAAGGTTCAGCGAGTCTGCCTTGCCGGCCATCGGTATCTTCACCAGCGTCGAACACAGCGCCGCCGCGTCATGCGTCAGCCCCGCCTGTTCGCCGCCCATGACCAGCAGCACCGGCGACCGGTAGTCGGCCGCGCGATAGTCCACCTTGCCGGACAGGTGCGTGCCCGCCACGGCGCCCGGCCACCGTCGCGCCAGCCTGGCGAAGTCGGCGAAGCTCGCCCGCGCCAGTGGCACCGCGAAGATCGAGCCCATCGTCGCCCGCACCGCTTCGACCGAGAACGGGTCGACGGTATTGCCGACGAGGATGACGCCCCTCGCGCCGACCGCGTCGGCGGTTCGTACGATCGTGCCGAGATTGCCCGGATCGCGCACCGCTTCCAGTGCCACCCACACGTCGTCATGTGCAGGATTAATGTCATCGGCACGCATCAGCCGTTGCTCGAAGACGCCCAGCACCGTCTGCGGATTGTCGCGCCGGCTGATCTTCTCCAGCACCGCCTCGCTGACGGCGATCACGCCGCCGCCCCTGGCTTGGGCGGCGGCCGCCAGCCGCTGGACCAGCGGTTGGCCGGCGATATTTCCGGCATGGACCAGCGTGTGGATCGTCCACCCGGCTTCGACCGCATCGGCGACCAGCTTCAGCCCCTCGGCGATGAATAGCCCGCTCTCCTTGCGGTTCTTGGCAAGCGCCAGGCCGCGGATATCCTTGACGATCGGGTTGGCGAGACTGGTGATCTGCTTCGCCGGTACCGGCATGGACGGCTCGCGGTGATCAGCCACGGCATGCCTCCGCCGCTCGGTAGGGCTTCGAACCCTCCCCTTGAGGGAGGGTCAAAACCGCGAAGCGGTTTTGGGGAGGGGTCTGGACACATCGGCGCACGCACCCCCTCCCGAAATTCGCTTCGCGGTCGCTCGCCAATTTCGCCCTCCCCTCGAGGGGGAGGTTCGTCAGAGCGTGGAACGCGCTCATCCCGGCGACCACCGGCTGAACAGCGACGTCGACAGCACCCGTCCGCCGCCTTCCTCGCGCAGCACCAGTTCGCCCGATTCGAGCAGGCCGCCGATGCCGGCAAGCGTTTCGGCGGAGACTTCGTCGATGGAATAGAACGAGGCGCGGATCGAATAGGCGGTGAGGATCAGGAAGAGCGGCGTGTCGGAGAGCAGGCCGCGGCAGGCTTCCATCATTGGCCTGAGATTGGTGAAGATGTCCCACACCTCGCCCTTGGGCCCGCGGCCGAATTTCGGCGGGTCGAGGATGATGCCGTCGTAGCGGTTGCCGCGCCGGCCCTCCCGTTCGACGAACTTCACCGCGTCCTCGCAAATCCAGCGGATCTTCAGCGCCTCCAGCCCGCCCAGCGTCTGGTTCTCGCGCGCCCAGCCGATCGCCTTCTTCGAGGCGTCGATGTGGGTCACCTCGGCGCCGGCGCGCGCCGCAGCCAGTGACGCGACCCCGGTATAGCCGAACAGGTTGAGCACCTTCAGCGGCCGCCCGGCATTGCCGATCAACCCGCTCAGCCATTCCCAGTGCGTCGCCTGCTCGGGAAACACGCCGACGTGGCGGAAACTGGTGAAGCGACCGAGAAACGGAATGCCGTCCCACGCCATCTTCCAGGTCTCGCCGAGCGGCGTCTTGTAGCGCCAGCGTCCGTCCGCCTCGTCCTCGCCGATCCCGACGAATTTGGCGTCGGCTTCGGCCCATTCCGCCGCCGGCCGGCGCGGTGTCCACAGGGCCTGCGCCTCCGGCCGAACGATGCGGTAGCGGCCGTAGCGCTCCAGCTTCTCGCCATTGCCGGAATCGAGAAGCGCATAGTCGGGCCAGCCCTCGGTTTCCAGAATAACCGGCGCCCGGCGGGCGAGGGGTCGTCCGGGGGAGGGGGCGCGAGTCGTGGCGGGGTTGTTTGCGGTCACCGTCGGAGGTTCTAGCGGCGGCTGCGGCGAAAGCCAACGACCGCTTGCCGCCCGCCCGCCGCCACGCTAGGCTTGTTCCAATTCGATGCGCGTCCGCGCGGGGCCGCCGATTCAAGCCGCGGCCGGTACTGACGATCAACACAGCGGAAACGCCTGCCGCAACCTTCCGGGGATGGCATAACTATGGAAATGTCTGGCCGATACCGGATCCCGGCACCGCGCGCCAAGGTCTGGGCCGCACTTAACGATCCGGTCGTGCTCAGGGAATCGATCCCCGGCTGTCAGTCGCTCGAGAAGATCTCCGACACCGAGATGGTGGCGACGGTGAAGTCGAAGGTCGGTCCGGTCTCGGCGACGTTTACCGGCAGCGTCACGCTGTCGAATCTCGATCCGCCCAACGGCTACACCATCACCGGCGAGGGCAAGGGCGGCGTCGCCGGCTTCGCCAAGGGTGGCGCCGACGTGGCGCTTGCCGACGACGACGGAATGACGTTGCTCACCTACACCGCCAAGGGCCAGGTCGGCGGCAAGCTCGCCCAGATCGGCGCCCGCCTGGTCGATGCCACCGCCAAGCAGATGGCCGATCAGTTCTTCGCCGCCTTCGCCGACAAGGTGGGCGGCGAGGACGCTTTCGAGCAAGTCGAGCACGAAGTTGAGGAAGCCATCAAGGTCGCCGAGGAGCGCACCGAAGAAGCCGCCATTCGCGGTTTTCTCGGCGGCCCGCAAATGTGGGGCCTGATCGCGCTCGCCGTCCTCATCGTCATTCTTCTGATCTTTTTCCGCTGAGGGAGACAGCCAGTGTCCGTTGTTGAAATGACCGTCAACGGGAAGGCCGCGTCGGCCGATGTCGAGGACCGTACCCTCCTCGTCGAATATCTGCGCGACCATCTGCGCCTGACCGGAACCCATGTCGGGTGCGACACGTCGCAATGCGGCGCCTGCCTGGTGCTGGTTGATGGCGTTGCCGTGAAGTCGTGCACAATGCTGGCCGCGCGCGCCGCCGGATCTCGCGTCACCACGATCGAGGGCCTCGCCTCCGGTTCGACGCTGCATCCCATGCAGCAGGCGTTCCACGAGAATCACGGCCTGCAATGCGGCTTCTGCACGCCGGGCATGATCATCAGCGGCATCGACATGGTCCGCCGGCTCGGCAACAAGCTCGATGAGGCGACCATACGCCACGAGCTGGAGGGCAATTTCTGCCGGTGCACCGGCTACCAGAACATCGTCAAGTCGATCGCTGCGGGCGCCGCGGCGATGGCCGGCACGCGCTGAAGGGGCGGGGCATGTACGAGACCCAATACCATCGTCCGAAGAACCTCGCCGAGGCCGCTTCGCTGTTCGCCGGGGCGGCCGAAGGCCGCTACATGGCTGGCGGCCAGACGCTCATCCCGACCATGAAGCAGCGCCTGGCGGCGCCGTCCGACGTCATCGACATCGCCCGCATCGCCGAGTTGAAGGGCATCACCGCGACGGCCACGGAAATCTCCATCGGCGCCGCTTCGACCCACGCCGAAGTGTTCACCTCCGACGTCGTGAGGAAGGCTATTCCCGCGCTCGCCGACCTCGCCGGTACGATCGGCGATCCGGCGGTCCGCGAGATGGGCACCATCGGCGGTTCGCTCGCCAACAACGATCCGGCCGCCGACTATCCGGCCGTTGTTCTGGCGCTGGGCGGTGTTGTCCACACGGACAAGCGCGCGATTCCAGCTGGCGATTTCTTCGCCGGCCTGTTCTCGACCGCCCTCGACGAAGGCGAGATCGTCACCAAGGTCGTATTCGCCGTTCCGGAGAAGGCCGCCTATCAGAAGTTTCCCAATCCGGCGTCGCGCTACGCCATGGCCGGCGTGTTCGTCGCGCGCATGAAGGATGGCGCCATCCGCGTCGGCGTCACCGGCGCCGGATCGAATGGCGCCTTCCGCGCCGAGAATATCGAGCAGGCGCTGGCGAAATCGTGGTCGCCCGCGGTGGTCGATGTCGTCACCATCGACGAGGCCGGCATGCTCTCCGACATTCATGGCTCCGCCGCCTATCGCGCCAACCTCGTCAAGGTGATGGCCAAGCGGGCGGTTGCGGCCCTGGGATAGGTTGCGCCCCGTGAGCGTCGAGTTTCTGCTCACCTCGTTCATCGTCGTGATCGCGCCGGGTGCCGGCGTGCTTTATACGCTCGCCGCCGGCCTCACCCGCGGGTCGCGGGCCAGCGTCGTCGCCGCGTTTGGCTGCACGATCGGCATCGTGCCGCACATGGCCGCCGCCATCCTGGGCCTGGCGGCGCTGCTGCACGCCAGCGCCGTCGCCTTTCAGGTCTTCAAATATCTGGGCGTTGCCTACCTGCTCTACATGGCCTGGAACTCGCTCCGCGAGCACGGCGCCTTGAAGATCGAGAGAGAGGTCAGCGCCCGTTCGGCTCTTCAGGTGATCGTCAACGCCATCCTGATCAATTCTCTCAATCCGAAACTGGCGATCTTCTTCATGGCGTTCCTGCCGCAGTTCATCAGCGTCGGCGAAGCCCATCCGGTGCCGCGCATGCTGGAACTCAGCGCCGTCTTCATGCTGATGACCTTCGTGGTCTTCGTCGGCTACGGGCTGTTCGCCGCGGCGGTGCGCGACCACATCATCTCGCGTCCGCGCGTGTTGACCTGGATGCGGCGCGCGTTTGCCGGCGCATTCGTCGCGCTCGGCGCCCGCCTCGCCTTCTCCGCCCGCTGAACTATCCCCGCCAGCGCCGGCCGGTGAGCTCGACGCCGAAGCGCGAGGGCGCGCGCGCGAAAGCCGCGATACCGGCGAGAGCCGCGTCTTCCTTGATGATAATCGACGTCGCCATGCGATCGAGCAGCTTCTCGTGCGGCCACTTGGCGACGAAGGCGTCGCGAAACCCGCCCGATTTCAGCACCGGGGCGATCTTCGTGCTGATGCCCCCGGCGAGATAGACGCCGCCGGTCGCCATGAAGATCAGTGCCAGGTTGCCGGCGATGCGCCCGAGATGGATCGCGAACAGGCGCAGTGTCTCCGCCGCTTGCGGGTTCGCGCCCGACAGCCCGGCGGCGGTCACCGCCTCAGGCGTCGCGAGGTCCGCCTTGACGCCGTCGGTCGCCGCCACCGCACGGTAGAGGCGCACCATGCCGGCGCCGCACAGCAACGTCTCCGCGCCGACGCGTCCGCCTTGCCGCTCGACGTGCGGCCACACCGCGAAGTCGCGGTCGCTGACCGGCGAAAGGTCGACGTGGCCGCCTTCGCCCGGCACCGGCACCCACATGTCGCGCGCCTGGATCAGCGCCCCCGCGCCAAGCCCGGTACCCGGGCCGACGACCACACGCGCGCCTTCATCCGTCATCGCGCCGCCGCCGATCTGGTCGATATCGCCCGCCGTCAATCCCGGCAACGCCAGCGATTGCGCCTCGAAATCGTTGAGCAGGACCATCTCTTCCAGCCCGAAGCGGGCGACCGATTTCTTCGGCTCCACCACCCATGGAGAGTTGGTGAGCTGCACCTTGTCGCCGGCGATCGGCCCTGCCAGCGCCAGCATGGCCGATTTCGGCTTGGCACCGCCTTTGTCGATGACCACCGCCGCGATGGCGTCGTCGATCGACGGGAAATCGGCCGTATGCACGTTGGGGAAGCGCGTTGCCTCGCTCGCGGCGTCGGCAACCAGCGAAAAGCGCGCGTTGGTGCCGCCGATGTCGCCGATCAGCACCGGAAACGGCAATGCGTCGAGGTGCCGGCCCGTCTTGCTGCTGGGGTCGCTCATGCGGTCTCCTTGCCAAGGCCGAGGGCCATGCCGGACCTGTCAGTCCTTGATGTACGGCTTGCCGTCGGCCGCCGGCGGCCGGGCGCGGCCGACGATGCCGGCAACCAGCACGATCGTCGCGATGTAGGGCGCCATGGCCAGGAATTCCGACGGGATCGGCGTGTTGAGGATGGCGAGCTTCTGCTGCAACGCGTCGGCGAAGCCGAACACCAGCGCCGCCATCAGCGCGCCGACCGGGTGCCAGCGGCCGAAGATCATCGCGGCAAGGCCGATGAAGCCGCGCCCGCCGGTCATGTTGTCGTCGAAGCGGCCAACCGAGCCGAGCGTGAACCAGGCGCCGCCGAAGCCGGCGACCATGCCGCCGATGGTCACGTTGATGTAGCGCAGGCGATAGACGTTGAGGCCGAGCGTGTCGGCGGCTTCCGGGTGCTCGCCGACGGCGCGGGCGCGCAGGCCGCTGCGCGTGTGGAACAGGTAATAGGTCGCGACCGCCACCAGGATGAAACAGCCATAGACGAAGATGGTCTGCTGGAAGAGCACCGGCCCGACCACCGGCAGGTTGCTGAGGAACGGGATGTCGATGGAGCGGAAGATCGGGGCGTTGTTGAGGTGCCGGAATTCCGGCTTGGAGAGCACCTGGCTCGACACATAGGAGGTCAGCCCGAGGACGAAGAGATTGATCGCCACCCCGGCGATGATCTGGTCCACGCGATAGGTCACGACCAGGGCGGCGAGCAGGAAGCCGAACATGCCGCCGACGATGATCGCGGCAACCAGGCCGAGCGGGCCGCCGAGCAACGATCCGGCGACGGCGCCGGTAAAGGCTCCGGCGAGCAGCATCCCCTCGATGCCGATATTGACCACCGCCACCCGTTCCGAGAGCGTGCCGACCAGCCCGCCGATCGCGATCGGCACGGCGCGCACGATCGTCGCCTGCAGCATTCCGGTGAGCGAGAACTGCTTGCCGGCCGTCGCCCACACCAGGAACGCGGTGACCGCCAGGAACAATCCGATGCCGAGCAGGATTCCCGACCGCTTCGCTCCGCCGCGCATGAACTGGCGCGCGCCGAAGAAGGCGAGCAGCGCCGCCACGACGTAGGAATAGGGCTGCGCCGGAACGACCAGGTTCGGCACGATGAACGCGTCGCCGGGAAATGCCAGGCGGAAGGAGGCGTCGCCGGATGAACCGAAGCCGAAGATGAGCGCGACGAAAGCCGCCAGCGCGAACAGCACCCAGCCGACGATCAGCGGCTGGCGCTCCTTCAGCTGTTCCAGATGTTCGTTGGCGGTTTCGGTGAGGCTCATGATCGCTTGCCCGCCCCCGCCAGTTGCTTGCCGAACGCCCACGGCACCACCGCGCGTACGAGCATCGGCGCCGCCATGAAGATGATGATCAGCGCCTGGATGATGGCGATGAGGTCGAGGCTGACGCCAGCGGCGACCTGCATCTGGCGGCCGCCGGCCTGCAGTGCGCCAAACAGGAGGCCGGCGAACAGCACGCCGACCGGGTGCGAGCGGCCAAGCAGCGCCACCGCGATCGCGTCGAAGCCGATGCCGCCGGAGAAATTCGGCGAGGCGCGGCCAAGCACGCCGAGCACCTGGTTGGCGCCGGCAAGCCCGGCAAGAGCGCCGGCCAGCGCCATGACCACCACGATGATCAGGCTGGCGCGCATGCCGGCGTAACGCGCCGCGTCAGGGTTCTGCCCGCTCGCCCGGAACTCGAAGCCGATGGTCGTGTGGAACAGCAGCCAATACACGAAGGCCACCGCCGCCAGCGCCAGCAGGATGCCAGCATGAACCCTGAGCGTTGGGTCGATCCAGTCGAGCAGGTGCGGCAGTTCCGCGCTCGGCAACACCGACTTGGAAATCGGGTCGGCGCGCCCCGGCTTCTGGATTGGCGGATTGCGCAGCATGTAGTCGACCAGCCGGTAGGAGATCAGGTTCAGCATGATCGTCGTGATGACCTCATGCGCGCCCGTCGCCGCCTTGAGCCAGCCGGCGATCGCCGCCCATGCCGCGCCGGCCAGCGCGCCGGCCAGCAGCGCCAGCGGCAGGTGAATGAACGCCGGCAGGCCGTCGAAGGAGAAGCCGACCACGACTGCGGCCATGCCACCGAGCAGCACCTGGCCCTCGGCGCCGATATTGAACAGTCCAGCCCGGAAGCCGACAGCCAGACCGAGGCCGGCGAGCGTCAGCGGCGCCGCCGCGATCAGCGTTTCCGAAATCGCGGAGATCGACCCGAGCGACCCGGTGAACAGCGAGGCATAGGCCAGGCCGATCGCATTCAACGGCACGCCGGTCGCCAGCATGATGATGCCGCCGAGGATGAGGGCCAGAATGACGGCGATCACCGGCACGACGACGATCTGCTCGATGTCGAACCGGCTGACGACGGCGCGCTTCAGCATCTGCTCGCCGAGTTTCTGGTGATGGGCGGCGTCGCTCATTGCACGACTCCCGCCATGGCCAGGCCGATCTGCGCCACATCGGCCTTGCCCGCCTCGAATTCCGCAACCACGCGGCCGCGGAACATCACCAGAATACGATCGGACAGCGTCAGGATCTCGTCGAGTTCGGTCGATACGATCAGCACGCCGACGCCCGCGTCACGCGCCTCGATCATGCGTCGGTGGATATACTCGATCGAGCCGACGTCGATGCCGCGTGTCGGCTGCGATGCGATGACCAGCTTGACGTCGCGGCTCAATTCGCGCGCGACGATCAGTTTCTGCTGGTTGCCGCCGGAAAGGTGGTCGGCCGCGCTGTAGATGGACGGCGTGCGCACGTCGAAATCGATGACGTTCTTGACGCAGATCTTGTTCACCGCGCCCCAGTGCATGGTGATGCCGGTCGAGTAGGGCTCGTCGTAGTAGCTGTCGAGAACCATGTTCTCGGCGATATCGAACTCGCCGACCATGCCCTCGCGCTGCCGGTCTTCCGGGATGTGCGCGATGCCGAGCTTGTGCCGCGCGCGCGCTGAGGCGCGCGTGATGTCGTCGCCGAGAAATGCGACCTTGCCGCCGGTCGCCGACCTCAGGCCCGTCAGCGCCTCGACCAGCATGGTCTGGCCGTTGCCCTGCACACCTGCGATGCCGACGACTTCGCGCTCGTGCACGGTCAGGCTGACATCGTTCACCGCCAGTTCGCCGCGCTCGTTGCGTACGCGCAGGTGCGCCACTTCGAGCAGCGGCCTGCCGGGATTGAACGGTTTCTTGTCGACGTCGAAGCGCACGTGGCGGCCGACCATCATCTCGGCGAGTTCGACCTCGCTCGCCGTCTTCGGATCGGCCTCGCCGACGATCTTGCCGGCGCGCAAGACGTTGATGCGGTCGGCAACCTCGATCACCTCGTTCAGCTTGTGGGTGATGAACACCAGCGCCTTGCCGGCGTCGCGCAGCGACCGCACGATGCCGAAGAATTCGTCGACCTCCTGCGGCGTCAGCACCGCCGTCGGCTCGTCGAAGATCAGCACGCTCGCCGAGCGGAACAGCACCTTGATGATCTCGACGCGCTGCTGGATGCCGACCGGGATCTCCTCGATCACCGCATCGGGATCGACCTCGAGGCCGTGCTGGCTGCTGATCGAGCGGACCTGTTCGCGTGCCTTGTTCATGTCGAGGTGGTCGAACGCGCCGGTCGGCTCGACGCCGAGCACGACGTTCTCGGCGACGGTGAACACCGGCACCAGCATGAAGTGCTGGTGCACCATGCCGATGCCGGCATGGATCGCTTCCTTGGCGTCGTGGAAATAGGTCGGCTTGCCGTCGATGAGGATTTCGCCCTCGTCGGCGCGGTAAAGGCCGGAGAGGATGTTCATCAGGGTGGATTTGCCGGCGCCGTTCTCGCCGAGCAGGCCGAGTATTTCCCCGGCCCGAATGCTCAGGTTGACGTCGGAATTTGCGACAACCTCACCGAAGCGTTTGGTGATGCCGCGTAGCTCGATGTCCAAGGTCCGCTGCCCCGCCCGCGTCTGCGCCCCGAGGGTGGTGCCCGCCGCGCCCCTGGAGGACGCGGCGGGTCGTCATTGCGTGTTTCAGGCCTAGCCGGATTACATGCCCGATACTTTGACCGAGCCGTCCATGATCCCCTTCTTGAGCGCCTCGATCTCCGCCTTGAGATCGTCCGGCACCGCCGAGGCGAGGTCATGGTAGTCGGCAAGCCCGACGCCGTCGTTCTTGAGCGTGCCGACCGTGACGCCGCCCTTGAAGGTGCCGTCCTTGGCTTCCTTGATCGCCTCGATCACGGTCGAGTCCATCCGCTTCAGCACCGAAGTCAGGAAGACGCCCTTGTGCTCGGGGTCGGTCTGATACTGGTCGACGTCGACGCCGATGATCTTCAGCTTGTCGGCGCCGAGTTCGGTTGCGAGCGCCGCCGAGCCCTGGCCGACCGGTCCGGCGACCGGCATCACGATGTCGGCGCCTTCGTCGTTGAGGTTCTTGGCGAAGTCGCGGCCGTCGGACAGCGACTCGAAGTTGTTGGTGAACAGGCCTTCCTTCTTGACCGGGTCCCAGCCCAGCACCTTCACGTCCTTGCCCTTTTGCTTGTTGTAATAAGCAACACCGTTGGCGAGGCCGTTCATGAAGATGGTCACCGGCGGAATGTTGATGCCGCCGAACGTGCCGACGGTGCCGGTCTTGGAGACGCCGGCAGCGAGATAGCCGGCGAGGAAGGCGGCTTCGTCGGTCGCGAAGACCTGGCCGAGGATGTTCGGAACCGCCGGGTCATAGGCGAAGTCGACGATCGAGAACTTGATGTCGGGGTTGGCTTCGGCTGCCGCCTTGGTGGCGTCGCCGAGCAGGAAGCCGACGGTGATGATGATGTCGCACTTCTGCTGAACGAACGAATTGATGTTCGGCACGTAATCCGTTTCGGCCTTGGACTCGAGCAGCTTGCCCTCGATGCCCATGCTCTTTTCCGCGTCCGTCACGCCCTTCCAGGCGGTCTGGTTGAAGCCCTTGTCGTCGACACCGCCGGTGTCGGTGACCTGGCAAGCGGTGAAGGCTGCGGCCGTGCCGATCCACGCGGTGGTGGCGAGCGCGGCGAGCGAAATGGTGATGATCCTGCGGTTCAACTGACCCTCCTGACATGTTGACTTCGGCAAATCGGCGTAAGCACGCCGGTTCCCCTTCGGGCCGCGCCGGCTGACCACCGGAGCCCTTCCCGGCAAGGGCTTGGGGCAACTCTCGCATTTTCGCCTGCCAACGCCAAGACGGGGGCCCGCGGCGTGACGCGCCGCGCCAAAGGCGTTACAAAAAGTCGTGTCGGGCTCGATCCGGACACCGGGGAAACGGCGCATGGACAGGGAACTCTTCGACAAGGCGAAAGCCGTTCGCGGACGCGCCCACGCGCCTTATTCGAAGTTCCCGGTGGGCGCCGCGCTGCGTTCCGAGGACGGCGTCGTCCACGTCGGCGCCAATGTCGAAAATGCCTCGTTTCCCGAGGGTTGGTGCGCGGAGACCTCGGCAATCGCCCACATGGTCGCTGCCGCCACGAACGCCGAGGGCCGGCGCATCGCCGCGGTCTCGGTGGTTGCCGAGCGCATCGACGGGCGGCTGACCACGCCCTGCGGCGGCTGCCGTCAGCGCCTCGCCGAGTTCGCCGGGCCGGATACCCCGATCGACGTCATCGATCCGTCGGGCGAGGGCCGCACCTTCGCATTGCGCGATCTACTGCCCGCCGCCTTCGACCTGGACCGAAAGTGATGGGCGGCGAGGGTGAGGAGGCCGCGGCCATCATCCGCCAGGCCGCCGACCTGCCCTTCGAAGTCGGCATCGTGCTCGGCTCCGGTCTTGCCGGCATCGCCGACCATGTCGAGGACGCGGTCAGCATTCCGTATTCGGCGCTGCCCGATTTTCCCGCCTCGACCGTTTCGTCGCACCGCAACGAAGTCGTCGCCGGCTGGCTCGATGGCGTCGCCGTCGTCGTTTTTTCCGGCCGGGCGCACTTCTATGAGACCGGCAATCCGGCGGCGATGCGCGAGCCGATCGCGGCGCTGAAGGCGCTCGGCTGCGACATCCTCATCCTCACCAATGCCGCCGGCTCGTTGCGCACCGAAGTCGGCCCCGGCGAGGTGATGCTGATTACCGATCACATCGCCTTCTCGGGCATCAATCCGCTCATCGGCCAGCGCAGCGACGATCGTTTCGTCAGCATGACCAACGCCTACGATCCCGATCTGCGCGCCGATCTGCTCGCCGCCGCCGAGCACGAAGATGTGGCGCTGTCGACCGGTGTCTACATCTGGTTCTCCGGCCCGTCCTTCGAGACGCCGGCCGAGATCCGCATGGCGCGGCTGGCCGGCGCTCATGCCGTCGGCATGTCGACCGCGCCGGAAGTCATCCTCGGTCGCTTTTTCGGCCTGCGCTGCGCCGCCATTTCGGCGATCGTGCATTTTGCCGCCGGCATGACCGGCGTCGACATCACCCACGAGGAGACCAAGATGCTCGCCCCGCTCGGCGCCGCGAAGCTGGAACGCATCGTTCGCCGCTTCCTGCGCGACGGTCGCTGGCGGTAACAAGAGGAACATCTCCGGCGAGCCTTGCCGTGGCAAGGCGAGGCAAGGGGACCCAGTAGTCACAGGGCCCCGGGGATTGGCTACCGGCGCTGGCGGATACTGGATCCCCGCCTTCGCAGGGATCACGCAACCGACAAGGTATTGAGCGGGAAATGCTCCCCCAGGAAATCATCCGCAGGAAACGCGACGGCGAAACGCTGTCGGCCGAGGAGATCGGCTTCATGGTCTCCGGCCTCACCGAGGGCACGGTGACCGAAGGCCAGGTCGCCGCTTTCGCCATGGCCGTCTTCTTCCGTGGCATGAAGCTGGAGGAGGCGGTGGCGCTCACCATCGCCATGCGCGATTCCGGCACGGTCCTCGACTGGTCGCATCTGCCCGGCCCTGCACTCGACAAGCATTCCACCGGCGGCATCGGCGACAATGTCTCGCTGATGTTGGCGCCGGCGCTCGCTGCCTGCGGCGCCTATGTGCCGATGATTTCCGGCCGCGGCCTCGGCCACACTGGCGGCACGCTCGACAAGCTCGATTCGATTCCCGGTTACCGCACCCAGCCTGACCTCGATCTCCTGCGTAAGGTCGTCGCCGAAGTCGGTTGCGCCATCATCGGCCAGACGGCCGATCTCGCGCCCGCCGACAAGCGCCTCTACGCCATCCGCGATGTCACAGGGACGGTCGAGTTGGTCCCGCTGATCACAACCTCGATCCTGTCCAAGAAGCTCGCCGCCGGCCTCGCCGGCCTCGTTCTCGACGTGAAGACCGGCACCGGCGCCTTCATGGAGAAGCGCGAAGAGTCGCGGGCGCTGGCCG
The DNA here is from genome assembly GCA_963781775.1 of uncultured Alphaproteobacteria bacterium. Taxonomy (GTDB): domain Bacteria; phylum Pseudomonadota; class Alphaproteobacteria; order Rhizobiales; family Kaistiaceae; genus CAVSRC01. Next base: position 40,349 of record CAWAHE010000014.1, on the reverse strand, counting down.
ACAGCCTCGTCACCGTCGCCAATGGCGCCGGCATGAGGACCAGCGCCCTCATCACCGACATGAACGAGCCGCTCGCCACCGCCGCTGGCAACGCCGTCGAGGTCATGAACGCGGTGAACTTTCTCAAGGGCAATCCCGACCGCCGCCTGCATGAAGTCACGGTCGCGCTCGGCGGCGAACTTCTGGCGCTCGGCGGCCTCGCCGTCGACGATGCCGAGGGTCGCGGAAAGATCGCAGCAGCGTTTTCGTCCGGTCAGGCGGCCGAGATCTTCGGCCGCATGGTCACCGCCCTCGGCGGGCCGGCGGACTTCATGGAGAGGCCGGAGAAGCATCTGAAGCCCGCGGCGCTGGTCCGTCCTGCCGCGCCCGAACGCGCCGGCGTGGTCACCCACATCGACACCCGCGCCATCGGCATCGCGGTCATCGAACTCGGCGGCGGCCGCATGCGCGCCACCGACGCCATCGATCATTCGGTCGGCTTCACGCGCCTCGCCGGTCTCGGCACGAAAGTCGGTCCGGATGCGCCGCTTGCCATGGTCCACGCGAGGGACGAGACAGCCGCCGCCCGCGCCGAAACGGCGCTGCGCGCCGCGTATGTGATCGGCGATGCGGCGCCGGCGATGGGCAAGGTGGTCCACGAGTGGGTCGGCCCCTGAATCGATGTCTTAAGGCGGGCAGACAGGCCCTCAAGCGCCTCCGCTAACCATCAGTCGCACAACGCTAATCCGCCCTCGTTAATCCTGAATTCGAAACTTGAGGTTGTCGCAGCGATCAGTCCATCCGCGGTTGCGCTAGTGTGGCCTGAGGGAGGCTCGCATGAGCGACGAACACGAAGCGGCCCTGGACGAATTCATGCGCGTCTTCGACGCGCGCCTGAACGCTGCCCCGGTCATGGACCGGCGCGCGATCGCCGGCATCACCGACCGTCGGGCTGGTGGTCAGGACAAGCCGGTCGAGGCGCGACGCGCCTCTGGTCCGGTCAACCGCGATTTTGCCTACTGGGTCACCGACAGGCCCCGCGACGCCGGCCGCTGAGGCGCGTCAGAGGAAGCTCTTCCCGTGCCGCCCCGGCGCAAGTCCCAAATGCGCCGCCACGCTCTCGCCGATGTCGGCGAATCCACGCCGGCCGATGTCCTTGCCGTCCATTCCGTGCCTGAGCCCGACGATCGCCACATGTTCGCGCGTGTGGTCGGTCCCGCGCCATGTCGGGTCGTTGCCATGGTCGGCGGTGATGATGACGAGGTCGCCATCCTTCAGCACCGCCAGCAGTTCCGGAATCCGCGCGTCGAACGCCTCCAGCGCCGCCGCATAACCCGGCACGTCGCGACGGTGGCCGTAGAGCGAGTCGAAATCGACATAGTTGGCGAAGACGAGGTCGCCATCGCCGGCCTGTGACGCCGCCTCCAGCGTGCGATCGAACAGCGCCATGTCGTCGGCCGCCTTCAGGATCGTACCGGTGCCGCGATGGGCAAAGATGTCGCCGATCTTGCCGACCGAATAGACCGTACGCCCGGCCTCGCTCAGCCGGTCGAGCAGCGTCGGCTCCGGCGGCGGCACGGCATAGTCGCGCCGGTTCGCCGTGCGCTTGAATGTCTCCGGCGTCTCGCCGACAAAGGGTCGCGCGATGACGCGGCCGACATTCATCGGGTCGAGCAGCCGGCGCGCGATTGCGCACACCTCGTAGAGCCGTTCCAGCCCGAAATGGGTCTCGTGCGCGGCGATCTGGAACACCGAGTTGGCCGAGGTGTAGCAAATCGGCTTGCCGGTCCGGATGTGCTCCTGCCCGAGCGCCTGGATGATCGGCATGCCCGAGGCGTGCTTGTTGCCAAGGATGCCCGGGAGCCTCGCTTCGACAATCAGCGCGTCCGTCAATGTCTTCGGAAACGCCGGCTCGGTATCCGGAAAATACGTCCACGCGAACGACACCGGCACGCCGGCGATTTCCCAGTGGCCGGATGGCGTGTCCTTGCCGGTTGAGGTCTCGACGCCGTAGCCGAAGATCGCTTGCCCGTCGGGCGTCCCCTCCAGTCCCGGCGGCAGCGTGCCGGTCGAGGCCTTCGCTGCCTGCCCGAAGCCGAGTCGCGTCAGGTTGGGGAGCGTCAGCGGTCCCGCGCGCAAGCCGTCGCGGTCGCCGCGCCCGGTGGCGCAGGCCGCCGCGATATGGCCGAGCGTATCGGCGCCCGCGTCGCCGAACGCGCCCGCGTCCTCGGCGCCGCCGATCCCGACCGAATCCATTACCAGGAGGAACGCGCGTTTCATGGTTGGGCAGGCCTAGGCGGAACGCTGCCGCGATTCAATGGGGACAACGCCGTCAATGTGGTCCTGCTTCGATTGGCGCTGGCGGCGGCCAGGGGCTAAACCTGTCGCGAAAACGCCGCGCGAAAGGGAAATCCGCCATGGAAGGTGTCACCGTCGTCGACCATCCGCTCGTGCAGCACAAACTCAGCCTGATGCGCGACAAGACCACCTCGACCGCGAGCTTCCGCCAGCTTCTGCGCGAGATCGCGCTGCTCCTCACCTACGAGGTCACGCGCGACCTCAAGCTGACCACGACGCACATCGAGACGCCGCTCGCCGGCATGGAGGCCCCCATCCTGCAAGGCAAGAAGCCGGTCTTCGCCTCGATCCTCAGGGCCGGCAACGGCCTGCTGGAGGGCATGCTCGACCTCGTGCCGTCCGCCCGCGTCGCCCATATCGGCATCTACCGCAAGCCCGACACGCTCGAGCCGGTCGAGTATTATTTCAAGGCTCCGGACGATATGGCCGAGCGCCTGGTCATCGTCGTCGATCCGATGCTCGCCACCTCCAATTCCGCCTCCGCCGCCATCGATCGGCTCAAGGCGCGCGGCGCCCGCGACATTCGCTTCGTCTGCCTGCTGGCCGCGCCGGAAGGTATCGCGCGCCTGCAGGCCGCCCAGCCCGGCGTCCCGATCTATACCGCCGCCATCGACGAATATCTCAACGACCACGGCTATATCGTCCCCGGCCTCGGTGACGCCGGCGACCGCCTCTACGGCACGAAGTAGGACGCACGTCCGCCAAACGCGGCCATGCCGAGCCCCTTCGCGGGTCCTTGGGCGGCGGCTACGATGATGCCGGAACGTAGGTGAGCCTGATCACGTCCTCACCGATGCGGTCGGTGGCCAGGGGGCGAAGCCGCGGCCGCGGGCCGGCGAAGAACGGAACGCCGCGGCCGAGCACCACGGGATGGAAGTAAAGCCGATACTCGTCGATGAGTCCGAGGTCGGTCAGGCTCCCCGCGAGATTTGGTCCGGCGATGTCGATTTCCCCGGCGCGTTCGGCCTTCAGCCGGCGTATCGATGCCTCGATATCGTCCGAAACCAGCGTGGCGTTGGGGCCGACCGACTTCAGCGAGCGCGACACGACCCATTTCGGCTGGTTCCGCCACGCTGTCGCGAATTCGCGTTCGGCGATGTCCCATTCGGGATGGTCGTCGTCCCAATAACGCATGATCTCGTACATGGTGCGGCCGTAGAGGCTGCCGGTCAGGCTGCGCACGTGCTCAATCCAGTGGCGAAAGAGGAGCGGGCCCGGCCCAAACGCCTCATGGTCGACATAGCCATCCAGCGACAGGTTCATTCCGAAGACGAGCTTCGCCATGCTGTCAGGTCTCCTTCCCAGGTCTTCGACGGAACGAAATGGCCAGAACTCAGCCCCCGCTGATGGCGGTCAGCACGAAGACCGCCGCGCCGGGCTTGAGCGGCGTATCCAGCTTCGCCCGTTCGCCGTCGACGAACACGTTCATGTGGCGGCGGATGGCCGGCGTCGAATCGACGATGCGGTCGCGCATGCCCGGCCAGCCCGCATCGAGCGCCTCGATCATCTCGCGAACGCTGGCGGCCGGCACCTCGAGCCGGCGCGGCGCCGTCGGAAAAAGGTAGGCGAGCGCGCCCGCCAGTGTCACGGTGACCGGCGCGGGGCTCTCCTTTGGCATCGGCGCCGCCATCGTTCCGCTACGCCTCCACTACCAGCGTTTCCACCGAGAGGATGGTGGGCAGGTGCTCGGCAATCGGCGACCAGGAGTCGCCTTCGTCGGCGCTGGCGAACAGCGTGCCGGAGGAGGTGCCAAAATAGATGCCGGCCGGGTCGAGCCGGTCGGTCGCCATCGCCTGGCGCAGCACGCCGAAGAACGCGTTCTCCTGCGGCAGCCCGTTGCGCATCGCCTGCCAGGTATCGCCCCGGTCGCGCGAGCGATAGACCGCCGCCTTGCCGTCCGGCACGTAGCGGCCGCGAATGTCGCCGTTGAGCGGCAACAGGTAGACCGTATCCGGGTCGCGTGGGTGGGCCGCCGCCGGGAATCCGAAGCTCGACGGCAGGCCGGCTTCGATGCTCTGCCAGCTCTTGCCGGCATCGTCGCTGCGGTACATGCCGCAATGGTTCTGCTGGTAGAGCCGGTCGCTGGTGCCCGGCGCCAGGACGACGTTGTGCACGCACTGGCCGAACTCGGGATACCTCTGTCCCTCCGGCATGAAATCGGAACGCGTTCCCTTGTTGCGCGGCTCCCAGGTCTTGCCGCCGTCCGCCGAATGGAACACGCCGGCCGCCGAGATGCCGACCCACATGCGGTCGTGGTCGTCCGGATCGATGACCAGCGAATGAAGGATCAGCCCGGCGCCGCCCGGTTGCCATTGCGGCCGGGTCGGGTGGTCCCTGAGGCCTGAGATCTGCGCCCAGTTTTCGCCGCCATCGTCGCTGCGGAACAGCCCGGCCGGCTGCACGCCGGCATAGAGCGATCCGTTGGCGACCGCGAGGCTCCAGCCTGCCTTGATCGGCTCCTCGCCGGCGGCATAGGCGAGGCCCTCGCTCGAATGGGTCCAGGTTGCGCCAAAATCGGTCGATTTCCACACCGCCGGCCCGAACCACTCGTTGCCGCCGGCGCCATAGATGGTCCCCGTCGCCGGATCGCCGACGACGTGGTTCATCGGCCACATTTCGCAGAAAGGACCGCGCTGCGACCACGATTGCCGCCGGGCGTCGCCCTCGACGATGAAGGTTCCCTTTTTCGTTCCAATCAGCAGAAGGACTTTCTCGGCCACGTCGTCTTCCTCCCCAAGCTCACGGTTCTGTCCTCACGGCTGTTGACGAACGGCGTTGTCCTTTTTCGACAAGGATTTCAGCTTTTTTTAGCATGACCCCGGCCGCACGGCACGGCGCCGAACCATCCACCCGCCGCCATCCGCGCATTTTCGCGACTTCCGGCTTGATCGCCCTGCGGTTTCGGTGGGATGGGTAGGCCGGAAACACGAAAACAGCATCCGAGGGAACACCCAATGAAATTCGGCGCCATCTACCCGAGCCTCAAAGGCCGCACCGTCCTCGTCACCGGCGGCGGGTCCGGCATCGGCGAATCCATCGTCGAGCACTTCGCCGCCCAGGGATCGAAGGTCGCCTTCATCGACATCAAGGAGAAGGAATCGAAGGCTCTGGTCGCGCGCATCAGGCGCAAGCGCCAGAAGGTCCACTTCGAACATTGCGATCTCGCCGACATCGCGGCGCTGAAAAAGGCGGTCGCCTCCGTCCGCAAGACGTTCGGTCCGATCACGGTGCTGGTCAACAACGCCGCCCATGACGAGCGCCACAAGCTCGAGGATGTCACGTCGGACTATTTTGACGAGCGCATCGCCATGAATCTCAAGCACCAGCTCTTCACCATCCAGGCCGTCGCGCCCGACATGAAGAAGGCGAAGAATGGTTCGATCGTGAACATCGGCTCCAATTCGTGGATGGTCGCCTTCGGCGGCCTGCCGGTCTACACCGCCGCCAAGGCCGGCGTGCTCGGCCTCACCCGCGGCGTCGCGCGCGAACTCGGCAAGTACAATATCCGCGTCAACCACGTTGCCCCCGGCTGGATCATGACCAGGCGCCAGAAGGAGTTGTGGGCGACGCCCGAGGCGCTGGAAAAGCTGATGCAGGACCAGTGCCTGCCGCGGGAACTCGGGCCGGACGATATCGCCCGCGCCGTGCTGTTTTTCGGCTCCGACGAGGCGTCGGCCGCCACCAACCAGACCTACGTCTTCGATGGCGGTTGGCTCTAGCGTCGCGCCGTAACCATTCGTTAAGCGACGCGGCAAAAAGCGGCGTGCGGGTGGCCGATGCTTAAGCGTTGCCGGCAATGATGCTGCCCGTTCTTACGCATGATCGGGAGCTTGCCGTCCGTGCTCGGCCGCGTCCTCGTCTTCGCCGCCGTCCTGTCGGCTTTGGCCGTTGTCGCGCCAAAGCTGGCGCCCGGCCTGCTGTCGGTCGCGCTTCAGCCCGGCGCACCGGCGCCGTCGGCGGTTGTGGGCGCGGAGCCGGTACGCACCGCAACGCGGGAGAGCGAGGTTCGCCACGACGGCTACCGCCAGGTTGCGTTGCGTGCCGACTCCCGCGGCCACTTCCTCGCCGATGCCACGATCAACGGGCGCAGCTTCGAGATCATCGTCGACACCGGCGCGACCACCGTCGCCCTGACCGAAGCGACCGCCCGCCGGCTCGGCATCCGTCCGCCGCAATCGGCTTACAGGTTGCCCATGGCCACGGCCAACGGGACCGTCATGGCAGCGCCCGTCGTTCTCAACGAAGTCCGCATCGGCTCGGTCGCCGTGCGCAACGTCGAGGCGACGGTGGCTCCGGGCGAGACGCTTGGCGTCAATCTCCTCGGCATGAGTTTCCTGCGCCGCCTGTCGAAGTTCGAGGTCGCCGGCGGTCAGCTCGTCCTCTCCCAGTAGGCACCGCTTTGTTCGCCCGGCCGGCCGGGCTATGAGTGGGCCGATGTTGCCGCGCCCCGCCTCCGACCTTGCTCGACAATTCGTTCGCGTTCGCGACCACGCCGCTGGTCAAGCCGACCGGCTTCCGCGAATACGACGCCCGCTGGTGGTACGGCATTCCGGGCGACCCGCGGCCGCCGGAACTGAACCTGATGGGCGTCGCCGCCCTCGGTCTCGGGCTCGGCACCCTGCTTCATGAACTGGGCGCCGGACCGGACGTGGTCACCGGCCACGACTACCGGTCCTATTCCGCCGCCATCAAGTCGGCGCTGGTCAACGGACTGGTCGCCGCCGGCTGCCGCGTGCACGACATCGGATTGGCCGTCACGCCGATGGCCTATTTCGCGCAGTTCGCCCTCGACGTGCCGTCGGTCGCCATGGTCACCGCCTCGCATAACGAGAACGGCTGGACCGGCATCAAGATGGGCGCCGAACGTCCACTCACTTTCGGCCCGGACGAGATGGCGCGATTGAAGGAGATCGTGCTGACGGCCGCCTTCGTCCCGCGTGACGGCGGCGCCTGGCGTCCGATCTCCGACATGCGCGCTCGCTACATCGCCGATCTCGCCGGCAGGCCGAAATTCGCGCGGCCGATCCGCGCCGTGGTTGCTTGCGGCAACGGCACCGCCGGCGCATTCGCGCCCGACGTTCTGGCCGCCCTCGGCGTCGACGTCGTGCCGCTCGACACCGAGCTCGACTGGACCTTCCCGCGCTACAATCCGAACCCCGAAGACCTCGCGATGCTTCATGCCATCGCCGACGCAGTGAAGCGGTCCGGCGCCGATATTGGCCTCGGCTTCGACGGCGACGGCGACCGCTGCGGCGTCATCGACAATACCGGCGCGGAGATCTTCGCCGACAAGGTTGGCGTGCTGATCGCCCGCGACCTTGCGGCCCGCAACCCGCGCGCCCGCTTCGTCGTCGACGTCAAATCGACCGGCCTGTTCGCGAACGATCCGGTCCTTGCCGCCGCTGGCGCGGCCACCGACTACTGGAAGACCGGCCACTCCTACATCAAGCGCCGGGTTCGCGAAGTGAAAGCGCTCGCCGGCTTTGAGAAGTCGGGTCACTACTTCTTCAACACCCCGCCCGGCCGCGGCTATGACGATGGGCTCGTCTCGGCCATCGCCATCCTCGACCTCCTCGATCGCAACCCAGGCAAATCCGTCGCCGACCTCGCTGCCAGCCTGCCGCGCACGTGGTCGTCGCCGACCATGTCGGTCGAGTGCGCCGACGAGATCAAATACTCAGTCGCCGAGCGTATGCGCGCCCGGCTGGAGGAGGCGCAGCGATCCGGCGAGCTCGTCGCCGGTCACCCCATCGTCGATCTGGTCACCGTCAATGGCGTCCGCGCGACCGCCGACGACGGCACGTGGGGGTTGGTTCGCGCGTCGTCCAACAAGCCTGAACTGGTGGTCGTCATCGAGAGCCCGGTGTCCGAGGCACGCATGCGCGAGATGTTTGCCGCTATCGATGGCTTGCTGCGCCAACATCCGGAAGTTGGCCGCTACAACCAGACGATCTGAGTGCGCTGTCGCTGCAACTGACAAAATTCTCAGTATCGAAATAGCTGGCGAAATGTTCGTCTACCGCGTCGCCGACAAGGGGATGCTTGGCGTATGATTGAGTCGCCCGGCCAGGGGGAGGGCGTCAAAATGGCGGCAATTTCTTTTGGAACGATGCCTGAAGGTGACGAGGTCAGTGAGATCTCGATCGCGGCGGGCCAGCTGAGCGCGCGCATCCTCACGTACGGCGCGGTCATCCGCGATCTGCGTCTGGCCGGCGTCGATCATCCACTGGTGCTCGGCTTCGACCAGCTCGATCACTACGTGAAGTATTCTCCTCACTTCGGCGCGATCGCTGGCCGCTCGGCCAATCGCATCGGCGGAGGCAAGTTCGCCATCGACGGCGTCGCCTATCAGGTCTCGCGTAACGAGAACGGGCGCAATCATCTCCACGGCGGCTTCATTGGCTTCGGCAAGCGCGTCTGGCGCCTGGTCGATCACGACGCCGCCAGCGTGACGCTGGCTCTGGAGAGTCCCGACGGCGAGGAAGGCTATCCCGGCAATGTCGAGGCACGCGTTCGCTACATCATCGAGCCGCCCTCGACGCTGAGGCTGGAAGCCGAAGCCACGACCGATGCGCCGACACTCGTCAATCTCGCCCAGCACACCTATTTCAATCTCGACGGTTCAGCCGATATCCTCGATCATCAGGTGCGCATCTTTGCCGAGTCGTATACGCCGACCGACGCCGACGATATCCCGACCGGCGAGATCGTCGCGGTAGCCGGTTCGGTCTTCGATTTCCGGGCCCCTCGCTCCATTCGCCAGCTTCGACGCGGCGAGCGGGTGATCTTCGACAAAAACTTTGTCATCGATCGCAAGAAGGCCGCTCAGCCGCGGCCTCATGCCCAACTTCATTCGCTGAAGAACGGCCTCACGCTCGACATCGCCTCGACCGAGCCGGGCCTTCAATTCTACGACGGCTCCCATCTGTTGGACCCGGTGCCGGCTCCCGGCCTCGGCGGTCTCCGCTACGGCCGAAACGCCGGCTGCTGCTTCGAAGCGCAGTTCTTTCCCGATGCGCCCAACCACACCAGCTTTCCAAGCTCCGTTTTGCGGCCCGGCGAAACCTATCGCCAGTCCACGCGTTTCGCCTTCTCGGGCGGCTAGCCGCGCCGGCTTTCGGCTTTGCCGTCGATCGGGCAGGATGCGGCGGGCGATCGCGGCACACGGGAGCACCAGGCGATGCGGCGGTTTCTGCGACCGGGGTTTGGGGTCCTGCTGCTTGCCCTGGCGCTTCTGGCATGGGCGCGCGCGGAGGCGAGGGCCGACTGGCGCGACGACATCAAGGTGGTGCGCGTCGGCGTGGTCGCCGCCAACGGCGCGGCTTATGACATCGCGCGGCTGGAGCCTTTTCGTGCCTACCTTCAGGACCGTCTGGGCGTGCCGGTCGAGATCGTCGCCACCGCGAGCTACGCTGCGCTGATCGATGCCCAGGCCTCGGCCCGCGTCCAATACGCCATCCACAGCGCCGCCAGCTACGTCACCACCGAGGCGATTTGCGACTGCGTCGATCCGGTTGCACTGCCCGCCGCCTTTGACGGCTCGCGCGGCTTCCACGCGGTCCTTGTCGCGCACGCCGGCAGTTCGATTGCCACGATCGCCGATGCCGCGGGCAAGCGCCTCGCCTTGTCCGGCGCCGATTCTGTTGCCGGCCGCCTGGTGCCCCTCAAGGCTCTCGCGCTGCAGGGCATCGATCCCGGCACCATCGTCACCGCCGCTGACCCCGAGGACGCCGTCACCGCGCTCTTCACCGACGAGGCCGACCTTGCCGCCGGCTGGTCCAGTCTCGCCGGCGACGCGGCGGCCGGATACAGTTTCGGCGTCTTCACCCGCATGGTCTCCGCCGGAGCGCTGGCGATGGATCGCCTGCGCATCGTCTGGCAGTCACCGCTGATTCCATTCGGGCCGCACGTCCTCCGCCGCGACATGCCCGCCGAACTGAAAGCCCTGATCGCTGACGCTCTCATGGCGATGGCGAACGAGGCGCCCGATGCGCTCGATGCCGTCGACAGGTCGAGCATCGGCGGCGGCGGCTTCGTGCCCGCTGCGGCCAAGGACTACGCGGTGATCGAGGAACTTGTCGCCACCGGAAGCGGTGGCTGACGCCGGCTCACTTGTATTGCGGCGGGCGCTTGATGTCTTCGCTGAGACGCGGCCTCAGGTAGAACTTGTCGTTGAGGTCGAACGTGCCGGTCAGCACGTAGCCGATCGGCGGGGTGTAGGGAAAATGCACCTCGGCCATGACGACGAACGTGCTGGGCTGGATGATCGCCGCCGGCAGGGTAACGCTGCCGCCGATGGCGAGCGGGGTCGTATGACGCGCGTCGCTCCACTCGACCTTCGTCTTGCTGTTGGCGTCGATGCTGATGCCGGATACGACGATCGTCAGAGCGTCGGTGGAGTAGGGCACCATCACCGACGTCGCGGCGTCGAGAATGTTCGTCATGTCGGAATTGGAAATGGACCGGGACTGCGCCACCAGGTCGCCGAGCGAACTGGCGACGTGGGTGACCTTGCGGCTGATGGTCAGCGCCTCGCCGACCTGGAAGCCGCCGATATAGAGCGTCAGCATCAGCGGCAGAATCAGCGCGAATTCGACCGCCGAAACACCCGAGCGGTCAGCGGCCAGACGACGGAATGGCCGCCGCCAGTGCAGACGTGGAAGCCGGCGCACCGTCACCATGGGAACGGCTCGTTGCGGAAGGCCGCCGTGGCGACAAGGAGATGCGTGCCGTTGGACAACGTCGAGAGGTCATTGCCGAGCAGGCGCACGAACACTGGCCACTCGTAGTAGGCGCGCACCACCACGATGTCGCCGCCCTTGCCTGGGTCGTAGTTCTCCTGGACGTCGAGATTGCCGTCGGTGACAGGAACGCTGAGGTCGACCGAATCGAACGTTGTGTATTTGCGCACGTCGAGCTTGATGCCTGCGCAGGCGAACAGCGGCGACACCTGGTCGCAGATCTGATTCTTGAATGTTCCGAGGTCGAAGCCCTGCTGCTGCGCCTGGCCAGTCCGGATCAATCGCGCCGCGGTCCCCACGGCGGTCTCCATGGTCTGACCGGCGAAGAACATGAGCGCGGTCTCGAGGATGGCAAACATCAGCGCGATGAACGGCAGTGCCACCAGCGCGAACTCGACCACCGTCGCGCCGCTGTCGTCGCGGCGGAAGCGAGCCAGCCCGGCGCGGATGGCGATCCGCCCGAGGGCCGACTTCATTGTCTTGGCGATCGATGCCATGTCCACACGACGTGCCCGGGGGTGGCCAGGAATCTGGCGCCCGCTAACGTGTGCTATCAGGCAAGAATTTAAGAACGGTTGCAGCCTTTGGTGAAAAACCAAGTGGCCGCCGCAACTATTGGCTAACCACGCAGTGCATCAGTTCTTTGACGCCGAATCCGCGAGCGAGCGCGTGGCCTGGATCTGGGTGTTGGTCGAGTCGAAGGCGGTCTGGTTGTCGCCGAGCGTCAGCATCGGCGAGCAGTCCGGCGTACACGACAGGGTCTGGCGCGACGCACGGCGATAGACCGTCACCACCTGGTCGTTGGACGGCTCTACCGTCACCACCTCATCGGCGATCGACTGGCCGTCGCGGTCGAGTACGATCAGGTTGGTGGTGCCGTAGCTGCGGCCGGTGATGATGAGCGTCTGGCTGTCCTGAATGGTGGCGTCGGCGATTGCCGGGTTGCCGATGATCACCAGGTTGGCCGGCCGCGAGATGCGCATGACCTTGGCGCGATCGACGATCACCGAGATCGGATCGGCGGATGCCGGGGCCGTCATTGCGACGGCGACGGTCGCGAGCCCGGCGAGGGACAGCATGGCCGTGCGCCGGCGGAACGTGATGGGAAGGCGAGAACGGTACATGGGACCTCCGCGAGGTTCGCGATTGGCCCTGAACCTACGTCCGACATGGTGAACGAAGGTTTAAGGGCAGCCCCCTGAGCCGTTCGCGGCGATGGCCACCGAACCGCCGGTGCCTCAACAGCCTTTTGGCGTGATGGTAACTAATAAGCTAACTATTTGGCGGTAAAGATTCGTAAACCAAGGAACAACAGCGCGAAGAACGTTGAAATGCAAGCAATTCTCAATATCAACCAATTGTTATTCTTACCTCTTAGTAATGCAATGCCCAAATAGCGCGCCTACATATTAACGTCGTTTCAGGACTTGCTCGCTAGATTGCGGACTTGGCAAGGGTGCCGGCAGAAACCGGGCTGAGCCAACATTGAAACCCAGTCTGAGGAGTTCCCCCATGAAATCCCTGTTTGCCCGCTTCGCGAAGGACGAGTCCGGCGCGACCGCCATTGAGTACGGCCTGTTGGCCACCCTGATTGGCATCGCGATCATCGCGGGTGCCAGCGCTCTTGGCTCGCAGTTGAGCACCACGTTTTCGGCGATCGCCACCAAGCTTTCCGGCTACACCCCGTAGTCTTGGCCAAGTACGAAAATTACCGCGCGGCTTCCGGGCCGCGCGGTCTACCCCATACCCGATGTGGAGGGGTTCAGTGAGGCACCTGGTCGCACGCTTCGTCAGAGATCGGTCCGCCGCGACGGCCATCGAATACGGCCTCCTGGCCATGCTCATCAGCCTCGCCATTATCGCCGGTGCCACTGTAGCCGGATCACAGATCGGCAGCATGCTGCAGGGTGTAGCCGGCAAAATCATCACCCCCGACTAGAAATCGCGCGACAAAAGCCGAGCCGATAGAATCGCGGCCCCTGAATTCAACCCCCCTTAATCATCGCCGGTTAGCTTTTGCGAGCCTTTCGAGCGGAGCCCGTGTCGATCGTGGAAGTCTTGCGCACCGTTTTGTTTGCCGTTTTCCCTCTCGCGATGGTGTTCGCGGCGGTCTCCGACCTGATGACCATGACCATCTCCAACCGGCTTACGCTGGCTCTCGCCGCCGCCTTCGTCGTCTTGTCGCCGGTCGCCGGCATGGACCTCCAGACGTTCGGCCTTCATTGGGCGATGGCCGGCGCCGTCTTGGTGGTGGCGTTCCTCTGCTTCGCCATGGGCTGGATCGGTGGCGGCGACGCCAAGCTCGCATCGGTGACGGCGCTCTGGCTCGGCTGGCAAAACGGTATCGAGTTCATCGGCATCGCCTCCATCTTCGGTGGTGTCCTGACTATTCTCCTTCTTTCTTTCCGGCGGTCGGTCTTGCCTGCCTTCATCGTTCGTCAGCCGTGGATCCAGCGGCTGCACGACGAGAGGGCAGGCGTGCCATATGGGGTCGCGCTGGCCGCCGCCGGGCTCGCTGTCTATCCGCACACGATCTGGATGCAGATGGCGACCGGCTAGGGCATCGACGCGGTCGTCGCGGCTCGCGCCGCTCGTGCCGATTCCATGGCCATCCAACCCGCCGCGTGACCCCGTGGACCGCAGACTTCGCAAGCTTTTGTTAATCAAGAATTCTCACGTCTGATTAACCATAAGTACACGATTGCAGGGCGAAACTGCCGGCAGTCGGTCGAGGTCGGCCTTCGAGAGGTTGCGTTGTCATGAAGCTCTCACGTGTGGTCGTTTTGGGCGTCGCCCTTGGCGCCGGTCTCATCGCTGCCGTCCTCGCGCTCAATCTCAGCGCCCCGGCCCCGGCTCCTGTTGTCGCGCAGTCGCCGCACGAGTCCATCGACACCGTTTCGGTGCTCGTCGCCGCCAAGGATGTGCCGATGGGCACGACACTCGATGCCGGTTCGGTGGCGTGGCGCGATTGGCCGAAGGATAGCGTCTCGGCGAAGTTCATCAGCCGCACGAGCGGCAGCGATCCCGAAGCCGGGGTCATCGGTTCGATCGCCCGCGCCAGTTTTTTTGAGGGCGAGCCGATCAACGAGGCCAAGCTGATCCGCTCCGATCGCGGCTTCATGTCGGCGATCCTCCCGGAAGGCAAGCGTGCGGTGGCGCTCAAGATCGCCGCCGATACCAGCGCCGGCGGCTTCATCCTGCCCAATGACCATGTCGACGTCATCATGACGCGCCGGACCGAACAGGGTGGCGCCGGCACCGGTCCGGAATACACCACCGAAACGATCCTCAACAATGTTCGCGTGCTGGCGATCGATCAGACGATCGAGAAAGCCGGCGCTGACGGCCAGGATCACGTCATCGGCCAGACCGCGACGCTCGAACTGTCGCCGGAGCAGGCGCAGATCGTCACCGTCGCCCAACAGATGAGCGATCGCCTCGCTCTTGCCTTGCGCAGCGTCACCGATTCCGCTCCGTCGCCGGGCGACGCCGCCAAGGATGCGGTTCACCTGATCAGCGGCAACAAGTCGAACGGCGTGGTGACCGTCGTGAGGAATGGCGTCACCTCGCAGGTGCAGGGCGTCCGATAGGTCATGTCGCGCCGGCTACAACCAGGGAATCGCGAAGATGGTGCAGGCAATCGTCCGTAAACTCGCCGTCGCCGCGGTGGCGCTGTTTGCCGTTGGCGCGATCGACGTTTCCATGTCCGCGGCGCGCGCCCAGTCCGCCACGATCGGCGAGTCCGTTCATCGCACCGTCAAGGTTGGCCTCAGCAAGTCGGTTGTTATCGACCTGCCGCGCGACGCCCGCGACATCCTGGTTTCCAATCCGGTCATCGCTGACGCGGTGATCCGCACGCCACGCCGCATCTACGTCACCGGCGTTGCCGTCGGCCAATCGAACGTCATCGTCTTCGATCGCGCCGGCGCCACCATCGTGTCGCTCGAACTCGAGGTCGAACGCGACACGGGAACATTGTCGTCCATGCTGCGCCGGCTGATCCCCGAATCCGATATCAAAATCGAGATCGTCAGCGACAACATCGTGCTGTCAGGCACCGTGCGCAACGCCGCCGACGCCCGTCGTGCGCAGGACATCGCCAATATCTTCGCCAATGGTGGCGCCCAGGCCCAAGCTTCGAGCAGTTCCGGCAGCAGTACTCCGAGCGCCGGCGCGACCGGTGCCGTCAGCATTTCCGTCAGCAGTGGCTCGTCGCAGCCCCCAACCAGCAGCGTCATCAATCTGCTCACCATCGAGGGCGAGGATCAGGTTCACCTCAAAGTCACCGTGGCCGAGGTCCAGCGCAACATCGCCAAGCAGCTCGGCGTCGAGTTCAACGGCAACATCAGCATCAACAATTTCACCACCTGCGCGGCGAGCGCGCTCGGCGTGCTCGGCGGCTCGTGCAGCACGACCGGCAATCCGTTTGCCGTTGCCAACAAGGCGCTGTCCGACAACAAGCTCACCTTCGGCTACAATGACGGTACCAGCAGCCTCACCGCGACGATCCGCGCGCTCGAACAGACCGGCATGATGAAGACGCTGGCTGAGCCGACACTAACCGCCATCTCCGGCGAGACCGCTTCGTTCCTTGCCGGCGGCGAGTTCCCCGTTCCGACCGGCCGCGACCAGCAGGGCAACGTCACCATCCAGTTCAAGCCCTATGGCGTCGCGTTATCGTTCACGCCGGTGGTCTTGTCCGAAGGCCGCATCAGCCTGCGCGTCAAGACCGAGGTGTCGGAACTGTCCTCCGAGGCGTCTCTGGTGATTGGCGACCTCAGCATCCCCGGCCTCAAGGTGCGCCGCGCCGAGAGCACGCTGGAACTACCCTCCGGCGGTGCGCTCGTCATGGGCGGCATGCTCCAGGACAGCGTCCGCCAGTCGATCGGCAAGCTCCCTGGCCTCGGCAACCTGCCGGTCCTTGGGCCGCTGTTCCGCAGCCGCGACTACCAGCGCAACGAGACCGAACTGGTCATCATCATCACGCCCTATCTGGTCAAGCCGGTGGCAGCCTCGGCGCTGGCCACGCCCGATCAGGGGTATTCGACCGCCGGCGATGCCCAGTCGAACCTCCTCGGCGACCTCAACCGGGTTTACGGCGGCCAGAACGCGCAGTCGCCGGTCGGCGCCTACCAGGGCAACTACGGCTTCATCATCCAATGAGCGCCAGCAGGCAGCAACGGAGCCTACACGTCATGACTACCGCGCCGTCCAACCTCCACCGCCGCAGGCTCGTCCTGCCCTCGCCGGCGCTCGTGCTGGCGGGTGGGCTCTTCGCTGCGCTCGCCGGCTGCACCAGCTCCGCCGAGCAGTCGCTGACCACCGGCGGCATTCCCGACGACTATCGCCACAATCATCCGATCGCCGTCGAGGAGATGCTGGTGTCGATGGACGTTCCGGTTGGACAGGATTCGGCGCGGCTGCCCGGGGACTTCGCCGCCGTCGTCGCCGGCTTCGGCCAGAAGTTCGCTGCCAGCGGTGCTTCGCTGATCGCGGTCGTGGCTCCCTCGGGCTCGCCCAACCAGGTCGCCGCTGCCGGCATTGCGGTTCAGGTCGAGGACGCCTTGCGCCGGTCCGGCGTCAACCCGCGCTCGATTGAGTATCGTGTCTATCGGGCCGGCCCCGAGGAGCGCAACGCCCCGATCCGCATCGCCTACAACCGCGTCGTCGCTCACACCGCACCGTGCGGCCCGTGGCCGGATCAGGTCTCCGAAAACGGCGAGAATCGCCACTACTTCGCCTTCGGCTGCGCCACCCAGCAGAACCTGGCCGCCATGGTGGCGAGCCCGCTCGATCTTCTCTATCCGCGCGGCCTGACACCGCCCGATGCCATACGCCGTGCCACCGTCCTCGATGCGTATCGCAAGGGCGTGCCGTTCACAGCCGATCTGTCGCGCGAGACGGGCGGCTCAGTCGCCAAGGGAGTTGGCAACCAATGAGTGATCTGGCTCTCAAGGACCACGAACCGCCGACGGACCGCGAAACGCCGGCGCCGGCACAGAACGGCGCCGATGTCCGGCCGGTGCCGCGCATTTCGATCCAGGCCTTCTGCGAATCGCCCGATATCTCGGCGGCGATCGAGGCGGCTGCCGGCGATCGGCGCATGTCGCGCGCCCACGTCAAGGTTCATGCCGGCGGCCTCACGGCCGCCACCGAGTTTTACCAAGCCGCCGCGACGCCGAACCTGATCGTCGTCGAGACCCGTCTGCCTCGGGATCGGCTCGAAGCCGAACTCGACCGGCTTGCCGCGGTCTGCGATCCCGGTACGCGTGTGGTCATCATCGGTCACATCAACGACGTCGAACTATATCGCGCTCTCACGCAACGCGGCATCAGCGAGTATCTTGTTGCGCCGGTCGACAAGATGGGCGTCATCCGCGCCGTCGCCGATCTCTACGTCGACCGCTCGACGCAGCCGCTCGGTCGCACGCTCGCCTTCGTCGGCGCCAAGGGCGGCGTCGGTTCGTCCATGGTCGCCCACAATGTTGCCTGGGCGATCGCGCGCAGCTTCCAGAGCGATGTCGTCGTCGCCGATCTCGACCTCGCCTTCGGGACCGCTGGCCTCGATTTCAACCAGGACCCGACCCAGGGTATCGCGGAAGCGGTCAACGCCCCGGACCGTCTCGACGATACGTTTCTCGAGCGCCTGCTCGCCAAGTGCTCCGACCACATTTCGCTGCTGGCGGCGCCGGCGACCCTCGACCACACATACGATTTCGGCGAGACCGCGTTCGAGCAGGTCATCGATCTCGCCCAGGCGGGCGTGCCGGCCGTGGTTCTCGACATGCCGCACACCTGGACCAGTTGGGCGCGCAAGACGCTGTTTGCCGCTGATGAGATCGTGCTGACGGTCGAGCCGGATCTTGCCAATTTGCGCAATGCCAAGAACCTCGTCGACCTGCTTCGCCAGGTCCGCTCCACCGATGCGCCGCCGCGCCTGGTCATCAACAAGAGCGGCATGGCGAAGCGTCCCGAGATCAAGGTCGAAGAATTCGCCTCGGCGCTCGAGCTCACGCCGACGGCGATCATTCCCTTCGATGCCCAGTTGTTCGGCAACGCCGCCAACAACGGCCAGATGATCGCCGAGTCCGATCCCAAGAGCCCGGTCGCTGCGACCTTCGAACTGATCGCCCGCACGATTACCGGCCGCACGGAGACGCGCAAACCGAAGCGCGGCACGCTTGCCCCCCTGCTCGCCCGTTTCCGCGGCAAGAAGAGCGCCTGACGAGGATCGTTCATGTTCGGAAAGCGCGGAACAGAGAGTATCGGCGGTCCACCGCCCGACAAGGCCGTGGCGGCGCCGGCCGCGCCTGGCGTCGACGCGCCGCGTTCCGCCGAGCCGGTCAAGCCGCCGCCGCCTACGCCGCCGCCGGTACGCGTCGCCCCGATCGAGCCGATCCGTTCGCGTCCGACATCGAACGACGGCATCCGCCGCTCGGAGAATTTCTACGACGTCAAGTCGACCGTGTTCAGCGCGCTGATCGACACCATCGACCTGTCGCAGCTCGCCCGCCTCGATGTCGAATCGGCGCGCGAGGAAATCCGCGACATCGTCAACGATATCATCGCACTGAAGAACATCGTGATGTCGATCGCCGAGCAGGAGGATCTGCTCGAGGATATCTGCAACGACGTTCTTGGTCTCGGTCCGCTTGAGCCGTTATTGGCGCGCGACGACATCTCCGACATCATGGTCAACGGCGCCTTCCGCACCTACATCGAGGTCGGCGGCAAGGTTCAGGAGACCAACGTCCGTTTCCGCGACAATTCGCAGCTGATGAACATCTGCCAGCGAATCGTTAGCCAGGTCGGACGCCGGGTCGATGAATCGAGCCCGATCTGCGACGCGCGCCTTCCCGACGGCAGCCGCGTGAACGTTATCGCGCCACCCCTGTCGATCGACGGCCCGACGCTCACCATCCGCAAGTTCAAGAAGGACAAGCTGACCCTCGATCAGCTCGTCAGGTTCGGAACCATCACCCGCGACGGCGCCACGATCCTGGAGATCATCGCCCGTTGCCGATGCAACGTGCTGGTCTCGGGCGGCACCGGTTCGGGCAAGACCACGCTGCTCAACTGTCTCACCGCCTATATCGATCACGACGAGCGCATCATCACCGCCGAGGACGCCGCCGAACTGCAGCTCCAGCAGCCGCACGTCGTCCGCCTCGAGACCCGCCCGCCCAATATCGAGGGCGAGGGCGAGATCACCATGCGCGACCTCGTCAAGAATTGCCTGCGTATGCGGCCCGAGCGCATCATCGTCGGCGAGGTGCGCGGACCGGAGGCCTTCGACCTGCTCCAGGCCATGAATACCGGCCACGATGGTTCGATGGGTACGCTGCACGCCAACACCCCGCGCGAGGCCATGTCGCGCCTCGAGTCGATGATCACCATGGGCGGCTTTGCGCTACCCTCGCGCACCATTCGCGAGATGATTGCAACCTCGATCGACGTCATCATCCAGGTCGAGCGCCTGCGCGACGGTTCGCGCCGCATCACCAACATCACCGAGGTGGTCGGCACCGAGGGCGAAGTCATCACCACGCAGGACATCTTCATCTACGACATTCTCGGAGAGGACCAGAACGGCCGCATCACCGGGCGGCATCGTTCGACCGGCATTGGCCGGCCGAAGTTCTGGGACCGCGCCCGCTACTTCAACGAGGATGTGCGGCTGGCGGCGGCCCTTGATTCTGCCAACGCCGAGGCGCCGGATCTGGCCGGGCAGGCCCGCTGATGTCGCTTACCATGATGCTCGCGATCAGCGTATTGGCGATGCTGAGCGCCGGCGGCCTAGCCTATGCCTTCCTCTTTGATCGCATCCAGAAGGAAGACACCGTCGCTCGCCGCATAGGCATTGTTCAAGGCACCGAGCGTCCCGTGGCGGCGCGCGAAGCCGATCCGAACCGGCGGCGCAAATCCGTTCAGGATACCCTCAAGGAACTCGATCAGCGCGAGAAGGCCAAGGCGCGGCACAGCAAGGCGCCGCCGCTCAAGCTGCGCATGGAACAGGCCGGACTGAGCTGGACGCGCCGCCGGTTCATGATCATCAGCCTGGTCATTGGCGTGGTCGTATACATTGCCGCCGTGCTCGCCGGGTTGCCGTCCTACGCCGCGGCCGCCCTTGGCGTCGCCGGCCTGCTCGGGTTGCCGCGCTGGATCGTCAACTTCCTGCGCAAGCGGCGCATAAACAAGTTCGTCGAAGAATTCGCCAACGCCATGGATGTCATCGTCCGTGGCGTCAAGGCCGGCCTGCCGCTCAACGATTGCGTCAGGATCATCGCCACCGAGTCGGCCGAACCTGTCAGGTCGGAATTTCGAACCATATCGGAAACTCAGGCTCTTGGCGTTTCGCTCGCCGACGCCATCGCCAAGCTGCCTGAGCGTGTGCCGGCGCCGGAGACCAATTTCTTCGCTGTCGTCATCAGCATTCAGCAACGCTCTGGCGGCAATCTGGCCGAGGCGCTAGGCAACTTGTCGCGCGTGCTGCGTGAGCGGCGCAAGATGAAGGGCAAGATCCAGGCGATGAGCATGGAGGCCAAGGCGTCGGCCGTGATCATCGGCGCGCTGCCCATCGTCGTCATGACGCTCGTCTATCTGACCAGCCCGGCATACATCATGCTTCTGTTCATAACGCCCCTGGGCAACGTGATCCTCGGCTGCGCCGGCATCTGGATGGCCCTCGGCGTCCTGATCATGCGCAAGATGATACGCTTCGATTTCTGAGAGTCGCTTCCATGTTCCAGCTCGTTTATCACGTCTTCACCACGCCTCAGATTCTCATCGCCATGTTCTCGGCGGTGGCCGTCTTCGGCACCGTATTCACGCTCACCCAGCCGCTCTTCGTGCGCGACAAGCTTGCGGCGCGCATCAAGACGGTGTCGCTGGAACGTGAGGAGATTCGTGCCCGCGAACGCGCGCGGCTTGCCGCCGATGCCAACCGCGCCAACCTTCGCCGCGAGCCGAAGGCCTACATGCGGCAGATCGTCGATCGCTTCAATTTGCGCAAAGCGCTCGCCGACGACAAGACGGTCGCGCGTCTGCGCATGGCGGGCTTCCGCGGGCAGGCGCCGCTGGTTGTCTTCCTGTTCACCCGCGTCACGCTGCCATTGCTGTTCTTCGTGCTGGCGGCGTTCTATCTTTTCATTGCCACCGATCTCGCCCAGCCGACGCCGATCAAGTGGCTCATCGCCTTCGTCGCGGCTTATGCCGGCTTCTACGCGCCGAATTTCTACGTCACCAACCTCATCAACAAGCGCCAGCTTTCCATCCGCCGCGCCTGGCCCGACGCGCTCGATCTTCTGCTGATCTGCGTCGAGTCGGGCATGTCCGCCGAAGCGGCTTTTCGTCGTGTTTCCGAGGAGATCGGCGTCCGGTCGGTGGAACTGGCCGAGGAACTGACGTTGACCACCGCCGAACTCTCCTATCTTCCGGAGCGCCGCCAGGCCTTTGAAAATCTGGGCGCGCGCACCGGACTGGAAACGGTCAAGTCGGTGATGACCAGCCTCATTCAGGCCGAACGCTACGGCACGCCGCTGGGCAGTGCGCTGCGTGTCCTCGCCCAGGAGAACCGCGACCAGCGCATGAACGACGCCGAGAAGAAGGCGGCCGCCCTGCCGCCCAAGCTCACCGTGCCGATGATCGTGTTCTTTCTGCCGGTGCTGATGGCCGTCATCCTCGGGCCGGCGGGGATCCAGCTGAGCGGCCAGATGCACCCCTGACGGGACGGCCGAAAGTCCGGCGGTTTCTGGCGAAGGTCTGTGGTTGGGTTCGGCTAGCCCTGCGGTGCTGCGGTTTGTGCGCCGGTGCCGGACTTCAGCGCCTGCCAGCTGTTGCGCTGGCTCAGCATCTGCCTGAGATAGGCGACATTGGCCTTGGCCTGGTCGGCAGAGATCTCGGCCGAGGCGATCTTCTGGGCCTCGTCGAAGCGGCCCTGCAGGCCGACCACGAGCGCGAGGTTCTGGCGCACCCGGCTGTCGGCGCCCGGTGCGGCGATCGCCTTGCGCAGCAGCTTCTCCGCTTGCGGCAGTTCCCCGGTCAGCGCGTAGGACATGCCGTAATTGGACAACACGCTCGGTTCGTTCGGCGCGTAGTCGAGCGCCTGGGCATAGAGTTTGCGCGACGCCGTGTGGTTGCCCATCTGGTCGAGGATCGCGGCTTCCGCCGAGATCAATTGCCAGTCCGGCTGATCGGGCGTCTGGGCGCGATGGATGGCGTCGAGCGCGTGTTCGAGGTCACCCGCCGAGGCGAGCGCCTTGCCATACGCGGCGAGCACGCCGCGGTCGTCGGGGAAATAGATCGCCGCCTTCTGCAGCACCGCGACCGCCTGATCGCTGCGCCCGGTGCGACGGAGCGCCGCTGCATAGTTGAGATCGACCTCGCGGTTCTTCGGGTCGGCGGCGTATTTCTGGCCCCAGTAGCTCGCCGCCTGCTCGAATCCTTCGGGCGTCGTCGGCTGGACGATAGATCCGGTCGTGGTCGCATCGACTTTCTTGGCGGAGGCGCAGCCGGCCAACGAAAGAATGACGGCGAGGGGGAGGATCGTGGCGCCGCTCAGCAGGCGGCGCTTGAGGGAAATGGTCGTAGTCACGGTCTTCGGCAGGCTCCAGCGGACCCGCCATGAGCAATATTCTGTTAACCCTAATGCTTGGTTAATCCCGGCGCCGGTGGGATTGCGGTAACCGCGGCCCGCCGCCATGATCGCGGCCTCGCCAGACGCTTTCCGGAGGTTCTTGTGGCTGACTGCCTTCTGCCCGCCGACAGCGGCGGGCTCGCCGTTGCGATTCACGCGCTGTCGAAATCCGGCCTTGCCGGCCTTGCATCGACCCTTGGCGAGCGCGCCGCTGCGTGGGCCACGGCGGCCGGGTTCGCCGCCGGCGCCGGTGAAATTTGCCTGGTACCGGCAGAGCAGGGCGGTCCGGCCGCCGTCCTCTTTGGTCTTGGCGATGGCGCCGCCGCGCCGTCGCTTGCCGCCGGCAAGCTGCCGGCGAGCCTGCCCGCCGGCACCTATCGGCTCGCCGCCGGCTTCGACGATCCGGCACAGGCCAGCCTCGCCTGGGCGCTCGGCGCCTATCGCTTCCGCCGCTATCGCAACGACACGGCCGAAGCGCCCCGCCTGGTACTGTCGGCCGGCGTCGATGGTGATCACGTCGGGCGCATCGCCGATGGCGTCTATCTGGCGCGCGACCTCGTCAACACCGCCGCCAACGATCTTGGGCCGGCGGAGCTTTCCGAAGCGGCGCGCGATCTCGCCGCCAGGCATGGCGCGGTCTTCTCCGAGATCGTCGGCGAAGGGTTGCTCCTCGATGGCTTTCCGCTCATTCACGCGGTCGGCGCGGCGGCCGCGTCCGGCCGCGAGCCCCGCCTCATCGACATCGCCTGGGGCGATCCCGACATGCCGACGGTCACCATCGTCGGCAAGGGCGTGTGCTTCGACACCGGCGGCCTCGACATCAAGCCGTCGAGCGGCATGCTGATCATGAAGAAGGACATGGGCGGCGCCGCCAATGCGCTCGGCCTCGCCCACATGATCATGGAGGCGGGCCTTCCGCTCCGCCTGCGCGTCCTCATCCCGGCGGTTGAGAATGCCATCTCCGGCGCCGCCTTCCGCCCCGGCGATGTGTTCACCAGCCGCAAGGGCCTCACCGTCGAGATCGGCAACACCGATGCGGAGGGCCGGCTCGTGCTCGCCGATGCGCTGGCGCTGGCCGCCGAAGAGGAACCCGACCTCATCGTCGATCTCGCCACGCTCACCGGCGCCGCCCGCGTCGCGCTCGGGCCCGAGGTTGTGCCGATCTACACCCGCGACGACGCGCTCGCCGCCGATCTGGTCGCCCACGGCGCCGCCGTCGCCGACCCGGTGTGGCGCATGCCGTTGTGGGCGCCATACATGAGCATGCTCGATTCGCGCATCGCCGACATCAACAACGCCGGCACGGGCGGCTATGCCGGCTCGATCACCGCCGCGTTGTTCCTCTCCCGCTTCGTGCCGGAGAGCCAGCGCTGGCTCCACGCCGATATCTTCGCGTGGAACCCGTCGGCCAAGCCGGGCAAGCCCGAAGGCGGCGAGGCGCAGGCGATCCGCGCCCTCTACGCCCATCTCCACGATACGGGCCCGCGCGCCCGGTGACAGTCACCCCGGCTCGCATGCGGCGGGCACGGCCGGCCGCAATTAACCGCGTGCTGCGGTCTCTCTTGCATCATCCTCTCGCCCCCGCCAAGGTTAGTTCGGGTCCGTAACGATCTTGGTCGCGACGGGGGAGTGGGAATGCCAGCCGAGTTCCGGCCGAGTCAGGCCTTGCGCCTGTGGCACGACGTGATCTTCGATCTCGTCCGCGATGGCGAGCAGGACCTGACCACCCGTCAGATGGCGGTCCTGCTCACCGTTTATCTCGAACCGCCGCCGCACACCGTGCGCGGCCTCGCCGCCAAGCTTGGCGTCACCAAGCCGGTGGTCACGCGCGCTCTCGACACGATGGGTCGCCTCGGCCTGCTCACCCGCCGCCGCGATCCGGCCGATCGCCGCAACGTTCTGGTTCAGCGCACGCTGGAAGGGGCGCTCGCCGTCGAGCGCCTCGGCGACGCGATCGTCGCGCGCTACCGCCTCCTGCCACCTTAGAGGAGCGCGGCTGCCGCATGCCGCTCATCCGTGGCATAGTCGTTGCCATGACCGACCTCGATCCCCGCGTGCACGCCTTCCGTCCCGACCTTGCCGACGCCCGCCTCAAGGGCGAGGTCGAGGCCGTGCGTTTCGTCGAAGGCAGGCCGCGCCGCGTGATCGCCGCCGCCGCGCCGATGAAGCGCACACCGCGTCCTGATGCTCCGCTCGACAGCGAGGTGCTGTGCGGCGAGACCTTCACCGTCTTCGAAGAGCTCGGCGAGGGCTGGTCGTGGGGCCAGCTCGAGACCGACGCCTATGTCGGCTACGTGCCGACCGACGCGCTGGGAGACATGACGCCGGCGCCGACCCACCGGGTCACGGCGCTGCGCACCTTCGTCTATCCCGGCCCGGACATGAAACTGCCTGCCAGCGCCTGCCTGTCGCTCGGCGCCAGGTTGCCGCTTGCCGGCGAAGCCGAAACGCGCGGCACGTCCTATCGGTTGCTCGCCGGCGGTGAGGGCGCCGTCGTCCACGTCCACGTCGTGCCGCTCGATGCGCCGGCCGAGAACGATTTCGTCGAGGCCGCCGAGCGCTTTCTCAATACGCCGTATCTGTGGGGCGGTCGCACCAGCGTCGGGCTCGATTGCTCGGGCCTCGTGCAACTGGCGCTCATGGCGGCCGGCCGGCCGGCGCCGCGCGACACCGACCTTCAGGAGACCATGCTTGGCGAGGCCGTCGCGGGCGGCCCGGGCGACGTCAATCGCGGCGACCTCGTCTTCTGGCAGGGCCATGTCGGCATCATGATCGACGGCGAATACATGTTGCACGCCAGCGGCCATCACATGTCGGTCGTCATCGAGCCGTTGCGCAACGCTGTCGATCGCATCGGCGCCGTGCGCAGTGTCCGTCGCCTCGGCTAGGGTGCCTGGAACTCCATCCCGCATTCGCGCGCAACCGTGATGAGTTCAGCAAGGTCGGGCGGGCCGTCCGGCTGGGGCGGCTTTCGCGGATCGTCAATCGGCTGGCCCAGCGTCTCGAAAAAGCGGACGTGCTGGCTGCCGGGCGAAACCCAGGTCAGGGCCCGCACCCATTCGCTTCCGGCATTCTTCAGGGCATGGAGAACGCCCGGCCGGATGCCGAGGAAGTCGCCGGGCCCCAACGTATAGGGCTTGCCGTCGGCGGTGACCTCGAGCTGACCCTCCAGCACATAAAACGATTCATGGTTGTGTTCGGTGTGCGGCGGTACGCCGTTTCCGGGCGGCATTCGCATCTCGAACAGGAACAGGGCATCGCCGTTCTGATCCGGCTCGTCCTTGAAGCTGATGGATGTTCCGAGATGGGCGAAGGAGCGGCCGGTATCTGCCGGCAGGTGTTTGATCTTTGCTGTGGTGGTCGAGGACATCGCGCATTCCAATGGCTTGAGGTGTCGCCCCGCATATCGTATGGATATCATACGAAATAGATAGTATGGAAAGCATACGATCATGTCAACGCCGGCCGCACCCGAGCCGCTACCCATGCCGATCGGCGCCCTGTTCCGGTTCGGCCTCAGCGACATTCGCGAGAGGATCTACTCGGGCGTGGTCGCCGCCGGCTTTGTCGATCTGCGCCCCTCGCATGTGACCTTGTTCCGCTGGCCGGGCCCGGACGGCAGGCGGCCGGGCGAAGTCGCCGCCGACGTCCAGATCAGCAAGCAGCGTGTGAACGACCTGCTGCGTGAACTTGAACAGCTTGGATATCTTCGCCTCGACGTCGATTCACTCGATAGCCGGGCGCGCATCGTCAGGCTGAGCGCGCGTGGCAAGCGTCTTCACCGGGTGGCCCTTGGCATTCATGCGGACATCGAACGCGAATGGGCGGCGAAAATCGGGCAAGGGCGCTATCGGCAGCTCCGCGACGCGTTGCGGGCAATTGTGCCGGTACCTCCAGCAGCGCGGGCCACGACCGCCGATCAATAGCCGTGCGCACATTCGCCGGATTGCCGAGCTGGAAGAGGCGGCATCGCGGCCGCCTCGAGGTACCGGTCAGTGGAATACGCCAAAAAGATACAGGAGAATGATCACCGGGATCGGAATTCCGAGCACCCACAGCAGAACGGCGCGCATGGTCGTCTCCATCTGAGCGTCAAATAGTGCGCCGATAACCCGCGACACGGCCCGCGGTTTCCATCGGGATTGTGACGCTCAGTAGCCGCGCTCGCGATCCACCAAATTCATCAATGGCCCGCCGGCCTCGAAGGCCTCGATCTGCCGGAGAATCTTCGGCGCCAACGCGGCCGGCGAGCTGAACGCCGCGCAATGCGGCGTGATGACCACGCTTTCGAAGCCCCATAGCGGGCTCGCTTTGTCGAGAGGCTCGTGCTCGAACACATCGAGGCTGGCGCCGCCGAGTACGTCGTTCTCGAGTGCCGCGACGATGTCGCTCTCCACCTGCAATCCACCGCGCCCGGCATTGATCACGACCGGCCTGCCGAGCGGCCCGTCCTTGGCGAGTTTCCGGAATAGCGGCATCGACAGGATGCCACGCGTTTCGGCGGTCAACGGCAACAGGCAGACCAGGATGTCCGTGCGCGCGAGGAACGCGTCGCGCTGCGCCGCGCCGGCGAACGTCTCGACGCCCGTCACGGACGCCTCTTGCCGGCTCCACCCGGCGACACGGAAGCCGAGCGGCAGCAGCGCGGCTGCCGCGGCGCGGCCGAGTACGCCCATGCCCATGATGCCGACGCGCACATCGTGCGCGGCCGCTTGTGACAGTTCCTTCCACTGCCGCAAGCGCTGCAATGCGTCGTAGGAGCGTTGCTGGCGATGGTGCATCAATACCTGCAGCACCACCCATTCGACGATCCGCTCGGTCAGGTCGTCGCTGACCACGCGCACGATCGGCACGTCTGGCAGGTCCGGCTGGAAGATCAGGTGGTCGACGCCTGCCCCCAACGAAAAGATCGCTTTGAGGTTGGGGAGGTCGGCGAGCACGCCCGGTGGCGGCTTCCAGGCCAGCGCGTAGGCGATCGCATCCGGTTCGGGCACGTCGGGCCAGATGAATACCGGCCGCGTCGGGTCGGCGGCGCGGATTGGCGCTGCCCACGGCTCCGGCGCCCACTCGGTGTTCGCGACGAGGATCGCGTTCGCCGTCATCCGTGCCCCCCAAGCCGTTCGGTTACTGCGCCACCACGCCTTCCGGCGCCGTCGCGATGTCGAAGGCCGCCGCCATCAGCGCCCGCGTGTAGTCGGTCTGCGGCCGATCGAACACGTCCTTGGCGTGGCCTTGTTCGACCACCTTGCCGGAATGCATCACGATGATGTCGTTGGCGAGCGCGCGCACCACCTTGAGGTCGTGGCTGATGAACAGATAGGCGAGGTCGTGCTTCCGCTGCAGGTCGCGCAACAAGTCGACCACCTGCGCCTGCACGCTCATGTCGAGCGCCGAAGTCGGCTCGTCGAGCATCACGAATTTCGGTTCGAGCACCATGGCGCGGGCGACGGCGATGCGCTGGCGTTGGCCGCCGGAGAACTCGTGCGGATAGCGGTTGCGGGTCGCCGCATCGAGGCCGACTTCCTCCAGCGCCTGGGCCACGCGCCGTTCGCGGTCTGCCGTCGATAGCGACCGCGCGTGGATTTTCAGGCCTTCGCCGACGATATCGCCGATCGACATGCGCGGACTGAGCGAGCCGTAAGGATCCTGAAAGACGATCTGCATGTCGTTGCGGAGCGGACGCATCTGTTTCGAGTTGCGGCCGTTGATCGGCTGGCCGAGGAATGCGATGCGCCCCTCCGATGAGATCAGCCGCATCAGCGCCAGCCCGAGCGTCGTTTTGCCGGAGCCGGATTCGCCAACCACGCCCAGCGTCTGCCCGCGCCGCACCTTCAGGTCTATCCCGTCCACCGCCTTGACGTGGCCCACCGTCTTGCGCAGGAAGCCGCGCTTGATCGGGAACCACACCTTGAGCTCGTCGGCCTCCATCACCACCGGCGCACTGGTGTCGGGATGTGGCGGGTCGCCCTTCGGCTCGGCCGCGAGCAGATGGCGGGTATAGGCGTGCTGCGGATGGGTGAAGATGTCCTCGGTCTTGCCCTGCTCGACGATGTGCCCGCCGGTCATCACGCACACACGGCCGGCGAAGCGGCGCACGATGCCGAGGTCGTGGGTGATGAACAGCATCGCCATGCCGGTCTGCTTCTGCAGGTCTTCCAGCAGCTTCAGAATCTGTGCCTGCACGGTCACGTCGAGCGCCGTCGTCGGCTCGTCGGCGATGAACAGGTCCGGCTCGTTGGCGAGCGCCATGGCGATCATCACGCGCTGGCGCTGGCCGCCCGAAAGCTGGTGCGGATAGGCGTCGAGCCGGCTCGCCGCGTCGTGGATGCCGACCTGGTCGAGCAACTCCAGCGTCCGCGCCCGCGCCGCTGTTTCGCCGAGGCCGCGATGGATCTTCAGAACCTCGCCGATCTGCCGCTCGATCGTGTGCAGCGGGTTGAGCGACGTCATCGGCTCCTGGAACACGATGCCGATGTCGTTGCCGCGCACCGCGCGCAGGTCCTTGTCGCTGGCGTGCAGCAGATCCTTGCCCTTGAAATGGATGTCGCCTGCCGGGTGGATCGCGGAGGGCGGCAGCAGGCGCATGACCGAGAGCGCCGTCACCGACTTGCCCGAGCCGGACTCGCCGACCAGCGCCACGGTCTCGCCCTTGGCGATGTCGAAACTGGCGCCCTCGACCGCCATCGTCTCGACGCCCGCCTGCCGGAAGGCAATGCCGAGGTTGCGGACGGAGAGGAGCGGGCTGTCGCTCAAAGGCCGGTCCCCGAGTGCTCGCACTTGCCGCCGGTCTGCACCATCTTGGCGTCGAAATAGTCGAAGCAGCGGGCGAAATCGCCGATCTTCGACACCCACATCGTGACCACCGCCTGGCGGCCGTCCGGCCACGACATCGTCGACATCGACAGGAACTTCCAGCCGTCGCGCGCCAGCGATGCCGCCGACGCCTGTTCGTCGAAGCCCCAGATGCCGTAGCCGTCTTGCGTCGCGCCGGCGCTCTCCCGGTCGTCGGCGGCGAGCGCCGGACCGGCGATGGCGACGGCCAACGCGGCAAGAAAAATGCGGGCGTGCCTCATGTGAATGTCTTCCGCGGGTCGAAGGCGTCGCGCACCGCTTCGCCGACGAAGATCAGGAGCGACAGCATGAGCGAGATGACGAAGAAGCCGGTGAGGCCGAGCCACGGCGCATGGATGTTGTCCTTGCCCTGCGCCAGGAGTTCGCCCAGAGAGGGCGAACCCGGCGGCAGGCCGAAGCCCAGGAAATCGAGCGAGGTCAGCGTCGTGATCGAGCCGTTGAGGATGAAGGGCAGGAAGGTCAGCGTCGCCACCATGGCATTGGGCAGGAGAT
Organism: uncultured Alphaproteobacteria bacterium; assembly: GCA_963781775.1. Lineage (GTDB taxonomy): Bacteria > Pseudomonadota > Alphaproteobacteria > Rhizobiales > Kaistiaceae > CAVSRC01. The sequence goes on along the minus strand of CAWAHE010000014.1, from coordinate 10,292 downwards.
GGCGGAACATGATCGTCAGGTTGCCGACGCCGAGCGCCCGCGCCGCGTTGACGTATTCGAAATTGCGTCCGCGCAGGAATTCTGCCCGCACCACGCCGACCAGCGATACCCAGGAGAACAGCAGCAATATGCCGAGCAGCACCCAGAAGCTCGGCGCGATCACCGACGAGATGATCAGCAGGAGATAGAGCGCCGGGATCGACGTCCATATTTCGATGAAACGCTGAAAGCCGAGATCCACCCAGCCGCCAAAATAGCCCTGCACCGCGCCGGCGATCACGCCGATGAACGACGAGATGATCGCCAGTGTCAGCCCGAACTCGACCGAGATGCGGAAGCCATAGATCAGCCGCGCCACCACGTCGCGCGCCTGGTCGTCGGTGCCCAGCCAGTTCCAGTTGCCGATGGTGCAATTGGGATCGTCAACGCCCTTCGGATAGGCGGAGCAGCGTTGCTCCAGCGTCATCGTCCACCACGGAGCCGCCGGGGCCGGGGTCGGGATCTGCTTGTTGACCGTACCGTAGGAGTAGCGGATCGGCGGCCAGAGCATCCAGCCGTTCGCCTGGATCTCGTCCTGCACGAACGGGTCGCGATAGTCGGTCGTCGCCAGGAAGCCGCCGAAGCGCGACTCCGGATAATCGACCAGCACGGGAAACAGGATGTCGCCATTGTAGGAGACGACAATCGGCCGGTCGTTGGCGATTACGTTGGCGGCGAGCGACAGGCCGAACAGCACCAGGAAGATCCACAGCGACCACACCCCGCGCCGGTTCCGCTTGAAGTTCGCCAGCCGCCGCTGGTTGATCGGCGACAGCAAAAGCTTTCGCGCCGGCGGCTGTTCTTCGCCCGGCTGTGGTTCGATCGTCTCGAACCCGGCCCGTTCGAGCCTGTGTTCAAGCTTCTGGTCCAATCACACCTCGCGCGTCTCGAAATCGATGCGGGGATCGATCCAGGTGTAGGTGAGGTCGGAGATCAGGTTCACTGCCAGTCCCATCAGCGAGAAGATGTAGAGCGTCGCGAAGACCACCGGGTAGTCGCGGTTGAGCACCGACTCGAAGCCGAGCAGCCCCAGCCCGTCGAGCGAGAAAATCGTCTCGATGAGCAGCGCGCCGGCGAAGAAGGCGCCGATGAAGGCGCCGGGGAAGCCGGCGATCACGATCAGCATGGCGTTGCGGAAGACGTGGCCGTAGAGCACCTGATGCTCGGTCAGTCCCTTGGCGCGCGCCGTCATCACGTATTGCTTGCGGATTTCGTCGAGGAACGAATTCTTGGTGAGCAGCGTCGTGGTGGCGAAGGCCGACAGTGCCATCGCCGTCAGCGGCAGCGCCAGGTGCCAGAAGTAGTCGGTAATCTTCTCGTACCAGGGCAACGCCAGCCAGTTGTCCGAGGTCAGCCCGCGCAGCGGGAAGAAGTCCCAGAACGAGCCGCCGGCGAACAGGATGATCAGCAGGATGGCGAAAAGGAAGCCGGGAATCGCGTAGCCGATGACGATCACGCCGCTCGTCCACACGTCGAAGCGCGACCCGTCCTTGATGGCCTTGCGAATGCCGAGCGGGATCGAGATCAGGTAGGAGAGCAGCGTCATCCACAGGCCGAGCGACATCGAAACCGGGAGCTTCTCGCCAATCAGCTTGAGCACGCCGATGTCGCGGAAATAGCTCTGCCCGAAATCGAAGCGGGCGTAGTTCCACAGCATCAGGCCGAAGCGCTCGAGCGGCGGCTTGTCGAAGCCGAACTGCTTCTCCAGCGACTTGATGAACTCGGGATCGAGCCCCTGCGCGCCGCGGTATTTTGAGTTGACCTCGTCCCCGCCGCCGCCCTGATTGTTGCCGGTGCCGGCGAAGTCGCCGCCGCCGGTGATGCGCGAGGTCGCCGAAACGTCGGTGCCCTGCAACTGCGCGATGATGCGTTCAACCGGCCCGCCCGGCGCGAACTGCACCACGGCGAAGCTGATCGCCATGATGCCGATCATGGTCGGAATGATCAGCAGGATGCGGCGGAGGATATAGGCGCCCATCGCGATTCTAGCCGGTGTAGCCGATTGCTGCCGCCCGCTTCTCGTCGAACCACCAGGTCAGCTCGGGCTCGAAAGCGTAGTCCGGCTTGTTTGGCGGCCATCCGAATATGTCCCAGTAGGCGAGACGATGGTCGGCGAGATACCAGCCCGGCACCCAGTAGTGGCCGGCGCGCAGAATGCGGTCGATCGAGCGGGTGATCGCGATCAGTTCCTCGCGCGAGTTCACCGCCGCCAGCTTGTCGAGCAGTTTGTCGACCACCGGCTCCTTGATCCCGGCGAGGTTGTAGCTGCCCGGCGTGTCGGCCGCCTTGGAGCCGAAGAACTGTTGCGGCCCGTCGAGCGGCGTCGCCGAAAGGTTGAATGCGGCGAGGACGACGTCGAAGTCGAAATCGTTGAGGCGCGACTGGTACTGCGCCGGATCGACCTGGCGGATAGTGGCGGTCACGCCGATCTGCTTCAGATTCTCGACATAGGGCGACAGAACCCGAATGAAGCTCTGCGCGTCGATGAGGAATTCGATCTCGAAGGGCGCCGCTTCCTCGTCGGTGAATTGCGTGCCGATCTGCTTCCAGCCGACATCGGTGAAGAGGTTGGTGGCGCGTTGCAGCATGGAGCGGTCCTTGCCCGAACCGTCGCTCACTGGCGGCACGTAGGCCTCGCTGAACACCTCCGGCGGCAGATCCGCCTTGTAGGGTTCGAGCAGCGCCAGTTCCGCCTCGCTTGGCGGTCCTTCGGCCTTGAAGTCCGAGCGCTCGAAATAGGATTGCAGCCGCGTGTAGGAATCGAAGAACAGGTTCTTGTTCGACCACTCGAAGTCGAACGCCAGGCCGACGCCGTGGCGCGTCCGCGGGTCGCGGAATTTCGCCCGCCGCGTGTTGAAATACATGCCGTACATCGTCGGCCGCTTTTCGGTCGGGATGTCGGTCGATTTCTTGACCCTGCCCTGGACGACCGCCGGAAAATTGTAGCCCTGCGCCCAGGTGATCGAGGTCGCCTCCTCGCGGTGGGTGATCTCTCCCTTCTTGAAGGCCTCGAACGCCGCTTCGCGCTCGCGGAAGAAGTCGATCCGGATCGCGTCGAAATTGGCCTGGCCGACATTCACCGGCAGGGTCTTGCCCCAGTAATCGTCGACCAGCGCGTATTCGATGAAGCGTCCCGCGCTCACCCGGCCGACCTTGTAGGCGCCGGAGGCCAGCGGTGCGTCGAGCGTCGAGGAATCGAACGGATGGTCGGTGTAATAGGCCTTCGAGAAGATGGGCAGCCCGACGATTGTCAGGATGGTGAAGCGGTTCTGCTTGCCGTCGAGCGTCACCGCGACCGTCTTGGCGTCGGTCGCTTCCGCCTTGGCCATCGGCTCGATCGGCTGGGTGATCGCGGGGTGGCCTTTCTCCTTGAGCAGCATCAGCGAGAAGGCGACGTCCTCGGCGGTGAGCATCGTGCCGTCATGGAAGCGCGCGTCGGGCCGCAGGTGGAACGTGAACGTGTTGCCGTCGTCCGACACGTCGACGCTTTCCGCCACCAGGCCGTAGACCGCGTCGGCCTCGTCGCTTGCCCGCGCCATCAGCGTGTCGAAGCACAGCTCCATGCGCGGCGGCGCGTCGCCCTTGAGGACGAACGTGTTGAGCGTGTTGAAAGTCTGCGTCGACTGATTGTAGGCCCAGTTGGGCACCGCGAAATTGATCCGCCCGCCTTTCGGCGCCGCCGGATCGATATAGTCGAACTGCTTGAAATCGGGCGAGTATTTCAGTTGGCCGAAGACCGAAAGACCGTGCAGCCCGGTCTTGCCTTGCGCCCAGGCCCATGGTGCGACGAGCGGCGCGGCGAGCGCTGCGCCGGCGCCGGCCAGCGCCGCGCGTCGGGTCAGGCCGCCACCCGCGCCCCTCACTGGGCGCCTCCCGTCTTCGCCGCCGCGGCCGCATCCCACCACCACACGGTCGGGAAACCGATGGCGAACTTCAACGCCTTGAAGTCGGGATGGCCGAAGCGGTCCCACCAGGCGATGCGCTCGGCGAGGAAGACGTAAGTCGGTATCACGTATTGCTGCGCCATCATCACACGGTCGAGCGCGTGCACCGCGGCCACTTGGCTCTCGCGGTCCTTGGCGGAGGTGATGCGGTTGATCAGTTCATCCACCGCCGGGTCCTTGATGCCCGCGTAGTTGCGCGACGAGTCCCGATCGGCGGCTTTCGAGCCCCAGAAGTCGAGTTGCTCGTTGCCGGGCGAATTGGATTCGCCCCATCCGGTATAGACCATGTCGAAGTCGCGCGAGCGGACGCGAGTGACGAACTGGCTGGAGTCCACCGAGCGGATGTTCATGGTGATGCCGATGCGCGCCAGCGCCGCCTTGTAGGGTAGCGCCACACGCTCGATGGTCGGACCGTTGAGCAACAGCTCGATGGTGACCGGCTTGCCGTCCTTGCCGATCAGGTTGTTGCCTTGCAGCGTGTAGCCGGCCTCCTGGAGAAGCTGCACCGCCTTGCGCAGGTTGTCGCGCACCTTCTGCGGGTCGCCGCCGACCGGGTTGGTGTATTCCTGCGTGAACACGTCCGGCGGCACCTTGTCTTTAACCGAATTGAGGATTTCCAGTTCCTTGCCTTGCGGCAGGCCACTTGCCGCCAGCGGCAGGCCGTAGAAGAAAGAGTTCACCCGCTCGTACTGGCCGTAGAAAAGGGTGCGGTTGAGTTCCTCGAAATCGAAGGCGTAGTTCAGCGCCTGGCGCACCCGCCGGTCCTGGAAGAAAGGTCGGCGGAGATTGGGTACAAAGCCCACCATCACGCCGGAATCCTGGTCGAGCCTGACCTCTTCCTTCGTCACCCGGCCAGCCTGAATGGCCGGGAAGTTGTAGGCGGTCGCCCAGCGCTTGGCCTCGTTCTCCCACCAATAGTCGAAATCGTCGGCCTTGAACGCCTCGAACTCGACGTTGAGGTCGCGATAGTACTCGTAGGTGATCTTGTCGAAGTTGTAGCTGCCGACGTTGACGTTGAGATCCTTCGCCCAGAAGTCCGGCACGCGTTCATAGGTGATCGATCGACCGGCGCTCACGTTGGCGATGCGGTAGGGGCCGGAGCCCAGCGGCGGGTCCAGTGTGCCCTTGGAGATATCGCGCTTGTTGCCGGCGGCGTCGGTGCCTTCCCACCAGTGCTTGGGCAGGATCAGGAGCTCGCCGACGATCTCGGGCAGTTCGCGGTTGCCGGTCTCGTCGAAGACAAAGGTCACCTGGTCCGGGGCCGTCACCTCCGCCTTCTTGACGTGCTGATAGTAGAAGCGCCGGCTCTGGTTGAGCTTCACCGTCTGATCGAACGACCACACCACGTCCTCCGGCGTGATCGGTTTCCCGTCCTGCCATTTGGCGTCCGGGTTCAGCCGATAGGTGACGTAGGAATAGTCGTCCGGATAGCGCAGCGATTCGGCGATCTCGCCATATTCGGAGGCGATGTCGGCCTCGTCGATCGCCCGCGTGGTCAGCGACTGATACATGAGGCCCAGCCCGTCGGCGATCACCCCCTTGTCGAGGATCGGGTTGAGCGTGTCGAAGGTCTGTCCGGTGCCGGACAGCCGCGCCGAGCCGCCCTTGGGCGCATCCGGATTGACGTAGTTGAAATGGGCGAAGCCTTTCGGATAACCCGGCTCGCCGATGAGGCTCACCGCGTGGCGCCATTCGCCCGGCGGCGGCAGCCCGTCCGGGCCCTTGTTTCCGGCGTCTTGCGCGGAGGCGGCGACTGCGCTCGCGGCCAATGCGGCCAGCGCCACGATCGTCGTCGGGATCCTGATCATCGGGCAGTGACTCTCCGTAAGCCCCCCTTGGTCCGGTCCACACAGAGCATATTAAGGGCGGAGCGGCGAGAGAAACACCAGCCGCCGGCCGATTTATGACCGAAATTTAAGGTGCGGGGACCGCCGCCTGTTGGGTTCCGGCAGCGGCTGGAGAATGCCCGGGAGCCTGTTTACTGCGCCGGCTTGGCGGCATCGCCCGCCGCAGGCGCGGCCGGAGCGGCATCGCCTGCCGCCGGTGCCGCCGGCGCGGCGGGTGTCGCCGGAGCCATCGCGCCGCCGGGCGCTGGCGGTTGAGCACCCGCCCCGGCTGGTGGTGGCGGCGGCGGAGGCGGTGCGGCGTTACCCGTTCCAGGCGGTGGCGGAGGAGGAGGAGGTGTAGCGCCACCCGCGCCAGGAGGCGGGGGGCCCCCAGCCGTTGCCGCCGGCAGAGGCAGCGGGTTGTCCGAGAGCGTGTTGAGGTAGGCGATCACGTCGGCGCGCTCGTCCGGCTTCTTGATGCCGGCGAAGCTCATCGCCGTGCCCGGAATGTCACCCTTGGGATTGGTGATGAACGCGTCCAGGTGTTCGAAGGTCCAGGTGAAGCCTTCCTTGCCCTTGTCCTGGAACGCCTGGGAATACTTGAAGCCGTTGTCCGGATGGATGATCGGCGATCCGACCACGCCGTAAAGCGTGGGCCCGACCTTGTTGGGTTGGCCCTTCTGCAGGTTGTGGCAGGCTTGGCACTTCTTGGCCGCTGCCTCGCCCTTCTTCACGTCCGCTGTTTGCAACCGTTCCGCGATCGGCGGCACGGTTGTGCTACCGCCGCCACTTGCACCGCCGCCGCCGGCCTCGCCGGTGTCGTTGGTGGCGATCACATAGCCCGGCGGCTCGGCTTCGGCCGATCCGTAAATGGCTTCGGAAACGATGCTGAGCGCCATCACGCCAAGGGCCGTGCCCAGGACCGCGCCGGCGATCTTGTTGAATTCAAATGAGTCCATCGTCGAAAACCGCTCCGAAGCCCCCCGCGCCGGCGCCCTCGGAATCGTCCCGGCGGCCCCACGCGCCGCGGAAACTACAAGCTTTCCGCCGTCCTAGGCAACACGTATAAGCCCCGTGGATTGAGACTTATTGTCCTTGCGGGCCGGGCCCGTTTTGCCCTGAGGTTCCATTTTATCCGTGACTGAGCGCGCCATCGTCGTCATCCCGGCCCGCATGGCGTCGACCCGCCTGCCGGGCAAGCCGATGGCCGACATCCACGGCCACCCGATGATCATCCACGTCTGGCGGCGGGCGGTCGAGGCCAATATCGGCCGCGTGGTTGTCGCCACCGACAATCTCGCCATCGCCGCCGTCATCGACCTTGCCGGCGGCGAGGCGGTGGTCACCCGCCGCGACCACGTCAACGGCACCAGCCGCATTCACGAGGCGCTCGAGAAGATCGGTTCGACGGAGGAGATCGTCGTCAATCTCCAGGGCGATCTGCCGACCGTGCCGCCCTTCACCGTGCAGGCGGCGCTCGCCCCGCTGGCGCTGCCCGAGGTCGATATCGGCACCATCTGCGCCGAGATCGTCCGCGACGAGGAGCGCACCGACCCCAACGTCGTCAAGGTCGTCGGCAGTCCGGTGTCGCTTCAGGAAGAGGACGCCGGCATCCTGCGCGCGCTGTATTTCACGCGCGCCACGGCGCCGTGGGGAGAGGGGCCGCTCTACCATCACATCGGCCTCTACGCCTATCGCCGCGCGGCGCTCGAGCGCTACATCGCCCTGCCGCCGACGCCGCTCGAGCAGCGCGAGCGGCTGGAGCAATTGCGCGCGCTGGAGAACGGCATGCGCATCGACGTCGCCATTGTCGATTCCGTCCCGCTCGGCGTCGACACGCCCGCCGACCTCGCCCGCGCCCGCGAGATGCTGAAGCCCTGACGAACCTTCTGGCGACGCGGCATTTCTGCCGGGTCCGGTCAGCGCAGGGGCAGAGGGCCGGCCAAAAGCTTGCCGAAGAAAGCGTCGATAGCAGCAGGCGCGAGACGCGGGCTGCGTTCCAGCCACCATGTGAGCAGCGTCATGAACATGCCGGCGATGCATTGCGCCTGCAGGTCCGCCGGCAGGCCGGGCCTTGGTTGGATGCGCTCGGCAACGAAACCGGCGACGACCCTGCCTACGGCCCGCCTCAACACCTCACCGGCGTCGTTGCCCGCCAGGGAGAAATAGACGGCCCTGTATTCGTCCACGTGCTCGAAAAGCGCGAGGCTCCAGGCGCGACGCGCCGAAGCAGGATCCTCGGCCTCCGCAACGGCGGCGACCAGGATGGCACGAAGGCGGTCGAGGCTGCGCGCCAGCAGGTCCTCCTTTGACGTGAAGTGCGAATAGAAGGTCGCCCGCCCCACATTCGCTTCGTCGAGAAGGTCCTGAACCGTCGTCGCCTCATATCCCTTGCGCAGTATGAGCGTCACCAACGCGTCGTAAAGCGCGTTGCGGGTGCGCGCGACCCGCCGATCTATAGCCATCTCCGCCTCCAGAGTTTCCGAACGATGGCCGCAGTCAGTTCGGAAACGGACCGAGCCGCCGTCGCTGTTCGGGAATAACCGAACATGCTGTTCGGTATCTCGCTACGATCGCCAGGGCAAGTACCAAGGAGCATCAATCAAATGTCGAATCGCGCGATCGTGGTGGGGACGACATCCCTGCCGCAAGCGGCCGTCCTGCTCGGCTGGTCCGAATTGGTCCTGACATCGATTCATCACGTCTATGGCGCCTATGCCTACGACACGCCATGGCGGTTGCAGGTCGCGGTGTTCAGCCTCTTTGTCGGGCTGCTCATGGCGGCGCTCGCTTTCACGGCGCACAGGCATCGGGGCGAGCGGATCGGCCGGCTGGCCTTCTGGCTCAACATGGCCACCATTCTGATCGTCCCGGCGATTGTGATCGGAGTGATCGAGGGTGGCTACAACCACCTCGTCAAGAACATCGTCTTTTTCGTTGGCGATCCGGCGCTCTTCAACCGCATGTTTCCCGGTCCGACCTACGAGGTCCCGTCAAACTGGTTCTTCGAGATAACCGGCGTGGCCCAGTTCCCACTCGGGCTGTGGGCGGGTTGGGCGGCGCTGAAGGCGCTTCGCCAGCACGGCTGACGTTCAAGACCCGCCTCAACCTTTGCGTCTGCCCCCCGCCCCGTCCGGGGGCCGTGCCAAACCAGCGCCCGTAAAGCTTCCCGTTTCCGCCCGCCTGCGCTAAGCCTCGCCGCCTAACCGGGGAACCCGTCATGCCGCAGCCGAAGACCGTCGTTTTCCAGGGCGAGCCCGGCGCCAATTCCGAGGTTGCCTCGCGCGAGGTCTATCCGAGGGCGAAGACGCTGCCCGCCCCGACCTTCGAGGATTGTTTCGCCGCGGTCGAGAAGGGCACGGCCGATCTCGCCATGATCCCGATCGAGAATTCGCTCGCCGGGCGGGTTGCCGATATCCACCACCTGCTGCCCACGTCTGGCCTCCACATCATCGGCGAGCATTTCATCCCTATTCATTTCCAGCTCATGGCGCCGAAGGGTGCCACGCTGAAAACGATCAAGACCGTCCACAGCCACATCCATGCCCTCGGCCAGTGTCGCAAGATCATCCGCAAGCACGGCTGGAAGGCGGTGGTTGCCGGCGATACGGCCGGCGCCGCGCGCGAGGTCGCCGAGGCCGGCGATCTCAGCCAGGCCGCGCTCGCCCCGGCCATCGCTGCCGGCATCTACGGTCTCGATATCCTGGCGAAGAACGTCGAGGACGCCGCCCACAACACCACGCGCTTCATCATCCTGTCCAAGAACGAGAAGCGCGCCCCGCGCGGCAAGGGCAAGATCGTCACCACCTTCGTCTTCCGCGTGCGCAACGTTCCGGCCGCGCTCTACAAGGCGATGGGCGGCTTCGCCACCAACGGCGTCAACATGACCAAGCTCGAGTCCTACCAGCTCGACGGCCAGTTCTTCGCCACGCAGTTCTATGCCGATGTCGAGGGCCATCCTGCCGACCGCAACCTGACGCTGGCGCTGGAAGAACTCGCCTTCTTCTCAACCGAGGTCCGCATTCTCGGCGTCTATCCGGCGAGCCCCTTCCGCGAAGGGCTGAGCTAGGGCGGCCGGGTGCTGTGGCCGAGGTTCCGCCCAACCCCATCGAAAGGCCTGGTTACCGGCTCGAATTCCACGACGAATTCGACCGGCATAAACTCGATACCGACAAGTGGCTGCTTTTCTACCTGCCGCAATGGAGTTCGGCGGAGGCTTCCGCCGCGCGTTACCACACCGCCAATGGCGCGCTGGAATTGCGCATCGAAGAGGACCAGCCGCCCTGGTGTCCCGAATGGGACGGTCCCGTTCGGGTGTCCAACCTGCAGACCGGTGTCTTCTCCGGTCCCGAGGGCAGTGCCATCGGCCAGCATCGGTTCAGGCCGGCATGCATCGTGCGAACGTTCCAGTCGGCGCGGCGCACCTATGTGCCGCGTTATGGCTATTTCGAGTTTCGCGCCAGCGCATCGCTCGGCCCGCAGG
>CAWAHE010000013.1:0-148873 GCA_963781775.1 uncultured Alphaproteobacteria bacterium | reverse complement strand
CCTGGCGCTTAAATTTTCAAACCGACACTTCGTTTTTCTACTCCCTGAAACTACTATATCTTCCCCTCTTCCTACTTTTCTAACTCTTATTGATTTTCCCCTATCATTTTTCAACTAAAACGACTAAATATCAAATCTTTTCGTCGATACACACTCAAGACAGAGTCGATGATAAAGGCATTGAACAAAGTTGGCATTAACCCATAGCTAATAAAAGGTAAAGACATGGAAGTGATCGGCAATAATCCCAGTACCATTCCAATATAAAAGTCAGTGCCTGTGACAACCCAGAATTTGTCGAAGTCTTTCGACAGGATCAGGTTGTCACAGGCACTTTAAATTAGCAAAAATTTGCGTTTCACTCACATATGTTTTAGCAGTTTCATCATTAATTATTCTTATTATTTGGTCAACTGATTTATGGCTGTTAGATTCGTCTATAGTTACAATTTCCTTAGCGCTATCAACAGTAAAAAATAATCCTTCTCCAATAGTCTTTTTCAACTTAATAAATGTCTGGAAAGTTACTTTATCAAGTTTATTACCCGCACTAATTGCATATAACTTGCTTTTAAAGTTTTTGTTTCTTCCACAATGTCCTTTTAAAATATTCGCAATTACTTATTAAGCCTAAATCATCTATTTTTGTTACCATTGTTATTGCATGTAGATTAATATGCTCATCATATCTGAATAACCGATCAAAGTAGTATCCATTTATAACAAGGCTGTTTTCTAAAAGATTGTTGCTATTTGACACAATTTTACTTCTGAAAATTTATAATTATATAATTTTTATGGTAATATATCTATGGGAGGTGAATGTTGTGGAAAATAAAGATAAAAAACCGAAAAGACCTTGGTGGGAAGGCACTTCTTTTCTAATTTTTATTGGCGGTGTAGCTTTTTTTATAGTTCGCCATTTTACGAGTTAGATAATCAAAATCTTATCGGGTTCGGATTCCGACCGATTTGTAAACAAGTGCAAGACTTCAAAATGATTTGAGGTCTTTTTTATGCACTTTTAAGCATTTCGACAGTTGTATTATTCGATTTTTGACACGCTGAAATAAGCATTTGCTCCACTCGATTTTCAAATGCCAAGTTTTTCCCTAATTCAAGCCAACGAAACCAATAAAGATAGTTGTCCAAATATTTCGTTGCAACTCCTTGAAAACGTTCCATCCAAGTTTTTAGGCGATTATGAAAGTTATTGACGTGCTGAATGTGGTAAATCCCTTTCTTTACACGTTGTTTTTGTCGCTCATTGACCGTTTCGTGTTGTAATCCTTTTATCTTGGCAAACTTTTTATAATTCGTTGCTGTATCCGTGCATAACAAAGCAGACGGGTGAATATACTCACCTATCACAGTGTCAATTTCTTCGGCTTTTACACGACCTGTACCTGCCTTTCGAGCAATCACACTACCATTACGGTCTTGTGCTACAACAACAGCAATTTCAAGGTTAGAAATCCCTCTTTTTTCGTCTTTTTCACCACGCTTCTTGGCTTTTCTATGAGTGATTTCTCTACCTTTCATAGACTCACGAAAGAAGGTTTCGTCACTCTCAACGATGCCTTGCAATTGATTAAAACCAAGACTACCTAAGAATGAAAAGTGCCAGGCACCATCCAAAAATTGGAAAGTCCTGGCGTATTGTACAAAAAATGATACCTTCCCCGGTTTCGAGAGGCAGTCAGTGTTCTATTCCCACTACCAATCACCCTACAACCTGACTGATTACTGCACCTTTTAGCGGATTACTAATGTTGCTATGTCGGAATAAGTAATTGATTAAAACTGGGTCTGTTCTAAACTCTTCGACTAACACTTTTCCTTCAAGCATAAGCATAATGAAATCACATTGAATTTTAATACCGTTTCCTTCTTTATTAACAATATGTATAGGGTATGCTCCTTCAATCGAGTAATTTTCGTCATCACCATTATCTTTATCATGGATGTTTCTGTTATTATCGCACGTAAACTTTGCATAGTGGTCGATATTACCGTTCCTTCTCTCACCGAGAATTTCACGCAGAACATCATAAAATCCATTAATGTGCTTCTGGAATAAATCATTTTTAAGAAACCCTTTGATTGACCCGTCGTCTTTTACTTCCAAATTGAAAAGTTCGGGGTCAATACGATTTCCTAATGCCTCTATCCATTCTTCCTTTGTTTGCGATCGAGGATGACGAATGCCACTCATTATCCCCTTTATCGGCAGTTGCTTCAAATTGGCGAATAATCCCTAGTGTATAAAATGTCCCCATATTATCGCTCCTTGTCCCATTAAAACTATTTTTCTGCCAAACTATATTCCCAATTAGTGAACGATAATCTCATGATTTTCAATTCTATATTAAACTACGTCATTCCCATAACAAAGCCAATTTCAAATCTAGACTGACTATTTATCAGATTTCAATGTCACTACAACAATCTCAGGTCGATTAAAAATCCTTATCGGAATAAGACTATTACCAAGTCCTTTATTAACAATCATTGTAGTGTTTTCTAATTTATGATTACCAGATGTATATTTTGGAAATAATCCTTGGTCTGGTGCAACGAAACCACCTACGAAAGGAATTCTAAATTGCCCACCATGAGCATGTCCTGAAAAAACAACATCAAATTCGTATTCACTATAAAGAGATAGAAGTTCAGGTCTATGTGAAAGTAGAATTTGAAAATCATCATCTTCTTTGATTTTCCCTACTGACTTTATAATATTTTCCTCAGCTTTAGATTTCTCTCCCTCAAATTCTATTCCATGGGCAGGGTCATCAATCCCAATTATTTGAATTTCATCAGTTTCAATCGTAATTTCCTCAGATGTGTTTCTCATGACATGCACACCAATATTGATTAATTCATCCTCTAAAGTATTAAATTTTCCGGACCACCATTCATGATTTCCTGTCACATAATAAACGGGTGCAACTTCAACCAATTTTTCCATCAAAATTAGACTAGACTTTTCATTGTATCTTTTAGAATCTATTAAATCACCAGTAAATACGATCAAATCTGCTTGCGACTCTTTCACTTTGCTTACTAAATCACTTTGGTCATTCCCAAAAGACTTACTGTGCAAGTCAGATAGTTGAACAATTTTATAACCATTAAAACGATCTGGAACCTTTTCTGAACTGATGGCGTATTCACTGGTTACAATGGAATTGTTTTGAAAATAAAAAAAATAAATAACAAAGCCATTCCTATTAAAATAAAGACTCTTCTTTTTATCGTTTTTTTCTTCAACTGTTACCCCTCGCAATATTCTTCTGCAATAAAATTATAGGTTTATAGTAACATAGGTTGAGTTTTTGTCTTTTCCTGTTCACTTCAAAAATGCCACATATCCTTTTGAAGTTCGCTATCTTTTATCTTTTTAAAATCTTCTAAAATTTAGTTTCTTAAACAAAAAACCTCTTTGCATTAAAGTGATAAATCCACATAGCAAGGAGGTCTAACAACTTTATTGAATTACTTACCGAACTACGTTAAAATCAGCCTTTAGATTTTAACAACAAACTTTATAAAAACATAAATGCTGGTGTGGTAAGTCTGATATATTTAGACATATTAATTATTTTTTACGAGATTCTTTTAAAAAATCCCTTGCAGATTTTTTTGGTAGTTTTCCAGTACGAATCATTTCGACTTGTTTTATTGCATCTGCGATATCATATTTTTTGGTGAGGGTATCTTTAACTAAAGCTTCTGAAGCCATTTCAGTATCCTCCTTCTTACACATATACAATAAATTCAAGTTATCTAGTTGAAATTCATCCATTACTTTAGTATAGAATGGAACTGATCCACCTATCCCATATGCTTCATAAATATCGTCACCATTTTCATATGTTCCCCCTATCTCTTCGTATATGAACAATACATTTCTCGTTCGATGTATGGTAAACAATGTTTCCTGGTTCTACATTAAAAAACTCTTTATTAGCATTTTCGTCTGGAATGGAACGAATAGGTGCAACTTCATCAATAATTTTTTTATCATTTTCCTCATGATAATCAAGGATTGATACTAAAACAAACTGATCAGGAAATAATTCCCTAACTTCCTGCCACTTCATATATCATTCCTCCCTTTTTCTTTATTATAATCCATAACATGTTACATATCATGAAACTAACAATAGAATGATAAAGTTATTTATCTTGTATAAGCACATGAAAAAGCCGGGTCCATAAATGGTTGGACCCAGCTAATAAAAATCAGTGCCTGTGACAACCCAGAATTTGTCGAAGTCTTTTGACAGGATTGGGGTTGTCACAGGCACTTTAAGTTATTTTTCTAACACAACTTGCTTGTTTAGATCATAACTTTCTGAACTATCATTTACCATATGATCAGTTTCTCTTTTTCTTGAAATGATCATAATTGCAACTGCTGCGAAAATACCAGCTACCGCAAAAGCCATAAAGCTTTGATATAATGCTAGATTCATAGAGAGCAGGATTCCTCCCATCATTGGACCAGAAATCGCTCCAAATCTTCCAACTGCTGACGACCAACCAACACCTGTTGAACGTATATGAATAGGATAATGCTGAGAAGAAAAGGAGAAAAGAAGAATCTGTGTACCAATTGTTCCTGCCCCGGCGATAGCAATAAGAATATAAAGAAGGGCAGTGTTTGGCTGAAGTCCCAGTGAAGCTAAAGATACTGCTCCTATGAAAAAGAATATAATAAGAACAGCTTTAGCATTCCAACGATCTGATGCCCAAGCCCCTAGAATCGATCCTACAATCGCTCCCAAATTTAAAATTAATAGGAACATTAAACTTGAACCCATTGCATACCCTGATTCAGTCATAATTTTTGGTAGCCAAGTATTTAAACCATACATCATTAACAAACACATAAAGTATGCAATCCAAAGCATGAAGGTATTGGTAGCACGGCCATTCCTAAATAATTGTGAAACAGTTGTACCTGTTTGTTTAGGAACAATGACTTCGTATACATCATTTTTATTAGGAATAAAGCTAGGGTCAATTTTTAATAACATTTTCGCAATCTGTTTATTTTTCCTTCGAGCCACAAGAAAACCAGGAGACTCGGGAAGAGATTTATACATAAGAGGAACTGTAAGTAACGGGATAGCCCCTACCAAAAACATAGATTCCCAACCAAATGTCGGAATCATATATATTCCTACTGCTGCAGATAGGATCCCGCCTATAGCATAGCCACTTAACATAATAGAGACCAAAGTACTTTTAAGTGCCTTTGGAGAAAACCGAGTCATAATTGCAATCGCATTGGGCATCATTCCTCCTAAGCCTAGACCTGCTATAAAACGAAGAAGACCAAACTGAGTAGTGCTTGTAGCAAATGCAATTAATCCCGTGAATAGACTAAAAATCGTTACACAAAGAATAATGATATTTTTACGGCCAAATTTATCAGCTAATGGACCAAATATAAACCCGCCAAACATCATACCTAAAAGTGCATAACTACCTAAAGCACCTGCTTGAATCCCTGTTAATGACCATTCCTCCATAAGTGCCGGTACAACCGTTCCATAGACAACTAAATCAAATCCATCAAAGACAAGAATAAAGAAACACCAAAAGACAACAAGACCATGAAAACGATTAAATTTTGATTCATCAACAAATTCTCTAACATTGATTGAATTCATAATTCCCCCCCTAGTCTAGATAAAAACGTAATTTCAAGCTAACCTTTTATAACTTCACTCTTTTCTTAAGATTTTCAATATTCAATCCTTATTCAGAAGGACGATAGGAGAACATTCTCATCGTCAGCTTCTGATATGTTACGCAATATTCGCTTTAATATTTAAAATAGAAATGGTCTTGGTTGTTTTTGTACGGACACCCATCTTGTTGTTGTAAATTCCTCCAAAGACCATTCTCCTCCATATCTTCCTAAACCAGATGACTTTTCCCCGCCAAATGGAATATTTGGTTCACAGTTGACGCTTTGGTCGTTGACGTGAATCATTCCTGTTCGAACTTGAAGGGCTACGTTTACTCCATGTTCTACATCACCGGTGAAAACAGCACCACTTAGGCCAAAATCGCTTTCATTTGCGATACGAATCGCTTCTTCTTCGCTATCAACCGGTAAGATGGCTGCAACAGGACCGAATAATTCATTTTTGGCTACAGCCATATCATTTGTAACATCTGTTAAAATAATGGGTTCAACCAAGAAGTACCTTCGATTTTTCCATGTTGGATACAAGTTGCTCCTTGTTCAATGGACTGATCCACCCAGGATTTAATTTTGTTTACTTGTCTCTCGTTAATAAGTGGCCCAATAAACACTTCAGGATCGGCAGGGTTTCCTGCTTTTAGCATTGCTGTTTTTTCCTTAAATGCCTGTACAAATTCATTATAAATATTACGGTGAACGATAATACGATTCAGTGACATACAAATTTGCCCTTGGTGTAAAAACTTACCGAAAACGGCAGCGCTCGCTGCTTGATTTACGTCAGCGTCATCCAGCACAATCATGACATTGTTGCCACCAAGTTCCAAAGCAGTGCGCTTTAAGTGCTTGCCACACAGCTCACCAATACGACGTCCGACAGCTGTAGACCCTGTAAAGGAAATAACTTGTGGAATCGGATGTTCTACAAATGAATCACCGATTTCGGCAATATCCGCCACGACTACATTGAATAGCCCTTTAGGTAATCCGGCCTTTTCTAATACTTTCGCAATGATAAGACCGCCCGAAATATATGTTTGTAAATCCGGTTTCGAAACGACCCCATTTCCTGCCGCAAGCGCTGGTGCAATTGCGCGCATGGATAGGTAGAATGGAAAATTAAATGGACTGATGACCCCTACGACACCTACCGGAAGGCGATATACTCTATTTTCTTTGTCTGGAATCATGGAAGAACGGGTTTCACTGTTCATTTTTAGTGGAATGTTTGCGAATTCCTGAATATCTGCGATAGCTAAATCCACCTCAACATTAGCCTTAATCACACTACTTCCAGTTTCAGAAATAAGAACACTGACAATTTCTTCTCTCATGCTTTCGACTACTTCTGCAGCCTTTTTCATCACATCCGCTCGTTCTCTCGGATCCCGTTGTTGCCAATGAACCTGAGCTTGCTGCGCTTCCTTATAAGCAGCATCAATATCTTCAATAGAGGCCAGTTTAATACTTACTAAACTTGATTGATCAAACGGATTTCTATTTATATATTCATTTTGACTATTTCCTTCTCGCCACTCTCCACTAATATATTGCTTTGACCAACTATGAAGTGTATTTGTAACTGTTGACATTATCTCATCCCCTATTTTAAATTTTATCAATATACTGAATATTATAATTAATGTTAGATACTGTATCTTATTTAATAGCTTGTAAGACTACTTCATTGGATTCCTCTTTTCGTTCACCTTCACTGACTACAGTTGGCAGATGAACATCAAGAACGGCTGAACGTCCTTCTTTTACAGCTTGTAGACACTCTTTTAAAGCATCCTGTAATTGTTCTGGATCTTTGACACTCTTGGAAAAAGCTCCTCCTGCTGCTTCTGCAATTTTTGAAAGATCCGCAACCGGTGTAAAATCAACGAAGAATTCATTGGTTTGTTGGGCAATTCCAGTAGGGTGAACACCAAGAGTAGATAGTTTTGGTGATTTCCAACCGTGATTGTTGTAAATAATCGTTAAAAATGGTGTGTCGTAACGATTAGCCATCCAGTGTACACTTGAGGGAATGCTGAACATATAAGCTCCATCACCAGTAAGACTAATAACGGTTTTATCTGATTTAGCCAACTTCATTCCAAAGGCTGCGCCTCCGTTCCACCCTAATGATCCTGCGCCACTTCCAAAGAGAGTACCACTTTGGTTTACATTCAGATGATTCGATATCGTCGGATAGTTGGAGATTCCCTCATTCAGAACAATCGTATCCTCATCCATGATTTCGCGAATACACGCTGTTAAATACTCTGGTGTAATATAGTCAGGACCTGCCCCTTCCAGTAAGGCTAGAGATTGCTTTTGACTTTCATGTATCTTCCGTATAAATCTGTAGTCGCTTACTAACAAGCTCTGAATCGACGTTTTCATTGTTGCTTAATTGCTCGTTTAACTGTTGTAAGGCAATGTGTGAATCTACTTTGAAGAATCTCTTAGAAGGGATATACCATAAAGGCATTTCTTCTTTAATCGGATCAATATCAAAGTAATATATAGTCGCTTGATCAGACGGCTTGTTTTTCATTGGAATCCAAGGGACATCACTATCCATTACAAAAATAAGGTCCGCATCTGCGATTAATTCATTTTGGCCCGGTGTATTCCATTGATACCCGCAATGTAATGGGTGATCAGAAGGGAAGTTCATATAATTTGGACATGATTCAATGACCGGGATAGACAAACTCTCACAGAATTTAACTAATTCATCTACCGCCTCTGTATTACGACCTAAGTAAGACGTAACCACAAGTGGCTTCTTGGCCTTCAGTAAATCTTCAACGACTTCATGAACCGATTGAGGTGGCATAGCAGCTGGCATGATTGGTTCCCATAAGACGTATCAATTGTAACCGGTTCGACTTCCTCTTCCATGACCTCACGCGCACCCATTAAATAGACAGGACCCTTTGGATCACTTTTGGCAAATTGCAGCGAACGGTGTACAAGTTGTTTAACATTGGTTCCCGTGCGAATTTCATTATTGTATTTAGAATAACCACGCATAATGCCGCGCTGGTCAAAAACGTCCTGAATCCAGTGAATAAATTCGTTCCGACTTCCCATTAATTCACCTTCTTGTGTGTAAGGAGAAGCCCCTGCAAATATAAGAACCGGTACTCTTCCTTTTGCTGCGTTATGAATGGCGCCACCCAAGTTCTGTGTGCCACATTCTACATGAACGACAACAGCCTGAGGTTTTCCCGTAATTTGAGCATATCCATGTGCTGCGCTCAAAGCTACCATTTCATTGGGACAAATAATAACTTTAGGAAGTTTCTTATTTGAAGGAACTTCTCACAAAAAAATGGTAGGGCCCGCCGCCAAGCGCGAGGCTGTCGCTCATCTCTGCGGTGCGTTGGAGATGAGCGAGCGCCGGGCCTGTACCCTCATTGCCGCCGATCGAACGATGATCCGCTATCGCTCACGCCGACCACCCGAGACGGATCTGCGCGCCCGCCTGCGCGAGCTTGCCAATCAGCGCCGGCGGTTCGGCTACCGGCGGCTGTTCATCCTGCTGCGGCGGGAGGGCGAGCCGTCCGGCGTCAATCGCATCTATCGGCTCTACCGGGAGGAAGGGCTGACAGTCCGCAAGCGCAGAGCCCGGAGGCGGGCGGTGGGAAGCCGTGCTCCGATCCTGGTCGAGGCCAAGGTCAACGTGCGCTGGTCGCTCGACTTCGTCCATGACCAGTTCGCGCTTGGCCGGCGCTTCCGCATCCTCAACATCGTCGACGATGTAACCCGTGAGTGCCTGGCGGCGATCCCCGACACCTCGATCTCGGGTATACGGGTCGCCCGCGAGCTGACGATGCTCATCGAGACCCGCGGCAAGCCAAGAATGGTCGTCAGTGACAACGGCACCGAGTTCACCTCGAACGCGATCCTGGGTTGGGCAGTCGATCATCAGGTCGATTGGCACTACATCGCGCCCGGAAAGCCGATGCAGAACGGCTTCGTCGAGAGCTTCAACGGCCGGATGCGCGACGAGCTCCTCAACGAGACCCTGTTCATCGATCTCGATCAAACCCGCCAGCTCATCGGCGCATGGGTCGCCGACTACAACACGGCACGGCCGCACTCCGCACTTGGCTACAAAACGCCGGAGGCCTATGCCGAACAGCTCACCGCGCCGACAGGCGCAAAACCGGCCGAGGCTCTAGTCGCCGCTGGATGAAACTTCAGTGGCAGGTCATCAAAACGAAAGCGGGAAGACTTCTATTCTCGAAGCCTTATCCAAAACCTTCAGCGGTAGGAACATCACTGAGGACGATTGCCGGATTGAGGCACCACTTCCAGAAGATTCTCGTCGGGGTAACGACATCTACGGACGAAGTCGAAGAGTACCTTGGAGATGGTTTCGACAAGAAGCAACTCGAAGCGTTTCGCGACTACCTTCGGCACAAGAGCGGTAAGTTGGATGTGGCGTTCCGCTGGGAGCAGACGACAAGCGGCAAGCAAACGAAGCTAACTTGCATTGTGGACATTGAGAGCGAAGATCTCAAAGAGTTACTGGCAGCCACCTCACGAATTCCCGACCAAGGTGCAAAAGAAGAGAAACCAACAAACGAGCCCAACCCGAATCAAGAAGAGGACGCCTCTAAACCAGACCCCTCACCAGAGACCGATGGACAAACTTCCACCAAAGCAGATTCAACCGCAGAGCAGAAGAACGAAGCCCCGGAAGAGAGTTTGCCTCCTCCAGCTCCGCTAATTCTCTCGTCCAAGGATATTGCAACCGCAATCGTTGACGCAGCACCCCTTGTGACGCTCTTCGATCAAGCATCCGGTCTCTTGCCCGACCGCGTCGATATCATCGAGAAAGAAGGACATTCGACGCTCACCGGCGACGGTGCTCAAGCCGCGACCAATTTCTTAAATGCAGCAAATATCGACCTCGATGATCTGGTTCACGGCGACGCGCGCAAGCGCGAAAATGTCTTGCGCCGAGCGAATCAAGAGGTCACGACCGATTTCTTGAAATTTTGGAAGCAAACGATTGGAAAAACCGAGCGCCTTCAATTGGAGTGTAGCATTGAGAACTACGGTCAAGGGCCAAAGAGCGGCCTGCCGCATCTTGTTTTTTGGATTTCCGACGGGCACCACAAACTTTACCTCAAGCAAAGAAGCCATGGGGTTCGATGGTTCATATCGTTCTACGTCCAGCTAAAGGCGTCTGAAAAGATACGTGAACGTCGTGTCTTCTTGCTCGACGAGCCCGGCGCAAATCTACACTCCAAAGCGCAAGAGGACGTGCTACGCTTGATCAACCAGTTGAGCGAACATCTCCCGATTGTGTACTCCACGCATAGCCCACACCTTATCGAGTACGACAAGGCGTACCAAATCCTTGCCGTGCAACGAGATGGTGAAGCGGGCGATAGCCCAACTCGAGTAATCCCTGCTCATCAACTCGGTGCCGCATCAAGGGATACGCTCTCCCCTCTGCTTGTTGCGATGGGCGCTGACTTTTCCCAGCAGCAGGTCATCCGAAAAGAAAACAACGTCATTTTGGAGGAGATGAGTGGCGCGTACTATTTTATGGCAATCTGGAAGCTCCTTGGCCGCAAGGAGGAAGCTCATTTCATTGCAGCAACGGGAGCAACGAACGTCGAGTCGATAGCAAACATGTTCCTCGGATGGGGGCTCGGTTTCGCGATTGTTCTGGACGACGACCAAATGGGACGGTCAGTGTACAACAAAATCAAGAAGAACATGTTCGGGGACGAAGAAGACGCGACCAAAAAAAGAGCTCTGAAGCTGCCAGGTTGCCGCGGAATTGAGGACATTTTTAGTAAGAAGGATTTCGCAAAAATATTATTGGGCGACGAAAAGATAGACATTGGTGATTCAAATTCCGAATACGTAAAAGGGCCAACGGTCTCAAAGCCGGTGCTTGCGTATCGATTTTGGATGAAGGTATCGAAGGGCGAATTGAAAAAAGATGCCCTCGACCCCGAGACCCGAAAGAAACTCGTTGAGATAGCAGATCTTGTTGCTGGCCTATCAAAGGCCAGCCAATAAGCCCGTATTAAGGATCAGGTGTCGCACCACGAAACCGAGGTAAGCGTCTGAGCCCCCGCCCCTCCAACCACCCTGGCCCCCGCAGTGGCGCCAACCGCTTCGGCGCGATCACAATCGCGCCTAGGGGCTACCGGCCCACGCGCTATGACCGATCCTCGGCCGCCGCCCGAATAGCCACGTAGTCGTTGACCAGCGCGCGGAAGTCGTCGGCGAGCGTCGCCCCGCGAGAGCGTCACCGCCTTCTTGCCGTCGATGAAGGAACCGCGCCCGCGCTACGACCGATCCTCGGCCGCCGCGCGAATAACCTGGCTGCTGAGAGCCGGACGCTCCGGCGCGGCGAAGGCGATCGCGAAGCGCGATTGCAGCGTCGCCGGCGCGTCGCCGCAGCCGCACGCATCGTCGTCTGCGTAGTCGGCGGTGGTCACACGGCCGCCGACTTCGCGGCCTGAAAGGGCAACCAGATATCCGACCTTGCCGAACTCGCGGAAGCGATGGCCGTTGGTATCGCCGGCCGCGACGTCTTCGGCGAAGTAGCGGAGCGGCTTGCCGGCATAGGTCGCCTCGCGCGTTCCGTCGGGAAGGGCAAGCGCGCCGACGAGCCCGGCATCCGCCCCGGCCGCGGCCCGGAACGCCCGTGCCGGCACCGGCGGCCACAGCAGCGCGCAGTCGGCGTCGCAGGCCGCGCCGCCGGCGAGCACATAGACGGCCCGCCCTTGGCGGTCGGTGAGGTGGTCGGGGGATTGCGCCAGAGCCGCCGTCGAAAACAGCAGAATTCCGCCAATCACGGCCCCGTAACGAGATGATGCGCGCATCGTCGGCGCTCCGGTTCAGCCCCCCTCGGGCTGACAACCGTTCACGGGCACGCTTGGTTCCCGGGCCTGCCGGCAGCGCGCATGTCCGGCCGTGGCCGGAGTGCCGGATGGATGGCTATTCCGCCGCGTCGGCGGGCGCGCGTGCGCCCGTGGCGGCATGGGGGCCGAAGCGCTTCTCGACATAGTCGTTGACCAGCGCGCGGAAATCGTCGGCGAGCGTCGCGCCGCGCAGCGTCACCGCCTTCTTGCCGTCGATGAACACCGGCGCCGCCGGCTGCTCGCCGGTGCCGGGCAGCGAGATGCCGATGTCGGCGTGCTTCGATTCGCCGGGGCCGTTGACGATGCAGCCCATCACCGCGACCTTGAGCGCCTCGACGCCGGGATATTTCTCGCGCCACACCGGCATGGCGTCGCGGAGATCGTCCTCGATGCGGCGGGCGAGTTCCTGGAACACGGTCGAGGTCGTGCGCCCGCAGCCCGGGCACGCCGCCACCACCGGCACGAAGGCGCGGAAGCCCATCGTCTGCAAGAGTTCCTGCGCCACCGTCACCTCGCGCGTGCGGTCGCCATTCGGCTCCGGCGTCAGCGAGATGCGGATCGTGTCGCCGATCCCCTGTTGCAGCAGCAGCGCCATCGCGGCCGACGAGGCGACGATGCCCTTGGAGCCCATGCCGGCTTCGGTGAGCCCGAGATGCAGCGCGTGGTCGGAGCGCTCTGCGAGCGCCGCATAGACCGCGACCAGATCCTGCACCTGGCTGACCTTGGCCGACAGGATGATCTTGTCGCGGCCGAGGCCGATTGTCTCCGCCGCCTCCGCCGACAGCATCGCCGAGGCGACGATCGCCCGGCGCGTCACCTCCGCCGCCGACACCGGCGCGGGCGACGACGCGTTGTCGTCCATCATGCGGGTCAGCAGCGCCTGGTCGAGCGAGCCCCAGTTGACGCCGATCCTCACCGGCTTGTCGTATTTCAGCGCCATCTCGATCATGGTCGCGAACTGGCGATCGCGCTTCTCGCCGAAGCCGACATTGCCCGGGTTGATGCGGTACTTGTCGAGCGCCTCGGCGCAGGCCGGATGCTCGGTCAGCAGCGTGTGGCCGATATAGTGAAAATCGCCGATCAGCGGCACGTCGATGTTGCGCGCGCGGAGCCTGTCGCGGATGTGCGGCACCGCCGCCGCCGATTCGGCGCGGTCGACCGTGATGCGCACGAGTTCCGACCCGGCCCGCGCCAGCGCCGCGACCTGGGCGACGGTCGAATCGATGTCGGCGGTATCGGTGTTGGTCATCGACTGGACGACCACCGGCGCGTCGCCGCCGACCTGCACGCGGCCGACCATGACCGCTACCGTTCGGCGGCGTGCAAGCGGTTCCGTCAGCAGTTCAGCCATGATTCTGGCACCGTGCACATAGTCCCCGCACCTCCAGCACGCGCAATCTTGGCAGGAATCCGCGCCGTTCCGTCTCCCCGTTGACCAATCGCCCGAGCGCCTCCGACGGCGCCTCGCCCGCCGCCCCGCAATTGTCGCAGATCAGGAAAAGCGTCGCGCCCGGCGTGCAATCGTCGCCGCGATCGCAGGCGACGTAAGCGTTTTTCGACTCGATCCGGTGGGCGAAATTATGATCGACGAGAAAACTGAGAGCCCTGTACACGGACACCGGCGCCGGCCGTTTTCCGTCGGCGCCGAGCCGGTCGATGACGTCATAGGCGGATGCGGGCACGTGATTTTCCAAAAGCGCTTCAAGCACTTGGCGGCGCTGGGCGGTCAGGCGGAGCCCCTCGCGCTGACAGATCGCCTCGGCGTGCTCAAGCGCCTCCGCCGCGCACCGCGCGTGGTCGTGCTCGCGATGTTCCAGCACTGGGCTGACGTGGTTCATCTCGGTCCCGGGCGGCGCCGCCGCTCCTCGCCTCTGATATGGCGGACGTTCTATCATTGCTTGCCTGCCGGCGCGAAACGCCACAGGCGGTTCCGGCCGATGCTGCGATGCAATATATAGGGCGGACGCGGATAAACACGAGGAAACGGCCGATGCTCAAGGGAAAAACCGCACTCATCACCGGGTCGACCTCGGGGATCGGCCTCGGGATCGCAACCGCGCTCGCCCACGAAGGCGCCAACATCGTGCTCAATGGCTTCGGCGACGCCAAGGCGATCGAGTTGACCCGCACCGAGCTCTCCAATTCCATGGGCGTCGAGGTGCGCTACTCCGCCGCCGACATGACCAAGCCGGACGAGATCGCCGCCATGGTTGCCGACGCCGAGAAGGAGTTCGGCGCCATCGACGTGCTGGTCCCCAATGCCGGTATCCAGCACGTCGCGCCGGTGGACGAGTTCCCCATCGACAAGTGGAATGCGATCATCGCCATCAACCTGTCCTCCGCCTTCCACTGCATCCGCGTCGCTTTGCCGAAGATGCGCGCCAAGGGCTGGGGCCGCATCATCATGACGGCGAGCGCCCACGCGCTGGTCGCCTCGCCGTTCAAGGCGGCCTACGTCGCCGCCAAGCATGGCATCGCCGGCCTGACCAAGGTGGTGGCGCTGGAGACCGCCGAGAACGGCATCACCGTCAACGCCATCTCTCCCGGCTACGTGTGGACCCCACTGGTCGAGAAGCAGATCCCGGACACGATGAAAGCGCGCGGGCTGACCGAGGAGCAGGTCAAGCGCGACGTGCTGCTCGCCGCCCAGCCGACCAAGCAGTTCGTCTCAGTCGAGGAGATCGGAGGGCTGGCGGTGTTCCTGTGCTCCGACGCGGCGCGCAACATGACCGGCGCAAACTTCTCCATGGATGGCGGCTGGACCGCGGCGTGAGCGTCACTCGCGCCGAGGTGGCGCGCATCGCCCTCTCCTTCCCCAACGCCTGCGAGAGCACCGCCTACGGGCACCCCGCCTGGCGGATCGGCAAAAAGTTCTTCACCCGGATACGCGAGGAGGAGAACTCGCTCGTCGTGCATCTCGATTCCATCGACGAGCGCGATATGCTGATCGAGAGCGATCCGCGGCTCTTCCACATCACCGACCACTATCGCAATCACGCCATGGTGCTGGCCCGCCTCGACCGGGCGACGCCGGCGCTGGTGCGCGGCTATCTCGAGCGGCGCTTCCGCGCCATCGCGACGAAGAAGCAGCGTGCCGAATGGGAGGCCGGGCGTGGATGAGCGCGCAGCGCTTTTCCGCACCAGGCTGGCGGCCGCCGTCTTCTCCGACATTCCGGCACCAATCGAAGTTCTGATCTTGTCTGAGGAGGCAGGCGGGAATCCGGGCGCGCCTCACGCGATCATGCCCCCGCGTTACCGCGATCCCGTGGCAGAGGGCGCGAGCAGCCCACCCTTCCCGACCGCCTCGCCGGTGCGGATGCGCCGCGCGACAAAGACCGCGATGGCCACAAGCCCTGCGATGACCAAAACGCCGCTCTCACCGCCAACATATTCCAACGCGCCCGGCACTTTGGCGACGGTCACGCCGTCCAGCGCATTAAGGACGTCGTTGAAAACGGCGTGGGCGATCACCACCGGCCAGACGCTGCCCGTGGTCAGCCGCAGCCAGCCGTAGAAGACGCCAGCCAGCGTCAGCGTCACCAGGAAGAGCGGCACCACGACGAGCAGATTGCCGTCGGAGTGGTAGTAGGGCGTCATCAGGATCAGCGGCAGGTGCCACGTGCCGTGCAAGAACCCAACCAGCAGCATGGCGCGGAGCGGGCCGATGGCGGCAAGGTGCGGCAGCATGTAGCCGCGCCAGCCGACCTCCTCACCCATCGCCAGCACCATGCCGATGGCAAAACCGATAGCCGCGCGGACAAGGGTTGCCGGCAGGCCGTACGCGAACGCGGGCGGCATCAGCGCGCCGAGGCCGAGCGCCCAGATGACGGCATAGCTGGCCAGAAGAAGCAGCGTCGGAACCAGGATCGCGAGCGGCCAGCCGCGGAGCCCCAGGCGCACGAGGCCGAGCCCGCGCCAGGCAGGACGCGATCGTGCCTCGCCGGCCGTCAGCATTACAATGACGACGGCGACGGCCGGCGTCAGCATCGTCACCAACGCCGCGACCTCGCCGATCCGGCCGGCGAAGGCTGCAATCAGGACGGCTAGTCCGATGGCAATCACATAGACGAGCGCCGCTCGGGCGAAATCTTTGGAAACGGCACGCATGAGTTTGCTCTCTGCGCGGTAAATGGTGCGCGTCCGGCCAAGGCCGGAGCATCTATGCAGCGGCTTAAGCGAAATGGGGGGCCGCGTCTGTGAAGCGGTTCACCGGTGCAAGAGGGCCTAACGGGCAGGTCGAGGAGCGCGGCATCGGCAACATCACGCCCGACGATTGCGACTGCCCCTCAAATCCCGCCGCCGTCGGCCTCATCCGGCATGTCTGATACAGACGGCGGATCGCCGGCGGCAATGCGCTCGGAGCGCAGGCGCGGAAGCTGGGTGGGAAGCGGCGACCAGCCGGAAAGCTCGCCTTCGCCATAGGCGACGCGCGCGAACGGATCGGAATCGTTGGCGACCCATCCCTCCTCGCCCGAGCGCGCCGACACCGACCATCGCACGGCATCGATTTCCGCCGGACCCTGCTCGCTGGCGCGCACCCGCGCCAGCACCAGGCTGCCGTCGCGCGGAGCGGTCTTCATCGGCGCCCATTTCGATGTCGCCATGCGTTCCCCTCGTCGGCTCCCGGTGGCGGCGGCAGAAGACCCGTTTGCCGCCGCCCGCCACACGGACGCGCCGTATCTATTTCAGCGAGATCGCCATGCCGCTGAGATCCACGTTGACCATCACGCCGGTCTGGCCGCCCTGCAGTTCCAGCACTGCGCCCTTGCCGTTGGTCAACACGATCGCTCCAGCGCCCTTGACGCCCGCGGCGCCGGCACCGGCTGCGCCATAGACGCCCGCGACGTCGGACGGACGGCTGATGCGGCTCACGCGGCCGGAGAACGTCGCCTTGGCGACGCCGAAGACGAGGCCGGCGCTGACGCCGCCGATATCCAGCGGATAAGTCTTGCCGTGAAAGGTCAGCGTGCCGCTGCCGGCCGACGCGCCGACGAAGAACCCGCCTTTGACGAAGGTGATGCGGATGCTGCCGCTATCGGCCCAGGCGGTGGACGCGAAGCTCGCACCGACCATGGCGATGAGTGCGACGAGAGCCGCACGAAATCCATTGGAAAGTCGCATGTGAAAGATTCCTCCTGAAAGCGCCCCGGGAAGCGTCCGGCAAAGCAGGTTTAAGACTTTTGCGGGTCCTCAGGAAGCCACCGGCGACGCCAAAATGGACCCGGGCCCGCGGCGAAAAGACCGGCCTCCGTTCAGGCCTTGCCCGAGGCACGCGAAGCCGGCGCCCTGCTCGTCGCAGGGACTGACCACCTTGATCGGGCTGTCTTCCATCTGCTTGAAGAAGGTGAGCACATGATCGCCGACAACGCCGAAGACGTGCCCGACCTTGTTCTCGGCCATCCGCCGGATCAGATTGTCGCCGATGCTTTCCGCCATGGCCTTGCTCCCGCCGCCCCTCGCCCGACACGCGCCGGGCGGGGCGACTATGACCGAAACCGGGGAAACGTGGCAGCGCCACGACGCCGCGCCGTGAGCGCCTCCGGGGTAAAGCTGGAAGCCATCCGCGCCGACATCACGACGCTTGCCGTGGACGCGATCGTCAACGCCGCCAACACCTCGCTACTCGGCGGCGGCGGTGTCGATGGCGCCATCCACCGCGCCGCCGGACCGGAACTGCTCGCCGAATGCCGGACGCTCGGCGGATGTGAAACGGGCGACGCCAAAATCACCCGCGGCTATCGCCTGCCGGCGAAGTATGTGATCCATGCGGTCGGGCCAGTTTGGCGGGGCGGCGGGGCGGATGAAGACGCGCTGCTCGCCTCGTGCTACGGTCGGTCGCTCGAGCTCGCGAAGGAGCACGGGCTCGCTTCGATCGCTTTCCCGTCAATCTCCACGGGCGTTTATGGATTTCCCGCCGAACGTGCGGCGGAACTTGCGGTCGACACAGTCGTTGTCGAAGACGATGCGGGAACACTCAAAAAGGTCATATTCTGCTGCTTCGACGAAAGGGCGCTTGCTTTTCATCGGGCGGCGCTCGGGCGGCTTTCTTCGGACAGGCGGTAGCATGACGTCAGTGCGGGCGATTCTTGCGGTGTGCGCCGGCCTGCTCGTGCCAGCGGGCGCAGCCATTGCGCAGGAGACGCCGCTCGATTTCCTGCAGCAACTGATCGAACCGCCGGCGCGCGCGGTCACTGACGCCTTCCGGTCGAGGCCGCAGGCAAAGACGCCGAAGAAGGCGGAGACCGTTGACCTCCTGTCGGTGCCGATGCCGCGGCTGAGGCCCGGCGACGCGACCGGCCCGGCGCTTGGCTATGCGCCGGCAGCGCCCACAATCGAGGCTCGGCCGCTCGCACCCGAACCACAACCGCGCCCCGCCCCGCCGCCGATGCTGTCATCGGCCGCCGCGCCGGCGACGACAATTCCGGCGGGCCCTCCTTCACCTCCGCTTCCGCACCCTCGCCCGGCCGGGCAATCCGTCGCTGCGATCGAGGCGCCGGCAATGTCGGTTCCCCCGCAAGCGCCGCCCGTGGTGCTGCCCCCGCCGGCCGCTCGCTCGACCTGCGGTGCGATGATCGCCCAGCTTGGCGTCGAGGCAACGCCGCTTGCCCCGGTTACGGAAGGCGCCTGCGGCATTCCCGCACCGGTGGCCGTCGCCGGCCTCGACGGCGGCGCCATCGACTTCACCGACAAGGCGATCATCGGTTGCGACCTCGCCGAGACGCTGGCGCGCTGGTCGCACGATACCGTGCAGCCGCTCGCCATGAAGACGCTCGGCAAGCCGGTGACCGGCTATCGGATCGCGGCCTCCTACGCCTGCCGCAACCGCGACGGGCTTGCCGACGCCAAGCTCAGCGAGCACGCCCGCGGCAACGCCATCGATATCTCTGGGTTCAAGGTAGACGGCGAATGGATCGAGGTCGGCCCCGGCTGGAACGGCGGCGGGGCGAAAGCGGAGTTTCTGAAAGCGTTGCGTACTTCAGCTTGCGGGCCGTTCACTACGGTGCTCGGGCCGGGCTCCGATTCCTTCCACACCGACCATTTCCACCTCGACATCATCAAGCGGCGCACGGCCGGCCCGAGCAAGGGTCTCTACTGCCACTAGATCCGGCAACGGGCTCGACTGCCGGAATGAGCCTCACCACCCGGCTTGGCCCGGTGCATATTGCCGTCGAGACGATCGACCCGGCGGGCAACCACGTCCGCGTGAGCGTCGCCGGCTAGCCGCGCCTACGTCCCGCCGAGCATCGCCTTCATCGGCCCCCAATACATCTGCTGCCAGCCGCCCTCGAGCATCTGCTGCGCTTCCGCCGGATGGCCGGCCTGAGTAAACGTGATCTTCGTGCCTTTGCCGGCGGCCGCCAGCGCGAACGTGACCAGCGAATAGACCCCTTCCGGCCACGACTGCGACCGCCACGCCTGCACGACGCGCTTGCCCGGAACCAGTTCGATGTTGCGCGCCGCAATATCGCCGCCGAACAGGCTGACGGCACCACCGGCATCTTTGGAGATCTTGGCGGCGCGCCCGCCGGTCATTTTGGTGAAATCCTCGGACGACGTCAGTACGCCATAGACGGCGGCCGGCGTGGCCTCGATGGTCACTTCCTGATGGATGGACATGGATTTGCTCCTGTTTGACTTGGCGATCGGGGGGCTCTAGTTCTGTCAACCGACTGGTTGACAGAGTGATATGGCCGACCCGACGAGTTGTCAACCATATGGTTGATGATTGAGACATTTGATGAAGACCGCAACCGAAGACGACCGGCTCGACGACATCTTCCATGCGCTTGCCAACCGCACGCGGCGGGCGCTGATGGCGAGCCTCGCCGAGGGCCCGGCCCGGGTGACCGAACTTGCCGAGCCTCATGGAATGTCGCTCAACGCCATCTCCAAGCACCTGTTCGTGCTGGAGCGCGCCGGGCTCATCCGTCGCGAGCGCGACGGCAGCGTGCAGTCCTGCGTGCTCGATGCCGGCCCGATGGCCGACGCCGACGAATGGATCCGCGGCTACCGGAAGTACTGGAGCGGCCAATTGGATCGGATCGCCGCCTTCGTCGAGAAGAGGAAGGGCTGATCATGCAACCGACCGCGTTGACGCTGACCCGCGTGATCCGCGCCCCGCGCGAGGACGTGTTCGCGGCCTGGACCGATCCGGAAGCGCTGAAGCTGTGGTGGGGCCCCGGCCCCGTCACTTGCCCGGAAGCCCATGTCGACCTCCGCGAGGGTGGCGCCTACCGCATTGCGAATCTTGAGGAGAACGGCTCGATCACCTGGATCGAAGGGATCTTCGAGCGTGTGCGCGCACCGGAAGAACTGGTTTACACATGGAGCGTCAGCATCGTGCCCGGCGACCCGACGCTGGTGCGCGTGATGTTCCTGCCCCACGCCGAGGGCACCGAACTGGTGCTCACCCACGAACGCTTCGCGGTCGAAGCAGTGCGCGACATGCACCTGCAAGGCTGGAATGGCTGTATCGACAAGCTTGAGGCACTACTTGCGCCCGCCCCTTGAGGGCCGGCCGGTTTCGCCACAAATTCGTGCCAGAGAGCCGAAGCCATGAAGAAGCCCGGGCGACATCACCGGTCCGGCGAGGACCGCGCCGCAACAAACGACCTGGCCGCCGGCCGCAGCGCCTATGAGCGGCGCGCGTGGGGCGAGGCCTATGAGTTGCTTGCTCAGGCCGACGCATCGTCGCCCCTTGGCGCTGACGACCTGGAGATGTTCGCCTGGGCGGCCGCGCTGACCGGACGGGACGCCGAATGCCTGGCAGCCCAGGAACGACTCTACCGCCTGTGCATCGACGCTGGCCGCGACCTGCGCGCGGCGCGTAGCGCATTCTGGCAGGGAATGCGCTTTCTCACGCTTGGCGAAATGGCCCAGGGCGGGGCATGGCTGGCGCGCGCGGAAGCGATCGTCGGCGATCGGGACTGTTCCGAGCGTGGACAGTTGTTGCTGCCGGTTGCCTACGGTCATTTGCGCGCGGGCCAGGACGACGCGGCGGTTGCGGCAGCCGACAAGGCGATCACTATCGGTGCGCGGTTCAACGAACCGGACATCATCGCCCTGGCGCAGAACATCAAGGGCCGCGCCATGGTGCACAGGGGCGAGATCGCCGATGGGTTGGCGCTTCTCGACCGGGCGATGCTGTCGGCCGCGCCGGGGGACGTCACGCCGATTGTCACCGGCCTCGTCTATTGCAACGTGATCGACTGTTGCCAGTCGGTCTATGCGCTGGAGCGTTCGCGCGAGTGGACCGCGGCACTGACCGCTTGGTGCGCGGAGCAGCCGGAACTGGTCACCTTTGCCGGGAGCTGTCACGTCCACCGCGCCGAACTTATGCAGATCAGCGGCGATTGGGACGACGCGGTGGCCGAAGCGCGGCGAGCGTCGCAACACCTTTCCCAGGCCATCGAACCCGATGCGATTGCGCCCGCCCGATACCAGGAGGCGGAGGTCTATCGCCTGCGCGGCGCGTTCGACGAGGCCGAGGCGGCCTATCGCGACGTCGCCCGCCTCGGGCGGGAGCCGCAGCCGGGTTTCGCCCTGCTGCGGTTGTCACAGGGTCGCGGCGACGCGGCCGCCGCTGCCATCCGCCGGGTGGTCGACGCGGCCGTCGAGCGGCTTGAGCGCGCTCGACTCCTGCCCGCCTCCGTCGAAATCATGATCGGTGTCGGCGCACTGGAAGATGCGGAGGCCGGCTGCCGCGAACTGGAGGCGATCGCAGCCACCCTCGGCAGCGAAATCCTCGATGCCATCGGCGCACACGCACGGGGCGCGCTGGTTCTCGCCCGTGGCGACGCTGCCAGCGCCATCAAGCCGCTACGCAGCTCTTTCGAGGTCTGGAACCACTTTGGCGCGCCCTATCTGGCGGCGCGGCTTCGCGTGCTTATCGGCGCGGCCTGCGGGCAACTCGGCGACGCCGAGGGGGCGGCGCTTCAATTCGAAACGGCACGAAGCGTCTTCGCTGAACTCGGGGCGAGGCCCGATCTCACCCGGCTCGACACGCTGGCGGTCGCCGGCAAGCGCGCCCCCGCGCACAATCTGAGCCAGCGCGAACTTCAGGTTCTTCGTCTTGTCGCCGCGGGCGGCACCAACAAGGCCATCGCACGGGAGCTCGCTCTCAGCGAGAAAACGGTGGACCGGCACGTCAGCAACATCTTCGTCAAGCTCGACGTTCCCTCCCGCGCCGCCGCAACCGCGCACGCCATCAAGCACGGTCTGATCTGAACGCTCCCCGTCGGGCGATGGGTAGGATTACCCACGGCCGACTTCGGCCGTTCCTGGGTGGTTCGCCCGAAGCGCGGCCGGGGGTCGCTGCCTACTTTGCACGGCAATCCAAACGGAGAAGCCGTCATGAACGCCCAATCCATCAGTGCATTGCGCGAAGCCGCCAAGGGTCATCTGGAGGAAGGCACAGCCTTCGCCAAGCATGCCGACAGGCGGTCACTGAAAACCGTCACCAGCGGTGCGGAATCATTTCCCGTCATCGTGATCGGCGCCGGCCAATCCGGCCTGTCCGTCGGCTACCACCTCAGACGCCACGGCATTCCCTTCGTGATCCTCGACGCGCACGCGCGCGTCGGCGACGTCTGGCGGAAGCGATGGGATTCGCTTCGCCTGTTCACGCCCGCCCCGTTTGATGGGCTCGACGGAATGCCCTACCCCGCCACGACGGCGACCTTCCCCACCAAGGACGAGATGGCCGACTACCTCGAAGCCTATGCGGCGCGTTTCGACCTGCCGGTGCGCACCAGCCACCGCGTCGAAAGCCTGACGCGCGATGGCGACAGCTTCGTGATCGAAGCAGGCGGGCAACGCTTCCGGGCGCAGCAGGTCGTGGTGGCAATGTCGAATTATCAGCGCCCGAAGGTGCCCGACTTCGCGAGCGGGCTGTCGCCCGATATCACGCAGATTCACTCACGCGATTATCGCGGGCCGTTTCAGCTAAATGCCGGCAATGTCCTCATCGTCGGTGCCGGCAACTCGGGCGCGGAGATCGCGCGTGAAGTGGCGGCGGCGGGCCACCCCGTCGTCCTTTCCGGGCGCAGCACCGGCGAGGTTCCATTCCGCGTGGAAAGCTTCCTCGGACTGCACGTGCTGTGCCGTCCGCTGTTTCGCGTCATTTTTCACCGCGTGTTGACGACCGGCACACCCTTTGGCCGCAAGGCGCGGCCGAAGCTGGTTTCGCATGGCGGGCCCTTGATCCGGGTGAAGTCGAAGGAGCTCGCCGCTCTCGGTGTCGAGCGCGCCCCGCGGATGTCCGGCGTGCACGACGGCAGGCCAGTGCTGGAAGGCGGCCGCACGCTCGACGTCGCCAATATCGTCTGGTGCAACGGCTTCGACGCCGGGCTCGACTGGATCAGGCTGCCCCTGAAAATGGAGCACGGACGGCCGGTTCAGGATCGTGGCGTAGTGGCCGAGTACCCCGGTCTCTATTTCACCGGCCAGCATTTCCTGTACGCGCTGTCGTCGGCGATGATCCACGGCGCCGGGCGCGATGCACGCTACGTTGTCGGGCGCATCGCGAACCGGCTGGCGGCATCGGCGGAAGGCGAAGGCGTCGGACGCACCGCCTGAGGAGCGCAAGCCGCGCGAGGACGCTGCGGCCAGCGGGATGAGGACCCCGCCGGCCGGCGCGCGGGAGTGGCTAGACGTACCGCTGGACGAAGGCGAGCGCTGTCTCGGCGACTTCCTTCCAGCCGCTATCGATGGTCAGCGCGTGGCCGCGGTTCTTCATTTCCACGATTTCGGTGACGCCCTCATTCTTCTTCTGCTGCTTGTAGGAGGCGTTGGCGATCGACCATGGCACCGTGTGGTCCTTCTCGCCCGAAACGATGAGCAGCGGCCCGCGTTTCGGATTCTTGGTGTCGACCTTGTCTTCGCTCCACGGATTCAAGTTGGCGAACGCCGCCTGAAACAGTGGCGCACCGGCCGCCGGCACGGCATATTTGTCGTAAAGTTCGTGCGCCTCGTCCTCGCTGACCGCATTGGCGAAGCCATAGCGGAACTGCTCATAGGTGAGCGGCACGGCGCGCTTGCGGTTGGCGGGATTGCCGAGCACCGGAAACGCCGACTTGAGCGCCGAGAACGGCAGCGGCAGGACGCCCTGGAACGGCGCCGGATCGATGGCGACGGAGACCTTCGCCAGCCCGCGGCCGGCCACGATCTGCGTCAACAGGCCGCCAAACGAATGGCCGATGACGGCGGGTTTTTTCTTCAAGCCGCCAATCACCTTGGCAAAATGATCGGCGACCTGACCGATCGTCTTGTTGGCAAATACCGCGGGTTTGGCGTTGGCTTCTTCGACGGTCTCGGGATCGTCCGGCCAGCCGGGCGTCAGCGCCGTGAACCCAGCTTTCTCGAACATCTTGACCCAGCGATCCCAGCTCGACGGCAACAGCCACAAACCGTGGATGAACACGACCGGCGTCAACCCGGTCGCGTTGGCCTTCTCGCACTGCTGCAATTCATGCTCGGTGATCGTTGCTGCTTTACTAGACTTCGCCATATTCGCACCCCTACCTTTCGGCACCGATGAGACGAGGCCCGAGAGAACGCGTGCCGCCGCTCTCGGGGTAGCGACAGCTACTCCTGCGCATTGTCACAAGCCAGCGCGTTTGTTGGGCAGGCGGCGCCTACCCCCCGAACACAACCAGAAGATCCTTGGCGTCGATCTGCGCGCCGGCGGCGACAAGCACCTCGGCGATGGTGCCGTCGCGTTCGGCATGCAGCGCCGTCTCCATCTTCATCGCTTCGATGGAGAGCAGCACGTCGCCGGCCTTGACCG
Source organism: uncultured Alphaproteobacteria bacterium (assembly GCA_963781775.1). Classification (GTDB taxonomy): domain Bacteria; phylum Pseudomonadota; class Alphaproteobacteria; order Rhizobiales; family Kaistiaceae; genus CAVSRC01. Next base: position 123,468 of record CAWAHE010000013.1, on the reverse strand, counting down.
CCTGACCGGAATGGACGGCAAGCGTCGAAACGACGCCTGGCATCGGCGCGGCGACATGGAGCGCGTTGCCCTCCTCAGCCTTGCGCCGCGCCGCCTTGCCGCCGGCGCCATGCGCACGATCCGGCACCTTGGCCATGCGCGGCTGGCCGTTCAGTTCGAAGAAGACGCGGACGTTGCCTTCCTCGTCGGTGTCGCCGATCGCCTGGGTGCGGACGATCAGCGTCTTGCCCTTCTCGAGTTCAACCGGCACTTCCTCGCCAGCCGGCAGGCCGTAGAAGAAGACCGGCGTCGGCAACACGCTGACCGGGCCGTAGGTATCCGCCGCCTTGGCGAAATCGGCGAAGACCTTGGGGTACATGACGTAGGAAGCGAGTGCGTGATCATCGATCGCCGTGCCCGCCTTCTCTTCCGCCGCCTTACGCTCGGCGTCGAGATCGGCGGCAGGAAGAAGCGAGCCGGGCCGCGCCGTGATCGGCGTCTGGCCCTTCAGCACCTTCTTCTGCAGGTCCTTCGGCCAGCCGCCCGGCGGCTGACCGAGATCGCCGCGCATCATCTGCACGACCGAATCCGGGAAGGCGATGTCACGCTTCGGATCGACGATGTCGGCCGGCGTCAGATCGCCGGCGACCATCATCAGGGCGAGATCGCCAACCACCTTGGACGACGGCGTCACCTTGACGATGTCGCCGAACAGCATGTTGACGTCGGCATAGGCGCGCGCGACCTCGTGCCAGCGCGCCTCGAGACCGAGCGAACGCGCCTGTTCCTTGAGGTTGGTGAACTGGCCGCCGGGCATTTCGTGCAGATAGACCTCGGAGGCGCCGAAGCGGAGGTCAGACTCGAAGGCGGAATACTGCGCCCGCACGGCCTCGAAATAGAACGAAATCTGGCGGATCGCGACCGGGTCGAGCCCGGTGGCGCGGTCCGTATCGGCAAGTGCTTCGACCAGCGAGCCGAGACAGGGCTGCGAGGTGAGGCCCGACATGGAATTGATCGCGGCATCGAAGGCATCGACACCGGCTTCGACCGCGGCGAGCACCGAGGCAGACGAGATGCCCGACGTATCGTGCGTATGGAAGTGGATCGGCAGGTCAGTCTCCTCGCGCAGCGTCGCGATGAGCTTCTTCGCCGCCGCCGGCTTGAGCAGGCCGCCCATGTCCTTGACGCCGATGATGTGCGCGCCGGCCTTCTCCAGGTCGCGCGCCAGGCCGACGTAATATTTGAGGCTGTATTTGGCGCGATCCGGATCGAGGATGTCGCCGGTGTAGCACATGGCGCCTTCGCAGAGCTTGCCGGCCGCGCGCACCGCCTCCATCGAGACGCGCATGTTCTCGACCCAGTTGAGGCAATCGAAGACGCGGAAAAGATCGACGCCGGCATCGGCGGCCTGGGCGACGAAGAACTTCACGACGTTGTCTGGGTAGTTGGTGTAGCCGACCGCGTTGGAGCCGCGTAGCAGCATCTGCAACAGGATGTTGGGCGCCTTCTCGCGGATCTCGGCGAGTCGCTCCCACGGATCCTCGGCGAGGAACCGCATGGCGACGTCGAAGGTGGCCCCGCCCCAGCATTCCAGCGACAGCAACTGCGGCAACGCCTGCGCATAGGCCGGCGCGATGACCGTCAGGTCGTGGCTGCGCATGCGCGTGGCGAGCAGCGACTGGTGGGCGTCGCGCATGGTGGTGTCGGTGACCAGCGCACGCTTCTCCGCGCGCATCCATTTGGCGAACGCCTCGGGACCGTCGGCATCGAGACGCTGCTTGGTGCCGGGCACCGGCTCGACGCCGAAGGACGGCGCCGGCACGACCAGCGTCTCCTTCGCGGGGCGCGGCCGGCCGCGGGTGTCGGGATGGCCGTTGACGGTGACGTCGGCGATGTAGGTGAGGAGCTTGGTCGCGCGGTCCTGCCGCTTGACCGATTCGAACAGCTCCGGCGTTTCGTCGATGAAACGCGTCGTGTAGCTGGCGTTGCGGAACGCCGGGTGGGCGATGATGTTCTCGAGGAAGGTGAGATTGGTGGCAACGCCGCGAATGCGGAATTCGCGGAGCGCCCGGTTCATGCGCGCCACCGCCTCCTGCGGATCCGGGGCCCACGCGGTGATCTTCTCCAGCAGCGGATCGTAGAAGCGCGTGATCACCGCGCCGGAATAGGCCGTGCCGCCATCGAGGCGGATGCCGAAGCCGGTCGCGCCGCGATAGGCCGTGATACGGCCATAGTCCGGAATGAAGTTGTGCTCCGGGTCCTCGGTGGTGATGCGGCACTGGAGGGCGTGGCCGTTGAGGCGGATCTCGCCCTGCCGGGGAACGCCCGAATCCTTCTCGCCGATGGCGGCGCCCTCGGCGATGCGGATCTGCGCCTTAACGATGTCGATGCCGGTCACTTCCTCGGTGACGGTGTGCTCGACCTGGATGCGCGGATTGACCTCGATGAAGTAGATGGCGCCGGTATCGGCATCCATCAGGAACTCGACGGTGCCGGCACCCCGGTAATTCGCGGCGTGGGCGATCGCGACGGCATAGCCGCAAAGCTCCTGCCGCTTCGCATCGTTGAGGTACGGCGCCGGCGCGCGCTCGACCACTTTCTGGTGGCGGCGCTGCACGGTGCAGTCGCGCTCGAAAAGATGGACGATCGACCCATGCGAGTCCGCGAGGATCTGCACCTCGACGTGGCGGGCGCGCTGGACCAGTTTTTCGAGATAGACCTCGTCCTTGCCGAAGGCGGCCTTGGCCTCGCGTTTCGCGGCCACGAAATCGCGCTCCAGCGTCGCCGCGTCGGGAATGACGCGCATGCCGCGTCCGCCGCCGCCCCATGACGCCTTCAGCATCACCGGGTAGCCGATCTCGGCCGCCATCTTCTTGACCGTCGCCATGTCGTCGGGCAGCGGCTCGCTCGCCGGCATGACCGGCACGCCGACCGAGACCGCGAGATTGCGCGCCGACACCTTGTCGCCGAGCTTGCGCATGGTGTCCGGCGACGGGCCGATGAAGGTGATGCCGGCCGCCGCGCACGCATCGGCGAATTCCGGGCTTTCCGACAGCAGGCCGTAGCCCGGATGGATGGCGTCCGCGCCGGACTCCTTCGCCACGCGGATGATCTCGGGGATCGACAGATAGGCCGCGATCGGCCCCAGCGTCTTGCCGTCCGGCATCTTGCCGATCTGGTAGGCCTCGTCGGCCTTGAAGCGATGGAGGGCGAGCTTGTCCTCCTCGGCGAACACCGCGACCGTGCCCCGGCCGAGCTCATTGGCGGCCCGGAAGACGCGGATGGCGATCTCGGATCGGTTGGCGACGAGGATTTTCCTGATCGGCACGCAAGCCCCTTTCGCGAGAACTGGCCGGAAACTTATGTTTAGCCGGATTGTGCACCTGCGAAAAGAGCGTGTGCGGATGCGAACTCGAATTAGGCTTTCCTCAACCGGTGTTTGATTTGGTGGCCTTGGAACAACCGTTCGAGGACACCCCCCCCAGGTGAACCGCCCCGCCCTCCTCCTCCTCATCGCCGCCGTTGGAGCCCTCGCTCTCCTCGTCGGCCTGTCGCAGACCGGCGCCGGCCAGATGCTGCTCGGCCGCTGGAGCTTCACCAAGTCCATCGTGACGGACCGGGGCACCTATTTCCGCCTGAAGGTGAATGTTGCCTACAAGGGCGAGCAGCAGGACTTCGACATCGTCGTCGGCTGCAATGTCCGCTGGACGACCTACAAGGACAACGGCCGCACCTACGAGGCCGGACTCATCCCGACCCTCTTCGGCAAGCGCATGAGCGACGGCGCCGGGCTGGTGGTGCGTCCGCCCAATGCCTGCCCCGGCCAAACCACGGCCGATGGCCGCGTACCGCCTGACTTCATCCCGATCCTGGTCGTCTATGACGACGCCAATACGATGGGTTTCGGCACCGCGTATGTGACCGAGGACGCTTATCACAACCCGCTTTCGGTGCTGACCTACGGCGGCGCGACGATCGAGAAAGCGACCCGCGCCGAGTTCGACGAGTTCCGCGCCAGCCAGCAGAACATCGTCACGCCGGCGATGTACTTCTCCGATAGTCCGCCCGAACTGGAAATGCGCAATCTTCAGGCGCCCCCAGTCATGTTCGGCCAGAACTGCTACGGCTACGCCCGCTTTCGGCTTGTTGGCGAACAGCGCGTGGCTGCCCAACGATACTGGCCCGCCGACCATCCAGAGTATTGGAGGCCGAAGACCCAGACGGAAGTCAACGAAATCTACGGCGCTTCGCCGATGACGCAGATGATGGAAACTGACGCTGAGAATGCCGCTCCGCACCTGAAGCTGTATTTGACTCTCGGCCTAGAACCCGATGCGCCTAGCTACGGTGCCCCAACCCACAGCGGCAACGGACTGATCCCGAGAAAGACGGTCTTTCCGGCATCGGTCTACCCAAATGCCGGCGCGTGGGTTCGCGTGCCAACATCATCTGACTTGTTTTCGACAGCATGGAGCGTGGCGAACAATGGCCCTCGCGTTGGCGCAAGCGTCGACTTTCGTGAGGGCCGCACCAAGGGTTTCGCATACTGCTGGTGGGACCCGATCTGGTACGTGAAACGCAATCCAGATTCGGGCGATCGAAATGACGCTGTTGTCAGCGCCTATTATTCCAAATGGGCCGTAGACCTCGTTGATGGGATTCCCGTCGTGGCACCGACGCACAAGGACGAGGCTTTCTTTTTTGTCCAGCGCGATGAGTTTGTATTTCGTCGTTTCCTAATCAGTCTGGACTCCACTCGAGGAGATGTCTGACCTCCGGTGGCTGGCCCAACTCCCCGACCTTTCCAATTGCGGCGGGAGCCGCCCGTGGGGCAGAGTAACGCCGCTTAACCCCCTTTCGAGGAAACAGAATGCCTGAAATCCATGTTTTCTGCGCCGAAGGGCGCACCCCGGAACAGAAGAAGGACCTGATGAAGGGCCTCACTGACGCCATGGTGAAGAGCTTCGGCGTCAAGCCGGAAGTGGTGACCGTGCAGATCATGGAATTGCCGAAGACCGACAAGGCCAAGGGCGGCGTGCCGTTCACCGAGCGATAGAGCGCCGGCGGGCGGATGACGGCTGCGCGCCCATGATCACCGTCTTCGGCTCGATCAACGTCGATCTGGTCACCCGCGTGGCGCGCACGCCGGGCCCCGGCGAGACGGTGCACGGCTCCGACTATCGCCTGATTCCCGGCGGCAAGGGCGCCAACCAGGCGCTCGCCGCGGCCCGTGCCGGCGCCGACGTCCGGCTGGTTGGCGCCATCGGCGACGATTTCCTCTCGCGGGTCGCGCTGACCGAGCTGGAAGAAGGCGGCGTGGACCTGACCCATGTCGCGCGGCTCGCCGGCACCACGGGCCTGGCCATCATCACCGTCGACGAGGCCGGCGAGAACGCCATCGTGGTGGCGCCCGGCGCCAACGCCCGCGCGGCAGCCCTGTCGATTCCATCGAACGCCCTTTCGGCAGGCGACACGCTGCTCCTCCAGATGGAGGTGCCGTTTGCCGAAAGCCTCAGCGCGGCGCGCCTGGCGCGCGAGGCTCGGCGCGCGCGTCATCCTGTCGGTCGCGCCCTATACGCCGCTGCCGCCGGAGGATACGCACTGTTTCGATATTCTGATCGTCAACGAGCATGAGGCCGCCGACCTCGCCCGCCACCTCGGCGTCTCCGGCACCGGCCCCGAGGAGACCGTCACCGCGCTGGCGGGAAAGCTCGACCGCACCGTGATCGCGACGCTCGGGCCGGATGGCGCGATTGCCGCCGGCCGCGACGGTTTGGTGCGCGTGCCCGCGCTGAAGGTCACGCCGGTCGATACCACTGGCGCCGGCGACACGTTCTGCGGCGTGCTCGCCGCTTATCTCGACGAAGGCGCCAGCCTGAGGACGGCGATGGCGCGCGCGGCGGTCGCCGGCTCGCTCACGGTAACCCGCGAAGGCGCCCAGCCGAGCTTCCCGACCCGTGCGGAAATCCAGGACGCCGCGGCCTGACTGGCATATGTCAGGCCGAACGGTCATCGATTGCGCCGCCACCGTCGAAGACTATGATCCGACCCCCAACTCCGAGAAACAGAGTCCGAGAATGACCGCTCCCGCCGATGCCACTGTCGTGCCCATGCCCGCCCTGTCGGAACGCGCCAAGACGCCGCGTGTTCTCAGGCTGAACGCCGCCGACAACGTGATCGTTGCCGTCGATCCGATCCTGCCCGGCGCGACTGCCGAGGGGATCGTCGCGGTTTCGCGCGTGCCCAAGGGCCACAAGATGGCGACCAGGGCGATCGCCGAAGGCGAACCCATCCTCAAGTTCGGCCAGATCATCGGCTTCGCCACTGCGCCGATCAGGCCGGGCGAATTCATCCATGAACACAATTGCGGGGTCCACGACTTCGCCCGCGACTACCACTTCGCCGAGGCCGCCACCCCGGAGCATGTGCTGCCGCTCGAACAGCGGCGCACCTTCCAGGGCTATCGCCGCAAGAACGGCAAGGTCGGCACCCGCAACTACATCGGCATCCTGACCAGCGTGAACTGCTCCGCCTCGGTGGCGCGTTTCATCGCCGACGCCTTCAACCGCACCGGCATGCTCGACGACTATCCCAACATCGACGGCGTCGTGCCCTTCGTCATGGGATCCGGCTGCGGCATGGCGGGTCGCGGCTCGGAAGGCTTCGAGGTGATGCAGCGTACCGAATGGGGCTATGCCAAGCACCCCAACCTGGTCGGCGCGCTGATGGTCGGCCTCGGCTGCGAGGTGATGCAGATTCCCGATCTGGTCGAGGATTACGACCTGAAAGAGAACGAGATGTTCCGCACCATGACGATCCAGGCGACGGGCGGAACGCGCAAGACCGTCGAGCGCGGCGTCGAGATGATCAAGGAGATGCTCGCCGACGCCAACGCCGTGGAACGCGAGACGGTGCCGGTGTCGGAACTGATGCTGGCGCTGCAATGCGGCGGTTCGGACGGCTACTCCGGCATCACCGCCAACCCGGCCCTCGGCTACGCCGCCGACCTGCTGGTCGAACAGGGCGGCACCGCTGTGCTTTGCGAAACACCGGAGATCTACGGCGCCGAGCATCTGCTCACCCGTCGCGCCGCCACCAAGGAGATCGGCGAGAAACTCGTCGGCATCATCAAGTGGTGGGAGGATTACACCGCCCGCAACAAGGGCGAGATGAACAACAACCCTTCGCCCGGCAACAAGGCGGGCGGCCTCACCACCATACTGGAGAAATCACTGGGCGCGGCAGCCAAGGGCGGCACCACGACGATGCGCGGCGTGTTCCACTACGCCGAGCCGATCAACACGCGCGGCTTCGTGTTCATGGATTCGCCGGGCTACGACCCGGTCGGCGTCACCGGTCAGGTCGCCTCCGGCTGCACGGTCATCGCCTTCACCACCGGCCGCGGCTCCGCCTTCGGCTTCAAGCCGGCACCTTCGATCAAGCTCGCCACCAATTCCGACACCTACATCCGCCAGACCGAGGATATGGACATCAACTGCGGCGACATTCTCGATGGCGTCACCATCGAGGCGAAGGGCCGCGAGATCCTCGACAAGATCATCGCGGTCGCCTCGGGCGAGAAGTCCAAGTCGGAGGAGTTCGGCTACGGCGACAACGAATTCGTGCCCTGGCAGATCGGCGCGGTGATGTAGCTGCGCCAATCTGCACGGGCCTCGCCGCCTACTGGAATACGATCTGGAAACCGCCGTCCTTCAGCACCTGGTGACGGCGCTCGGCCCAGGCGCTGTCCCAGTCGGCCGGGTTCTCCGCCTTGAGTGCAGCCCACGCCGCGGCCAGTGCCTTCTGACGCGCGATCAGGCGCTCGTTGTGGGCTTCCGCATCACCGGACCACACGCCGATCTCCTTGAAATAGGCAACCGCGCCCGCGTGATAGGGGACGAACCACTCGAGGTCCTGCAGGTTGAGCTTCCAACCGTCGATGCCGAACGCCTTGTGCGCATATTGCGGGAAAAGTTCCACCAACGCTTTCGTCATGTTGTGGACGAGTTTCTCGTCGGTGTCCGCCATCGCGACGAGGATGGGGTAGGCGTAATGGGCGCTGCGCTCGCCAACCTTCGGATCGATGCCGGCGCCATTGGTGACCGTGAAAGGCACGAAATACGGGGCAACCGCTTTCATGCGCTTCAGTCCTGCCACATTCTTCACGTCGATTTCCGGCCATAAGAGCCCGCGCGACCCGGCGGCCGCATCGTAGGCGGCCGGGTCGATGGTGGCATCAAAGGCAGCATCGAGCTTGCCCTCCGCAAGAGCCTTCATGCCACTGCTGAAGAAGCCATGGACGTCCACGCGCTCGACATCGTCCCAGGTGAGGCCGGCGTAGGCGAGATAGGCCTCGGTGTTCACATTGACGATGGGGAAGTCGGTGTACCACGCGACGCGCTTTCCCTTTAGATCCGCGTAGGTCTTGACCCCGAGATCGCCGGCGACGGCGATGGCGTAGTCGATGGGCTCGTCATTGTCAGCCAGCACGAGGCGCACCGCCTGCGGCCCCCAGTCTTTGCTGGCAAAGTCGAAAGTGCCTTCCTGCGCGGCGACCGATCCGCCAACCGCGGTGGCAGAGAAGTCGACCTTACCCTGGCGCAGGAGTTCGGTGCGCGCCACGTCGGTATTGGCGGGCTCGATCTTGAGCTCGACGCCGGCGGCATCCTTGAGCGCCCCGCCGATGGCGACCACCTGGTCGTGAGCGAGCGGTTCGTTGGCGAAAGTGGTCCACTGGACCACCCCTGGCAGGTCAAAGTCAGCCGCATCGGCGGCGCTGGCGAAAAGACATGCGATGGCGAAAGCCTGCGGCAAGACCTTCATTGTATTCTCCTCTTCCGCGTTCCGTGAACGCAAGAAACCTAACACAGACGGTTAACATCAACGTAACATGGCACGTGTCGTTGCTGCCGTTCTGAACAAACAACTGGTGCCGCAGCGGCTCGCCGGTCGTGCACCGAAAGATACTGCGAAAGCTTATCCATCCACCGCCGCATGTCGGCAGCCGAAAGGCCGAAGTGGAAAGGAGCAGCAAGAGCGATGAAACCGTCCCGATTCCTGCTGATCAATATCCTCGCCACCGCGGTCTTCTATATCGGCAGCTTTGCCGCACTCGGCAGCTCGTTTCCAACGGTCGATTCGAGCGGTCAGGATATCGTTGCGTGGTTCACCGCAAATGGCACCAACGCGCGCATCTATGCCTGGGCGCTGCGGCTCACCGCTCGAAGCCGGCGACATCCTCGAAATAGATCGGATGTGAGCCGGCGATCGCTTGCTTGAGCGCGTCCGACGGGTGGCCATAGACTGTGTGGCGCGCGAGATCGACCATCGTCCCCAGACGATCGGCGAAATCCCGGTTGAACGTCGCCAGGTGGGCCAGCGCCGCCTCGGAATTCGCATAACGCTCGTAGACCTCCCCGGTCGAGCCGTCCTCGCTGACCACCCAGGAATAGACCAGCGTTTCCGGCTCGCTGGCCTTGGTGTGCGCGACCATCTCGGCAATCAGGTCTTTCAGATTCTGCAGCTGGCCGTCCTTGATCTTCACCTCGTAAAGCCAGTGGACGATCTGCTTGTCTCGAGCCTGGTTCATGGATTGCCCCCACGTCGTCGTCGGCGCCAGTGTCACCATGAGCGCCATCAGCGGAATGAAAAGCAGTCGCAGCACGATCGACATCCTCTTCGCGCTTTTGGCGGGAGGTCTTGCAGTCGATTTGCAACAAATTCGCGCGAAGACCCGCGCGGCAGGTCGCCGCTCGCGATTTTATACCGGGCTGAGCCGACCAGAGCCACCCGCCGCCGCCGCAAGAAAAGCTGGCGAAGGCGGAGGACGCCACCTAAGCCGCCATCCGGCGTGGCTTTGCCTTGATCAGCGCCGATCCGTTCGCGGTCACCACCATGGCCGCGACCGCGAGCCAGAGCGCCGCCCACACCCACCACAGGCGGACGAGATCGCCGCCGGTGAACCAGCCGAACGGAAACGCGGCCGTGTTGACCATGGTGTGGAGCAGCGCGGGGAGCAGCAGGCTGCGGCCGGTGTGGAGCCACATCCATGCGGCGATCACCGACACGCAGAAGACGCTGACTGCCCAGGGCACGATGTTGCCGAGGTCGTATTCGACGCCGAAGAGCGGCCAATGCCATACGGCGTGCAGGGCGCCGAGGATGAGCGCGCCGGCGAGCGCCGTGCGACCCTCGATGAGGCGCGGCAGGGCATAGCCGCGCCACGCCGGTTCCTCGCCGATCCCGATCAGCAGGAAGATGAAGGCGAAGCGGGCGGCGAGATCGCCCCATGAGGGAAGCGCGGCGTCCGTCGGCAACGTCGCGCCGAGGAACAGGACGACGCCGACCGCCATCGCCGTGATCGCCGGCGGCAGGAGCAGCACAAGCGCGTACCACTGAACGCCGACCCGCCAGTGCACGATCTTGGCCAGCCACGCGCGAATCGCCGGCCAGCCACCCATCAGACCCAGCATGATCGCCGCCGCAAGGAATGGCCCGAACGGCAGGATGGGAGCATCGGCAGCGACCGGGTCAATCCGGTACCAGACCCATGGCCACCACGACAGAAGATAGGCGAGCGTGAAGAAGCCAAGAAGCGGATAGCGCCGGGCCGACGCGATCAGTGCCGTCATCTAGCGAGCCCCCCACCCCGATTTGCGCGAAACCCTACGACGGTGATCGGCCTGGCGCCATGCAAAACGAACGGCGGCCGCGCCAGGCGCGACCGCCGTCCTCAACGACTGACGATGACAATCAGCTTGCCGGCGTAACCGCGGTCGCCGTCATCTGGCCGTCGGCGCCCTTGCTGTATTCGATCTGCACCTTCTCGCCGACCTGAAGCGATGCCGCATCAACGTCGCCTGGCAGCTTGTAGGTGTTGCCGTCATCGAGAGTGACCGTCATGGCCGTCGCGTCGACACTCTGGATCGATCCGCTGGCCTGGTCGGCGAACGCCGCCAAAGATGATGCGGCAAGAAGACCGGCCGCGCCGACAGCAATCATGAGTTTCTTCATTTCCCTCTCCACGTTGGTTTCGCACCGAGGTGCGATCTCCGTCGCCCGCCCCAACAGGCATGGAGAGTCCACTGCCGGACCGAGGCGGCAGGTGGGCCGATCTGGGGTCGTTCCAAGGAATAAACTTGGCAGCCTCGCCACAATCCAACGACCGTCGGCGAAACCATTAAACGCCGACGCCTGCAATGCCACTTCGCTTGAACTCGGGCGAGGGAACCGACGATCCGCCGCCGAAGCCTACCGATCCTCCGGCAGGCCGCCTTCGATGACGAACGCATTCGCCCAGCGACCGGAGATGTTGACCGCGGCGCTGAAAACCTGAGCCGCCTCCTGCGTTCCGTCCGCAGCGTACAGCGGCTTGTGCAGAACCACCCGCAGCTCCGAAAATTGCCCGCAGGATTTCGATGCCTTGAGATCGGAATACGCGGCAAGCGCCTCCGCCGGCCCGATGGCCCGCGCCTTGGCGATTGTCTCCGCGAACGCCTGCGACACGCACAGAACCCAGTCGCGGACCACCATCTCGGTGTCCATCTGATGTTCGAGCGGCACGATCAGCGCCGGCGCCGGCTTTGGCGGCGCGGCAACATCGAGATTGTCCGGCGCGGCGCCAAGCGCCGCCAACGGCATCGCAACCGCCGCCGCCAGCGCGACGGCGCAATACTTCAGCAATCCCGACATGCGGTCAGCCCCTTTCCGGCTATGAGCCGGCGCCCCCGCCGGCAGTGGCAAAATCCCGAGGACGCGGTAAAAGCGCAATCGGCGATTCATCCGCGTCCCGACAATTGTAACAGGGTCGGGCGCCGCAATCGCAGACAGGTTGCTCGCCTGGTAATTTTGCCGTGCGCCTGTGTGACTGTTGCAACAACAAGACGGGGAAGAAGCTCCATGGAACTCGACGTCAGCGCGCCGTTCGCCCTGCCCGACGATGCAGGGCGTGCAATTCTGGTTGGACGCGTGTGGCGGCCCGACCTCGGTGGCCCGTCAGTGGTAGCGGTACGCGGTGTCGAACTGGTGGACATTTCCGCGATCGCACCGACCATGCGCGATCTCTGCGAGGCGCCGGAGCCCGCCGGGCTCGCCGCGGATGCCAGGGGCGAAGCGCTCGGCCTCGTCGAGGACATCCTCGCCAACACGCCGCCGGACGGACGCGACGCCAGCAAGCCGTGGCTGCTGGCACCGATCGACCTGCAGGCGATCAAGGCCGCCGGCGTCACTTTCGCCGTCTCGATGCTCGAGCGTGTCATCGAGGAGAAAGCGCGCGGCGCACCCGAGCAGGCAGCCGGCGTGCGCGCCGAGATCGTCGGCCTCATCGGCGACGATCTCGCGCGGCTGAAGCCCGGTTCGCCGCAGGCGATGGCCTTGAAGGCGCTGCTCATCGACAAGGGCATGTGGTCGCAATATCTCGAGGTCGGCATCGGCCCCGACGCCGAGATCTTCACCAAGGCGCCGCCGATGGCCGCCGTCGGCCACCTCTGCGATGTCGGCATCCATCCGATGTCGTCGTGGAACAACCCGGAACCGGAGGTGGTCCTGGTCGCCGCCTCGAGCGGCGCCATCGTCGGCGCCACCCTCGGCAACGACGTCAACCTGCGCGACGTCGAGGGCCGCTCGGCGCTCCTCCTCGGCAAGGCCAAGGACAACAACGCCAGCGCCGCGCTCGGACCGTTCATCCGGCTCTTCGGCCACGGCTTCTCGCTTGACGACGTGCGCCAGACGACCGTCACCCTGACCGTCGCCGGCGAAGACGGCTTCCGCCTCGACGGGTCGAGCGCCATGAGCAAGATCAGCCGCGACCCGGCCGACCTGATGGCCGCCGCGATCGGCAAGCACCACCAATACCCGGACGGGGTCGTGCTCTACCTCGGCACCATGTTCGCGCCAGTCGAGGATCGCGGCGAAAAGGGCCAGGGCTTCACCCACAAGGTCGGCGACATCGTCACCGTCGCGTCGCCCAAGCTCGGCCGCCTGTCGAACCGCGTCCGCCACACCGACGAGGCGGAGCCGTGGACCTATGGCACGGCGGCGCTGATGCGCAATCTGGCGAAGCGCAAGCTGATATGATCGCTCAGTCGTTCAGCGCCTTGGTGAACTCGGCGACCACGCGGGCATCGTCCCAATAGAGTGCCTTGAGCCATGGCTTGGCATTGGCGACGGCATCAGCCGAGTCCGTCACCCAACCGATCCGCACGAAACGCGCCGTGCGCTCGGGCCCGATGTCATACATCGCCGTGAAGGCTTCCATGACCCGTTTCGACAGACCATAGGCGTTCAGGAACTGCCCCTCCATCGGCACCGCCCAACCTGACGACGCAACGACGAAGCGTGGGATGCCCGCGGCGAGGGCCGCGGCGTAGAGGCGGCTTGCATTGATGACCGATTGCCAATGCACCTCGTCGGCCTTGTGCGGCGACGGTTCGGAGCCGAGATGGACGATGGCGTCGGCGCCGGCAAGCACGCCGCGCATCGGCTCGGCGGCATAGTCGACGGTATTGAAATCGACCACCACCTGCGCGCCCGGCACACGATCGACGCCGATCGCCCCCGGAAAAGCCGCCATCAGGCGGCGCCCAACTGTGCCCTGCGAGCCCGTGATGACGAGTTTCATGACCTTCCCCCTACAATCTGCAAATGGCCTAAAGGCGCGGGCGACCTTAGCTGGCCGCGGCGTTGATCGCCAATTGCGCCGCAAAAGCCCGCCGGTAGGCCGGCCGTGCCTCGCCGCGGGCGACATAGGCGGCCAGGTTCGGGTACTCGTTCAAGAGGCCTGACGCCCGCAAGCGGAGCAGTACCGACACCATCAGCAGGTCGCCTGCGCTGAACGCTCCGTCGAGCCAGTCGGCATCGTCCAGGTGAACCGACAATTGCCCCAACCGGATGCGAATCCGATCCATGACCAGTGGCAGGCGCTCCTGTGCCCAGGGCTTGTCGCCCTCGACTGTCTTGGCGATTGAGAGATCGAGGATGGGCGGCTCCACGGTGCTGAGCGCGGCGAACATCCATGTGATCGCCCGCACCCGGGCGTCGGCATCCGTCGGAAGCAGGCCGACATGCTGCTGCGCAATGTGAAAGACGATCGCGCCCGTCTCGAATATGGCGAGATCGTCTTCTTCATAGGTCGGAATCTGACCGAAGGGATGTAGTGCCAGGTGCGCGGGGGCCTTCATCGCCGGGAACGAGACGAGGCGAACCTCGTAAGGCTGGCCCACTTCTTCAAACGCCCAGCGAACGCGTGTATCGCGCGCCAGTCCTTTCCCCCCATCGGGCGACCGTTCAAAGGCAGTAATGGTAGGGGTCATCGCGTCCGTCTCCGTGCTTGAGCCAACGGTTCTTGCATCACATGAGGACGACGAATGAGCTTGTCGGAAATCGACATCGTTCCGTTTGAATGTCACAGCGGAAGGCCGCGATTCGGGCCCTTCAATCGCCGCAGGACTTCCTGAAGGAACGTTACGACACGGCCTTGGTCGTCCTGGACGAGCTTGAGGCCTCGCCGATGGCTACGGGCGATGCCCCGCTACAACATGCAGAGCGTGGTCGCTTTCTCGGGATCGCCTATCACGCCGCGTCGACCCGGCGGAAGCCGTTCAGGAGCGCCGTTGCCGCACCCGACAGCAGCACGTCCAGATAGCGCAGGCGCTGGAATTCGCCGTTGACCGAGATACGCGGCAGCGCGGTCATATAGTTGCGGTGCTCGGGGAAGAGGACGCCCGCGCGTGTGGTGACGGCGGTGCGGTAGCCGGCCTCGGCCGCAAGCGCGAACTCGCGCGGGCCGGCGGCATCGGGCCCGCCGACAGGATAGGCGAAATGGTCGGCCTGAACGCCCAGCTTCTCCCCGATACGCCGGCGCGAATCGACCATCTCGGCGCGCGCACCGGTCGCATCGAGCTTGCTCAGGAAGGGGTGGCTGACGGTGTGGGAACCGATGGTGACCAGAGGATCGGCCGCCAGACCGGCCAGCGTGTTCCAGTCCATGCACAATTCGCGGCACTGCGCCTGCGCGTCGATGTCACAAGCCGCCGCGATCTCGCCGATGGCCTTAACGAGGTCCGCTTCGTGCTCTCGCGCCCGCATCCAGGCATAGAGCGCGTCGTAGGTATCGTTCTTCGCCTGGGCCGTATCGCAGTCGAAACGGCGGAGTTCACCGTCGAGAACAATCTCGATTGGCAATCCGCGAGCAACCGCCTCTTCCAGCAGTTCCCACCACAGCGTGCCGGTTCCATCAGCGAATGCCGAGGCGACATAGAGGGTCACCGGCATGTCGTGTCGCTTCAGGATCGGCCACGCATGATCCAGCGTGTCGCGGTAGCCGTCGTCGAAAGTGAGCGCGACGAACCGGCGACCGGGTGCGCGGTCGGTCAGTCGCTGCGCCGCTTCTTCGATAGAAACGACGTCGACGTCGGCGTGCGCCAGAGAAGTCAGCACCTCGTCGAAGAATTCAGGCGTTATCGCCAGCCCGCGATTGGGCTGAAACGAATCGTCGCGCTGCGGCAATACGTGGTGGAAGGTCAGGATCGCGCCAGTGCCGGAGAGGAAGTTGCGCGCCAGCCGATGGGTACCGGTGAAATAGAGGGTTTCAAGCCCGGCCCAGATCGCAGTCTTTCTCATGCCGCTCCCCCAGCATTGACAGAGTTCAGCCGATAGCTGCCGCGCTCGCGAAACAGGCAGCAAGAGGCAGGTCGTCATTCATGTGCTGCCCCACGACGGATTGTCGCGATGCCGCTGCCAACGCCGGCGGCGGTGTCTGCAGCGTCGCGCCGGCGTCGATCGCGGCGACGAGATCACGGGGCCCGTTCGGCCGCGCCAACGACAGCATGGTCATGCAAGCTTCCGGAACCGAAACGCCAGCCGCGTCGTCGGCGATCTGACGATGGGTCAGCGATGCCTCCTTCGACGGCAGCACTGCGATATCCGTGTCCTCTCCGCCCGAAAGCAGTTGCGGTTCCCGCGCCATGCGGCCAACGGTCTCCTCGAATGAGAGGCACGTGTCGGTGGCGCGGGCACGATCGCCACCAGCCAGTACGATCAGCCTGACCACGTTCGACCTGTCGATGGCGGACGCGACCGTCCCGGCGAGGCGAGCCTCTGTGACGATGGCGACCGGCTGATCCCGGTCGACCGCGGCGGCCAGCGCTTCGTATGGTGCAGACGCCGCGACCGGACAAACGACGCCGCCGGCCTTGAGCACCGCGAAAAAGGACACCACGGCCTCCCAGCCTTCGTCCATGAACGTCACGACCCGCGACCCGCGAGCGACGCCACGATGCTGGAGCGCTTCTGCGAGGCGTTCGGACTTGAGGTCGAGCTCGGCATATGTGTGCTGGCCGCGCGGACCCATCACCGCCACGCGCTGGCCATGCCGCGCCACAGCGAGTTTCAGATGATCCTCAAGCCGCATTCAGAACCTTGCCCGTCTCCGAAGCGCCGACCGGCGACGCTGTTTGCCTCTGCGAGACCCACTTTGCTGAGTGAATCGAACCGACCCCTCATGGGCGGCACACCTTTAAGTCGCATGATTGCCGGCATCAAAACCAAAATGAACCCAAGGTAAATAATCACTGCGCTAACGTTCTCATTAATCATGGTGCGAACGTTAACTCGGACGCTCCAATCTTCGATTAAGGTTAAACGGTGTTGGCTGTTTTCAACGCTTCCGGAAAGGCCCAAATATCAGGTCACCCTTTACGCGCTGTTACCGGTTCAAGGCCGACTTCGCAGCCGTGGGGCCAAAGGGCAGAACATGCGGCACACGGACATCGCAATCGTCGGAGGTGGGCTTGCCGGGTCCGTGACCGCCGCCATGCTCGGTCGCGCCGGGATCGACGCACTGCTTGTCGACCCGCATGAGGTCTACCCGCCGGACTTCCGCTGCGAGAAGCTCGACGAAGAGCAGATCGGAATCCTCGCCAGGACCGGCCTTGGCGATGCCGTCGCCGCGGCGGCAAGTCCGTACCAACAGATTTGGATCGTGCGCGGCGACAGGCTCACCGACAAGCGGCACACGGGCCAATATGGAATTCTCTACGACGCTCTAGTGAATGCCGTCCGCACCGAAATTCCGGCCGGTGTGGAACGGATCCTGGGCAAGGCCGCCGCGATTGTCACCTCCGACGACCGGCAGAGGCTGACCCTGTCGAGCGGCGAGGAAATTTCTGCACGTCTGATCGTTCTTGCCAACGGACTGAACTCCGCGCTCCGCGAAAACTTCGGCCTGAAACGTCGCGATATTTCGCCCGGGCATTCCATCTCCATCGGCTTCGACCTCAAGCGGGCCGATGCGACCTCGTTCCCGTTCACGGCGCTGACCTGTTTCCCGAAGAACCCCGACACGCGGATTGCCTATCTGAGTTGTTTTCCCACCGGCGCCACCACCCGCGCCAACCTCTTCGTCTACAGGCAAATGAACGATCCGTGGCTGCGCGCCATGCGCGATGCGCCCGTCGAAACGCTCTTCGCCGCGCTCCCCGGCCTGCGCCGCTTCGTTGGGAACATCGCGGTCGACGGACCGGTCAAGATTCGCCCCGCCGATCTCTATGAAACGACCGGTCTGGACAAACCCGGGGTTGTCGTTGTCGGCGACGCCCACTCGACCTCGTGTCCGGCGGCGGGCACCGGCACCGGCAAGGTGTTCGTCGACGTCGAGCGCCTCTGCAACGTCTACATCCCGCAGTGGCTGGCAAGCCCCGGGATGGATGCCGCGAAGATCGGTGCGTTCTACGCCGATCCGGCTGAAAGCCGCTTACGACATCCAATCGCGCAACCGCGCCTTCCGCGTTCGCGATATCTCAATCAATTCCGGAATATCCTGGGAGGCGCGGCGTCGGCTGCGGTTCGCCGCACATGTCGGGCTGGGCATCGCGCGGCGTGCCCGTCAATTCGTCGCGGGAAAGCCGGCCGGCGGTCCTGCCGCGTCGGTTGGCGGCTCGAAGGCATAAGCAGAATGTCCCAGCTCAGCGTGGATCAAGGCGGCGCGACAGCCGATCTCCGACTCCCGTTCACGCCAATGATTGCGGCTGTCCAGTCAGCGGAGGACACGCCCGCTATTCAGGCGCCCGTACCCGTCGCCGCCGGCGCCGACATTCGCATTTCCGTGCTCGACAGTCTGGACGCGGCCGAACGCTCCTGGCGAACTCTGGAGCCCCGCTCGGATTGTACCGCCTTCCAGGCATACGATTGGGTTGCCACGTGGCAGCGGCATATCGGCGATCTGCACGACACGCGGCCAGCAATCGTCGTCGGAGAAGGCGCCGACGGGCATCCCTTGTTCGTCCTGGCGCTCGCGGTCGAGAAGCACCGCGGTCTGAAGTGCCTGACATGGCTTGGCTCCGATCTGTGCGACTACAATGCACCGATCCTCGACCGGGATTTCGCGGCCGGTCTCGATGGCGACCGCTTCGACGCGCTCTGGCGCCTCGCGCTGGAGCGACTGGCCGAGCATCCGCTTCTCCAGTTCGATTACGTCGACCTTCAGCGCATGCCGGAGACCATCGGCGCGGCGCGGAATCCCTTCCTTGCCCTCTCCCCGGATCTGCATCCGAGCGGCGCGCACGCCTGCACGCTGTCCGGAGACTGGGAGCACTTCTACGCGGCGAAACGCTCCGCTGCGACGCGCAAGACCGTGCGCAAGAAGCTGAAGCATCTGGCCAAATACGGCGCGGTGGCATTCGTTGACGCCCAGGACATCCCCGACCGGCAACGGACGCTCGACGTTCTTATCGATCAGAAATCGCAATCGCTGGCGCGCATGGGCGTCGAGAATTTTCTCGACCGGCCCGGCTATCAGGAATTCTTCCGCGCGGTAACGAGCGATCCCGCGATGCGCGGTCTGGTGCACATCGCCCGGCTCGACCTCGGCACGATGACCGCGGCGACCAGCATCGGCCTCACCTTCGGCGGCTGCTTCTATCTCATCGTCGCCAGCTACGACGGCGGCGAGGTTTCCCGGCATGGCCCCGGCGCCGCCCACCTCAATGAACTCCTGCGTTACGCCATCGAACACGATTGCCATCAGTTCGATTTCACGGTCGGCGACGAGGGCTACAAGCGCGATTGGGGCGACATTACCATCCGGCTCTACGACTACCTTTCGGCCCGTTCGCCGCGCAGTTTCCCGCTCGTGTTCGCTACGAAGCAGTATCGCCGGTTGAAGCGCTTCATCAAGCAAACGCCTGTCTTGTGGCACGCCTTCAGCGCGCTTCGTGCGCGGTTCGGCGGGCCGGCGACAGCCAGCGGCCATCGCGACGACGATTGACCGGCGTAAAGGACACAGTTCGTACTTTCGCGGCCTTGTCGCGATCCGAAAACCATGTATCCCTCACGATAATTAGCCGGCGGTAACGGCGCGTCGGGCCCGGCAACTTTCGGGAGGGGCAATGATCGTATCCTGCGGCGAGGCGCTGATCGATTTCCTGCCGCGCGCCGGCGCGGAAGGAACGTCCGTTTTCCTGCCCGCAGCCGGCGGCTCGCCGTTCAATGTGGCCATTGCCATGGCCCGCCTTGGCGCGGCGGCGGGGTTCTTCGGCGGCATCTCCAACGACTTCTTCGGCGACATGCTGCGCAAGGCACTTCGCGACAGCGGCGTCGACCTGTCCTTCGTCGCCAACGCGACCCGGCCGAGCACGCTTGCCTTCGTCAGTCTGGTCGACGGCAGCGCGCGCTACGCCTTCTTTGACGAAGGGTCGGCCGGGCGCATGCTCACCGAGAACGATCTGCCGGCCTTTCCCAAGACCGTCACCGCGTTCCATTTCGGCTCGTTCAGCCTTGCCGAGGAGCCCTGCGGCTCGGCGCTTGAGGCCCTCATGCAGCGCGAACAGAACGATCGGGTCATGTCGCTGGACGCAAATATCCGGCCGACTCTCATCCACAATCGCGACGGCTATCTCGCCCGCCTCGACCGGCTGGTCGAGATGGCCGACATCGCGCGGCTGAGCACGGAAGATCTGGAATGGATCACGCCGGGCGCCACCTTCGAAGATCTGGCGCAGCGCTGGCTGGACCGCGGCGCCAGGCTGGTGATCATCACCCGCGGCAGCGAGGGCGCCACGGCGCTGACGAAGAAGCATGCCGTGTCGATACCGGGCGTGCCGGCAACGGTGGTCGACACCGTCGGCGCCGGTGACACGTTTACGGCCGGAATTCTGGCGCGTCTGACCAACCTCGACCTGCTGACCAAACACGCCATCCCACGGCTGGACCGCGACCAGCTTGTTGACGTGCTCACCTTCGCCGCAAAGGCCGCCGCGATCACCGTTTCGCGAGCCGGCGCCGATCCTCCCTGGCTCAGGGAACTGACCTAAGCCACGAGCATGAAGCAGGGCGCCAGATGAATCCGGGCGACGAACGCACATTCCTGCAGAGCCTTTTCGGAGCGGCCGTCGCCGCCGCCGATCCCGCGAAAGTCGTGCCCCCTCACCTTCCGCCGCCGCCCAGGGGCCGCACCATCGTGCTCGGCGCCGGCAAGGCCTCGGCCGCGATGGCGAAGGCGGTCGAGGATCATTGGCCGGGCGAGATTTCCGGGCTCGTTGTCACCCGCTACGGCCATGCCGTGCCTTGCAAGCGGATCGAGATCGTCGAGGCGGCCCATCCGGTGCCCAACGAACGCGGCCGCGACGCCGCCAGGCGCATTCTCGAACTGGCACGCACCGCGGGACCGGATGATCTGGTGCTTTGCCTGATTTCCGGCGGCGGCTCGGCGTTGCTGGCGCTGCCGGCGGAGGGCATCACGCTGGCCGACAAGCAGGCCGTGAACCGCGCGCTCCTGGCATCCGGTGCCGACATCGGCGAGATGAACGCGGTCCGCAAGCATCTATCCGCCATCAAGGGCGGCCGGTTGGCGGCGGCGACGTGGCCGGCCGAACTGGTGAGCCTGCTGATCTCCGACGTACCCGGTGACGACCCCAGCGTCATCGCGTCCGGTCCGACCGTAGCCGACCCGTCGACTTTCGCCGATGCGCGCGCCATCCTTGCCCGCTACGGCATCACACCGCCGGCCGCTGTTGTTGCGCGCTTGGCCAAGGCGGACGACGAGACACCGAAACCCGGCGACGAACGGCTCGGCAAAAGCCGGACCATGATCGTTGCCTCGCCGCTGACGAGCCTCGAAGCCGCCGCGCGGGTCGCGCGTGACGCCGGCATCACGCCGATCATCCTTGGCGACGCCATCGAGGGAGAGGCCCGCGAGGCAGGCCGCGTCATGGCCGGTATCGCCCTCTCGGCCCGGCTCAACTCTCATCCGGTTGGGAAGCCGGCGGTCCTGCTTTCGGGCGGTGAAACCACGGTGACCGTGCATGGCAAGGGAAAGGGCGGCCGCAACGCCGAATTCCTCGCCGGCCTCGCCATCGGATTGAACGGCGCGCAGGGGATTTTCGCGCTGGCTGGCGATACCGACGGGATCGACGGCAGCCAGGACAATGCCGGCGCCATTGTCACGCCCGACACGCTCGCCCGCGCCCGGCAGCGCGGCCTTGACGCACGCGCAAGCCTCGCGGCCAACGACGTCTGGTCCTTCTTCTCGGCACTCGAGGATCTCGTCGTCACCGGGCCGACGCTGACCAACGTCAACGATTTCCGCGCCGTCCTGGTGATCTAGTCCGGCACGCGGCCGAGCACGGCGAACTGGGTGACGGAGAAGAAGAAGCGTCCGCCGGCGAATGCTTCCTCCAGCGCGGCGATCCACTCACGCGCCTCTGTCGGCGTGATCGCCTTGCCCTCCAGGGCGATGCCGGCCCGCTCCTGAAGGAATTCGAGCCAGGCGCGGTCGCCGCCGCCCTCGTCCACGCCGACCAGCGGCTCGACTACGATGTCGCGGAAGCCGCACTCACGGAACAGCGGCGACAGCCGCCGCCCGATCCACGCGTCGACCTGCCGGCTCTGCGCGTGTTGCAGGATGCGCCGCGTGAGACCCTCATAGCCCGGATGGACGGTCAACGTTTCCCAGTCCATCTCGACGCACATCACGCGGCCGCCACGCCGCGTCACCCGCTTCATCTCGCGGACCATCGCCAGCGGATCCTCGACGTGCAGAAGCACCCAGTGGCAGAAAGCGGCATCGAAGGCCGCCGGCCCGAAGGGCAGCTTGCGGCCGTCGGCAACCCTGCAATCGACCATATGGCCGACGCCGGCCGCACTTGCCGCCGCGCGCGCGTGGTCAAGCAGCGGCGCCGACGGATCGACCGCGAACACCCGTCCACCCGGCGCCACCCGTGCCGCCACCTCCAGCGCCATCAGGCCGGGTCCAGCCCCGACGTCGACGACGATCTCGCCGGGCCTCGGGTCGAGGAGGTCGAGCGCCCGCCGCCGCGCCTCGATCTCGGAGCGCGCGCTCGCCCGTCGCGCCAGCCGGCGTGCCGCATCGGCCGCTACGGCGGGATCGGACATATCCGACCAGCGGTCGCCAACCGTCTTCTCGCCAGGATCGTCGCTCATCTCGGGCCCCCCGCCAGCCACCTTGCCGCAAAGCGCGCATGCAAGCGAGACGCCAGCAGCCTTTGCCACGGGCGGCTGGAAGGGGTAATCCGGTCTCCGTTCACAAGCGACAAGAAACTTGGGGAGATGCGTCATGATCGTGGTCACCGGAGGAAGCGGAAAACTCGGGCGCGTCTGCGTCAGGTACCTGATGGACCACGGATTTGACGTGACCTCCGTCGACGTGGCGCCGCCGCCCGATCGCCACAACCCGCCACTGCCCGGCGACGTGCGCTATGCCCGCGCCGACGTCACCGATTTCGGTCAGGCAATGGCCGCCTTTTCGATGATCGACGACCGCGTCTCCAAGGTGACCGGGATCGTGCATCTCGCCGCCATCGCGGCGCCGGGCCAGGCAACCAACCACGTCACCTTCGCCACCAATACGGTCTCGACCTACAACGTGTTCGAGGCGGCGCGACAGCTCGGCATCCGCAACGTGGTGTGGGCGTCGAGCGAGACGGTCTATGGCATCCCTTACCCCAAGGGTCCGGCCTATGTCCCGGTGGACGAGGAGATCGAGCGGCCGGAAAGCGCTTATTCGCTCTCCAAGCTCATGGGCGAGAAGATGGCCGAGCAATTCTGCCGCTGGGATCCGCGCACCAAGATCATCGGGCTGCGCTTCTCCAACGTCCAGGCCGAGGAGGACTACGCCCGCTTTCCCGAGTTCGACAAGGACCCGCACGGCCGCCACTTCAACCTTTGGACCTACATCGACGCGCGCGATGCCTCGCAGGCGGTCGCGCTGGCGCTCGAATCGAAGCTCAAGGGCGCCCACGTCTTTGGCATCGCCAACGCCGATTTGGTTATGAGCCGGTCCAATGACGAATTGCTCGACAAGGTCTTCCCGAAGTCGAAGCGCAAGCGCCCGGTCAAGGCGAACGAGTCGCTGATCTCGATCGACAAGGCGCGCGACGTGCTCGGCTACAAGCCGAAATACGCCTGGCGCAAACAGCTCGCCGGAGCGGCACCGAAGCTTAAGGGAAAGAAGTAGACCGGAGGTCCGGTTCAGCCATAGCGCTCCCACCATCTGAGCACTCGCATGGCGCGGAGGGTGACCCATCGGGAAGGCTCGCCCTCTCCGTCATCGACCTCGAACCACACCCGTCCCGGCGGGCTCCAATCGAGAGGCCAGGTGCCGTCTATCGAGCGTCTCGAGCGAATGTGGTCGATTGCCTCACCGAGCCGCGGATCGGGATCGGCACCCGTAAGCATGCCGGCGGCGCGGAAATAGTCGAGTGCGCGCAGGACGTCGTAGCGCCAGCGGTTCGGGTGCAGCAGGCTCAGGAATTGCTCATCGGCCGGCTCTCCGGTACCCAGACGGCGGAAGAGGCGGCGTTCCAGCAGATATTCCTCTCCCGACCTGCGCGCCTCTTGGGATTCGGGGGTACCCCCGGTGGTTCTCTCGTACTCCAAAAGGCCCTCTAGCACGTTGATCGTGCTGGCGAAGGACGAGCGGGCCGAACCGTTGATCCGCTCGCAGTTCCAGCCGCCGTCATCGAGGCGCTCGCCAACCAGCCGGTCGACAATCGACGAGACGTCGACCCCAAAATAGGCGCCGTCGGCAACGGTCCGGCCGTTGATGCACTCCTCGACTTCACCCTCCCAGAAGGGTTGACCGGCGTGGTCCCAATGCGAATTTGCACCGACCAATTCAACCGTCCGTTTGGCCCTGTCAGACGCGGGATCGAGGCCAAACTCCCGAAGTTGCGACAATGAAAAGCTGGTGGCAGTCCACGGCTGGCCAACCTCATGCCACTCCCGGCGATCGAACTCGCGCGGCAGGAAGGCGCCACCCGCCCATTGGCCGTCCTCGTCCTGGCAGGCGAGTAACCTGGCGCCCCAACCCACGCTCTCGATCTTTCTCCGCTCCGCCGCCCACTCCGACGGCGGGGCGTCGATGAGATCGCGCATAACCTGCCACCGGATCGATGGATCCGAATCGAGAAGCCAGTCGATCACGCGGTCACTCAATGCCTTGGCCGCCTGCGCATTTTCAGGTTGGATCTGCTAGCATGGAGATACCAAGTCCGGGCCCGTCACATCAAGCCAGTGCCTGGCACAGACGTTCAGCGGCTCTACGGCCCCGGCGGACCGGCGACGCCCTCGCGCGCCGGGTCGCCGCCGTAGCGCTCCGTCTTGATGGTCGGAAACGCGACGCCCATGTCGAGCAGCAGCCGGGTCGCGGAATCGACGAAGGCCGTCGAACCACACACGAAGCTATGCCGCGGCAGCCCATCGAAGCCGTCGATGATCTCGCTGACCAGTTCGGCGCCGATGCGGCCCATGCGGAACGGCATTTCGACGTTTTCCTCGCGGGTCAGCGTGATCGCCAGCATGATGTTCATCTCGCTTTCGGCGCTGCGCATCAGCTCTTCGTTGTAAATCACTTCCTCGCGGGTGCGCGCCGAATAGATGAAGGCAACCGGAACGTCGGGCGCGACCAGGGCGCGATGGCGCAGCATCGAGAGCAGGGGCACCATGCCCGACCCGCCGCCGACGAGGAGGAGCGGCCCGCCGTCCTTTTTCTGCCAGGTGAAGTGGCCGCCGATCGGTCCGCGCATCTCAACCGTGTCGCCAGGCGCCACGATCTCATGGAAGAATGGCGACACCTCGCCCTCCTCCAGCCGCTCCACGATCAGTTCGACGTCATCGGCTTCCGGCGCAGAGCCGATCGAATAGCTGCGCTCGGCCTGATAGCCATCCGGCGCCGTCAGCCGCACGTCGACATGCTGGCCTGCCCGGAATCCGCGCCATTGCGGCGGCCGGAGCTTGAAGCTCTTGACCCGCGGCGTCAGCGCCTCGATCGCGGTGATCGTCGCTTCCTGCCAGGCGAGGCGCCCGCCGGGCGGAACGATCTGCTCCATGAAATTGCTTCCGTCAGTCGCCGGTGAAGCGCTGCTCGCGCCAAGGATCGCCATATATATGGTATCCGCGCAGTTCCCAGAAACCCGGCTCGTCCTTCTCGGTGAACTGCAGGGCGTTCACCCATTTGGCCGATTTCCAGAAATACAGGTGGGGCACCAGCAGCCTGGCCGGTCCACCATGGTCCGAGGTGATCGGGTAGCCCGCGTAATGCGTCGCCACCATCGCCTGCGTGTCGACAAGGTCCTTGACCGGCACATTGGTCGAGTAGCCGTCATAGGAATGGGCAAGAATGTAGTCGGTCGGCGGGATGTCGACGCCCGCGGCCTTGAGGATGTCGTCGAACAGGACGCCGCGCCACTCGGTGTCGAACTTGGTCCACTTGGTCACGCAATGGATGTCGCGTTTGAGATCGGTCTGCGGCAGGGCCTGGAATTCCTCGTAGCTCCAGCTTTTTACCGGTTTCGGGCCGATCTTGACGGTAAAGCGCCAATCGGCGGGCTTCACGATCGGCGTCGGCCCGGCGGATAGAACCGGGAAGCCCTTCTCAAGGTACTGACCCGGCGGGATACGCTTGGCGTCCTCTTCGCTTGGACGGCGTCCGAAAAAGCCTCGCGTGACCATCTTCTTCCCCCTGCGGCTGTGGCCGAAGCGCCATAACTGGCGCGGCTCCGTTTCCGGTCAAGTCATGCACCGTCCGTGCCGGATATACCGTATCATTGCCGAAGCCAGACAGACGAGAGGACGATCGTGAACAGCGTCAGCGACCTAGAAACGCCAGCCGTGACCATTCTGACGGACAGGCTGAAGGCCAATATTGGCCGCGCCCAGAAGCTCACCGATACCCGCGGCATCGGCAACCGGCCGCACATCAAGACCCACAAGATCCCGGAGATCGGCCGCATGCAGATGGCCGCCGGCGCCGTCGGCCTCACCTGCCAGAAACTCGGCGAGGTCGCCGTCTTCATTGATGCCGGCGTCGCCGACGACATCCTGCTCACCTTCAACATCGTCGGCGAGAAGAAGACCGACCGGCTGATGGAGCTCTCGACCCGCGTCAAACGCCTCGCCGTCGTGGCCGACAACGACACGGTCGTGCGCGGCCTGTCGGAAGCCGGCGTCCGCCACGGCCGCGACGTCCCCCTGCTGATCGAATGCGACACAGGCATGGGTCGCAACGGCGTCCAGACGCCGGAAGCGGCGCGCGAACTCGCCCGGTTCGCCATGAACCTGCCGCGCATCCGCTTCGAGGGACTGATGACCTTTCCGAACAGGGCGCCCGGCACCAACGATTTCATGAACCGCGCGCTCGAGTTGTTCGCTGCCGACCATATCCCCGTGCCGGTGGTTTCCGGCGGTGGCTCCCCTGCCCTGCTGACGCTCGCCGATTTCCCGATGATGACCGAGCACCGCGCCGGAACCTACGTCTATAACGACGTGATGATGATGGAAGCCGGGGCTGCCACCATGGACGAATGCGCCATGCATGTGCGCGCCACCGTGGTGAGCACGCCGACCGCCGACCGCGCCATTATCGACGCCGGCTCCAAGGTGCTCACCCGCGAGCAGTATTCCGTCAAGGGATTTGGCCGCGTCGTCGACTATCCCGGCGGCGTGGTCGCCAACTTGTCCGAAGAGCACGGCGTGCTTGACCTGTCGGCGGCAGAGAAGCGGCCCAGGGTCGGCGAAGTGGTGCGCATCGTTCCCAACCATTGTTGCGTGGTGAGCAACATGGTGGACGAGGTCTATGCCGTGGAAGGCGACAAGGTCGTGGCGACATGGGCGGTGGCGGCGCGCGGGCGCACGCGCTGACCGCTCACGGCCGGTTGCGCATCAGGATGGTGCGGCGCGACCAGCCGCGCAACTGCTCTTCGCGGAAGAACGTGAACAGGCCGGACAGAACCACCAGCGCCATCCCGACGAAGGCGATGCCGTCCGGGAATTCGCCGAAGAAGGCAGCGCCGATGGCCAGCGCCCAGATGATCTGGCTGTATTGGGCGGGCGCCACCCGGTTGGGCGGCGCCAGGCGGGTTGCCGCCAGCATGGCGATCTGACCGAAACCACCGGCGACCCCGCCCAGCGCGATCAGGAGGACGTCGCTCGCCGTCACCGGACGGAAATCCGTGATGCTGAGCAGGCCATTGACGGTGATGGCAGAGAGATAGAGCACCGCCAGCAGGCTGATGCGCTTTTCGGTCGGCCCCAGCATACGCAGCACGATCATCGAAATCGCCGCGAAAACCGACGCCAGCGCCGCGGTGAGATGACCGAGGTGCAGTTCGTGGAAGCCCGGCCGCACGACCAGCAGCACGCCCAGAAAACCGGTCGCGATCGCGAGCCAGCGCCGCCAGCCAACGCGTTCGCCAAGGATCGGGATCGACAGCATGGTTGCGAACAGCGGCATCAGGAACAGGACGGAATAGGCCTCCGCGAACGGCAGCGTGGTGAAGGCGTACACCCCGAGCAGGCCCGCGATGATGCCGCTGCCGGCGCGGACAAAAACCAGCACCGGCCGGTTCATCCGGAAGACCTCGCTCCAGCGTTCCGATTTGGCCCGGCCAAAGCCGAACGTCGACAGCGACGCGAGCGTGATGAAGAAGCCGATCTGGAAGACCGACAGGCTGCCGCCCAGCGCCTTCACGCAGGCGTCCGCGCAGGAGAACAGCCCGTAAGCGAGGAAACCGGCGAGAACGCCCTTGATCATCAGGAGGAGGAATCAGGTGGACGAAAAATCCACCATACGCGCTTTTTCAGACGGCACGGCGCGGCGCTTTGGCGCCTCCCGTCAGGGAAGGCGTGCCAGGCGTTCCGCCAGCAGCGCATAGTATCCGTCGGCATCCGCCTCGCGCAGGAACATCGCATTGGCCGGCCGGTCGGTGACCCGCCACCAGTCGGCGACGGTCATGCCGCGCGTGAGTTCGCTCGCCGTCTCGATGCTGACGTTGATGTGGCGGCCGGTGAACAGGTCCGGCTTCAGCAGCCAGGCGATCACGCAGGGATCGTGTAGCGGTGCGCCAATCCCGCCGTATTTCGCGAGGTCGAAGCGCTCCGAGAAGGACAGCAGCCCGGCCACGGCCTCGCCGGCTTTGTTGCCGATGTCCGCGAACGCCTGCCGGCGCGCCGCGGTGGTCAGCACCCGGTGGGTGACATCGAGCGGAGCGACCGTGATCGGGATGCCGCTGCGGAACACGACGTCGGCCGCTTCCGGATCGACGTAGATGTTGAACTCCGCCGCCGGCGTGATGTTGCCGACCTCGAAATAGGCGCCGCCCATCATAACGATCTCGCGGATTCTGCCCGCGATGGCCGGCTGCTTGACCAAGGCCATGGCGACGTTGGTGAGGGGCCCGAGCGTGCAGAGGGTGATATCGCCTTCCGGCGCCGCCATGATCGTATCGACGTGGAAATCGACGCCATGCTTTGTGCCAAGCGGCGTCACCGGCTCCGGCAACGCGTAGCCGTCGAGACCGGTCGGCCCGTGCACATGCTCGGCGGTGTGCAGCCACGGACGCGCCAGCGGCCCCGCGCACCCGGCGTAGACCGTCACATCGGTGCGTCCGGCCAGTTCCACCAGACGCCGGGCGTTCCGTTCGGTGTGGACCAGCGGCACATTGCCGGCGACGGCAACGATGCCGAGCACCTCGAAATCATCAGGCGAGGCGAGCGCGGTCAGGACGGCAACGGCGTCGTCCTGTCCCGGATCGGTGTCGATGATGATGCGCCGACGCGCCATGGCAAGGCCCGGATCAGTAGCTGTGGCCGCGGATCTTCTGCGGCCGGTAAGGCTCGGTCAGCGCCTTTATCTCGGCATCGTCGAGCTCGATGTCGAGCGCCTTCACCGCGTCATCGAGGTGAGACATCTTGCTAGCGCCGATGATCGGCGCGGTAACGCCGGGTTGCGCCAGCATCCAGGCCAGCGCGACCTGGGCATTTGGCACGCCACGTTTCTTGGCAATGGCAGTCACCGCGTCGATAACCGCCTTGTCGTCCTCGTCGCGGCCATAGAGGCTCTTGCCGAAGGAATCCGTGTTCGACCGGAGCGTCGCATTGGCCTCGGCATAGGGCCGGGTGAGCAGGCCGCGGGCGAGCGGGCTCCACGGGATCAAGCCGACGCCCTCCTTGCGGCAGAGCGGGATCATCTCGCGCTCCTCCTCGCGATAGAGGAGGTTGTAGTGGTCCTGCATGGTGATGAAGCGGCTGAAGCCGAGACGGTCGGAGATCGCCAGCATCTGGGCGAACTGCCATGCGTACATCGACGAGGCGCCGATATAGAGCGCTTTGCCGGCCTTGACCACGTCGGTGAGCGCCTCGAGCGTCTCCTCCATGGGCGTGTTCGGATCGAACCGGTGGATCTGGTAGAGATCGACATAGTCCATGCCGAGGCGGGTCAGCGACGCGTCGATTCCCGCCATGATGTGCTTGCGCGACAGGCCGCGCTGGTTGGGACTGTCGCCCATGGCGCCGTGGACCTTGGTCGCCAGAACATAGCTGTCGCGGGCCGGGCCCAGATCCTTGAGTGCGGCGCCGGTGATCTGTTCGCTGACGCCGTTGGAATAGACGTCGGCGGTGTCGAAGAACGTGAAGCCAAGATCGAGAGCCTTCTTGATGAAGGGCCGCGACTCCTGCTCGTTGAGCGCCCATTCGCGGCTGGACTTGTCGCCATAGGTCATCATCCCGAGGCAAATGCGCGAAACGGTAACGCCGGTCGAGCCGAGGCGAGTGTATTCCATGGGTGCTCTCCGTTTTTTGACGGCCGCGCCGGGCATTGCATCGCGATCAGACGATCGCCGCAGCCACGAGACGACGAGAAGGAAGGACTGTCGGAACCGCCATTACAGGACAGAGCGGGCCGCAAGGCAATGGCCCCGGCCCCGTTCGCAAACGCAATTTTGCGACAGGCGCCAGATCGGGCCTCCGGTCACACGTTAACGCCCGATGCCCGCCGCCAGTCCGGGCGCCGGCTCGATGACTGGCAACCGCTCCGCTTCCGTCTGCTGCAGGCGCTCGAATAGCATCCGCCTCTCGAAAAACGTCGATCGAAAGAACGGATAGCGCCGCTGAACATCGTCGTGAACGGCAAAATAGTCGGAAATCATCAGGCAGATTGGCTTCTCCAGCAGCGGATAGGACCGTGCGCCGCAGGCCATCTCGTGGCCGAAGACCTTGGTGTAGAACGCGCGATGCTCCTCGCGAACCGACGCCAACAGCAAGTCGGCCTCAAAATAAGCGCACGCGATCCACGCCAAGCGCGTCGTGATGTAATGCAGGTGCGGGTACTCCCGCGACGCCTTACGATCGATCACGAACCGCGTCGGGTCGATGACCGTCTTGCCGGAGTCGAGCGCGGGCCGCAGGATCTCCGGAAACACCTCAAGCGACGGCATCTCCGGGAAGTCCTTAGTCGCGACATGAAAGCGTATCGAGCTGACCAGCTTTCCGTCGAGGTAGACGCCGAATATCCAGGCGTTGCCCAGTTCATCGTCCGGGTCAGTGAACCGCCGCTCGAAATTCGGTTGGATCGCTCTCGACGTCAGATACGCATCGTAGCGCAGACGAAAGATGGCCTCGCGAATGTCGTCCGTATCCGCACGCCGAAAATCAACTCGTTCCAGCAGATCCGCGACACGATCGGCAAATGGCAGTGACTGAACCGCGTACGCAACTGAACCCATCAGTGGCCTCCTGTGCGGCCAACTGAAAGTCGGCTGCACGAGGAGAGTTTATTAAAGCCTTAATCAAAGTGAAAGCATTAACGTTAACGAAGTCTAGCAATCACGCCTTTAACCGCGTTAAGGTTAACGGTGCCGACCATGCCTGCGTCGATGGCGGGATGCCGCGCAAATTGCCATGAGCAGTTTTCGGGAGTCTTCTTGGCAGCAGGCCCTTGGCCTGCCTAGTGGGCCAGGATGCGCGCTTGCGGAGGTGGGATAGAGCCGGAATCCGGCGCTGGACTCGTGATCGCGAGCATCTTGCCGATTTGCCGCTCCGGGACCGGTACGCTGAACAAGAAGCCCTGCGCCTCATCGATGCACGGCTCAGCGGCTACGATAGCGAGCTGTTCCTCGGTCTCGATGCCTTCGACCGTCACGGTCAGTCCCAGATCGGCGCTCAGACGTGCGATGCCACGCAACAGGACCAGCGCCCGGTCGCCCGCTTCTAGTCCCTCCAGGAACAGGCGATCGATCTTCACCTTGTTGAGCGGCAGGCCGTGCAGGTAGCTAAGGCTCGAGTAGCCGGTACCGAAGTCGTCGAGCGATATGCGCACACCGAGATCGCGAAGCTGGCGCAGGATCAACCGCGTGGCGCGTGTATCCTGGAAAAGGACCGACTCGGTGATTTCGATTTCGAGCCGGCTCGGCGCCAGTCCGCTCGCACCCAGCACCTCGCGGATCGTGCTGACGACATTGCCGCGACGGAACTGGCTGGCTGACAGGTTGACCGCCACGCGAATGTCGTTCGGCCACGTCGCGCAGGCCGCACAAGCCCGGTGCAGCACCCAATCGCCGATTTCGACGATAAGCCCCATTTCCTCGGCGACGGGGATGAACTCGCTCGGCGGGATCATACCGCGCAGAGGATGCGGCCAGCGCAGCAGCGCCTCGCAGGTGGTCACCTTCATCGTCTTCAGGTCGACAAGCGGCTGGTAGTAGAGTTCGAAAGCGCCGCTCGCCAGCGCATTGTGCAGGTCGAGTTCAAGGCTGCGCCGCGCCTGCGCGCGTATATCCATGCCCGGCTCGAAGAATCGCCAGGTGCCGCGTTGATCGTTCTTTGCCCAGTAAAGCGCCATATCGGCGTTCTTGAGCAGATGATCGGCGCCGGTGGCATCCCGCGGCGCCATGGCGATGCCGATCGTGGCCCCAATAACGACCTGGTGGCCGTCCACCTCATAGGTCTCGGCGAGCGCGGCAACGATGCGCCGCGCTAGCGAGGCAACCTCATCGGGACCGGCGACCGGCGTCTGCACCACAACGAATTCATCGCCTCCAAAACGCGCGACAACTTCGCTTTCACGGACTAGCCGGCGCAGCCGATCGGCGACCGCGCGGAGCACAAGATCGCCGCGCGGGTGGCCGAGCGTATCGTTGACCTGTTTGAACTGGTCCAGATCGACGAAGAGGACGGCCGATTGACGCGATCCGGCCGCCGCCAGCAACGCTTCCATTTGTTCGCGCAGATAGACGCGATTGGGCAGTTCAGTGAGGGAATCGAAACGGGCAAGGTGGCTGATACGCGCCTCGGCGGCCATGCGCTCGGTGACGTCTTCGATCAACACGACGCTGCCGCCCTTGGCCATCGGCTGGAATGTCAGGTTGAGGGTGCGCGCATCCTGAGTCGAGACGGTGAAGCTGCCAATCTCGCCACTCGCCAGGTGGGCCTCGAATTCGTCGGCAATCTGCTCCGATTCCAAGCGCAGGAAAGTTCCGGCGTCAACGCATGCATGGAGCAATTCACGCGGCGTCCAGCCTTTGCGGTCGACATCGCCGGCAATAGCCAGCACATCGCTCAGGCGCCGATTGGCGACAACGAGCCGGCGCTCGGCGTCAAACATGGTCAACCCGTGCGGCATGTTGTTGAGGGCGGTATCGAAGCGCCCTGCGAGGAGCGTCAAGTCGCGGTTGGCGATAACCGCATCGAGCAGGACCCGCCGCAGCCGATCGGAAATGAATTTCAGCGCCGCAAACAACGGAATAATGATCAGGCCGATGATCGCGTAGTAGTATCCGCCGGCAACCACCATGGCCGCGCTCAGCGGCACAGCCGCCCCGATGATCTGGGCGTAGATGAGCATGTCGCTCGCAAAATTCCGGCCCGACGTTCCGATGATGTAGGCCAGCGTTATGCCGAAGCTCAACAGGCGCACGAACGGATCGTCACTGATGGCGAATACGGCAAAGCACCAGGTGCCGAGCAGCCCAACCGACATCGTGGCACCGACGACGTAGCGGATTTCCCAGCGCCGGACGTCGCCAACGGTTTTCAGGCCTGACCGGATCCTCGCGAACGCCGCCATGTCGCGCACGCGCAGCACCGCGACGATGGCGACGGCAACGGCGAAGCCTAGCAGCACCCAGCTGCCGACTTTCCAGGCAGAAAGGAACACGCAGGCGGCGGCGGCTGCCGATCCGATGCTTAGCGAACGCCGGTCGTCGAACAGCGAAGCGACCAGCGACGCATGGATGTCGAACGGGACCTTCGGCATCTGGTCCACTGGCGCCGAATTGTTAGGGGCGAACATCATCCACGGCATGCTTTAGGTGCACGAGCGCGGCCACTGTGCCGCTTGGGAATGAAAATATCGTTCTGCTTTTGCCGAGAATGTTCGTGGGCGGCTAGGCTGGGCACACTGCGTTCACCAATCGGAAACCATGCGGCAGAGGATCCCGAGGGCATTCGCCACATTAGGCCGCGCGCGTCTTGTTGCGTCGCGTCCGGCGATAATCCCGCCCCTGCGTCGCTTCGACGTCGGACAGAAACGAGCTCAGGATGGGATTGAAGATCTCGGGTGCCTCGCGGAAGCACGCATGGCCGAGCCCGCGCAGCAAATAATGGTGCTCGTTCCACAGGTTGCGGATATGAAGACCGCCGACGTAGTCGAGATTGACCAGCCTGTCCTTCTCCCCATTGATAACCGCAACGGGAATGGCGGCGTTCTCCACCAGGTCGCGCTCGTCTGAGGCCTTTCCCGCCATCAGGCTTTGGAACATCGTGCCGCGGGCGAGGCCGTGGGTCCGGCGCATGGCCCGTGCGAGAAGCGGATCGTCGATGCCGCCCACCGTGAGGTCCGCAAAGGCTTGGTAGTCCTCCTCGTCGAACTGCTCCTTGCCCGCCAACATCAACTCGGGGCTGGGCTGGAAGCCCATCATGATGGAATCCATGTCCTGCCGAACCGGGGGCGCACCCACGATCAGCAGCCCCAGCATTCCAGGGAACAGCGGCAGCATCTCGATGCCGACGTGGCCGCCGAGCGACCAACCGAAAACGGCCGCTTTGGAAATTGCCAGACCGTCGAGCACCTCGACAGCGGCGGCGGCATAGCCCGACATCGAATAGCTGCGCTGCGGATCGACGGCATCGCTCGACGCGCCGTGACCCGGCAGGTCCATCGCAACAAGATGGAACCGATCGCCAAGTTCGCCCTCGAGCTGCCCCGCGAACACTTCCTTGCAGCTGGAGTTGCCGTGGAGCATCAAGACAGGCATCCCCGAACCGGGCGTCTCGCTTATCGCGATGACGCCGTGGCTTGTACGGATCGTCTTCTTGGTCACCGGCATGGACCGCCCTCCTGATGCCAACCGGGTGCGGCATCCGAAACGCAGACGGACCCATCACTCGGAGAATACCGCAGAAGATAGGTCTCAGAACCTTCGGAAAGCTTAAGAATAGAGCATGTTTTAACGTGAAAAAACGTCTTCCAAAGCCCAGTTCACGCCGAAGTTGACGTCGAAACAACTTATAGGTGTACTTAGCTACATTTGGGCAAGCGCACCTAGCGAAAACGTGCGTGGCCCACATGCAAGGACTGCATTATAGAGGCGCGCTGATTGCGTTTGGAGGCGTGATGGATCAGTCGACGAACCCGAAGCCGTATCTGCTCGGACATTCAGAGAAAGAGCTGATCCGTCTTGAACGTCAGGGTCAGATATTCGGCGCCGAAACGCGCGATGTGCTGCGCCGCGCCGGGATCTCGCCGGGCATGCGTGTGCTCGACATCGGCTGCGGTGTCGGCGACGTCTCGATGATCGCGGCCGAAATTGTCGGGCCGACGGGCAAGGTGCTGGGCATCGACAACGCGGAAAAGGCGCTGATACCGGCGCAAGCGCGTGCCGCGCGCGCCGGCTACCATTGGTTGACCTTCGCCGGCGCCGATATCTACGCGTTCGAGCCCGATGAGCCTTTCGACGCGGTCATAGGGCGCTTCATCCTGATGCACGTTCCGGATGCCGTGGCCGCGTTGAAGAGCATGGCCCGCCTCATCCGGCCGCGCGGGATTGTCGCCTTCATCGAGATGGATATCGACCAAGCCGGCGCCGTACCCGAAATTCCCCTGTTTCGCCAATGCATCAACTGGATCACGGCGACCTATCGCAAGGTCGGCGTCGAACCCAACATGGGCTCCATGCTCTACACGACGTTCCGCGCCGCTGGGCTCGAGCCACGCCTGAACGGCACGTGCCGCATCGAGAGCGGCCCGGACTCGATCGCCTATACCTTCGCCGCCGAGACATTGCGCAGCCTGCTGCCGTCGACGGAGCGCTTTGGCATCACGACCGCCGACGAGATCGGACTCGACACGATTGCCGACCGCCTGCATGAGGCGGCGACGACAGGCGATCACTGCATCTTCATGCCGCGCTTGATCGGCGCCTGGGCGACGACCCCCGCAGCACCGTGAAGGCGAAGTGCGTCGGCGCGGCCTACCGGTAACGCGTCTCGGCACTGCCTTTCCACATATCCGGGTTCGGCCCGAGCTTCTGGCGCACCGGCTCGGCGATCGCGGTCATCCGGGCAAACACCGCCGGATCGACCTTGCGGTCGAGGGCGCGGGCGTTGTTGGCGATCTCGGCCGGCGTGCGCGCGCCTGTCAGCGCGATACCAACATCGGGCTGGGCCAGCACCCACTGAATCGCGAGATCGGCAAGCGGCAGATCGATTTCTCTGGCGACCGCACGCAGTTCGTCCAGCGCGGCGAAGACTTCGGTTTCGGCGCCCGCCTCCCCGTGCGGCCCGTCGCTGTAGTAGCGCGTGACATGCAGCCCCGGCGGCACTTCCGTCGCGGAGCGATAGCGGCCGGTGAGCAGCCCCTGGGACAGCGTCGAGTAGGCGACGACAGTGTGCCGGAGGTCGCGGCTCTTCGGCAGGATGTCGAACTCGATCGCCCGCCAGAACAGACTGTAGGGCAATTGGTGCAGCACGATAACGCCGGCGTCCTTCGCGGCGGCCAGATCGGTCAGCCATAGCGGCCCGAAATTCGAGATGCCGGCCGCGCGGATCTTCCCGGTCTCGCGCAAATGGCGAAGCCCGGACAGCGCGTCGTCGAGGACAAGATCGGGCATCGGCCAGTGTATGTAGAAGACGTCGAGATAGTCCGTGCCGAGCCGTTTCAAGCTGCTTTCGCAGGCGCCGATGATGCCGTCACGGCTGAGCGTGCCGTAGACCTTGGTGGCGACCACCGCCTTGTCCCGCCGGCCGCGAAGGGCGCGGCCGAGGACCTCTTCCGAGCGCCCCTCGGCATAACCGGCGGCCGTATCGATGAAATCGATGCCGGCATCGAGCGCTGCGGAAACCGTGTCGATTGAGTCCTTGTCGCCTTGTTCGCCCCAGACCGGGTCACTACCGAAAGCCCAGGTTCCGAGCGACAGCCGCGAGACGGAAATGTCCGTCCCCGCGATCGTGGTCCTCTCCATGAATCCTCCCCGGGTTTCTCATGCCGGCACGATGCCCCCGTGCGCCTTCGACCATTCCGCCGGGCCGTGCAGGAATTTCTCGACCTCGTCCAGCGTGACGCTGTCGAAGGTCTTCTCGGCGCGCGCGATCTTCAGCACGTCCCACCAGGTGGCCAGCGCATGCAGCGTGATACCGGCGTCGCCGAGCAGTTTCCGCGTATTCGGAAAGATGTCGTAGAAGAACACGACGAAGGCGTGGTCGACCTTCATGCCCGCCTGGCGCATCGCCTCGCAGAACTTCAGCTTGCTGCCGCCGTCGGTGGCGAGATCCTCGACCAGCAAGGTGCGTGCGCCCTCATGGAAGTCGCCCTCGATGAGGGCGTTGCGGCCGAAGCCCTTCGGCTTCTTACGCACATATTGCATGGGCAGAGACAGCCGGTCGGCGATCCAGGCGGCGAACGGGATGCCGGCCGTCTCGCCGCCGGCGACCGCGTCGATCCGAGCGAATCCGATCTCGCTGAGGATGGTCGAAACAGCGAAATCCATCAGCGTCGAGCGCACCTGCGGGAACGAGATCAGCTTGCGGCAGTCGGTATAGACGGGGCTCGCGAGGCCCGATGTGAACTTGTAGGGCTCGTCGGCGCGGAAATGCACCGCTTTGACCTCAAGCAGCATGCGCGCGGTCAGCTCCGCGATTGTCGCCTTGTCCGTGAACCCCGCCATGTTTTCTCCTCTAGACCGGTCTCAAACCCGTCACCACTGCCCATGAAATCGGCGTGTCCGGCTGGAAGACCCGTACCTGTTCCGGCGCATCCGCTTCAACCGCCACGAAGCCGGCGTCCACCGGCTTGCCGCGCGCAAGCGTGATCCGGTCGGCGTTCGGCGGCAGCTTGTAATAGGCCGCGCCGTTCAGCGAAACGAAGGCTTCCAGCCTGTCGAGCGCGTCCGCCTCGTCGAAGACCTGCGCCAGGCAGGGCAACGCCACCGGCGCACTGAAGATGCCGGCGCTCCCGCACGCGCATTCCTTGGCCGAGACGGTGTGCGGTGCCGAGTCTGTGCCGAGGAAGAAGCGGCGGTCGCCGGAGGTTGCCGCCTTCACCAACGCCAACCGATGCTCTTCGCGCTTGGCGATCGGCAGGCAATAGAGATGCGGGCGGATGCCCCCCCTGAAGATGGCGTTGCGGCTGAACATCAGATGATGCGGCGTGATGGTCGCGGCGAGATTGGCGTCCGCCGCCAGCACGCAATCGACCGCCTCGCGCGTCGTGGCGTGTTCGAGCACGATGCGGAGTTGGGGAAAGCGCGCACGGAGCGGCGTGAGCACGCGATCGATGAACACCTTCTCGCGGTCGAAGATATCGACGGCCGGATCGGTGACCTCGCCGTGGACGAGAAGGGGCACGTCCGCGTCCTGCATCGCCGCCAGCACGCGGTCGACCTTGCTGATATCGGTGACGCCGCTGTCGGAATTGGTGGTCGCGCCTGCGGGATAAAGCTTGACGGCCGCCAGCTCTCCCGATGTGGCGCCGTCCCGGATGACCGCGGGATCGGTGTCGTTGGTCAGGTAAAGCGTCATCAGCGGCCGGAACGGATGCCCGGCCGGAAGGGCCGCGACAATCCGCGCTCGATAGGCGCGGAGATCGGCCAGCGTGCGGATCGGCGGAACCAGATTGGGCATGATGATCGCGCGCCCGAAGACGGCGGCGCTCGCCGGCAGCGTCGCCTTCAGCATCGCGCCATCCCGGACGTGGAGATGCCAGTCGTCCGGCCGGGTTATCTCGATTCGATCCATCGCTTCGAGATACACACCAGCCGGCGGCCGGCCGCAACCGCAATTGATCGCGTGGCGGCGATGTGCAACATGCGCGGCAACGCGGGAATCAACCTTTGGACGCCTCCGATACGATCTTCGGCAGCGAAGCGCCCGGACGGGCGGAGGGCTTCCATTTCGCCGACGCGGTGATCGCCCGCAGCCGCTCCCTCGGCCACTGCTTCTGCCTCGGCCTCGACCCGCATCTCGCCATGATCCCCGCCGCGTTTCGGAGCGGCGACATGAATGCCCGCGCACCGGAAACGGTGACCGCGATCGAGGCCTTCCTGACCGCCGTCATCGACATCGCGGCGCCCCATGTCGCCGCGGTGAAACCGCAGAGCGCCATGTACGAGCGCCTCGGCTCGGCTGGCATCGCGCTGCTGGAGCGCGTGGTCGCTTATGCCCACGGCCGCGGCCTGATCGTCGTGCTCGACGGCAAGCGCAACGACATCGGTTCGACCGCGGAGGCCTATGCCGAGGCGTATCTCGCGCCGGACAGCCCCAATCCAGTCGAGTGCCTGACCGTCAACCCCTATATGGGCGTCGATACGCTGGAGCCGTATGTGAAGCTCTGCCGCGCACACGGCCGCGGCATCTTCGTGCTGGTCAAGACCAGCAACCCCGGCTCCGGCGACTTCCAGAACCTGAAGACCGGCAACAGCACTCTCTATGGCAGCGTCGCTCTGGCTCTCCGCCCGATCGCCGAGACGCTGATCGGCCCGGAGACCGGCTGGTCGTCGCTGGGCGTGGTAGTGGGCGCCACCTATCCTCAGGAAGCCGCGGACATCCGCAGCCTCTTGCCGAAGGCGCTCTTCCTCATCCCGGGCTTCGGCTATCAGGCCGGCGACCTCGCGCAATTTGCCGCCGCCCTCGCGCCGGGACCGGCCGGACGCGAGGGCGGCCTCATCAACTCCGCCCGCGCGACACTCTTTCCGCCAGACGCCGCCACCGGCACGTTCGATGTGTGGAAATCAGCGTTCACCGACACCCTCTCCCGCCACATCGCCGCGGTCCGGGAGAGCCTCAAGGGCTGACACCGACGTGAGCGGCCTTTCCATCCGCCCGATGACACCCGCCGATCTCGCGCGCGCCCTTGACTGGGCTGCGGCGGAGGGCTGGAACCCGGGCGACGCCGACGTCGAAGCCTTCCACGCAGCCGGCCCGGAAGGCTTCCTGATGGGCTTCATCGACAGGGAGCCCATCGCCTGTATTTCCGTGGTGGCCTACGGCGACGCTTATGGTTTCCTTGGCCTCTACATCTGCCATCCGGATCACCGCGGGAAACGCCATGGCCGGGCCATGTGGAACGCCGGCATGGCGCATCTTGGCGAGCGCACCATCGGCCTCGACGGCGTCGTCGCCCAACAGGCGAACTACGCGAAATCCGGCTTCGCGCTTGCCCATCGCAATATCCGCTTCGGCGGCACTGCCAGCGCACATGAGATCGCCGACCCGCGGCTGGTCGAACTGCGCAACGGCCACCCGGTCGGCATGGCCGGCTCGATCGTGGCCTATGACCGCGCACTGCAAGCCGGTCCGCGCGAGGCATTCCTGCGCGCCTGGCTGAAGCCGCCCGGACGGCGCACGCTGGCCTTCGTCGAGGCGGATTCGATCTGCGGCTACGGCTGCGTGCGCCAGTGCCGCGAGGGCTACAAGGTCGGGCCGCTCTTTGCCGATACGCCCGACATCGCCGAACGGCTGTTCGGCGCACTCACCGCCCGCCTGCGCGGCGCGCCTATCTTCATCGACGTGCCCGAACCGAATGCCGACGCCATGGCGCTGGTGGCCCGGCACGGTCTCGCACCGGTCTTCGAGACGGCCCGCATGTATCGCGGCCCGGCGCCGGCATTGCCGCTCGACCGCACCTTCGCCATCACGACGCTGGAACTCGGCTGAGCGTCAGCCAGAGGCGAGATGGTGGAGCACGATGCCGCTCGCCGTGGCGACGTTCAGCGAATCCATGCCTGGCGCCATGGCGATGCGGACCGTATCGACGCGATCGAGCACGGGCTTGGGCAGGCCGGGACCCTCGGCGCCGAAGATCGCCGCAACGCGCTCAGTGCGCCTGACATCGCCGAGCGCCTTGTGGCCGGCGGGAGACAGCGCCAGAGTCTGGAACCGGTGCGCGAGTGAGAATGTCGATGGCATCGAGCGGACGGGCAACGCGCGCAAACGGCAGCGTGAGCGAGCCGCCGACCGAGACGCGGATGGCCTTGCGATAGAACGGATCGCAGCAATCGTCGTCGAGGATGACGGCATCGGCGCCAAAGGCGGCAGCGTTGCGGCAGATGCCTCCCATATTGTCATGATTGGCAATGGCCGAGAGAACGACCACCAGCGCGCGCCGCCCGAGGCCAGCCACAAGCGCGTCGGCCGACGGCATCGCCGCCTTGCGGCCGAGCGCCAATATGCCGCGGTGGATATGGAAGCCGACGATGCTGTCCATGACCGGCTGCCCCGCCGCGTAGACCGGAACGGTATCCGGCACCACACCGAGAAGCTCGGCGAGCCCGGCGATCCGTTTTTCGGCGATCAGCAGCGACACGGTCTCGTGACGCGCGCGCGGCCCGAG
Organism: uncultured Alphaproteobacteria bacterium; assembly: GCA_963781775.1. Classification (GTDB taxonomy): domain Bacteria; phylum Pseudomonadota; class Alphaproteobacteria; order Rhizobiales; family Kaistiaceae; genus CAVSRC01. Next base: position 82,382 of record CAWAHE010000013.1, on the reverse strand, counting down.
CAGCACGTTCAGCACCACCTCGCCCTCGGCGACGAACAGGCCCTCGCGCCCGACGAGATCGCGTTCACGCACGTCGCGATAGGCGGCGACACGCGGGTCGTCGGGTTCGGCGATCGAAATGATATTTGGCATGGGCCGTCCAGTCCGCTCCGTTCGGAGCCGACGGCCAGCCTATCAGGCGCGACCCTAGCGGGCGAAACGCGGCAGGCGGCGTTTCCACCGATCGGCGCGGGCGAGACCCGTCTCGTCCTTGGCGCGACGGCGAACCCGGATGGCTGCCGCCGGCATCGCCACCGCGCGTTCGACCGGCGCTTCGGCCAGCGTTACGGGGAGCGGTTTCGGTTTCGGAACGCGCGGGCCCTTGGTCTTGGCGACACGCGGCTTGCGCGCTCTTGCCGGCTCGTCCTCGACGACCGCGGCCGCGCGCGCCGTCAGATCCGGAAGGATTCGGGTGGCCGGTCGCGCCGGTTCGGCATGCGGCGCCCCAAAAAGGCCCGTCACATCGCCGTTCGCCTTGGCTTCAGGCCGATGCCCGAACAACCCGTCGGCGCCGTTTTTCGGCTTCGGCGCTGCTTCAGCGACCAGAAGATCGCCAAAAAGCGGTTGCGGTTCCTGATTGGATTTGCGGCTTTTCTTGATTTCAACAGTAAACGGCTTCGCCTGCTGGCGCATAGCGTACTCTCGTGAAGGTCACCGGGAAGATGTAGTTCCGTCGAATCACTTACCCCGTGCTCGACGGCACCGATTTACGGCTAGAGGGGAAGATTGTCGAGATTGTGAATGCGGGCGCGTGTACCTGCTACTTGTCTGCAACCCGTCAGGTTCGCTCGAAAACGATATCCTGGGCGCCTTCCCAGAGACATAGCTTGCCAAGCGCCATCAGGTTCTCGCGCCCTTCGGTGATGGTTAGGAAGTGATTGCCGGCCAATTGGCCGACTTTGCTGGCAAAATGAACCCCGCCATAGGCGAGCAGGATCTCGGTTTCGCTGATTCCACCCGGATAGAGGATGATCTCGCCCGGCGCCGGATAGCTGGTGTGGTTCTCGAAACCGAGGCCCAGATCAAGCTCGCCGAGCGGAATCCAGCATCCCTCGCCGCTCCACCGCACATGGATGATGCGCTCCTTGTATGGCAGCAGGCTCTGGAATTTCGCACAGGTTTTGGGCGCCGCTTTTTCCTCGAAACGGGCGGCGAAGGTGTAGGGCCCTGCCTTGATGCGGATGGTCGACACGTATGTTCCCCGGTGCTTGCGACTACTCTGGTGTCGCTGGCTGTACCATATTCGCGAGCAGACGGAAGGCGCCGGGCACCAACCGGTCGAGCTGGTGGTGGAGCACCAGACTGGTGTGGGTGTGCCGCCCCTTGCCAATGACGGCGGAAACCAGCGCACCCTTGAGCGGCGCTTCGCCCTTGTCGCTCATGGCAAGCAGCGGCGTGTAGGCATCGTCCCAGCGCGAGGCGAAATACAAGCCACGTTCCTTGTCCCAGCCCGCCCAATCCGCCGGCCCGATGGCATTCGGCGTATTCAGCAACGGATGGTCGGGGGCCAGCACGGTCACCGGCGCGGCGGGATCGGTGACGCGCCAGCGCAGCGACGGCAGACCGATCTCGAGGTGACGTGGCGGCGTTTCATCCGGTGACCAGCCATCGCCCGGCCGGTGATAAAGCGTGACAAGATGGCCGCCCGCTTCGACCCAGAGCCGCAGCCGCGGGCGTGCCGCCGCAAGATCCTTGCGCGTACCGAAGGCGAAGATGCCGACGACGATCGTCGTGAAGGCGGCAAGGTTGCCGCGATCCAACATGTCGGCATCGAGCGACGTGACGTCGAAGCCGAGCTGCCGCAACCAGAAATCGACGCGATCGTTGCCGCCGCCGACATAGGCGACGCGCGCGCCTGCCGGCAGCGCGGCGTTGACGGCAAGACCGGGAAGCGACACCGGCTCGGCCCATTCGGTCGTGCCGAGATGCGCATAGGTCGCCGCCCGCACGCGCGAGGCGGGCCTGCCGTCGAGGGTGGCGGCGATGGCGAAGCGCCCTGCCGAGATGTCCCGCGGTGGCGTCAGGGTAAAGCCACCGCCGACCGAAGCCGCGCTCCACCCTTCCGGAGGCGTCAGCGCAACGGTGCCGCCGGCATCGCCACCGACAAGCGTGGAGATGACAACCGGCGACAACGGCCGCGCCAGGTTGATGATGACCGCGTCCGGGTCGAGCGTCAGCGACGATGCCGGCAGAACCTGAAAGGCCTCCTCCGGATCGAACGTGCGGCTGACCGTCCGCTCGCCGATTTTCGCCGATACCGTCACCCCAAGATCGCCATTCGCCGTAAGCGGGTCGAAGGCGGCTGAATAGGGGTTGGTGAAATCCATCCGCTCCTGCACCGCCACCGGAAACAGCCTTGCGCCCTCCACCGCCTTGTCGAGTCCGACCATGATGCCGTCGCGGCCGGCAACGGCAACCGAGACCTCCGTGGCCGCATCGTCGACCTCGGCCGTAACCGACAAGGCACCCTGCTCGCCTGGCGCCAGCCGTGGCGGCTCGGCGTGGATGCGAACCGAAAGCCCAGCCGCCTCCAGCAACACCGCATCGAGCTCGCGCGCCTTGCGCGCCAGCCGATGGGCGATGCGTGGCTTCAGTTCGGCCGGACATGCCGCTTGGGCTGCTTCGATGGCATCGGCAGCCCGCAATGCCGCGGCCGTGATGGCGGCCGCATCGGGAAACGCCGCGACCGCCGCGTCGATGCCGGCCTGCGCATCACCGAGCGCGGTTGCCAGTTCCCCGGTCACGCCCGGCATTTCCGCCAGCGCGCCGACATTCGCCGGCAGGCCATCGCCAACGTCGCTTTCCGTATTCGCGCGCAACGAAGAGCGCGCCAGATGCAGCTGCCAGCTTTGCGGTCCATTCTCCCGCCAGCGGCCCATTCCCTGGGTCGCATGAAAGAAGCGCGACCATTCGCCGATCTGTGCATAGGTGGCGCCGGTTGCCGGGTCGCGGCCGGGCGCCGACACAGTGACCGTCGCCTCCGGCGGCGGCTCCTCGTCATCGTAGGAATTGCCGGCGCCCGACCACGCCGGCAAATAGAGCTTGGCGACCTGCCAGGGCTCGAGCCCCGCCGCGATCTGTTCCGGAAACGCTTGGGCGTCGGCGGCGCGGTCGAAGGCGGCAATCGCGGCACGCGTCATGGCACGGTGATGGCCGTGCTGGCCGGGCACATCGAGAAACGTCACCTCGACGATGTCGGGGCGGAAGCGGCGATAGGCCTCGACCATGCGCCCGACGACCGTCTCTTCCCCCCATCGCGCCAGGGTATCGTCGCCGTTCTTGGAGAAGCCGAAGTCGAACACCAAGTCCTGCGGTCCGTGGCCAACCCAGGCGATCGAAGCATCGAGCGCCCGCGCCGCCTCCTCCAGCTCGCGCGTGCGGATGGCGCCCAATGCGCCGCCGCGCTCGGGGCCGATGGCGTTCTGCCCGCCCTCACCGCGCGTCGAGCAGAGGATCACCACGCGCATGCCGAAGCGATAACGCAGCGCCGCCAGCAGCCCGCTATGCTCGTCGTCCGGATGCGCTCCGGTGTTCATCCAGGTAATCACCGAGGTCAGCCTGCCGAGGGCCCGCGACAGGCGTAAGAGCGCCGGGTCGGCCGACTGGCGTTGAATCAGGTCACGGTCAGAGAGCATCGAGGCCCATTCCTCCGTCAAAGGTCGCGAGCGTTTGGCCGCGCTGTGGCAGGGCGATATCGAGACGAGGCGTCACGGTTTCTAGCATTGGCAAGGCGGCAGCGCCGAGCGCGGCCGTGAACGATCCGGTCGTGCCGCGGATGACCCGCGGCAGGCTGCGATCGCGGCGCGCGGAGACCGAACGCGGCAGCGGCTCCATCGCCGCGATCACCGCGTCGATGAGCGTGTCGGGAAGCCCTCCGCCGAACACGATCGCTTCCGGGTCGAAAAGATTCTCGAGCATCGCGACCATGGGTGAGAGATAGCGGGCCGCCTCGTCGATCCAGCCGGTGATCGCAGGATGCCGTTTGGCGATCAGCGCGTCGACCTGGGCAATATTGCGGATCGGCTCACCGGCCTCCGCGACCCGTTCCTGGAGGGCGTGAACCGAAGCATAGCGCTCGAGGCAACCCCGGTTGCCGCAGGCGCAGGGCCGTCCGCCCGGCGCCACGATGACGTGACCGATTTCGCCGGCGTTGCCGAAAGCCCCACGGTAGGGACGGCCGTCGATGACCGTGCCGAGTCCAAGGCCGCGGCCGAAATAGACGAAGCAGAAATTGCGCAGATTGCGCCCGACGCCGTGCAGCCGCTCGCCGACCGAGGCGGCGGTCGCATCGTTCTCGACCACCACGCTGAGCCCGGTGGCACCGGAGAGATAGGCGGCCGCATCGACGCCCGCCCAACCGGGCAGTGTGGTCGGCCCGACCGACGTCATGCCCTCAATGCCGAACGGGCCGGGCATCACGACGCCTGCGCCGAACATGCGCGCCGGCAACCCGGGAACGCTCTCCCGCGCCGCTGCGATCTCGGCGGAGATCAGCGGCGCCACCCGCTCCGGTCCGGCGTCCGCGAGCGGAAGGCTGCGGCTGGCGCGCAGTCGCCCCGCCAGATCGACCAGCACGGTGACCATCTGGTCGGCGGCGATTTCGATACCGGCCGTCACGCCGCCGTCGGGATTGACCGCGAGCTGGACCGGCGGCTGACCGCGACCGGAGCGGCGGCGCCCCTGCTCGATGAGCAGCCCCTCTTCGATGAGCGCCGAAGCGATGTTGGAGACGGCCTGCGCGCTGAGCCTCGTCAACCGGCCGATTTCCGCGCGGCCGAGAGGCCCATGCAGACGCACCGCCTCCAGCACGACGCGACGATTGTGCGAGCGGGTTCGCAGGGGGTTGTTGCCGATAGCGATGGCTTGCTGGGGTCGGCCCCGTTGGCGTGCCATGATCCCGGTCCGGATGAACTTGGGCGCCAAGAAAAACCCTGAAGCCGATTAGTTCAAGTAAATTTAGTTATTGACAGGTGCGAGGGTCAGCCGCACGCTTGGCGATAATTGGGCGCACGATGGATGCCGGGACCAGCCCGGACATCTGCTTTCAGACATCAGGGTTCGTGGACAGGGAGAACCGACATGAAGATTTTCGGCAAGCTTGCATTCGGCGCGGCCTTTGGGCTCGCCATGGTCTCCTCGACTTCGGTCTTCGCGGTCGAGATTCAATACTGGCAGTACGTGTTCGATGCCCGCGTCAAGGCGATGGACCAGCTCATCGCCAACTTTGAAAAAGCCAATCCCGACATTACGGTCACCCAGACGACGTTTCCCTACGCCGACTACCAGACCAAGGTCGCGGCGGCGGTGACCGCCGGTCAGGGACCGGACGTCGTCCAGTTCTATTACGGGTGGCTCGACAACTTCAAAACCGGCAAGCTGATCCAGCCGCTGCCCAAGGACGCTTTCCCCGCCGCCGATATCGAGAAGGAATTCTTCCCGATCATTTCGGCAATGAAGTCGGATGGCGACTATTGGGGCCTGCCGACCGCCGTGCGCTCGCTGGCGCTCTTCTACAACAAGAACATCTTCAAGGAGGCCGGCATCGACAAGCCGCCGGCGACGCTGGACGAACTGGCCGACGACGCGGTCAAGACCACGCAGCGCGACAGTGCCGGCAACATCACCTCGGAAGGTATGGCCATGGAGATGACGGGCCAGGACCACCAGTGGTGGCGCGAGGTGCTGGTGCGCCAGTTCGGCGGCGTGCCTTACACAGACGATTACAAGAAGGTCGCCTACGACGATGAACACGGCCTCGCCGCGCTCAAGTGGTACACGGACATGATCACGGAGAAGAAGGTCAGCCAGCCCGGCTTCATGGATGAGGCGCAGGCAGCCTTCAAAGGCGGCCGCGCCGCCATGGTCATCGATGGATCCTTCCGCCTCGGCTCGTTCAGCCAGATCAAGGACTTCGAGTGGGGCGTCGCCGAACTGCCCGAGAAGGATGGCGTCAAGAGCAATTACGCCAGCTATTGGGTGAACGGCATCGCCGCGAATACGAGCGGCGAAAAGCTCGCGGCGGCCGAGAAGTTCCTGAAATACGTCACGTCGCCGGAAGCCATGGCGATCTGGCTCAAGGTCGTCGGCGAACTGCCGGCCAAGCCTGAACTGGCGCTCACCCCCGAGAACACCGCGGACCCGATCTACGGGCCGTTCCTCAAGGGCCTCGAATACGGCCACACGACCCTGTTCGTGGATGAATCAGCGCAGCGCCAGACCGCCATCGACATGGCCAACCGGATCATCCTGGAGAATCAGGATCCCAAGGCCTCGCTCGACCAGGCGGCCGCCGCTGAACAGCAGATCATCGACGACCATATGTGAGCAACCGCAGTGGCGGTGGCTGACCAACGCGAAGACGCGGCCAGTTTCGGCCGCGTCTGGAACCGCCTGACCATCCACCAGAAGCAGGTGGCGTGGGCCTGGGGATTCCTGGCGGTACCGATTCTCTTCTACGTCGTCATCCGCTTCTGGCCGACGGCCAACGCCATGTGGCTGTCGTTCACCAACTGGAACCTGCTGAGGCCGGCCCATTTCGTCGGCCTCAGGAACTACATCAAGCTCTACAACGACCCGATCTTCTGGAAGGTGTTCGGTAACACTTTCGCCTATCTGATTATCGGCACGCCGGTCAGCCTGGTGATCTCCTTCGTCATCGCCTTCGAACTGGAGAAGGTCCGTTTCCTTCACGGCTTCATCCGGGCGCTCTATTTTCTGCCGTTCCTGACGACAGCCGCGGCGCTGGCGTGGGTATGGCGCTGGTTCTATCAGCCGGTGCCAATCGGCTTCATCAACGACGTGCTCTCCCATCTCGGCCTGCCGGCACAGCCGTTCCTGCGCTCGCCGTCGCAGGCACTGGTCTCGGTGCTGGCTACCGCCGTGTGGGCCGGCCTCGGCTTCCAGATCGTCATCTTCATGGCGGGGCTTCGTGCGATTCCGCACACCTACTATGAGGCGGCGCGCATCGATGGCGTCTCGAGCTGGACGATCCTGACCCGCATCACCCTGCCGCTGCTCAAACCGACCATCGTTTTTCTGGTCGTCTTCTCCTCGATCGGGTTCCTGCGGATCTTCGATCAGGTCTACAACATGACCACCAACGACCCCGGTGGGCCGCTCAATTCGACCAAGCCGCTGGTGCTGATGATCTATCAGACCGCGTTTTCGTCCTTCGACATGGGCTACGCCGCCGCACAGACGGTGGTCCTGTTCCTGGTTCTGCTGACCGTATCGCTGATCCAGCTCCGCATCCTGAGGGATCGCTGATCATGGCCGCCGACGTCGCCGCGACCGCGCCGGCCGGCACCGCCACGCTGTCCATGCGCGCGCCGCGTCCCGGCCGCGTCATTGCCTGGACGCTGCTCTTCGTCGGCGGCTTGCTCATGATCACGCCGATCATCTTCATGCTGTCGACATCGCTGAAGGACGCCTCGCAGGTTTACGACCTCCGCCTCATCCCGGCCGAACCGACGCTTAACAACTACATTGAGGTGCTTGCCGACGGCCGCTTCCTGCACTGGTTCGTCAATTCGCTGATCATCGCGACGGCGGTCTGCGTTTCCAACGTGTTCTTCGATTCGCTGGTCGGCTACACGCTGGCCAAGTTCCGGTTCCGCGGCCGCTACGTGGTCTTCATCGCCATCCTCTCCACGCTGATGATCCCGACCGAGATGCTGGTCATCCCGTGGTATCTGATGGCCCGCGACCTGCACTGGCTGGATTCCTACTGGGGCATCATGTTCCCCGGCATGATGACCGCTTTCGGCACCTTCCTGATGAAGCAGTTCTTCGAGACGGTGCCCGACGATTTCCTCGAAGCGGCGCGCATCGACGGCCTCAACGAATTCGCCATCTGGTGGAAGGTGGCCGTGCCGCTTGTGACGCCCGCGATCTCGGCGCTGGCGATCTTCACCTTCCTCGGCAACTGGACGGCGTTCATCTGGCCGCTGATCGTCACCACCAACAAGAACCTCTATACGCTTCCGGTCGGTCTCTCGAGTTTCGCGGTCGAGGCATCGATCCAGTGGGAAAAGATCATGACCGGCGCCAGCCTCGCCACGATCCCCACCCTGATCGTCTTTCTCACGCTGCAGCGCTTCATCGTGCGCGGCGTGGTGCTCGCCGGCCTGAAGGGCTGATCCCGTGACGGCCGACGCCGACCGGCCCGCCGCCGATCACAGCCGCTTCCCCGACCCGGTCTACAAGGAGACCGTGCTGAAGCCCCTGTTCGAGGGCGCCAAGGCCTATTTCGTCAACGGGTTTCGCGCCATCGACCGCGCCCATCTCGTCATGCTCGCCGAGACCGGCATTGTGAGTGCCGCCGACGCCAGCGCCATCGCGAGGGCACTCGAGGCCATCGACCGTGAAGTCGAGGTCGCCAAGCTGACCTACACGGGCGAAGTCGAGGATTTCTTCTTCCTGGTCGAGAGTGAATTGAAGAAGCGCCTCGGGCCTGACGTCGCCGGCCGGCTGCACACCGGCCGCTCGCGCAACGACATCGACCACACGCTGTTTCGCCTGCGCCTCAAGGCGGAGATCGATGCACTCGCCGCGAAGATACGCGAGCTGATCGCCACGCTGATCGACCTGGCCGAGCGCGAGAGCGCGACGATCGTTCTCGCCTATACCCACGGCCAGCCGGCGCAGCCTTCGACCTTCGGCCACTACCTGTCGGCGGTGATCGAGGTGCTGCTCCGCGACGCCCAGCGGCTTGCCGATGCCCGGCAGGTGGTCGACCTGTCGCCGATGGGCGCCGCCGCCATCACCACCAGCGGTTTCCCGCTCGATCGGGCGCGCGTCGCCGAGCTGCTTGGCTTTGCCGCGCCGACCGGCAATTCCTATGGGTCGATCGCCGCGGTCGACTACATCACCGCCACCTACGGTGCCATTGAGCTGACCTTCCTGCATCTCGGCCGGCCGATCCAGGATCTGCAAGTCTGGACCAGCTTCGAGGTCGGTCAGCTGCACGTGCCCAATGCGTTCGTGCAGATTTCGTCGATCATGCCGCAGAAACGCAATCCGGTGCCGATCGAGCATCTTCGCCACCTCGCCTCGCAGACCATGACCCGCGCCCATGCCATGCTCGACGTGATGCACAACACCCCCTTCACCGACATGAACGACAGCGAGGGCGAGACCCAGGTGATGGGCTATGAGGCATTCGCCTCGGCGGCTCGCGTTCTCGACCTGATGACCGCGCTGCTGCCGGCGCTCAGCGTCAACGCACCGCGCGTCGCGGAAAACATCCGCAGGAGTTGCGCCACCGTTACCGAACTCGCCGACAGCCTCGTGCGCATCGAAGGCCTTTCGTTCCGGCAGGCCCACGAGATTGCCTCGCACGTCGCCAAGGCCGTCGTCGCCGTCGAAGGATCGCTGGAGGCGGATGGCTTCAGACCGTTCCAGACGGCCTTTCAGGCAACCGCCGGGCGGGCGACCAAGGTCGACGCCAAACAGTTCGCCGGGATCGTTTCGGCCGAGCATTTCATCGCCGTGCGCGACCGGCCGGGCGGGCCGGCGCCACGCGCATTGGCGGAAGCCGTGGCAGGCTATCGCCTGGCACTACGCGCGCTTGCCGACGCGGCGGACGCCGGCGCGCGGCGCGAAAAAGCCGCTGCGGCGCTGCTCGCAGAGAAGTTCCGACTGCTGACCGAGGGGACGTAATGGCCACCATCGAACTGAGCGGCGTCGTCAAGCGCTTCGGCCGCGTCGAGGTCGTTCACGGCATCGACCTCAACGTCGCCGACGGCGAGTTCGTCGTTCTGGTCGGGCCCTCCGGCTGCGGCAAATCGACGACGCTGCGCATGGTCGCCGGCCTGGAGGACCCGAGCGGCGGCACGATCTCGATCGACGGGCGCGTCGTCAACCGCGTCGAGCCCAAGGACCGCAACATCGCCATGGTGTTCCAGAACTACGCCATCTACCCGCACATGACGGTGGCGAAGAACATCGGCTTCGGCCTCTACACCTCGAAACTGTCGCCGCCGGAAAAGCAGCAGCGCATTCTTGAAGCCGCGAAGATGCTCGGGCTGGAGGATCTCCTCGACCGCCGTCCGTCGGCGCTCTCCGGCGGCCAGCGCCAGCGCGTCGCCATCGGCCGCGCCATGGTGCGCCAGCCCGCCGTTTTCCTGTTCGACGAGCCGCTGTCCAATCTCGACGCCCAGTTGCGCACGCAGATGCGCGTCGAGATCAAGAAGCTGCACCAGCGCCTCGGTACCACCATCGTCTTCGTGACCCACGATCAGGTCGAGGCCATGACCATGGCCGACCGCATCGTCGTCATGAACGAGGGCCGCATCCTCCAGGCTGGTTCGCCGATGGAGGTCTACGAGCGACCAAACGACGTGTTCACCGCGCGCTTCATCGGTAGTCCGACCATGAATATCCTGAACGGCAAGCTCGCGGGCAGCGGCGCCGGCCGTCAGGTCACCTTCGCCGCGCCCGGTCTGGCTGTCAGCAGTTCGGCGGCCGTCCCGCGTGGCAGCAGCGGCGATGAAGTGCTGGTCGGCGTGCGGCCGCAGGACCTGCGCCTGACCGAAAACGGGTCGGCCGAGGAGGGCTTCTCCGTCGAAGGCAAGGTGAGCGTCGTCGAGCCTCTGGGCGCGGAAACCTTCGTTCACATCGAAGCCGGCGACGAAACGCTGGTCGGCACGACAACCGGCCGCAGCGCACCGAAGGTCGGCGCCTCCGTCAAAGCGGCCGCGCCCGCCGACACCCTCTCCTTCTTCGACGCCGCGACCGGGAAGTCTCTTTGGGCTCAGTGAGCCACCGCACACCTAGCCGCGATCGAGATTGACGCTTCGCAGCCTGAGCGCATTGCCGATGACGCTGACCGAGGAGAGCGCCATCGCCGCGGCGCCAACCACCGGCGAGAGCAGGATGCCGAAGGCCGGGTAGAGCACGCCGGCGGCGATCGGCACGCCGGCCGAGTTGTACAGAAACGCGAAGAACAGGTTCTGGCGGATGTTCTTCATCGTCGCCTGGCTGAGGCGGCGCGCCTTGAGGATGCCGGTCAGGTCGCCCTTCAGCAGCGTCACCCCCGCGCTTTCGATGGCGACGTCGGTGCCGGTGCCCATGGCAATGCCGATATCGGCGGCGGCGAGCGCCGGGGCGTCGTTGACGCCATCGCCAGCCATCGCCACCACGCGCCCCTCCTTGCGCAGCCGCTCGATCACGGCGCTCTTGCGGTCGGGAAGGACTCCGGCCTCAACCTCGTCGATGCCGAGTTTTCGCGCCACCGCTTCGGCCGTGGTGCGGTTGTCGCCGGTCAGCATGACGATGCGGATGCCTTCGGCGTGCAAGCTGGCGATCGCCTCCGCCGTCGTCGACTTGACCGGGTCGGCGATGGCGATCACGGCGGCAAGCTTGCCGTCGATGGCGACGAAGACCGCGGTGGCGCCGTCGGTGCGCAACCGCTCCGCCTCCGCCTCGAGGGGCGCGGTGGCGATCGACAGTTCGCCGAGGAACGCCGCGTTGCCGACGTGGACGCGCTTGCGCTCGACCATGCCGAGGGCGCCCTTGCCGCTCGGCGCGTCGAAGCCCATCACCCGTGCCGTCTCGATGCCGCGCTCGGCTGCCGCCGCGACGATCGCGGCTGCCAGCGGATGCTCACTGGCCTTTTCGACGCTGGCCGCGAATTTGAGCACCGTCGCCTCGTCGTAGCCCTCGACCGGCAAGATGGCGACCACCTTCGGCTTGCCCTCGGTCAGCGTGCCGGTCTTGTCGACGACCAGCGTGTCGACCTTCTCCATGCGCTCCAGCGCCGAGGCATGCTTGATGAGCACGCCGGCCGCCGCGCCTCGTCCGACGCCGACCATGATCGACATCGGCGTCGCCAGACCGAGCGCGCACGGACAGGCGATGATCAGCACGCTGACAGCGGCCACCAGGCCGAAGGCGAAGCGCGGTTCCGGCCCCCAGATCGACCACGCCGTGAATGCGAGCAGCGCGACAAGAATGACCAGCGGCACGAACCAGCCGGCGACCTGATCGGCGAGGCGCTGGATCGGCGCGCGGCTGCGCTGTGCATCGGCGACCATCTGCACGATGCGCGCGAGCAGCGTATCGCGACCGATCTTCTGCGCCTCCATGACCAGCGCGCCCGAGCCGTTGATGGTGCCGCCGATCAGCGCGTCGCCGGCCTGTTTGGTCACCGGCATCGATTCGCCGGTCACCATCGCCTCGTCCAGCGACGAATGCCCCTCGATCACCGCGCCATCGACCGGCACCTTTTCGCCGGGGCGCACGCGCAGCCTGTCACCGACCACGATCGCCTCGAGCGCGATCTCCTCTTCGGTTCCGTCTTCCGCGATCCGCCGCGCCATCTTCGGCGCGAGGTCGAGGAGCGCGCGGATGGCGCCGGAGGTCTGCTCGCGCGCCCTCAGTTCGAGCACCTGGCCGAGCAGCACCAGTACGGTGATCGCCGCGGCGGCCTCGAAATAGACCGCGACCGAGCCGTCTTCGGCGCGGAACGCAGCCGGAAAGATGCCGGGCGCGACAGTGGCAACCACGCTGTAGACCCAGGCGACGCCGGTGCCGAGCGCGATCAGCGTGAACATGTTGAGGTTGCGGGTGATCAGCGACTGGGCCCCGCGCTCGAAGAACGGCCATCCCGCCCACAGCACGACCGGGGTGGCGAGCACCAGTTCCACCCAGTTCATCGCCTGCGGCGCGATCAGCATGTGCAGGTCGAAGACATGCCCGGCCATCGCCAGAATGACGACCGGTACCGTCAGCGCCACGCCCACCCAGAAACGCCGGGTCATGTCGAGGAGTTCGGGATTTGGTCCGCTGTCGGCGGTGACCATCACCGGTTCCAGCGCCATGCCGCAGATCGGGCAGGCGCCCGGGCCGACCTGCCGAATCTCCGGGTGCATCGGGCAGGTGTAGATCGTGCCCTCGGGTACCGGTTCGGCCTTGGCTTCGGACGGGCTCAGATACTTCGCCGGCGACGCCACGAATTTCTCGCGGCAGCCAGCCGAGCAGAAGTAGTAGGTCCGGCCGCCATGATCGGCCCGATACTTCGCCGTGTGCGGATCGACATCCATGCCGCACACGGGATCCTTGACGAGATGCGCGCCGGCCGGCGCCGCGCCGTGGTCGTGCCCATGCTCACCGTGACCATGCGCCGCGTGATCGTGGTGGGCGGCGTGAGGGTCGTTCTGCATGGCGGACTCTTCGATCTTGCTTGCGGGGCATCTGGGATGGCTTGACGGATATACCCCCTATGGGTATGTAGTCAACATGCAGGAACAAACCAAATCGGCCGTTTTGAAGCGCCTCAGCCGCATCGAGGGCCAGGTCAGGGGCATCGCCGGCATGGTCGGCGGCGACCGCTATTGCATCGATGTCGTCACCCAGATTTCCGCTGTGCGCGCCGCGCTCCGCCGCGCCGAGGAGGAAATCCTGCGCGATCACGTCGCCCATTGCGTCGAGCACGCCATCGCCAGCGGCGACAAGGACGACCAGCGGCGCAAGGTGGCCGAGATCATGGACGTGCTCGGTCGGGCGGAACGGTAACCAGTCCGGCAAGACGAAACCGGCCGTGCTTGCCGGTCGCAGGCCGCAGGCCTAATTGATGCCGGAATCGGGGACGACTCGTCGAACCGCCCTTCCCGCCAAGGAAACCCGCATCCATGAGCAAGTTGTCATCGCGAGACCTGCTGACGCCGGTCGCCATCATCATCGCCGGCGCGATGATCTCCGGCTCGATCGTCTGGACCAGCCGCATGGCGCCGCCGCCTGGCGAATCCGTCGCCGGCGTGGCGGCCCCGCAGGGCCAGCCGCCGCAGCCTTCGGCGGACATCGCCAACGTCAATATCGAAGGGGCTCCCTTTATCGGCAAGGCCGATGCCCCGGTGGTGATGGCCTACTGGTTCGACTACCAGTGCCCCTACTGCAAGCAGGAAGAAGAGACGTCCTTCCCGCAGCTGATCAAGGACTACGTCGACACCGGCAAGCTCAAGATCGTCTTCAAGGATTTCGCCTTCCTCGGCCCCGACTCGCAGACCGCCGGGCTCGCCGCGCGCGCGGTGTGGGACGTCGCCCCCGACAAGTTCCAGGAGTGGCACAAGGCGATGTTCGATCACCAGGATGACGAGAATTCCGGCTGGGGCAACAAGACCGATATCCTCGCCCTGACCAAGTCGATCGACGGCATCGATGCGGCCAAGGTCGAGGAATACATGACCAGCCGCGCGGCCGACTACGCCAAGGCCATTCAGGCCGACGCCAGCGAGGGCAACGCCATGGGTGTCGGCGGCACGCCATCGACTCTGGTTGGCACCAACATGATGGTCGGCGCACAGCCCTACGAGCAGCTCAAGGCCGCCGTCGACGCGATGCTCAACGCCGGCTAGGCAGCCCGGGCGGCACGGCTCCCCTCCCGTGGAGCCGTGCCCCGGGAGCGATCACCGCCGCGCGGCGGTCACCACCACCGAAAATCGGGTCGTCGCTTCCGATCGCGTCGTTTCGGTTCGCGAGCGCCAGGATTTCAGCGCCTCGTCGTACGAGGTGAACGGCCCGTGCACCTCGCCGCTGTCGTCCTTGAGCGCGGCGAACTCGGCGTCGCGATAGGTGCCGCCGACGACCCAGTATTCCTCAAGCATGGCTACCTCCATCTCTCCAGGGTTTCGGGGACTACGCCGCATCCGCCTCGGCCACGGCCGGCTTCGCGAACTGCTCGGCTTCTGTCGATCCGGCCATCGCCACGGTTGACGAGCGTCCGCCGGAAACGGCCATGGCAACGGCGTCGAAGTAGCCCGTGCCGACCTCGCGCTGATGGCGGACGGCGGTGAAGCCATGGTCCTGCGCCGTGAACTCGCGCTGCTGGAGTTCCGAATAGGCGGCCATACCGCGCGTCCGATAGCCGCTCGCCAGCTCGAACATGCCGAGATTGAGAGCATGGAAGCCCGCCAGCGTGACGAACTGGAAGCGATAGCCCAGCGCCGCAAGCTCTTCCTGGAAACGGGCGATGGTCTTGTCGTCGAGTTTGGCGCGCCAGTTGAAGGACGGCGAGCAGTTGTAGGCCATCAGCTTTCCGGGATGCTGCCGATGCATTTCGGCCGCGAATTCGCGCGCCTCGCCGAGATCGGGCTCGGAGGTCTCCCACCACACCAGATCGGCATAGTCGGCATAGGCGATGCCCCGTGCGATGGCGTGCGGCACCGAGTGCTTGCTGCCTTGCTTGAGGCGATAGAAGCCCTCGCCGGTGCGCTCGCCGGAAATCCATTGCGCGTCACGCTCGTCGATATCGCTGGTGATCAGCGTCGCGGAATGGGCGTCGGTACGCGCGATGACCAGCGTCGGCACGTTGCAGACGTCGGCAGCCAGCCGCGCCGCATTGAGCGTGCGGATGAAGGTCTGCGTCGGCACGAGAACCTTGCCGCCGAGATGGCCGCACTTCTTCTCCGACGCGAGCTGGTCCTCGAAGTGAACGCCGGCGGCGCCCGCCTCGATCATCGCCTTCATCAGTTCGAAGGCGTTGAGCGGTCCGCCGAAGCCCGCCTCGGCATCGGCGACGATCGGCGCATACCAGTAGGTCGAGGTGTCGCCCTCGAGCTTGGCAATCTGGTCGGCGCGCATGAACGTCTTGTTGATGCGGCGCACGACCTCGGGCACCGACGAGGCCGGATAGAGCGACTGGTCGGGATACATTTCGCCAGCATTGTTGGCGTCGGCGGCGACCTGCCAGCCGGAGAGGTAGATGGCTTCCAGGCCGGCCTTGACCTGCTGCAGCGCCTGGTTGCCGGTAAGCGCGCCAAGGGTGCGCACGAACGGCCGCTCGTGCAGCAGGCGCCACAGGCGTTCGGCGCCGAGACGGGCGAGCGTGTGCTCGACCACGACCGAGCCCTGAAGCTTGCGGACCTCGTCAACGGTGTAATCGCGGCGGATGCCGGTGAAACGGTTTGTGTGGTTTGTCATGACAATCGCTCCTGATTGGGTGGCGCAATTTCCATTGACAAACGCGATTGGTCAATAAATATCTGAAATTACAAGGCAATCCTGAATATTGTGAACAAACACACAAGGCTGGATTGTCATGTTGTGAATGTTGTAAGGAGAGCGCCATGAAGGCGATGCGCATTGGCGGCCGGCTCCGCCGCCTTCGGCAGGAGCGGCGTCTGACCCAGGCCCAGATGGCCCGCGATCTGGGCCTGAGCGCCAGTTATCTGACGCTGCTGGAAAGCAACCAGCGGCCAGTGACCGTGCGCGTGCTGCTCAAACTGGTCGAGAAATTCCACGTCGACCTGAAGGACTTCACCGCCGACACCGACCAGAGCCTGTCGCTCCAGCTCATGGAGGCGTTCTCCGACCCGGTGTTCGAAAACGCCGAGGTTAAGGCGAGCGATGTCCAGGAGCTTGTGGCGACGCTGCCCGCGGTCGGCCGCGCCGTGCTCGATATCTATGGCGCCTGGCGGCGTAACCGCCCCGACGAGGAGGTCGGCGGGGCCGGCGAGGATGCCGCCGAAGGACCGTCTCAGGTTGCCATTCCCTCGGAGGAGGTGACGGAGTTCGTCCAGCGCCGCCTCAACTACTTTCCCGAGGTGGAAGAGGCTGCCGAGCGCCTGTGGTCGGACAACGGCCTTTCCGTCCAGACACTGCATCAGGGGCTGATCGACCTCCTGCGCAACCGCTACTCCGTCACAGTCGAGGTGCGCGCCGCCGACTCGATGCCGGGACGGCTGCGCCACTTCGATCGGCTGGCGCGCCGCCTCGAGATCTCCGAGATGCTTGATCCGTCGAGCCGGCTATTCCAGATCGCGCACCAGATCGCCTATCTCGGCCACCACGACGTGCTCGACCGGATCGTCGCCGAAGGCGGCTTCTCCGGCGAGGAGGCGAGCGCGCTGATGCGGACGGCCCTGGCGAACTATTTTGCCGCCGCCGTCCTCATGCCCTATCGCCTGTTCCGCGACGCGGCGAAGGCGACGCGCTACGACATCGAGATTCTCAAGAACCGCTTCGGCGTGTCGTTCGAACAGGTCTGCCACCGCCTGACGACGCTCCGCCGGCCGGGCGCCGAGGGCGTCCCGTTCCATTTCATCCGCGTCGATATTGCCGGCAACATCTCCAAGCGTTTCTCCGCCTCGGGCATCCACATCGCCCGTTTCGGCGCCGCGTGCCCACGCTGGAACGTCTACGACGCGTTCTCGACGCCCGGCATGCTGCGCGTGCAGGTGTCGCGCATGCCGGACGGCGGCACGTTCTTCTGCGTGGCGCGCACCACCGGCCGCACCGCCGGATTCGCCGCCGCCGGCGGCCTGCCCCATCGCATCGGCCAGCGCGCGGTCGGCCTCGGCTGCGACATTCGTTTCGCCTCGGAGATCGTCTATGGCGATGGGCTGAACGTGGCCGATCCGCAGGTCATCACGCCGATCGGCGTGTCGTGCCGCACGTGCCCGCGCACCGATTGCGCCGAGCGCGCCATGCCGTCGCTGCATCAGAAACTGCACATCGACGAGAACGTGCGTGGACCGTCGACTTACGTGACGACCTAGGCGCTGAGGCTCAGGTGATCTGGGTGGCGAGATCGCCCGCGTAGGTCTCGAGCGTGTCGCGCGGCGCCTTGCCGATCAGCATGTAGCCGCGGCCATCGCGGGTCCAGAAGACGATGTTGAAGCCTTCGCGCTGCTCGTAGGCAAGGGGCGCGTCGGGCCGGCCATTGGCGATGATGCACAACGCCAGCGCTCCGTCTGTCCGCGACAGGTAGGCGAGTTGCGCCAGCGGCCGGCCGCGGAATTCGAAGAGTTGCGCCTGTTTCAGATAGACATGCGGCAGCGCCAGCTTGTCTGTGGTGAGGTCGAGCGAAATCTTCTTGCCAACTGCCGTCAGCGCATCCGCTAGAACCGCAGGGCTGTCGGGGATCACCGACAACGTCTCCGGCGTCATGAAGCTCAGATACTCGGCTACCGCCTGCCGCCAGTTGGGCGCTTCGGCGACCTCGACAGGCGCCACCGCGCCGGTGAGGAGCGGCACCAGATAGCCCGCGGCGGCGCCGAGAACGAAGATCGCCAGAGCCGCGGCAATCGCACGCGGTTGCCAGGAGGCGCGTCGTCGGATGCGTTCAGGCGCCTTGTGCTGCGGGCCGGCGGCCTTGGTTGCCTCGGCCAGGATGGCGTCGAGCTTGTCCTGCGGCGCCGCCGGCAGAAGCAGATCGAAGGCATCCGCATAAGGCAGATTGCTGCCGCGCAAGTGCTCCAGGCGAGCCCGTAAAGCATCGTCAGCCGCAAGCCGCTTTTCGACGGCGGCCTTCTCGTATTCGTCCAGCTCCCGGTCGAGATAGGCGACCAGGATGCCGTCGTCCGGATGGCTGCTACTGACCGGTTCGGCCATGTCTTCCACTGCCTTCCTCGTCGCCGTCCGTCGCTTCCGCGGCCAGATCGGCGATCTTGGCCCGTGCCGCCGCCAGCCGGGACATCACGGTCCCGATCGGCACGGCCAGGCTTGTTGCCGCCTCCCGGTAAGTCATCCCCTCCACGTAGACCAGGTAAACGGTCTCACGCTGCACCTCGGGTAAATCCTGTACCCGTCTCAACACTTGGCCAGCCATAATATTCGTTTCGATCTCGTGGATTCCATCGAAAACAAGGGCGGAATCCGCATCGACCAGGCCCTGCCCCTGACGAACCTTGCGCGAGCGAACCTCGTTCAGCCAGATCGAATGCAGAATCGAGATGAGCCAGCGGTCGAGCCGGGTGCCCGGCGTGAACTGGTCGGCACGTTCGATCGCCCGCAGACAGGCCGCCTGGGCCAGTTCCTCAGCCGTATCGCGATTGCCTGACAGCACCAGCCCATAGCGCCACAGCCGCGGCAGCACTGCCGCGAGGCCTTCCATCACGGCGTCGTGAGAGTCCGCAACCATGCCGTCTGCCGAATAAGGGGCGCACCCCGGTGTTTACCGGGCGGACTTTATCCGAACCGCACAGGTTCCCAAACAGGAGCAATTCACATGTCGATAAAATCGCGTGCATGGGCCCGGGCAGGGCTTCTCGTTCTCTCGATGGCGCTGACCGGCGCTGCCTTCCCCGCATTCGCCGCCAGTGGTGGCGGTGGCGGTGGTGGCGGCGGCGGCACACAGGACGCCGTCGTCTGCAAGAAGGGCTGGACCTACAACGAGACCAAGAAGGTCTGCGAGCAGAACCAGTCGCTCAACGACGAGCAACTCTACCAGCAGGGCCGCGCGCTGGCTCTGGCCGGCCACTATGAGAACGCGCTCGATTCGCTTGGCGCCATCCGCAACAAGCACGACGCCATGGTTCTGACCATGATCGGCTATTCGACGCGCAAGCTCGGCAATACCGACGAGGGCATCGCCATCTACCATCAGGCGCTGGCCATCGACCCCAACAACGTCAACACCCACGAATATCTGGGTGAGGGCTATATCGTTACCGGACGGGTCGACCTGGCCGAAGCGGAGCTCGATACGCTGAAGGGCCTGTGCGGCACCAGCTGCGAGCAGTACCAGGACCTCGCCAAGGCGATCGCCGGCGACGGCAAGTGGAACTGATCGACGGAAAATGCTGCCGGCGCCCTCTCGCCCCGGCGGCGAACCGCTGCGGACGAAAGCGCTAACTGGGATGGGAGAGGACGCTGCCGGGGGTCATCGGCATTTTGGCCCTCTCCCGCCCAGTTTGTCGCTGATACGCACAACTGAAATCAGCGGTGCCACGCATATGGCAAACCGCTTGCCAGCCCGGGCGCCACAAGCCCTTGCGCATCGGCGCCATCCCGATTGCAATCTATTGATTGTATTAAGGTTCTGGTAACCGTTCGGGCCTCGCAAATTGCGAGACATGCATGGCGATCTGCAAATTCGCCAGCTACTCGGCCGCCTCGGCCATCGCCGGCTGCCGCTGGTCGCTCTTCAGCCACAGGTCGAGGAACGCATCGAGGAAGGCCGACGTTTTCCAGTCGTGCAGCGCGCGGCCTTCCAGATGCATGGCCTGCGACTGACCGCCCGGCAGCTTGGCGCGCTCGCCGATGCGACCGGTCCAGCGCCCGACCATTGCGGTCGTCAGTTCGACGTGGAACTGGATGCCATACGCCGCACCGCCATAGGAGAAGGCCTGATTGGGGAAGGTCTCCGCCGATCCCTCCGCCAGCAGCGTGGCGCCCGCCGGCAGGCCGAAGCCTTCCTTGTGGAACTGGTGCACGCGGTCCGGCCACGGCAGCAGCCGGCGGCCCGCCTCGGTCGGCGTCAGCCCGAACCAGCCAAGTTCGATATGACCGTCGGCGTGGGGCCCGACCGCCGCACCAAGGTGGCGGGCGAGCATCTGCCCGCCCAGGCAGAGGCCGATGAACGGCGCACCCTCGGCCAGCGGCACGGCAATCCAGTCGGTCTCGGTCTTCACGTAGTCGTCGGCATCGTTGACGCTCATCGGGCCGCCGAAAATGATCGCACCGGCGTGGCCGGCAAGCGTCCCCGGAAGCGGATCGCCGAAGCGCGGCTTGCGGACATCGAGCGCGTAGCCGCGCGCGGCCAGCCGATGGCCGACCCGCCCGGGCGTGGAATGCTCCTGATGGAGGACGATCAGCACAGGGCGCATGGCGTCACTCGGCGTCATGGCGCGCGCTCTGCTTCAGGCGGATGCGCACCTGCGACGACACCGACAGAAGTTCGGCAACCCGCCAAACGACATTGTCCTCGAACTCGTGCACGCCGCCATCGGCGTAGACCAGGCGCCACATCATCTCGATGATACGCTCACGATCGGGGACCTCAAGGCGACGCTTCAGCACACTGGTGAAGCTGTACAGGTCGACGGCTTCGGCATCCGCTGTTTCGGCGGCCTGGACCAGCGAACGGGTCGCCTCGGAATCGAGGTCGAAGTGGGTCTTCAACAGTTCGGTGAGCGTGGCGCACTCTTCAGCCGAAACGACGCCATCCACCGCGATGACGTGATAGAGCAGCGCCGCAACGGCGAGGCGGATCTCCTCCTCGCCCATATCGACGGGTCGCTCGTCGTGGGCCAGACGGTCGAAGAGTTGCTTGATGGCTGCCAGCATGTGCCTGTCGTGCCTTGGGTCGCCCGTGAATGTAGCGGCAACGCGCGGCAGATCAAACCGGGCGCCGGCGTAACCACCGTCGCCTCAAAGGAAAAAGCCGCCGAGTGGCCTCGGCGGCTTTTATCAAGAACCAAATTCTCGTACGGATTAAACCTCTGGCGCCCGGGCTAAAAACACCGAACCTAAAGACCTGAAGGAACCACTTTCATCAAAAAAACTAGGTCAAGAACTCGAAAGGCACAGGAGATAATATCAACGCCGGTACAACGGCTTTCTCTCAGCGGCGAATTCCGAGGTGGCCAAAAACAACTCGATTCGCGAATCACCGCAACTGGGATTCTATCGAGACGGCTTCGTTTTTCAAGCACCAATAGCGGCATCCCGTCGTTGCCGAGCGGGCGTTTCGCCGCTCCAATTTGAGTGAAATCCTACATATCCTCCTCGACGCAGAAAGCGCCGCCCTGATTGAGGTCGATGCGCGGATCGCCGGTGCGGTCGTCCGGAATACCCGCGGCGTGGTCCTCCGAGCGGTCTTCGGGCTTGTAGCCGAGCCGGTAAGCATTGGAGTTGTCCCACCACGCGCTCTTGTTGTCGGACACGCCGTAGACGATCTCGTGGCGGATGCCCGGCCGCTCCAGACCGATACCGATGAGCTGGCAGAGATCGCGCGGGCTGATCCAGATCGCCAGTTGCCGGAAGCCGGTGCTCGGCTTGACCGCCACGTTGCCGATGCGGATCGACAGGACCTCGGCATCGTACTTGTAGGCATAGAGGCTGGCGACCGCCTCGCCGAACGCCTTGCTCATGCCGTAACGCGAATCGGGCCGGACGGTGACGTCGACGGGGATCGTCTGCGAGCGGGGATAGAAGCCGACGGCGTGGTTGGACGAGGCGAAGATCAGGCGCCGGACGCCTTCCAAGCGGGCCGCTTCGAAGATGTTGTAGAGACCGATGATGTTGGCGGCATGAATGCCCGGCCAATCGGTCTCGCGCGAGTAGCCGCCAAGATGGATGATGCCGTCGACGCCAGCGACGGCGGCGCGCAACGCCTCCATGTCACCGAGGTCGGCAGGCATTTCCTCCTCGCCATCCGTCAGGCCAGGCACCGGATTCAGGTCGGATAGGCGAAGGCTGTAACGCGTCCGCAGGATCGGACGGATCATCCCGGCAACGCCTCCGGCTGCCCCGGTGATGAGAATGCGCTTCATGGAATTCCTTTCTGTCGGCTAGGCATATGGTCAGACTATTCCGTCGCCCCGCACCCTATGCGGCGAGCGCGGGCGGCGCCACATGGCCTTGTTTGCGACAATTTGACAGACCTGCGTAAGTTGTACGACAACTATGCGGCTGGTGGAAACACGGGAGAAACCACCGGAGAAAGTGGCCGCCAGACGCGGCCGTAACAAGACCGGCGTCGATTTGCCGGCGCAGACGAAACCCTTAGGGAGGGACGATCATGAAGGTGAAGTCAAAGAGCCTGCGCCTCGGCGCGGGTGTGCTCGGCGGCATCGCCGTCGCGGCATTCACGGCAGCGTTTGCAGCCACGCCAGCCGCCAGCCTCGAAA
This sequence comes from uncultured Alphaproteobacteria bacterium, assembly GCA_963781775.1. Lineage (GTDB taxonomy): Bacteria > Pseudomonadota > Alphaproteobacteria > Rhizobiales > Kaistiaceae > CAVSRC01. The sequence continues at coordinate 59,772 of CAWAHE010000013.1, read as the reverse complement.
TCAAGACCAGCGACGTCCATGGCGAGGGCTACCCGACGACCGAAGCCATCGCCTACATGGGCGATCTGCTCTCGAGCTGGACCGCTGGCCGCATCACGGTCAACCTGTTTCCATCGATGCAGCTCGGCGGCGAGAAGGAAGCCCTCGAGCAGGTGCAGCTCGGCGCGCTAGAGATGACCCGCGTTTCGGTCGGCGTGGTCGGCCCGATCGTGGACGATTTCAATGTCTTCAACCTGCCCTACGTGTTCAAGAGCCTCGACCAGCAGCACATCGTCGTCGACGGCGAGATCGGCACCGGCCTGCTCAACAAGCTGGAGCCGGCCGGCCTCATCGGCCTTGGCTACATGGACGCCGGATCGCGCTCCTTCTACGTGAAGGGCAAGCAGATCGAGAAGCCCGGCGATCTTGCCGGCATGAAGATCCGCGTCATGCAGAACCCGATGTTCGTCGACATGGTCAACGCCATGGGCGGCAACGGCGTGCAGATCGCCTACAACGAACTGTACACCTCGCTGCAAACCGGTGTGGTCGACGGCGCCGAGAACAATCCGCCGTCCTATGACGAAGGCAAGCACTACGAGGTCGCCGACTACTACACCCTCGACGAGCACCTCATGGTTCCGGAGATCTTCGTCTTCTCGAAGAAGGTGTGGGACACCCTCGACGCAACCGACCAGCAGCTCATCCGCAAGGCCGCGGCTCTGTGCGTCGTTAAGGAGCGCGAGTTGTGGGCGGCGAAGGAGCAGAAGGCGCTTGCCGATCTCAAGACCGCCGGCGTGCACATCGTCGACAACGTCGACAAGGCGCCGTTTATCGCCGCGACCCAGGGCGTTCGCGACAAGTACGGCGCGAAATACGCCGAGTTGCTCAAGCAGATCAACGCGGTGAAGTAGGCAATACGCCTTACGGGCGGGCGCATGAGCGTCCGCCCGCTATCCCGGCGATCCCACTCCCGCCCGAAGGGAATCCGCTCATGCGGCCGCTCTACGTGCGCGTCATGGACGTGCTCTACAGGCTGTGTCTGATTATCGCGATCGTCTCGATCGTCACCATGACCTGCCTGATCTTCGTCGGCGTCATCATGCGCTACGTGTTCTACATGGGCGCGGCGTTCGCCGAACCGAGCTCGATCTTCTTTGCCGTCCAGATGACCCTCTATGGCGCCGCCGCCTGCTACCGGGCGCAGGCGCACCTCAAGATCCAGTTTTTCACCGGACTGTTGCCGGAGAAGGTGCGCTGGATTCCCGATGCGATCGTCAAACTGCTGATGGCCGCGATTGCCATCGCGATGATCTACTACGGCGCGGATCTCGTTCAGACGACATGGTTCCAGGCATATCCCGAGTTCAACCTCATCCGCGTTGGCGCGGTCTATTCGGCCATCCCGGGCGGCGGATTCATCCTTCTTCTCTTCGTCATCGAATCGGCTTTCTACCCCAACGTGATGGCCGCGGACGATGAGGAGGAAATACGGCGCGCCATGGCGCACGCCGACGAAGAAGCCCGACGGCTTGGCTACTGAAGGACTGACACCATGGGCGGCCCGTTCGCGCCAATCATTCTCCTCGGCAGTTTCTTCGTCATGCTGGTTCTCGGCATGCCGGTGGCCTTCGCGCTCGGCGTCGCCGCGCTGATCGGCGCGCTTTACGCGCACCTGCCGCTTGCCGCCGTTCTGCTGAAGGTCTCCGACAGCGTCGATGATTTCGCGCTTCTGGCGATCCCGTTCTTCGTTTTTGCCGGAGCGTTGATGGCCGAGGGCGGCATGGCCCGGCGGCTGGTTGCCTTCGCCAATGTCTTCGTCGGCTTCATGCGCGGCGGGCTGGCCATGGTCAACGTGCTGGCGTCGATGTTCTTCGGCGGCGTCTCCGGCTCGGCGGTCGCCGACACCTCGTCCATCGGCTCGATCATGATCCCGATGATGAAGAAGCAGGGCTATGACGACCACTTCGCCGTCAATCTGACGATCACCGGCGCCACCCAGGGCATCGTCATCCCGCCCAGTCACAACGCCATCATCTATTCCTACGCCGCCGGCGGCGCGGTTTCCGTCGGGCAACTGTTCATGGCGGGCGTCATTCCCGGCATCATGGTCGGCCTCTCGCTGATGGTGCTCTCGTTCATCATCGCGACCGTGCGCGGTTATCCGCGCGGCAATTTCGTGCCGCTGCGCGAGGCGCTCAGGATCACGTGGGAGGCGCTCGCCGGCCTGCTGACGGTGGTGATCATCGTCGGCGGCATCCTCGGCGGCGTCTTCACGCCGACCGAGTCGGCGGCCGTGGCCGCGGTCTGGGCGTTCTTCGTCACCATGTTCATCTATCGCGACCTTCGATGGAGCGAATTGCCCCGCGTCATGGTCGCCGTCGTCAAGACGGTGGCGATGGTCATGATCATCATCGGGTTTGCCGGCAGCTTCGGCTACATGATGACCCTGATGCAGATTCCGGCGAAAGCGACGCACTTTCTCCTTCAGATCTCGTCCAACAAATACGTCATCCTGGCACTCATCAACGTCCTGCTGCTGATCCTCGGCACGTTCATGGACATGGCGCCGCTCCTGCTCATCTGTACGCCGATCATGCTGCCGGTCGTCACCGCGATCGGCGTCGATCCGGTCCATTTCGGCATTGTCATGATGCTCAACCTGTCGATCGGCCTGGTGACGCCGCCGGTCGGCACCGTGCTCTTCGTCGGCTGCGCCATCGGCAAGATCCCCATCGAGAAGGCGACGCGCCACCTATGGCCCTTCTGGATAGCCATGCTGGTCGTTTTGATGCTGGTGACATATCTACCGGCTATTGCGCTATGGATACCCAGCCTCGTCTATCCCGGAATTCACCTCTGAGTTTTGCACCCGTGGCCATGCATGATTCCAACGGCGGCCCGGCCGGCCGCCACCTCGCCAGTGAACTGATCGGCCGGCTGACCGACGAGATCGTCGCCGGCGATCTTGCGCCTCGAACGCGCCTGCCGACCGAGCACAAGCTGATGGAGGCCTTTGGCGTCAGCCGGACGGTCGTGCGCGAGGCGATCGCGGCATTGCGCGCCGATGGGTTGGTCGAGACCCGCCAGGGCGCAGGCGCCTTCGTGGCCGCCGACCCGCGCAAACGCCCCTTCCGCATCGCCCCTGAAGGGCTGCAGTCGATCGATCAAGTGCTCGACGTGATGGAACTGCGGATCGCGGTCGAAGTCGAAGCGGCCGGCCTCGCCGCGAAGAATCGGTCGCGCAACGACCTTGCCGCGATCCACGACGCCCAACGCGCATTTGCCGGGGCGATTGCCGCCGGCGGCGAGGCGATCGACCAGGATTTCGAATTTCACAGCGCCATCGGCGGCGCCACCGGAAATACCTATTTCCAGTCGTTTCTGAAATTTCTTGGCCAGCTCATCATTCCGCGCCGCTCCGTCCATCTCGGCGAGGCCGGGCCACGCGCGCTGTACATGGAGCGCGTCTACGCCGAACACGTCAAAATCGTCAGCGCGATCGAGGCCGGCGGCGTCGCCGAGGCGCGACGCGCCATGCGCGCCCACCTCCGGCGCGGGCGCGAACGCTACCGGCAGGCCGCGAAAGAAGACCGCGCCACGCCCGTCAGGCGGTGAGCGGAGAAGCCGGAACCGCGAGGCGGGCCGCATCGGCTTCGGTCAGCGGCTTCGGCCGCTCGACCTCGGATTTGACGTTGACGAACTTGCGCGTCTCCGCCGAAACCAGCACGGACTCCATGATATCGACCACGTGCGCGGCGAGCCGCCCCGAGCAACGCGGCTCGCGGTTCTTGCGCGCCGCATCGATCAGATCGGCGACGCCCAGCATCCGGTAGTTCGAGCGCTTCGGCGCCCCCGGACGGCCCTCCCAGTTGTTGGCGCCGAACGGCGCCTGCGCGGCATCGACCTCGGTGTAGGCGCCGTCGCGTTCCGAGTGGAAGATCTTGCCGCCGAAGAAATTGGGATCTGGCACCAGCATCGAACCGTCGGCGCCGTAAAGCTCGATCGGATTGCTGTGCCCGTGTTTCCAGACGTCCCAACTCGTGCCGATGGTCACCTGGGCGCCGGAATGAAACTCGAGCACCGCGCTGATCGAGGTCGGCGTGGTGACCTCGACCTTCTTGCCGCGCATCGGCCCCTCGGCGGTGACCAGACGGTGAGAAAATCCCTTTTGCGCCATCGCCGCGACGGTCTTCACCGGCCCCAGCAGGTTGACCAGCGCGGTGACGTAGTACGGGCCGATATCGAACATCGGGCCGGCGCCGGGCTGGTAGAAGAACGTCGGATTGGGATGCCAGTGCTCCATGCCGTGGCTCATCACGTGGGCGCTGCCGCCGAGCACCTTGCCGATGACGCCTTTGTCGATCAGGCGGCGGGCGGTTTGCCCGCCACCGCCCAGGAACGTGTCGGGCGCGCAGCCGAGCTTGAGGCCACGCTTGTCGGCCTCGGCCACAAGCTTCTTCGCCTGCTTGCCGCTGAGCGCCAGCGGCTTCTCGGAATAGGCGTGCTTGCCGGCCGAAAGGATCGAATGGCTCACGTCATAGTGGGCGGCCGGCACGGTCAGGTTGATGACGGTGTCGATGTCGTCGCTCTTCAGCAGCTCATCGACCGACATCGCGCGCACGGAATACGCTTCGGCCCTGGCCCTGGCGGCGGCCGGGACGACATCGGCGCAGGCCACGATGCTCAGGTCGCGAAACAGCGGCGCCAGGCGCAAATAAGCCTCCGAAATCACGCCGCATCCGATGATGCCGATCCGTGCCTGCCGTGCCATGGATTTCAGTCCTTCCTGCCGATTAGGCCGGCGACGAATGTGTAGGAATTGCGCGCAAACTTCTCCCAGTCCGAAGGCGCGTCATGCTCGAAGACCAGGAGGTCGGTGCCAGCGCGCTCGATCGCCGGCCACAGCGCCGTCCAGTTGATGGTACCGGCGCCGATGTCCGTCCAGCCGTCGTCCTCGGTCACGCCTTCGCGCGCCACGTCCTTGATGTGGAAGGCGGCGACCTTGCCCGCAAACTTCGCCAGTTCCTCAGCGATGTCGGAGCCACCGCGGACGATCCAGCCGATATCCGGCTCCCACTTCACGCCGGCGCCGGAGAGCAGATGATCGATCGGCCGCGATCCGTCGGGAAGGGTCACGTACTCGAAAGCATGGTTATGCCAGGCGAGGCCCAGTCCGGCCGCCTTCAACGCCACCGCGTGATCGGCAAGGCGAGCGCCGAGCGTCTTCCAGCCATCCGCCGTCTGGCTGCGCTGGTCCTGCGGCACTGCCGGAACGATCACTGTCTCGAGGCCGAGTGTCTTGGCGGTATCGATCAGCTTGGCGCGATCGGCGTCGAGATCGGCAAGCGGCATGTGGCACGTCGGGATGGAGAGCCCGGCGGCATCGCACTGGGCGCGGAACCCCTTGGGATCCGCCTGATACGCCCCACCATAAGGCTCGACCGCGTCGTAGCCGATCCCGGATAGAACCTCGAGGTGCTTCTCGATCGGCGGAAATTTGCGCGCACTGTAGAGCTGGAACGAGAGTCGATAGGTCACGGCAACATACCTTGGAAAAGAGGGAGCGATGAGCGGGATGGGTGGAGGCGGTTGCTAGCGATCGGATAGCATCAATTTTTTGCCGAGGCCGCGCGTGCCCGGTTGTTCTTCATGACATGGGGAAACAGCGCGCTGAGCGCCCGACCCCTCCCAAATTCTCAGCGCCTGTCGCCGGCGCTTTTTGTCGCGTCACGCGGGCACGATATCCCGCCCGCGCCTGGCACCGCGAGATGCCCGCCATTGCCGTGTAAACGTTTACATTTTAGTCTATGGGAACACGTTCCGATGTCAATGCCGTCCGCGGCATCCGTCGGCGCGACGGGAGGAAATGACTGATGGGCGAGCAGCACGGCGACAAGCCGAGCCGGTCAGGCGCGCGCGCTCGTGCCGCCACCATCCTCGACGTTGCCCGCCGCGCCGGCGTGTCGACGGCGACCGTCAGCCGCGCACTGGCGACGCCGGAGCGCGTCGCCGAGAGCACGCGAACGAGCGTCTTCTCCGCGATCCGCGAAATCGGATACACGCCGAACGCAACCGCACGCAGCCTGCGGGCGCGGTCCACCAAGATGGTGCTGGCGCTCCTCAACGGCATCGGCGACTCGTTCTACACGGCGATCCTCAACGCGGTCGAGGAGACCCTCTTCGAGGCCGATTACGTCATGCTGATCGGCGACACCCACGGCGAACCCGGTCGCGAGAGTCACTACGATCGCCTCGTGCGCTCGGGTCAGGTAGACGGCGTCCTGTTGTTTTCGGGCCGCCTGCCCCATTCCGGTTTCGCCGAACTCGGCGGCGGCGTTCCGATCACGCTCATCTGCAACGACATTCCCGAGATCGACCTGCCGGTGGTCGAGATCGCCAATCGCGACGCCGCACGCACGGTGGTCGCGTATCTGATCGCCGCCGGCCATCGCCGCATCGCGCATATCGCCGGGCCGCAGGCAAACATCGAAGCGGGCGAGCGAGTGCTCGGCTATCGCGAGGCGCTCGCCGCCGCCAGCCTGCCGATCGATGAAGGCCTCATTTGGGCGGGCGACTTCCGCTCGCAGAGCGGCGCGGAGGCCGCCCGCCGCTTTCTGGCGGCGGACCCGCGGCCGACCGCCGTCTTCGCCGCCAATGATGAAAGCGCCATCGGCTTCATCAAGGCCGTGCGCGACGCCGGCCTGGCCGTACCCCGCGACGTTTCGGTGGTCGGGTTCGACGACATCGGCTACGCCGGGCTGTTCGATCCGGGCCTGACAACCATGCACCAGCCACGCGCCGAGCTTGGCCGCATCGCGGCCGAGATTCTTGTCCGTCGCATGAGCGGCGATTCCAACCCGGCCCCGCGCCGCACGCGGCTCCCCTGCACCCTGATGGTGCGCGACAGCGTCGCGCCTGCGTCGGCCATAACAGACGGCCGTCGGCTGACTGCCGCGGCACCGGGCCGCTCGTAGGAAGCGGAATATCGATGGAGCGCCGCGAGCGTTCCGCCCGCGGCGCCGAATCGTCCCGCTACGGGGTCCGGTAATTGTTTGTGGGTGGCGGCGGCGGTGTGGGCGCAGGCGCAGCCGACGGCGAGTCGCCCCCGCTCGGCGACGGCGACGGATCGAAGTTGTGGACCTCGCACCCGCCGGATGACACCCGGAAATCGGCCTTCAGCCAGCCCTGGCGGAAGGCGAAGGGAAACAGGTCCTCGATCGTCTGGCTACGCTGATAGACGTTGTTGATGCGTCGGAAATCGTCCTTGGGCGGCAGGACGACCATGCTGCACGTGCCGGACACCAATTGGCATTCGGGACGGCCGCCGCCGGCGCGGCAGATGGTGACCGCGCCCTCCCATAACGCGACGGTCGTCGTGCCGTCGTCGGCCACGTGGCCTTCGAACTGAGTGCCGCGCACACCGATCGTCGCCGTCGGCGTGTTGATCGAGTAGGCGGTCTTGGCGCTCGCGCCGGTGATGAAGCGGAACGAGCCGCGCAGCGCGTCGATCGAGAACTTGCTGACGGTCGTGCTGCTCTTGAACACGAAATCGTCGAGCGTGACCTGGGAGTTCGGGCCGATGACCATCCGGGTGTTGTCGGCGAACATGACCTGGGCGCTGCCGCGTCCGTCGGTCTTGATGACGTCGCCGGCGAAGATCGCGCCGTTGACCTGGAGAACCCGGGCGCCCCCCGTTCCGCTGGCCGCGGCATCCTGGACAACGGCAACCGCCTGCCCGCTCGGTTCGGCCGCAGCGATTGGCTGCGCGGCGGTGGCCGCCACTGCGAAAACGCCAACAAAGAATGCTCGTGACCGCATGACGCAAAATCTCCTCGATGCAAATGCCCCCGCGAATCTCCGTGGGGTGCGCGACGGAAGGAGAAGGCCGTCAAGCGGACAACCGGCGAAATTCCGATGCCTCGGGGGAGGACTGCCTGCGCGGCGGCCTCAAAACACGCCGGCGAGCAGGCCTGCGATCACGACGTAGGTGAGCTGGTGGGCAAGTTGGTCAGTCCCGTAGAACCGCCAGTACCAGGCATCGGTGGTCGTCAGGCTCATTCGCCGGAGCGTCTGCTCCTTCGTCCAATCCACATGATAGTGGACGATGAATTCGCCTATGACGATGATCACACCGAGCAGCCAGCCGGGCGGCAGAATGAAGAACGCCGGGATGGTGCCAAGCGCCTGCAGGCCCGAATGGAGGATGCCGCCGGGATGGCCGTAAGTGCCCTTGTTGCGGAACTGAAAGGGCGTCTGCAGCACATAGTCGAAGATGAAGTGCTTGATTTCCAACCACGTGAAGACCGCGACAACTGCCGCGGCCGATACATTCGGATCCATGATCCCCTTTTCCCAGCTTCCCTCTATCCCCGTCTGCCGAATATTAGGGCAGCGCGGGTTAATAACTGTGACCCACGTCACATCGGATGCGGCGCGGCGCTTGCACGTTCCCGATTTTCGCAGCGTTTGTGCCCGATTTGCGTGATAGGCGATTCGATCATGAAGCTTTATTCGCGATGGCAGAACTCGGCAGGCGAGCGGGTGCGGATCGCGCTCAATCTCAAGGGCGTCGCCTGTGAGTACGTTCCGCTGCGTTCCCTGCCGCCGGGCGAATACAAGCGTCTGAACCCACAGGGACTGTTGCCGCTGCTGGAAGTCGAAGGGTGCACCATCGCGCAGTCGTCCGCGATCCTCGAATACCTCGAAGAGTCGTTTCCAACGCCGTCCCTCCTTCCCGCCGATCCGGTGATCCGCGCGCAGGCGCGCGCCTTCGGGGCGCACATCGCCGCCGAGATGCATGCGGTCACCGTCACTCGCATCCGCACTTTTCTGAAGGACGGCCTGTCGCTCGAGGATGCGGACGTATCGCGCTGGGTGGCGCACTGGCTGAGGGAGGGCTTCACCGCCCTCGAGGCATCGCTTGCCAGCCGTCCGCGGCCATGGCCGTTTTGCTTCGGCGACACGCCCGGATGGGCCGACCTGCACCTTGTGCCGCAACTGGCGAACGCCCGGCGGCTCGGCTGCGATGTGGCGCCCTACCGGACGCTCCTCGCCATGGAGGCAAGCTGCGTGGACATCGACGCCTTCCGGCGAGCGCGACCGGAAGCCCAGCCGGATTTCCCCGGTCGGGCCTGACTACTTCGATGTGGCGGTGAACGTCCCGTCCCAGTCCGGCGGCGGCGGAGCCTCGCGCCATTCGGCGATGCGCCCGCGATAGACGGAATAGAGATGCTTCAGGCGGTCGACGCCGGCTTTTTCGCAGAGTTCGATGGCCGCCTCGGCCGCATCCCAGTTGCGGCCGCGATAGGCTTCCAGCATTTCGACATGATGGGACGGCAGGCGCTCCCAGGCATCCTCGGCGGCGCCCAGCGCGTCGAACGGCGTGTAGATGCGCGCCGGCTGGGTCTTGCCCTTCACCCGCATCACATCGAGCTCGATTGTCTTCAGGCCGGGAATGCGGTGTGCCGACGATTCGCCGATGACGATCGGCACGCCGTAGACCTTCGACATGCCTTCCAGCCGTGAGGCGACGTTGACGTCATCGCCGATCGCCGAATAGTCGAAGCGCTGCACCGAACCGAGATTGCCGACGCAGCAATCGCCGGAATTGATGCCGATGCCGATGTTAACGTCGGAATAGGGCTTGCCCTCGGCCTCGGCCTTGGCCCGCCATTCGTCGTTCAGCGTCTTCATGCGGGCGATCATTGCCATCGCCGACTGGCACGCGTGCGCCGCATGGTCGGAATCGTCGAGTGGCGCATTCCAGAACGCCATGATGGCATCGCCCATGTACTTGTCGATGGTACCGCGGTTGGTGAGGATAATGTCCGACAGCGGCGTCAGCAGGTCGTTGATGAAGGTGGTGAGTTGGTGCGCCGTCATGCGCTCCGAGATCGACGTGAAATTGCGCACGTCGCAGAACAGCAGCGTCAGTTCGCGCACCACGCCGCCGAGTTCCAGCTTCTCGGGATGGGCAACGATCTCGTTCACCACCGCCGGCGCCACGTAGTAGCCGAAGGCGCGGCGCATCTCGCCGCGCTGCTTCTCCGTCCGCCGATAGACATAGACCGTTGCCGTGATCACCAGGATGAACAGCGTCAGCGCCGGAAACGTCGGATCGAACAACAGGCCGGCGCGATCGTAGGCGAGCCAGCCGCCGACCAGCAGCGCCGCGACGACGCCGACACCGAGCAGCCCCGAGGTCATGGCGCCGACCCGGGCAATGATCGTGCTCAGGCCCAGGCCGAGCACCAGCATGAGGCTCAGTTCCACGGCGAGCGCGTAGTCGGGCCGGCTCAGCGACGCGCCGGTTTGTATCCCGAACAGAATCTGCTCGATCGCCTGCGCGTGCACCTCGACGCCAGGAATCGCCGCATCGAGTGGCGTGGCGCGCAGATCGATCAGCCCCGGTGCGCTCGTGCCGATGAGGACGATTCGGCTATCCAGTTCCGAGGGATCGACTTCGCCGGCGAGCACCTTCCAGGCCGGCACGTAGGAGCGCTGATCGTGCGGCCGGAAATGCAGCCAGATACCGCCATCGGCATCCGTCGGAATCTCGATCTGGCCGACGCGGATGTGGTTGAGGCCGGTCTGCTGGCCGAAGGCGGTCTCGCCGCTCGCATTGGACCCTTTCAGCACGTAGCTGCCGGCGCCCTGCAGCACGCGCAGTGCCTCGGTGGTCAGCGTCGGCACGTACTGGTCGCCGACGCGATAGATCAGCGGGATGCGGCGGACCACCTGATCGCGGTCGGGAATCCAGTTGATGGAGCCCAGTCCCTTGGCGGCATCATCGAGCGCTGGCAGGTTCACATTGGCGCCGGCGAAGGTCGGCACGAAGTTCTTGGGATCGTCGCCAACGATCGAGAAGCCGGCCTTCTGCGGCGGCGGCGGCGACTCGCGTGCCGACAGCGCTTCGGCAAGGACCGTCGGGCTGTTGGCGATCGTCTGCGCGAAAATCTGGTCGTGACCGGGTTTGCCTGCGATCAACGGCTCCAGTGCGGCCGCCTCCTCCGGCGTCATCTGCTTCACCAGTTCGTCGGGCGACGTGCGGTCGGGCTCCGAGAACAGGATGTCGAAGGCGACCACGGCGGCGCCGGCCGCGGTGACCCGGTTGAGCAGGTCGGCCATGACGGTGCGCGGCCACGGCCATTGGCCGATCCGCGCCAGCGAATCCTCGTCGATATCGATGATCTTCACCGGCGAATCCGGATCGTAGGTCGCCGGTCCGAGCTTCTGGTAGGAGTCGAAGGCGATCAGCCGCAGCGCCTGGACGAAGAAGGGGTCGGCGATCCGGATCAGCGCAGCGCCGCCGAGGATGGCGATAACCAGCGCGACGTAGAAATGCTTGGCACGCAAGAAGGAAAACATCGCTCAACCCACCCCAAACCCGGCGGGGCGCAGTATCGCGGGCGGACGCCCACCCTTCAACTGGGAGCGAACGGCGGGATTCCGGCGGGCGCCGACGCTACGGCCCGGAAATCACCGTTTCCTGGTAGGTCTTCTCCAGCCAGCCGCCGTCGAGTTTGACCCATATCTCCGAGACGAACACGCGGCCCGGTAGCGGCTTGCCGCGAAACGTCCCGTTGAGTGACTCCTCGTACGTCACCAGCGCGGCCACGGAGCCGAACACATCGATCTTCGGCGGCGTGACATCGGTGAAGGTGACCTTCAGGTCGGGCAAAGACGCAATCTGCTCGGCCGTGGTGATCGCGCCGCCATAGGTGGAAGTCGCCGCGATGTGATCCGGCGTCATCATGCCGCGGATGGCATCGGCATTCTGCTGCTCGAAAGCCCGATCGAGTTTCGCCCTGGCCGCCTGGATATCCCCGAGATCGTCGGCAGCAGCGGCGACAGGACCGACCGCCATCCACGAAAGCGCGACAACGGCGGCGGCAAATGTCCGGATCATCCGTTCGTCCCTTCGACGGCTCGGCATCAAACCGTCGCGCTACAGCGAGGCGAACATCGTGTAGCCGGGCGGCAGATCCTTGCCGGTTCGCCGCGCCTCGTCCTCGATGACCCGCAGCAAATTCAGGCGCGTTTCCTCAAAATCGGGAACCGTCTCGCCCTCGGCCATTGCCACCCGCTCCAGGCCGATGCCGCCAACTTGCGCCGCATCGGGATCGTCGCCGAGCGGGGCGATGCCGATTTCGGCGATTTCGATGTAGCCCTCCGGCGGATAAGACAGATTCGCGTCACCGCTCGTGTCCTGCATCCGATAGTGGATTCCGACCGTGGCGATTTGCGGCGCGTTTGGGTGGTCAACAGGCGCAAAGAAGCCCGACCCGTCGCCTGCTGCCATCGCCTCCTCGATCGAGCGCTCGAGGACGCGATCCGCCACGACACCTTCCACCTGATCGACCAGCGGCCGGAAACGCTCCGTTGAAACGAACAGCATGCGTTCCGGATCGAGCTTCCTCTCGTGGACAAGAAAACCCATGACGGGAGAAAGGACCGCGTCGGGTTTGGCTGGTCCCGGAACGCCAACGGCAAAGATCGTGAAATTGGCAAGCACACCCGGCTGCGACCGCGCGGCGATATCGTCGACGCGGGCAGCGCTCTGCACCGTCATCAGCGGCACGGTCGGCGGATTGGGCGCTGTCTCGTCGTAGCGCAGCCCGCCGTTGAACGCCGCACCGGTGATCATGTCGAGCGGCGGTTTCTCGGCAAAACCCAGTTCGCCAAAGAAGCGAACGGCGTTGTCGCGGATCTCGTCGATCGGATTGGGCGCCGCCAGAGCATTGCTCTTGCCGACGGCCAACGCCGCAGCGCCGGCCGCCGAGAACTGCATCAAGCTTCTACGCGTGAGCTTCATGTCGCCACGGCGCCTCCTCCGGTCGGCGAGCAGCTACATCGGGACGCCGAGCTTGACCAGCGCGGACTTGCAGGCCGGCGCCAGCCTGGCTTCGTGGACCTGCAGGCAGAACAGGATATTGCCGTGGCCGACCGGCAGGTTCGGACAGAACAGCCGGAAGTCAACGGCGCAGGCGCCGCCGGCGATCGCCATTTCCTGGCGGAACGTCAGCCTCGGTTCAGTCGCCGGCGAAGCCGGCGCAGCCGCGGGCGCGGCAGGTGTCGCAGCCGTTGCCGCAGGCGCCGGGGTCTTCGTCGCCGGCGCAGCGGGCGCCGCGGTGCTTGCCGCAGCTGCCGGCGCCGGGCTGGCCGGAGGATCGACCGCCTCGACCGCCGTCTTGCAGGCGGGCGAAAGGCTGCTTTCGTTCTGTTCCAGACAGATGAGCGCGTCCATGCCGCCCGTCGGCACGCTCGCGCAATGCGCCTTGTAGTCGCTAACGCAATTGGAGCGGATCGCCTGCTGCTGTGCCGCTGTCGGCGTCTCCGCGAGGGCCGGGGCAACAATCGCGAACACGACGCCAAGCGCCAGGATCGAGGTGCGCGGTGAAAGGATCATGTCGAAACCTCCCTTAGGGTCAGAAGAGCGAGCAAACGCGGCTACGGATTTTCGATTCGACGATAGTTCCGGACTTTTGCATCCTGCCAATTACGCATTTCGCGACAGAACGCAAATTGCCACGACCGCGGCGCCGCATCATGAACGCGACGGCTAAACTTTGCCAAGATTTGTGACAAACACGTGGCGCGGTGGAGGGTTTCGCCACGCCGCGAGTTGCCACATACTCTGCGTCCCGAGGGGAGCAGATGCCGAACCAGGAGGTGCACAGTGCATAAACTTCGGACGGGAAGAAACTGGATCAGGGGCGTAGCCGCGACCGCGATCGTCGCGGCAATCGGAGCAACTGTGGTGTCGGCCCCGGCAGCCGCCTATGTCTGCAAAGCAGGCTATACGATCCGCAGCGCTTCGGCAGTCGTGCAATCAAACGCGCTGAGTGCAGCACGGACCGCCTGGTCGGCGGCCGTTCAGACCCGGTATGGCATCTCATGGTCGGTCTGGACCCTGGCGCAGCAAAAGGTTCAGCACTGTTCGCAGTCCGGCGGCGTGTGGACCTGCAACGCCCAGGCAAAGCCCTGCCGCTAGGTCGGGCCACGAAGCGAGGATAACCGTGCCGGCTAGGTGGTGGTCGCCGCAATGGCGACCGTCGCCATGGTGCCGGCGATCGCCCGCACGCCGGGCTCGGCTTCCGGACCGAGCCCATGACGCCGCGCGAGCCACGTGATGTCGTAGTAGGTCAGCCAAACCTCGCCATTCTCGTCTTCCCACGCCAATGCCTTCATTGGCAGGTTGATTCCAACCGGCTGCTGATCCCTCATGAGCGCGGCCCAGGCCGAAGGTTCGCCGAAGATCAGCAGTTCGGTCGGCCTCAGGGTGATCCCGCATTGGGCAGCATGCTCGGCGTGATCGATGCGCGCGAAGACCACGAGCCCCTTGGACTGCACGATGTCCGCGAGATGATTGATCGTATCTTCCACCGAATGCCGGCTGATCGTCGTGATCAGCCCGTCGGCGATGTAGCTTTCAGTGGCACTCATGGTATTGCTTCCCTTGTTCAGGGCCGGCGGAAAAGCGATGCTCCCCGCGCATGAGCCCCTTGACCCGATATTAAGCAAATTCGCCGTTGCGCACAGGTTAAGTTCGGCATGGCCCGGCTTGATAGCTGCGGACGACGAAAGGCCATAGTTTGCCACTACGTCAAGCGAGCCTGGCAGGACCTCGATACAGGAGCAACGCCGATGCGACGGTTTGCGATGTTTCGGATTGTTGCGGCCACGATCGCCAGCCTCGCCGGTGCTGCGCTGCAGCCGAGCTGGAGCCAGCAGGCGCCCGAGACCCCGAACGTCCAGACCGCCCCCGAAGAGCCCGACACTTTTCGGTCCATTCTGGAATCCGACATCGTCCCCATGGAGGCGTCGATCGGGGTCTCCGGCGATACGGCAACACAGGTGGATGAGATTCTGCAGGATGGGGTCGAGAAACGCCTCGCCGTGCTCGACGGCCTGGGCATCGTTTACGGTCAGACGCCGTCCCTTCTGACCTTGCTGCAGCTACAAGCGCAGATGAACGAGATCACTGCGGGCCAGCAGGCAGCGTTGTCCAAGCTCCTCACGAAGGAGCAGATGACCGTGCTCGGACAAATGGCTGAGGCCTCGCACGAAAATTTCAAGAACGTGCTGCTCGGACAATAGTTGCCTGGTCGCCCGAAACGCCACAACATGCACGAGCGCCGCACCGAAGCGGCGCGCGGAGAGGAAAACGCCCAATGACACGATTTGCGAAATTTCCAATCGTCCTCATGGCGATGGCCTGCCTGGCAGGCGCCGCAACGGCGCCGGCATGGGCCGAGGACAGCTATGCGACTTTGCTCGGGGCGGACGTCGCCGCGGTCGAGGCCAAGCTGCAACTCTCCGGGGACCAGGCCAAGCAAGTCGACGCGATCCTTCAGGATGGGCTCAAGCAGCGCCTCGCGGCCCTCGACAGCCTCGGCGTCGTTTACGGCCAGAAGCCTTCCCTGCCGACGCTGCTGAAGTTGCAGTCGCAAATGGACAGCATCCGCACCAGTCAGCAGGCGGCATTGTCGAAGGTGCTGTCCGCGAGCCAGATGTCCGTCGCCAACGAAATGGCGACGGAATCGGAAGCGCACTTCAAGAGCGCTCTGCTCGGCTCCTGATCGCCCGGTACGGCATCAGCCGAAGAGCCACCAGTTCCAGCTTCCATCGTTGGGGCAGACGCCGAAGCCGCACTCCATGAACGTGGTGAGCGTCTCGGCGACGGCGACCAGTGTGAGGAGCCCGATCCCGAACGCGGCCAGGCGACCGAGACGTCCGGGCTCCGGCGCTATTGCCCGGAACTGGCCGCGGAACAACTGCACGATCCCCACCGCCAGAATCACCGCCCCGAAAAGAATCACGCCCCAGACGTAGAGGTGCAGCCCCATCACGGGCTGGCCAAAGGGTGGATTGGACGTGGCCAACAGGGTCGGCTGCGCGCTGGTCGTGTCGAAGTATGGGTTGATATGCAGCAGCGACTGCCGGATCGAAATTCCGCCGCCGAAAACGGCCGACACCAGACAGACGGCATAGTGGCGCGGATCGGGTCCGAGAACCACGTTCATGGCCGCGCCGAACGCGACGGCCACCATGGCGACCCGCTGCAACTGGCATAGCGTGCAGGGCAGTTCGCGATACGAAAATTGATAGACGTAGGCGCCGAGCAGCACGCCGATCATGGCCAGCAGGCCGAGGAAGTTGAGAATCCGGGCGACCTCCGGCGACAGCGCGCCCTCGCCTTTCACAGCTGGATCCCCAGATTGCTCGAAAAATCGACATCGCCGACGAACACGACGATGCCGAGGACCAGCGCCGCCATAACGAGCGCCCATCCCCATCGCGCGCGTGTCCACAGCGCCATGCAGCCCGCCGCCAGCAGACCATACGTCACCGTCATCATGACGAATCCTCCCCCGCCACTTGGTAGGTCATGATCCGGGAGAGCGCGGTCTGTCAATCGCAGACGGGCGACCGCGTCAGGGTTCAAAGATCAGGATCAGGTAAGTGACGAAGATCACCAGATGAACCGCCCCCTGCAGCATGCTGGTGCGCACCCCGCCGAAGGTCAGCGTGCTGATGACCAGGGTAAGGAGGAGGAGAACCATCTCCGTTCCGCCCAGTCCCAACTCAACGTGAATGCCGGAAAATATCGCGATGACGACAACCGCCGGCACCGTCAGGCTGATGGTAGCGAGCGCGGAGCCAAGGCAGATGTTGACGGCACGTTGCAGATGGTTGGCGACGGCCGCCTCGTAGGCGGCAAGGCCCTCCGGCGCCAGCACCAGGATCGCCACCAGCACGCCCCCCAGCGCGACAGGCAGGCCGAGCGCGTCCGTGCCGTAGTCGACGATGACGGCGAGCTTCTTAGAGAGAAGCACGATCGGTATCAGGGTCAGTAGCAGGAATATCGCGTGATAGGGCACCGAGCGCGGCTTCGCATGGCCATGGCCATGGCCATGGCCTTCCTGCGCCATCGCTTGCCCGAGCCCCGAGGCCTTATCCGTTGGCTCGATGAAGTACTCGCGATGGCGAATCGTCTGCATCGCCAGAAACGTGCCGTAGAGAAGCACGGTCATCGCCGCGAACAGCACCGCCTGCGTGGTCGTGAGGCTGTAATCGGACGTCGATGTGGTGAAACGCGGCAGGATCAACGACAACGTCGCGAGCGTGATGAGAACGCTCAGATACGAGCGGGCGCCCTGAAGGTTATAGCTCTGCTCGCGATGCCGGAAGCCGCCGACAAGCAGGGATAGCCCGACCATTCCATTGAGGACGATGATCAGGACGGCAAGCATGGTGTCGCGGGCGAGCGTCGGGTTCGGGCCGCCATGCAGCATGACTGCCGAGATGATCGAGACCTCGATGCTGATCACCGAGATCGTCAGGATGAGCGTGCCGAGTGGTTCGCCGAGCAACTCGGCCAGTGCATCGGCGTGGCGGACGGCCGAGAATGAACTCCACAGCATCGTCCCGAACAGCCACACGAAAAGTCCGACAAGCACCAGCGCATTGTCGAGGTTGTCGAGCCAATACTTGCCGAACGTGTAGAAGATCGCGGCCGATGCCGCCGTGACAATGAAGGCTGCTTCCGAGCGGATCGTCTTGAGCATTGAGACCCTCAGGCGACCAGTGGCGGATCAGGCGCGACCCGGCCAAGGTGGCTTGGGGACTCGCAGTGGCTGAGAACCCCAGATAACCCACCTCGCCTTCCATGCCCACCCAAAAAAGAGGCGATCGCGCCTCCATGGTCGCGGGCCGCGGGCGTCTCAAACAGACCGGGCCCCGCGCCTGCCTGAAACAATATCGCGTCTCGGACGTTGCCATGTGTGCACTTAACTCATGGAGAGAGCGATGAACTGGGATCAGGTTAAAGGCAACTGGAAGAAGGTGAGCGGCGAAGCCCAGAAGCAATGGGGCAAGCTTACCAATGATGACCTCGACGTCATCGAGGGCGAGCGCACGAAGCTCGCCGGCCGCCTTCAGGAGCTCTACGGCTACGGCAAGGAGAAGGCGGACTCGGAGATCGATAGCTGGCTGCGCAAGCACTAGCAGGTCTTGCATTGCGCCATGACGGGCGCGCGCAGAATGCGGCGCCCGTCATGGCGTCGACCGGCAGCTGACGTCGGGCGCATGTCGCCTCTATTCACACAGCCCGCGATTTTCCAGTCACGAAGTGGTTGCGTCGTGGCCGCAATCAGCGAACGCCACGCCGTGTCTTGAAGGCTTCGTGCAGGTGCTCGAGATATTCCTCGGAGCGCTCCTCGGCCGTTGCCAGCTCGTTCTCCGCGCCCTTCATCATCAGGATCAGCTCGGCAAGCTTGATCTGCACCGCAAGGCCGTCGCGGTTCTGCGTGTGCTGAATGAGGAAGACCATCAGGAACGTGATGATCGTCGTCGATGTGTTGACGATCAGCTGCCACGTGTCACTGAAGCCGAACAGCGGGCCGCTCGCCGCCCATACGATCAGCAACGCGACCGCGGTCGCGAACGTCGCGGGCCGGCCTGCCGCCCGCGCGACCACCGACGCAAATCGCTCGAAAAATCGGGGCGCTGAATTCGCCAGCGCGGCCGATGCGGAGGCATTCCGCTTTCGCGGCCGCCCACGCGTTCGACGCGCTTTCACAGGTTTTCCCATGCCCATTTGCTCTCGGTGGCGCTTGGAAACGCGGAACCCTCTGCTTTCGTTCCCGATCCTCCATGGAACCCTACGCCCGGCCGCTGCGTTGACCGGCATCGTCATTTCCGACGCGCCCACGATTGAGGAGTTTCCGATGAAGAGCATGATTCTTGCCCTCGCGGCCTGTTCCAGCCTGGCCATGGCTGGCTGCACCACCGAACAAGGCGCGATTGCCGGTGGCGTGACCGGCGCCGCAGTGGGCGGCCTGGCGACCAACTCGGTCGGCGGCGCAATCGTCGGGGCCGGCGTCGGCGCCCTCGCAGGCGCCGTTCTGGTCCAGTCGACCAACGGCTGGTGCACATACCGCTATCACGGCCGTACCTATCGCGAGCGCTGCCGGTAAAAGAGGACCATGATCCAGAACACTGGTCGCACGATGCTCTCCCGAGCGTCGTGCGACGTTATGCGTGGGCCTTCGTCAGGTGCCGGTCAGGATGCCGCGGGTCGTCTCGTCCGGACCGAATTCGCTGGCATCGTCGATCGACATCAGGTCGGCCAGACGGTTGCGGGCGCGATTGACGCGGCTCTTGATGGTGCCGACGGCGCATCCGCAGATGTGCGCTGCTTCCTCGTACGAAAAGCCGGAGGCTCCGACCAGAATGAGCGCCTCGCGCTGATCGTCGGGAAGCTGGGCGAGCGCCGCCTTGAACTCGCCGAATTCGACGGCGCCGATCTGGGTCGGCTCCGCTTTCAGACTGTTGGTGTGCTTGCCGTCGACGTCCTCGACCTCATGACGGCGCTTCCGGTACTCGGAGCGGAAATGATTGCGCAGGATCGTGAACAGCCATGCCGGCAGATTGGTCCCGACCTGAAAGCGGTCGATATTGGCGATCGCACGCATCAGCGTTTCCTGCACGAGATCGTCGGCCCGGTCCACGTTGCCGCACAGCGACACCGCGAACGCCCGCAGGCTGGGGATCGTCGCCAGCATTGCCTCGTGAATCTGCGGGTCGAGCGCCATGTTGCGGCTACTTCTTGTCCGAGGGCGTTTCGAGTTGGCGCAACAGGCTGGCGAAGCGGTCCGGCACCCCCTCCTCGACCACATCGTCGTACATGGCGCGAAGGCGCGCACCGATGCGAGCCTGCACTTCCGGCGCGATACGGGGCGATTTTTGGCCGCTATGGTCGGATTTGGGGGATCGTTGCTTGCCCGGCTTCCGGTCGTTCATCTCATTTGGGTCCCGATTTTCGCCACGCGCCAGTCAGGTGGGCATTTCGCCGGCGTCATCCTAACGTCCAACTGCGCGCATGGTTTCATGGTGTAACGGATCATGAGGATCCGCCGCACCGCAAGGTTCCGGTTTCCGATCCCAAAAGTCGAGGAGAATCCAGTGTCTAGCAACGAAATGCTTGGCCAAGAACTGCCCCGCCTCCGGCGCTACGCCAGGGCGCTCACCGGCAGCCAGCCTTCCGGCGACGCCTATGTCGCCTCCGCGCTGGAGGCACTTATCGAGGATTCCACTGCGCTCCGGCAGGCAAGTTCGGCGCGGGTCGCTCTTTACAAAGCGTTCACTGCAATCTGGAACTCGGTCGGAATCAACCACACCCGCGATACCGACGACGAGATGCTCGGCGCCGACCGGCATCTGACGCGGATCACGCCGCGCCCGCGTCAGGCATTTCTGCTGCTGACGCTCGAGGGTTTCAGCGAGGAAGACGCGGCGGAGATTCTCGACCTTGACGTACCCGATCTGCGTCGTCTTGCCGATGAATCCGGCCGCGAAATGGCTGCGGAGATAGCCACCGACGTACTCATCATCGAGGACGAGCCGATGATCGCGATGGAGCTGGAGACCCTGGTCGAAGGCCTTGGTCACAATGTCATCGGCATCGCTCGCACGCACACGGAATCCGTGGCGCTGGCCAAGGCCCATCCGCCGGGCATGATCCTCGCCGACATCCGCCTTGCCGACAGAAGCTCGGGACTCGACGCGGTCAACGAACTCCTGCAGCTGTTCGAGGTGCCGGTGATCTTCATCACCGCCTATCCGGAACAGTTCCTGACCGGCAAACGCCCGGAACCCACATTTCTGATTCCGAAGCCGTTCCAGCCGGCGACGGTTTCCGCCGTCATCAGCCAGGCGCTGTTTTTCGAGCAAAAAGCACGTGCCCGCAAGGATCCGGAAGCCGGAGCCAAAGGCCAAAAGGTGGTCTGACCATGCCCGGAATCAGCAAGGACGTGACCCCAGGGGGACCACGTCCAAGCTGTGCCGGCCGCCTATGGGGGCGGGGGGACGGGTTAAGGCTGCCGGCGTGCTTAGAACGCCCTGCGCCCGATTTGGGTTCCGGCCCGGTTGGAGATTCTTTTCAGCGCCGGAACCTAGGGCCCCGGTGGACCGGCCAGCGCCTTCACAAGCCCCGCGACGAGTTCGGCGTCACGGAAGGGCTTCTGGATGACCACGATACCCCTGGATCCCACCCCGGCGTCGAAGCCGCTCACGACGACCACGGGTATGCAGCGATTGCGGAACTCCTCTGCCAGCGACAACCCGTTTTCCGAGCCGAGTTTCAGATCGAGAACACAGACGTCGATCCGCGTGCCCGCAGCGAGGATATTTCGCACTGCGGCCGTGGAATTGGCCAAGATGGCGTGGAGCGCGCCGGCATCCTCGACGACGCGCTGAATATCCGTCGCGATGAGGAACTCATCCTCGACGACCAGGATTGTCCGGCCGGACAGCGCCTTGCCTTCGGCAGTCATCGGGTTGTTAGCCTTCGTGGGAGGCCCCTCCCGCACACCTTTTCGCATGCCGGGCGATCCCTGACCGCATCAAAAGACATGGTCAGGAACCGTCGCCGCTCCGGCGCCACGGATAGGCCGTCCCTGGATCGGATCAACCCATGATAGCACGCTCAGCCTCCTCTTGGCGCTACCCATGCGCGAAATGCCCGATCAGAGGGCTTTCTACATTCCGCAAATTCAACAAGAAGGAGCTGGAATTCATCAGCGGCTTCAAGACCGGCGAGCTGACGGTCGATCCGGGGGCCACGATCCTGTCCGAAGGCGCCAGCAGCGCGCACCTTTATACAGTCCTGTCCGGCTGGGGCTTTCGCTACAAGCTGCTCGACGACGGCCGCCGTCAAATCCTCAACTTCCTCTTGCCCGGTGACTTCGTCGGGCTCCAGGCTTCATTGCTGACCGAGATGCAGCACTCGGTGGAGTCTCTGACAACGATGCTGCTGTGCGTGTTCGAGCGCGAGCGGTTGTGGTCGCTGTACAAGGAAATGCCGGCACTGGCCTTCGACATGACCTGGCTCGCCGCCCGCGAAGAGCAGGTCCTCGACGAGCACCTGCTCAGCCTCGGCCAGCGAACCGCCGAGGAGCGCGCCGCCTATCTTCTGCTGTTCCTGTTCGCCCGCGCCGAGGTGCGCGGCCTGACGAAAGGCAACAGCTTCGCCTTTCCGTTCACGCAGCCGCATATCGCCGACGCGCTTGGGCTGTCGCTGGTTCACACCAACCGCGTCCTGAACCGGATGGCACGCCGGAAGATGATCGTCCTCAACAAGCGCCACCTGGAATTGATCGACCGTGAGCGGCTTGCCGAAATCGCCCGTTGGGAACCCCGGTCGGACGGCCCCCGGCCTTACATCTAGGGGCCGCGGTTTTATTTCGACGCCAGCGCCGCAACCGCCCGCAGCAGCCCCGGTGGATCGATCGGCTTGTGCAACGTCATCACGTCCCCGAACAACGACTTCAGATCGCTCACCCGATAGCCCGTGCAAACGCAAAACGGAATCTTGCGTTCGCGCATGATCGCGGCCAGCGGCGCGCTCGTCTCGCCGCGCAGGTTCGCATCGATCACCGCCGCATCGAGGTCGCCGGATTTTGCCAGGAGAGCTTGCCCGGCACTCACCGAGCCGGCCGGGCCGACGACATGATGACCGGCCTCCTCCAGGATCGCCGCCATCTCGGCAGCGATGAGAAACTCGTCTTCCACGACAAGGACGCGCAGGCTGCGTGTGGGCGCTTCGGTCATCTTTATCCCGCTGCTTCGACAACCCGTTCTGCCACGAACGGCCGAAGCATCCTGAATGGCACAAAGATCTCGCAGACCAAACCTTCCCGCCGATAGTCCAGAACCGCGTGGCCCTCGAGTTCGTATGCGATGCTCCGCTCAATGAGCATGGACCCGAAACCCTTGTTTTCGGGAATCGACACTTCCGGTCCACCCGACTCCTGCCAACGCAGAACGACCATGGGTTGATCTCCGCTGCGATCGATCGACCAGGTCAACGAAATCGTTCCTCCCGACGAGGCGAGTGCGCCATACTTGGCCGCGTTGGTGCCAAGCTCATGAATCGCAAGGGCCACCGACAGGGCCGCGCGCGGGTTGAGCCGGATGCTCGGACCGCTCGCGCGAATGGCGCCGCCGGGGTCGAAGCTTTTGACCTCCTGGTCAATCACCGTACCCATTTCGGCGCCGAGCCAGCGCTCCTGGGCGAGCAGATCGTGCGCCCGCGACATCGCACCGACACGCCCGAGCAACGACCGTTCGAACGTCTCGATCGAACCCTGGGTCCGCGCCGTCCGGCGAATGACTGCCTGGATGACCTGCAAGGTGTTCTTCATGCGGTGATCGAGTTCGCGCATCAGCAAGCGTTGCGTCTGCTCGCCCTCATGCCGGTCGGTGATATCCGCCGCCGAGGCGACCAGATGGGCCGCCGGGCGGGGGCCCAGGGGCCGGATCCACAGATCGAACACGCTTTCGTCGCCCTCGCTCCCCGTCAGCGTCAGATCGAAGCGAACGTCTTCGCCGTTGGCGGCGCGCTTGATCGCCGCGCGAATTCGTTCAACCTCGCCGGCGCTTTCCGGTCCCAGGGGCAGGTTCCAGAATGGCTGCCCGACGATCTCGGATTCCGCGCGGCCGAGCGCCGTACTCGCCGTGCGGTTGACGTGCATGACCTCGCCGTCCGGCGTCAGCAGCCAGGCCAGGGGCCCGAGCCCATCCAGCATGCCGCGGAGCTGCGCGCGCGCCTCGGTCGCGTCGGCGGTCTGGCTGAGACCGATGAGATACGCCACGACTGCCACGGTCGTGGCGAGGCCCGCACCGACCACCAGCACGACCAGCCACGCCGCCGTCGAATTCTCGCCTTCCGCAGGCGGCACGGTGACCGTCCAGGTGCGATCGCCGAAATTGAAGACTCGCTTGTTGGGCGTCGCCGGTTCAGCCGCGGCACCGGGCGCGCTGGCGTCACTTGGCTCATCGACGTCGACGGAAATCTTTACGCCAGCCGCGCCGCTCGTCTGCGCCGCGACGGTGGACAGTTCATCGAACGTCAGCGTACCGGTGGCAACGCCGACGACGGCGCCTGTACGGTCGGTTGCCGGAACATAGAAAACAACACCGCCCTGCGTCGATCCGGTGAACAGGATGGGCTTGCCGATGACCAGATCGAATGACGAGATCGCCTTGTCGATCGCGTCGACGCGGCCGGGCAGCGAAGCGACATCGAGCCCGTAGGAGGGCTCCGGGCCACCGATGACATACGCCGAATCGACCGGGTAGTAGACGGGCCGATCGGGCGCGCGGACCGGCTTTCCGTTCTCATCGTATTGCCAGATGCCCAGCGTCTTGCCGGGCTCGGTCGACAAACCCATTTCGTAAGCTTGGCGTGAGGCCAGCGGCACCCTGCGGTAGAATCCGAGCGATCGGATGCCCTCACTCGTCGTCAGCGTGCGGGCGAAGCGCTCGAACTGTTCGCGCGTCACCCGGTCCGCCGCATACATCGCCCTGACGGCACGCACCGCGAGCGCAACGCGATCGAGTGCCAGCTTGACCGCCGAGGCGGCGTTGTCGGTCTTGAAGGCGGCCTGCTGAATTTCGACGTGCCGGTACGAGCGGTAGCTGAACCAGCCAGCAACCGCTGTCGCAGTAATCCCGACGACCACCACGGCCGCCAGTACCGTCCGCTGCATCCGCACTAGGCCGCCTTACGGCTAGAAGTCTCCCGACACGACCGTCACATCCTACCGCTTGGCGATGACCGGATCACGCCCGTCTCATCAGATGCATAACGAGCGACACGACAAGAAGAATCAGAAAGACGAAGAACAGGATTTGCGCGATGCCGGCGCTGGCGCCGGCGATGCCGCCAAAGCCGAAGGCGCCGGCAACGATCGCGACGAGCAGGAAAACAAGGGCCCAATAAAGCATTTCACACACTCCTTCTCGGTCACATTCTGCCAGTGAACAACAGCACCAGAATCACGATCAGGACCACGCCGACGATACCTGACGGGCCGTAGCCCCAGCCGCGCGAATACGGCCAGCTCGGAATGGCGCCGATGAGCAGCAGGATAAGAACAATCAGAAGAATGGTGCCGATGGTCATGTTCGTTTCTCCCGGTTCCTGCCGCCGCTAACGCGCCAGCAGCAATCCAGTTCCATCACTCACCGACCTCGTCGTCAGTTTGTTTAAACGCGTCCGAACCCGGGAACCTGTTCACGGACGACGCATTGTCCTGTCGTCGGGTGGCTGACGCCGCTTGCCCCGCAAAGCGACACGCGCCACCAACCCCACCGACCAACCAAACCAGACGAGAGGACGAACCATGATCAAACAACTTCTGGCGACCACCGCCATCGTGGCCATCGCCACTACCGCTTACGCTGCCAATGCGACTGACCAGCAGAAGCCGGCAGCCGCCGCAAAGACAACGCAGCAGATGGGCGCGTACGTGCCGGACATCACCGCCGGCGACATGCTCGCGTCCAGCCTCATCGGTCAGACGGTTTACACCGCGGCGCCGATGGACAACGGCGCGGCTCCGGCCAAGCCGCTGGCCAACCAGCCCGTCAAGCAGCAGGCGCAGAACGGCCAAGTGAAGAACGGCCAGGCACCCGCCGCTGCTGATGCCAACGCCCAGTCGATCGGCGACATCAACGATCTGGTCGTCGCCGAGGACGGCAGCATCGAGGCGGTCGTTATCGGCGTCGGCGGTTTCCTCGGCATGGGCGAGAAGAGCGTCGCCGTTCCCTTCGAGAATCTCTCGTGGACGACCGACAACACCGGCAAGCCTTATGTGACGCTCGCCACCACCAAGGAAGAACTGCAGAACGCTCCGGCGTTTGACGTGTCGATGGTCCAGAACGGCCCGGCCGGCATGGACAAGCAGGCGCAGAACGCCGCCCCGATGCCCGCGACGGATGCCACGAAGGCGCCCGACAAGATGGCGGCCAACCCGACCACAAACGCGCCGGCGGCCGACATGAACACAGAACAATCAGCCGGCGACCGTCGACGTGGCGAAGATCAGCGCCGACGATCTCATCAGCACGACGGTCTACGACAGCGACAACCAGAACGTCGGCGAGGTTGGTGACGTGATCGCCAACAAGGACGGCCAGATCGATGCGGTCGTGGTCGACGTCGGCGGTTTCCTGGGCATTGGCGAAAAGCCCGTCGCGATCGCGTTCGAGGATCTCGACATCCGCAAGGACGAGAACGGTAACCTGGTGCTCCACACGGCTTTCACCAAGGACCAGCTCGACAACGCGCCGAAGTATGACAAGAACGCGTATGAGCAGCAGCGCGACCAGATGCGCCTGCACACGCAGGGCTAAGGTCCCGCAATCACTCTCGAAGGCGGTCCGCGGCAACGCGGGCCGCCTTCTTTCTTGGGCCGCATACCGCAGCCCGGAACGATGCAGGACGCAGGACGTTATCAGCACAAGAGGCGGGCATACCGAACCTGGAGAAACAAGCATGTCTGTTCGCAGTCACCTCATCGCCGGCGCATTCCTCACGGCGCTTGCCCTGCCGGCCGCCGCCCAGGCCGCTACGGGCTACACCACCGGCGCCGTCAACATGCGGACCGGCCCGGGCACGCAATTCTCGCGGATCATGACCCTTCCGGCCGGTGCGCGCGTCGATATCCGCGGCTGTTCAAGCTGGTGCGCGCTCACATTCAATGGACGCAGCGGTTACGTCTCGGCGAACTATGTCAGCCGTGGCTATGCCAACGTCCCGCCGCGCAGCTACCGCCGGCCGCCGCCACCGCGCTATGGCTACATGCAGCGGCCCTGGTGGGACGATCGCTATCACGCCTGGTACGACGGCCGGCGCTGGTATTCCAACGGCCGCTGGTACGACCGGCCGCGCGGGCTGACATTCGGCTTCACCTTCGGCGGATAGCACCAATGCATTGACGGCCGCGGCGCGGACTGAGGTTCGCGCCGCGATTTCTTTGACCGCTAGCCATCAATCGGCCTCCGGCGGCGGGAGCGGGAATGTCATACGGCAGCGCAGACCGGCACGCTCGTAGTGAAACTCGACTTCGCCGCCAAGCCGGCCCTGAACGCTGCCTTCGATGAGCCGTGAGCCGAAGCCGAGGCGCCTCGGCGTGCGCACGGCTGGCCCGCCGCTCTCGATCCAGTTGATCGCGATGACGTCCTTGGCATCGACCTGGCTGACGGTCCAGTCGATGCTGAGCCGTCCGCTGTCGACCGACAGCGATCCATATTTCACGGCGTTGGTCGCCAGCTCATGAAATACCAGCCCGAGCGCCAGCGCCTCGTTCGAGCCGAGCAGCACCGCTTCGCCCTTCATTTCGATCCGCCCGGGATCGAGCGACACATAGGGTTCGACCTCGCCTTGCAGCAGGCGCCTGAGCGAGACACCGCCCCAATCGGACATGTTGAGGAAATCGTGCGTCCGCGAGACGGCCATCAGCCGCGCCTGGATACGTTCGAACGCTTCCGACGGCTTCCGCGACATTCTGATCGTCTGCGAGACGATGGCCTGGACCACGGCCAGGTTGTTTTTGACGCGATGGTTGAGCTCGCGGAGGATCAGGCGCTGGCGTTCCTCGGCCTCGCGGCGTTCGGTCGTGTCGAGCATGATGCCGACGGCGCGCACCGGCTGGCGATGTGTCGGATCGAAGAAGACCCTGCCATTGAACATGACCCAGCGACGGACGCCGTCATCGGCTCTGCGGATCTGGTATTCGAGAGAAATCCGGCCATCGCCTTCGGGAGCGCTCGCCTTCTGCCACTGGGCACGGATGACTTCCCAGTCCTCGGCGCTGACGAGCGGATGGAGGAGCGTCGGATCGGCGGGCGCGTCGACCGGCAATCCCCACAGCTTGTTGTATTGGGCCGACCAGCGGTGCTGCCCGGTGATCATGTCGTAGTCCCAGGTACCGACGTCGTTGGCCTCAACCGCGAGGCGTTGCCGCTCTTCGCTGATGCGGAGCGCTGTCTCTGTCTCCTTCTGAGCGGTCATATCGCGATTGACGCCAATCATCTCCGCCGGGGCGCCGTCGGGACCGGCGCGCGCGATCGAGTGGGCGCTGATCCACCGGACCTGGCCGTCGGGGCGGATCACGCGAAATTCCGAGTCGAGATAGGTATCGAGGGGCAGCGACTCCGTCTCGAAGGTCACCTTGCCGACGTCATCGGGATGGATGACCGACAGGTAGAGATCCCGACTCGGCGGCAAGGACCGATCCAGCCCGAACAGCGCGTATTGCGTCTCGTCCCATTGCTGCGCGCCGGTGGCAAGTTCGTAACGCCACGCGCCCATGCGACCGGCGACAAGCGCCACACGCAGCCGCCTTTCGCTTTCGCGGAGCGCTTCTTCGCCCTGCCGGCGCAGGTGCACGTCCCGCACAGTTCCGATGCCGCGCAGCGGACGCCCGTCGCCATCGAAGGTGACGCGGCCGGTCGCACTGACCCAGCGCGTTTCGTTGGTGTCGGCCCGGTTGATCCTGAATTCGGCGGCGTAAATGCCGCGCGATTCTGGCGTATAGACGTGCCGATACAGCGCGCTGATGCGCTCGCGGTCGTCGGGATGAATCAGCGACGCGAAAACCGCGTCGTCGGGCTCGAAATCGGCGGGCAGTCCCAGGATTGCCTTGAGTTCCGGCGACCACCGCCGACGGTTGCCGACCGCATCGACATCCCAGATGCCCATTCCGGTCGCCTCGACCGCCAATCGCAGGCGCTGCTCGCTTTCCCGCAGGGCGCGGCTCGTCCCCGTCTCGCCGCTGAGATCGAGCAGTTCGAGCACCATCCCGCTCGGTCGCTCTATGCCGAGCGGGACCACCCGGAATGCGAACGACCGGGCGACACCATCGGCACCGACAATGACTTCTTCACCTTCGCCGCCACGCCCCGAATTGAGCACACGACCAATGGTGCTCCGGTCGAAGTCGTCCGAGCCGCGGCTCCACAGCATCTCACGGAGATGGCGGCCCCTCGCCTGCGGGCTCGGCACGCCGGTCAGAAACTCGGCAACGGTGTTGATGAAATCGCATCGCAGTTGATCGTCGAGAACAAGAACCGCCACCATATCTTTTGCTCTCGGGCTCCTCTTGGGACTGGGAACGGCGGCGACCTGCCATGCGACCTTAGCCGCACCCTATGGGGAACCAAGTGGGCAGCATAAGCGTTCTGGACAAAGCATTCACCCGCGGGAAGTTCCCTTCATTCCAGGAGTAGCATCATGGTCACGTCACCGGAGAAGAGTGTCGAACGCGACATCCAGGCGCTTCGCGACGATGTTTCGGCGCTTGCCGACAGCATCAAACAGCTTGCTTCCGATTCCGCGGACATCCACAGCTCGATCAAAAAGAGCATGGGAAAGAGCCTGAACGGCGCCGCCCGCGCCGGCGAGGAATTCGTTTCCGACGCCGCCAAGCTCGGCAAGGATTCGGCCCACGCCGCCGAGAATATGGCCGAGTCGGCCCTGACGATGGTCGCGGACGAAATCAAGCGCAATCCCTTCATGGCAGTGGTTGCCGCCCTCGGCGTCGGCTTCCTGGCGGGTATCGGCCAGCGCCGATAGCCATGGCGAACTGGCTCATATCGACGCTCGGCCTGGCAGCGCTGAAGGGCGAGTTGAAGTCGTTCGCAAGCTATGTTGGCGGGCAGGCGATTCTTCTCGTTGCCCTGCTGGCGCTTGCCGTGGTTGCCGCGGGCTTCGGCCTGACGGCCGTCACCATCTGGCTCGCGGGCGAAGTCGGCGCAGCCGCCGCCTTCGCGATCGTGGCCGCCGGCCTGTTGGCGATTGTCATCGCCCTCCAGGTGGCGATCACCGTGCGGAGCCGACGCCGCGCCAGGAGACCCACTGCCCGCATCGCGGACGGCCTGCAATCGAACGAGGTCGCCATCGGCGCGGTTGCGGCTCTGGCGCTCGCCGGCTATCTGCTTGGCCGCCGCACCCAGCGGTAAAGCCCGTGCAACCTCTGGCCACCCAACCCGTTCGGACGGTAGCGATCGCGGAAGGCGCCGCGCCGATCGTGAGGGTCGCGATCGTCGGCACCTTTGTCATCCTGCTTCTCGGCGCGATGTACTATGCCCGCAGCTTCGTCCTGCCGCTCGTCCTCGCCATCCTGCTGACCCTGACCCTGTCGCCGCTGATCCGCTATCTGGGCAAGTTCCGGATTCCCTCCACGGTCTCGTCGATTCTGCTTGTGCTTTTCCTCGGCCTCGGCGTCGGTGCGACCTCGATATTCCTGTCCGAACCAGTCGCGAAGATGACTTCTGAGATGCCGCGCGTCATCGCGCAGGTGCGCGCGCGCTTCACGTTTCTCAAGCAGCCGATCTCCGCGGTCAACGATGCGGGCAAGGCCGTTGAGTCCATGCTCGATGGGTCGGACGGAAAGGCGCCCGCGCAGAAAGTCGTGGTGGCGGGAAGCGGCGGCATCGTCAGCTGGATGCTGGGCACGCTGGCAGATCTCGGCACGACGCTCGCGGCAACTCTGCTTCTGGCGCCCTTTCTCCTCGCATCGGTCGACTCCTTCCGCCTGAAGCTGGTTCACGTCCTGCCGCGCCTCAGCGGCAAGAAGCGTTCCCTGCGCGTGCTTCACGCAATCGAGAGCGAGGTCTCGCGCTATCTGATCACGGTCACCGCGATCAATGCCGGACTCGGCATCCTTGTCGGGGCATCCATGGCCCTGCTCGGTCTCGGTACGCCGGTCTTCTGGGGTGTCACCGCGGCACTCCTGAACTTCGTCCCTTACGCCGGACCGACGGTCGGAATCGTTCTGGTTGGCGCCACTTCACTGGCCACTCACGCCGATCTCGCCCAGGCTGCCGGGCCGCCACTCGTCTATCTCGCTCTGCAGATATTGGAGGGCGGCTTCGTCACGCCGACCATTCTCGGCCGCCGGCTGGAGCTGTCGCCGATCGCCATCCTGGTCATGTTGTCACTGACCACGTGGATGTGGGGAATCGTCGGGACCATCATCGGGGTGCCCTTGCTGGTCGTCATCAAGGTCTTCTGCGATCACTTTCCGAGCCTCGCCACGCTCGGCCTGTTCCTGTCCGGGGAGCCAAAGCCGATTGAGAGCACGGAAGAAGACGACGAAATTGTCGAGAGCCAGGTGTCGGCCAACGAAGCATCCGGCCGTCAGTCACCTGTCCTGACGCGTATCCGGCTAGCGGGCCGCGCTGTCGCGTTGCGAGACCTTTTGGACGACGCCCGGAGCCGCCGCCGTCAGTTCCGGCCTGGCTCCGTACAGCAGCACCGCTCCGGCGATATCGCCGAGCTGCGGTGCCCGAAATTCTTCGCGATAGCGGAAGTCCATCAACTCGCCCGTTCGACCGGGATGATCGAGCCCGATCGCATGGCCGATCTCGTGCATCAGCGCATAACGAATATCATAGACGTCGAGATTGCCGTCGAAGCCGACCTTCCATCGCTCGCGGGGATTGAGACAGATCACCGAGCGGGCGAGGCTCGCGCGATCCTTGCCGGCACCCGGATCGGCATATTCGACGTTGGTGAAGGCCCGGCCGGCGGCTTTGCCTTCCGCTCCGATCAGGATGTCCGCGACCGACGCGTCCACGCGCTCGAACGAGATGTCGGCGACGTTGGCCCACGCCGAGAACGCCGCATCGACCTCCCCTCCGAAAACGATGGGCGTGATGTTGCTGGCCGCAAGCAGCGCCGTAACCGGGGCAATGTCGGGACAATTGCGCGCGCCGGCGAAGTGTCTTTCACCATCGACGATGGCATAGGTCACCGTGGCGCCAACCCCCGGCGTCGGCGCACCCCATTTCAGTGCGTGGCCTTCGAGGACGATCTGGCGAAAATCCGCGGCGTGGGCCGTGCTCGCCGCCGTCCCGGCTGCGAGCAAGACTGTCGCTAGCGTCGCGAGCGCGCGGCCCGCCGTGCGTCGTCCCGGCAAGGAAATCCCCCGCCCTTCGAATCCGTCCCATTCGCCTCATACCGAATTCGGCGCTCCGGCGCGATGATCGAATTGCCACGCCCGCACGAAAAGGGATGTGGCGTAACCAAGGCAACGCCCCGGAAATGCCCAATCTCGGGAAGGAACCCACCGCCACCTGGCGGATTGATCCAGCCGAGGGGGAACACTCATGAAAGGAGCGTTGCAATGTGGAAATCGCTCATGACTGCCTCAGCCCTCGCCGTGCTGATCGCGGCCGCCCCGGCCGTGGCTCAGGACGCCACCCCGGCGACCCCGCCCGCCTCCGGCGATCAGGCAATGCCGAAGCCGCTGGCGCCCTCGGTTGGCGATCAGGCAACACCTGCCCCCGATGCGACGAACAATCAGGCTGCGGCGCCGAACGCAACGCAGGCTCCGGACGCCAACAAACAGGTTGCCGCGACCGAGAGGTTCCTGACCCAGCAACAGGACGGCCAGAAGCTGGCCTCTTCGATCATCGGCCAGACGGTCTATGACACCGCGAACAACAATCTCGGCGCGGTGAACGACATCGTGCTCGGTGAAGACGGCAGCATGGACGCCGTCGTCATTGGTGTCGGCGGCTTCCTTGGCCTCGGCCAGAAAAATGTCGCCGTGGCGATCGACGCCATCAGCCAGACGACTGACGAGGACGGCAATCCGAAGCTGGTCCTCGACTCCACCAAGGATGAGCTGGATGCCGCGCCTCAGTTCGTGACGTTGGCCGAGCTCAAGAGCCAGCAGCAACAGAAAATGCAGCAGCCCGTGCAGGCCCCGGCCGCCGGTGGCGAAGTGGCGCCGGCTCCCGCTGCCCCGGCTCAGTAAAATCGATTACCCGCGTATCCAGACGGGCTGAGGGCCGAGCCGGCTGTCAGCCCGTCCGTTATTGGGATCGCCGGTCGCCCGTCCTAGTATTCCCGTTCGTATGTCAGCCCAACCTTGCCGGACCCGTCTTGTCCGGCGCCGGCGCTCGCCTTGAGATTCTTGGTGATGTCGAGATCGATGACCACGCGGCCGGAGGCGCTGTCCGTGCCGGTCTCAACCCCCAGACGGACATTGTCGTTGATCCTCTTGCCGATACCGACGGTCGTCCCGCCGGTTGCACTCTGACGAATGTCGAGATCGTCGAGACCGGTGGCCTTGCGGATTCTGGACACGATGCCGCCGTTGGTAGCGCCGGTGAGTTGGCCGACGGCGTCCACCAGCTGGAGGGCTTGAGCCGCAGACAGCGTGCCGACGCCCTGATCGAAAAGCAGCCGTGACAAGACCTCTTCCTGCGGCAGGCCGGAGGATGACGTGAAGCTGATCTGCGGGTTGGTCGCCGGGCCGGTGACATTGAGCGTCACCGTCGCATCCGACGTTTGCGTGGTCGCGGAAAAATCGACGACCGGCACCAGACTGCCGGCGAAGGTCAGCGTGCCGCGCGTGAATTCGAAGCGCCGGCCGAAAGCTTCGATGCGTCCGCGCTGCAATTGGAGCCCTCCGATTGCCTGCGGATTGCCCGTCGAACCGGCGATTCTGAGCGCACCACCGAGTTCGGCGTCGATGCCGAATCCGCGCACGAAAACGCCGCGGTTGCCGGAAAGGGCGACGTCCAGGGTCAGACCGCCACCCGTCGGTGCCCCACCGGCCGCCGCGGGACGCGCTCGCGGTTCGGGCGGGACGAAGCCGGCTGGCGCATTGACGTGCTGCACGTCGATGGCGGTCGCCGAGCCACCCAGCCGATCCGGCAACTGGATCTCCGTGCGGCCGAGATCGATCTGGCCGGAGACCGTTCCATTGCCGAGAAGTGGACCCTTCACGGCGAGATTGCCCGAGAACGTCGTGTTGATGACGTTGCCGTCGGAATAGCGGCCGTTTGTGATGCGCACCGTGAGATCGGCCGGCAGGCTCGCCTGATCGGTTGCAATCGAGCCGGTGATGGCGATGTCGCCGCCTTGGGCGAAGCGGCCGGTGACCTGCTGGATAGTTGCCCGGCGCCCGTCAAAAGTGATGCGGCCGTTGGCGCCGGAGACGCCGAAGCCGGTTTCGCCGTCCGCCATGGTCGCATCGACGAGGTCGATGGTTCCGTTGGTCGCGGGTGCGGCAAGGGTGCCACTAATGGCGAGGTCGACCCGGGCGTTGCCGGCGAGGCGAAGCTCGCGGTCGGAGCGCAGCGCAAGGAGCGCCAGCGGCGCCGTCCCGCTTGCGCGCAGGTTGAGCCCCGCCCCGCTGAACGGGACATGTCCGTTGACGGTGAGCGACAGGCCGGCGCCGGAAAGCGTGGCGGCGACGCTGGATGCCGTGCTTGTCCCCTTGCCGCTCGCCTTCAATGCCAGCGCGGGCAGGCCGGCGTCGCGGGCCGCCGCGACCCGGAATCCGGTCCAGTCCACCTGCCAGTCGAAGGCCGGCGAGGCCGGCTGTCCGGTGACCGTGGCGCGGCCGCTGAGCGATCCTTCGGCGCCCAGACCCGGCGAGAATCCGTTGGCGACGGACGCCGCGACATTGGTCACGACGATGGTGAGGTCAAGTTGCGGCGCGACGGCACCATCGACGCGCACCGAACCGCCGCCCAACGCCAGGCTCGCGCCCACGATTTTCGATTGCGGACCGTCGAGATTGATCGTCACCGGTTGGTTGAGCGCGACCGGAAACCTGAACGCCGTTCCGCGCAGCGTGTCGATGGTGACGGCCGTGTCGGCGAGGTGCCCGGAACCGGACAGATCGACGTCAGGCCCCTTGGCGGTGGCCTCGAACTTTGTCGCACCGCCCTCGACGGTGGCTGTCGCCCCGGCTGTGTCGAGGCGGACGCCGCCGACCGTCATGGCCGAAGCCGATGCGGTGCCGCGTATTTGCGGCGTGCCGAAGGCGTCGTCGATGGCGATGTTGCCGTCGATCCTGTTCGCCGCGATGCCCTGATAGGTGATGCCGGTCCCATTGAAGGTGACAGCAAGAGACTGGCTGGCGCCGTTCGGCGTCAATTCGACGCTGGCGTGGCCGCTGCCCGACGCCGGCACCAGCGCCAGGGCGGCAAGCGTTTGCACGTCGGGCGCATCGACGGTCAGGGTTCCGGATAGTGGGCCCGCCGTGGTGCTCTCGATGGCGCCGGTGATGCGGTTGTTGCCGATGGAAAGGTTCACCTCGGGAAAGGCGTAACGGCCGCTGGCCCTATCCACCGTGGCAACGGCCGTTCCCGCAAGCGGGCCGCCGGCAAAACCTCCGTTCAGGCTGAGCGCGGCGCGCCATCCGGTGTCCGTCGGCGCGCCCTTGAGGTCGATCGTCGCATTCTCGATCCGTTGGCCAAGGAGACTGCCATCCGCCACGCCGATGGTCGCGTCCAGGTTGGGACGCGCGGCGGCGCCGGACGCATGCAGCGTGAAGGTCGCGGCGCCGGTGGAAGCATCCGCCAGTCTGCCGAGATCGGCGAGCGATCCGTTGAGTGTGGCCTCGATGGTATCGGCGCCGATTGTCGCGCCGCCCCGCGCCTTGATGCCGGCGCCGTCGATGGCGACATCGCTGAGCGCCACGCCACCGCCGGACTGACCCTGGACGGTGGCGGCGAATTTGGTCGCGCCGGCAAGCAGCCGCGCCAGTGTCCCGTCACCGGGATTGAGATCGGTCGTCGTGCCAGTGACGGTGAAGGCCGGCTCAGGGCCGACGATCGTGCCATCGGCAACCGCATCGACGGCCCCCGAGATCGCGCGGCCAGCCAGCGGCGAGAGCGGTGCGATGTCGGGAAACCCGACGGTCGCTTTACCTTTGACCGCGCCGTTGGCAGCGGTTCCGACGAAAGCAACGGCGCCACCCGCGGCGGTCAGCCGTGCTTGCGTCTCGGCGACGCCGGTTTCCGTGTCGAGCGTTCCATCCGCTGTCAACACCAGCGGCGCTTCCGCGCTCGATGCAAGGCGTCCGGTAGCCGTCTCGATGGCGTCGGCTTCGATGCGGAGCCCAAACGGCAACTTGCCGCCCGCCAGCGGGTCGTCCTGCCGGGCCTCGATGGCGAGCGAGACGCCCGCGCCGGGAATGTGCGTGTCGTTCGATTGCAGTCCGGCGACCCGGCCAACGAGTTCGAGACGGACGACGTTGCCGGACGGCGCCGCCTTGCCGGTGAGCGACAGGGTCTCCAGTTGCGCATCGCCGCCGACGAATGGCAGCGCGATCGCACCGCCATCGGATTTGGCGACATCGACGGTCAGCGACAGGTCGGTCTTGCCGCCGCCGAGCCCGCCCTGTGCCGCCACGCGCACGCTGCCCGTGGTCACTGCGCCCTGACGGATCGTGATGCGCGGCAGCGGTTCGCCTTCGACATTGGCCCAGTCGGCATCGATGGCGACATTGACCGTGCCGGCCAGCAGCCCGGCATAGTCCGGCGGCACCATTTCGGCGAGGTCGCCGTCGCCGATGAGCACCAATCGCTGTCCATTGCCGGCCGGCGACAGCATGAAATGGCCCGCGAAACGGGCGTTGCCGTCCGAGGTCAGCGACAGGTCGCCGGCGAGCGCATCGCCTTGCAGTCCGGCCTTGGCATCGAGCGTGTAACCCGGTCCCGCCGACCGCCCCATCAGGCCGAGCAGGATGCCGTCTGCGGATTCCTTGAGCGCGATGTTCGCGGTCAAGGGCGCATTGCCATCGGCGCGCGCCACCGTCGCATCGAGCGTCGCCGTGGCGCCGTCAATCCGGCTGGCATCGACCTTTGCCGCGATGCTGCCATTGGCACCCGAGACGAACGAGCCCATCAGCGCGAGCACGGCCGGCCTTCCGGCGATCGCCTTGCCGAGTTCCAGTCGCGCCACCTGCACTTTCTTCGCCGCGAAAGGCAGCAATGCGCCGTCACCGCCGCCGCCACCGGGAACGTCCGGCCGGCGCATCACGGCGACGCGGCCGGCGGTGATCGCATCGAGCGAAAGGTTGCCGCCGAGGAGCGCCGTCGCCTGGATATTGACGCTGAGGTCATCGATCTCGGCGAACGGTCCT
The DNA here is from genome assembly GCA_963781775.1 of uncultured Alphaproteobacteria bacterium. Lineage (GTDB taxonomy): Bacteria > Pseudomonadota > Alphaproteobacteria > Rhizobiales > Kaistiaceae > CAVSRC01. Next base: position 23,047 of record CAWAHE010000013.1, on the reverse strand, counting down.
TGTGCATCGGAGGCGACGATCTTGTCGGCGCCCACCCAGAACGGCGGCCAGCCGGTGAGATTGTCGATCGCGATCGTGACGCCGTTGCCCGAGGCGGCCCGTTCGATCATGCCGGCGATCACGGCGCGGCCCGGCGGCGTCGCCAGCGCCACCAGCACAAGCACGAGCGCGGTCAGGAACGCCAATGCCGAAAGGCCAACGACCCGCCAGATCCTGCGTGGTTTGCGCCTCGCCATGGTCAAAACGCCTGACCCAGCCCGACATAGACCGCGACCGACGGGTCGCCGGGTCCGGGCTGCAAGGGCACGGCGACATCGAAGCGGATCGGCCCGACCGGCGTCAGGTAGCGAAGCCCTGCGCCGACGCCGACCTTCAGACCGCCGAAGCCCGGCAGGATCGAGGAATAGGCGTTACCGGCATCCATGAACGCCACGAGCCCGATCGTATCTGTCGCCCGGTAGCGCAGTTCGCCCGAGAAAAGGATCGAACTGCGGCCACCGGTGATGTCTCCCATGCCGTCGCGCGGTCCGATGTTCTGATAGGCGTAGCCGCGGACCGAACCCGCGCCGCCCGAATACAGCCGACGGTCGGCGGCGACCTTGGTGAGGTCATCCACGGTCAGGATCGACGCCGCCGCACGGCCGGCGAGCACGAAGCGGTTCATGTCGCCGAATGCGTAGTAGCTGGAGACATCGGCGCCGAACGTGGCGTAGGCGGTGCTTTCGTTGAAGTCATATGCAGGCGCGGCCGAGAACAGGGCATGATGGCCTTCGCTCGGGTCGAGCTTGTTGTCGCGTGTATCCCAGTCGAGCTTGCCGGTCAGCGTGGTCAGCAAGTGGTCCTCGGTGAGCGTGTCTTCAACGGTTTGCGAGCGCGCCACCTCCAGGCCGACCGAACCGCTGAGCGTGTCGGAGAAGATGTGCGTGAGCCCCGCTTCGGTTTCGAGCGCCGTCACGCGGTAGGCGTCAGTCGTCTCGCGATAGCCTTCCACACGCAGCGTGAAATCGGTCATCGGATCGAACACGGCCGGCTTGCGAAAGGTTCCTGCCAGCCGGAAGTCCGGGTCAAACGCGCCCTCAAGCAGCCGCCCGATCGACGCGGTCAGTTGCAATTGCTCGGCGCCGCCGAAGAGGTTGCGGTGGCGCCAATAGACCTCCGCCCCGAGCCCCTCGGTGTTGGAGTAGTTGACGCTGGCGCCGATCACCCTCGGCTTGCGCTCGCTGACGGTGATCGTGATCGGGATGGTTCCGTCCGGGTCGAGCTTGTCGGCCGGGGTCACCTGAACGCTCTCGAACACCCCGAGATCGCGCAAACGCGTCGCGGCCCGCTTGGTCTTCTTCGACGAGTAGAGCCCGCCGTCGATGCCCGCCCGGCCGAGCACGAGGTTCGGGTTTACGTTTTCGGTGCCGGTCACGGTCACCTTGCCGAAATTCGCCAGCGGACCGGGATTGATGGCAAGCGTGACGTCCAGCGTGTTGGTGCGATGGTCCGCGATCGTGTCGCGCGTTGCGGTGCGCGCGAGGGGATGGCCCTGCTCCCGCCAGGCGTCGACGATCTTTGCTTCGGCGTTGATGATCACCGACGAGCCGGCCGCCTTGCCGGGCGTCAGGCCAAGGTCGTCAAGCGTCAACCCATCCGGCAGCGGCGTTGCGTTGACCTGGCCGAAGACAAAGGGCGTACCGGCATTGATGGTGATCGCCACGGGCACCGGGCGGGCGGCGATCGTTTCGAACGGATCGACACTCGCCAGCGGCTTGCCATCGATCGTTATGAAGATCTCGCCGGCATAGCGGGCGTTTTCGTAAAGCACGGCCGTGAGGCGCGCCAGGTCCTGTCGGGCGCGGGCGGTCAGGCCCACCACGCCGGAGGCCGGCGACTTCTGGCGCTCGATCAGCGCGGAGGCGTCACGAAGCGCGCGTTCGAGACGGCGATCGGCGCCGGTGACCGTGAGGGTGGCGGCATAGGGCAGAGGATCGGGAATTGCTTCTTCGGGCGCACTCTGGCCAAACGGCCACAGGTCCCGCAGCGCCGCCGATGCGGGCACGACGGAGCCTGCGCTGGCGGCCAGCGCCACCAACAGCACAAAAATCCGGCAATGACGCTCGCAAGAACGCACTACGATAGCATCCGATCATCGACCGCCCCCCAAAGGCCGGCCCAGGTTCCCCATCGGCGGACTCGATGATCTCGAGCATGACGGAGAAGAATGAACGGGAGTCTACCATCCAAACGCCCGTCATGTGACCCTTTGGCCCCTCGCGGCCTTCTCGTTGCCGCCGTGGTGCGGCATTGTGTCAGCCAACCAGGGACTCAGGGACGGCCCAAGCATCATGACAAGCATGACGACAATCATATCTACCGTGACGGCGGCGTTTCTGGCGTCGTTCGTCGAGGTGGTCGAAGCCTTCACCATCGTGCTGGCGGTCGGGCTGACGCAGAGCTGGCGGCCGGCATTTGTCGGCAGCGGCCTCGCGCTTCTCGTCCTGGCTGCGCTGGTCGCGATTCTCGGGCCGCTGCTCGGCCTGGTTCCCATCCATGTCCTGCAATTCGTCGTGGGCGTGCTTCTGATCCTGTTCGGCATGCGTTGGCTGCGCAAGGCGATCCTGCGCGCGGTCGGCGTGATTGCGCTGCATGACGAGGAGAAAGCCTTCGCCAAGGAGACCGAGGAGCTTCATCGCCACGCCCGCGAGCGGCGCGCCAACTATCTTGCCGGCCTGGCCGCCTTCAAGGCCGTCCTGCTCGAAGGCGTCGAGGTGGTCTTCATCGTCATCGCCGTCGGGACGACGCGCGGTCTCACTCTCTATGCCTCGCTCGGCGCGCTGGCGGCCTTCGTCGCCGTCATGGCGATCGGCCTCGCGGTGCATCGCCCGCTGTCGCGAGTTCCCGAAAACACATTGAAGTTCGTCGTCGGCCTCATGTTGACGACCTTCGGTATCTTCTGGACCGGCGAGGGCATCGGCGCGGAGTGGCCGGGCGCCGACCTGTCGTTGTTCGGCATCCTGGCGATCCTCGCCGCGGTGTCTCTCGGCCTGACCCGCTGGCTCAAACCCGATGAAAGCGCGTCGGCCGGGGAGACGGCACGATGACCATCCTTCGCCTCATCTACGAAGAACTCGTCGGCATGTTTATCGATGACGGCAACCTCGCGCTGTTCTCGTTGCTTCTGATCGCGGTCGTCGCTGCCCTCGTCGAATTCCTCGGCCTGCCGGCTCTGTGGGGCGCCGCCGCGCTCCTCATCGGCTGCATCGTCATCCTGACGGACAGCGTCCGCCGCGCCGCGCGACGGTAAGGCTCCGCCGCACTGGGGGCGCGACAGCGACGAGGACGCGCTATTCGGCGATCGGGATCGCGCGCGACATCAAGCCGCGTAGGGATCCGTGATTGTCGGCTGTCTCCGCCCGCCGGAACACCGACCCGATGCCAATAATGACGGGTTCGCTGGACTGGACCGTCGCCACGACGGCGGCCAATGATTCCAGCGAACCGGACGATATCCGCTCGCGCTCGGTTCCCAGGCCGGCGGCGGCCACCGCCGGCGTATCGGGGTCAAGCCCCGCCGCGACGAGCCGCGCGGCAAGATCGCCGGCAGTGCGCCCGGCCATGTAGGCAATGAGCGTCGCGCCCGGATCGGCGAGGCGGGTCCAGTCCACGTCGCGTGGAAGGCCGCCGCCGTCGCGACCGTGGCCGGTGACGAAGGTGACGGCGCGCGCCATGCGCCTGTCGGTCAGCGAAACGTTGAGCTTCGCCGCCAGAGCGAACGCCGCGGTGACCCCAGGCACCACGTCGACGGCGATGCCGGCCGCTTCGAGTGCATCGATCTCCTCCCCTGCCCGCCCGAAGACCATCGGATCGCCGGACTTGAGACGCACGACGCGTTTGCCGTCGCGGGCGAGCGCGATCATGCGATCGATGATGTCGACCTGCCGGCACGAGTGACGGCCGGCGCGTTTGCCGACATCGACGCGCTCCGCCTCGCGGCGCGCTAGGTCAAGGACTTCCGGCTGCACCAGGGCATCGAAGAGGATGACATCCGCGGATTGCAGCGCGCGAACCGCACCGAAGGTGAGAAAATCTACGCTCCCCGGTCCGGCGCCAACGAGCGTGACCGAGCCGCCGGGCGCTTCCGCATGGTGTTTCAGCTGATCCTCAAGGCCAGCGTCCGGCCCGGCTGCCGGCCGGCCGGCGAAGGCGGATTCGACAAAGCGCGACCAGAACAATCGCCGGCCCAGGGAATCGGGGATGGCCCGCGTGACGCGGGCGCGGAGGCGGCCGGCGCTTTCCGCCCAACGGCCAAGCGCGTCCGGCAGGATGGCCTCGATGCGGCGGCGGATCGCCTGCGCCAGAACCGGCGCCATGCCGGCGGTCGACACACCAACCACCACAGGCGAGCGGCCGATCACGGTGCCGAACTGGAAATCGCAGCATTCCGGCATGTCGATGACATTGCACGGGACGCCCGCCGCCCGAGCCGCCGCGTGGAAGGCGCGGCCTTCGTCGGCATCCTCGGCCTCGGCAATTGCAACGGCCGCACCTGCGAGATCGCCGGCAAGCCAGTGCCGGCGCACCAGCACAACCGTGTCGCGCGATCCGCCGGCAAGCATCTCCATTTCCACGCTGGGTGCTCGCGCGACAACGCGGACCTCGGCGCCGGCAGCTGCCAGAAGCTCCGCCTTCCACACCGCTCCCCGGCCGCCACCCGCGACGATAGCGGTCTTTCCGGCGAGCGAGAGGAACACCGGCAGCACGGCCAGCGGTGCGATGCGCGCCGGCGGCGCTGCCACTGGCGAAACGGACGCGCCTTCAATAGACATCGCGGCAATACCTCCGCTCGGCACCGAGCTGCTGAAGCTCGAGGCGCGCCTTGGCCGGCGACATCCGCCCGTGTTCGGCGATGATCGCCATCAGCGTGTCGTCCACGTCCTTGGCCATCCGGGAGGCATCGCCGCAGACATAGATGTGGGCCCCCTCGCCGATCCATTTCCAGATATCCGCGCCGGCGTCGCGCATCAGGTGCTGCACGTAGATCTTGTCGAGCTGGTCGCGTGAGAAGGCCGTATCGAGCCTGGTGAGCAGGCCATCGTTGCGGAAGACGCGCAGCTCTTCGCGGTAGAGGTAATCGCAGACGGCACGGCGATCGCCGAAGAAAAGCCAGTTGCGGCCTTTCGCGCCGGTCTCGCGGCGTTCCTCAAGGAAGGCGCGGAAAGGCGCGATGCCCGTCCCCGGGCCGATCATGATGACCGGCAGGTCGCCGTCCACCGGAAGACGGAAGCGCGAATTTCGGTGCACATAGACCGGCAGGCTGGCGGCGGGAGGAAGCCTTTCCGCGATCTGGGTCGAAGCGACGCCACCGCGCGAGCGCCCCCATGCATCGTAGCGCACGACGGCGACCGTCAAATGCACCTCGTCGGGATGGGCGCGCTGACTGGATGCGATCGAATAGAGCCGCGGGGCGATGCGCGGAAGCATGGCGACCAGTTCGTCGGCGTCGGCGACCACACCGGGAAACGCCGTCAGCAAGTCGATGAACTCGCGCCCCCACAGCCACGCTTCGCGCTCCTCGACGTTGTCCGGCTCGAGAATACGTGCAAGCTCCGCGCTCTCGGCTTTCGCCTGAAATTTCAGCAGCGTCGCCTGGCTGAGCTTGCCGATCTCCCGCATACGCGTGAGCACAGTGACAAGGTCGGCGCCGTCCTCGCTGGCAACGGCGCGGTCACCGGCCAGTCCCGCGGCGGCAAGAACCGCCTCGACCAGCGCTGGGTCGTTGGCGGGCATGACGCCGAGGGCATCGCCGGGCTCATAGGTCATGCCCGAACCGGCGAGCGACAGAACGACGTGGCGGGTCTCCTTGTCGGAGCCGGCGCGGTTCAGCACCGGCGCATCGACCAGCGGCGCGTCGTACGGCCGCTTGCGCGTCCACACCTCCTCCGGCTCGTCGAGGTCGTCCTCGCCAATGTCCACGGAGGCAGACGCCGTGGGAACCGAGGCACCGGCCTCGGCCGGCGCCACTTCATCGAGAACCTTGAGGAAAGAATTGCGAAACGCCGCAAAGGGCTCGTCCACCTCTACGTCGCAATCGACACGGTCGAGCACACGCTCGCCACCAAGCTCCTCCAGCCGCACGTCGAGATGGCGGCCGAAACCGCAGAAGCGCGCATAATTGCTGTCGCCGAGGGCAAGCACCGAGAACTTCACGCCGGCCAGCGGGGCGCCCTCGGCGGCGGCAAGGACATCGGCCATGGCACGGGCCGGATCGGGCGGATCGCCCTCGCCATGCGTGCTGGCGACAATGGCTAACGGGGAAAGGCTCGCGAGGCTGGTCAGATCCAGCGACTGGATATCCACTGCCTTGGCTGCGCGCCCCTTCACACGCGCCGCCTTGGCCAGCTTCTTGGCGAGGCTCTCGGCGGTGCCGGTCTGCGAGGCGTAGACGATGGTCAGCGGCGGTGGAGGCGGTGCGGCGGTGCCGACACCCGTCGCGGCGCCCGGTGCACCGAAGCCGGCGAGGAAGCCTTCCAGCCAGGCGCGCTGTGCCGGATTGAAAGGCGCGTCGGACGGCAGGTCGAAGCGCCGCATGCGGGGATCGACGACCATTATGCCTCCGCCGACATCGCGACGAGATCGCGGACCTCATGCCGATTGGCGAAGTCGAGAAAGCTCTCGCCATTCTGGCGGCGCCCGAGATAGGCGCCGAGCAGGCGTTCGAGCAGTGGCGTCAGATCGTCGAAGGGCACTGCTTTGGCGAATTCTCGCGCCAGAACCTGCTGATGGTCCGAACCACCGCCGATATAGACGTGGTAGCCCTCGACCGACCCATTCGGCGTATCGACCATCGTGCCGAGCAAGCCGATATCGCCGATATAGTGCTGCGCACAGGAGTTCGGACAGCCGGTCAGGTGAATGTTGATCGGCTGGTCGAGCGTCAAGCGCTGGTCGAGATAGGCGCCGATCGCGACCGCCTGCCCCTTGGTGTTGGTGGAGGAGAACCGGCAGCCGGTATTGCCGGTGCAGGCGACGAGGCCGCCGACCACCGACGAGGCATTGTGGCTGAAGCCATTGGCGGCAAGACGGATCTGCACCTCTTCAATGGCATCCTCGCGAATGCCGGACAGGATGAGGTTCTGCCAGACGGTGAGGCGGATTTCGCCGTCGCCGCAGGTCTCGGCAATCGCGGCGATGGCGTCCATCTGTTCGGCGGTCATGCGGCCGACCGGTACGTGAACGCCGACATAGGCGAGACCCGGCTGTCTCTGTTTGTGAACGCCGAGATAGCCATGGCGGGTGACCGGCGGGCGCGGCGCGCACTGGCTCTCCGGCACAAAGCGCAGTGGGAAGGCGAGATGCTCTTGCGTCTTTGCCAGGAATGCTTCCATGCCGAGGCGCTCGATGACGTAGCAGAGCCGCGCCTTCTTGCGGTCGGTGCGGTCGCCGGTGTCGGAGAAGGCGCGCACCATGGCGGCGGCAACGGCGACGCATTCCTCCGGCTTGAGCAGCAGGCCGCTATCGACGGCGAAGCGCTTGTGCCCGGTGATGCCGGCGAGCAGCACGCGGAAATAGACGCCGGGCTCCACATCGGCGACCTCGCCGACACGCGTGGCGACAAAGCCAATGTCGTTGGTATCGGAGACGACGCTGACCGCGCCGCCGGAATCGAATGCGATGTTGAACTTGCGCGGGATGCCGTAGAGGTCACGGCAATTGTTGATGTAGTGCTGCAGCGCGCGCACCAGCGGGCGCACATCGCAAAGCTCGTCGGGATCGATGCCCGAGGTCGGCGTGGCGGTGATGTTGCGCACGTTGTCTGCGCCGGCACCGCGCGAGGTCATGCCGAGATCGGCGACCGCCATCAGCACCTTGGCGATATTGCGCGGCGGAAATTCGCGTAGCTGGATATTGGAGCGCGTGGTGATGTCGCTGTAACCGCCGCCATAGGTGCGGGCGATGGCGGCCAGGCCATGCAGTTGCCGCGCATCGAGCGTGCCGGCCGGCACGCGCAGACGCAGCATGAACGAGTCCTGGTTCGGCGCCACGTAGAACAGCCCATGGAACTTGAACCGGAAGATGTCACCGCCTTCTGGTGGCTTGTCGGCATCGGCGTGAGCGAGAATCTTGTCCCAGATGTCGAGCGGATTGAGTTCGAGCTTCAACCGCTCTTCCTTCGACAACTCGTCCAGCGGCACGCCGAAGGCGGTTTCCTCCGCCGGAGCGGCGAGATTCGCCGCCCCGTCGGAGGGATCGTTGGTGATGCGACCGTCGGCCCGATGACCGGCGAAGGGAACGATCTGCCGGGCGGCGACGCCGGTGAGGTAGCCGGCGAGATACTCCTTCTGCTCGTCGCTGAACGGGGCGTTCTCGAGCATTGCACTGGTCTGGCTCATCGCCGTGCTCCTCGTCCGGGTCGGTTGACGGTTCCGCCTACTCCGCCGGAACCTGTTCGCCAGCGAGCGACAGGCCGGGCTTCGGGCGCTCCTTCAGGGTGAAGTACAGCGGCAGGGTGAAGAACAGCGCGCCGCCGATGATATTGCCGAGCGTGACGGGAATCTGGTTCCACAGCCACCAATCGGCCACCGATACGTGCGCGCCCAGCATCATGCCGGTCGGGATGACGAACATGTTGACGACGGCGTGCTCGAAGCCCTGGGCGAAGAACACGGTGATCGGCAGCCATGCGCAGACGATCTTGCCGATGGTTGAAGTCGAACTCATCGCGAGCACGACGGCGAGGCAGACCATCCAGTTGCACAGGATTGCCTTGACGAAAGCCGTGACCATGCCCGCCGGACCGATCGCGGCGTAAGCGATGGTCTTCGCCTCCGCAGCGGCCACGAGCTTCGCCCCGACCGGAGCAAGCTCGGCGGTCCCGAATTTCGTCAGCGTGATCGCCAGCAGCGCGCCGTAGATCACGCTGCCGACGAGATTGCCGACGAAGACCCAGCTCCAGTTGGTGATGACCGCACCAACGGTGTTGCGGCGCTCCACCCAGAGCAGCGGCAGCAGGCCGAAGCTGCCGGTAACCAGTTCGAGGCCCAGCAACACGATCACCACCAGCCCGATCGGGAAGATGATCGCGCCGACGATCGGCTGGCCGGTCGATCCGGCGGCGGTGAAGGCGAGGCTCGTGGCGAAGCCGAGCAACGCGCCCGACATGATCCCGCGAATGAGCAGGTCAACCGGCGCCAGCGCCAGCTTGCGCTTCGCCGTCTCAAGCATGCTTTGAACAACATCCGTCGGTTTGACGTAATCCATGGTCCCAAATCCCCATTCGTCGAAGCGCAAAAGCGCAAAAAGCCGCACGACCACGCACAGCATCGGCTGCGGTGGAGCGGCGGCGTTGCCAGAAGCGCCCGACATTGGGCGCGGGATGTTTGATCTTCAGTCGGGCCGTCGTTGGCCCCGATGCACATGGCACCGAATGTCACGGATGCTATTTTTGTGGGCGACCTCGGCGCAAGGCGATATTCTAGGCAACCGTGCTGATCTTTGTGGCAAGTCAGTCACTTGCTGGCCAGTGCCGGATGGGCATCTGGCGCAGATAGCCCTCGATGTCGTTCGGATCGAAGCGCAGACCGTCAAAGAAACCGTCAGGACCGACGGCGAGTTCGCCACGCTGCGAAGCGATGGCTGCGCGCGCCGGCCGCCCTCCCTCGACCTTCGCGTCGGCGGTCGGCCAGTCGGCGTCCGTGCCGGCCAGAGCGGCGCGGTAGAGGTCCGGCCGATAGACCTGCCGCGCGGTCTCGGCGGCGGCGGCGGTATGCGCAACCTGCCCCCAGCGGACCATCTGCGAATAGAACCAAAGGCCGTGGCTTTGCCAGGGGAAGTTGGCGCCGCCCTCATGAAGCACGAAGAAATTTTCCACCGGCGTCGGTGGCGTGCCGGCCTTGAGCGTGATCTCGCCGGCAAGCGCGCGGGTCACGACGGGCACCGGGGCGGCAACACTGGCGGTGTCAGACAGCAGAGCCGCCAATTCGATGCGGTTCGCCGGGTTCTCGGCCCAGGCGGTCGCCTGCCAGAGCGCGCGGATGAGCGCGGCGACGGCCTCCGGCTCGCGCTCGGCGAAGGCGGTTTGCAGACCCAGAACCTTCTCGGGCCCGTTCCGCCATAGCGCCGACTTGGTGACGACGATGACACCTTCGGCCCGCTCGACAGCGAGCGAGTTCCACGGCTCACCCACACAGAATCCATCGACGTGGCCGGCGCGCAACGCTTCAGCCATGAAGGGTGGCGGCAGCACCACCAGCCGCACGTCCCGGTCGGGGTCGATGCCGCAGGCGGCAAGCCAGTAGCGGAGCTCGTAGTTGTGGCCGGAGAAGGGAAAAACCATTGCCAGCGTCAGGGGCGCCTCGCCGCGCGTTCGCCGGCGGGCGATGGCCTCGTGGAGCGCCCTGCCCATCTCGGCCGGCCCATCGCCAAGGCGGGCGCCACATGCCTCCATGGCGGCAAACAGATTCCGGGAAACGGTGATGGCGTTGCCGCCGAGGCCAAAGGCAAAGGGGGCGACCATGGGAAGATCGAAGTGGCCGATGCCGAGACTCGTTGCGATCGGCATGGGCCCGAGCATATGGGCGGCGTCGAAATGGCCTACCGACACCCGGTCGCGAATATTGGCCCACGAGGTCTCGCGAACCAGCGTCAGGCGCAGGCCCTCGGCGCGAGCAAAGCCCTTCTTCGCGGCGACCAGCAGCGGCGCGCAATCGACCAGTGGAATGAACCCTGCCGTCAGCGGGAAATCGCTTGCCCGCGCCGGCATTCCATCGTCGAGGAGGGTCATGGAGGCCAATTGCGTTTTCCCTATTCCAGCAATTGCGAAGCCGTGATCAGGCTGCGGGCGACATCGACGATGCGGCGGCTTTCGTTCATCGCCGTCTTGCGCAGAATCTCGAAGGCCTGCTCCTCGGACAGGGCCCGCCGCTCCATCAGGATGCCCTTGGCCTTGTCGATGATCTTGCGATCCGCCAGCTCCTGCCGGGTGTGGGCGAGCTCGTCGCGCAGCTTGTTGAAGGCGTTGAAGCGGCTGATGGTGACGTCGAGGATCGGCTTGACGCGCTCCTTGCGCAGGCCATCGACGATGTAGGCGGAGACGCCGGCGTCGAAGGCGGCCTCGATCGACGGGGCGTCGGAGCGGTCGACGAACATCGCGATCGGGCGGCGAACATTGCGCGACACCTGGAACATCTGCTCCAGCACGTCGCGATTGGGATTGGCGAGGTCGATGAAGATCACGTCCGGCTCGGCCGCAACGACCTTGCGCAGGAGATCCTGCATGTCGGTCAGCAGCGTCACCCGCTCATAGCCCGCTTCGCGCAGCCCCTCCTCGAGGATTGAGGCGCGAACCCGGTTTGGATCGATTACGACGATATGGAGCAAGGCGTCACAACGGTTCCGGACCCAGGACGGGTTGCAGGAAGCAAGTTCCGAACCATCCGCGGGAAACCCGGGTTACGTTCCAGCGCCTGCATCCCGGTGATGGTGAGGCTCTGAACTTCGTTAACCAGGTCCGATACGGGAATCCCCACCTTGCGCGACCGCCAGACGCGTTCGGCCAAAACGGATTTCGATTTTCGACAAGACGGACACGAATTTCTTGTTCGGTTGAGTGCCACACGATTATCTTGTTGGGCGCAGGGCGAGCTGAGGACTAGAGAGTCACTTGATGACCGACGCTGGAACCAGTGCAGACAAGCTTGTCGGCATCACGGTCCTGCCGGAATGGGCACAAGTGGAGGGCGTCGGGCCGCTGCTCGACAATCTCCAGCACCGCGCAGGGGCAAAGGCAATCGCCACTTCGCCCTATGTGCTCGCCCCGGCCGACGAGGCAAGCGGAGTGCGCGAGCCGCCGGCTGACGCCGGTGCCGGTGAGGTACGCCTGCTCGATCGCGATCTCTTCGGAAAGCGGGCTCTCTTTTGCCGCGCGGCGCCGAGCTATCGCGCCAACCCGAAGCACTATCGCGGCCTGCGCTACCAGCCGGCGCCGCCAAGCGACCTGACGGAAAGCGATGGCGCAACTGTTGGCGAATTCATCGCAGCGGCCAAGCGGCGCGGCCTCGAGGTCTGGCTGCAGGTGCAGGCGGCGATCCCGCCCGGCTACCGCGTGCAGTTCGGCGGGCCGGAAGCCGACGACGTGCCCTTGCTCCCCGATGGCAGCATGGCGGCAGGTCGGGTCGACAAGAACGGTAGCCTCGCCAGCCCGCATATCAAGGCCTATGTGGCGGCGCTGCTCGCAGATCTCGCCGAGGCCTATCCGCTGGTCGACGGCTTCCGCGTCGACTGGCCCGAATACCCGCCCTACACGCTGGATTCCATCTTCCTCGATTTCTCCGATCACGCCATGCGCGCCGGCCAACGCCTTGGCTACGACACCGCGCGCATGCGTGCCGATACAGACGCCGTGCGCCGTCAGCTTCTGGGGGAACTGACCGACGGCGACCTCGGCAGCCTGCGCTCAGCCGATTTCACCGATCGCTATCCCGGCCTCGGCGACCTGTTCGCCCTGAAGGCCGACATCGTTGTGGAATTTGTGCGCGATCTCCGGTCAGCAATACCAGCCGGCATGAAACTCGCGCCGCAGGCCTTTCCGCCGCCATGGAATGCGGTATCCGGCTTCGACTATGGCCGCGTTGGGACCTTCAGCGACGCGATTGGCGTGAAGCTGTACACCATGCATTGGCCGATGATGCTGAGGTTCTATGCGGACACACTGGCGTCGGCCAATCCTGGTCTCGATCGCGGGCTGCTCGCGCGCCGGCTTGTCGACCTGATCGGGACCGGTGGCCCGCGGCCCGATGCAATCGATGACCTTCGCTATCCGGAACCGGAAGAACAGCATCCAGTGGGCGCCGACGCGCAGAGCAAGAAGATCGCCGAAGCCCAACAGGCCGCCGGTGCGTGTCCCGTATTTCCCTTTGCACACGCTTACGGTCCGATTGAAGACTTCGCCGCACGGGCCGCTGTCGCATGGACCGCTGGCGTGGATGGCATGTGGGTCAACCGATACGGATATCTCAGCGACGCGAAGCTCGATCGGCTGGGCGAGCTTCGCACCTGAACGGTTGCGGCGAGCGGTCGCCTATTCTGGCGAACAAAGAGATTAAAGGCCTTCAATACCACTACGTCGACAGGCCCGCCTGTCGTCTTCGGCGGCCAGAATGCGCTCCGCAAGAGCCGTCGGTGAACGGCGCCTCAGGATGGTGGCAAATGACAGGTTCGCCGGACCGCCCGAAGCCGCGACTGGAGATCGGCGACATGCAATTGATATGGTAATGCGCCGCGGTCGAACTCGATAAAGCGCCACGGCCGCAGGACGGCACCTCGCCTGCCGGCAACCTGCTAAACGGGATCCCACCTGTATGTCAGCCCAGCCGGAATACGAACGCAATCTCGTTCTGGTCCATACGCGTCCATTCCAGGCACGCTCCGATCTCGAGACAATCAAAGCGAAGATGGCCGAGCGGGCTCCGGATATCGAAGTGTTCATTGTCGACAACAGTCAGCCCCAGTCCGTCACGCGGCGCCAGGCCGCCCGGAGACCATCACTGGTCTTCTCGTCCGTGCCGCTGGAGCGGTTTCGACCGATGCGCGGCAAGGTCTATGCGGCGAAACACCTGACGAAGTGGGAAGAGTACAAGAGGCTTACATCGGCCGGGTTGCCCGTACCTCTGGCGGTCATGCTCGAGCCGGGCACGCGCCTTGACCCGGAAGCCTGGGGACCATTCACGGTCCTGAAGCCCAATGTCGGCTACCAGGGCTCTGGCGTCAGCCTGGTTCGGACACGCGATGTGCGCTGGCGTGACCCGTTCTCCTGGCCGTCGGACGATCCGCGTTACGGATGTCAAATGCTGGCGCAGAAATTCGTCGATACGGGGCCGATACCAGTGAGCTATCGCGCACTCACGGTGTTTGGGCGCGTCGTCTATTCGACGGTGTTCACTGTCGGCGATGCCGCGGTGTTCGATCGGGATCCAGCGGGAACAGAAGCGCTGAACGCACACATCGCTGCGACCAGCGGCGATCGTCGCATCGCACTGAACCACGAAGAGGACGTTCTGGATCTCGCGCGACGTGCCGCTCGGGCGATTCCGGATGCGGCCAGCCTCGGCATCGATGTCATACGCGATGCGACCACCGGAGAACTCTATCTGCTTGAGTTCAATTCGCGCGGCCGCACCTGGCATTTCTCGTCCGTTTACGGGCGACAACAACAGAAGCGCTATGGTCTGGATTATGCCGCTCAGTTCGGAGCGCTTGATGTCATCGCTGACGCGTTGATCGAGGTGACACGTCGCGAAGCGGAGTAGGTCTTCCATCACCGTCAAGGGTTCTGGGCGTTGCGCGACGCCCCGGGGGTCTTACTTCAGCCGGCGGCCTCCGCGACGCAGCCGGCGCCAGCTGCCCGGCGGCGCCTGCGAAATAATGGGCCTGCCAGCGGGCTATTGTGCTTCGGCGTTGGTTCTTTCGACCAGAACGCGGGCCGCGGTTCGCAGCGCGTCGAACTGCTGGCGCCGCTGCAGCTCGAATTCGGCCCCGTAACGCTCGCGGAATGACATCGAGTAGCGCGACGAAAAGTGCCACGTGTTGCCACCGCAATTGAGTTCGATGACATAAAGTCGGCCGGTCGACGCCTCTCTCAGGATGTCGCATCCCTTGAGCGGGATTTCCGGCAGCGCCTCGTGGGCCGCTTTCGCCAGAGCAAGGATTTCAGGATCTGCGATCAGTTCGGCGTGTCGCGCGTCAGCCGCCTGGAGCGCCACGAGCGTGCGTTCGATGGCAGCGTCGTCGGCTGTCCGGTCGAATGCCTGTCGGTCGCCCCGGTTCAATTGGGCATAGAGGGGCGCTCCAAAGAACGTCAACACACGATAGGTGGTCAGTTCCTCACCGGTTTCGATGAACTGCTGCACGATCATCGGCCCAAGGCGCCCCGGATGGTCCGGCGGATAGTGCCTGGGATGAACGAAGCGCACGCGCCGGGTGCGCATCAGCTGGAAACCGCGGCCGTGGGACGAGGTGGCGATGTCGCTCGGCTTGACCAGCACGAACTCGCCCCACTCGGTCTCGTCGAGGCGCAGGTCGGGCGTCAGGATGGCCGTGCGCGGGATTGGAACGCCGACGGCAGCAAGACGGCGCAATTCCTCGGATTTCGGAATAGGGAAGCCCTGATAGACCTTGCCGCGCCCGGGACGGAAATCGGTGATCATGCCGTTTGAGACGACCAGCGTCGGGCGGATGGCGGCGCGGCGCCGCGAAAAGCTGTTGCGCTCGGTCGAGGGCACGATGAACGTCTCGATGGTGGGATCGATGTCGGTGACGTGACGCCGGATCTCGCTGAGGTCGGCCAGCGACTGCCAGCCGGGACGATAGGCCAGCACAAGGTGGCGGGCGACTTCGCTGCGCATTGTGGCTGCGGCAACCGAGGCTCGCATGGCGCGCAGGAAACGGGCGACGTGCGGCGGTCGGACGGTCGTCGCCGGCGGATAAGACGAGACGTTCACTCGGTTTCCAACTCCGTCACAAGGTACCCCACGCATTTGCAACTATTCGCGACGTCGGGCTGAGATTACGCGCCTACATTACCTGGAAGCTCGATATTCCGCTGAGAACCTACGCAGTGCGACCGTCACATCTGATGGCACGGAATTGCCGCCGGCGTGTATCAACTCTTGTTGCGGCTTCCCCCACGGTTCCGCCGCCCAGCGGCCAACACCCTGACGGTAGGAGGCCGCCTTCCGCGCCAAAACCGGGCGTGGGTTAATCTTCGACGAAGACCCTGTCGGTGAAATGGACCTTGATATCGGCGCTGTCCGTCACCTTGCGGACCTTCTCAATCATTTCCTTGAAGTGAGGCAAAGTGTGATGGAAGTGGTGAGCGGCGTCATCGACGAAGCATTCACAGAGAAAGGCGGCGTCGGCGTCGTCCAGCTTGGGGTTGAACTCGAAGAAAACGTTGCCCTCTTCGCGTCGGACTTCTTCGATGAGAGGTTGGACATCGGCTAATACCGCGTCACGGGTGCCGGGTTTAAAATGGAATGTTCCGATGATGAACTTCACTGAGGTCGCCTTCCGTCAACGAGCATCTGTTCCGCAGCCATCGTCACGCCAGCAACATCATCGAAGAATGGAGGGTCGACTACAACCTGAACCGACGGCACACGAGCCTCGACGGGCTCACCCCAAACGAATTTGCAACCCCGTCCGCAATGGACCACAACGTCAACAGGGCTAACCGATGAACGCGGACAAACCGGGGAGCAGGTCATGCGTTCCCTCGCGAATTTGCGGTCAACTACGCCGGCCCCCCTCGTGTCCCTATCCCGTTCGCGATCTGGACTTTTCGCTTTGCACACATGCTCCAGCAAGGTCGACCCTGACTCAACACGCGACAAGAAGCGGGGAACGCCCAGAATCGGGCCAATTTGAATCGCGCGACTAACCTGCGGGAGTCCCAAGCTCAAGAGAAAGTCGCCGAGAGAACGCCTGAATATCAGGGCTGGTGCCGCAAGAGCAACATTCGCAAAAATTCTCTGGCCAATTCGGCGCAATTCGAGGGTAATCAGCTTTGCGATTCGCAACGCGGGGTCACCGGCAGGACGGCTCCTTGCCTGCATCTGCCCGATTCGATAAAAAACACCAATTTTCGGGTTCTGCTTGCCGGAAAAGCCGAGAAACGATCACTGAACCGTGGGATAGTAATTCAGTCGGGCGCAGGTGGCCCCCGGGTCAGAAGAGCTCAGATCGCGGCCCTTGGCGGCGCACCAACCACCACAAAGCCGGCCTTCCACCCGAACCCACAGAGCCTTACGATACGGCGCACGGGACCATAGACCTTCCCCTTCGACTTGGTATGACGCTGCAACCCACGCTCGCCAATGACTTCGATGCGGCCACAAATTATGACGAAGTGGCCGTAAGTCCTCGTGCTTCCCGACCCGCTTTCGTCGGCCGATGGCGCTCGGGTTTCCACGTCGCGCATGTGGTGGGATCAGCGGCGACCCCAAATTCTGCGACTGTTTGAGGACAACGTCTTCGGCGGCGCACCACCACCGCCAACAGGAATGAAGACACGCCTCTCAAGCGAGGCATCGGGCGTTTTCGGGGGGCTCGCCACCCGCCGCGAAGTGGAAATCGAAGTCGCGCCGGGTGCGCCGCCGATCAACCTGCTGATCTATCTGCCTGCCGGACGTTCCATCGCCGTATCGGCGATCCTCGGGCTGAACTTCCACGGCAACCACACCGTCTCCAGCGACCCCGGCGTGGGCATCGCCGAGATCGACATGGACGGCATGGACATCCGCGCGACTGACCAGCCGACCGGCGCCGCGGCAGTTGGCATGCAGGCCGACCGCTGGCAGGTGGAGACAATCCTTCGCCGCGGATGCGCGTTCGCGACCTTTTACTATGGCGACGTCTTTCCCGATCGACCCAACGGCGCGCGTCAAAGCATTCAGCCGTTCGTCGATCCGGGACGCGCCCATAGCTGGGGGGCGATCGCGACCTGGGCGTGGGCGCTGAGCCGGGCGCTGGATTATCTGACTCAGGTTCCCGAGATCGACCCGAAGCACATCGCCGTCTTTGGTCATTCGCGTCTTGGCAAGGCGGCACTGTGGGCAGGCGCCGCCGACGAACGCTTCGGCCTCGTCATCTCCAACAACAGCGGCGCCGGCGGCGCCAGCCTCGCGCGCCGCAATTTTGGCGAGACGGTCCGGCATCTCGTCACCCGATTTCCGCACTGGTTCGCGACCGGTTACGCCGACTATGCCGACACGAAGATCGCATGCCGGTCGACCAGCACATGCTGCTGGCGTTGAGCGCGCCGCGGCCGCTCTATGTTGCGAGCGCCGCGGACGATCTCTGGGCAGATCCCATGGGCGAGTTCCTGAGCGCCCTTGCCGCTGACCGGTCTACCGCCTGCTCGGCACGTCCGGCCTGCCGGCCGTCGAGCAGCCCGGGCGGGAGAAGCCGGTGATGGGGACGATCGGCTATCACATCCGCAGCGGCGGCCATGGCGTCACGGCCTATGACTGGGACTGTTTCCTGAAATTCGCCGACATGCATTTCCGTGCCTGACACGACGATGGTACCGAATTCCGCGACCTTTCGCGTGCCGCTGCGCCCCGGCGACAGCGTCGGTCACTGGCAACTCGGGCGCACCGTCGAACGGCGCTTCGACGTCGCCGACCGGCCCATGGCCGGCGACATGGACCCGCTCTTCTTCGTCAGCCGCGACCGCAATTTCATCCCTCACGAATACCCGTGCCGAACCGAATTCGCCGCCCTCCATCGCGGGCGTCGACCGGAGCCGCAAGCGGCGTTCGAACCGGACGGATGGTGGTTTCCATTCGGCAGCCCGCGAGTCGACCTCTCCGGCTTCTGGTTTCGTCCAACAACCGTCGAATGCCGCGCGCGAACGTCGATCGAAAGCGAGAAGCCGGCAGACCGCGCATTTCGCTTCGCCACGTGCGGCGGCGCAAATCTTTGGGTCGGCGGCAAGGAAGTCGCGTTCCTCGCCGGCTATCGCCGGAATTTCGAGGAAGCGGTCGAAATCGAAATCGACCTCGCCGCCGGTGCCAACCCGGTCGAAGTGTGGTTCGGTGATCTTTGCGAACGCGATACCCGCTTCTATTTCGAGCTGGCGCTGATGGAAGGCGACGCGCTCGTGTCGCCCTGCCCGTCCCGGTTTCGGGTGAGCGCGCCGGCGAATTCGAGCGCTTCTGGGCGGCATGCGCTTCGAGCGGCCCACCTTCACGACCGGTGCGGTCGCAATCCGTCTGCCATCGCCGGCCTCCGCTGCCATCGATGTCGATGTCCGCACATCGGGCAACTCAATTGGCGCGGAACCGACCGCCCGGCGGTCACGCATCGCGGTGGGCTCCGATCGCCTGACGATCGGCGCGGTCGCCGACCTTCCGCGAGGCTTCCGCCAAGTCCGCCTGACATTCAATGATTCCGGCTTTCAGTTGTCGCGGACGCTCGGCGTGGAGATTTGCGATGCCGCAGCGTCAACGGCTCCGCCGGCATCGCTCCGCGACCGCGCCAGTGAGGCGCTGGCCTTCGTGGCGGCACATGGCGAGCCCGACGCGAATACCGCCTTTGCGGCAATCGCCCTCGGCCGCCACGGCGATGCGACCGACCGCCTGATCGACGCGGCGCTGCCGGCGATCGACGATTGCTACGACTGCGCCGATTTCCTGCTGGTGCCGTTGATCTGGGCGCGGGCGCGATGGGGCGACCGCATTGACCGGCGACCCGCGCTCGCCTGATTCGGCAATCCTCGGCTTCCGCTACTGGATGGACGAGCCCGGCAACGACGTCATGTGGTTCTTCAGCGAGAACCACGCCCTTCTTTTCCACACCGCCTGCTACCTTGCCGGTACGCTGTTTCCCGAGGCACGCTTCCGCCGTTCGGGGCGGGCGGGCCACGAGCAGAGCGCTGCTGGCCGCGCGCGGCTGATGACCTGGTTCGATCATTTCGAGCGCGTCGAGATGGGCGAATGGAATTCGGCGCCGTACTTTCCGATCGACTTCAAGGGCCTGGTGGCGTTGCTGGCACTCGCCCCGGATGCGGATATTCGCGAGCGCGCGCGGCGGGCAACGCTGCGGCTGATCGAAATCGTCGCCATGTCGTGCCATCGCGGAGTCCTTACCGCCTCGCAGGGCCGCAGCTATGAACATTCGCTGCGCCCGGGCCGGACGCTGGAGCTTTCCTCGATCGCTCGGCTCTTCTTCGGCGCCGGCGGCTATGGGTCGCATTTCCATTGCCTCGCCGAACTTGCCGTCGCGATCCTCGACCACGATCTGGCGCCCGCGCCCCACCTGACGGAGATCGCGGTCTATGACGGCGCCGACGCGCTGGAATGGACCTTCAGTCAGGGCGAAAACCGCATCGCGCCGCTCTATCACTACAAGACGCGGCACTACGCGATGGGCTCGGTCGCAAACTACCGGCCCGGCGCCTGGGGCTACCAGGAGACGGTCTTGCACGCCCGCATCGGCGACCGGCCGGAATCGCAGGTCTGGATCAACCATCCCGGCGAAGCGATCGTGTCGGGCCACGCGCGGCCGTCCTACTGGGGCGGCTGCGGCACGCTGCCCCGCGTCCACCACTATCGCGCCCTCGCCGTCGTCGACTTTGCCTTGCCGCCCGGCCAGATCCCCTTCACCCATGCGTGGCTGCCGCAAGCGGAGATGGACGAGACCGCGACGGAGACCCGACGCGTGCTGGCGCGTGCCGGAGATGGTCTCCTTCTGCTTGCTGGCGACTGCCCTCTGGAAGCGGTGACCGAGGGGCCGATGGCCGGCTGCGAGGTCCGCTTGAATGGCTCAAGAACGCGCTGGATCGTGCGCTTGTCCGATACCGGCCGCGAGGGAGATCTCGCCGGCTTCGCCGCTCGCTTTGCGAGGCTGGACACGCGCGACGGCGCCGATGGTTCAATTGTCATGGACGATCCCGATTATGGCCCGGTGACCTGTCATTTCGACGGACGGATCGAGGCCGAGGGACGGGTCATCGAGCCATCGACTTGGACCCCTAAAGGGTTACTATCGCGCCTATCCGCCGGCCGCCGACAAGGTCCGGGAAGAAGATAGATTTCGTCGATCGGGCCCGCTTCGTCGGGCGACCAAAGGGAGGAATTGATGAGGAAACTGGGCATCGCTCTGATGGCCGCAACGGCTGCTGTCGCCTTCGCGACTGCCGCGTCCGCCGCCACCGAGCTGCGCATGATGTGGTACTCGGACGGCAACGAAGGCCAGGTCATGGCCGACCTGCTGCAGCGTTTCGAGAAGGACAATCCGGACATTCACGTCGTCCTCGACGAGGTCGCCTACAAGGTGATCCAGGAGGGCCTTCCGGTTCAGCTCGAGGCCGGCAACGGCCCGGATATCGCGCGCGTCACCAACATCAAGGCGCAGGCGCAGTACTGGCTCGATCTTCGTCCGCTGCTCAAGGACCCGAAATACTGGGAGGACAATTTCGCCTCGTATCTTGACTGGATGCGGCCGGACGGCAGCGACGCCATTCCCGGCTTCATGACCCAGCTCACGGTGACCGGGCCCTACATCAACAAGACGCTCTTCGATCAGGCCAAGGTTGACCTGCCCGGCGACAAGGCGACCTGGGACGACTGGGTGGCGGCCGCCAAGAAGGTCGCGGACAGCCAGGGCGTGCAGATCGCGCTCGGCTGGGACCGCTCGGGTCACCGCCTCGCCGGTCCGGCGATTTCCTATGGCGCCAAATATATCGGCGCCGACGGCAACCCCGCGGTCATCGACGACGGCTTCAAGGCGATGGCCTCGCGCATCGCCAAGTGGCACGAAGAAGGCATCATGCCGAAGGAGATCTGGGGCGGCGTCGCCGGCTCGACCTACAAGGCGCTGAACGAGGAGTTCGCCAACGGCAACGTCGTGATGTACGAGTCCGGCTCATGGCAGATCGGACAATTCGCCAAGACCATCGGCGACAAGTTCGACTGGTGGGCAATTCCGGCGCCCTGCGGCCCTGCCTACTGCACCGGCCTTCCCGGCGGCGCGGCGGTGGTCGCGATCAAGACCACCAAGCATCCCCAGGAGGTCGCCAAGCTGATGGACTGGCTGGCAAGCGAGCCGATCATGAAGGAGTTCGCCGAGCGCACCCTCTTCATCCCCGGCAACAAGGCGGTGGCCGAGAAGGGTCTGAATTTCCAGACGGACAACCCCAGCGCAAAGCGCGCGCTGGATGTCTTCGTGAAGGCTTCGACCCAGTTCGCGCCGCTAGCCAGCAAGATGCCGGCGTACAAGTGGGCCGACGCTATCTACGCCGTCACCATCACGCGCATGGGCCAAGTGGTCGCCGGCGAGATTACGCTCGATCAGGCTTATGAGCGCATCCCGCAGGACATCGCCGACAAGATGGCGGCGGCCAAGTAGGCCCCGTCTGCGCGAGATAGCCGGGACATGACGGCCCGGCCGATGGCACAGGGCGGCGGCGCCGAACGCGCCGCCGCGGTCCTTCTGGTGCCGGTCACCTGGATCATGCGGCTGGTCGAGGTGCCGTTCGTCTGGCTGCACAAGCGCTTCGGTATCGGCGGCCTCGCTGCCGCTTTCCTCGCGCCGAACATGCTGGTCTTCGGCATCTTTGTGCTGGTGCCGCTCGGCATCAACATCCTCTATTCCTTCACCACCGGCGCGAACCTGTTCCTCGAGAACCGTTCATACGCGGGCCTCGATCAATACCACACGCTCTTCGATTGCCAGAACTACCTGCAGCCCCTCACCTGCCGGCAGGATGCTTTCTGGCGATCCGTCCACAACACCGCCTTCTTTGTCGTCGCCGAGGTGGCGACGCTGGTGCTGGTCTCCCTGGTCACGGCGCTGGTCCTCAACCGCGAGATGCGGGCACGCGGATTCTGGCGTGCGGTGTTCTTCTTTCCGGTTCTGCTGTCGCCGGTGGTCGTCGCACTGGTCTGGAAATGGATCCTGCAGCGCGACGGCGTGCTCAACGCGGTCCTGACCGAGCAGTTCGGGATGAGCCGCGTCCTCTGGCTGGCCGAACCGCATTGGGCGATGTTCTGGTCGATTTTCGTCTCGGTCTGGGCGCATCTCGGTTTCTTCACCCTGATCCTGCTCGCGGGACTGCAGGCGATCCCGCGCGACCTCTACGAGGCCGCGGAGATGGACGGCACCAGGCCGTTCCGCGTGCTGCGCCGGATCACGCTGCCACTGCTCTGGCCCAATCTGATGGTGGTCATCATCCTGGCGCTGATCCGCGGCGTGCAGATCTTCGACGAGGTCTACGTGCTGACCGGCGGCGGTCCGGGGTCGAGCACGCAGTTCCTGACCCAGTTCATCTACCAGACCGGATTCGCCAACGCGATCCGCAACCTCGGCCTGGCGTCCGCCGCCTCCATCCTGATGGGCCTCGTGCTGGTCGTGTTGACCGGCATCCAGCTCGGCGCCTCGAACTGGCGCGAACGCAAGGAGGCGCGATGAGCGCGGCGGCGTTCCTGCTCAAGCGTCGTGGCGGCAAGGGCTGGCACTTCACCGACGTGCTCGCCTACATCTGGCTGGCCGTCGGCCTGTTCCTGAT
>CAWAHE010000012.1:0-60026 GCA_963781775.1 uncultured Alphaproteobacteria bacterium | reverse complement strand
CGCAAGAGGGATTCGAACCCCCGACCCCCGCATTACGAATGCGATGCTCTACCAACTGAGCTATTGCGGCAGCTTCGCCTTGGCACGGCTGCCGCACTGATAGCCGCCAAGGCGGGCCGGTTCAAGTCCGCGATGCGCGGAACGAGGCGGCTGGCAAACCCGGGTCAGCCTTGGTTCCGGGTCTTTTTGCGCTTCCGCGCCACCTCCACGGCGAGCGCCGCCGAATGCGCCGTCTGGCTTTTGACGCGCCGCGGCATCGGCGCTAGAACGGCGCGGCAATTTCCGCCGGATTCCGTCGAGGCGACAAAGGCATGCCGAGCGCCGATCTGAAGGCCAACCGCCCGCTATCGCCGCACCTGCAAATCTATCGCTGGCCGATCACCATGGCGATGTCGATCGCCCACCGCGTGACCGGCGGCGCGCTCTATTTCGGCACGCTTTTGCTGGTCTGGTGGCTGGCCGCCGCGGCAAGCGGCCCGCGGGCTTTCGGCTTCGCCAATGCCGTGCTCGGCTCATGGCTCGGGTTGATCGTGCTCTTCGGCTACACGTGGGCGCTGATCCATCACATGGTCGGCGGCCTTCGCCATTTCGTCTGGGATTTCGGCATCGGCCTCGACAAGCCGGCGCGCGACAATCTCGCATGGGCCAACATCGTCGTGTCGGTGGCGCTCACATTGATCGTCTGGGCGATCGGGCTGGCGCTGAGATGAGCATGCAGACGCCGCTTCGCCGGGTTCTCCATTTCGGCGCCGCCCATGACGGCACCGCGACCTTCTGGCGCCAGCGGGTGACCGGCGCGGCGAACGCCGTCCTGGTCGTCTTCTTCGTCGGCGTGCTGATCGCCACTGTCGGCCGGCCCTACGAGCAGATCGTCGGCGTGCTTGGCTCGCCCGTGGTCGCGGCCCTGTTTGCGCTGTTCGTCGTCTCGGCGGCGGTCCACATGCGTATCGGCATGCAGACCATCATCGAGGACTATGTTCACGGCCAGCCGCTGAAGACGGCCTGCCTGATCGCCAACACCTTCTTCGCCTTCGCGGTCGCCGCGGTCGGCCTCATTGCCATCGTGAAACTTTCCCTGGGAGTGGCCGGTCATGGCTGATGGTGGCAAGGCCAACGGAGCGACCGCGGCCAACGGCAAGGCTTACCCTTTCATCGACCACACTTACGACGTGGTCGTCGTCGGCGCCGGCGGCGCCGGACTGCGCGCCACGCTCGGCGCCAGCGAAGCCGGTCTCAAGACGGCCTGCATCACCAAGGTCTTCCCGACGCGCTCGCACACCGTCGCCGCCCAGGGCGGCATCGCCGCCTCGCTCGGCAACATGGGCGAGGACGACTGGCGCTGGCACATGTACGACACCGTCAAGGGCTCGGACTGGCTTGGCGACCAGGACGCCATCGAATACCTCGTCCGCGAGGCCCCGGCGGCGGTCTATGAACTGGAGCACTACGGCCTGCCCTTCTCACGCACCGAGGACGGCAAGATCTACCAGCGTCCCTTCGGCGGCATGACCACCCATTTCGGCGAGGGTATCGCCCAGCGCACCTGCGCGGCGGCCGACCGCACCGGCCACGCCATGCTGCACACGCTCTACGGCCAGTCGCTGCGCCACGCGGCCGAGTTCTTCATCGAGTATTTCGCCCTCGACCTGATCATGGAAGACGGCGCCTGCCGCGGCGTCGTGGCGCTGTGCATGGAGGACGGCACGCTCCATCGCTTCCGCGCCCACAAGACGATTCTCGCCACCGGCGGCTATGGCCGCGCCTATGCCACCTGCACCGGCGCCCACACGCAGACCGGCGACGGCAACGGCATGGCGCTGCGCGCCGGCCTGCCGCTTCAGGACATGGAATTCGTGCAGTTTCATCCGACCGGCGTGTTCGGCGCCGGCGTGCTCATCACCGAGGGCGTACGCGGCGAAGGCGGCTATCTGACCAATTCGGAAGGCGAGCGCTTCATGGAGCGCTACGCGCCGCACGCCAAGGATCTCGCCTCGCGCGATGTCGTCTCCCGGTCCATGACCATCGAGATCCGCGAGGGCCGCGGCCATGGCCAGGACAAGGACCACATCCACCTGCATCTATCCCACCTCGACCCGAAGGTGATCCACGAGCGCCTGCCCGGCATCTCGGAATCGGCGCGCGTCTTCGCCGGCGTCGACGTGACCCGCGAGCCGATCCCGGTGCTGCCGACGGTGCACTACAACATGGGCGGCATCCCGACGAACTATCACGGCGAGGTGCTGACCAAGGCCAACGGCGACCCCGATACCGTGGTGCCTGGCCTGATGGCCATCGGCGAGGGCGCCTGCGTCTCGGTGCATGGCGCCAACCGGCTCGGCTCCAATTCGCTCATCGACCTCGTCGTCTTCGGCCGCGCCGCCGCCCATCGCTGCCGCGAAACCATCGAGTCGTTCGAGCGCCACCGCGACCTGCCCAAGGACGCCGGCGACGCCGCCGTCGCCCGGCTCGATCGTTTCCGCAATGCCAAGGGCGCCACGCCGACGGCTGAACTGCGCCGCCGCATGCAGAAGGTGATGCAGGAGAACTGCGCCGTCTTCCGCACTGGCGAGATCCTCAGCGAAGGCCACGAGCGAATCCACGCCGTGTGGTCGGGCAGCGACGACGTCGGCGTCACCGACCGCTCGCTCATCTGGAACACCGACCTGATCGAGACGCTGGAATACGACAACCTCATCGTTCAGGCGGTCGTCACGATGGATTCGGCGCAGAACCGCACCGAGTCGCGCGGCGCCCACGCCCGCGAGGATTTTCCCGACCGCGACGACAAGAACTGGATGAAGCACACGCTGTCATTCATCGATCCCGAGCAGCGCACCGTGCGCCTCGACGATCGTCCCGTGCACGCCTTCACGCTCACCAACGACGTCAACTACATCGAGCCCAAGGCGCGCGTGTATTGAAGGCGGCGCCATTGAACGACGGCGAAGCCCCTCTCGGCGCCTACGCGCCAACGCCCGCGCAGACCGCGATCATCCGCGCTGCGCGCGCCGTCGCCTACACCGGCGCGACGGTGCGCACCGGCGCCTGGCAGCTGGCGAAGCGGCTTCGACCCGGGCCGATCGACTACCCGACTTTCGGCGTGACGCTGCGCTTCTCGCCGCACCTCAACCCGCGCGACCGGGCGGCGTTGTTCGCCGAGCGGACCTTCGACCGTCACGAGCGCGAACTGATCGTCGCGCGCCTTCCTCGCGGCGGCGTCTTTCTCGATATCGGCTCGAACATGGGCATCTACACGCTCCATGTCGCCGCATCGCGCCGCGACGCCAGGGTCTATGCGTTCGAGCCGCTCGCCGATGTCGCCGCGCGTCTTCGCTTCAACCTCGACGCCAACGGCCTTGGCGGGCACGCCTTCGTCAAGACCATGGCGCTTGCCGATCACGCCGGCACGCTCAGCTTCAGCCTCGACCGGGAGAGCGCGGCGCTCGGCGACCGGCGAGATCGAAGTGCCCTGCGACACGCTCCTCAACGTCGCGGCAGCGGAAGGCCTGATCCACATCGACGCCATCAAGATCGACGTGGAAGGCTTCGAGGATCGCGTGCTCGTGCCGTTCTTCGAGAGTGCGCCGGAGTCTCTTTGGCCGCGCATCGTTATCATCGAGCACATCATGCCCGATATCTGGCAAACCAACTGCATCGACCTGCTGACGAGCCGCGGGTATCAGGCGATCTGGAAGGGCGGCTTCAACACAGTCTATGAACGGGAACCCGGGCCGGCGCGATGAAGACCCGTTTTGCTCCTGACGAGATCACCTGCGTGCTGACCAGTTGCGGACGCTGGGATTTTCTCGTCCGCTCGATCGACACGTTTCTGGAGCATCACGAGCCGGCGCGCTTCATCCTCGTCGAGGATTCCGCCGACCGCGCCTTCGCCGCGCGCATCCGCGAGCGCTGGCCGCTGATCGAAGTCGTGCTCAACGAGCCTCGCCTCGGCCAGATGCCGGCGATCGACAAGGCCTATGGCATGGTGACGACGCCGTGGATCGTCCACCTCGAGGACGACTGGGTCTTCGTCGGCGCCATGGACCTCGACGACGCGAAACAGGTGCTGCAGGAAGACGCCTCGGTCGTCGCCGTGTGCTTCTCCGTGTTTCGCCGGCTGAAGCTCCGTCAACGCATCTTCCGCACGACCTTCCGCCACGGCGCGCACCTTTATGCGCGCATGAACCGCGCCCACCGCGACTGGCATGGCTATTCGTTCTATCCGACGCTGCTCCGCCGTTCGACGTGGGAAGAGCACGGACCCTACACGCCCTTCGGCAACGAGCGGACGCTCAGCCGCCACATGAAGGATCGCGGTCTCGGCCTCGCCTATCAGCTCCCCGGCATCGGCGTTCACGTCGGCTCCGGCCACAGCGTCTTCGACCCGGCCCGCGCCGGCGAGACGCGGCGCGTCACCGGCAGCTGGTGGAAGCGCCTGACCGGCAAGGATCTCTACGCTCCGGCGCCGAAATAAGTCCGCGGCGACGCCGCAAATCTCCCGTTGCGCGCATGACGAAATAACCTAGTCTCCGCCACCGAGGGGAAGACGGAGGAAAGTACCATGCGCTTCACGACAGCATTGTGCGCCGGGCTTCTGATCGCCGGCTCGGTGGCCGGCAGCGGTTTCGTTGGCCCGGCCCTCGCCGGCCCCGCCGACCTCAAGGTCATCGGCCAGCAGTGCTCCGGTCAGCTCCACCAGACACCGGCCGTCTGCGACTGCATGGTCCAGAAGGCGTCCACCCAGCTCAACAGCAACCAGCAGGCCTTCATGGCCGCTCAGGTCACCGGCAACACGGCCGAAGTCGCCCGCATCCAGAGCATGATGACGGCCCAGGAGGCCGCCGCCACGGCGCAGTTCATGGGCAGCGTCATCGGACAATGCGGCGGGTGACCGACTGGCGCCAAGACGCCAGTGGAATCAATAACTTACGTGCATAGACCGGCAGTTTAACCAAGCGCGTTAGTCAATCCGGAGGGTCCTTGCCAGAAAAGGCATGACGACCGCCCGGCGATCCCCTATCTTTCATTCCAGTAACGGGCCCGAAGCGGCGACTATTCCTGACGTGAAAACCGCCGATTTCTGCGGTTTTTCAGGAAGGCCACCGTTTCGTTTACCGAAGGCGGCGTAGCATAGCCGCCAAAGGAACCGCGTTCAGGCCGGGAATGACTTCAATGCCGCTTGCTACACTTTCCTCGGTTGGCTATTCGGGCCGATCGTTGGCCGATAAGCTTGGCTACAGGCCGGGCGCCAGCATCGCATTCGTTGCCTTGCCCGGCGATCTGTCCGATCTGCCGGGCGCCGCCGATTTTGGCAAGGTCGCCAAGCGGCAGGACTGGACACGCCCGCTCGGGCCGATGCCGTTCGACATCATCCACGCCTTCACCAAGAGCCGCGCCGAACTCGTCGCCGGTCTGCCGCGCTTGCGTCGCGGTCTCGACCCGGAGGGCATGATCTGGGTGTCGTGGCCGAAGCAGGCATCCAAGGTGCCGACCGACGTGACCGAGGATGTCGTGCGCGCCGAGGCCCTGAAGCTCGACCTCGTCGACGTCAAGGTCGCCGCGATCGACAATATCTGGTCCGGGCTGAAACTGGTCATCCGCGTCGATCGGCGCTAGCGCCGACGCTCGTCCGTTTTCCGGAAGACATCGACTGTGCAACGGAACGGGAAGACCTCGCGCTCGCTCCTGAAGAGCGGCTGGAGGCTTTTGCGAATCCAGTCGGCGACGACTGCGATGTCCTCAGCGCGGGCGTCGGTAGCCGCGATGACGTTGGTCTGCGTGATCAGGTAACCGGTCCACGCCTCGCGGGTGAAGGTCTGTTCGTGGGTGAATTCTTCGTGCACCGTCATCGCGAAGCCGTGCCAAGAGGCACGGTCGGTGGATAGCGACCGGTCACCTCTCGGTGGCGCGGGGAAGCGCGGCACATAGCGGCCACGATTCCATTCGGCATAGGCATCGTTGCCGGTCATGGTGCCAATCGGCCCGTCATTGTAGAGCGCCAGCCATCCGTCCGGGCGGAGCAGCCGGTGCGACTCGGTGAGGAAGCGCTCCTGGTCGAACCAATGGAAGGCTTGGCAGACGGTGATGAGATCAAAGGAAGCGTCTGCCAGCGGCAGGGCCTCGGCCGATGCGGCGAGGTAGGTCACGCGCGGATGCGGCTCGGCCTGCGCCAGCATGTCGGCGGAGATGTCCGTGCCAATGACCGTCTCGGCGACTTCGGCGAGCGCACGGGTCGACAGCCCGGTGCCGCAGCCGACATCGAGGGCACTTCCGATCGGCCCGCAGATCGCAGCAATACGCGCCACCGCAAGCCGGTGAAAATAGGGGCGGCCGCGTGCATAGCGCTCGGCGGCAGAGGTCAGGCCAAAGTAGTTCATGGTCCAGCTTCAAGTGTCCGTTGGGGCGGGGCACCCGTCAATGGCGCTTGGCCTCGGACGGCCGGTCGGCTATAGAAGCCCACAGGAGACGGCTTCCATGGTTCAACTGACGCTTCCCAAGAATTCCAAAGTCGGCAAGGGCAAGGTCTGGCCCAAGCCCGAGGGCGCGACCGATCTTGCCGAATACAGGGTCTATCGCTGGGACCCGGACGACGGCGCCAACCCGCGCGTCGACACTTACTATGTCGATCGCGCCGATTGCGCGCCGATGGTTCTCGACGGACTCATCTGGATCAAGAACAACATCGACCCGACGCTGACCTTTCGGCGCTCGTGCCGCGAAGGCGTATGCGGCTCATGCGCGATGAACGTCGATGGGTCGAACACGCTCGCCTGCACCAAGGCGATGGACGACATCGGCGGCGCGATCGCGATCTATCCCCTGCCCCACCTGCCGGTGGTCAAGGATCTGGTCGCCGACCTCACCACCTTCTACGCCCAGCTCCGCTCGATCGAGCCCTGGCTGCATACCGAGACGCCCGAGCCGCAGAAGGAGTGGCGGCAGAGCCACGCGGACCGGGCCAAGCTCGATGGTCTCTACGAATGCATCCTGTGCGCCTGCTGTTCGACGTCGTGCCCATCCTACTGGTGGAACGGCGAGCGTTATCTCGGCCCCGCCGTGTTGCTGCAGGCCTATCGCTGGCTGATCGACTCGCGCGATGAAGCGACCGGCGGACGCCTCGACAATCTCGAGGATCCGTTCCGCCTTTACCGCTGCCACACCATCATGAATTGCGCCCAGACCTGTCCCAAGGGACTCAATCCGGCGAAGGCCATCGCCGAGATCAAGCAGATGATGGTCGAACGGCGCGCATAGCTTCCGTTGAAGAAGTTGCGGGCGGTCACGTTCGGGCGACCGCCCACGTTCGGCTTGTTATCCGTGGTCGCCGATAAACAGGTCGCTGCAGCCGGGCATGCCGCCGGCGGCCTTGCTCGCATCGGCCTCTGACTTGAACGGCCCTGCGAGCTGATCTTCGGACGGACCGGCTGGCCGGTTGGCGGCGTAGCACTCGTACGAAGAGTCAGACAGAGCGTACCAACCGCCGCTCTCCGGCTCATGATGCTTGACCGCAGCCGATGCATAGGTGATGCCGGCACCGGCGATTGCCACTGAAGCGAACAGCGTTGCGACAATCCGTTTCATCTTCGGTTCTCCCTTGCAAACCCGCGACCGGAATGGCCCGGGACCTTGCAATGAGCGAACCGTAGGCCCCGCAATCGCACGGTCCGAATTAACAAGAAATAATCCGGCCCGCCCGCCGGAAAGATCGGATGCGCGCGTTGCAAATTTTCAGGAAGCCGAATCCATTCGCAACGGGTGTCGCCCGGCGGATCGATGCCTATATGAGGTGCTGGTGCCACACGGAAAACGGAGGTGAGATCATGGACAAGGTATCCGGGATCACCGGCGCGCCGTGGTCGATCACGGCGATCGAAAAGCTCCGGGAACTGTGGAATGCAGGCGTTCCGGCCGACGTGATCAGCCAGACGCTTGGCCGACCGGAGCATGAAGTTCGCGCCAAGGCGGCCGAATTTCGCCTGCCTCAGCATGTCGAGGCCAAGTAGCCCACCAGAGAGGCCAATTGGCTGGACACAGGCCTGTTCAAGGCTAGATTGCGCCCCGAAAGGCTGGGTTTTTCGGGGCGCTCGTGTATTCGGGCCGCCAAATCTGCCCGAAAGCCGCTACAATCCGGTTCTATGAGCCGAATCGCAGCCGCTCCGAAGCAGGAAGAACCGAAAAGGGAACTGCCGATGAAACTGAAATACCGGGTACCGGGAAACGTTCTGGTGCCGGTCGTTTTGGCTTTTGCGCTTGGCGGATGCGGTTCGTTCGGCGCGATCGGTTTGCCCTGGCAGCAGGCCCGGGCCCCTGCGCCGACCGATCCTGCGGCCTTGCCGCCGGTCGAATCCTCCAATCTTCCACCGATTTCCGACGGCCAGCAGCAGGCCGGCACGGCGTTTCCTCCTGGCGATAACGGCGACACGGTGCCGCTGTCGCAGCCACAGGTCGCCGGCAACGCGCCGGCCGAGACCGCGGGCGCCGGAGCGCTCGGCCGCACCGATCTCCTTGGCGGGTGGACGATCACCTCCGGCGGCGACTCGTGCCAGTTGTTCATGACGCTGACCAGTTGGACCGGCGGCTATCGCGCCTCGACGCGCGGCTGCAACAACGACCTTCTCAAGTCGATCTCGGCATGGAACCTTCAGGGAAAGCAGGTCGTGCTTGCCGGCCAGGGCGGGACACCGATCGCGCATCTCTCGTCGGCCGGCAACAACCGCTTCGACGGGCAGGCCGACGGTCAGGGCACGAGCGTCACGTTCTATCGCTGAGGCGCGCTGCACCGTTCCATTCATGAATCGGCCATCGCAAGTGTCGCCCTAGTGAATCAGCCGGGGCCCGCCACCGCCACTTCTCTCGCGGCCCGCTACCGGGCCCTGGTCGCGGCCGGGGTGCTCAGCGGCGATCCCGCTCAAGCCGCCCTTGCTGACCGGCTCGATAGTCTCAATCGGACGCTCGCCGAGCGTCGTCTCGCCACCAAGGGGCGCGCCCTTGGCTGGATCTTCGCCGCCCGCCGCCCGCCACCGCCGCGCGGGCTCTACATTCATGGCGAGGTCGGACGCGGCAAGACCATGATGATGGACGAGTTCTTTGCCGTCGCCGCGACGCTGCCGAAGCGGCGCGTGCACTTCAACGAGTTCATGGGCGAGGTCCAGGAGCGGCTCCATGCCGCCCGCCAGAAAGCCGGGGCCGGCGACCCGGTCGCGCCGGTCGCCGCGGCCATCGCCGAAGAATTGGTGCTGCTCTGCCTCGATGAATTCCAGGTCGAGGACATCGCCGACGCCATGATCCTCTCGCGCCTGTTCGCGCGCCTGTTCGCGGAAGGGGTCGTGCTCGTCGCCACCTCCAACGTGCCGCCTGAGGATCTCTACAGGGACGGGCTCAACCGCGGACTGTTCCTGCCCTTCATCGACCTGCTCGAGGGCCACGCCGACGTGGTTCGCCTCGACGCGGCCAGCGACTACCGGCTCGGCAAGCTCGCCGGTGGTCCGGTCTATGTGACCCCGCTTGGGCCCGCGGCCACCGCGACCCTCGACGGCCTGTGGCTCGCGCTCACCGGCGCGAAACAGGGCGCGCCGCTGGCGCTTGCCTACAAGGGTCGCGAGATCCGGGTTCCCCAGGCGCTGCGCGGCGTCGCCCGGTTCTCCTTCGCCGACCTGTGCGAAGCGCCGCTCGGCGCCGGCGACTACCAGAAGATTGCCCGCGCCTTTCACACCATTCTTGTCGACAACGTGCCGGTGATCGCCGACTCCCGTCGCGACGTAGCGCGCCGGTTCATCCTTCTCGTCGACACGCTCTACGACCACCGGGTGAAATTGATCGCGTCGGCCGCGGCCGAGCCCGCTGACCTCTACACCGCCGCCCGCGGCGAAGAGGCCTTCGCCTTCCGCCGCACGGCCTCGCGCCTGATCGAAATGCGTTCGGCCGCCTATCTCGGCGAGGCGCACGGACTGGTTGCCGCCGCCGAGGTCTGAGCCCGCCTGAGCGGCAAGGCATCCGCCGCCGCTCTTGCACCGCAGCATCAATCGGGCTAGTTCAACCGCACCGCCCTTCCCGGGCGGCATCCCGCCCCCGCAAGGGAATATCTCACCATGGCTCGTGCAACGATCGCGCTCATCGGCGCCGGGCAGATCGGCGGCACGCTCGCCCATCTTGCCGGCCTCAAGGAACTCGGGGACGTCGTCCTCTTCGACGTCGTCGAAGGGGTACCCGACGGCAAAGCCCTCGACATCGCCGAGGCCTCGCCGATCGCCGGCTTCGACGCCAAGCTCGCCGGCACGTCGAGTTACGCCGCCATCAAGGGCGCCGACGTCTGCATCGTCACCGCCGGCAGCCCGCGCAAGCCGGGCATGAGCCGCGACGACCTGCTCGAGATCAATCTCAAGGTGATGGAGCAGGTTGGCGCCGGCATCAAGAAATACGCGCCCAAGGCCTTCGTCATCTGCATCACCAATCCGCTCGACGCCATGGTCTGGGCGCTGCAGAAATTCTCCGGCCTGTCGCGCGACATGGTCGTCGGCATGGCCGGCGTTCTCGACTCGGCGCGCCTGCGCTATTTCCTCGCCTCCGAATTCGACGTATCGGTCGAGGACGTGACGGCCTTCGTGCTCGGCGGCCACGGCGACACCATGGTGCCGCTGACCCGATTCTCCACCGTCGGCGGCATTTCGCTCGACGAGCTCGTCAAGATGGGTTGGACCACCAAGAAGCGCGTCGAGGAAATCCTCCAACGCACCCGCGACGGCGGCGCCGAGATCATCCAGCTCATGAAGACCGGCTCGGCGTTCTATGCGCCCGCCCATTCGGCGATCATGATGGCCGAGAGCTACCTCAAGGATAAGAAGCGCGTGCTGCCCTGCGCCGCGTGCCTCAAGGGCGAGTACGGCGTGCGCGACCGCTACATCGGCGTGCCCGTCGTCATCGGCGCCAAGGGCGTCGAGCGCATCATCGAGATCGATCTCAACCGGCAGGAGCGCGCGATGTTCGACAAGTCGATCGCCGCGGTCGATGGGCTGATCGACGCCTGCCTGAAGATCGTCCCGGCGCTGGGCAAGTAGGCGGGACGAGAGGCCCGCAAGGGGACAGGGGCCGAACGATATGAACATTCACGAATATCAGGCCAAGGCGATCCTGGCCGAACTGGGCGCGCCGGTTGCGGCTGGTGTGCCGGTCTTTTCGAAGGACGAAGCCGAGGCTGCCGCGAAGAAGCTTCCCGGTCCGGTCTGGGTGGTCAAGGCGCAGATCCACGCCGGCGGCCGCGGCAAGGGCCGCTTCAAGGAGAAGCATGCCGGCGACAAGGGCGGCGTGCGCCTCGCCCGCTCGGTGGCCGAAGTGGTTCAGCAGGCCGAGGAGATGCTCGGCAATACGCTGGTCACCAAGCAGTCGGGCGCCGGCGGCCGCGTCGTGCGCCGGCTCTATGTCGAGGACGGCTCGGCGATCGAGCGCGAACTCTACCTCTCCTGCCTCGTCGACCGCGCCACCGGCAACGTTGCTTTCATCGCTTCGGCCGAAGGCGGCATGGACATCGAGGAAGTCGCCGAGAAGTCGCCCGAAAAGATCGTCACCGCCCACGTCGACCCCGCCGCCGGCTACAGCCCGCATGTCGGCGCGACGATCGCCTACGCGCTCGGCCTGAGCGGCGACGCCGTCAAGCAATGCGTCGCGCTGGTCGGCAAGCTCTATGATGCCATGATCGCCAAGGACATGAGCATCCTTGAAATCAATCCGCTGGTGCTCACCAAGGATGGCAAGCTGCTCTGTCTCGACGCCAAGATGAATTTCGACGACAACGCGCTCTTCCGCCATCCCGACATCGCGGCGCTGCGCGATCCCGACGAAGAGGACCCGCGCGAGCTTGAAGCCGCCAAGAGCGAGCTCAACTACATCGCCCTCGACGGCTCCATCGGCTGCATGGTCAATGGCGCCGGCCTTGCCATGGCGACGATGGACATCATCAAGCTATATGGCTCGGAGCCCGCGAACTTCCTCGACGTCGGCGGCGGCGCGACCACCGAGAAAGTGACCGCCGCCTTCAAGATCATCACCGCCGATCCGCGCGTGAAGGGTATCCTGGTCAATATCTTCGGCGGCATCATGCGCTGCGATGTCGTCGCCCAGGGCATCGTCGCCGCGGTCAAGGACGTCGGGCTGTCGGTGCCGCTGGTCGTGCGCCTCGAAGGCACCAACGTCGATCTCGGCAAGAAGATCATCGCCGAGTCGGGGCTCAACGTGATCGCCGCCGATGATCTCGACGACGCCGCCCAGAAAGTGGTTGCAGCCGTCAGGTCGGCGTGACGTGAACTGATTGTTTCGTTCTGGGTGGTGGGCGGCGATGACTGGCACACCGATTGGTTGGGATGAAGGATGGTCAGAGTTCCACGAAGCTGCGGAGGGAAGCCCATATTCGGTCTCGGAGATCCAAGAGTTTTTGACAAGATTTTGGTCAGGGCCGTTGGAGAACCCGCCGTCTGCGATTCAGTCCATCGAACTCGTGGCATCGAAAAGCCTGACCACCCGCCGGTTCTGGTTGTGGCTTGTGGTGGATAACCATGCAACACAGTGGTTCGTCGTGGTCGGAAGCGGAAAGAGCCCGTTTTATCGAGACCAAAGAGATTTCGGGCGATGGCTTTATGCGTCTACGAATGACGATGTCCTCGATCCGGCGGACTTTCTTGAACGTGAAATTGCGAATCTCCCGTGAAGCCAAGATGAAGCAGCCCTGATGTCCATTCTCGTCGACGCCTCCACCAAGGTCATCTGCCAGGGCTTCACCGGCAAGAACGGCACCTTTCATTCCGAGCAGGCGGCAGCCTACGGCACCAAGATGGTCGGCGGCACGTCGCCGGGCAAAGGCGGCCAGACCCACCTCGGCCTGCCGGTGTTCAACACCGTGCGCGAGGCGAAGGCCGCCACCAATGCCGACGCGACCGCCATCTACGTGCCGCCGCCCTTTGCCGCCGACGCCATCCTCGAGGCGATCGCGGAAGAGATTCCGCTGATCGTGTGCATCACAGAGGGCATCCCGGTGCTCGACATGGTCCGCGTCAAGCGGGCGCTGACCGGGTCGAAGAGCCGGCTGATCGGGCCGAACTGCCCCGGCGTGATGACTTCCGGCGAATGCAAGATCGGCATCATGCCCGGCAACATCTTCAGCCAGGGTTCGGTCGGCATCGTCTCGCGCTCCGGCACCCTCACCTACGAAGCCGTGTTCCAAACGACCAATGCCGGCCTCGGCCAGACCACCGCCGTCGGCATCGGCGGCGACCCGGTCAAGGGCATGGACTTCATCGACGTCCTCGAAATGTTCCTCGCCGACGACGCCACACACTCGATTGTGATGATCGGCGAGATCGGCGGTTCTTCCGAGGAAGACGCCGCCCGGTTTCTCAAGGACGAGGCGTCACGCGGCCGCAAGAAGCCGGTCGTAGGCTTCATCGCCGGCCTGACCGCGCCGCCCGGCCGCCGCATGGGCCATGCTGGCGCGATCATTGCAGGTGGCCATGGCGGCGCCGGCGACAAGATCGAGGCCCTGAAATCGGCCGGAATCGTGGTGTCGGACTCGCCCGCCCGCATCGGCCGGACTTTGGTCGAGGTCTTGAAGAAGTAGTGCTACCGCCCGATCTGTTTGTTTTGACCGGACGGTTGAAATTGGGGCGATCGATCGGTAGAGCGTGGCTCGTGGCCGCGCATTAAGAGAGAGCGGGGAGAGGTCTCCCCGTGGACCGAAGAAGATGGCACGCCAGGACGCGAATCAAGCATTCGCGGATACCTCCTTCCTCTACGGCGCGAACGCGCCCTACATCGAACAGCTCCACGCCCGCTATGCCGCCGATCCCGCGTCGGTCGACGCGGAATGGCGCGACTTCTTCGCGGGGCTGAAGGATTCGCCCGATGCGGTGATCGCCGAGGCCGGCGGCCCGCCGTGGCAGCGCCCCGACTGGCCGCCGGTGATGAACGGCGAGCTGGTCTCCGCACTCGACGGCAATTGGGCGGCGCTCGAAAAGTCGCTCGGCCAGAAGATCAAGTCCGGTGTCGTCAGCCGCGGCGCCGAGATAACCGATGGCGCCGTCACTCAAGCGACGCGCGACTCCGTTCGTGCCCTGATGATGATCCGCGCCTACCGCATGCGCGGGCACTTTCACGCCAATCTCGACCCGCTCGGCCTGACGGCGCAACCCGAGACCAGTGACCTCGACCCGGCCTCCTATGGCTTCACCGAGGCCGATTACGGCCGCAAGATCTTTCTCGACCACGTTCTCGGGTTGGAATTCGCCACCATCCCCGAGATGCTCGATATCCTCAGGCGCACCTATTGCTCGACGCTCGGCGTCGAGTTCATGCACATCTCGGATGCCGCCGAGAAGAGCTGGATCCAGGAGCGCATCGAGGGCCCCGACAAGGGCATCGCCTTCACCCCCGAAGGCAAGAAGGCGATCCTCAACAAGTTGATCGAGGCCGAGGGCTTCGAGCGCTTCATCGACGTCAAGTACACCGGCACCAAGCGCTTCGGCCTCGACGGCGGCGAGTCGGTCGTGCCCGCGCTCGAACAGATCATCAAGCGCGGCGGCAATCTCGGCGTGCGCGAGATCGTCCTCGGCATGGCCCATCGCGGCCGCCTCAACATCCTTGCCCAGGTCATGGGCAAGCCGCACCGCGCCATCTTCCACGAGTTCAAGGGCGGCTCGTCGTCGCCCGACGACGTCGAGGGTTCCGGCGACGTGAAGTACCACCTCGGCGCTTCCTCCGACCGCGAGTTCGACGGCAACAAGGTTCACCTGTCGCTGACCGCCAACCCCTCGCACCTGGAGATCGTCGATCCCGTGGTGCTCGGCAAGGCGCGCGCCAAGCAGGACCAGAACGCCGACAAGCCGCGCGCCGATATCGTTCCGCTCGAGGAGCGCGCCCGCGTCCTGCCGCTGCTCATCCACGGCGATGCCGCTTTCGCCGGTCAGGGCGTCGTCGCCGAGTGCCTCGGCCTGTCCGGCCTGCGCGGCCACCGCACGGCCGGCTCGATCCACGTCATCATCAACAACCAGATCGGCTTCACCACCAATCCGCGCTTCGCGCGCTCTTCGCCCTACCCGTCCGACATCGCCAAGATGGTCGAGGCGCCGATCTTCCATGCCAATGGCGACGACCCCGAGGCGGTGGTCTATGCCGCCAAGATCGCCACCGAGTTCCGGCAGAAGTTCCACAAGCCGGTCGTCATCGACATGTTCTGCTATCGCCGCTTCGGCCACAACGAAGGCGACGAGCCGGCGTTTACGCAGCCGCTGATGTACAAGGCGATCGCCAACCATCCGACCACGCTGGAGATCTACAGCAAGAAGCTGATCGAAGAGGGTCTGGTCACCGCCGCCGAGATCGAGGAAGGCAAGGCGCAGTGGCGCGCCACGCTCGAGGCCGAATTCGAGGCCGGCACCAGCTATCGCGCCAACAAGGCGGACTGGCTGGACGGCGTCTGGTCGGGCCTCAGGGCCGCCGAGACCGGCGACGCGCCGCGGCGCGGCACGACGGCGGTTTCGCTCGAAACCCTGCGATCGGTGGGCGGCAAGCTCACCGAGGTTCCGGAGGGCTTCAAGGTCCACCGCACCGTTCGCCGCTTTCTCGACAACCGCAAGAAGGCCATCGAGACCGGTCGCGATATCGACTGGTCGACCGGCGAAGCGCTGGCCTTCGGCACCCTGCTTGCTGCCGGCAGCCCGGTGCGTCTGTCCGGTCAGGACGTTGAGCGCGGCACCTTCTCGCAGCGCCACTCGGTGCTTTACGACCAGGAGAGCGAGGATCGTCTGATCCCGCTCAATCACGTCGCCGACGGACAGGCGCGTTTCGAAGTCATCAATTCGATGCTCTCGGAAGTCGCCGTGCTCGGGTTCGAATACGGCTATTCGCTCGCCGAGCCGGCCGCGCTGACACTGTGGGAGGCGCAGTTCGGCGACTTCGCCAATGGCGCCCAGGTCGTCATCGACCAGTTCATCTCGTCCGGCGAGAAGAAGTGGCTGCGCATGTCGGGCCTCGTCATGCTGCTGCCGCACGGCTACGAGGGTCAGGGGCCGGAGCATTCCTCCGCCCGCCTCGAGCGCTACCTGCAACTGTGCGCCGAGGACAATATCCAGGTCGCCAACCTGACCACGCCGGCCAACTATTTCCACGCGCTCCGCCGGCAGCTCCAGCGCGATTTCCGCAAGCCGCTCATCCTGATGACGCCGAAGTCGTTGCTCCGTCACAAGCGCGCCGTCTCGACGCTTGACGAGATGGGCCCCGGCTCGTCGTTCCACCGCCTGCTGTGGGACGACGCGGAGTATCTCAAGGGCGAGAAGATCAAGCTGGTGCCCGACGACAAGATCCGCCGCGTCGTGCTGAGCACGGGCAAGGTCTATTACGACCTCTACGAGGAACGCGAGAAGCGCGGCATCGACGACGTCTACCTGCTGCGCGTCGAGCAGCTCTACCCGTTCCCGGCGAAAGCGCTGATCACCGAACTCTCCCGCTTCCGCCATGCCGACATGGTATGGTGCCAGGAGGAGCCCAAGAACATGGGCGCCTGGTTCTTCGTCGAACCGTACCTGCAATGGGTGCTCGATGGCATCGATGCGACCAAGCGGAAGCCCCGCTATGTCGGCCGGCCCGCCTCGGCGGCGACCGCGACCGGTCTGATGTCGAAGCATCTCGCCCAGCTCGCCGCCTTCGTCGACGAAGCGCTTGCCGAGTAGATGCCAACCGATTGACGAGGATAGTTGCAATGGCCACGGAAATTCGGGTTCCGACCCTCGGCGAATCGGTGACTGAGGCCACGGTCGGCCAATGGTTCAAGAAGGTCGGCGACGCCGTGAAGGTGGACGAGCCGCTGGTCGAGCTTGAGACCGACAAGGTGACGCTGGAGGTGCCCGCGCCGACGGCCGGCGTGATCGCCGCCATCGACGTCAAGGATGGCGCGACCGTCGAAGTCGGCGCGCTCCTCGGCTCGATCGATGGCAACGGTGCGGCGGCCGCTCCGAGCGCGGCGCCCGCCAAGGCGCCGGAGAAGGCCCAAGAGAAGGCAACCGCAACGCCCGCCGGCCGGCCTGACGAGAAGACGGCCACGGCTCGCCCGATCGCCTCCGGCGCGGCCGAAATAAAGCCGCGCGAAGCCGCCTCGCCTGCCCGGGCCGAGGCCGTCCCCTCGCCGGCCGCCCGCAAGATCATGACCGAACGCAACATTCCGGCGGCATCCATGGATGGCACCGGCAAGGACGGCCGCATCACCAAGGCCGACGCCATGGCGGTGGTCGAGGGCAAGGTGCACGAAACACCTGCGCCCGCCCCCGTCGTCGCCCGTGCGCCGGCGCCGGCCGATGACGCGGCGCGCGAGACGCGTGTGCGCATGACCCGGCTGCGCCAGACCATCGCCCGTCGCCTGAAGGAAGCGCAGAACACCGCCGCGATGCTGACCACCTTCAACGAGGTGGACATGACGGCGGTCATGGCGCTGAGGGCCCAGTACCGCGATCTCTTCGAGAAGAAGCACGGCACCAAGCTCGGCTTCATGGGCTTCTTCGTGAAGGCCTGCGTGCAGGCGCTGAAGGAAATCCCCGCCGTCAACGGCGAGATCGACGGCACCGACATCGTCTACAAGAATTACTACCACCTCGGCATTGCCGTCGGCACCGACAAGGGCCTCGTCGTGCCGGTCGTGCGCGATGCCGATCAGAAGTCGCTCTCCGAGATCGAGAAGACGATCGCCGACCTCGGCAAGCGTGCCCGCGACGGCGATCTGTCCATCGACGAAATGCAGGGCGGCACCTTCACCATCACCAATGGCGGCATTTACGGCTCGCTGATGTCGACGCCGATCCTCAACGCGCCGCAATCGGGCATCCTCGGCATGCACAAGATCCAGGAGCGGCCGATGGTCGTCGCCGGCAAGATCGAGGTGCGGCCGATGATGTATCTGGCGCTCTCCTACGATCACCGCATCGTCGACGGCAAGGAGGCGGTCACCTTCCTCGTCCGCGTCAAGGAGAGCCTCGAGGACCCGCAGCGTCTGGTGCTCGACCTCTGATCGTGGCTGCCGCGTGCCGGCGCGTCGCGTGCGTCGGCGGCGTTGCCGCGGCCCTGGCGTTTCCTTCCGCGCATTTCGCCGCCGCCCAGTCAACGGCGAGCGCCGAGGATTACCTTCAGGTCCTGGCGGCGGCGCCCTGGCCGCTGGAGATTCTCGCTTATTGCTACAGCGAGGTGAACAAGGATCCGGCGCTCCAGGACGCCGCCCGCCAGTGGGGCAATCGCAACGGCGGCCTCTTCGCCACCCTTGAGGACAAGGCCAAAAGCGTCACCATACCGCCGGAAATTCGGCAGCAGGCCGACCAGGTGTCGCGCGACGCCATCCGCGACCTGGTCGACCGGCAGGGCGACAAGCCCGCCTATTGCGACACGCTCGCCCGCGTCGTCGACAGCGGCGCCTACGACATCGACCAGCGCGCCGACCTGCGCGAGCCGCTCAAGCGCATCTTCGGCGAAGAAGAATAGGTCCGGGCGCCGGAAGCGAAAGCCAGCCATGCACGAATGAGGCGCTGACACGCCGGGGTCCAGTCGCTATGTGTTCTGCGAGCCCGAATACCCAAGCGGAGTGAAGCCATTGGCCTACGATCTCGCCATCATCGGCAGCGGCCCCGGCGGCTATGTCTGCGCCATCAAGGCCGCCCAGCTCGGCCTCAAGGTGGCGGTCGTCGAGAAGATGACGACCTTTGGCGGCACTTGCCTCAATGTCGGTTGCATCCCCTCCAAGGCGCTGCTCCACACCTCCGAGATGTTCGACATGGCCGGGCACCAGTTCGAGGGGTTCGGCATCAAGGTCGGCACGCCGAAGCTCGATCTGAAGACGATGATGGCCCACAAGGATCAGGTGGTCGAAGCCAACACCTCCGGCGTCGCCTTCCTGTTCAAGAAGAACAAGATCGATTCCATCCAGGGCACCGGCTCTGTCGCCGGCCCGGGCAAGGTCAAGGTCGTCGGCGCCGACGGGCAGAGCCAGACCGTCGAGGCGACCAGCATCGTCATCGCCACCGGTTCCGACGTGGCGCCGCTGCGCGGCGTCGAGATCGACGAAGAGCGCGTCGTGACCTCGACCGGCGCGCTCGCCCTGCCCCAGGTGCCGGCGCGCATGATCGTGGTCGGTGCCGGCGTCATCGGCCTGGAACTCGGTTCGGTGTGGCGGCGGCTCGGATCGGAAGTCACCGTCGTGGAATTCCTCGACCGCATCCTGCCCGGCCTCGATGGCGAAGTGGCCCGCCAGTCGCAACGCATCCTCACCCGCCAGGGCATGGCCTTCCGCCTGTCCAGCAAAGTGGCCTCGGTCGACAAGAGCGGCAGGACGCTGAAGGTCTCGATCGAGCCGGCCGCGGGCGGCGCCGCGGAGGTTCTGGAAGCCGATGTGGTGCTCGTCTCCATCGGCCGGCGGCCCTTCACCGATGGCCTCGGCCTCGACGAAGCCGGCGTGAAGCGCGACGAGCGCGGCCGCGTCGTCGTCGACGC
This sequence comes from uncultured Alphaproteobacteria bacterium, assembly GCA_963781775.1. Classification (GTDB taxonomy): domain Bacteria; phylum Pseudomonadota; class Alphaproteobacteria; order Rhizobiales; family Kaistiaceae; genus CAVSRC01. The sequence continues at coordinate 40,520 of CAWAHE010000012.1, read as the reverse complement.
GCATTACCGCTCGTCGGTCGCGGGCATCTACGCCATTGGCGACGTCATCGCCGGGCCGATGCTCGCCCACAAGGCGGAGGACGAAGGCGTCGCCGTCGCCGAGATCCTCGCCGGCCAGGCCGGCCACGTGAACTACGGCGTCATCCCCAACGTCGTCTACACCATGCCCGAGATCGCTTCGGTCGGGCGCACCGAGGAAGAGCTGAAGGCGGCTGGCATCGAATATCGCGCCGGCAAGTTCCCCTTCTCGGCCAACGCCCGGGCGCGCGCCATGGGTCGACAAGGACGGCTTCGTGAAGGTGCTCGCCGATGCCGCGACCGACCGCGTCCTCGGCGTTCACATCGTCGGCCCCTATGCCGGCGAACTGATCGCCGAGGCCTGCGTGCTGATGGAGTTCGAGGGTGCCGCGGAAGACCTCGCCCGCGTCTGCCACGCCCATCCGACGCTGTCGGAAGCGGTCAAGGAAGCGGCGCTCGCCGCGTGGACCAAGCCGATCCACATCTGACGGTCCCACAAGGAAAGAGCGCCGGTGGCAGCCGGCGCCCCTCCATGCCGGATCGATCCGTGATCAGGCGATCCGGTGTTCGTTCGCGAGTTCCTTGAGATACGCCACCGCCATCTGCTTGACGGTCGCCGAGGCAACCGGCTGGACCGGTTGCGGAGCGGTATAGGCCATATCCATGAACTCGCAGGACGACGCACTGCCGATGCCGATGAGCATCGCCAGCGCGAATGCGGAGGCTGTGACAATCTTCATGGGTTCCTCCACGGCAGGCCGGCTTCAACCGGCCATCCGGGAGGGTACGCCCGCGCCGTTGGCGGCGAAAGAATGTCGTCGTTCACAAGGCCGCGACTGGGGCCGACAAGAAAAAGGCGCCGCGGTTTCCCCGGCGCCTTTCGCAAACCCTTGTCAGGGAACGCTTATTTCCCCTTGTGGAAAACGGCGTGGAAGAACCCGCAGATCGGATTGTTCGTGCAGAACGTCGCCTTGCCATCCTTGTGATGGAAGAAGAAGGCGTCGGCGGGGGCGGTGCTGGCGGCAACCGCGAGGCCAATGAAAAGCGCAACGGACACTGTCTTGACGATACGCATGTGACTGATCCCCCAGTTACGGGCCGGCAGACGGCCCGGGCGCCAGAATAATCCCAACCCCGCAGGCGGGAAAGCCACCTGCGCCCTCCCCGGCGTCGCACCCGCCTGGCTATCCGGCGGCGGGCCGGCACGCTAACAAAGCCACCCATGCTCGCCATCGCCATCTTCGCCGCGACTTACGTCGTCATGGCCATCGGCCGATTGCCCGGTTACCGGCTCGACCGCGCCGGCGCGGCGCTTGCTCGGCGCCAGCCTCATGGTCGGCCTGGGCGTGCTCGATCTCGACGAGGCCTACGCCGCGATCGACATGCGCACGATCACGCTGCTGCTCGGCGTGATGATCGTCGTCGCCAATCTGCGCCTGTCCGGTTTCTTCCGCCTGGCGACGGCCTTTGTCGTGGCGCGCGCCCGGCGTCCCTTGGTGCTTCTCGCGGCGATCGTCGCAACCACCGGCTTCCTGTCGGCCTTTCTGGTCAACGACACGGTCTGCCTGGTGATGACGCCGCTGGTGCTCGATCTGGTGACCCGGCTGAAACGTCCGCCGCTGCCCTATCTGCTGGCCGTGGCGATGGCGTCCAATGCCGGCAGCGTCGCGACCATCACCGGCAATCCGCAAAACATGATCATCGGCGCCGTGTCGCGCATCGCCTATGTCGATTTCGTCGCCGCGCTGGCGCCCATCGCTCTTGCGTCGTTGGCGCTCACCATCGCGCTGATTGCCGTCCTGCACCGGCAGGAATTCTTCACCCGCGAGACCTTCGCAGCCCCCGGTCAAGGGCCCGTCCGCTACCACCGCGGGCTCGTCATCAAGACGTTGGCCGTGACCCTTGCCATGGTCGTGCTGTTCTTCGCCGGGCAGCCGGTGGCGCGCGTCGCGATTCTGGCCGGCGCGGTTCTCCTGTTCACCCGGCGGGTGAAACCGCAGAAGGTCTATTTCGAGATCGACTGGCCGCTGCTGGTCATGTTCGCGGGCCTCTTCATCGTCGTCGCCGGCCTGGAAAAGGCGGTCATCGGCCCGGACGCCATAGCCGCCGTCGGACGGCTGAACCTCGCCAGCGTCCCCGCCTTGTCGGCGGTGACCGCGATCCTCTCCAATCTCGTCAGCAACGTCCCCGCGGTGCTGGTGCTCAAGCCGTTCGTGGCCGGCTTCGCCGATCCGGCGCGCGCCTGGCTGGTGGTTGCGATGGCCTCGACACTTGCCGGCAATTTCACGCTGGTCGGTTCGGTGGCCAACCTGATCGTCGTGGAACGCGCGAAACGCGACGGCGTGACGATCGGCTTCTGGGCCTATTTCCGGGTGGGCGCCCTGCTCACCGTCGCTTCCATCGCCTTTGGCGCCTGGTGGCTGTCCTGAGCCCTCACGCGCGCGGATGCGCCTTCTCGTAAACATCCATCAGGCGTTCGGTATCGACGGCGGTATACATCTGCGTCGTCGACAGGCTGGCGTGGCCGAGCAGTTCCTGGATGGCGCGGAGGTCGCCGCCATTGGCGAGCAGATGCGTCGCGAAGGAATGGCGCAGCGCATGCGGGGTCGCCGTTGAAGCCAGCCCCAGGGCGCCGCGCAATTTCTCCATCGCCCGCTGCACGATGCGCGGATTGAGCGGCCCGCCGCGCGCGCCAACGAAAAGCGGACCGCCATGCCCCGGCGCATACGGGCACTGGCCGAGATAGCTGGTGATCGCGGCCACGACCACCGGCAGCACCGGCACGATGCGTTCCTTGTTGCCCTTGCCGCGCACACGCAGCGCATCGTTGGGTCCGCGCGGCGCCTCGCTGCGCTTGATCGCCAGCGCCTCCGAGATGCGCAGCCCCGATCCGTAGAGCAGCGCCAGGATGGCGGCATTGCGCGCGGCGATCCATGGCTCATCGTCGAGGGCATTCTCCACCGCGATCACGTCGCGCGCCGCCGCCTTGGGCAGCGGCTTCGGCAGCGTGCGCGTCTGGCGTGGCGGCCGGATGGCGCGGATCGCCGCGCCGTTGGCGTGGCCGTCCTTCTCCAGAAACCCGATCAGCGAGCGGATGCCGGCAATGCCGCGGGCCAGCGTCCGCGAGCCCGCGCCGTCATTGCGGCGCTGCGCCATGAAGGCGCGGATATCCGTGGTGGCGAGGTTGTTCATGTCGGCCAGCGTCGGCGGATTGCCGAGATGGCCGGTCAGGAAACGCAGGAACTGCTCGGCGTCGCGCGAATAGGCCTCGACCGTGTTCGGCGACAACCGTCGCTCGCTGGAAAGATGGCGGCGCCAGTGCTCCACGGCCCTGGCGAGGCCGGGCGTGGCGGTGATCAACAGCGGTTCGGCGGGCGCGCGTGCCATTTGTCTCGACCTCTGTCCGATCTCGCGCGCGCACACTTAACGGCCGGTTAATTCTCCCGGGCGTCGAAGGCCTTGCGTGCCTTGCGGATGGCCGCATGACGGGTCGTCGCCCATTCCGCCAGCGCATCGACGGGGGTGTCGAGCGAACGCCCGAGCGGCGTCAGCGCATATTCCACGCGCGGCGGATTGGCCGGGATCACCGTCCGCGACACCAGCCCGTCGCGCTCGAGATTGCGCAGCGTCACCGCCAGCATGCGCTGGGAGACGTCGCCGATCGACCGTTTCAGCGCGTTGAAGCGCTGCGGTCCGTCGCGAAGCACCAGGATGACCAGCAGGCTCCAGGTGTCGGCGAGACGGTCGAGCACATCGCGCACCGGGCATTTGCCGGCGTCGTCCGATCCCGGACGAACGCTCCATTGCGACGATCCGGCGGGTCCGTGCTGTTGGCTTGTCGGTCTTTCCACGGGATTTCGGTTCCCTCGGTGTGACCAAGGCGCGAAAACGTGCCTCCTTGGCATGCTGACCTCAATCATACATCTAGTTACGCTTCGTAACTACTACAATCCGAGGTACCGATCAGATGCCAGACGCACCGACCCTTCTCGTAACCGGCGCCAGCGGCCAGCTCAGCCGCCGCGTTATCGATCTCCTGCTCGAAGCAAAGGCAGGCCCCATCATCGCGGTAACGCGCAGCCCCGAAAAGATCGCCGACCTTGCGAAGAAGGGCGTCGAGATCCGCAAGGGCGACTTCGATCACCCCGCCTCGCTCGAGGCGGCATTTGTCGGCGCGGACCGCGTGCTGATTGTCAGCACAGATGCCGTCGGTCGTCCGGGCGGACGCCATTCGCAGCACGTTCCGGCGGTCAAGGCCGCCATCGCCGCCGGCGTCAAACACGTCGTCTACACGTCCGCTGTCGCCGCCACGCCGACCAGCCGCGACTCGATCGCCAACGACCACTACTGGACCGAGGTCGCGCTTGCCGAGAGCAAGCTCGGCTGGACGATCCTGCGCAATAACATCTACACCGACTACATCCTGAACGGCCTCCCGCCGGCAATCGCCAGCGGCCAGCTCTACAGCGCAACGGGCACCGGCGGACGGAACTACGTCACGCGTGAGGATTGCGCCCGGGCGGCTGCCGGCGCGCTCCTTTCCGACTTCAACGGCAAGCGCATTCTCGATGTCACCGGCCCGGCGCCGGTCACACAGAATGAAATCGCGGCCATCGTCAGCGATCTGACCGGCAAGCCGATCAAGCACATCGCGGTCAGCGGCGAGGCGCTCAAGAAGGGGATGGAGGCCGCGGGACTGCCGCCGGCGGTTGCCGATCTGCTCGTCGATTTCGACGTCGCCGCCGCGCAGGGCTATCACGCCATCGCCACATCGGCGGTCAAGGACCTCGGCGGCAAGGAGCCAACCAGCGTTCGCGAATATCTGACCGCCAATCGCGCCGCGCTGGTTGCCGCGGCGTAGCGGCGCTAGCCGGCCGGCCGTTCGTCGATTGAATCGACGCGACTGGGATAAAAGGCGAGGTGGTCCCTGATCGCGGCGACCGCCTCGTACGGCTCTTCGTAGGTCCACACCGCGTTGGCGGAGCGCTCTCCGCCAACCGGAATGCTGTAGTAGGCGCAGTCGCCCTTGTACGGGCAGTAGGTGGCGTGGTCGGTGCGCGTCAGCAGCGTCATGTCCGCGTCTTCGCGCGGGATGTACTGGACCGGCGGATACGATCCTTCGCGCAGCGTCAGCGCGCGCGTCGTGTCGGCCACCACCTTGCCGGCAACCATGACCACCACGCGCGCCGGATTTGGCTCGATCGTGATCGGATGGCTGGTATCGGGAATCTTTACCGGTTTGTTCATCGACGGGACTCCCATTTCTGGCGGCGTGAACGCCCTATCTAGGAACGCATCCGCATTCGTCAATCGCAGGCGAAACGTATCTCGCCGCGTGCGTTTCCTCCCCTCCCCGGCCCACCCGGGTCGGCCCAACATGCCCCTCTCCCCGTGCGAGGGAAGCTGCCGCTCGCTCGCAGCGGGACGACTATCGCCATTCCAGGAAGCATGTTCGCGAAGCCACCGACAACACGCCTGCCCGCTTCAACGCGACTGTTGGCCACTGCACCTCGCCACACGCACCCTCTCCCGAGGTACGTGGGGTGAGGACGTACGGACTCGCGTGAGGCAGTGCCTTACCGCAGATCAACATCCCCTCACCCGACTCGCTTGAGCGCAACCAACGCAATGCGGCCAACCCTGAGGGGAGAACCGCCGCCGTCGCGTCCGGCGCTGATGCGAGCCGGCCGCGAACCGGCGTCGGCAGGGCCCGCCCCATTCTCTCATGTCCTCGCCGACCGGGGATAAGATAAATCCGAAAATTACTTATCCCCGCCCCCATGAGCCCATGAGATGATGCGTCGCATCCTCGCTCATGAGGGGCGCCTCCGGAGGCGTCCTGAGATGGAGCGAACTCTTTTGAGTGGCCGATATCGGAAACATCCGGCATCGGCAGGTGCGGCGCCTGCGGCATCGGGATTTCGCAACCCGGTGCCCCGGGACGCCTCCGCGTAAGCTCGTCCGCCGGCACTACGACCGGCTGTGGCCATAGCCCACCTTAAGCCGGGCGGGTTCAAAACCTCGCTTTCCAAGGCGAGGGGCCAGGCAGCGATCCGGTGATGAGCCGGCAGCGCACCGTTCGCCCGGTGGAGCGCGAGTAGCGGAGGTGCAAAGTCGTCGCGGCGGGCGCTTGGCAGAGCGCCAGACAACGGACTACCCGACGCGGCACTCTTCGAGCGCCCGCCACCCCTCATGTCTCGGGCATGAGGCGAACGAAAGGAAGGATCATGGTCCGGAGCGATATCGCTCGCGGGAACGGGAAGCTATATCTGGGAGCGTTCCTACTTGACCACCAGTCGGCAGAGGAGCGTGTTGTTCGTCTTGAGATCAGGCCCCCAGATGAACTTCGCCGTGCTGCTCCAGCGGATGCGATCGTAGCCGTCCTTCGGCCCGACATCCCGCGCGGAATGCTCGGTCGCCTTGGGCCAGGCGGAATCGTCGAAGTCGAGCGCCTTCCAGCCGGCCGGTTCGGGGATCGCCGTGAAGCCGCACGGACCCTTGCCGGCCACCGGCTGGCGCTCGTTCGCACAGCTCGGGCTGGACGGCGCATCGTGGATGACGAGGCATCTCCAGCTCGAATTGGTGACGGCGACGGACTTGCCCGTGGCGTCGACGAACTGCGCGATGAAGCCGCCGTCGCCCATCTGCTGGCGTGCGGTGCCGATGTATTCGAGGCCGGTGTCGTCCTGCTTGAAGTCCTTGACGACGAAGTTCAGCGCGAAGGGCCGTTCTGCGTTGAAGTCGAAGCTCTCGGCGTTGAACGAGCGCTCGGTGGTGATCGGCACCGAGTCCTCGGCGACCTTCTTGTCATTCAGATAGAAGGCGAACCAGTTATCGACCCAGACGTCGGCGTGGATCGTTTCCGCCCCGGCCGCAGTGGCGCAGGAGGCCATGGCGAGGCCGAGGCAGGCGGCCTTGGCGCGACTGAAATTCATGGTGACCCCCGGTTGCGCATTTGTGGTGCCCTCTTAAGGGCAACTCGGACGCGGCGGTCAACCCAGGAAAACGGCCGATGCGCCGGCCGGCAGCAACAGGCCGTTTCAGGCTTCGGTAATCGGCTCGCCATAATGCTGCACCGTCGGAAACGGCTCGTAGAAATGGTGCAGCAGGGCCTTCCAGCGCGGATAGCGGTCGGAGCCGCGGAATCCGAGATCGTGATCGGCGACGCTCCGCCAGCGCACCAGCAGCAGGTAGCGGCGGCCGGGCGCCTCGATGCAGGGACGCACTTCCAGCCCGAGGAAGCCGTCGCTTGCCGCGATCAGCGGCAATGCCTGCTTCAGCGCCGCCTCGAAGGCGGCGCCCTCGCCCTCTTTCACGTCGAGGAGTGCATGTTCGAGGATCACCGGCGTTCAGTCCCGAAAGATCCAGCGCAGCGTCTGTGGCAGCGTGGCGGCGGCGTGGATGAAGTTGTGTGCGCCGAGACCGAATTCGAAGCGCATGTCGTAGCCCTTCCAGGCGAGCGCCGCGGCCATGTCGAAATTGGCGACCGGCCAGTTGCCGTAGCCGTTGTCGAGATCGCCGGCGCCGCCCTGAAGGAAAACGCGGATCGGCCGCGCGCTGTTCTGGCGCACGCGCGACGAATAGACATGTCCGCCGCGAATATTGGTGAAGCTGCCGACGTGGGAAACCACGCGCCCGAATTTGTCCGGGCGTTCCCATGCGGCATTGAAGGCGCAGATGCCGCCCGAACTCATGCCGCAGATCGCGCGGCCCTTCGGATCGTCGGTGATGGCGAAGCCGCCGGTCACTTCGGGCAGCAGCTCGTCGAGCAGGAAGCTGACATAAGCGTCGGTGACGCTGTCGTACTCGAACGGACGGTTGCCACGCGAGCCGGTCGGCTGGCCGTCCAGATCTCCCGGCTGAATGAAGACCGCGATGGTCGGCTTGAGATCGCCCCTGGCGATGAGATTGTCGAAGACAGTCTTGGCGTTGGTGCGCTTGAGGTAGCTGTCGCCGTCCTGAAACACCATGAGGTTGGCAGGCGTTCGGCCGTCATATTGGCTCGGCACATAGACCCAGTAGTCGCGCGTGACCTTGGGATAGATCCCTGTGCCGACGTGATGGCCGGCCGTGAGCGTGCCTTTCGGCACGCCCGCCTGTTCGCCCGATTCCGGCGCAGCCGGCGGCTCGGCGACCGAGCGCGCCGCCGCGAATACCTGCTCATCGGCGTCCGACAGCCGAACGGTCGGAAACGCGCGCTCGAGCTTCATGTCACCCCCCGACATGTTGATGCCTCAGGCGATCGTCTGGCCGGTCTTCTTCCAGTCGGCGAGGAAAAACTCGAGGCCCTTGTCGGTCAGCGGGTGCTTGGCCAGGTTCTTGAGGATCGCCGGCGGAATGGTGGCGACGTCCGCGCCGGCCATCGCGGCCTGCTTGACGTGCAGGGCGGTGCGGATCGACGCGGCCAGAATCTCGGTCTTGAGGTTCTCGAACTTGTCGTAGATCACGCGGATCTCGCGGATCACTTCCATGCCGTCGAAGCCGATGTCGTCGAGCCGGCCTGCGAAGGGCGAAATGAAGGTGGCGCCGGCCTTGGCGGCAAGCAGCGCCTGGTTGGCCGAGAAGCAGAGCGTCACGTTGACCTTGGTGCCACGCTGCGAGAGCGCCCGGCAAGCCTTGAGACCGTCCCAGGTCAGGGGCACCTTGATCGTCACGTTCTTGGCGATGGGCGCGAGAATGCCGGCCTCTTTCATCATGCCGTCGAAATCGGTGGCGGCGACTTCGGCCGAGACCGGGCCATCGACCACCTCGCAGATTTCCGCGATGACGGTCTTGATCGGCCGGCCGGCCTTGGCGATCAGGGACGGATTGGTGGTGACGCCGTCGAGCAGGCCGGTTGAGGCCAGTTCGCGGATTTCGCCGACATCGGCGGTATCGACGAAGAACTTCATGGCATTCCTCCTGAAAGATCTATGGGTTGAGCCCGGGCCGACCTGCGGGGCTTTCCTTTAGCCGAATCCGGGGCCATCGTCAGCCCGTCCCAGCCGATTTGAACCCAAGGAGATTCGCAAGGCGTGACCGGCGAATCGACCGTTTCGGTGCTGGTCCCGGTGGCGGTGGCCGCACCCTATACCTATCGCGCTCCGGCCGGCAGCCAACCCGGCGACATTGTCGATGTGCCGCTCGGCACCCGCGACGTGGTCGCCGTCGTCTGGGACGACCCGCCGGACCAGAGCGTCGGGCATAACCGCCTGCGGCCGATCAATGGCACATTCGACGCCCCGCCGCTTTCGGCCGAAATCCGTCGCTTCGTCGACTGGGTGGCCGACTACACCCTTACCTCGCGCGGCATGGTCCTGCGCATGGTGATGCGCGCGCCGGGCGCGCTCGAGCCTGAGGCTCCCATCCCCGGCGTGCGGCTCGCCGGCCCACCGCCGGAACGCATGACACCTGCCCGCCAGCGGGTGCTGGACATCCTCCGGGAAAGCGATGGCGCCTCTGGTCTCGCCTGGACGAAGAGCGGCCTTGCCGCCACCGCCGGCGTCACGCCAAGCGTCGTGCAGGGGCTCATCGACGCCGGCACGCTGGAGGTGGTGATGATGCCGGCGCGGCCGGTCGCGCCACCGCCCGATCCCGACTATGCGCCACCGGAACTCAACGCCGAGCAGGCGGCGGCGGCAACGACACTGCGTACCTCAATCGCCAAGGGCGGCTACTCGGTCACGTTGCTCGACGGCATCACCGGCTCCGGCAAGACCGAGGTCTATTTCGAGGCGGTCGCCGCGGCGGTGAAGGCGGGCAAGCAGGTTCTGATCCTGTTGCCGGAGATATCGTTGACCGCCGATTTCCTCGAACGCTTCGGCCTTCGCTTTGGGTCGCGACCGGCCGAGTGGCACTCGGAAGTCGCGCCGCGTACGCGCGAACGGGTGTGGCGCGGCGTCGCCAACGGAACGGTGCAGGTCGTCGTCGGCGCGCGTTCCGCGCTCTTCCTGCCCTTTGCCGATCTCGGCCTGATCGTCGTCGATGAAGAGCATGACCTCGCCTACAAGCAGGAGGACCGCGCCTTCTATTCGGCGCGCGACATGGCCGTGGTCCGCGGCCACCTCGCCGGTTTCGCCGTCGTTCTCTCCTCGGCGACCCCGTCGGTCGAATCGCGCGTCAACGCCGATGCCGGCCGCTACACGCGCATCGTGCTGTCGGACCGCTACGCCGCCGCGACACTGCCCGATATCGAGGCGATCGACCTTCGCCACGAGCAGCCTGAGCGCGGGCGCTTCCTGTCGCCACCGCTGGTCACCGCGATCGGCGAAACGCTGGCGCAGAAGGAGCAGGCGCTGCTCTTCCTGAACCGTCGCGGCTACGCGCCGCTGACGCTCTGCCGCACCTGCGGCCACCGCTTTCAGTGCCCGAACTGCTCCACCTGGCTGGTCGAGCATCGTTTCCGCGGCGTGCTGCTCTGCCACCACTGCGGCCACTCGGAGAAGCGGCCGGAGGCCTGCCCGAACTGCGGCGATACCGAGAGCCTCGTCCCCATCGGCCCCGGCGTCGAGCGCTTGGCGGAGGAAGTCGCTGCCCGCTTTCCGGATGCACGCACCATCGTCATGTCGAGCGACCTTGCCGGCGGCATCGATCGGTTGCGGCTGGAACTGTCGTCGATCGCAAAAGGCGAGGTCGACATCGTCATCGGCACGCAGCTCGTCGCCAAGGGCCACAATTTCCCGCTTCTCAAGCTGGTCGGCGTGGTCGATTCCGATCTCGGCCTCGCCCACGGCGATCTCCGCGCCGCCGAACGCACCTTCCAGCTCCTCAGCCAGGTGACCGGCCGCGCCGGACGCACCGGCGGCGCCAGCCGCGCACTGCTGCAAACCTACGCACCGGATCACCCCGTCATCCGGGCGATCGTCTCCGGCGACCGCGAGGCCTTCTACGAGAAGGAGATCGCCGAGCGCCGCGCGGCCGGCCTGCCACCGTTTGGCCGGCTGGCGGCAATCGTAGTGTCGGGTCTGGAGCGCGCCGAGACACAGGGCTATGCAGCGGCCTTCCGCCGCGCCGCGCCACAGGATCCCGCATTCAGCGTATTGGGGCCGGCGGAAGCGCCGCTTGCCGTGGTGCGCGGCCGGCATCGCTACCGTCTGCTCGTGCAAGCGCCGCGCGCGGTCAACATGCAGGCCCATATCCGTGCATGGCTCGCAGCCGCCCCACGTCCGCGCGCTTCGCTGCGGGTGCAGGTCGACATCGACCCGCAGAGTTTTCTCTAGGGCTGGCGGGCCGCCGGGGTCTTCACATGCTCCGGCCGGAAGCCCATTCCGATCACCCGCGCCGGGATGCGCTGGAGGATCGGGAAGCGTTGGAGCAAGCGGAACGGCCACGGCACGCCGACCTGCTCCTTTGTCTCCAGCGCCGGCGCCAATGCGTGGTTGTGCAGGAAGACCTGCATGCGCTGGGTCGCTGCGGTCGGGAACCATCGCCGCCGCTGCACTTTGTTGAGGACATCCAACGACGCCTCACCATCGCTGAGCGCTGGCACGAGAATGTTCGCCGTGGCAACAGCATCCTGTATCGCGAGATTGATGCCGACGCCGCCGACTGGCGACATGGCGTGCGCCGAATTGCCGATGCAAAGCAGCCCGGGCCGCGCCCATTCCTTGAGATGATCCACCGACACTGTGAGCAGCTTGATCTGGTCCCACGAGGTCAGTTCGTTGACCCGGTCCGCCAGAAACGGTTGCGCCTTGGACAATTCCACCCGGAAAGCGTCGAGCCCGCGACCCTTCCGCTCGTCGTAGCCGCCCTTCGGGATCAGCAGGGCACACTGCCAGTAGTCGCCACGCTCGAGCATCACCAGCAGGTGGCCGGCGCTGACCTGTCCGAGCGAAAAATCGGGATCGCTCTCGTGCCGCGATATGCGCATCCACAGCACGTCGATGGGGACATCGAAGTCCACGACTTCCAGTCCGGCGCGTTCGCGGACGATCGAGTGGCGACCATCGGCGCCGATGACGAGGTCGGACCGGACGTCGATGGGACCATCTGGAGATTCGGCGCGAACGCCGGCAATCGTGTTCCCCTCGGTCAGGAGGTCGGTAACCTCGGTCTCCAGGCGCAGCGAAAAGGCGGGCAGCGTCTTGCCCTCCTCAGCGAGAAAATCGAGGAAATCCCATTGCGGCATCAGCGCGATGAACTTGCAGACCGTCGGCAGGTGCGAAAAATCGGCTACCGAGACGCGCTGATCGCCGAAAACGCCTTCAAGGTGGATGACTTCGTTGTGCGGGCGCTCCAGCAGTTTCTTCAGCAACCCGAGTTCGTGCATGACCTCCAGCGTCGAAGGATGCAGCGTGTCGCCGCGGAAATCCCGCAGGAAATCGGCGTGTTTCTCAAGGACGAGCACGTCTGTTCCCGCGCGCGCCAGCAGGTAGCCGAGCATCATGCCGGCCGGTCCGCCGCCGACGATACAAACACGGGTGCGGATACGATTTCCGGTCGTTTCGTCAGACTCGGGCATGGCACGCAAGGATAGAGTCTTGGACGTTGCGGCACCACCGCTTGCCGTGGTGCGTGGCCGGCATCGTTAAGATCGACATCGACCCGCAGAGTTTTCTCTAGTCGGCGCGGTCAATAATGCAGCGTTGCGTGCGCCGTGACGCCGAGGATATCCGTCGACCAGTCGACGCGCTGCGAGACTGTATTTTCGCCAACCACATGATTTTCAAAATGCGCGTTGCCGTTGCTCTGCATGTGCCAGTAGCGGCCGCCGACACCGAAGGTGAATTTATCCGCCACCGTGTAGTCGAGCATGGCCTCGAGTTGATACCCCCAGCCGAGCCCGTCCGACGGCACGCCGCCGGTAAAGCATCCGTCATCACTGCAGATTCGCAGCCAGTGATAGTCAGTGCCCCACAGCCCGACCAGCGGCAGCACCGCCGCCTCGCCCCTGAGTCGCCAGCCCTTGCCGAACCGCGCCTCGCCGTTGACGCCGAGCCTCAGCGAATTCCAGTTGTTTTCCTGCGTGATGCCCTTGGTCGAGTTGGGGATCGAAGGGACACAAATGTCCGGGTTGGTCGCCGTCTGCGTGCATCCAAAGGCGCTCATGTCCTGGCGGAAATAGTTGTAGCCGAAGAAGACGCCCATCCGGGCATTGCGTGTGTTGGCGAAGTAGCCGCCGGCATCGACCGTCAGGTAGCCGATATGCCCATCCGACTGATTGCTGATGGTGCTCGAATAGGGATCGATGAACGGCTCGAAATCCTCATCAGTGAGGCTGCCGCGCATCAGCGCGCCGAGCCCAGCGAATCCCTTGACGAAATAGCCCTGCCGATTGATGTCGCCGAACAATTCGGCCGACTGGCCCACCATGCCGGCGTAGGTCAGCCGCGAAACCGGCGGGTCGCCGGCGAGACCATAGAGCGTCTTGCCGCTTTTGGCGCTGCTCAGCCAATACCGCGCACCGAACTCACCGTCGAACGTTCCCCGCAACCAGCCCTGGTCACTGTCCCTCGGCAGCCAGCCATAATGCTCGTCGCCGGCAATCGCGGGTTGCAGGCTGAGCCATGCCAGAAATCCGAACGCGGCCAAGGCGATGGGAATACCGAAAGCCGATCTTTCGCGGCGCTGCATATCATCGACCCCCGATGCGCTGCACGCCCTGAGGTTGTATCGTCATGGTGAATTTCAGGTTAACGCGGCACCCGCGACGACCTCACCCGGCACCGATGTCGGCATTCGATTTCACCGCACCGCCGCTGTGCGCCCGCCATATTGCTCTGCGGTAGAGCGTATGCTAATCGAACCCGCAATTCCGGGGGTTTGGGGCCGGTTCCGGGCACGGGCCTTCCCCGAAAAAACAATCCGTTCAGGGCCTTATCGAGACGGGCCGGGCTCGACCGGACAAGGCTCGTTGTGTCGGAGGCAGGGACCAGGTGGCCGGCAGCAAATCATCCATTGCGACCATCGCAGGACGCTACGCAGGCGCCCTTTTCGATCTCGCGGCCGAAACCAACGCGCTGCCGGCGGTAGAGGCGGATCTCGGCCGATTCGCGGGCCTGATCGCCGAAAGCCCGGACCTTGCCAGGCTCGTCCGCAGCCCGGTCTTCGCCGCCGATGAGCAGGAACGCGCCGTCGGCGCCGTCATCGACAAGGCGGAGATTGGTGGCCTCGTCGGCAATTTCATCCGCGTCGTGGCCGGCAACCGCCGTCTCTTCACCATTCCCGACATCATCACCGCCTTTCGCCAACGCCTCGCCGAGCATCGCGGCGAGGTGGCGGCGGAGGTGACCAGCGCCGAGCCGCTCAACGACAAGCACGTCGCCGATCTCAAGGCGGCGCTGAAAGCATCGCTCGGCAAAGACGTCGCCCTTCACGCCGCGGTCGATCCCACGCTGATCGGCGGCCTCATCGTCAAGGTCGGCAGCCGCATGATCGACGGTTCGGTCAGAACCAAGCTCAATTCGCTCAAACTTGCCATGAAAGAGGTCGGCTGATGGATATCCGCGCCGCAGAAATCTCCGCGATCCTCAAGGAGCAGATCAAGAATTTCGGCAGTGAGGCCGAGGTCTCGGAGGTCGGCCAGGTGCTGTCGGTCGGCGACGGCATCGCCCGCGTCTACGGCCTCGACAACGTCCAGGCCGGCGAGATGGTCGAGTTCCCCGGCGGCGTGCGCGGCATGGCGCTCAACCTCGAGACCGACAATGTCGGCGTCGTCATCTTCGGCACCGACCGCGACATCAAGGAAGGCGACACCGTCAAGCGCACCGGCGATATCGTCGATACGCCGGTCGGCAAGGGCCTGCTCGGCCGCGTCGTCGACGCCCTCGGCAACCCCATCGACGGCAAGGGCCCGATCAAGGCCGAGGAGCGCCGCCGCGTCGACGTCAAGGCGCCGGGCATCATTCCGCGCCGCTCGGTGCATGAGCCGATGCAGACCGGCCTCAAGGCCATCGACGCACTCATTCCGATCGGCCGTGGCCAGCGCGAGCTGATCATCGGCGACCGCCAGACCGGCAAGACCGCCGTCGCGCTCGACGCCATCCTCAACCAGAAATCGATCAACGACGCCGGCGACGAGTTCCGCAAGCTCTATTGCGTCTACGTCGCCATCGGCCAGAAACGCTCGACTGTTGCCCAGTTCGTGAAGGTCCTCGAAGAGCACGGCGCTCTCGAATATTCGATCGTCGTCGCCGCTACCGCCTCCGATCCGGCGCCGATGCAGTTCCTGGCGCCGTTCACCGGCTGCACCATGGGCGAGTACTTCCGCGACAACGGCATGCACGCGCTGATCATCTATGACGATCTGTCGAAGCAGGCCGTCGCCTACCGCCAGATGTCCCTGCTGCTCCGCCGTCCGCCGGGCCGCGAAGCCTATCCCGGCGACGTGTTCTACCTGCATTCGCGCCTGCTCGAGCGCGCCGCCAAGCTGAACGCCGACAACGGTTCCGGCTCGCTGACGGCGCTGCCGATCATCGAGACGCAGGCCAACGACGTCTCGGCCTACATCCCGACCAACGTCATCTCGATCACCGACGGCCAGATCTTCCTCGAGACCGACCTGTTCTTCCAGGGCATCCGCCCGGCGGTGAACGTCGGCATCTCGGTGTCGCGCGTCGGCTCCGCCGCGCAGATCAAGGCCATGAAGCAGGTCGCCGGCACCATCAAGGGCGAGCTCGCCCAGTACCGCGAGATGGCCGCCTTCGCCCAGTTCGGCTCCGATCTCGACGCCGCTACCCAGCGCCTGCTCAACCGCGGCGCGCGCCTGACCGAGCTTCTCAAGCAGCCGCAGTTCTCGCCGCTCAAGGTCGAGGAGCAGGTTGCGGTCATCTTCGCCGGCGTCAGCGGCTATCTCGACAAGCTGCCGGTCACCAAGGTCGTTGATTTCGAGCAGGGCTTCCTGACGCTGATGCGTGCCGAGCACAAGGATCTGCTCGCCGAAATCCGCGACAAGCGCGAACTGACCGACGACATCCGCGAGCGCCTGCGCTCCGCGGCCGATGCCTTCGCCAAGGTCTTCGGTTGATCCCGGCATAACAGGCGGTAGCGGCGCGATCCCATGGCAAGCCTGAAAGTCCTGCGCAATCGCATCGCCTCGGTGAAGGCGACGCAGAAGATCACGCGCGCCATGCAGATGGTCGCCGCGTCCAAATTGCGCCGCGCCCAGGCGGCGGCCGAAGCAGCCCGGCCCTATGCCCAGCGCATGGCCTCGGTGCTCGTCAACGTCGCCGCCGGTTCGACCGGCAGCACCGACGCGCCGCGCCTGCTCGTCGGTACCGGCAACGACCAGACCCACCTTCTCGTGGTGTGCACCGCCGATCGCGGCCTTTGCGGCGCATTCAACTCGTCGATCTCGCGCCTTGCCCGCGATCATGCCAACCGCCTGATCCGCGACGGCAAGGAGGTCAAAATCCTCTGCGTCGGCCGCAAAGGCTTCGAAATCCTGCGCCGTCTGTTTCCGCGCCAAATCCTTGAAGTGATCGAACTGCGCAATGTGCGCCAGATCGGATTTGCCAATGCCGACGCCATTGGCAAGCGGGTCCTCGAACTGTTCGGCGAGAACGAGTTCGACATTTGCACGCTG
Organism: uncultured Alphaproteobacteria bacterium; assembly: GCA_963781775.1. Lineage (GTDB taxonomy): Bacteria > Pseudomonadota > Alphaproteobacteria > Rhizobiales > Kaistiaceae > CAVSRC01. The sequence goes on along the minus strand of CAWAHE010000012.1, from coordinate 23,998 downwards.
TTCTTCGCCGAGTTCAAATCGGTGATCTCGCAGGTGCCGACCGCGCGCCAGCTGATCCCCGCCGAAGTCACCGGCGAGGCCAAAGGCGCCGGCGGCGGCGCCATCTACGAATATGAGCCGGACGAGGAATCGATCCTCGCCGAACTGTTGCCGCGTAACCTGTCGATTCAGATCTTCCGCGCGCTGCTCGAGAACGTCGCCTCGGAGCAGGGCGCCAAGATGAGCGCCATGGACAACGCCACGCGCAACGCCGGCGACATGATCGATCGCTACACGCTGCTCTATAACCGCACGCGTCAGGCGCAGATCACCAAGGAACTGATCGAAATCATTTCGGGCGCCGAGGCGCTCTGAACCGTCAGTCGGAAAGGCAAGGATCATCATGGCGAAAGCGAGCACGGCCAACGTCAAAGGCGTCACCGGTCGGGTCACACAGGTCACCGGCGCCGTCGTCGACGTGCAGTTCGACGGCCATCTGCCGGCGATTCTGAACGCGCTGGAGACCAACAACCACGGCAACCGCCTGATCCTCGAGGTCGCTCAGCACCTCGGCGAGAACACGGTCAGAACCGTTGCCATGGACGCCACGGAAGGTCTGGTGCGCGGCCAGGAGGTTACCGACACCGCCGAGCCGATCACCGTGCCGGTCGGCGAGGAGACGCTCGGCCGCATCATGAACGTGATCGGCGAGCCGGTCGACGAGGCCGGTGCGATCAAGACCCAGCAGAGCCGCTCCATCCACCAGCCCGCGCCGACCTACATGGAGCAGTCCACCGAGTCGCAGATCCTTGTGACCGGCATCAAGGTCGTCGATCTTCTGGCGCCCTACGCCCGCGGCGGCAAGGTCGGCCTGTTCGGCGGCGCCGGCGTCGGCAAGACCGTCATTATTCAGGAATTGATCAACAACATCGCCAAGGCCCATGGCGGCTACTCGGTGTTCGCCGGCGTTGGAGAGCGCACCCGCGAGGGCAACGACCTCTATCACGAGTTCATCGAATTGGGCGTCAACAAGGACCCCAAGAAGAACAACGGTTCGACCGCGGGCTCCAAATGCGCGCTGGTCTTCGGCCAGATGAACGAGCCGCCGGGCGCGCGCGCCCGCGTCGGCCTCTCCGGCCTGACGGTCGCGGAGTATTTCCGCGATCAGGGCCAGGACGTGCTGTTCTTCGTCGATAACATCTTCCGCTTCACGCAGGCCGGCTCGGAAGTGTCGGCGCTGCTCGGCCGCATTCCCTCGGCCGTGGGTTACCAGCCGACGCTCGCCACCGACATGGGCGCCCTGCAAGAGCGTATCACCACCACCACCAAGGGCTCGATTACCTCCATTCAGGCGATCTACGTGCCCGCCGACGATTTGACCGATCCGGCTCCGGCGACCTCGTTCGCCCACCTTGACGCCACCACCACGCTGTCGCGCTCGATCGCCGAGAAGGGCATCTACCCGGCCGTCGACCCGCTCGACTCGACGTCGCGCATGCTGTCGGCCGCGATCGTCGGCGAGGAGCACTACAACGTCGCCCGCCAGACCCAGCAAATCCTCCAGCGCTACAAGCAGCTCCAGGACATCATCGCAATTCTGGGCATGGACGAGCTGTCGGAGGAGGACAAGATCGCGGTCGCCCGCGCCCGCAAGATCGAGCGCTTCCTGTCGCAGCCCTTCCACGTCGCCGAGATTTTCACCGGCACGCCGGGCGTCTTCGTCGACCTCGCCGACACGATCAAGGGCTTCAAGGGCCTGGTCGCCGGCGAATACGATCACCTGCCCGAGCCGGCCTTCTACATGGTCGGCACCATCGAACAGGCGGTCGAGAAGGCCAAGAAGCTCGCCGCCGAGGCCGCCTGAGCGGCGGCCCGGACGGACTGGTCGCCAGATGAACCTGAAGCTCATCCTGCTTGTGGTCGGTCTGGTGGCCGGCGGCTTGATCGGGTGGCTGACGGCCCCGAAGCCGGCAGCCGAGATTCACGCCGGCCCGCTGAACATGACGGTGCAGGGCAGCGACGGCTCTGGCGAAGGCTCGATGAAGGTAACCGGGAAGGATGGCAACGTTGTGCTTCAGGTCGGCAGCCCCTCTGCCTTGGACAATCCCGGCCTGCGGACGGTCATTTTCGCGGTGATTGGCGCCGCGGTCGGCCTCGGCGCCGGCTATCTCGTTGAAACGCGGAAAGGTTGAGCAGCAGTCATGGCCGATCCCTTCCAGTTCGAACTGGTCTCACCCGAGCGCCTCCTGATGTCTGACGAGGTCGAAGAGGTCGTCGTCCCGGGCTCCGAGGGCTACTTCACCGTGATGAAGGGCCACGCGCCCTTCATGTCGACGATGCGCCCGGGCGTGGTGGATGTGACCAAGGGCGGCCAGATGGACCGCATCTTCGTGCGCGGCGGCTTCGCCGATGTCAGCGCCGGCGGGCTGACCATCCTTGCCGAGCAGGCGATCCCGCTCGCCGAGGTCGACCCGGCGATGCTGGCGGAGGAGGTCAGAAACGCAGAGGAAGACGTCGCCGACGCCAAGGACGGCGCCACCAAGGACATCGCCGAACTGCGCCTCAACCAACTCAAGGAAGTTCAGGCTTCCATCACCGCCGGCTAGGCAGCCCGCGGCCCGGCCGCGGGGTCAGGGTCGCCGCTCAGTCGGCGATATCCTTGAATGCCGCCACGACCTGCTCATAGACCTTGCGCTTGAACGGCACGACCAGATCCGGCAGGCGTTCGAGTTTCTCCCAGCGCCACTCGGAAAACTCCGGCTTGAACTTGCCGCCGCCGGGATTCAGCACGTCGATCTCCGACTCGTCGCCGGTGAAGCGAAGCGCGAACCACTTCTGCTTCTGCCCGCGGTAGCGTCCACGCCACGCCGTCCCGATGAGATCGGCCGGCAGGTCGTAGGCGATCCAGCCCGGCGCGGCGCGGATCATATCGACGCTGTTGATCGACGTTTCCTCGTAAAGCTCGCGGTGCGCCGCCTTCTTCGGCTCTTCACCGTCGTCGAGGCCGCCCTGCGGCATCTGCCACCATGTCCCCCGGCCTTCCGGCTCGTCGCGCGCGTCCGCCCGCCGTCCGATCCACACTCGTCCGGCCGGGTTGAAGACGGCCACGCCGACGCACGGACGGTAGGGCAGATCCTCGGCGCGCTTTGCAGGCTTGCTCATGAACGCCCGGCCGTCGCGAGGGAACTCAGCGGAACGATGGTGACGCCGCGGTCCGCGGCCGCGCGCACGAAAGCGGCCACCCGGTCGATGGTCGCCGGGAAAGCACTGCCGGTGGCGATGGCATAGCCGCGCTCGCGGGCGATCGCGCGCAACTGCTCCAGGCGCGCATCGATCGCTGTCGGAGACAGGTCGGCGTCGAGCACCAGATCGGCGCGAAGCACCGGCGTCGCGCCGGCGAGCTCCGCCGCGCGACTGCGGGCCGACGAGCCGTCATCGAGATAGAGCAGCCCACGTTTGCCGACCTCGGCAAGCACCGGCGAAAGTGCTTCCGCCTCACCGGTAAAGCGGGCGCCCATGTAATTGACCACGCCGACATAGTTCGTCATCCGTCCCAACAGCCAGTGCAGCCGGTCGAGATTCTCCGACGCCGAGGCATCGACCGTGAGCGTATGCGGACCGGGGTCGGTCGTCGGATAATTGAACGGCTCCAGCGGGACTTGCAGGAGCACTTCGTGGCCGGCGCCGCGGGCCTGCGCCATCGTCGCCTCGAGCTCGGCGCCATAAGGCGCGAGCGCCAGCGTCACCGTGCCGGGCAGGCCGATCGCCTGATCGCTGCCGTCGGCGTCGATACCGACGCCGCCAATGACGATGGCGATACGAGCGTCACCGGCGCCGGCATCGACTGGGCGCGCATAAGCATCCAGCGGGCGCGTGCCGTTCAGGGCAATCTTCGGCAGCGGTCCGTACTTGCTGTTCTCGACGAGATCGGTGGCCGGCGCCGCGGCGAGGCGTAGTTCGCCCGGGTCCGATGGATCGTGGATGACAACCTTGCCGACCTCGCTGAGGCCGCCGGTTGGCTTGACCTCCATGAGGCCGCTGGCGCTTGCCGGGAGCGGCACGCGCGTCGTGGAACCGGTTTGCTCGGCAACAGCAGGCGGCGGCGCGTCGATCACTGCGGTCACGGTCGGCCCGGGCGCCCGCGAAGAAACCAGCCAGACGCTTCCCGCCACGACCACAATCGCTGCCAGGGCGCCGGCCGCGATGAGAACCCGGCGCGCCCGAGCGCGTTTATCGGGCGGCGGCTGCAGCCCGAGAGGCTTCGTCAGGTCATCCGCCATCAACCTGCCATGGGCCAGCGAAGGCGGGCGGCGCCATGCGCCGCCCGTTTTTGGCTCAGTTCGGTATGCCGCGATTCGGGTCCGGCGGGAAAGCGCCGTTCACCAGCTTGCCGTGCAGGAGGTCGAGGGCATAGTTGAGCTGCTTGTCGTCCTTCGAATCCGGCGGAACGTAGGCCGACGATCCGGTCTTCTCAGGAGCGCCGTCCTGCGTCAGGTGGCCGCGTAGGCTCGCCTCGCCGTGTGGCATGGCCAGCGCCGCCTGATCCTGCAACTCCGGCGGCAGCGGCTGGATGACCTCGATGTCCGGCTCGATGCCCTGGGCCTGGATCGACCGGCCCGACGGCGTGAAGTAGCGCGCCGTTGTCAGGCGCAGCGCGCCATTGCCACCAAGCGGGATGATGGTCTGCACAGATCCCTTGCCGAACGACCGCGTACCGATGATGGTGGCGCGGCGATGGTCCTGCAATGCGCCGGCGACGATCTCGGAAGCCGAGGCCGAACCGCCGTTGATCAGCAGGATGACCGGCTTGCCGCCGGTGAGATCGCCACCCCTTGCGTTGAAGCGCTGGGTCTCGTCGGCGCGGCGACCGCGCGTAGAGACCACTTCACCCTTGTCGATGAAGGCGCCGGCCACCGCGATCGACTGATCGAGCAGGCCACCGGGATTGTTGCGCAGGTCGACGATGTAGCCCTGAATCTTGTCGGGTCCTATCTCGGCCTTCAGCTTGTCGAGGGCGGTCTTCAGCCCATCGAAAGTCTGCTCGCTGAACGAGGAGATGCGGATGTAGCCGACGTCGCCCTCGGCGCGCGAGCGCACCGCCTGGATGGTGATTTCGGCGCGGATGAGCTTCACTTCGAAGGGCTTCTGGACGTCCGGGCGCTGGATCATCAGCGTGATCGGGGTGTTGACCAATCCGCGCATCTTGTCGACGGCGTCGTTGAGGCTGAGGCCCTGGACGGTCTCGCCATCGATGGCGATGATCTGGTCATTGGCGAGAATGCCCGCCTTGGAGGCCGGCGTATCGTCGATCGGCGAGATCACCTTGATGATGCCGTCTTCCATGGTCACTTCGATGCCGAGACCGCCGAACTTGCCGGAGGTCTGAACCTGCATGTCCTGGAAGTCTTTCGGATCCATATAGCTGGAGTGCGGATCGAGCCCGGCCAACATGCCGTTGATCGCCGATGCGACCAGCTTGTGGTCGTCGGGCAATTCGACATAGTCGGCGCGCACGCGCTCGAAGACATCGCCGAACAGATTGAGTTCGCGGTAGGTGTCGGATGCTGCGGCATTCGCCTCGGCGCCCGCGAACAGCTGCGGCTGCATCAGGGCGGCCGTAGAGGCGGCGCCCAGGAGGACGCCGACAATGAGTAGTGTGGCTTTGCGCATTATCCGCCAACCTTTTCCGAATTAGACGCAGCCCACCAGGGAGCCGGGTCGATAGAGGTTCCGTCTTTCCTGAATTCGATATAGAGCACCGGCTGCGTAGCGCCTATGTCCACGGCGCCGATGCTTGCCAGCCTCTGTTCCGCCATCACGGCAACCGGCTCGCCGGCGAGCACAAACTGGCCAAGTTGAACATCCGTCCGTCCCATACCCGCCAGCAACACATGATACCCGTCCCCGGCATTTATGATCAATAGTTGACCGTAGCTGCGAAACGGGCCGGCATAGACCACCCAGCCGTCGGTCGGCGAGGAAACCAGACCGCCCGGCCGGGTTGCAATCGACATGCCCTGAGCCCGGCCGCCCAAGCCGTCATTATCGCCGAAAGCACGGATGGTGCGCCCGCTGACCGGCATCGGCAGGAGGCCCTTGGCGTCGACGAAGGCGACCGAGGGGGCCAGGCGGTCGGCGCTTCCCAGCGATTTTGCCGGCCGCCCGCCACCCTGGCTGCGGGCGACGGCGGCCGCCTTTTCAGCTTCGGCCGAGGCCGCCGCAGCCGTCGGATTTTCCCGCTCCAGCCGTGCGATCAGGTCACGCAGGCTGGTCGCCTGCGCGGCCAGGGCCGCCGCTCGCGCCTCCTCGTTGGCGAGCGCCTCGGCCGAGGCGACCCGGGCGGCGCGTTTCTGCTCAAGAAGAAGTGATATGCGCGTGCGGCCCTCGAGGAGCGCCGTGGCGTCGGCGCGCAGCCTGTCGCGCTCGTGTTCCTGTTCCTCGCGCAGCGAAACCAGGGAGCGGAGGTCGGTGGCCAGCGATTCGGCGGCGGCTTGCAGATCCGGAACGACCGCCCCCAGCAGGATGGCACTGCGGACCGAGGCCAAGGCATCCTCGGGTCGAACCAGAATTGCCGGTGGCGGCCGGCGGCCGACGCGCTGAAGGGCGGCAAGAACCTCAGCCAGAACATCGCGCCGCTTGTTCAGCGACGCGCGCAGACGCTGCTCGTTGGTCAGCAGCGCACTCAGCCGCTGCTCAGTGCGGTCGCTCGCCGCCTCAAGCTTCTGGACCTGCTCGCTTGCGTCGATCAGCGACTGGTTGAGCGTCGCGCGGTCCTGGTCGAGAGCGTCGATCTCGCGCTTGAGTTCGGCCCGGCGCTCGTCGCTCACCGTTATGTCGTGGGTAACCGCTTCGAGTTCGGCCTGGCGGGAGTCGCGATCGGCTGGCGCGGGCACGCTCTCGGCAGCCGCAGCGACCGTCAATCCGGCGGCGAGCGCGCATACGACAATCGATATGGCAAGGCCGGGCTTCATCGCGAACCGGGGGTCCCTGTCTTCCGGTCGACCTGAGGCCAAGCTAGGCACAACCAGTGGGCAGTCTGTCAACCAAAACCGCCAATTTCGGGGCGAAGTCGCGAAAAGCCGTAGTCAATCGCGATGATAAGGGTGGCCGGAAAGGATCGTCGCCGCCCGGTAGCATTGTTCCGCCAGCATCAGGCGGACCAATTGGTGCGGCCATGTCAGTGCGCCGAAGGCAATTCGCAGTTTGGCGGCCCTGAGGACAGCCTCACCGTGGCCGTCGGCGCCGCCGATGGCAAAGGCGACATCGGCGATCCCGCCATCGCGCCACTCAGCCAGACGGGCAGCAAAGGCTCGGCTGTCGGTGTTCTTGCCGGCTTCGTCGAGCACGATCAGGGTCACCGGCGCCGGCAGCGCACCAAGCAACGCCGCGGCCTCCTGGTCCTTGCGCGCGGTCGCCGAGCCCGCCCGGCTCTCGACGATCTCGCGGACGGCCAGCGACAATCCGAGCCGACCGCCGGTCTGGTTGAATTGGTCGAGATAGCGTTGCGCGAGGTCGCGCTCGGGGCCGGCCTTCATGCGGCCGATCGCAGCGATGGTGATTCGCATGCCGGCTCCCCGCACATGGGCGGCCGCCCGCAAGGCGGCCGGCCTTCAGAGCGGACCGCTCAGACTGGTACTGGCGCTGCCGGATGATCGGCCAACCACATCTTTTCCAGATTGTAGAAGGCCCGAACTTCCGGCCGGAAGACATGGACGATGACGTCGCCCGCGTCGATCAGCACCCAGTCGCCCTGCCGTTCGCCCGAGACGCGAATGTCATGCCCGCCGGCCGCCTTGAGATCGACGACGAGACGCTCGGCAATCGAGGCGACGTGTCGCTGCGAACGGCCGGACGCGACGACCATCCAGTCGGCGATCGGCGTTTTTCCGGTGATGTCGATGGGTACGATGTCCTCAGCCTTGGATTCTTCAAGACTTTTCCGGACCAGCTTGATGGCGGCCGCCACTGCGAGTTCACGGCGTTCGGCCGCAAGACGAGGCGCACTGGGACGTGCCGCCTCACTACGAACTGCGCTTGTCAGTGTTGAGATCCCTCTCCTTCAGCGCCGTCCAAACCGGCGCTCTCCAAGATAAGCGTGCAACGGTGACGCTTTCAAGACGCGATATTGCCCCTCGCGGCAAAGTTGCGCAGCGCCGTCGAGGAAATGGCAATGTGGGGCGACGGCAGGAAAACCCAGGCCGGCGGCCAGGTTCCGGCCAGAAGGCCGGCATCGTTGACGTCCAGCCTGAACCGGGAAAGGGCCCCGGCGGCCGGCGAGGCAAGCGCGCGGATGGCGTCCCCCGGCCGGTTGAAGACCGCGATCGGGACCGAGGCGGCAATCCGCTGCCAGCCGCGCCAACGATGAAAACTGGCCAGATTGTCGGCCCCCATCATCCACACGAGGTCGACGCCGGGCAGGCGCGGCAGCAAGCGGGCCAGGGTGTGGGCGGTGTAGGTTGTGCCAAGATCCGCCTCGATCCCCGTGACCCGGATGCGCGGATGGCGGGCGACGGCGCGCGCCGCCGCGACCCGCCGCGCGAGATCGCTGGAGGGCGCATTCGGCTTCAGCGGATTCTGCGGCGACACCAGCCACCAGACCTGATCGAGCCGCAGCGCCCTGAGCGCTACCAGACTGACCTGCAGGTGGCCGGCATGGGCTGGATCGAAAGAGCCGCCGAACAGCCCGATGCGCATGCCGGGCTGGAATGCGGGAAGCCTGACGAACGGCGGCTGCGCCGGCTTCACAGACATGCCGACGGTCAAGCCCTCACCTGGCCCGATCCGCGGACGCGGTACTTGAAGCTGGTCAATTGCTCGACGCCGACCGGCCCGCGCGCGTGCATGCGGCCCGTTGCGATGCCGATCTCGGCACCCATGCCGAACTCGCCGCCATCGGCGAACTGCGTCGAGGCATTGTGAAGCACGATCGCCGAATCGACCTCGGCCATGAAGCGCTCCGCCGCGGCCTGATCGTCGGTGACGATGGCGTCGGTATGATGCGAGCCATAGCGCTCGATATGGTCGATGGCCGCATCCAGTCCGTCGACGACCTTCACGGCGATCACCGCATCGAGATATTCCGTCGTCCAGTCCGCCTCGGTCGCCGGCGTCACATCCTTGACGAGCGCGCGGGTCGCCTCGTCGCCGCGGATGGCGCAGCCAGCGTTCTGCAGCGCTTCGACCAGCAGCTTGACGGCCTTGCCGGCGATCGCCTTGTCGATGAGCAGCGTCTCGGCCGCGCCGCACACGCTCACGCGTCGCATCTTGGCGTTGACCAGCAGCTTCTCCGCCATCGCGAGGTTCGCCGCGGCATGAACGTAGATGTGCACGATGCCTTCCAGATGAGCGAAGACCGGCACGCGGGCTTCGTCCTGGACCCGCGCGACCAGACTCTTGCCGCCGCGCGGCACGATCACGTCGATATTGCCGTCGAGACCGGCGAGCATCATGCCGACGGCAGCGCGGTCACGGGTCGGCACGATCTGGATCGCTTCGGCCGGCAGGCCGGCGTCGCGCAACCCGTCGACCAGACAGCGATGGATCGCGGCCGACGATCGATATGAAATCAGAGCCGCCGCGCAGGATCGCGGCGTTACCCGCCTTCAGGCAGAGCGCCCCGGCGTCGGCGGTGACGTTCGGCCGGCTCTCGAAGATCACGCCGATAACGCCGAGCGGCGTGCGCACGCGTTCGATATGCAGCCCGTTCGGCCGGTCCCATTCGGCAAGCACCGTGTTGACGGGATCTGGCAGCCCGGCGATTTCCTCGAGGCCGGTCGCCATACCTTCGATGCGCTTGTCAGTCAGCGTCAGCCGGTCGATGAAGGCGGCGCTGCCGCCATGCGCTTTCATCTCGCCGACGTCCTTCGCATTCTCGGCAAGGATCGTTGCGGCGTTCTTGCGGAGCGATGCCGCCGCAGCGCGAAGCGCAGCATTCTTGGCATCGGTCGAGGCAAGCGCCAGCGCGCGCGCCGCCCGGCGGGCAGCACGGCCGATCTCGGCCATCTCGGCGGTCATGTTGGTGCCGGCGGCAGGCTTGATTGCGACGTCCGCGATGCTCATTTCATGCGCCTTTCGCGGCCATTGTAGCCGCGGGCGAGGTGTTTGGCACGGGGGCCGGCGCGGGGCAACCACCGCCGATTCCGCTGGACTTGCCGCGCTGGCCGCGCGATGACCGCGTGCTCGAAAAAGCGGCAAACGACCCATGGCCTCCATAACGGCGCCGGCCTCGACGGCGGAAGAGAAGCAAAACATCCCGGCTGGTATCGGCCTGATGTTGCTCGGCTTTTTCCTGTTTTCCGCCAACGATGCGCTCGGCAAGTGGATGGCGGCGACCTATTCGCCGGGCCAGATCCTGCTGTTCCGCAGCCTGGCCGCGCTGGCCATCCTGGTCCCCTTCATCCTGCGCGCGGGCGTCGGTTCGCTGTTCGCGCTGGAGCGGCCGTGGCTGCAGATCCTGCGGCTCGCCTTCGCGACGCTGGAGGTCTTCTTCTTCTATTGGGCGGTCTCGGGCCTGCCGCTCGCCGATACGATGACCTACTATCTGGCGGGGCCGATCTACGTGACGGTGCTGGCGGCTCTGCTGCTCAAGGAGCACGTCGGCTGGCGGCGGTGGACCGCGGTCGGCGTCGGCTTCATCGGCGTGTTGATCGCATTGCAGCCTTCGGCCGGCGTGTTCAACTTCCACGTCGTCATCGCCTTCGCCGGCAGCCTGCTTTACTCCGGCTTTCTGGTCGTGACCCGCACGCTCCGCACGACGTCCGGCCTCAGCATGGCGACATGGCAGGTGGTCGCGGCCCTCGGCGCCGGCGTGGTCGCGGCGCCGTTGCAATGGGTGCCGATCGTGCACGGCTCCGACTACGCCCTGCTCTGCCTGCTTGGCGTCTCGGCGCTGTCGGCGATCGTCTGCGTCAACCGCTCGCTCAGGCTGGCGCCGGCCTCAGTCGTCGTTCCCTACCAGTACACGCTGATCGTCTGGGCGGTGCTCTTCGGCTACCTGTTCTTCAATGACGTGCCTAGCTGGCGCGTGATCATCGGCGCGACGATCATCGTCGGGGCCGGCCTCTACATCTTCTTCCGCGAACAGCTGGTGGCGAAGGAACCGGTGCCGCAGGTCTCGCCCGGACCGTAGCCGGCGTTCTACTCGCCCCTCAGCACCATGTCGTCCCGGTGGATCATCTCGGCACGGCCGGCGTAGCCGAGGATCGTTTCGATCTCGCGGCTGTTACGGCCGGCGATGCGCTCCGCGTCGCCGGCGTCGTAGGCGACCAGCCCGCGGCCGATATCTTCGCCGTCAAGACTGACGATTTCCACCGCATCGCCGCGGTGAAAGCTGCCGTCAATGCGGCGCACGCCCGCCGGCAGCAAGCTCTTGCCGGCACGCAGCGCCTTGATCGCGCCGACGTCGACGACCAGCGCGCCACGCGTTTCGAGTTGCCCGGAGATCCAGCGCTTGCGCGCCGTCACCGGGTTGGCGTCGGCGAGGAACCACGTGCAGCGGCCCCCGGCCGAGATCGCCCGGATCGGATGCTCCTCGCGGCCGCTGGCGATGACCATCACCGTGCCGCCCGCCGTTGCGATCTTGCCCGCATCGAGCTTGGTCTTCATGCCGCCGCGCGACAATTCCGACGCCGCGGCGCCCGCCATCGCCTCGATCGCCGGCGTGATGCGCTCGACGGTCTCGACCAGCGTCGCGTTCGGGTCCTGCGCCGGCGAGGCCGAGTAGAGGCCATCGACATCGGAGAGCAGGATCAGCAGATCGGCACTCATCATGGTGGCGACGCGCGCCGCCAGCCGGTCGTTGTCGCCGTAACGGATCTCGCTGGTGGCGACGGTGTCGTTCTCGTTGATGACCGGAACGGCGCGCAGCTTGAGCAGCGTGCCGATGGTCGAGCGGGCATTGAGATACCGCCGGCGCTCCTCGGTATCGCCGAGCGTCAGCAGAATCTGGCCGGCGTTCAGCCCGGCCTGACCGAGCGTCTCGGTCCAGGCGCGCGCCAGCGCGATCTGCCCGACGGCGGCGGCGGCCTGGCTCTCCTCCAGCCGCAACGGGCCGGGTGGGAGGCCGAGCACGCCGCGCCCGAGCGCGATCGCGCCGGACGAGACCACGAGGAGGTCGCGACCGCCGCTGGCGAGTTGCGCGATATCGCGGGCCAGCGACTGGAGCCAGTCGGTCTTCAGCTTGCCGCTGGCCAGGTCGACAAGCAGGGACGAGCCGATTTTGACGACGATGCGGCGATAGGCTTCGGGCGTGCGGGTCATGACGTTCCCGGGCGAAAACGCGTCCTTATACAGTGGGAAACGCGGGCGCCGCTATGGGCGCCACGATCCGTCCGGTTCCGCCGGCACGCTGACCGCAGGTTCCCGCCCGGCCGCGATTTCGGCGGCAAGGGCACGCAAAGCCGCCTCAACACCCGCGCCGGTGGCCGACGACAGCACCAAAGGCGGCGCGCCGGCGGCGCGGCCGAGCGCGCGCTTGAGCTTCGTCATGGTTTCGGCCGGCACCGCGTCCGCCTTGGAGATCGCAACGACCTCCGTCTTTTCGTCGAGGCCGGCGCCATAGGCGGCAAGTTCCTCGCGGACGGTGCGGTAGTCCGCCACCGGATCTTCCGTCGTTCCGTCGACCAGATGCAGGAGCACGCTGCACCGCTCGACGTGGCCGAGAAAACGGTCACCGAGTCCGGCGCCTTCATGCGCCCCCTCGATCAGCCCGGGAATATCGGCAAGCACGAATTCGCGCCCGTCTATGCGCACGACGCCAAGGCCCGGCGCGAGCGTGGTGAACGGATAGTCGGCGATCTTGGGCTTCGCCGAGGTCACCGTCGCCAGGAACGTCGACTTGCCGGCATTGGGCAAACCGACGAGACCGGCATCGGCGATCAGCTTCAGGCGCAGCCACAGCCAGTGCTCGATGCCCTCCTGACCGGGATTGGCACGGCGCGGCGCGCGGTTGGTCGACGACTTGAAGTGGGTGTTGCCGAAGCCACCGTTGCCGCCGCGCGCGAGCAGCACACGCTTGCCCGGCTCGTCGAGGTCGGCGATCAGCGTCTCGTTGTCCTCGTCGAGGATCTCGGTGCCGACAGGAACCTTGAGCACCACGTCGGCACCCTTGCCGCCAGCCATGTTGCGTCCGCGACCGCCACCACCGGCCGCCGCCTTGAAATGCTGCTGATAGCGGTAGTCGATGAGCGTGTTGAGGTTCTCGACGGCTTCCACCCAGACGTCGCCACCCTTGCCGCCATCGCCGCCGTCGGGACCGCCGAACTCGATGAACTTCTCGCGGCGAAAATGAATGCTGCCATTGCCGCCGTCGCCGGAGCGCACGTAGATCTTGGCCTGATCGAGGAACTTCATCGGGCGAATGTCTCGAAGCGGGCGCGGGTGAGGACCGTGTTTGTATGGGGATAGGTTCCGTTGCGCGGCCGTGAGGCAAGCATCGTTTCGCCGTCGCGCAGGAAGCCGACCTTCCCCTGCACACGCAGGGAAGCGGCGTTTTCCGTGAAGGCACCCGAATAGACCATGTCGCAGCCGTAGCTTTCGAAAACCGTGCCGATGAAGCCGCGCGCGGCCTCCGTCATGTAGCCGTGGCCCCAATACGGCTCGCCAAGCCAATAGCCGATATTCGGCCCGGCGCCACGCTGCAAGTGGCTGGCCGGCCGCATACGGACACCGATAGCACCGATCAACGCGCCATCCAGCTCGATGGCGAACGCCTTCTCCGGATCGTCGCCAGAACCGTTCACGACCATGCCGACATAGCTTCGCGCGTCATCGCGGACATAGGGCCACGGCGGCATGCTGAGATACTGGATTACGTTCCAGCTGGCGAAGAGGGCGAAGATCGCCTCGTCATCGCGTGGTTCAAGCGGTCGAAGACGTAATCGCTCCGTGACGATTTGCACGTCGTCGAGAACGAGCGATTTCATCGCGGTACCGCCTCGAAGCGGCGACGCGTGAGCACCGTGTCGATGTGATCGACCCTGCGGCCAAGCGCGAGCGAGCCACGGCGGCTGATGCCGATCCGTCGGAAGCCGAGTTTGATCTGAACGCGCAGCGAGGCATCGTTGCCGACAAGCACGCCGGAGCGAACCAGCCGCAGGCCGAGCGCGTCGAAACCGTAGGCGAGGATCGCCTTGCCGGCTTCGGTGGCGAAACCCTTTCCCCACGCATCATACGCCAGCCAGTAGCCCAGTTCGCAATACCCCGGCAGGCTGCCAATCCCGACGCCGCCGATCAGGCGGCCGTCGTGAAAGATCGACAGTTGCATCGACCGTCCGGCGCTGGAGTTGCGGCGGATGGCGCGCAGGAATTCTTCGGCGTCGGCGCGCGCATAGGGATACGGCACGCGGCCGAGTCTTTCCGACACGCGCAGATCGCCGACCCCGGCGACGAGGGCGTCGATGTCGGCCTCCTCCGGCTGGCGCAGCACCAGCCGCCGCGTCTCGATGATCGGATCAAGCAGCGGTTTCATGTCGCCCGTCGCTGGCACTGCGGTCGGCCATCCCGCCCCAAGCCTTGAGGCTCGCCCAGTTGCGCCGGTCGAGGACGAAACGCTCGATCGGAAAGGCGCCGAAGAACGTCGGCGAGCGAACCATGCCGGTGCTGCGGAACTGGAAGCCGCACTTCTCGATGACGCGCCGCGCGCGGGCATTGGTCACACGGTTCGAGCACCACAGGCTGTTGACGAGGCCGTCGCCAAAGGCGCGGTCGATCAGCGCCTGCGCCGCTTCCGTGCCAAAGCCCTGGCCCCACCAGCGGGCGCCGATCCACAGGCCGGCCTCGATGGAGGTCGGAAGGTCGGGCGTCGGGCCATAGCCGGCGCAGCCGAGTACCGTGCCACCGCGACGGTCGGCGATGACGAAGGCGCCGCCACCGCCAAGCGAAATCGCCGCGCACAGATTCTCGGCGACCGCCTGATCTGCCGACAGCGCCGAGACCGCCGGAAGGTCGGCCGGCCGGCACTGCCGCAGCATCAACCGAGCGGTGACCAGCTCCCCGGTCTCCTTCCCCGCATTTTCCTCCGCGCCCATGACTTCCTCCGTCCGGAACAGCAAAAAGGGGAGATGGTGTCCCATCTCCCCTCGTCTGTTCCTAAGCCGGGTCGATGAGACGCCGGCCGAAAATTCGGAAGCCGGCTATTCCGCGGCCGCTGCCATCGGGCGGACCGAAACGTAGGTGCGGCCGGCGGCTTTGGTCTGGTAGGTCACCACGCCTTCGACAACGGCGAAGATCGTATGATCCCGGCCAAGGCCCACGCCCGTGCCGACACGCCACTTGGTGCCGCGCTGGCGCACGATGATGTTGCCGGCGAGAACCCGCTCGCCGCCGAACTTCTTCACGCCGAGACGCTGGCCGGCCGAATCGCGACCGTTGCGTGACGAACCACCTGCCTTTTTGTGAGCCATGGCGGTGTCTCCTTATTCCTTGTCTGTCTTGGCAGCCTTGGCGCGCGGCTTGCGCGCCGGCTTCTCGGCTGCTTCCGGGGTATCCGTCGCCGCTGCCTTGGTGCTGGCGCGCTTCGGCTTGGCAACGGGCGCCTCGACCGCGGCGGCTTCCGCCGGGGCCCTCGCGGGCGCCTTGCCGTCGGTCAGGATCTCGGTGATGCGCACCGTCGTATAGTCCTGGCGGTGGCCGCGGCTGCGCTTGGAGTTCTGGCGGCGGCGCTTCTTGAAGACCAGGATCCTGGCCGTGCGGCCGTGCTCGACGATCTCGCCTGCGACCGTAGCGCCGGACACCAGCGGGCTGCCGAGGGTGATGGCATCATCGCCGCCAACCATGAGCACCTCGCCGAAAGCAACCGCGTCGCCCTTGGCGCCGGCCACCTTGGCAACCTCGATCAAATCGGTCTCGGCGACCCGGTATTGCTTGCCGCCGGCCTTGATGACTGCGAACATGTTATTTCCAGCCTGCCGGTCCGACCGCCCAAGATCGGGGTGAACCAGCCGTTTTTGAAGAAAACCAAAGGGCGCGGCAAAGGGGCCGCGCCAGTCGCCGCGCACTATAGGGATGGCCATTTTCCTGTCAAGGAAAAGCCAGCCCGATTCTGTCAGCATGCGTGGCCGGGTTCCAGGTGGGGACGGTTGCCACCCGAACCGGCCGGCCGGAGGCGCCCGGCGCCTCGCAAAAGCCTTCGGCGGTCTTGCTTCCCCGCCCCGGCACCGCTAGAGACGCCCACGCGGGAGAGGTGCCGGAGTGGTCGAACGGGACGGTCTCGAAAACCGTTGTGCGGGCAACCGTACCGTGGGTTCGAATCCCACCCTCTCCGCCACTTAGTCAACTTGAAATCCAAGTTCGTTTAGCTTGGGCCAGATACGTTCGACATTTCCGTGGTTTGCCACGAGTCCCGGCGCATGTTGGGCGACTTGAGACGAAGATAGGCCCGCCGTTTCGGGGCTAATCGCTGCATTTCTCAGGGACGTGTTGTGCCAGTTCGCTTGGCGAGCACGAGGCCAACGGCTCCGATGCGCCAAAATCGACGTTCGGATCAGATATGCGCCAAAGCGCATCGTCACCGTCCCCAAGCGGATGCGGCGGCCGACAGGCACGGTCGCTGCTTGCTCAGTCAAAGAACTTTTTAGGAGCTCGAAGTCGAGCTGCACAATCTTGTTCGCCGGCTTGAGGTGCTGCTCCATATCCTCGAACACGGTCTCCGGCTTTTTGAGCTGCTTGTCGGTGTAGCATCGTCAGCGAAGAAGTGAAGAAGTCGGGGTCAGTTCGCTCAGCTCTTCGGCGCCGCGGCGTCAAAAGATCGGCGCGGAAACAGATTTGCGTTCGAGCTTCCATGGGCTGACCATTAACGAGCAAACGAGTACGACTGCACTCGGTTGATGATCCGTCGTATATTCGCGCATAGGAAGTAGGGTTCGAGAACAGAATGGTGGACGTATTTGAGGCAGCACGGTGGGTTCGAGACCTGCGCAGGTTCCTTGCCCTCAAGAGCCAGTTCGTGCTTTCCGGGAATATTCGCGACCTGCAGGCGCACGATGCAGGAACCGGCGCGATAGCGGCGGTGCCCCTACAGAACGTTCTTGCGAGCGAACTGGCTGGGGCGGGATATGCAAGCATTCTGCTGTTCCAACCAGTTATCGGTTTCCGGGTCATGGAATTGCCCGGCGCGTCGTCAAACAACGCCCCACTATTGGCGAGCCTCGGACTGCCCGCCGGAGATGGGCCCATGCCCGCGGGTCTCGACCTTCTTGGCAACACGCTGGAACGCCTTGTCGGACTCGAGGGCGAACCAACCGCCCTTATCATCGACTTCGCCTCTCGACTGGTAGTACGTAATGAGGCGCTCGCCCCGGCAGAACATCAGCTTTTTTCGCGGGCGCTTCTCCTCTCCCACGCCGCGCGGCCACGGCCCGCCGGAAAGAACCGGGCGCCGCTCTTCAACACGATCATGTGGATTGTGGATAAAGAAGGCGACCTGCCCGACTGGTTCCTCATCGGCAACCCGCGCGTCCGCCATATCCCCGTCCCCTGCCCGACCATCTGGCTCGGCGTGCAGTCGGTCGCTCGTTGCTGCGGGCTGGCCTGGCGTCCGCGAGGCCTCGCCGGAGCATCTTGGTGAGGCGGAGCAGGCCTTCGTCGATGGGACCGAGGGCATGCTGCTCGTCGACATGAATTCCATCGCGCAGTTGGCGCGGGCCGAGAATGTCTCGATCGCCGACTTCTGCCGATGCGGTTCGGCGCTACAAAGTTGGCGTCACCGAGGACCCTTGGCAAAAAGTCGACCACGCAAAGATCCGCGGAGCGGTGAGCTTCATTGGCAAACGCGTCAAAGGCCAAGAGCACGCCGTGACGCACATGCTCGACATCGTCAAGCGTGCGGTTACCGGCGTTGGGCGGACACGAAGTGGAGCGCCGCGCGGTGTTGCCTTCCTCGCGGGACCGACCGGTGTCGGCAAGACAGAGCTCGCCAAGACGATCACCAACCTGCTTTTCGGTGACGAGAGCGCCTACATCCGCTTTGACATGTCGGAATTCAGCGCCGAACACGCCGACCAGCGCCTGATCGGCGCCCCGCCGGGATACGTCGGCTACGATGTCGGCGGCGAACTGACCAATGCCATCCGTGAAAAGCCGTTCAGCGTCGTGCTTTTCGACGAAATCGAGAAGGCCCATCCGCGAATTCTCGACAAATTCCTGCAGATACTCGACGACGGCGTCCTAACCTCAGGGCGCGGTGAACGGGTGTACTTTTCCGAGGCGCTCCTCATTTTCACATCAAACCTCGGCATCTTCTCGCTCGACGAGTGCGGGTAACCGCGTCCCCAACGTGACCGCAGACAGCCGCTCGATGAGGTTCGTTCGAAAGTTCGCCTGGAGATCGAGAAGCATTTCAAGTTGGTCCTCAACCGCCCGGAAATCCTCAACCGGCTGGGCGAGAACATCATCGTTTTCGATTTTATCCGGACGGACGTGGCGGCGTCAGATCTTCGACCAAATGCTCGAAACGCTTCTCGCCGACATCGCCCGGCTCGGCTTTGGCATCACCCTTCCGAAAAAGCCCGCCAGGATTTGCGTGCCTTTTGCCTTGCCGACTTGTCGAACGGAGGTCGCGGAATCCGCAACCACCTTGAGGCGCTATTGATAAACCCGCTATCCGGGCGCTCTTCGACGGCGATGCGCAACCCGGCGGGCACTACCGAGTCCAAGCCCTCGCCGCGGATCCCGCAGGCGGCGTTACACTTGCTGGCGGCGGAAGATCGCGCCAATGACACCGATCAACCTCTCGCGCGTGCATTTCCCAGTGACCACGCTAGGTCCTGGCCGGCGCATCGGGGTATGGTTGCAGGGTTGCTCCATCCGGTGCCCGGGCTGCATCTCGATGGACACCTGGGCGGAGGGTCGCGGTGCGACCACGGTGGCCTCTGTTATGGCCGCGCTTCGGCCGTGGCTGGGCCACGCCGACGGCATCACGGTGTCGGGCGGTGAACCGTTCGACCAGTCTGCGGCGCTGCGCGCCTTGCTTACAGCGCTTCGGACCGAAACTGCCATCGATGTGTTCGTCTACAGCGGCCATCCCTTCGAGAGGATCGCGCAAGACGTCAGTGCCATGCATGGTTTGATCGATGCGCTAATGAGCGACCGGTTTCAGCGTGAAGCACCACAGACCCTCGCGCTCCGTGGCAGCGACAACCAGCGCCTGCACCTTCTGACAGAGCTCGGCCGGAAGCGCTTCGGCGACTTGGATCGGACATCGCTGATTCGCAGAAGCGCTTCGACATCATGGTCGATGAAGATGGCACCGCGTGGCTTGCGGGGATCCCGGGACGCGACGATTTCGCGCGCCTGCGCAACGCTTTGGCAGCGGCCGGTCATCACGCCGCGACCTCGGAAGACCGGCGTCCTCCGCCGCCTATCGGGGGACGCCCAGGGTGGAATTGATCCGTCATTGCCCGAACTGTGATACCGACCGCCCGCTCGCCGAACTTCTTTGCGAGGGCGTTCGCGACGGCCATGTCTGCGGCTGGGACCTCTCGTCGAATTCCACCGCACTCGCCTGGTCGGCAAACGCCCGCGCCGCCGCCACCTGACCCAGAACGAACCTGCCGCAACGGGCACGCCGTTCACCAAGGAGATTTGCTTTGCCCGGTGTGCGGCGCGGATGTTGGCGGCGAGCTGCCACCGCCCGTGGCAGCTGACGCGACCGTCATCGACGGCTGGGAGCTTGGGCGGCGCCTCACATCGACGAGCACGACGCGGGAGCGTTTTCTCGCCCGCCGAGAGGCGGACGGCCGCCAAGCGGTACTCACGCTTTACCGAGCCGGCGCGGAACCCGACCGGTCAGTCTACGAAGTCATCCGTCGGCTGCCGCGCGATCATGTTCCGGAAATCATCGCCACCGGGCGATGGGAAGGCCAAGCCTATGAGGTAGCCGAAGAGCTGACCGGCGGGACCCTCGCCGACCTGGGGCATGTCACCGCAAGTATCGAAACGGTGAGGCGCATCGCCGACGAGCTGGGGCGGGCGCTCAACGCGTTTTCCGAGGCCGGGCTGAGGCACCGAACCTTCGCCCGGGCACCATCCTGGTTCGCGCCCGTGAACCGCTTGACCTGGTCATCGCCGGTTTCGGCTCGGCCCGCCTCGCTGAGTACGATCTCGACATCGTGTCGCCGCTTGAAACCAATCGTTACATGGCGCCCGAGACCATCGCAGGGGGCGTAGCTGCCGCGTCAGATTGGTGGAGCCTCGGGATGTTGCTTCTCGAACAGGTCACCCGCGGCGCCTGCTTCGACGGCGTGAACGACCAGGCATTTCTGATCCACGTGCTCGCGCGGGGTGTACCCATCCCGGCCGATCTTGAGCCGACCCTGGCGCTTATTCTGCGGGGCCTGCTGACGCCAGACCGGCGCGAGCGGTGGCAATGGAAAGAGGTGAAGGAGTGGCTGGAAGGCAAGGCGCCCGCCGCTGCTGCCCCGATCCCCGAGGCCGAAAAGGAGTCGAGCGCCTCAATCACCCTCTCAGGGCAGCCCTACCGCAAAGCAACCACCTTCGCGCTCGCCGCCGCCGATGCCGACCATTGGGACGAGGCAAGCAACCTGCTCGAACGTGGCGTCATCGCCACGTGGGCGGCCGAAGCCAGCTCGGCCCGACGATCGAGGCGGGCATTCGTCTCATCCAACACCTGACCGACGTTTCCGACGATCTTCGGTTGTCGCTGGCGTTGAAGGTGCTCAATTCGGCGATCCCGCTCGTGTCGCGCGGCGTCATCATCACGCCGGGCTGGTTGCTGGACCATCCGGCCGAAGGTTACCAACTCATCACTGGACCGGTGCCGGATTTTCTGAAGCGCCTGGACGCCGAACCGTGGCTCGTGAGCCTGAACGTGCGAGCCGCCGCGGTGCGCGAGCGCGCGCAGCATCTTGGTATCGCGATCGACGAGGAGGCGATCCAGGTACATCTCCTCGCCACGTCCTATGCCCGTCTCGTTGCATTGTGGGAGCAGCGTCGCCGTATCCTCCCGATACCGAACATCCGGGACTCGTTTCCCTGATCGAGCGGCGGCAGACGATCGCGGAGGACCTTATCCTCCTCCTCAGCGCGACTGTCGGACAGTTCCGGTCGGCCGGCGAGATCGTGGACGACGCGGCGAAGATTTCGGAACGTGCCGGGCTTCCCCCCTTCGACCGCGTAGCAGCGGATGCCCGCCTCGCCAACCCGCGCCGGGAAATCTACCGCGAGCTGGACCAGCGCCTGGGCGGTTTCGCCCGCTGCGGGAGCGAACGCATCGACGAGTGGGCCGATCAGTACCGACTAGAACGTCGAATGCCGTTGCCTCGCGCCCTGGTGGTGCTCGCAGTGCCGGCCGAAAGCTGGAAGGAGCCGCCGCGGCAGGAGTACATCTCCACACTGCTCGACTTTTTCGCAAAGAAAGTTTCGGGCGCGATCCTGCGCGGCCCGCTCGCCCGCATGACCATCGGCAAATGGACCCCACGGGTGAGCCTGACGGAACTGGGCAGCGGGCGACGCCCAGCGCCGGCAATACTAGACCAGTTGCTCGCCCGGTCGGATCAATTGATCCCCGTCGATCCGTCGGTCTTCGTCGGCCCAGAGACGCTGGAGCGGCGATTGCGGTCACTTTACACCCACGCCAATCTCTACCGACGCGACACCGGGATCGACGGCCTCTATCTCGGTTTTCCGTTCCTATCGATGCGCGATCCGCGCGGCAATACCCGGCCGCGGATCGCGCCGATCCTGCTGTGGCCCCTGCGCATCGACCCTGAGGTCGGCAATCGCGGCCATATTGCGATCGGGTTCGACAGCAAGCGGGAGGAGGTCAGGCTAAATCCCGCTTTCGAGGGAATGATGGGCTTCGAGGCTGCGCACCGCTGGCAGGACGCGGCAAAAGACCTCCTCAGCCGCACGACGGTGACGGCGGCGCAGGCAATGGATGCCTTCAGCCTCCTTGCCACGCCGCTTGGGACAACGCTTGTGAATCTTCCTGGGCGCGACGTCCGGGTCGAGCCAGCTCACCCTGAAATCGCCTGCGCGGCCGTGCTGTTCCACGCGGCCTATGGCGGGCAGGCGATCGCGGAAGATTTACGAACTCTCATGGGTCGGCCTCCTGCGGGTACCGCGCTCGAAACGGCACTCCGCCTCGGAACGGAGCGGCTCGCGGCGGAAGTGCCCATGGTGGCGCGCGAGTCTGAGCGCTACTTCATGGTTGACAGCGATCCGTCTCAGGAGCTGGCGGTGCTTGAGGCGCGGTCGAAGCCGGGTCTCTTGATTGAGGGGCCGCCCGGCACTGGCAAGAGCCAGACGATCGTCAATATGGTGGCAGATGCGATTGCCCGGCGGAAAAGCCTGCTGGTCGTCTGCCAGAAGCAACCCGCCCTCGAGGTCGTGCGCAAGCGCCTAGCGGCCGAAGGTCTCGACGGCCCGATGGTGATGCCGACCGACGTCAACCGCGACCCGAGGCCATCATTCGCCAAATCCGCGAGGCAGGTCGAGACGCTGCTCCAACACCCCACCGGCGAAGCCGCCGAATGGCGACGCAATCGTGAGCGGACCTCCGTCCGTATCGAGACGCTCGAAGGCGAACTCGATCGCTTCAACGTGGCCCTCCATCGACACGGACGACATCACGGGCCTCGGCTCAGGGTCGGTATCGGCGAGCTGATCGCACTCGAGGACGGCACACGCCAGCCGGTGGACGCGCCATCGCTCCGCGCAGTCCTTGGCGATCTGGACCAGACACGGCTTGCTGAGATCGAAGAACGCTGCGCGCCGCTCGTTCGCTACTGGCTGCCTGCGAAAGTAGAAAGCAGTCCGCTGGGGGTTCTGCGCCTCTTCAACCCGGACGCCTCAACTGTAGCGAACTGCCTTGAGAACCTTAAGACATTCATGACGGCCGAGTCATTTCGTAAGGTCGTCACCGAGCAGACGAAGCAAGCCTTCGCTCTCGATGATCCCGCACCGTATCGCGACTGGATCGGGCAGTTCGCGGCGCTCTTTGAAGCATTGGACGACCGTGGTTGGGCGGATCTTCGCCGGTGGGCAAACCTCTTCCAGGCAACACCCGGCCCGGTCCGCGTTGGTACTGACTTGATCCGGGAACTCGGTAACATTGCGAGAGAGGCAGGCCTGCTTTCTGACGACGCCCACGACGCCAAGATGTCGGCAACCGCCACGACGCTGGACACGCCGAAGCTGTCTGAGCTGGCAAGGGCGGCGGAGGGCGTTGCGGCACCGGCATCGTTTGTTGCAAGGCTCAGCCCATGGCGGTGGTCCAAGCGGAGCAAGGTAGACGGCTTTGTCGTCCGCTGCGGTCTGGACCGCAGAAAGACATCGCCACGGCGTATCGAGGCGGCGCTCAAGCTTGAGATGGCAATCCGCCCCTTGCGGAAACGCCTCGCCGCCGTCCATGCGGTGCTTCTCGACGGCGGCACGCTTGCCTTGGATTCCCTGTCGCCGGCGGCGTTTCGCGCGGTAGTCGATGAAACGCGGCAGGCGATCGGCGCCGTCTACACGCTGGTTTGTGCTCTAGAACGCTATCCGGAGGTCGCGTCGGCCGCAGCGGTGATGGGGATCGCCACCCGCGAAGCCTTCGCAGCTCTGCTGGACGGCGCCAAGCAGTCGTTCGCCCGGCACCACGCGCGGGCTGAGAGCCGGGCGGCGCTCAACGGGCTGAAAGCCTGGTTCAATGACGAATGGCTGGCGGCTCGCCAGGCAACATCAATGCCGACGCCGCGAACGGTAGCGCGATTGCCGAGCTTCGCCGAGGATTGCCGATGCTGGTGGCCTACCAGCAGTTCCGCCTGAGGTCGTCTGGGCTCGGAGAAGAAGAGCTTGAGGTACTGCGGCGGCTTCGGGCAAGCGAAGCCGCCCTGTCAAACATTCCCGCCGCCGAACTAGAGGCAGAGACCAGGCGCCTAATCAGCCGCGAGGCGCGGCTGGAATGGAAGGCGCGAATGGAGAGAGTGCCCGTGACCCGATCTTGCTCCTCGAGGCTGACGAGCTTCAGGCAAAAGTGGTCGCGCTCGAGCGCACAAACGCTGAAATGCGCCAGTTCAACCGG
>CAWAHE010000011.1:240000-369794 GCA_963781775.1 uncultured Alphaproteobacteria bacterium | reverse complement strand
GGGGCACCAAAGTTGGCAAGGCACTAGAGGGCCTCGAAATGCGCGATTGATTTTCGCCGGTAATGCGTCAGGTAATTTCCAACGCAGACGGGCTCAAGAATGTGACTGCATTACCCGAACCTAATCCGGAATTTGGCCATCTCGCGTCTGATGAGCAGGTTGCCGCGGTTGTTGATGCGCTCGAGTCGCGCGGATTTATAGCCGAAGTGGTCCCCGATGGCGCCTCAGCAACGCGTCGTGTGCTTGAACTGCTGCCACCAGGCGCGAAGGTTTTCACCAGCCTGTCGGAGACCCTGACGGTCACTGGCTTGGCGTCGGAGATCAATAAATCTGGCCGCTACGACGCTATCCGACCGAAGCTCGCCAAACTCGACCGGAGCACCCAGCGCCGGCAGATGAAGGAACTGGCCGCGGCGCCCGAGTACGTCGTGGGCAGCGTGGCCGCCATCACCGAAGATGGCCAGATCATGGTTGCTTCAGGAAGCGGTAGCCAGATTGGCCACTATGCCTATGAGGCGGACAAAGTGATCCTGGTTGCCGGCACGCAGAAGATCGTTCCCGATGCCGATACGGCGTTGCGTCGCATCGAGCAATATTCCTATCCGCTGGAGAACCGGCGGATGATGGACCGTTTCAACATTCCGACCGTTCTCGCCAAGATTCTAACCATCCGGCGCGACCACCCGGTGGGACGCACGACACTGATTCTCGTCAAAGAGAAGATTGGCTTCTGATTGGCCGACAGGGGCTGGCGACGGCTCGATATGACTGTGTGCATATCAGAAATGAGACATCTTTGTTCGGCATCGTTTGAGTCGCTCGAGTTATGTCTGATGCATCGCTTTGCGACTGCGTCAGGTGCCGATGCCAAGGATCGACCGCCATCTTCAGGTGGAATACCGCCCGCTTGAGGCGCTGATCTCCTATGTGCGGAATGCCCGGACGCATTCCGACGAGCAGGTGGCGCAGATCGCCTCCGGCAAACCGCGTACGCTCCGGTGGGAAGCCGGATGACGGGCTTCACCTACCGCAATCGGGAGGAAGAGCGGGACGACCGGCAGCAGCAGCAGAGGCTGCTGGCTGCCCTCGATGCGGCGCCGTCGCAGCTTCGGCGGGACGAGTGCGGATGACCGAAGCCTCTCGCGCCAAGCTGATTGCCGCCGGCGTTAACGGGCGCTTTTACGGGCAGGGAGCGGCGACGGCGCCCCGGCTGGTACCTGATGCCGCCCCGGCGCTTGCCGGGGAAAAAATCGCCTCCATCGCGCCAATTAACGCCGACGACGAGGTCGAGCCCGAGGAGGTCCTATGATCGACCGGGCTGATCGGCGATCGACCGGGCGCGCTCGAAACCCGACCGGCGGCAACGAGCGGGACCTGGCGGTGTCTTACCGGCCGTTGGGGAGCCTTATTCCCTACGCCAGGAACGCCCGCACCCATTCCGACGCCCAGGTCGCCGAGATCGCCGCCTCGATCCGGGAGTTCGGCTTCACCAATCCGATCCTGACCGACGGCGACAACGGCGTCATTGCCGGCCATGGCCGACTACTCGCGGCCCGCAAGCTCGGCATGACGACGGTGCCTGTCATCGAACTGGCCGGCATGAGCGAGGCCGAGAAGCGCGCCTACATCCTTGCCGACAACAAACTGGCCCTGAAGGCCGGCTGGGACGAGACGATGCTCGCCGCCGAGATCGGCGACCTGCAGGGGCTCGGCTTCGATCTGGCGCTGACCGGGTTCGAGTTGGGCGAGATCGATCGCCTGCTCGCCGGAGACGGCCCCTCTTTCCCCGATGAGGCGCCGCCGGTGCCCGAAGAACCGGTGACCCGCCCGGGGGATGTCTGGACGATGGGTCCCCACCGGCTGGTGTGCGGGGATGCCATCGATGCGGATATGGTGCGCCTGGCCCTGGACGGCCGCCTTGCCGACATGGTGTTCACCGATCCGCCCTACAACGTCGCCTACCGGAAGGGGAAGGTCAGCAAGGCGATCGCCAACGACGATCTCGGCTCCGGGTTTGGCACCTTCCTCGAGGCGGCCTGCCGGGCCATGGTGCCGGTCACCAAGGGGGCGATCTACATCTGCATCAGCGGGGCCGAGATCGACGTGCTGAAGGCGGCGTTTGCCGCGGCGGGCGGCCATTGGTCGACCTTCGTCATCTGGAGCAAGGACCGTTTCACCCTCGGACGCTCCGACTACCAGCGCCAGTACGAGCCCATCCTGTACGGCTGGGCGGAGGGCAGCCAGCATTACTGGTGCGGGGCGAGCGACCAGGGTGATGTCTGGCAGATCGACAAGCCAAGGGCCAATGATCTGCATCCGACCATGAAGCCGTTGGCGCTGGTCGAGCGGGCGATCCGCAACTCGTCGAAGACAAGGGACACGGTGCTCGACCCGTTCGGCGGCTCGGGGACGACCCTGATGGCGGCGGAGGCGACCGGACGGCATGCGGCGCTGGTCGAACTCGATCCGGCCTATTGCGACGTTATCGTCCGCCGCTGGCAGGACGGAACGGGCAAACGGGCCGTCCGGCAAGACGGGTCCGGTCTCGCCGATGCCGACGCCATCCCTGGTGGGAGTCACTGATGGGCCGCCGCGCACACAGGCCCGATCTCGCCGGCCGTCGTCAGGTCGAGGCCATGGCGGCCTATGGTGTGCCCGAGACGGACATCGCCAGGGTCGTCGGCATCGATCCCAAGACCCTCAGGAAGCATTATCGCGAGGAACTGGACGTAGGCGCCATCAAGGCCAACAGTCGGATCGCCGAGAGCCTCTATCGCAAGGCGCTGGGAGATGGTCCACAGTCGGTTACAGCCGCCATCTTCTGGCTGAAGACCCGCGCCGGCTGGAAGGAGACCTCGGTTACCGAACTTGCCGGCAAGGACAAGCGAACCGATCACCGTGGTGTGGCGCACGTTCTACGAACCTGGAGAGAATGGCCAGCCGCGCCAATGGGACCCGCGGCCGATGGATCGGCTGCCACCGATGATCGAGCACAAGGGCGAGCGCTGATCATGGGACGCCGCGCCCACCGGCCCGATCTCGCCGGCCGTCGCCAGGTCGAGGCGCTCGCCGGCTACGGGATTCCCGAGGCCGAGATCGCCGGGGTCGTGGCATCGACCCAAAGACACTGCGCAGGCACTACCGCCACGAACTCGACCACGGCCACACCAAGGCCAATGCCCGGGTGGCCGAGAACCTCTACCGCAAGGCGACGGGAGAGGGCCGCGAAGCAGTCACCGCCGCCATCTTCTGGCTGAAGACCCGGGCCGGCTGGAAGGAGACCACGTCCCACGAGATCGGTGGCCGGGACGGCAAGCCCATCGAGGTCAGAGATGCCAACCCCCTCGAGGTCGCCAGGTCGATCATGTTTCTCCTGTCCACTGCCGCGTTCAGTGACACGGGCGGTCACGTCGCCAATCTGCTGGCGGATCGGCGCTGATCATGGGACGCCGCGCCCACAGGCCCGATGCCTTCCACCGCCGTCAGGTCGAGGCGATGGCCGGCTATGGCGTCCCCGAGAACGACATCGCCCGGGTTCTCGCCATCGACCCGAAGACGCTCAGGAAGCACTACCGGGAGGAACTCGACACCGGACAGATCAAGGCCACCGCCAAGGTGGCCGAGTTCCTCTTCCGCAAAGCCACGACCGAGGGACCGCAGTGCGTCACCGCCGCCATCTTCTGGATGAAGAGGGGTTCGACCTATCCGCCGAGTTCATCGAGGTGGAAACGGGCAAGGGGAGCGATGCCCTCGACCGACGGCCCCAGTTGGCCGCAGCGTTGGCCACAGGGCGGCAACGGAAATGCCCGGTCATCGTGGCCAAGCTCGACCGGCTTTCCCGCGACGTGGCCTTCATATCGGGCCTGATGGCCCAACGTGTGCCGTTCATCGTTGCCGAACTGGGAAGAGATGCAGATCCCTTCATGCTGCACCTCTACGCTGCACTGGCGGAGAAGGAGCGCCGGCTGATCTCCGAGCGGACCAAGGCAGCACTGGCGGCACGGAAGGCTCAAGGAGCCAGGCTGGGCAATCGGCGCAACGCCGGCGAGGCAGCAGCCGCAGGCCATCGCGCGCTGACGGAAGAAGCCGACGCATTCGCGGCCAATGTACTGCCGATCATTAATTCACTCAGGTCAACGGGCGTGACCGATCTGCGTGGCTTGGCGAGTGCTCTCAACGATCGCGGCGTCCGGACCGCCCGTGGCGGTCGCTGGCACGTCTCCAACGTGCGCAATTTGCTGCGGCGATCGACGGCCTTTAATAGGCGGGAAGATTAGTCGGGAGCAATATTATGTTCACAATCAAAGAAATGCCACCGCAGATCGATCCGGCGGTGATCGAGCGCCTTGTCGTTCTGGAAACCGCCACGATTGGCCATTTCCGCTATCATGGCTTCATGGACCAGGCCCTGCGGCCCGTTATTCCACGCCGGCGAGTGGCTGGAACTGCGGTGACGGTCACGATACCTGGCCCCGATTTCGACGCTGCTCCATCACATCATGTCAATGCTGCGGCTTGGCGACGTGCTGGTCATCGACCGCTGCGGCGACAGACGTTATGCCTGCTGGGGCGGCATCATGGCACAAGCCGCAAAGAAGATTGGTGTGGCGGGGGTGGTGTTGGACGGCCCCGTGACTGATGTTGCCGAGATCAGCGAGATTGAATTCCCAGTATGGAGCCGAGGCATCTCGCCAATAACCACGCGGCCTCTCGCTCTAGGCGGCGGCTTTAATGTGCCGGTAGCTTGCGGTGGCGTGGCCGTGATCCCTGGTGGCGCTATCCTTGCCGACGAGGTTGGCATCTTATTTGTGCCACGAGAGGAGATCGAATCCGTCATCGCCGAGGCAAAGACGCGACAAGAACACGAGCCGAACGCTGTCGCTCGCATTCTCGCCGGCGAGCCCGTGGGCGAAGTATCTGGCGCTAATGCCAAACTTGCGGCGGCGTTGAGATACGAACCGCCAGAATAACGCGGGCCGGCCATTTAATGGCGACGCACGAAATCTAGGACGGCTCGGTTGAATGCCTCTGGCTGCTCAATGTTGCTAAGATGCCCCGCCAGTGGAATCATTGTTAGCTCTGCCTGAGGCACCTCTGCGACCATTTCGCGAGCGAGCGGCAGGGGCGTCAGTCGATCAAATTCCCCGACGACGAAATGTGTCGGAACGGCAATTCGACGGAGATCAACTGGCTGGTCTTGGCGAACTGTGGCTTCAAGGGTCTTTATATATGAGTGCTTATGCAGTTGGCTCATGCTGTCGATGAGGGTCTGACGCTGCTCTGCTGTAGCGTGCGGTCCAAGGAGCGAATCGGCTATTTTGGGGGCGATATCCGCCGGCTCTTGGCCTGCGAGCAGAGGCGCGCGTCGCAGCTTTATGAATTCCTCCCGGTCGGTCTCGGAGCGATGAGCGAACCCGCGGTGGGTGTCCACCAGTGTCAAACTGCGGACTTGTTCCGGGTATTGCGAATAGAACATCATCCCGATGCGCCCGCCCATCGACAGTCCGACAATATGGGCGGTCTTAACACCGAAATGGTCCAGCACTCGTCGTAGGTCATGGCCGAAGTCTTGAAACTCAAGCGGCTCATCATAGTCGTCTGACGCGCCATAGCCACGCGCATCCCAAGCAGCCATAGTAAAGTCGTTCGAGAAAGCACGGCGTTGCGACGCCCAGTTGCCGCGATTACCCCCAATACCGTGAAGAAACACAACAAATGGACCCTTGCCGGACAACTCGACGGCAATCCGAGGAACCGGACCGACATGCTCCAACCTAATCGCAGTCATTGGTCGCTCTGCCTGCACTTAGTTTAGTTATGGGGCGAAGCCGCGGTGAGGCGATACACTCGACACGCATTGCCGTAGAGCAATGCGTCCCGCTCGGTTGCACTGAAGTCAGCAAGGATTTCGCGAAAGGCCCTCCAAGTGAAGCCGAAGGAGCGGAAGAGCCCATCGACGGGGAAGTTGCTGCCAAAAAGGCACCGCTCGGTGCCGAAGCACTCAATGAGCCACATAACAAATGGGCGGATGGTCTCTGTAGTCCAATCGTGATCAACCATCCCGAACCCACCGATCTTGGCCCAACTGTTCGGCGCCTCCGCAAGCTTCCTGATGCAACGGCGCCAGCCCTCAACGCTTTCCTCGTCTCGATCGACCGGCATCCCGGCGTTGCATAAAATGAGCGGCACATCCGGAACCGCTCGCGCAAGTCGCGCAGCATCTTCGAATTGGGGAAAGAAGGCCTGCAAATCGAACGACAGTCCGAACTGGGCCAGAGTTCGGTATCCATTGATCCAAGCAGGGTCTTTCAGCATGTCGGGTCGAGCTGCCAGCCGATAGCGGGGACTGTCGTGCCAGCCTACGTGCTGGCGAATGCCGCGTGTACGTGTCGACGCCTCACAATGCGCCGCGAGCATCTCCTCCACATTCCCGGCGGCAAGATCGGCATGTGCGACGATGCCATGGGGGTGTCCGAACCGGTCCGCGATCTCATCCAACCATCGTGTCTCGCCCACCGGATCAACAGGGTCCCAACCGCACTGAATGTGGACCGAACGAATGATACCTTGGCCCGCGATCACACGGAGGTAGTCTTCCATGACCCAGCGCCGCGGCAACGGTTTTCCGTGCATGCGATCTCGGGACCCGTCGGTAAGGTACGGGTATCGGTTCACAGTGGCGTCCCAGACGTGAAAATGAGCGTCGACCGAGCGTGGCATCCATCCCCCTGACAGCAGCAAGAGCGCATGCTATCAACGTTTCTGGCGTTGTCATTGTCAAAGCGTGGGAGGGACACACTATGATCAGAAAGCTGTTTTTCGCCGCCCTAGCACTAGTGTGCTTCGCACTTCCCGGCCAAGCCGAGACGTGGCGCATGTCGACGAAGCAGCCGGCAGACAGCCTCGAGGGAAAGATATTCCAACATTTTGCGGACTTGGTTGGCAAATATTCGGCGGGCAAGCTCTCAGTTCAGGTATTTCCCTCGGAGCAACTCGGGAAGACAGACGCGGTTCTAGAGCAGCTGCAGGCTGGAACCATTCAGATATTTGCTGAGGACCCATCCAATCTCGGCAAATGGGCACCGGACATTCGGTATGTGATCGCGCCTTTCCTTTTCAAGAGCCGTGACCACTGGGTGAGGTTTATGCAGGGCGATCTCGTACAGACCTGGTTCAAGAAAGTTAGGGATGATGCGGGCATCACTTTTGTAGGCGACCCCACGGCGATCTATCGCGGTCCTTACCGCGTGCTAGTTTCCAAGCGGGACGTCCGCAGCCTCAGCGACCTCGCCGGCCTCAAGCTGAGGATGTATCCCGATGATCTCGCCGTCGCTGCTTGGCGCTATCTCGGAGCCGAGCCTAAGGTGCTGGCTTGGACGGATACCTACGAAGCAATCAGAACGGGCGTCGTCGAAGCGGTTACCAGCCCAGTTTCCATCGTGGAGGGCATGCGTTTCTATGAGGTCGCGAACTATGTGATCCGCGACGATGAATTCTATCAAGGCATTGCTCTGATGGTTAACGCCAAGGCCTATGATGGGCTGACACCCGCCCTTCGGGCTGCTGTCGACAAAGCCCAAGTCGAGACGGCTGCGTTCAGCAAGAAGGCAACCGATGACGCGACTAGCGCATCGCTTGCCCGGCTGAAGGACCACGGTGTTAAGTTCGAAACGCTAGACACCTCGGCTATTGTGGCACGGATGCACGACTTTTACGCCGAGCAGCAAAAGCTCGGAAAGCTACCTGCCGGCTTCCTGCAGGCCGTCGACGAATTACACTGATCCCGTGGACGACTGGCGTGCGCACCGTCGATAAGTTACTTGGATTCGCTGAGCACGCCTGTCTCATCCTAGCTAATCTATGCCTTGCCGCCATTCTGGTGGGAAACCTCGCCAACATCACCAGCCGCGTCGTAGTTGGACGCGACCTGGTATTCGTGTTTCCTTGGTCGACAGTCCTGTTCGTGTGGTCCGTGTTTCTCGGCGCGTATGTTGCTTATCGACGGGGGCGCGATCTACGAGTGTTGTTCTTGGTCGAACGTTTCAATGCGAGAGCGCAGTCGACCGTATCGGTAATCGGTGGTGCGGTTGTGCTTGCGGTGTTGGCGGCGATCCTATGGCAGGCTCCGCGCCTACTTGCCGCTCAGCAGAACCTAATCGAGATCGTAGGTCTACCGCGCTACATGCTCTCGGTCCCGCTCTTTGTTGCAACAGGACTGATGGCCATCGGCGTGCTGCGGGAGATGGCAGCCGCCCTGGCGACCGAGCGACGATAGGCCAACAGCGTCTATGACGATGCTGCTTCTGTTTGGCGGCTTTACGCTGCTGATGCTCGCCGGACTACCAGTCGCCATGGCACTCGGCGGGGCGGTGCTAGTGGCAATAATCCACGCGGGTTTCGGTGGGATGATGTTTGTCCTGCCTCAGCAGATTCTCGATGGCGTCGATAATCCGGCACTGCTTGCTGTACCTTTCTTCATAATGGCCGGCAATTTGATGAACGCTGCCGGCATGACCGACCGGATCTTCGATTTTGCAGAGGCATTGGTCGGGCATGTCAAAGCTGGCCTCGCTCAAGTAGTTGTCGTTGCTTCAATGATTTTTGCAGGAGTTCTGGCGCCGTGGTAGCCGACCTCGCCGGCCTCGGCACCATTGCGGTGAAGGCAATGCGCGACAGAGGCTATCCCATGGAGTTTGCCTCCGCAGTAACGCTGGCGTCTTCAGTCGTCGCTCCTATCATTCCACCATCAATAGCGCTCATTCTGTACGCGTTTTTGTCGGATACTTCCGTCGCGCGACTATTCCTAGCTGGCGTGGTCCCTGGACTTTTGGTTGGCGGATCGCTTCTGGCGTTCAACCGCCTGCTCGCCTTTCGATACGATTTTCCCACGGTCACGCGAG
Source organism: uncultured Alphaproteobacteria bacterium (assembly GCA_963781775.1). GTDB lineage: Bacteria > Pseudomonadota > Alphaproteobacteria > Rhizobiales > Kaistiaceae > CAVSRC01. Next base: position 360,894 of record CAWAHE010000011.1, on the reverse strand, counting down.
CACCGCGGCGCATCGTAGTGCGCCGCGCTGTGCATGGCTTAGCAGCTTTGGTGGCACCTGCAATCATTCTCCTGTCGATAATCGGCGGTTTTGTCACTGCTACCGAGGCAGGGGTGCTCGCGTGCGGGTACAGCCTTTTGATTGGGATGGTCTATCGTACGCTTACCTTCGCCAAGGTATGGCAGGCGCTTACGGACACAGTCCTGATGACCGCAGTAGTCATGATGATCATTGGCTTCTCCACTGCGATGAGTTGGCTCTTGGCGATCGAACAGGCCCCACAAGCGGCTGGCGCGGCCCTGCTCGCCATAACGGAGACGCGGTGGGTGTTTCTGTGCTTGCTGTTGCTCTTCCTGACGGTGGTTGGGTGTCTGATCGAAGGCGTTCCCGCCATGTTGATCTTGGTGCCGATGCTGCTGCCTATCTGCGATCGTTTCGGTGTGGATCGGGTCCAGTTCGGACTCATCTTCACGATGTCAATCGTCTACGGTATTGCCACACCGCCCATGGGCATAGGCCTTTACATCATGTCGGAAGTTAGTGGCGTGCGCTTCGACCGCCTAACTCGAGCCGTACTGCCATTCCTTTTGCCGCTCTTCATCGTGCTCATTCTGGTGACCTTTTTCCCCCTCGTTACTCTGTGGTTGCCCAATGCTGTGATGGGGCCCCGGTGAGCTCGATCGGCTCTCCCGGGACGTTGGCCTTGAGTTTGATGGCCCAAGGTGCGCCCTTCATCCTCGCCGACCCGAGAAGAGATGCAGATCCCTTCATGCTGCCCTGGAGGAGAGGGGTGATGGCTGATTTCGGAACGGACCAAGCCACACTCGCCGCTCGGAAGGCTTGAGCCGCGAAGCTGGGCAATCGGCGCGTTGCCAAGTCCGCAGTTCGTCTAGTGCAGGATCTGGCTGAGGAAAAGCTTGGTCCGCTCGTGCTGCGGATGGGTGAAGAACTGCTCCGGCTCGTTCTGCTCGATGATCTGGCCGGCATCCATGAAGATGACCCGGTCTGCCACCTGCCTGGCGAACCCCATCTCGTGGGTGACGCACGATCATGGTCATGCCTTCCTCGGCCAGGTCGACCATCACGTCGAGCACTTCCTTGATCATCTCCGGGTCGAGCGCCGACGTCGGCTCGTCGAACAGCATGATGTTCGGGTTCATGCACAGCGCCCGCGCGATGGCGACGCGCTGCTGCTGGCCGCCGGAGAGCTGGCCCGGATATTTGTTCGCCTGCTCGGGGATCTTGACGCGCGTCGAGGTAGCGCATCGCCACCTCCTCGGCCTCCTTCTTCGGCATCTTGCGCACCCAGATCGGCGCCAGCGTGCAGTTCTCCAGGATGGTCAGGTGCGGGAACAGGTTGAAGTGCTGGAACACCATGCCGACCTCGCGGCGGATCTCGTCGATGCGCTTGAGGTCTCGGTCAGCTCGATGCCGTCGACGACGATCTTGCCTTTCTGATGCTCCTCCAGCCGGTTGATGCAGCGGATCATGCGTCGACTTGCCCGAGCCCGACGGGCCGCAGACGACGATGCGCTCGCCCGCGCATGACCTTGAGGTTGATGTCGCGCAGCACGTGAAAGTCGCCGTACCACTTGTTCATGTCGACGATGTCGATCGCGACCTCGGTCGCCGAGACCGTCATCTTCGGGCGGTCGGGAGCAGCGGCGACAGCGGTTTCGGACATCGGGACTCTCCTAGGTATTCGGGTATTGCTCGCGCACCAATGCTTGAGCCGCTCTGCTATAAGGCGCTTGCCCAGTCGGTGCACAGAGTGAGTGCGAGTGTCCCCTCCCGTCTCAGTTGACGCGGAGTCACAGGAGGAGCAGAGCGCTGATGTTCGGTAGCCGAATGATGGCTAAGTGACATCGGACGTCTGCAAGCCGCCCCAGCGTTGGCATCGCACCACGGTTATTATCTAGTTTAGTTTTGAGGCCCGAGCGCGAGCGACTGAAACCGCCAAATGCGCCCTTACAAACGCTAGACCGACATATCCTCCAAGGCCGCTACTTTTCGAACGATGATGCGCCGCCCTTGGCGCTTAATTAAGCCCTCACTTTCAAAGCGGCCGAGCGTGGTCGAGACCCACTGGCGGGTCGAACCGATCATGTTGGCTAGTTCAAAGTCCGTGAATGTGGTCTCAATTACAATCTGTGGACCATGGGGCGTCCCGAAGCGGCGAGCCAGCGTCAGGATCAGATGTGCCAGTCGATTGCTGACCGAGCGTGTGCCCAGCAACTGCAGTAGAGCTGAATAGCATTTGCCTTTGTGAACAAGCGCTTCGATTAGGCCCGTCGCCAGGTGCGGCATCGTTTGCACGAGAGAGCGCAACTCTAGGCCAGATAGGTGGAGGATCTCACTTGGCTCTGTAGCTTCCGCGGTCCAGATGTGTTCACCGCCGCCAAAAATCTCAGGGCCACCAACGAAATGACCAGGTGTCCAATAGGCTAGCGTAATTTCGCGGGCGTTCGCTCCAACGTAGTACGAACGAACTCGTCCACTCTCGATTACAAAAATGCCGTCGTGTCGGCGTCCTTGTTCAAAGACAATCTCCCCTACGGCGTAACTGCGACGGCATCCACGCCCCTCTACGACCTCTCGTTCTTCATCTGAAAGTCGCCCCAGCACATCCGGGTTGTCGTCAATCTCAATGAGCAACTCCGTCATGTACAGAGCACGGCGCCTTTTTTTCGGAGGTGCAACGCAATCCAGCTCGCTAGTTATTGACATATTGGTGCTCCCTTCTTCCCACTCCCCTCAGAGGCGGCTGCTATCTCAGCATCTTTCCGCATGGCGAACTAGGTTGCAGACGCCAGCGCATTAACTCCATAGAAAAGGCCGATGGTTGTGAGCACAAACCCAATGTGTGGCCTAATTTTCGCTGGTGAGTGATGTCGGACGAATGTTGTACCCAAACACACCCCAACAACGACCAAAGCGGTGACCCAAGGGGCAAGCGTCAGATCGATTCCTCCATAAATCAGGTTATTCGCGGAGGCGAAGAGCCCGATTGGAATTTGTATGGCCTGCGCAAGCCCGATCGACTGCAGAAGATTAGCGCTTACAAGCATTAGCAACGGTAAGAGGATCAAAGGTCCACCTGTCCCGGTCAACGATGACCCGAAGCCCACTATTGCGCCTACCGCGATTAGGCTGCCGGAGCCGATGTGACGCTCATCCTGGTTCTCTCTCCTTCCAAAAACGGCTTGAACACCAGCGACGACAACCAACACCGCTATCGCTAACTTCAAAGCAGGCACTGGCACAAGTCCGACGATCGACGCGCCTGCAAACGCAGACGGGCACGCGCCGAGGGACAGGAACCCAAGGGATGCCCACTGGATCACTTTCCTCCGCGCATAGATTATCGTGCTGAAAAATCCGCTGAATGCGAATGCCAACATGCAAATGGGTATCGCATCACGAATGCTCGTGTGCCCGACGATATTGAGTCCGGGGGCCAACAACACGCCGCCAATCGATGTCGCGCCGATCATCGTACCAACGACGAGGCTGACAAGGCCAATCACGGAGTGCGAAGCGATCGCGTCCAACATGCCTGTCGTTTTGCCCGCCTTGCCCATCTTGCGCGAGCAACTAATTGCTTCCAACGCGCACGACGCGGAACTCAGGACAACTGCTGCTCTAAAGAGCGATTGGCTATTGGCGATCCTGCCACATGTCGGGCTCGGCAAAGGTTGCTCGATGTCCGCTTGGATGACGGATATGGTCATCATGTTGGCAGCGAGTTTTGCGCAATTACATCAGCTGACATTTGTCGCAATTAATTGCTTGAGGGGTGCGTGTCCTCGGGGGGAGGCTGATCCAGTATGCGAGGCGTCTTCAAAGGGAGGGAATAGCTATGCGTCTTTCAACTACTACCTTGGCGCTGCTGGCCGTCGTGATGGTTGCAGGCAGCGCCCATGCGGGCGTGCTGTCCGACGTAAAGGCTCGAGGAACGCTCATTTGCGGTGTAAATCCCGAATACGCGGGCTTTTCCACCGTTGACAAGAACGGAGAGTGGGTGGGCTTCAACGTCGACATATGCCGCGCAATCGCGGCGGCGGTCGATGTGAAACCGGAGTTCGTTTCTCTGCAGTCCAATGAGCGTTTTCTGGCGTTAGCATCAGGCAAGGCCGACGTTCTCGCGATGCAAAATACTGAGACAATGACCCGCGACACAAGTCTCGGCGTGATGTTCCCAGCGATAACGTACTATGACACTCAAAGTATAATGACGAGCAAGGACGTCGGTGCCAAGAGTGTTGAAGCATTAGATGGTGCTAGCGCGTGCGTGATCTCTGGCTCGACCGCGGAGACCGCGGTTGCGGAGCTATTCAAGGCGAAGGGCCTCACTTACACTGCGGTTACCTTCAAGGGAGGAGTTGAGGCGCGCCAGGCATATGGAGCAAAACGGTGTGATTTCATCATGGGTGACAGCAACAATTTGGCGCGCATGCGGACGCAACTTCCCAATCCAGCGGCTCACACCATCCTGGATGTGAACCTTGCACGATCTCCCCTAGGCCTGGCGGTACGGCAGGGTGACGATCAGTGGTATGGCGTCGTGAAATGGACATTCAATGCGCTAGTCGCTGCCGAATTCTACGGGATAACTCAGTCCAATGTTGAGCAGATCGGCGGACAGACAAAGAACGCCGAAATCCGACGCATTGTCGGCGCCGAGGGCGATTTGGGCAAAGATATCGGCCTCGATCCGAAATTCGCGGTGAGGGCCATTAAGGCGGTCGGAAACTACGGCGAGATCTTTGCGCGTAACATTGGACCGAACACTCCGATGGGTCTCAAGCGTGGCTTGAACGCGCTGTGGACTGATGGTGGCCTTCAGTATTCACCGCAGTTTCAATAACAGTTGCTGTGCGCATCCTGAAGAGGCGTTTCAGTGACGCTTCGTGGTGGCAAGTTCAGTATCGGCAATGCCAATTTTCGAGCTGTACTAATCCAGCTCTTGCTTGTTGGCTGCATTGCAGTTGCGCTGCATGCCCTGGTTGTCCAGAGCATGCGGCGCCTAGACGAACTTGGCATTCGATCTGGGTTTGCCTTTCTTGCTCAAAAAGCAAACTTCGACATCGGCGAACAGGCGTTGCTACCGATCCTCGACCGGAGGCTAATCGTCTTTCTGGTGAGTGTCGCGATCAGCCTTATTGCGGCAATTGTGATTCATTCACGCCTTGCCAAAAGGACCCGCAAAGACGGGCAAGGCATGACCTCGGCGCTTGCCACGATCTTGTTTCTCGGAGCTCCGTTAGCCGTTCTCTATTTCGAGGGCGGTATTGATTTATCAAGTTTTAGTTCTGATGACACCCTTGGCAAAGCATTTTTGGTCGGAATTACGAACACGCTGCGCATCAGTGTCCTAACCATCGCTTCGTCGACTCTGCTTGGGCTCTTAGTTGCATTGATGCGCCTGTCCCGCAATGTATTGCTAAAACTTGTTGCCAGAATGTACGTCGAATTCACGAGGAACATTCCGCTCCTAGTTCACATGTTCTTCTGGTATTTCGGTATCTTGCGGAACCTACCTCCGATCCGACATAGCATCTCGTTCGGCAAAATAGTGTGGCTAAACAATAGGGGGCTATTCCTACCCGAGCCGCTCGCGACGCCAGGGACTTGGCCATTCTGCATCGCGATCTTTTTGTCCATCGCTGTGTACTGGCTGCTGCGTGTGCGTGCACGCAGATCTCAAACCAAACTTGGGGTGCGGCCGTCCACAATTTTGCCGGGACTGCTGATGGCGGCGACGTTCATCTTGGGTAGTTGGCTCATTTTTGGAGAACCCTTTGCCTTAGCTGTTCCGGTGCGAAGCGTGTTCAATATCCGAAATGCTGCAATTCTCAGCCCGGAATTTGCGGCCCTAGCACTCGCGATGACCTTCTACCAAGGCGCCTATGCAGCCGAGATCATAAGGGGGGGCATCCAGTCTGTCGCAGTAGGGCAGAAAGATGCTGCTCAAGCACTCGGTTTGAACCGGTTTTCAACGTTCCGATTGGTAACGCTTCCGATCGCTCTCCGTTCTCTGATCCCGCCGATGCTGGCACGTTACTCCTCACTGGTAAAGAGCACCTCACTTGCGGTTGCCATTGGCTATCCTGAAGTTGTTAGTATTGCGAAAAGTATAGAATATGTCACTGGACAAGCCATTGAGCCAATGATCTTGGCAATTGCTTTCTACCTTTTCATAAATATTGTCATGTCGTTCTTTTTGAACCTTTACAACAGGCGGATACAGGAAGGCTATGGAAATGGCTGAGCCAAAATTCGGTATAGAGTCCGCCGCATTCTGGCTTCCGGAAAGCAGCTCTTCGTTCCTTGGTGGAATGGCGTTCTAACCCTTGGACTCATCTATCTGGCAGTTGTCGCGGGCAAATCCGCATTCAACTGGGCCATACGGCAAGCCACATGGCAAATCTCGCCCGATAGTTGTCATGCCGTTGCCGGAGCGTGTTGGTCGTTCATACGTGACAATATAGCATTGTTCTTGGTTGGGACTTATCCCGCTCACGAAAGATGGCGCGCCTATCTTTGTCTTTTGATTTTGGCGGCGGCGCTCGTTCTGCTAGTTCTGATACCGGCCCGCCGGCGGCTGTCTGTGGTAGCGCTTGCTGTGTTTGGCCTTCCTGTCGTCATACTGACAGTATTGCACGGCGGCGCGTGGATCGGACTAGTTGTCGTCCCAACGTCACGATGGGGCGGGGTTCTTCTCACCTTGATGCTCGCCATTGTAGGAGCTGCCGTTGCCTTTCCGCTGGGAGTGGTACTGGCTCTCGGCAGGCGCGCCCAAAGCATGCCAATTGTGAGGATGCTCTGCGTCGGCTATATCGAACTCGTGCGATCAATACCACTCGTCTCGATTTTATTTCTGAGCTTAGTGTTGCTGCCACTCTTTATTCCCCGTGGAATCCAAATAAACGATCTCATTAGTGTCCAAGCGGGAATAATTATATTCGAGGCAAGCTATTTCGCTGAAATAGTAAGAGGTGGGTTGCAGGCGGTTCCTCAAGAGCAAGAAGATGCTGGAGCCGCGTTGGGCTTAAGGAGGCCGTTGTTAATGGCGTTAATAATATTACCTCAGGCCATGCGCATTGCACTTCCAGCGCTGACAAACCAATTCATTGTTACGCTCAAGGACACCAGTATTGTTGCAATCGCTGGGCTATTTGATCTCACTGGAATAGCGCAAGCAGCGATGCGGAACCCGGATTGGTCGAATGTGACGCTAGAAGCGTACGTCTTCATTGCGCTTGTATATTTTTCGTTGTGTTTCCTGATTTCGTTGTTCAGCAGCAAAATTGAGAAAAGCAATCAGCAAGAACCGAGGTTAAACAGCGACGCTAGAGGCGAAAATGCACACTGACATAGATAGCTCGGTCTCGTCGCCCGAGAACGGTAGTTCGCCTTACAAGTCGCTAGGGGTGAGGCCGTTCATCAATTGCTGCGGTGCCCGGACCATCCATGGGGGCGGCCTGATGGCACCCAACGTGCTCAGAGCCATGGGAGCGGCATCTAAAGAGAGCGTCAATATCGACGAATTAATGGCGGCGGTTGGGCAACGCATCGCGGGCCTAACCGGGGCTGACAGCGCCATTGTGACTTGCGGTGCTGCTGCAAGTCTCTGCCTCGGCACCGCAGCTTGCCTCACCCGAGGCGATCCGGAGAAGATACTGCGCCTGCCCAACACCGAAGGGATCAATTCCGCGGTCGCTATGCTGGAAGGCAGCCGTTTCTCCTATGATCATGCCATCAGAATGCCTGGGGCTAAGATCCAGACATATCGCGACGCTGCTGACTTCGCGAATGCCATAGCAGCCCGCCCTGCACTTGTCGCTGTCCTCGCCTCATCCTTGAGCGTTCTGCCCATAAGCCTGGTGGACATTTGTTCGTTGGGTCGTAGGTATGCCGTACCGGTACTCGTTGACGCTGCATCCGAAGCACCGAGTAGTCCAGATGCGTATTTGGGCCAAGGCGCGAGCCTTGTTGCTTATAGCGGTGGAAAACTTCTGAGAGGACCACAACCCAGCGGTCTACTCATTGGTGACAAAGCGCTTGTACGGGCGGCTTGGTTGAACGCGGCGCCTCACCACGCCTTTGGCAGGGCGATGAAAGTGGGAAAGGAGGAAGTCATAGGTTGTTTGGCTGCGTTGGAAGCATGGTTTAGCGAAGCGAAGCATGAAACGGAAATTGAAAAATGTAGGCATTATCTGCGAATTATGGCCGATGCTTTGGCTCGCGTTCCGTATGCGAGGATCAGGCTCATCGATCCCGAAGGTCAGGCCAATCGGCTACCGCTGATGGAAGTAAGCTGGAATTTGGAATCAGTCGACCTCAGCGGTCTGGAATTGCGAGATCAGCTACTAGCGGGCGAACCGAGAATCATGCTGGACGATCGTTGCGCGACGGAAAACAGCATTCTCATCAACGCCTTCAATCTCCGGCCTGGTGAGGCAGAATTAGTAGGAGAGAGAATCGGAGCGGTGCTTGCATCTACCCAGCCCCGGCGCAGCAACGCCACGCCTCATCACAAGACAATTGCCGGACGCTGGCAGCTTCGCATTCAATTTGCGGCCGCGGAGGCTACACATGAGGTGGAGTTCGCTCAGACCGGCCAGGAGCTAAATGGAATCCATCGGACGCCATTTTCGGAGGCGATCATCAGGGGGCGAATCGAAGGCGAACGCATTAGTTTTGCATGCGACCACAAACACGAGGGGACTTCTCTCGTATTCCAGTTTTGCGGAAGCGTGAAGGACCGCACACTCGTTGGGGAATTAACGCTCGGGACGGAAGGCCAAGCGGCAATAGGCCCGTTGAACAGATCAGAGTTTGGTACGGTGCCATGGTCTGCTGTGATGGTGAATCATTGACGACGCGAAACGCACTCATTCGACAAAATCGTTTCGGTCGGCCATCAGCCATCCATCACAAGGACAAGAGCAATTCCATCACCCTGGGTGCGCGGCAGCTCGCCGATGTCTGTCGGACGGAATGGTACTCCGAGGCCGATGGACTCATTTGCCCGGCAGCGCCGCGATTGACGGCCAGCATCATCCTCACGCTGCCAGCCACATATCCATAGCGACACAACAAACGTTGGAATTCCGCCATTTTCCTGGAGAATTTTGGAACCGGGTTTCTCTCCCTCCGCCAACTGATTTCGCCACAACATTCTCCACGCCGGCCGGGGCCCGCGTGAAGGGCGCAGTTCTGCGCCCGTTTGATCGCCGACCTAATGACCGGCCCTGTCGGATTGACTTTGCCGACGGCATCTTTTGGGGTCCCTTTCTCCGGACCTCGTGACTTCGGGTTCTTGGTGCAGAGGTTTGAAACGGCGGAATTGAGAGCATTTGCCCCGGTCAAAAAATCGGCAGGTTCGAATTTCCTGTCTCTAGGCAACTTCACTCTTCCAACGAGTTGACAGTTCGCTGCCCGACGAGGAGAAGCCCTCAGAAGCCGGTTCCGCAACCGGTGCAACTCAGCGGAGGCGCGACCACGATCCACTTCCGGGACCGGCGGTCATCCTGCCCGAGGTTGTGATTGAGAGGCTCCTAGGCGAGCGTCGCGAAGGCTTTGGCTTTGGACGCATGACCGTTTCCGAGGTACGTTGAGCAACGAGGAGAGCCACAGCGATCCTTAGGGGCAGGAGGGGGCTGACTGATCGAGCGCGCCAGATAGGCGGGCGCTCACGGGGAGACACCCATGGCCGCCACCAGCAGACAATCCATCCTGTCTTCAATCGTCCTTGCTGCAGCATTGAGCTGCACGCTTTCCTTGCCAGCCGCGGCGGACGCGAATCTCAATTGCAGCGCCTATGCCGGCGCCGCGGTCGCCGAGAACAAACAGAACATCTCGCAGAAATGCGGCTTCACCGGCAGCGGCTGGAGCAACGACTTCAACGCCCACGCCAGCTGGTGCTTGTTGCCGAGCACAAAGATGGCCGACCTCGTCACCCAGGATAAGGCCCGCCAGCAAGCCTTGACGCAGTGCGCCAACAAGGCGGCCGAGGCCGAGAAAGCCTGCCAAGGTTACGCGCAAACAGCGGTCGGGGTCATCGCGGCGGCCAACGGAATGGCATGCGGGTTCAGTGGTGGAGGCTGGACGGGCGACTATGCGGCCCATTTCAACTGGTGTCTCACCGCTCCGCAATCGGCCCGCGACAAGGAGACCGCGGCGCGAAAGAACCAGCTCAACGGCTGCATCACCGCCAAGGTGACTGCGGCGCAACAAGCGAAGCAACTGGCCTGCTCCAACTATGCCGCCACCGCTGTCGGGCAGGAGAAGGAGAACTTGAGCCGCCAGTGCGGCTTCACCGGCGGTCGCTGGAGCGCCAACTACAACGCGCATTTCAACTGGTGCATGAGTGTGGGCCCGAGCAAGACCACGCCTGAAACCACCGCGCGGGTGGTCCTGCTCACGACCAAGTGCACGTACACCGAGTGCAGCACCCACACCGAGGTGGTTGCCGGCATCCCACCGTTCAAGATCGTCAAAACCTGCGTGGTGAAACTCAAGCCGGCACACTAGGACCGGTACCCAGGGTCTCAGTCGCGTCTCTGCTTCGTGAATGAGACATCTTTGATCGGCTCAGGCCGGGCGGCGCGGACTATGTCTGGCGTACGGACGCCGGACACGAGCCGCTGCCGATGGTCAAAGACCGCACCCTCCATGTGGACGACCGCCCGCTTATTGGGCTGATCCCCTTTGCCCGGAATTCCAGAACGCATTTCGTCGATCAGGTGGCGGCGAGCAAGCCGGGCGCGCTGTGGCGGGGCGGCACATGACCGGGCTTGCGTACCGCAGCCGGGACGACGAGCGGGACGACCGCCAGCAGCAGACGAGACTGCTGGCTGCCCTCGATGCGGCACCGTCGCAGCTGCGCCGGGACGAGTGCGGATGGTGGATCATCGGTGGCCGGCATGGTGCCATCCATAGCTGGGGCGATGGCAAGACATGGCTCGCCTATCTCCGCTGCCGCTCGAAACAACACTGGACCTTCACCAAGCGCCGCCTGGCCTTCATGACCGTCACCCAGGACGGAGACGACGAAGGCTGCTTGCGGCTCTTTCGTCTGCCGACGCCGCACGAGGCTGCCCTGATCCGCGAGGTGATGGGGCTGCGCAAGCGGGTCGAATACATCCCCGACGCTCTGCAACGCAAGCGAGCCTCGATGGCGAGGGCAGGGTTGGCTCGTGGAGCGGCGAAAGCACCTGTTGCCGATGATGGGATGGCCCCCGGGATCGGAGGGCATTATTCGCCCGAAGATGGGCTCGTGGTCGAGCGTGAAGCAATCCTCGATGTTGAGGAGGAACCCGCATGACCGCTGCATCCAGCCTCGATCGCAGGAATCGCAAGCTGGCCGTGTCCTATCGGTCGCTGGAGAGCCTTATTCCCTACGCCAGGAACGCCCGCACCCATTCCGACGCCCAGGTCGCGCAGATCGCGGCGAGCATTCGCGAGTTCGGCTTCACAAACCCGATCCTGACCGACGGCGACAACGGCGTCATTGCCGGTCATGGCCGAGTGCTGGCCGCCCGCAAGCTGGGGATGACGACGGTGCCGGTGATCGAGCTCGCCGGCATGGTCGAACTCGATCCGGCCTATTGCGACGTTATCGTCCGCCGCTGGCAGGACGGAACGGGCAAACGGGCCATCCGGCAAGACGGGTCCGGTCTCGCCGATGCCGACGCCATCCCTGGTGGGAGTCACTGATGGGCCGCCGCGCACACAGGCCCGATCTCGCCGGCCGTCGTCAGGTGGAGGCCATGGCGGCCTATGGTGTGCCCGAGGCGGACATCGCCAGGGTCGTCGGCATCGATCCCAAGACCTTGAGGAAGCACTATCGCGAGGAACTGGACGTTGGCGCCATCAAGGCCAACAGCCGGATCGCCGAGAGCCTCTATCGCAAGGCGCTGGGAGATGGTCCACAGTCGGTCACGGCCGCCATCTTCTGGCTGAAGACCCGGGCTGGCTGGAAGGAGACCTCGGTTACCGAACTTGCCGGCAAGGACAAGGAGCCGATCACGGTCGTGTGGCGCACGTTCTACGAACCTGGAGAGAATGGCCAGCCGCGCCAATGGGACCCGCGGCCGATGGATCGGCTGCCACCGATGATCGAGCACAAGGGCGAGCGCTGACATGGGCCGCCGCGCCCACCGGCCCGATCTCGCCGGCCGTCGTCATGTCGAGGCGCTCGCCGGCTACGGGATTCCCGAGGCCGAGATCGCCGGGGTCGTTGGCATCGACCCAAAGACACTGCGCAAGCACTACCGCCACGAACTCGACCACGGCCACACCAAGGCCAATGCCCGGGTGGCCGAGAACCTCTACCGCAAGGCGACGGGAGAGGGCCGCGAAGCCGTTACCGCGGCGATCTTCTGGCTGAAGACCCGGGCGGGATGGAAGGAGACCACGTCCCACGAGATCGGTGGCCGGGACGGCAAACCCATCGAGGTCAGAGATGCCACCCCCCTCGAGGTCGCCAGGTCGATCATGTTTCTCCTGTCCACTGCCGCGTTCAGCGACACGGGCGGTCACGTCGCCAATCTGCTGGCGGATCGGCGCTGATCATGGGACGCCGCGCCCACAGGCCCGATCCCTTCCACCGCCGTCAGGTCGAGGCGATGGCCGGCTATGGCGTCCCCGAGAACGATATCGCCCGGGTTCTCGCCATAGACCCGAAGACGCTCAGGAAGCACTACCGGGAGGAACTCGACACCGGCCAGATCAAGGCGACCGCCAAGGTGGCCGAGTTCCTGTTCCGCAAGGCCACCACCGAAGGTCCGCAATGTGTCACCGCCGCCATCTTCTGGATGAAGACCCGGGCGGGCTGGCGGGAGACGCCGCAGTCCCATGAGATCGCCGTCACCGACGTAAGGCAGCTCACCGACGAGGAGCTGATGCGGGTGATCGCCTTCGATCGGGCGGCAATTGCCGGGCAGGAGGACAGGACCAGCCCTGGATCGCTCGCGCTGCAACCGATCAAATCTGTCCGCCGGGATGATGAGCCGCCCCGGTTCGGCTTTCCGACCTGAGGCGGCTCACACCAATCGGCGAGCCGCCATCCACGCGGCTTACAGTCTCGCCGCCGATGAACATGCATGAGGACTTGTTTGCAAAGCCTTAACCACGGCGGAGCGGCGCCAATGCGGACGAGCATCGGTCGTGGCTCAATAGCGTAGGGGGGCTGACGGTAGCGCGTTATTTAGAACGAACAAAGACGATCCAGTCGCAGGCCAGCCAGGATGATCACGAGTAATTTGCTTGGACGCTGTGTGCCGGCGGATCAGAACGAATTTCTGTGTCTGGTGACGGCTCTTTCTCGCTCGGAAATTATCGTCAGGTGTCGTCAGGCGATCTCCGTGGGCGATCATGTCACGCTGTGCGTTGACCAATTGGGTGTCTTGCGAGGAGAAGTAATCCAGCACCTGGAGCAGGGCTTTTCGATCGCGTTGGCACGCGAGACGCTTGAATGCGCAAAGATCGCGGACCGTATCGCAGGTTTGCAGACGCTGCAGAGGAGAAACCTCCTGCCGGAACGCCGACGGGAACCCAGAGTTCAGCTCGACAACCTTGATGTCGAGGTGGATTGCGCCTGCGAAATGCCAGTGAGGGTATTGAACCTCTCGGCGACAGGGGCGGAGCTTGCCACGACGGAGCGAGCACCAATCGGCAGTATGACAAGAATAGGGCGCATGCTGGCGCGCGTCGTGCGCCACTCTGAGAGAGGTGTGGGCGTAGCTTTCGCCGACGCGAGGCAGAGTTTGAGCGCTCGGTTCACCGAGCTTGGGCACGATTTGAATCGGATTTCCGGGGCCGCCATCGCAGCGAACTAGCTCATCGTTCGACGGGTCGACAAATAGCCGGACTATATCGAGGCGCGAGGCGGCAACTTCAGCGCGGGTTACTGGGCCGCCTTCCCGACCGACTACTGCCACATTCATGTGGCCACCTAAGCATCAATTCCACCATCGGGCGCTGGGGAGCGCGAACCGCCGGGGTGGGGCGTTGCCGTCCCCCGAGAGAGTTCGCGCGCTTGATCGGCATTGGCGTAAGCCAACGTCGGCGTTGTTTTGCATCAATTGTGATCGATGGGAGGACGACAGATGAACGCCAGAACATTTGCTGCGACCGTATTGGCATTCTTGGGCACCTTTGCATTCTTGCAAAGCGCGAACGCCGCTTCATACAAAGCGTTCAATCCTAACAACGTGATCGTACAGCCGAACCCGAACCTTCAGCTTGCGCCGTTGCACGTCAAATGCGCCGCGTACAGCTCGCCTGAGTTCGTTCACGATGCGACGCTGCTCAACGATGGTGGGCGACCCGTTCCCGCCGGCAGCAAGGTCCATTGGGTGATGGGCAATCGGTCGGGCAACTATACCTTTGCGAGCATGCTGCCGGTTCACAATTCAGTTTCGTTCGACCTGCATTTCAGTACCTCCGCCTCCCATCCCTGTACGGCCACCTTCGTGCACTGACTATCTGGAGGTTGGTGGAGCCGGGGGGCATCCACCAACTTAACGTCAGCTTGCGTATTGCGTGTCGGAGGCCGACGCCCATCGGCGCTCTGAGACTTGGTCAGGATATATCCGGGAGGCGACTGTTCGAATGACTCGTGCACAAGCCGATCATTCCGCATCGCAGCAAAGGTTTGAACGCAGAGGCCCGCCACAACGAGTATGTTGATGGCGCAATTGGCCGTACGACCGGTCGGATTGGGGGGCGTCCATGGCCGCACGGCCTCAGGAAGCGGAGGCCACCATGCAACAGAATCCATTCTTCATCGTCGCTGCCATCGTCTCGGTCCTGTTCGGACTTGCCTTTCTGTTCATCCCTGACGCGGTCGCCGGCTGGTACGGCATTGCGGTTACCGACGCGAGCCGCCTGATGGCCCAATTCTGCGGCTCCTCGCTGATCGCGCTGGCTATCGTTGTCTACATGGCGCGTGATCTGGGCGCATCGTCGGCGTTGACTGGCATCCTGTGGGCGGGACTGGTGACCAACGTCATCGACGTGGTGCTGGGACTCTGGTCAATCTTCGCGGGCACGGTGAACGGCTTGGGCTGGGTGACAGTGATCATCTGCCTCCTGCTCGCCTTGGGTTTCGCCTATTTCCTGTTCGTCAAACCAGCTCAGGCAACGTCGCCGGCCTCCGGAACGACCGGCTGAGGCACCCCGAAAGGAATTGAAGATGGCCGCAGTTCAGGTCCGCTATATCGTCGATGATGTCGATGCAGCGATCGCGTTCTACACCGACCGGCTGGGCTTCAAGCTCGACATGCATCCGGCGCCACCGTTCGCGATGCTTTCCAGAGGTGAACTTCGGCTGGTCCTCAGTGCACCAAACCCCGCGGGTGGTGGTGGCCAGTCCATGCCTGACGGCACCGCTCAACGGCCCGGTGGTTGGAACCGCTTCGCTATCGAAATAGCTGACCTCGACACGACCGTTGAAAAGCTGCGGAAAGCGGGAGTGCACTTTCGGAACGAGATTGTCACGGGTGTCGGGGGCAAGCAGATCATCGCTGAAGACCCTTCGGGAAATCCCGTCGAGTTGTTCGAGCCACTTCTTCCCGAAGCTCGGCTTGGGAGGTAGTGCTCTCAAATGAGAGAGTTCGCGGCGATTGATTTGCCTATGGTGGCTCTGCAGCCGTCCTAGAGAGAGCTCTGGCAAGAACCTGAAAGGAAAGCCCCGGCCGTTGAGGGCCGGGGCCGGGAGGTCGGTAGCATGAAGTGGCGAGCCAAGCGTCGGAACTCGGCCCGCCAGCGATGTTATCCAACCGTGCGACTGCAAGCGAGTTTTCCAAAGCGACCCGTCTACTCCGAGCGCCGGCCCTAATCTTGCCGCTCGACTATGATCAAAGTCGGCCCAGCCGGGGGCGGGTTGTCCTTTGGTGGAGTTGAATATGAGTACAAAAGCGCACTGGACCTGGGAAAACGCAGGTCGCTCCAGGTTCTATTCCCACCGCTATAAAATTCACTGGGCCGATCTAGCCGCGGTTCTAGGAATCGTGGCGATCGTCGCGGTGGTCATTGCTCTGGTCCTGGCGGGTTCACCAGGTGGGCAGGCTACTTGGTAAAGGGACGGAAGCGCTGAGACCTTCAGAGGGTGGTCACGCTTGCTTCAGTCTGCTGACCCGCAGCTTGCCGGAGCGTTCATCTGTCTCGGTTTCAAATTCAACGATTTGCCCCTCGTTCAACGTGTTCAAACCAGACCGCTCGACAGCGGAGATGTGCACGAACACATCCTTCTCGCCGCTATCCGGCGCAATGAAACCGTAGCCCTTCTGAGTGTTGAAGAATTTCACCATGCCCTTTGCCATGCGGGTCGTCCTCCCAGGGTCAAACGTGCACGCTAGCACGGTGGGTCGATAGGTTCACTTTGGCATTAGACGTGCGATTTTGAGCGGCGTGGGCCGATCCCGACGGGCAGGTCATTTGCCGAAGACCACGGCCACGGCATCGATCAAACCGCTGCCACGCCATCGGGAACGAAATTGCTCTGTGTTGCCAGAGACTTGGCTACGTACAAGACGCAAACGGTGGTATGCGTTTTGTACAAACGGCCCGTGAGTTTGTCGCGATGCAACAAGCCATTGCCTATTACCGCGTTTCCACCGCCCGCCAGGGCCGATCAGGGCTTGGCATCGAGGCCCAGCGCGATGCCGTCGCGCGGTTCGCTGCGGCCGAGGGCTTCGACCTGTTGGGCGAGTTCATCGAGGTCGAGACGGGGAAGGGGAGTGATGCCCTCGACCGAAGGCCCCAGCTGGCCGCAGCGTTGGCCACAGGGCGGCAACGGAAATGCCCGGTCATCGTGGCCAAGCTCGATCGGCTTTCCCGCGACGTGGCCTTCATATCGGGCCTGATGGCGCAACGTGTGCCCTTCATCGTTGCCGAACTGGGAAGAGATGCAGATCCCTTCATGCTGCACCTCTACGCTGCACTGGCGGAGAAGGAGCGTCGGCTGATCTCCGAGCGGACCAAGGCAGCACTCGCGGCACGCAAGGCCCAAGGTGGACGGTTCTATTAACGCCATCGTTTCTTGCGTCAGGCGGTGTCATTGGCGTTGGCTGATGGTGACCTGAGCTTGGCCGGGCGCCGACTGTTGCCAATAGTGGCGGGTGGTGTCTATGCGGGCGCGACGCGACGCAGGAACAACAGCCGTTTGATATTGAAGACGAGATTGGCCAGGCCGATCTTGGTCGTCGCCCGGGCGATGCCGATGGTGCGGATGAAAATCTCCATCCGGTCCTTCTGCTCAGCGAAGACATGCTCGACACGAGACCGGATTTTCGATTTCGCGTTGTTAGCCCGGCGCATGGCAGCGGGCATCGCCCGACCCTTCGGCTTCTTGCGATGGACGTGGCTGACGAAGCCGTTCTTGGCCATGAACGCCTCGTTAGCAGCGGATCGGTAGGCGGTGTCGGCCCAGACGCCGCGCGCCGTATTGGTCTTGTCGAGAAGCCCCTCGCGCAGGCGACGCCCCTCATAGGCGGCGGCATCGGTGGCGCTCCATTGGCGGATGAAGCCGAAGCCACGATCGATCGAGATGTGGTTCTGGTATCCGAAGATCGGGATGGCCAGATCGACCCGCGGCGTCGTACCATCTTCTCTCGGCTTGGCCTTGGTGAACTTCACCGTCCACCGTGCATCGCGGTCCTTGTGGCGCAGTTTGGCGGGCCTGTCCTGCCATGCGTCGGGAATGCGGCCTTGCTTGATCGCCTTCTTCTCCTCGTCCGTATTGCGTTGGCGAGGTGCAGCAATCAGGCTCGCATCGACGATCTGGCCTGACATGGCGATATAGCCCGACTGCCTGAGCATCGCGTCGAAGCGCTCGAACATAGGCCCGATGGCACCGGCCCTGGTCAGCCTCTCCCGGAACAGCCAGATCGTGCGGGCGTCTGGAACCCGGTCGGGCAAACCCAGCCCTAGGAAGCGCATGAACGACAGGCGGTCGTTGATCAGGAACTCGGTGCGCTCGTCCGACAGATTGTTGTTCGCCTGGATGACCAGGATCTTGAACATCATCACCGGATCGAAGGGCGGACGGCCGCCCTGCGCTCCGTCCGAGTAGGCCAATGCCCGATCGAGCTCGCTGCGGAACAATCTCGAAATCCACCGCTATCTGAAAACCCTCGAGCTGATCGCCAAGGTCGCTCAGGCGTTTCAAGCGATCGTCGACATCGAAAAATCCAGGCTGGCCGCGCATCGAATCACCTCCGATCCATCCGGCCAGACGGAATCAGGAAGCAAGCGGCCACGCGAGGTTTTTAGAACCATCCAGGTGCCAGGCTGGGAAATCGGCGCAACGCGGCTCAGGCGGCTGCCGCAGGACATCGCGCTTTGACCGAGGAGGCCGATGCCTTCGCGGCGAATGTGCTGCCGATCGTCAATTCGTTCAGAGCAACCGGAGTGACCGACCTGCGCGGCTTGGCCAGTGCTCTGAACGATCGTGGCATCCACACCGCCCGTGGCGGACGCTGGCATGTCTCCAACGTGCGCAATCTCCTGAGGCGATCTTCGGCCCTTTTATAGGCGGGAAATTACGCATCGGGCGATGCCAAGCGCCCATTGCGGCCGCGTGAGCTTGCGCCGTTCCCGCGCTTCAGTCCGTCTGCCGGCGCAATCGCGCATGGAGGCAGGGGATTTCTTTATTTCAGCTGGTCGGGTGCGCGGGGAAACGCGCCAGTAAAGCGTGGCTTCCGCTTTTCGTTGAACGCAACCTTTGCCTCACGCCCGTCAGGCGTAAGTCCCAGATAACGCTGCATGACGCCGCCTGCATCGAGAAGCTGAGAGAAGCCCGCCATGTCAAGAATGAGATTGGTCGCCTGCTTGGTGTAGCGGACAGCCAACGGCGGCAACGCCGCAAGGTCGGAGGCGAGTCTTGCCACCGTAGCGTCAAAATCATCGGCAGCCACACAGCGATTTATCATCCCCCACTCGAGGGCCTGCTGCGCCGGAATGCGCTGCCCAAGAAGTGCCATCTCCAATGCCCGCGCTCGACCAACAGTGAACAGATGGGCGCCGCCGGCGTGATTGCCGGCATGGATCTCACCCATCTGAAAGAAGGCGCTGTCGACGGCGACGACGAGGTCACACGCAGTTGCCAGATAGACACCTCCCCCGATTGCCGGGCCGCTAACTGCCGCGACGACCGGTTTGAAATTGCGTTGAATCTTCTGACGGGCCGCGACATTCCACCTTCCATAGTCGTCGATCGCACGCGGGTCGGCTGAACGCGTGAAGCGGAGGTCCTGCCCTGCACAAAATACTGGTCCCTCCGCAGCGAGAACGACGCAGCGGCAGGCATCGTCACGCTCCGCCTCGTCGAATGCGGCGACGATCTCCTTGAACATCTGGAGGTCGTGTGCATTGCGTACCTCAGGTCTATTGAGGACAACGCGCCAAATCGGTGAGACCCGCTCGACGAGGATGGCGTTGGAGGAATCGCGAGTCACAGCCATGTCCTTACACTTGGATCTGTCTACTGGATGGTTGGATCGTGCGGTACCCAGGCGACGTGATCAGGAGCAACGTATAAGGTCGTACGTCCACCATCGACGCGCGCCATGAAAT
Organism: uncultured Alphaproteobacteria bacterium; assembly: GCA_963781775.1. Taxonomy (GTDB): domain Bacteria; phylum Pseudomonadota; class Alphaproteobacteria; order Rhizobiales; family Kaistiaceae; genus CAVSRC01. The sequence continues at coordinate 341,307 of CAWAHE010000011.1, read as the reverse complement.
CCCGGTCAGCTTCGCACCGTAGCGTCGCGTCACCTGATCGAAAGGTCACATCCGAGCGGCTGCCGAGGAAGTCGCGGCTGGCGAGTTCAGCAGAGAACGCGTTGTAGCCTGACAAGACCTCGCGGCCTATCACCAAGCGTTCTGGGCGAAGGACTAGGTCGATCGTCGCGCCGACATCAGGAACAGCGCGGTGCGACGACGTCAGGACAAAATGTGGGGTGCCGGCGAGGCTCGGAGCGACCACCTCTATTTCCTTGCCGCGGACCGCCACGACCGTGGCGGTGACAAAGTTGGCATCGCCAATGAAGCGGGCGACAAATTTTGTCGTTGGCCGGTCATACAGTTCAGCCGGTGCGCCGATTTGTCCAATGCGGCCTTGATCCAATACTACAATGCGATCGGACATCGACAAGGCCTCCGCTCTGTCGTGGGTCACATAGAGCGTCGTCGTTCCAGTCTCGTGTTGGATACGCAGGATTTCAGCGCGCATCCTCGCCCGCAAGAGGGAATCGAGGTTGCTCAGCGGCTCGTCCAGGAGGAGGATTCGCGGCTCCGTCGCCAGTGCTCTTGCCAGCGCCACACGTTGTTGCTGGCCACCTGAAAGGCCGGTCGCCGGGCGATCGGCAAGTTCGGCAAGGCCGACGAGCTGAAGCATCTCACGGACCCGGTTGCCGATCGCCGCCTTGCCAATTTTCATCAGCCTCAGCCCGTAGGCGACATTCCCGAATACCGTCATGTGCGGCCAGATCGCGTAGGATTGGAAAACCATGTTAATGTGACGGTTTTCCGGTCGCGTATGACGAACCCCGTCGGCAACGATTTCGCTGCCGATCGCGACTTGACCGGAATCGATCCGGTGCAATCCGGCAATGCAACGCAGGGTCGTCGACTTGCCGCAACCGCTCGGTCCAAGCAGCGTGACAAACTCAAAAGGCGCCACCGAGAAGCTGATTCCGTGAACAACCTCGCGCCCCTCATAGCTGGCCTTGAGGTCGACTAGGTCGAGTCCGGCCGCTTCCTTCGTTTTCGCCGCGGTCATCTGTTCATCCTTGTTACATCGCGCTCCGGGCGCTGCTGACACCGAGAAACAGACGCGCGAAGACGATACCTGCAATCATGATGAGCGTTTGAATCATGCCTACTACCGCGGCCTGGTTGAGTGTGCCGTCGGCGAGATAGTTCCAGGACAGCACCGACAGCAGCAGGGAAGAAGGCGAATAGAGAAGGATCGACGTGTTCACCTCCCGCACCGTGAACACGAAGATCAGGACAAAAGCCGAAAAAAGGGACGGGCGGATAAGTGGGACAACGATCGACGCCACAATGTGCATGCGGGTCGCGCCGTTAATTTGCGCCACTTCTTCGAGGGAAACATCAAGTTGGGCCAGCCCATTGCCGGCGATGCGGATGGCGTGGGCGAGGTAGTGAGCAACGAGAGCAAGGGCGATAAGCCAAATAGTCGCGTAAAGGGGAGTCCAAATGTAGATGACCAGAACGCCCGTCGCGAAGACGATGCCGCTGACGGCGACAGGCGCTGTAGCGACATAGGTCGCGATGCCCGATCCTCGCAGCTTCAGCCGTTCGTGCATGTAAACAAGCACGACACCGATGACGACACAGACAAAGGGAACGACAAGACTGAGCGTTAGCGTGTTGACAATGGCGCTTCTGACATCCGGGGCGGCAATCACGGTGGTCAGGTTGCGAAGGGTGAATTCGGTAGTTGCCAGGTCGCCGGTGCGAAACCTGGTGAAGACGATGAACAGAAGGGCGGCATAGGGCAACACGACGGTGATGAAGGCATAGAGACTGAAAAGGAGGAGGACCGGCCCCTTCCAGCGGCCCGGATCGATCTGCCGGGAGGCAAAACCGCGGCCCGAAACAGTGACGAAACGCCGGCTATCGCCGATATTGCGACGATAGAAATAGAACGCCGTCAGACTGGTAATGATCAGCATGGTTCCAATTGCAGCGGCCCGGCCGTAGTCTTGCGGGAAGCCATAGACGGCGTTGTAAAGATGAACCGACAGCGGTGTGAACACACCGCTTGCGCCGAGGATTGCAGGTACCGAGAACTCGCCGGCCGTCAGGATCGAGATGAACAGGATCGACGACAGGGCCGATGATTTGAGGAGGGGAAGGAGCACCCTGACGGCGGTGATGAAGATGCTCCCGCCACAGAGATATGAAGCCTCTTCGAGGTTGGCGTCGGTATTGCGCAATGTCCCCGAAAGAAAGAGGAAGCCATAGGGGATGTAGTGGAAGACGAGCACGAAAGCGATGCCGCCTACCGTCATGATGTTGAAGGTTATCCAGTCAGGGGCGTCGACCCTGCGAAGGAGGTCGTTGAGAACGCCGGATCTCGGTGCGGCGAGAGCGATCCACGATATCGCGCCGATCAGCGGTGACAGGAAAAGGGGTACGACCACCAGCGTCTCGAGGAAACCGGCGGCCGGAAGACTGAAACGCGTCAGCGTCCAGGCGAGCACGCCGCCAATGGCCGTCGCGACGACGCCGACAGCGAGCGCCATCGCTACCGTCTGCGCCGCCGATGACCAGATTTCCGCGGAGGTGTAAACCGAGCGGATCGCTTCTAGGGAGAGGCCTTGGAGCAGATTGAGCGGATCTTTCAGAAAAGCGCTCAGAACCACAAAAGCCATTGGCAGGCCGACGATGGCAAGAAGCGCGACGAGCATAAGCCCCACGCTGCCGAACTCGACAATCCTGCGCCCGACCAACGCGACCGGACCGGGCCTTCTGACGGCATTGGGGGCGAAGACGGTCGAGGTGGGCGCTTTGGCGCTCACGGTGCCTATCTCACGCGCGCGCAAGGTCTCGGCGCATCGCCGCGAAGTACCAGCGTGAGGTTCAATGTCATGACTTGACGATACCCCATTCCGTGCCGCGCTCGCGTACCAGAGCAATCAGTCCGCCGGCGCGCAGCATGTTGAGCAGGAACTCGTCGACCGGCCTCCCGTTAAGCGTCTTTCCGCGCGTTTCGTTGACGATCTTTCCGGTGACGAGGTCGAAGCTGACGATATCGCCATCGGTCGCCAGCGTCGACGCGCCGGCGCACTCGATGATCGGCAGGCCGATCTCGTAGCAGTTGCGCAGGAACGTTCGTGCAAAGCTTTCGGCGATAATGCACGAGACGCCCGCCGCCTGGATCGCTTTGGGCGCCACCGCCCGCCCCGAGGACTGACCGAAATGATGTCCGGCGACGATGACATCGCCCGGCGCGACGTTCGCCGGGAATCCGGGTTTCAGTTCCTCGAGGAGGTGCTTGACGATCTCGGTCATCGGACTGAAGACCCAGCGCGTTGGTACCATTTCGTCGGTTGGCACATTGTCGCCGAATATCCAGGCGCGACCGTTCATAGCGAGCCTGGCACCGCCGGTCGCCTTCTTGGTTTCGTCAACCATCACAACATCTCCCGAGGATCGATGATCTTGCCGGCGACGGCGGCAGCAGCCACCGAAAGCGCCGAGGCGAGGTACATGGATGCATGAGGGCTACCGTTGCGCCCTGGGAAGTTCCGCACGTGGGTCGAGATCATCGTCTCGCCGGCGGCCATCGCGCCCATATTGACGGCCTGGTTGGAGCCGGTGCTCGGCGGAAACCAGGTAGCGCCGCGCTCATGAAGCAGACCGAGGCGGCCATCTTTCACCGCTTCGGCCATGATGCGACGGCTGCCGGGGACCACGTTGAAGTTGACCCGCTCGTGCTTGGGGGCCTGCTTCAACATCTGGACCGCCATGTCGATGTCAGGGCTGCGCCCGCCGCCGTGGCCGCCGAGTTCGGCCCATTGTACCGGCGTGCCGGCAAACTCGCGGATCGGGCGGACGTTGCCGATCGTCGGTGGGAAACAAATCTGCGGTTCGAGATCGCTGACGTCCCATTGCTGGGTCGACACGAAGGTCGTCCCCGGATCGTCGTGGACGACCTCGAAATCCCGGAGCCCAAGATCACGGGCGAAGGCGAGGGTGGTCTCGTCAGGGTCGACATAGGCGCATTTGGCACCGATATCGACGGCCATCAGGGTGAGCAGCCAGCGATCCCAAACGCCAAGCGCGCGGACATATTCGCCGCTGAAGCGGACCGCTTGGTAGTTCGCCGCGCCTTCGCCGATCTGCGCGCACAGCCACAGCGCCACGTCGCGGGTCGTAGTGCCGGGCTTCGTCTCGCCGACTAACTCAATATCGATGGTCTCCGGCACCCGGAACCACGCCTTGGAATGCGGCATAACAGTCGCGGCGTAGGAGTCATTGCCGAGCGCTGCGGAAAAGCAGCCCATGACGCCATGCACCGGCGAATGACTGTCTGAGCCGACGACGAGCATTCCGGGTTTGACATGGCCGTTCTGCAACGCCGTGATATGCACGTTGCCGCTGCCGCAATCGTAGAGATTGATGCCGTGCTTGTAGCAGAACTCACAATTCTTCAGCAGCACCTCGGCCTTGTCCTCGCTTGGTGGTGAGAAGATGTGGTCGAAGACCATGACAATACGTTCGGGGTGGGCAAGCGAGCCGCCGACCTTGCTCTCGAAGACCTGACGGCAGCTTCGGCCGGAGAGATCGTGCAGGATGGCGCAATCAACGTCGGTAACGACGATATCACCGGGCTCGACCTTGGCGCGGCCACTGCCCTTGGCCAGGATATGTTCGATCAGGTTCATACAGGTTCTCCGGGAGATGCGAATGCGGGCCGTGCGGCCGCGGCGACAAGCGGAAATGGCGAGGCGTCGGCCGGGCAAGTCCAAGGCCATCGCCGGGCGCGGCCGACCGGCCAGAGATCGTCGAGCTTCGTCGCGAGATCATCCGGGCCGATAGATTTCAATTCGCGGCTCACGGCAGTCAAGGTCGTTTCGTCGGCACAGTGCACCGTCAGATCAAGCTCGAGTCTGGCCGGAAACGCGGCAGTCGCATTTGGTTCCTCGACGAGGTTGACCTTGTCCGTCAGCGCCAAAATCTCAGGATCGACTAGGAAGCCATCGACGTCGTCATGGCCTAAACGCCCCCGAATAAGCATGGCTGCGACGCAGAAGGCAGCGCTATGGTCGGCCGTCTCACGATTGAGCGTGTCGCCTGGCGCCAGCCGGTGGCCGAGCATGTCGACTGCCATACGAAAACAGTTAATCGTGACGGAGACCGGCTTGGCGGGGAGCTGTTTATGAAGGTTGCTCGCAAGCGCCAGCATGGGCTGGGTAAAGATCTGCGAGGGGAAACGCTTGAGGATCGTGCGCGGCAACCGCGCGACGCCATCGTTCGCGACAGCGAGCGGCCCGCTCACCCGGGCGAACAATCCTTCGCGGCCGTCGAATGCCGTCGGCGGCGCCTCGCTCCCGGCCTCCGCCATACGAACGGCGAACAATGCTTTCACCGCGCCGCGGCCGGAGGCCAGAGCTTTCCAGTCGGATAGTCGTCCGGCACGCACCGCCCGCAGCATCGCTGCGTCTAGGGCGGCGATGCGCAGAGCGTTCGCCGCCTGCGCCGGCGAAAGCGCGACCAGCCACGCACAGCCGGCGGCGGTCGCGAGCGGCGTCAGCGACGAGCCGTCAAAGCCGTGCTGTCTGAGGTTGGCCTGCTCGGCGAGCCGGCAAAGCGTTTCGTAGGCCACGCCGACGGAGTCGACCAGACGCGACCAGCCAATTCGGCGGCTCTCGGCAAGTGCGACGATCGCCGGGATCATGTCGCTCGGATGGACGATGGCGCCCGCCACGTAGGTATCGTTGTAGTCGAGAAAGCGGGCGGCGGCAGCGTTGCGAAAGGCGGCTGCGTCGGTCGCGAGACGCGTGCCCGTGGCCCACACTGTCGCCAACTCGTCGGCGCTCTCGGTGGTCTCGGCAAACCGGGCGACACGCGTCACCGCATTCTCGCCATCGGCGCCGAGGCGCTCCGCGCCAAGCGCGCAGGCCACGGTGTCAGCCATTCTGAGAAGGATGTCGCCCGGTGCATTCAACTCGGCGAAGGCCGGCAGTGCCGCGGCGAGGGCGGTCGCGAAATCCTGCTCTGTCGACGCCAAGGCGATGGTCCTCCGCGGTCGTCCGGGATCGCGCCGCTATTCAGCCGGAGCTATTGCAGGCGCCTGCGCGCGGGCCGTCACCTGGTCGACGATATCCTCGGCGAGGCCGAGGTGATTGATCGGGTCGACAAGTGCGCGCAGTTGCTCTTCGTCAAGGATCGCCCGCACCTCCTCGTGCTCGTGCAGCACATTAAGAAGACTGGTGTTCCGCTCTCTCGCTTCCCGGGCGACCGCGATAGTGACCTCATGAGCATGCTCACGTCCCATGTGGCGGGCGAGGCCGAACATGACCGCCTCGGCGACAATTCCGCCCCGCGTGAGCGCGAGATTGGCATTCATTTTCTCGGTGTCGACGACGAGTCCGTCGAGAACGCGATGAGTGAGCAGAAGCGATCCGTCGAGCGTGATTAGACACTGCGGCAGAAGCAGCCATTCGGCGGTGTTCGCCGACATATCTCGTTCATGGGCGAGAACCATCAGGCCCTGCATCACGGGGACGAGACCGCGAACGATCTTGCACCCGGCTGCGGCCCGCTCGCTGTTGATGGGGTTGCGCTTTTGCGGCATCGTCGATGAACCGACTTGGACATTGGTCAGCGGCTCGGCGAGTTCGCCGATCTCAGTTCCTGACAGGCTGCCGATCTCGATGTTGATCCGTTCGATCGTCGCGGCAAGCATACCGAGCGCCGATACCAATTCGCCAAACCGGTCGCGCACGACGTACCAGGGCGCGCTCGGCAGCGGCAAGCCGAGCCGGCGACTGGCGATTGCCTGGACGTCCTTGGCGTAACTGCCCAGGGAAGCAAAGGTGCCGGCGGCTCCGCCGATCTGGGAGACGATGGCGGTCTGGCGGGCGTGTTCGAGGCGCCCGGTATCCCGCTGAAGCTGGTCGACCCATTGGGCGACCTTGAGACCGAAGGTAATCGGCACGGCGTGCTGCCAATGTGTGCGGCCGGCCATCGGCTGGCCCTTGTAACGTTGCGCCAGCGCAACCAGAATCGCTGTGATGTCGCTTACTTCGCGCGCTACCGTCTCGATGGCCTCGCGGAGCTGCAGCACGAGACCGGTATCGATGACGTCCGTCGTCGTCGTGCCCCAATGGACAAATTTGCCCGCCTCGCCGGATGCCTCCGCGAGGGCACGTATGGCAGGCATCAGAATATGCCGTCCGGCCTCGATACCCGCGCTGATCTTCTCGAGGTCGAAATTCTCGGCCTTCGCTGCCTTTCCGATAGCTACGGCCGCATCGGGCGGAATGAGACCGACCTCGGCTTCCGCCTCGGCAAGTGCTGCCCACACGTCAAGCCAACCCTGCAGAAGGCGACTTGAATCAAAGATCGCACGCATCCGTGCGGTTCCGAACACATTGCGCATGATGGTGCAGTCAAGAGTGGTCGGCATGATTGGTCCTTGTCCGAGTAGAACGCCGCCGGCATTGCCGGCGGCAAAGTTGGGTCCAGCCGACCGAAAGGCTGCCGCTTGGACCGTTATTGTTGACGGGTTCCTTGGGGCTTCACTTGCCGAGAATGCTCTGCCATTTAGCGTAGAATGCCTTGAGCTGAGCGCCTTTGAGCTGCGGATCGGTCGCCCAGCCAAACCAAAGGTGCTTGGCCGGCCGGTACCACGATTCCTTGCGGATAGCGCGATTGTCGGTCCAGCCGGCAACCGTCACGTCGCCCTGCGTGAACACGGCAAGCGAATCCTGCGCTTCGGGTGTCATTGCCCATTCCTGAAACAGGCGGGCAGCGTATGGATGAGGTGCGTGAGCGACCACTGACAGATAGAACTCAGCGGCAGATGCAGTATCCGGTGACTGGAAAGCGATTGGTGCGCCATCGACAACCTTCGGCGCGAAGACCGAAGAATAACCATCAAGCGTTGCCCAGTAGTCCCCAGCGATGATGCCCCGAAGTGCCGTCGTCGTGCTGTTGACGATAACGGGCGCCTGCTTGCTCAGGCTCTCGAAATACTTCCAGCCATATTTGTCTGATAGATTAAGCGCGATGTTGGAGTTGCTCGCGATCTGGGGGCCACCGGCCGTGACAGTAACAGCCGAGATCTTTCCCTTGAGACGCGGGTCAAGAAGACCGCCCAATGGATCGGCAAAGAGCTTCTTCTGCAGATCCTGCGGAACCACGCGTGTGTTCCAGCCGACGGCGGAGATGGTCAGATAGAGTGGATAGGCCTTACCGGGCACGACCGCGTCCGCCGGAAAGGCATTGGCGTTCGATGGGGTGTATTCGGAGATCCAACCCTTACTATCGGCCGCCATGAGGACAGTGCGATCACTGATGGTTATTGCGTCGGCCATATTCTTGCCGACCGTCTGCTCCTGGGAGAAGCGCTGCATTAAGGGATTGGTCGGCGCACGATAGTACTGAACAGGAATGCCGTACTTCTTGGTGAAGCCGGCAAACCATTTCTCCATCTTGTCTTGACTCGGCGCGCCATAGACGAGAAGCGCACCTTCCTTCTTCGCCTTGGCGACCAGTTCGTTCATGCCACCAGCGGCATTAAGATTCGTGGGCTGGCTTTCCTGCGCTTGCGCGAAAGCCGCGCTCAAGAACACCGCAGCAACAGCTAGCGATGCCATTCGGACGAGTTGTATGGGCTGCATACTTGGTTTCCTCCCACTGCACGTGGACTGACGGATTAGGTGGCGGCCGCTTGGTGCGGTTCCAGGCTTCTGCGGCCTGTTTCGGTGGGGAGGAAAGGTACTGCGGAAGGGAGGCGCGTCAACGATTTGGAGGCACGAGCCGCATCTCCGGGGAGGCCCCCTTGACGGAAAGGCATTCAGGGAACGAGAATAATCAGTTTGGCTGGGCAGCACATTGTCGCGTTGCACAATCGATGATCGGAGCACGTGACCAGACGTCTTGCCGTGCTTGCCGGCGGCATTTCAAGGTTGCGGCAAATGTATGGTTGGCGCGAACGCGCGACTTGCGTGCCCGCGCGCCCAATCCCGCTCCATATGCTGCCGATGCAACTCGATGACGTTACGCAGGGCGCTGACGTAGGTCGGCATACGTTCGCGAAAACGATTGAGTGGTGCCCCAATTCCGAGGGCAAGCGGAGGCTGGTGCCGCGGTGCTGCGAGCAGCATAGCAACGATGCCTGAGCCTGCAGTGAACATGCCCTCGGTATGGGCATATCCTTCCCGCCGGAAGCGATCGACACTGGCCAGAACCTCGCTCGGCTTGACCCGTAATTGCGAGTCCTGTTCCTCCGCGTTGATTCGGCGCGCGAGGGCTACGATTTCGGCGTCGCTTTTCGTGCTTAGGATCACTTGACCGACGGCCGAGGTGAGCAGGGGCCGCAAATGGCCGGTCATGACCTGGGGTGGCCGGCGCCGGCGCAATGAACGTACGACGTGGATGTACTGCACGCTGAGTTCACTTTGCGCTCCGAGAACGACTGTATCACCAATCCGATCGCAAAGCGTATGCATGAGTCTCAGGATCGTACCGTCGGCGATCAGCCTGTCATTTACCCAAATGCCGAGCAGGGCCGCTCGCAGGGTCGGCACGAAAGTGCGGTCGCCGTGGTCATAGTCGAGATATCCCAGATGCTGCAGGCTCTTTAGCAGGGCGGAAGTGCTCGACGGCGGATAGCCCAATCCGCGTGAAACCTCGGTCAGCGTGGCCGGCGATCGCCGTTCCGCAAAGAACTCGAAGACCTCGATTACTCGCTGCGCTGATTTGACGACCGCTGCCATGAGGGCCTCTTCCGTTTTCACTGGTGTTTGTTTGCACCGCGGCAGCGGCACTACCATCCGCTAGGCAGTTGAATTTTCACATATATGAAAAAATCTAGAAGGGTAGATTATTTCACGATTGTGAAATCGCGTCCCGAAAGCGCTTTCCCAGACATTCGCTTGTTGCCCGTTGGCGCAGGCTCGCTGCAAGTAGTCGCGTCACGGAGGAGCGAGATGCGTTTCGGAACGGCAACCTGGCGCGACAAGGCAACACCCGTAGCATGGATCGATGAACTCCACCATCGTCGACCTTGCGTGGCTGGCAACACAGGCCGGCATTGAATTGTTCTCGACCGCACGCAGTGCGACCCAGCGCGACGGCCCTAGTCTGGCCGACATCATCGCGCTTGGCCCTGAGACGATCGAGGTGATCGTCAAGGCGGCGTTAGGAGAGCGTTCGGCTCTGGCTGGGGGTGGTCGCTGCGGATGCGGTCCAGATCCTTGCGCCGATCCCGAAGCCTGCGAAGAACATTTTTTGCGTCGGCCGGAACTATGCTGAGCATATTTCAGAGGACAACCGCTCACGCGAGAAGCAAACTGAAGTGCCAACCTTTCCCCAGTTCTTCACGAAACCGCCGACTGCTGTCGTCGGTCCGGGTGCGCCCGTCAGGCTCGACGAGAAGGTGACGCGACGACTCGATTACGAAGTTGAGCTCGGTGTCGTCATCGGTCGCAGCGGGCGGGATATCCCAGCTGAGAATGCCTACGACTACGTCTTCGGCTATACGATCATCAATGACGTAACGGCACGGGACCTTCAGCGTCGCCATGACCAATGGTTCAAGGGCAAGGCGCTCGATGGGAGTTGTCCTCTTGGACCGTGGATCGTGCACAAGTCGGCGATCAGCAATCCGCACGACCTGTCGATTGCTATGTCGGTCAACGGTGAGTTCCGGCAGAACGCATCCACGGCCGACATGATTTTCACCATTCCCGAGATCGTTACCTCGCTGTCCGCGGGACTCACACTTGAAGCGGGCGACATCATCGCTACTGGCACTCCGTCAGGCGTTGGCTACGCGATGGACCCACGCCGCTTTCTTGCCCACGGCGACGTAATGACGTGCCATATCGGCGGCATCGGCGTTCTCGAGAATACTGTTGTCGCGGTCTAACCGTCGACGCTGCCTGAACCGGAAGCGGACCAAAAATGCAGACGAAGGACGAAACCACACCGCTCGTCGGGCTGAAGGTCATTGAAATCGGCGTCGCCATGGCGGGGCCGTTCTGCGCCATGATGCTTGCTGATTACGGTGCCGACGTCATCAAGATCGAGCGCATTGGGAAAGGCGACGAGAGTTGCGGTTGGGCACCATTCTTCGCGGGAGGTGTTTCTCACTACTTCGCCGCCGCCAACCGGAACAAGCGCAGTCTCGAAATAGATATGAAGAGCCGGGAAGGCGTCGAGATCGTCAAGCGACTGGCAGCGAACGCCGATGTCGTTATCGACAATTTTCGCGTCGGAGCGCTCGACAAGCTAGGCCTCGGGTACGAAGCACTGCGAGCCATCAATCCACGGCTGATCTATTGCAGTATTAGCGGCTTTGGAACGAATGGGCCTCGCGCCGAGGACCGCGCCAACGATGTCTTCATGCAGGCTTTCGCGGGCAACATGAGCGTTACCGGCGAAGAAGGGCGAGGACCGGTGAAGGCCGGCATATCGGTCGCGGATATCGGCGGTGCCCTGTACGGCACGATCGGCATTCTGATGGCGGTGGAAGCGCGCCATCGCACCGGACTTGGCCAACGGGTCGACACCTCTCTTCTGGAGGGGCAGATATCAATGCTCTCCTATCATCTGACTTATTTCTTCGCGACTGGTCGTCCGCCCGTCCGTCGCGGCACTGCCATGCAACTCTCCGTCGCATACCGTGCGTTTGAAGCTTCTGACGACTGGGTGGTGGTTGCCGCCTTCACCGACCGCATGTGGCAAGGGGTATGCCGGGCCATTGGGCGGGCCGAATGGCTTGATGATCCGCGCTACCAGACGTCGGCCGACCGCGCAGCGCTGCGCGAGGAGTTGGTCCCGATGCTGCAGGAGGCATTCCGAACCCGCTCTGTCGCCGAATGGATTGAGTTGCTTTCGGCGGAAGGTGTGCCCTGCACAGCGGTGAATTCAATCGACAAAGTGGTCGTCGATCCCCAAGTGCTTGCCCGTGACATGGTAAGTTGTGTCGAGCACCCCACGGCTGGTGTCGTGCGGATGGCCGGCTTGCCAGTCAAGCTGTCGCAGAACCCCGGCGCGGTCCGTAGCGCTGCACCGTTGCTGGGCGAACATTCGGACGCGATTCTCAAGGAAGCTGGCTACTCTGCGGACGAGATCTCATGGCTCCGCTCTAATGGCGTTATCGCTGCCACCGGCGTCCTAGGAGATCAGCACGCGCGGGTGGACTGAGGCCGTCGATTTGCCGCCGGATAGTACGGGCGCAAGGCCGGCTCATCAACGGAAGCTACCATGGATGGCGACTAACCGGTTTTGGTGATGCGTCGCCGGAAAAAATGTACTTCGACTGGCTCCCTGATGCGCCGGTGACATATCGATAGTCGCCGCAAAAACGTCGAAAAATCTGCTGATTTTCAGAGATGGAGCAATCGGGCTGTTTGGCTCAACCGCGGCGCCGCTGACGGTGTGGCGGGGTAATCCTCCAGGTTGAGGCAGATCGAATCTCTCCGGTCTGGCAGGCAGCAACCCGATGGAGGACGCCATGAAGCACTATGCCGGTCTGGACGTGTCGTTGAAGGAGACGTCGATCTGCGTCGTCGACGAGCGGCGCAGGGTGGTGAAGGAAGGCCGCGTCGGATCTGAGCCGGAGACGATCGCTGCGTGGCTCGAGCAGACGGCGGTCGAGTTTGAGCGGGTTGGGATCGAGGCCGGTTCGCTGGGGCCGGCGATGTACGACGGTCTGGCGGCAGCAGGTTTGCCTGTGGTCTGCCTCGACGCGCGGCACCTGAAGGCGGCGACGAGCGCCATGCCGGTGAAGACCGACCGGATCGATGCCCGCAATATTGCCTGGGCTCTGCATGCTGGCTGGTACCGTGCGGTTCACGTCAAGAGCCAGGCAACGCACAAGCTGCGGGCTCTTCTGCGGAGCCGCGAGATGCTGGTCCGGTGTCGGGTGATGTATGGAGTACGACAACCACCTGCGCGGCATCCTGAAGGCCTTCGGTTTGAAGGTCGGCAAGGTCGACCCGGGGCGGCTGGATCAGAGGGTGCGCGAGTTGGTCGAGGGCGACCGGATTCTCGAACGGGTTGTCGGTGCGATCCTGTCGGTTCGTCGTGAGGTCGTCGAAAGGCTCGATTGTCTGCACCGGATGGTGCTGGCCGCAGTGAAGGCTGATCCCGTTTGTCGGCTCCTGGTGAGCGTCCCCGGTGTCGGTCCGGTGACGGCACTTGCCTTTCGAACGGCGGTGGAGGACCCGACCCGCTTCGCCAAGTCTTCGCTTGTAGGTGCCCACTTCGGGCTGACGCCGAGGAAGTACGCCTCCGGCGAGACGGACCGCAACGGCGGCATCACCCGATGCGGCGACCGGATGTCCGCGCGCTGCTCTGCGAGGCCGCCAACGTCCTGCTGACGCGAGTTCAGCGCTGGAGCTGGCTGAAGCGCTGGGGCATCGAGGTCGCCCGTCGGCGCGGCAAGGTCCGCGCCCAGGTCGCTGTGGCAAGACGGCTTGCGGTGATCATGCATCGGATGTGGATCGACGGCACGCCGTTCCGCTGGAGCAGGGATGCCGCGGACGAAGCAGCACCAGCGTAAGGAAAAAGGAGCAACCCGGAATAGAGATCACAGAATCCGCTTCGGCGGATGCGTCCGGCAGGACGTAGGGCCAGATCCAGGCCCTCGACCGTACCCAGCCTGGCCTGCCGCTGAAGAAGGGGCGTGCCGGCACCATGACGCATGATTACAAGCGAAACGGCACCACCACACTGTTCGCCGCTCTCAACGTGCTCGACGGCACCGTCATCGGCCGCAACATGCAGCGCCACCGCCACCAGGAGTTCATCCGCTTCCTCAACGCCATCGAGGCCGAGGTGCCGGCCGGCAAGCTGATCCACGTCGTCCTCGACAACTACGCCGCCCATAAGCACCCCAAGGTGCGCCAGTGGCTCGGCCGGCATGAACGCTTCACCTTCCACTTCGTGCCGACCTCGTGCTCGTGGCTCAACGCGGTCGAGGGCTTCTTCGCCAAGCTGTCGAAGCGACGATTGAAGCGCGGCGTCTTCCGATCCGTCGTCGATCTCCAGGTCGCCATCAACCGCTTTGTCGAGGACACCAATCAAATGCCCAAACCCTTCACCTGGACCGCCGATCCCGACAAAATCATCGCCGCCGTCAGGCGCGGGCACCAAGTGTTGGATTTAATCCAGACAAGGAAGTCGAGGATACGGTCGCGCGGCACACTCGCCCAAGACGACGAAAGTCTAGCGCGCCGTCACGTCCTCGCCATCTTGGTTGATCGCCTTGTCGCCGACCACCCATACAAACGGCGCCGCGACTTGCCCGCTTAATTCGGTTAGTCCCCAAACCAAACTGTCGACACGATCCGGCGAGTAGCCCGCGCGTGAGCGGTCGAAGTCGGAGGAAAAATTGCACATTTGATCTTCCAAAGTCGGCAACGTGCCGACGTGGTGGCATCGTCCTTGCTCATAAAGGGCGCTAATCGGTTCGGCGCGAACTGCCTTCGCACGGGTGGCATGAACGCTCCGGAAGGCGACGTTGGGATCGCCCGTGCGGATGGTGCTTTCGATCAAGTCGCCGCCTTGATTTTTCTCGCCAATAATCCGATCGGCCTTATGGCGATGATAAGCTGCGACCGCGACTTTCGCCCAGTCGTGCGGTGCAAATCGGCCGGACAGATCCTCCAAAATGTAATAGTGGTCATTGCCACCGATGCCAGCGACGATAATGCCCGTTTCGTCCGAACCCGCATTGTTCGAAACCGCCGGATCGACACTGACCACAACGCGCTTCAATTCGGCCGGCGCCTGGGCGACGCGATCACGATCCAACCAGGTGAGAGACCACAATGCGCCGGGTGTGTCGCTCAGAAGTTCGGCGTTGATTTCCTGCCGGCCTAGCCGCGTGCCTTCATATCGATCGCGCAACGCGGCTAAGAACGTCGGCGCCAAGTTTGCCTCGTTCTCAAACGTGTTGCCCCGCGTCACAACTACGTCGCGGCCTTCACGGGCAAGCAATGCCTTTAAAATCTTGATTGGTCGCGGCGTTGTAGTGACAAGCCAACGCGGATGTTTACCCAGGCGAAGGCCGAATTGCAGCATATCCCACGTTGATTGAGGCTCGTTCCAAGCGCCGAGTTCGTCGCACCATGCCGTGTCATGTTGAGGGCCGCGCAAGCGGTCGGCTTCCTCGCTCGAATAGGTCGTGGCTATCGCACCATTCGACCAGCTTAAACGACGCTTTGATGGCTCATAGATCGGCCGATTCCATGCCGGTGCGGTGGCGAGAATCCCCGACTCCCCTTCCACCATCACGTCGCGCGCATCGGCCGCCGTAGCCGCGATAAGTGCAACGCGTCCGGCGGCGCCGATCTCGACTAGCTCGCTAACCCAGCCTGCGCCCGTAAAATTCTTGCCCCAGCCGCGACCGGCCATGACCAGCCAGCCGTTCCAATCGCCAGGGGGCGGTAACTGTGACGGCCTCGCCTTTGACCGCCACCCACCGTCTGCAAGGGCGTCCGCGAGTGTGCCAGCGATGCTATTCGACTTCATCAACATGGCGGCGGCGGTAACGTTTTGGACGGCGGCGGCTGGACGCGCGCTTCAATCATCTTCGTATCGGCTGTATCGCTGTCTAGCCGGCGCAGCGCGTCGACTACCGCCATGCGCGCGTTCGCGTAGGGCGCCAGGGCGCGAAGGATTTCCACCTGCACCTGTGCGAAGGCGGGCGAATTGATTAGGGCGATGTTGAAGTTATTCGTGGTGCCGGCGATGGCCGCGATTTGCCCGGTCAGGCGACCTATCCGTTCCAGTGTCGCAATGAGAGTGCCGGCGACCAGGGCAACGCCGCGAGCGTCGCCTGCCTCACTACAGGCTGCCAATGACGACATCAGCGACGTGCGGACGATACGCAAATAGTCGAGAACGCTATCGGCTTCGTCGGCTGCCCTGGTCGCCAGTGCGTCCATTTGTGCCGGCCCGGCGAGATAGCCGGCCTTGGCTTCAGCCGAGACATGGTTGTGCCAGTGGCGTGCGATGCTGTCGCGGCTAATGCCGAATTTTTCGGCGAGCGAGTCGAGCGACGCGCCACCGGCCCGGAGCAGTTCGATGCGCCACCTTTCAGGGTGCAAGCAACAGGCGCATCTACGTCCAGGCCAACTCACAAAACTCCATGTGCGAAAATTTGGCGCGAAATCATGTCAACTGTTGCCAAGTATATGCCAAGTAGCTTAGTCGATTATGAACACCTGCACAAATGGCGACATTCCGCGCATATCAGGCATCAGACGACAAATTCGAAATTAGTTGTTCGCTTTAAATCCAAGCGCAATAGGTCGCTGAAAGCCGCGCGGATTAGGACGCTCCTGGTTTCCTTGAAATAGCAGTTGCCAGTAGCGAAGTGCCCCACTGCCACACCCTGCCACACCAGTGTTTTGGAGGTGGTGTGGCAGCGCGCAAAACCCCCATTGCCCCACTGCCACACCTGCCACACCCCTTTATAGGGGTGGCAGGGTGGTGGGGCGGGGATAATGTCAAGCCGGTGGCGGTGGAAGTTGCACCGCCTGCCCCACCTTCACGAATAGCCGGGGGTTCCGTTTATCGTCTTTTGCCGGTGGCCGTAATCAACGCGCCCGTGGCGAGCCACCGCCGGACCAAGCCGCGCACTTTTGTTCTTGCCGATGGTTCATTCAGATCAAGGTCCAGGGCTTCCGCCACGGGCTTGCCGACCCAATCCTTCGCTTGGCACTCTCCGCCACGTCCCGCCCGCCACAGCCGCCTGGCGGCCGCCACGTCGTTCGTGGTAATCCCGTCCATGGCATCCGGCCATTGCCACCGGACCATGACGCCACGCGGTCACCACCAGCCAAGCCACCCGTTGCCGAGCGGAATGTTTTCGATCTTGAGCCAGCGCGCTCGGTCTTCGCGTGGCGCGAGATTGGCCTTGGCATTATCAACACGGACATAAGGGAAGCGATTTTCGATGCCCGCCTTCGTCGCCTCTTCTGCGGTCATCACGTTCAGCGTCTCGGCAATTCGCGCGGTAGCAATAAGAGCACTGGCGCCGCGCGCATCCTCCGCGTCGATCGCATCGCCGCCGGTCTTGCGAGGATGATGCACCAGATCAACGGCGCAATCGGTCGCATCCGCGATTTTTGCCCACATCTTCGTAACGAGGTCGATAGCGTTATTGTCGTTTTCGCCGACCGAATGTGACGAAACGAACGGATCGATGACCACCACATCGATATGGTTCGCCGAATAGTCTTTATCAAGTCGTCGACGACCGGCACCGCGATTGTCGCCTTCTTGTCGTCCAGGTGGGCGAGTCGAATTTCCATATCGCCGACCGGAGTCGACGAAAAGCCGTTCGGCGAAATCCTCCGTCGCCAATTTGTGATGAAGTGCTGCGGCGGCGATGCGACGCTGCAGCTCATCATACGGGTCTTCACCGTTCCACAGCCAAACGCGGAATTTCCCGTGCGGCTTATCGTGTAACAAGGTGCGTCCGCTCGCCATCGCGAGCGCGTCCGTTATTTTTTTGGTCGACTTGCCTGTACCTGCCGTCGCGACGGTGACGGAAAGATGCTTGCGAATGATCGCGTTGCCGTAAATCCAACCGCGCTGCGGAATTGTCGCCGGATCGACCCACACAAACGGGGTGGCCGATATTTTATGCGCCACGCTCGCCAATGCCGGTGCGAACATTTCCGATTTGCTCCACCCGGCTCGACGGGCTGGCCCCTCAAACATTGCGGCGGAAGGTCCGTTTTTATTCGGATCCTCCCGCGCCCAATCCCTAGCCAATCGTTCCTTGTAATCGGCGTAGCTGATCCGCTCCGCGAGCGGCCATCCAGCGTCGCCGAAACTTCGCCGGATTGCCCAAACAGAATGCAACCATTTGGTCTCGCCGTCGAAGTAGCCGGTCGGAAGCAGGGCGTTAATCTGCGCCTCGATTTCTTTGAAGTCGCAATCGCCCAGGCCCGCACCGTGACTGTGCGGCACAACGGTGGCGTCCGGCTTCGATTGCATTCGCGCCACTAGATTGGGCGAAGCATCCGTCAGCGGTTCGTTGCGGAATGTGTAGCCGGGGGCGAGCGCCACGCCATAGGCGACATAGCGAATGCTAACGAATTCGTGCCCTTGGGAATCGGGGATCGAGAGCACGCCACGCAGAGGCGGCGGCGATGGCGGCAGGCGAACCCAATAGTGCCAACCGCCCGAAGGCGTATACATATGAGGCCGCGCCGGATCGATACCTAGTTCAGCCGCCATGGCGCACCATGCCGGCCCTGCTGCTTCAATGCCGACGTGTTTCACATCAACGTCGACAATAAGTAGGTGCGAAGCCTTGGCGTAGATCGCGAGGCCATGGCCGTCGGCAATCCATTGCTCCCATTGCTGGCGATTGTCCGTTGCGAGGTCGCCCCAGCCGCCGGCAAGCGCCGGCTTCTTCGTGCTGGGGACAACCGGGAATAATGCAAAGCCGTGCTTCTCGGCGAAGTCTAGAAAGGCGTCGCTATTCATTCGTGGCCTCGCGCGACCTTCTGTGCGAGCGCGGGAAACTGTTCCAACAAGGCGAATAGCCGTGCCCGCGTCTGCCGGTCATAGCGCGGCGACTTCGCGTCGCCGTAGAGATAAAATCGTTGCCGCGCATCGGGCGCAGCGACGCCGGGCAGTGCGGCGGGCGATATCGGCAGCGTGCCCAGTGAATCGTAGTCGCGATCAAAAACTTCGCATCCGCCGGCCGTGGCGACGGCCACGTAAGGCAGTCGGCGATATTCGTAATAGTGGATGTTCATCTCGGTCCTTTCGGGGAAGAACCGGCACTGATAACTATTTCGAAACGGGCTAGGAATAAAATCTCACATTATCGGCAGTCATCAATCCCAGCCCGGCGTTACCAGCGCCGGGTTTTCTTTGCGGATCAGGCGGCCGCTAGTTGCGCGTATTGTACGCGATGATTGGCGGCGCGCTCGTCAAGCCACGCATCAATCTCAGATTCAATCCACGCGATTCGGCCCGGCGAAACTTGAATGGGCGCCGGAAAAATCCCTTCGCGGACGTGGCGCCATATGGTCACTCGACTTCCTGGAATTCCCTTGGCGGCAAGGTCACTCAGAGCCAGTAGTTTCATTGCACTCCTTTCCTCTGGTGTGGAAATACCCCGCCGCAACCAGTCAAGGTCGGGGCAGGGCGATTGAGAACATGTTTTGGCGGGCTTTTGGATGAAGCCACAGTCAGGGTAGCGCGAACGCCTTAATCGAACGTCAATGGCGTTTCATCGCCGTTGGACACGCTACAGTTTGGGCCTCAATTGCACGATCTTCCCGCTCTTGCGCGCTTCGTCCAGCATTGCGCCTCGCCGCTTCGCAGCGCCTGCTCCGGCTTCTTTTAGTTTTTCACGCGTGACGTGCGTGTATCTCATTGCGGTTGCCACGGCTTTGTGCCCGACGATGCTCATTTGAAGAGGGAGCGGAACGCTCTCGTCGGTATAGGTCTTGGTGGAAAACCAATGTCTGATGAAAATCAAGCTACCGTCTTCGTATTTGGTTCGACCCCTGCCAGTGCCATGGCGCGTTCAAATCCAGCCTCAAGCGTCCCGAGGGGCATCTTTATTCAATTCGGCGACGGACAAACCCAAGGAATCCCATTAAATCGGGGAGCGGCCTGTAGCAGCGGCAGCACTTCGTCCGTGATCGGCTTTTCCCAATAGCCGGTCTCGAAATCCCCCCATCGCATAACGCCTTCTTCGAAATCGACATTGCACCATTCAAGCGACGGAATTTCATCCGCGCGGCAACCTGTAGCGAACAGAAGCCGCAAGGCGAGCGCCACAGATGGAGAAATTCTTCCCTTCCTCGTCTTAGCCATTTCAAGCTCGTCGATTGCCTGCAGAAGTCGCGCGACTTGGGCGTCGCTAAATAAATACTCGCGCCGCCGGCTCGCCTTCATACAGATCCAACAGGGATTCGTGCCGTCGCCGCGCAACTTCCATTGTTCGGCTAGTGACATTGCCGACGACAGAACGCGAACGGCGAAAGATGCCTGCGTCGGCTTCGATCGCCAAGCTTGGTAGGCTTCGGAAACGTCATTGCTCGTAATCTCGCGGATAGGCAAACGACCGAGACGCGGCTTCAGCAGCGTTTCGATCAAGCGCCGATATTCGCGCGCGGTTCTGGGTTTGAGCTGCTGGACATGATCGGTCACGAATCGGTCCAGCACGTCTGCGACGGTGACGGCGTTTGCCTTACGCCGCGCTTCAATTTTAGGGTCGAGTCCTTTGTCCGGAGAGGCTTTTCCAGTCCTGTGCCTTCTGCCGGGCTTTCTCCAGGGTCATTTTTGGATAGACGCCAAGGGATCGTCGTGTGGGATTGGCGCCAGGGAGAGAAGCGGGCGGCGAGAACAACGTCTTGCGGCCCTTGGGACTGACGCGGACACCAAACCCGCGAAAATTCACGTCAAAATAGTTCGCCTGGTTCGGCGTTTTTCGACCGAAGCCAACGGTCGGTGATCTTCTGCCGCGCCATGTCCGTTCTCCGATTTGGCAACGCCTTGGCATACAAGGTGCCGCAATACCCTGTTGCCAAATGTAATGCCGTGAAACGGAAAACGCAAGAAACTCAACGGCGATTTGGCCGCGATGCAACTGACTGAAACGCCCTGAAAAGCAATTCAAACTA
Organism: uncultured Alphaproteobacteria bacterium; assembly: GCA_963781775.1. Taxonomy (GTDB): domain Bacteria; phylum Pseudomonadota; class Alphaproteobacteria; order Rhizobiales; family Kaistiaceae; genus CAVSRC01. The sequence goes on along the minus strand of CAWAHE010000011.1, from coordinate 320,674 downwards.
ACTCAAAATCTGTTGCCCGAAAGGGCGTACCCGTTCGACCCGGGTCAGGGGCACCAAATCCGCATAGCTATTCGGCCGGAATGGCGGTCGCCGGCGCCTCGCCTGCTTCGGCAGCTTCGTGCCGCTTGAATTGCAGGTGATAGAGGCGGGCATAGTACTTGCCGCGGGCCAGCAAATCGCTGTGGCGGCCTTCCTCGACAATCTCGCCATCAACCAGGACACAGATCTTGTCGGCGCCGAGCACGGTCGACAGGCGATGGGCGATCACGATGGTGGTGCGGTCCTTGGTCAGGCGGTCGAAGGCGACCTGCACCTGATGTTCCGATTCGGTGTCGAGCGCAGAGGTCGCCTCGTCGAGCAGAACGATGCGGGCGTCGCGAAGCATGGCGCGGGCGATAGCGATGCGCTGGCGCTGGCCGCCAGAGAGCTGCATGGCGTTGTCGCCAAGCTGCGTGTCGTAGCCATCTTCGGTGGCCATGATGAAATCGTGGGCGAGGGCGTCGCGGGCGGCGCGCTCGATCTCGGCGTCGCTGGCGTCGGGGCGGCCGAAGCGGATGTTTTCGCGGATGGTGTCGTGGAAAAGCACGGTCTCCTGGCTGACCAGCGCGATATGGTCGCGGAGCGAGGCGAGGCGAACGGTGGAAATATCCTGTCCATCGATGAGGATGCGGCCGCCGGCGACGTCGAAGAAGCGCTGGATCAGTGCGATCATGGAGCTCTTGCCGCCGCCCGAGGGGCCGACGAGGGCAGTGGTCTTGCCGCCGGGCGCGACGAAGTCGACGTCTGCGAACAGGCCGGCGCCGTCGCGATAGGAGAAATCGACGGAGTCGAAAACGACTTCGCCGGCGGAAACCTTGAGGTCGGGCCCGTCTTCGTTGGCCTTCAAGGTGATCGGTTCGTCGAGCAACTCATACATGAGGCGGACGCCGACGAGGCCGGTCTCCAGCGTGATCTGCATGCGGGCGAGACGCTTGGCTGGTTCGTAGGCGAGCGCGATGGCGGCGATGAACGACATCAGCGCGCCAGGCTGTACGTTGTAATAGATGGCCTGGTAGCCCGCCCACAGCACGATCAGCGCGATGGCGAGGCCGCCGGTTACCTCCATCAGCGGGCTGGAGCGCGCGCCGATGCGCACGATCTTGTCGGCCCGTTTGCGCACCTCTTTGACCGAGGCGGCCATGCGCCGGCGCATGATGTCTTCCAGATTGAAGGCCTTGACGATACGAATGCCGGCGGCGGTCTCCTGCATATCGGAGACGACCTGGGATGTGGAGAAGAACTGCGCACGGGCGACGCCGCGCACGCGCTTGATCAGGCCGTTGATGCCGACGATGGTGATCGGGCCGACGACCAGGACGATCAGCGACATGAGCGGGCTCTGGACGACCATGACCCCGATCAGGCCGACCAGGGAGAGGAAGTCGCGGCCGGCCGAAGTGACGACGGTCGAGATTACCTGGCGGGCGGCGGAAGCGTTCTGCGACATGCGCGTGACAAGCTGGCTCGACGGCGTGCGGTTGAAGAAGTCGATGCCCAGATTGAGCACGTGATTGAAAATCCGGTTCTGCACGCGCGCGACAATGGCATTGCCGATGCGTCCGAGCGCAACCGCCGAGGCATAAAGGGTGTAGCCGCGCACGAAGCCGTTGGTGACGATGACCGCGGTGAGCAGCCACAGCATTTCCGCCTGACGATCGAAGAACACCTTGTTGACGATGTCCTTGATCAGCCAGGCGTTGAGGGCGGTGGTGCCGGCGGTGATGAGGCCGAGGGCGAGCACCCACGCATAGCGCCAGATAAATTCGCGGCCGGTCTCCCGGAACAGCCGTCCGATCAGCGACAGGGAGCCATCGCGGGCAATCTTGGGCAGGGTCAGGCCGAAGGCCATTGCTCGATTCCCGGAATGTGGCAAATCGCGGCGCACTCTAATGCCAAGACGGACACCATTGCCACTGCCGAAACCAGTCCCGCGAACTCAGGCCGGCATCGCCGTCTCGACCAGCCGGGCCCAGTAGGAACAGCCGATCGGGATGATCTCGTCGTTGAAATCGTAGGTGGCATTGTGCAGGCCGGCGCTGTCGCCGTTGCCGATGAAAATCGAAGGCGCCGGGCCGGGCCTCCAGCATGTAGGAGAAATCCTCGCCGCCGAGCAGCGGCGAGGCGTCGGTGTCGAGCATTGCGGCTCGCCGACGACCTCGCCGGCGACGGCGGCGGCGAAGCTGGCGGCGTCGGGATCGTTGCGGGTGACCGGGTAATTGCGGTCGTAGTAGACGCTGGCGCTCGCCCCGTGCGCGGCGGCGATCGCTGGCGGCGATTTCGCGGATGCGCTTCTCGAGCGAGGTCGCGGACCTCCGCCTGTGAGCGTAGCGCACCGTGCCGGCGACTTCGGCGGTGTCGGCGATGACGTTGTAGGCGTCGCCCGCGTGGAAGCGTCGTCACCGAAACGACGGCGGAATCGATCGGGTCGACGGTGCGCGACGACGATCGTCTGCAGCGCCTGACGATGCGCGGCGCCGATCGACGATCGGATCGATGGTCTCGTGCGGGCGGGCGGCGTGGCCGCCGCGGCCGGTGACGTCGATGGTGAACTCGTCGGTCGAGGCCATGATCGGGCCCGGCCGCGTGGCGAACTTGCCGACAGCGCAGCCCGGGCATGTTGTGCATGCCGTAGACCTCGCTGGATGCCCCAGCGATCCATCAGGCCGTCCTCGACCATCGCCTTGCCGCCGCCGCCGCCTTCTTCGGCGGGCTGGAAGATGACGATGGCGGTGCCGTCGAAGTTGCGCGTCTCGGCGAGGTAGCGGGCGGCGCCGAGCAGCATGGCGGTGTGCCCGTCATGGCCGCAGGCGTGCATCATGCCCGGGATGGCTCGAGGCGTAGGGCTTGCCGGTCTGTCTCGATGATCGGCAGCGCGTCCATGTCGGCGCGCAGGCCGATCACCTTGCCGCTGTCGTTGTTGCGGCCGCGGATGACGCCGACCACGCCGGTGCGCCCGATGCCGGTCGTCACCTCGTCGACGCCGAACTCGCGCAGCCTGTCGGCCACGCGTCGCGGCCGTGCGGTGAACCTCGTAGAGACAGCTCGGGGTGGCGATGGAGATCGCGCCGCCAGGCGACGATATCGTCCTGGAATTCGGCGAAACGGTTGACGATCGGCATTCCGGAACTCCGTCGGAACGAAGCGGACTATAGACCGATTGTGCGGTGCAATGCGAGGTGGTGCGCGTCAGGCGGCCGGGGCGGTCGTGGCCAGCCCGCCGGCCTTTTCGATGAAGGCGATGATCGCGTCGAGGCCCTCGCCGGAACGCATGTTGGTGAAGACGAACGGGCCGGTTGCCGCGCATCTTTCTGGCGTCGCGGTCCATCACCTCCAGCGAGGCGCCGACCATGCGGGGCGAGATCGATCTTGTTGATGACGAGCAGGTCGGAGCGGGTGATGCCCGGGCCGCCCTTGCGCGGGATCTTCTCGCCGGCGGCGACGTCGATGACGTAGATGTGATGTCGGCGAGCTCCGGCGAGAAGGTCGCGGCGAGATTGTCGCCGCCGGATTCGATCAGCACGAGATCGAGGCCGGGAAAGCGCGCGCGCAGCTCGGCGACCGCGGCGAGGTTGATCGAGGCGTCCTCGCGGATGGCGGTATGCGGGCAGCCGCCGGTCTCGACGCCGAGGATGCGCTCCGGCGCCAGCGCGCCGGAGCGCGGTCAGGAACTCGCGCGTCCTCCTTGGTGTAGATGTCGTTGGTGATCGCGGCGATGTCGTAGCTGTCGCGCAGGCGCTTGCAGAGCGCGTCCATCAGCGCGGTCTTGCCGGAGCCGACCGGCCCGCCGACGCCGACGCGCAGCGGTCCGTTGGAGGGAGGTCATGAGCGGAACAGCCTCGTGTACTGGGTTTCGTGTTTCATCGAGGCGATGTCGGCGCGCAGCGCCGCGCCGCCGAGGTCGTCGAGCGGGCGCGGTCTGCAGCGCCTCGGCGGCGACGTCGGCGACAGCGGCGCCGAGCGCGGCGATGACCGCTGGCCCGTCGGTCTGGCCGATGGGGATGGCGCGCACGCCGGCCGAGACGAGATTGGCGGCGAAGGCGTTGAGCGTGGCGGCGAGCGCCGGCTGCAGCGGGATGTCGTGGGCGGCGGCGGCAGATGCCGACGCGCGACGGGATAGGCGAGCGGCGGTCTCGCGGACAGCGCCGCGGTTGCGAGTCGTCGACGCCTGCGGTCGGCCAGGCGGCCGGTGACGGCGGCAAGAGAAGGCGCGCCCTGTGCGGTGGCCTCCAGATGCCGTTCCCGCGAGGGCTGGAAGGCGGCGGCGAGTTCGGCGATGGCCTGCGAGCCGCTCGGGGTCGCCTGCCTCGCGCCGCGCGCAGGCGTGAGCGGAACAGGATCGCGTCGTTGCGGCCGGCGCCATGGCGGAGGATATCGGCGAGCCAGGCTTCGAGGCTGGCCGCGTCGTCACCGTGCCGTCCTCGATCGCCCATTCGAGGCCGTGGCTGTAGGAGTAGCCGCCGACCGGAAAGGCCGGCGACAGCCAGACCATGCAGCTTGCGGAGCGCCGCGGGTGACAAGTCGACGGCTTCCGCGTGCCCCTGCGGCGCGAGCGATGGTGCCGCGGCGGGGGCGAGGGCGTGCGCCTCAGCCATCGAGCCGGTCGTCGTGGTCGAGTGCGGTGGTTGTCCGTGATGTTCGTGGCGTGGCCGTGCTGCGTGCTGGGCGTAGGCGCCGCCCTCCGGGTCGAACGGCGCCATGACCGCGGTCACGGTTGCGCCGAGGCGGCCGACCATCTCCTCGATGACGTGGTCGCGGCGGATGCGCAGCCGGTCGCCGAGCAGCTGGGTCGGCAGGTGGCGGTTGCCGAGGTGCCAGGCGACGCGCAGCAGATCGGCCGCATCGGCGGTCGTGATCTCGACAAGCGGCTCAAGCGCGGCGCTGACGGCGACGATGCGCCCGTCCTCCAGGACCAGCCCGTCGCCGTCGCGCAGCGGCACCGCCTGCGCCAGGTCGAGCAGGAACTCGAGCCCGCCGGCGGCGGTCATCGCCATGCGGCGGCGGTGGCGCTGGTCATAGTCGAGCACCACATGGTCGGTCGGTTCGCCGGACCATTGGCCGGCGGGAATGACTTGGGTCGCGCGGATCATCGCGGTGCCGTCTGGCTATTGTCCGGGAGGCACGATAACACCGGCCGGCCCGGCGAACGAACCCTTAGACGATGCACGGCATTCTCTTCGACAAGGATGGCACGCTGATCGACTTCGAGGCGACGTGGGCGCCGATCCTCGGCGGTCTCGCGCTCGAGTTGGCGGATGGTGACGAAGCGGTGGCGCAGGCGATGCTGGTCGCCGGTGGCCTCGACCCTGAGGCGGGAACCTTCCGCGCCGGTTCGGTCATCGCCGCCGGGACCGCCGCCGACGTCGCGCGGCTGTGGTTCCCGGCGCTCGACGGCCAGGCTTTGGCGGCGATGGTGGCGCGGATCGACCGGACCTTCCATGAGGGCGGCGCGCGATGCTCGGTGCTGCTTCCCGGCGTACCGGAAACGCTGGCCGCGCTGGCCGACGACCGGTTCGTCATGGGGGTAGCCACCAATGATGCAACTGCTGCCGCCAAGGCGGCGCTTGCCGCGCTTGGCCTCGACCGGTTCCTGACCGGTGTGTTCGGCTACGACGCGGTGGCGCGGGCGAAGCCGGCGCCCGACATGGTGCTGGCCTTTGCGGCTCACGTCGGATTGCCGCCCGGCGACATCATCGTCGTCGGCGACAACGTTCACGATCTCGCCATGGCGCGGGCGGCCGGCGCCGCCGCTGCAATCGGCGTCACGAGCGGCAACAGCGCCGCCGCCCATCTTGCGCCGCTCGCCGACGTTGTGCTCGATTCGATCTGCGATCTGCCGGACTGGCTGCATCAGAACAGGAAATAGCGCTGCGCCATCGGCAGCACCTCGGCCGGCGCGCAGGTCAGCAGCTCGCCGTCGGCGCGCACCTCGTAGGTCTCCGGATCCACCTCGATCGTCGGCAGGTCGGCGTTGTGGATCATCGAGTCCTTGGTGATGCCGCGCGGTGTTGTGCACCGGCAGCAGCGTGCGCTCGGTGCCGAGCTGCTCGTCGATGCCGAGCGTCGAGCGCGGCGCGGCTGACGAAGGTCACCGCCGAGGCGGTCATCGACTTGCCGAAGGCGCCGAACATCGGGCGGTAGTGGACCGGCTGCGGCGTCGGGATCGAGGCGTTGGGGTCGCCCATCTGCGCCGCGGCGATGGTGCCGCCCTTGATGCACCAGCTCCGGCTTGACGCCGAAGAAGGCCGGCGACCACAGCACCAGATCGGCGAGCTTGCCGACCTCGATCGAGCCGACCTCACTCGTCGATGCCGTGGGCGATGGCCGGGTTGATGGTGTACTTGGCGATGTAGCGCTTGACGCGGAAGTTGTCGTTGTCGCCGGTCTCCTCGGGCAGCCGCCCGCGCTGCACCTTCATCTTGTGGGCGGTCTGCCAGGTGCGGATGATCACCTCGCCGACGCGGCCCATGGCCTGGCTGTCGCGAGGCGATCATGCGAGAAGGCGCCCAGGTCGTGCAGGATGTCCTCGGCGGCGATGGTCTCGCTTGCGGATGCGGCTCTCGGCGAAGGCCACGTCCTCGGGGATCGTCGGGTCGAGGTGGTGGCAGACCATGAGCATGTCGAGATGCTCGTCGAGGGTGTTGACCGTGTAGGGCCGCGTCGGGTTGGTCGAGCGACGGCAGCACGTTCGGCTGGCCGCAGACCTTGATGATGTCGGGCGCGTGGCCGCCGCCGGCGCCCTCGGTGTGGTAGGCGTGGATCGTGCGGCCCTTGAACGCGGCGATGGTGTCCTCGACGAAGCCCGATCTCGTTCAGCGTGTCGGTGTGGATCATCACCTGGACGTCGTGGTCGTCGGCGACCGTCGAGGCAGCAGTCGATCGCGGCCGGCGTGGTGCCCCAGTCCTCGTGCAGCTTCAGGCCGCATGGCGCCGGCCGCGACCTGCTCCTCCAGCGCCGGCGGGCAGCGAGGCGTTGCCCTTGCCGGCGAAGCCGAGGTTCATCGGGAAGCCGTCGGCGGCCTGGATCATGCGGCCGATGTGCCAGGGGCCCGGCGTGCAGGTGGTGGCGTTGGTGCCGGTGCGCCGGGCCGGTGCCGCCGCCGAGCATGGTGGTGACGCCGGAATGCAGCGCCTCGTCGATCTGCTGGGGCGCGATGAAATGGATGTGCGCGTCGATGCCGCCGGCGGTGAGGATCTTGCCCTCGCCGGCGATGGCCTCGGTGCCCGGGCCGATCGACGATGTCGACGCCGGGCTGGACGTCCGGGTTGCCGGCCTTGCCGATGCCGGCGATGCGGCCGTCCTTGATGCCGACGTCGGCCTTGTAGATGCCCCAGTGGTCGACGATCAGCGCGTTGGTGATGACGGTGTCGACGGCGCCTTCGGCCGCGCGACGACCTGCGACTGGCCCATGCCGTCGCGGATGACCTTGCCGCCGCCGAACTTCACCTCCTCGCCATAGATGGTGAAGTCCTTCTCGACCTCGATGACCAGCTCGGTGTCGGCGAGGCGGACCTTGTCGCCGGTGGTCGGGCCGAACATGTCGGCATAGGCGGCGCGGGAGATCCTGTAGGGCACGAGTCAACCTTTCCTGAAGCTTGTCGCGAGACAGTTGCCGCGATGAAGGCGAACCCGGAGCAACGTTCGTCCGGGTACGATATTGTCGATCGAAAGACGGATCGGACGAAGGTGCCCGCAATGACGAGATTGGGAGCCATGCTGGCAGCGGCCGGCTGCTACGCGCTCGCGGCGTTGCCGGCGCTGGCCGGCTCCGGCAACGATTTGGCCGTCCGCCAATTGCAGACGCTGCACCGGGTCAACCGAGTTGTCGTGGTCGACGTCGAAGCATGGAGCGACCGCGACATCTGGGCCAAGCGCGCGCTCCACAGTTCGACGCCGCTGACGCCACTGCAGATCGCAATCGCCAGCAACCGGGCTCTGGTCGCCGCGATCAACGCGACGGTGCGGCGTTTCGACCTGAAGTCGATCTACGCAGCGCGCGTCGAAGGCTACACGGTCTACCTCTACATGGGCGAGCCGCCGCCGAACTGAGGCCGGCATCCGGCCGGGCCGGTCGCTGGCTGTCGGGACGTCGCTCACAGCTTGCCCATGATCTTCTGGTTGAAACCGAAGATCAGGCGCTCGCCGCGATAGGGAACGAGGGTGACCGTCCGCGTCTGTCCGGGCTCGAAACGGACGGCGGTGCCGGCCGGGATGTCGAGCCGGTGGCCGCGCGTCTTGTCGCGATCGAAGGTGAGCGCGGCGTTGGTTTCGTAAAAGTGGTAGTGCGAGCCGACCTGGATCGGCCGGTCGCCGGAATTGGCAACTTCGACGGTGACCGCCGGCTGACCGGCGTTGAGCTCGATCTCGCCCTCGGCGGAGATGATTTCGCCGGGATCATCTGAACAACCTCAGCGAATGGGGTGGTGGACGGTCACCAGTTTGGTGCCGTCGGGGAAGGTGGCCTCGACCTGAACGTCGTGGATCATCTCGGCGATGCCCTCCATGACCTGATCGCGGGTGATGATGTGGGCGCCGGCTTCCATGAGGTCGGCGACGGAACGGCCGTCGCGGGCGCCTTCGACGACGAAGTCGGTGATCAGGGCCACCGCCTCGGGATGGTTGAGTTTGACGCCGCGCTCGAGCCGGCGCCGCGCCACGGTGGCGGCCATGGCCACAATCAACTTGTCCTTTTCGCGCGGTGTCAGATTCATTTTTGCCTCAACAATGCCAGACGCGCGGCATTGCACCGCCGCGCAGCGTTTCGATCAGGTGGATGAGGTCGGTGCGCAGCGCCTGCCCGCTGGGGGCGATCAGCCGGGCGATCAGCATGCCGTTCCAGGCGCTGGCCCCGCCTTCGCCGGAGCATTGCGCGAGAGCCGTGCGTGCACGATCGATCTCGGTTTCGGCGTCGGGCGCGACAAGAAGTACGGTCGCGACCGCCACGGCACCGCTGCCGGTGGCACGGCCGGCGAGGATCGCGCTTCCGTCGCCGTCGAAGCGCAGGCCGTCGGCGAAGACCAGTTGGCCGCCGCGGCGGATGCGCCAGGAGTTGGTGAACATCACGTCGCGGGCGGCCTCGCCCATGGCAGTGCGGCCGAGCACGATCGATTCGACCGCGAGCAGCCGCGACGATGGCGCAAGGTCGGCCGAGAGCGTCCGCTGCAAGGCGGACCGATCGAACAGGATGGTTTCCTGTGGCAGCCACGCGAGGGCGCCGCCGGCGGCCACGGTCAGTCGCGTCTCGATGCGCCCGTGACCGGCCACACGACGATAGATGCGTTCCGCCGCCTGGCCGGTGACGGTTGCCAGGGCATTGGGGCCGACGGTGACCGACCACGAGAAGCGATCACCGCCAGTGATGCCGCCCGCTGTATTGATCAGGACTGCGGTGAATGGGTCGCGCGCACCAGTACGGGGGAAGCGGATCTTGGCCGAGCCGGACTGGTAGTTTTCGATCAGCCGCGTCTGCCCGTCGCTGGCGCCGACGCGCAGCCGCGCTATGCCGCGGGCACGTTGCAGCGGCACGCCGGCCTGCGGCCATACCGGTGCGGCGCGGCGAGCGGGTGGTGCGCCAGCGAGGGGCTGGGGGGCGTTCATCGGGCGGATCATTCGCGAGGGCGATCTCCGTTGCAAGCCCGGGGGATTGCAAGCCTGGCGCCAGATTTCTCGTGGCGGCGATGTGATTGGGCGAATTCGTGGTGCATGGTCAACCGGTTGCCGGTTTTTCCGGCAATCGACGCCAAAAAAGGCAAGCTGCGTCCTTTGCCAAGGCCGGCAGAAGTCGGTAGGAGTTGGTGAACGAGATCTTCAATCGCTCGCGGCTCCGGCCGCCGCAACACAGTCGAGGCTCTGGGCGTTGCGTCTGACGGTCGGTTTCTTCGCCTTGATCGCGTTGCTGCTCGCGGGGCCGGTGCGCGCCGCCGAGGGGCCGGCCTATATCCTGGTGAACGAGGATACCGGGGTCGTGCTCGACTCGCGCGACGCGAATCATTTGTGGCAGCCGGCGTCGTTGACGAAGCTGATGACGGCGTACCTGACATTCGAGGCGCTGAAATCCGGCCGGCTGAAGCCGACCTCACCGATCAGGATTTCCAGCCACGCTCTGGCGCAGGCGCCGGCGAAGATGGGCTATCGGGTCGGTACCATCATCAACGTCGACAACGCGCTGAAGATGATCCTGGTGAAGTCGGCCAACGACATCGCCATGGCGGTGGCGGAAACCATCGGCGGCAGCGAAAGCGGCTTCGTCGCCATGATGAACGCCAAGGCGCAACAGCTCGGCATGCTGTCCACCCACTATGACAACCCCAACGGACTGCCCGACGACAAGCAGACGACGACGGCGCGCGATCTTGCTGTGCTGGCGCGTGCGGTGTGGACGGATTTCCCGGAGTATCGCGACCTTTTCCGCATTCCGGCGATCCGGGCCGGCAAGCACATCCTGCGCTCCGAGAACATGCTGCTCGAGCGCTATCACGGCGCTAACGGCATGAAGACCGGTTTCGTCTGCGACGCCGGTTACAACATCGTGGCGACCGCCAATCGTTTCGGTCGTCAACTCATGGTGGTCATATTGGGTGCGCCTTCGTCGAAGGATCGCGCGGAACTGGCTGCCGCTTTGCTGAACCAGGGCTTCGGCAACCTTTTCGGGGCGACGGGCCGCCCGACCCTTGCGAGCTTCGAAGCAGGGTCGGAGGTGGGGCCGCTCGCCAATCTGCATGATCAGGTCTGCGGCAAACACGTCAAGCGCGATGCGGTAGACCCGGTTCTTGCCAGCCTGGGGTCGGACTCCGTGCTGGAACCGCGCTTCCAGGTGATGGCTCCGGTTCCGGTCTACACTGGCCGCGCCGACCCCATGCCGGGTGCGGTCGCCAGCCAGAGATCGCCGGCGATCAGGGTGCCGATGCCGCGGCTGCGGCCGCCCGTGGAAAGCGCCGCGCGCGCCTACGTCGCCGAGCCGCCACCCTCGCCGACGGCGATTGCGATCAAGCCGCCGCTCAACCTCGTCCCCTGATAGTGGTGCGTTCGCCGAGGCAGCCGATTCCGCTGACCGTCTTCACCGGCCCGTTCCGCGCCGGCAAGACGACGCTGATCAACCGTGCCCTCGCACATCCGGCGTTCGCCAACACTGCCGTCATCCTCAACGAGTTCGGTGCTGTCGAACTCGCCGGCGGGCTGGTCGAGCGCGCCGACGATGAAGGGATCATCGCACTCAGCAGCGGCTGTATCTGCTGTGCGGTGCGCGGCGAACTCGTCGCGGCACTCGAGCGGCTGCTGCGCGATCTCGATAATGGCCGCGTTGCGGCGATTAGCCGTGTGGTCGTGGAAGCAGCCGCCGCGGCTGATCCGGCGGCGATCCTCGCCGGCATCGGCCGGCATCCGTATCTGTCGCTCCGCTTTCGTCCCGATGGCATCGTGGCGGTAGTGGCCGCCGCCGACGTGGCGTCGTTTGTCGCCCGTCAGGATCCCGCTCGCCTCCTGGCGATGGCGGATGTTGTCGCCGTCTCCAAGGCAGACGGCGATCTCGGTGGCATCGCGACCCAATTGGGCGGCATCAATCCCGTCGGCGTCGTCGTCGACGCGGCCACCGTCGATCCGGGTGCGCTGGTCGGACATGGCCCTTTCGATCCCGCGACGGGCGATATCGATGGCTGGCTGGGGCCGCCGGTGGAAGCGGGCGGTGAGGGCGTCGTGCAGGCTTTCACCGTCACCCGCAACAAGTCGCTCCCCCTGCATGCGCTCGACCGCTTGCTCGATTTCCTGGCTGCCCGGCAAGGACCCAACCTGATTCGCCTGCGCGGCCTGGTTTCAACCGGCGACGGCGAGGCGGCAGTGGTTGAGGGGATCGGTGGCTTCCTGCGGCCGCCGTTGCTCGTCCCGGCCCTGCAGGGTGGACCGCCGATCCGCTTCGCCGTCAGCGCCGTTCACCTCGATTGCCAGCGCTTCGAGAGCTTTCTCGACGCCTATCTCAACGAGCCGCAGATCGACACGCCCGACCGTGCAGCGATGACGGAAAACCCGCTGTCGATCGCTGGCTTCTCGGCCCGCAACGGCCGCTGATCGCGGTGAACGTGGCCGCTTGGACGGCGCGGTGCTACGCTTCCGGGGTTTCGGTCTGAAGTCCCGCGGCACAGGGAGGCGTCAGCAGGCAGGCGCAATGAGCTGGCTTGGCCGCGTCAGGAGCGATCTTCTTTTCACCGCCGGGATCGGACGCACATTGCGGCGCGTCGTCCCGCTGGCGCGGAACCGGAGCCGCGTCTGGCCCGATGTCGCCCGGGAGCTGGCGGCGAAATACGGCGACAGACCCGCGTTGTTGTCGGACGATGAGACCCTCAGCTTCGCGCAACTCGACGCACGCGCCAACGGCTACGCCCGCTGGGCACTGAAGCACGGCGTGCGCAAGGGCGACACCGTGTGCCTGATGATGCCGAACCGGCCGGAGTTTCTCGCGATCTGGCTGGGCATCGCGCGGGCGGGCGGGGTCACCGCGCTGCTCAACATCAATCTCGCCGGCCGGGGGCTGGCCTATTGCGTCGACATTGTGCGGCCGAAGCACGTCATCGTCGCGGGCGACTTGATGGCGACCTACGCCACCGCCGCGCCCCTTCTGGCGTGTGCGCCGGCGCTGTGGCGCCACGGCGAAGGCGACCCCGACGTGGCGTCCATGAACGATGCGGTCGCAGAGTTCGACGACGGGCCGCTGGCTCCTGGCGAGTGCACGGCGCTGACCCATGACGACCGCTGTCTGTACATCTATACGAGCGGCACTACCGGGTTGCCTAAGGCCGCCACCATCAACCACTACCGGGTGATGGCGGCGATGGAAGCGTTCTCGGCGGTGATGAAAGCGACCGCAAGCGACCGCATTTATGACTGCCTGCCCATGTACCACACGGTCGGCGGCATCTGCGCGCCGGGCGCCTGTCTGCTGGTCGGTGGGTCGGTGTGGATTGCCGAGAAGTTCTCGGCGAGCCGGTTCTGGGACGATGTGGTCGATCACGATTGCACGTTGTTCCAGTATATCGGCGAACTGTGCCGCTATCTGCTCAATGCGCCGCCGCATCCGCAGGAGCGTCGTCACCGCATTCGCTTGTGCTGCGGCAACGGGCTCAGGCCCGACATCTGGTCCGAGTTCAAGCGGCGCTTTGCCATCCCGCACATCCGCGAGTTTTACGCCGCGACCGAGGGCAATGCCGTTCTCTTCAATTTCGACGACACTGCGGGCGCTATCGGCCGCTGCCCGCGCTGGGCGCGATTCGTGTTTCCGATGGAGGTCGTGCGCTTCGATCTCGACCGGGAACAGCCGCTCCGCGACGCGAACGGATTCTGCCTGCGCGCGGCGCCGGAGGAGGTCGGCGAACTCATCTCTCATATTGAACTCAATCCGCTGAAGCCGGGCCAGCGCTTCGACGGCTACGCCGATCCGGCGGCCACCGAGAGCAAGATCATGCGCAACGTCTTCGCTCCCGGCGACATGTGGTTTCGCAGCGGCGATCTCGTCCGGCGCGATCGGCGCGGGTACTATTTCTTCGTTGATCGCATCGGCGACACCTATCGCTGGAAAGGCGAGAATGTGTCGACGTCCGAGGTCGCCGAGACCATCCATACCTGCGCCGGTGTGGCAGAGGCCAATGTCTACGGCGTCTCGATCGCGGGATATGACGGGCGCGCCGGCATGGCGGCTGTCGTGGGTGGAGACGGCTTCGATCTGACGGTGCTCCGCCGGCACGTCCATGCGCATTTGCTGCCCCATGCGCGGCCAATCTTCGTCCGACTGCAGGAGCGGATCGATGCTACCTCGACTTTCAAGCAACGCAAGAATTCACCTTGTCGCGGAAGGGTTCGACCCCGAGGCGGTGCGCGATCCGATCTATTTCGATGACCCGCGGACGGATGCCTATGTGCGACTCGACGCCGCGCTTTATCGGCTGATTTGCTCGGGCAGCCTGCGTTTGTGAGGCATCCGCCACCGAGGCGGAAATCTTGTATTAACCTTTACGGAATTCTCAGATTTTCTTTAATTGGCAATACATTGGTGGAGTCCTATCCCCATAGGCGGGTGGTGCGACGCGACCGGTTCGGATAGCGTGCCGTCGAATAATGCGGAGAGGCCCAGTGCGCGTTTCGTTCGTCGCTGTCGTCGAGCGGATGCCGGGTGGCCGCCTGCGGGAGATACTGAAGCAACCGGCGGCGGTCCTCGACTCCATCCTGTATGACGTTGACGACCGTTCGGTATCCAGACGCATCGCCCTGTTCGCTTTCGTGACACGGGTGGTCAGCGCGGCGATCGCCTATATCAGTCAGGTCGCTCTGGCGCGCTGGCTCGGCGATTTCCAGTACGGCATTTTCGTCGTCGTGTGGGTTGGTGCGGTGATCCTCGGCGGCGTTGCCTGCCTCGGCATCCAGACGGCAGTGCTGCGCTTCGTGCCCGAATACAGCGAGCGCGGCGAGAGCGCGCTGTTGCGCGGTGTGATCGTCGGCAGCCGTGTGCAGGGCTTTGTCGCTTCGACCTTCTTCGCCGTCGTCGGCGCCGCCGGGCTCTACTTTTTCGGGGATGCGCTGTCGAGCTATTATCTGGTGCCGCTCTATCTCGGTGCGGTGACGCTGCCGATGCTGGCGGTCGGCGAGGTCCAGGACGGGTTGTCGCGCTCGTTCAACTGGGCCGACCTCGCCCTGTGGCCGACCTACATCGTGCGGCCGATCCTGATCCTGGTGTTCATGGCGGCGGCGCTGTGGGCGGGCGCCAAACCCGACGCCGTTACCGCCATGGCGTCGGTGATCGCCGCGACTTATGTCACAGCGATCGGCCAGTTCTTCGGCCTCGAGCGGCGGTTGGCCAAGGTCGTGCCGCCGGGACCACGGCACTACACGCCGCTAGTGTGGGTGACGGTTGCTCTGCCGATCTTCGTGGTCGAGGGCTTTTTCAACCTCCTCACCAACGTCGACATCCTCATCGTCGGCCGGCTCATGCAGCCCAACCAGGTCGCAGTCTATTTCGCGGCGGTCAAGACGATGGCGCTCGTCCACTTCATCTATTTCTCGGTGAGAGCGGGCAGCGCTCAGCGATTCTCGCAGTACTACGCCAACGGCGACAGTGCGCGGCTGTCCGCCTTCGTGCGCGATACCTTGCACTGGACCTTCTGGCCGTCGCTGGCGATGGTGGTGCTGCTCGCGCTCACCGGCAAGCTGCTGCTGTCTTTGTTCGGACCGAGCTTCGTGGCGGGCTATGCCGTCCTCCTGATCCTGTCGATCGGGCTCCTCTTCCGGGCTTCGATCGGCCCGGCGGAAGCCCTGCTCATCATGGCCGGTCAGCAGGGGATCACTGCCGCAGTCTATACGGCGACCTTCTTCCTCAACGTCTCGCTCAATTTCTTCCTCATTCCGCGGCTCGGCATTTTCGGCGCCGCGACGGCGACGACGATCGCTCTCACCGCCGAGACGGTGGTTCTCTACATCGTCGTCCTCGGCCGGCTCGGCATGAATTGCTCGATCCTGGCGGCGTTCAAACCGCCGCACGGCGCGATAGAGGCGGGGTGAGATGGCGATGGCCGCGAGCGGTCTCGCGGTTGCCGGCACGTCGGCACATCGACCGCGCCGCGACGATGGCTTTGCCGTCATTTTGCCCGAGGAGGTCGGTCCTATCGCCGATCGTTGGACGGCTCTGGCGCAGGGTCTGACGGCTGGCAATCCCTTCTTTCGGCCGGAATTCGCCATCCCCGCAATGGCTCGCCTCGGCAAGGGCCGGGTGCAGCTTGCCGTGGTGGAGTTCGCCGTCCGGCACAACGTTTGCGGCGGTGGCGCCCTTCACGCGAACCCGCCTCGGCCAGATTGCGCCGGCCATCCGTTTGTGGAGCCACAAATACGCGCCACTCGGCGAACCGCTGGTCGAAGGCGGAAATCCCGAGCCAGCCCTGTCCCGCTTGATCGACGGGCTGACGCCGGCAGACTCGGGCGTCTGCCTGATCCTGCCTGAGATGATGATCGACGGTCCGGTCGCGGCGGCGGTTCGCGCGATCGCGGAGCGTGACGGACGTCCGCTTGCCGTGCTCAACGCTCATAGCCGCGCCATGCTGGTCCGCGGCTCGGCCTCGAAGGTTCTGCGGGCCGGGTTGCCGACACGTCGGCGCAAGGAACTCGCGCGCCAGATGCGCCGCCTCAGCGATCTCGGCCCGCTCGCGGTTGAGACGATCGTCGAGGCCGGTCAGGTGAGGGTGCACTTCGAGGAATTCCTGACACTTGAGATGGCCGGCTGGAAAGGGCGGCGCGGGACGGCGCTGGCGTCATCGCCCGCGAGCGCCGCCTTTGCCCGCGAGGCGATCTCGAACCTGGCGGCGGTCGGCGCAGTGCGTATCGAGTCGCTTCGCGTCGGCGATCGCCCTATCGCGGTCCTCGTCGGACTGATCGGCGGGGCGACCGCCTACACCTGGAAGACCGCCTATGACGAGGCCTTTGCCCGTTTCTCGCCGGGTGCCGAGATCATGTTGGAGGCGCCGGTCCATTTCTTCTCGGACGCGGCCGTCGAGCGCATCGATTCCTGTGCGACGGCCAATCATTCGATGATTGACCGCTTGTGGCCGGGACGGCTGGAAATGGGCAGTATCGTGCTCGGTCCGCCGCGCCGGAGGGCGCTTCATCGGATCGCTCTCGCATCCGCCAGGACGCACCTGGCGGCGCGCGCCCATGCGCGTCGTCTTCGCGAACGCTTGCACTGAGCGTCAGCCACCGATCTCTTCGTTTCTCACCTGATCGCGGAAGATGCGGCGGATCACCTTGCCGGAGGTGGTGAGCGGGATGTGGTCGACAAAGGCGATCTCGCGGGGGTATTCGGCGGCGGAAAGACGCGAACGCACGAACGTCTTGATCTCGGTGACGAGAGCGTTGGAGGCGACGACGTCCGGCTTCGGAACGATGAAGGCCTTGACGATCTCGGTGCGCAGCGCGTCGGGCTTGCCGACCACCGCCGCCATCGCCACCGCCGGATGGGAGAGGAGGCAGTCCTCGATCTCGCTCGGACCGATGCGGTAGCCGGCCGAGATGATGATGTCGTCGTCGCGCCCGACAAAGCGGATATAGCCGTCATCGTCGACGATGCCCTGGTCGCCGGTCACCATCCAGTCGCCGATAAACTTCTCGTTTGTCGCGGCCGCGTTTTGCCAGTAGCCGAGAAACATGGTCGGGTCCGGCCGGCGGATGGCGATCTGGCCGGTTTCGCCGGCGTCAATCGGCGTTCCGTCGCTGTCGAGTACGGCAACGGCGTGCCCGGGCAGCGGCTTGCCGATGGCGCCGGCACGGCTGACGCCGAGCGCAGCCGAGGAACCGATCACGTAATTGCATTCGGTCTGGCCGTAGAACTCGTTGACCGGAATCCCGAGATCGCGCGCGGCCCACTCGTAGGTATCGCGCCCGAGACTTTCGCCGGCCGCGCCGATAGTACGCAGCGCGAGGCGGAAGCGACCGCGCGGATTGCCGTCGCCGCGCATCATGCGCAAGGCGGTCGGCGGCAGAAAGGCGTTGCGGACTTCGGCTTCGGCCATGAGGGCGAATGCTGCTTCCGGGTCGAAGGGCCGGAAGGGTCCGAAGACGACCGGCACTCCGAAAGAGAGCGCCGGTAGGAGGGCGTTGAGCAGACCGCCGGCCCAGGCCCAGTCGGACGGCGTCCACAGACGGTCGTCGGGATGGGGCGGAAAGCCGTGGGTGAAGGCGACGCCGGGGAGGTGACCGGCGAGCACGCGATGGCCGTGGAGTGCGCCTTTCGGCGGGCCGGTCGTGCCCGAGGTGAAGATCATCATCGCCGGGTCGTCGGCCCGGGTCTCGTGCACAGCGAACGGCCGATGGTGTCCCTCCATCACCTCGGCCAGGCCTTCGGCGTCGTGCGTCGGTCCGTCGCTACACAGGACGACGGCGAGGTCGGGAAGGTCGGCGCGGATTTGGGGCAACTTGGCAAGCCCCATCGCGTCGGTGATCATGGCCTTGGCGCCGGAGGCGGCGAGGCGGTAGCGCAGGGCGTCGACACCGAACAAGGCGGAGAGCGGGACGGCAATGGCGCCGAGCTTGTAGGCGGCAAGATGGGCGACGACGGTCTCGACCGATTGCGGCAGCAGAAGCGCGATCCTGTCGCCGACGGCGATACCGCGTTCGCGCAGCGCACCGGCGAGACGGTCGGACCGGTGCTTGAGTGTGCCATAGGTCGTCGGGGTGAGCGGCTTGCCGGGCGCGTAGCGCAGCAGGGCGATGCGATCGGGCTCGGCGATCGCCCAGCGGTCGCAGCAATCGACGGCGATGTTGTAGCGGCGGGGAATCGACCAGCGGAAACCGGCGATCAGATCTGCGTAACCGCCGGACACGGCTCTAGCCACCGAAGATCATGAGGCCGGGTCCCGGACCCGGGCCGGTCGGGGGGCCGCCGGCGGGCGGCACGAAGCGCTCGCCGAGATCGAGCGACCAGTAGGTGTGGTAGCGGCCGTTCGGCTGGATGGCGAGGGCGATTCCCATCAGCGAGACGTTGGGCAGCAGCATGTTGGCGTTGTGCCCGGGCGATTTGCGCCAGGCCTCGAACACCTCGGCCAGCGATTTCTGGCCGGCGGCGACGTTCTCCGCCGCCATCGAGGCCTGGAAGCCGGCGGCAGCGATGCGACGGGAGAAGCTGCCTTCGCCGGGCAGCGTGTGGCTCATGCGGTCCATGGAAGCCATGCGCCGGGCGTGATCGGCGGCGATCTTCATCAGGGTCGGGTCGAGCTTCAGGGGCTTGAGGCCATGGTCGACGCGATATTGGGAGATCAGCCGCACGGCCGCCTCGGCATCGACCGTCCCCGGCTGCACGGCATCGGGCTTTTCAAGAAGGCCGCCAAGGGAGTCGGAAACGGCGCTGCCGCAGGCGGAAAGCAACAGGGCCGGCAAGAGGGCCGACAGAACCAGGAGAAGGCGACGCATGGGGTGATGTGTCTCAATCGCGAGTGCGGCGGTAATGCGACGGATTACCGCCGAGGGCAAGTCCACCGCGGCCAGCCCCTTCCTTCGCGCGCAAGCCTGGGTTAGTGCCTGCGGCATGACCCCGCTCGTTGCCAGGATCGTCTTCCTGCTGGGCATCGTCGCCTGGTACGTGATCCGCTACCCCTTCCAGAGAAAGGCGAAGCGGCTGGGTGTTGCCCGTTCGGCCGGCGGGACGCGCGATCGGGTCCTGCTCGTCGTCGCGGCAATCGGCCAGTTCCTTGCCCCGGCGATCTATGCCCTGACCGGCCAGCCCGCCTTCGCCGACTACGGTTTCAACCCGGCACAGGCATGGCTCGGCCTTGTCGTTCTCGTGCTAGCCCTCGTTCTCTTCCGCCTCACTCACAAGCAGCTCGGCCGCAACTGGTCGATCACGCTGGAGACGCGCGACCGTCACGTGCTGGTCACCGACGGCCTCTACGCTTATGTGCGCCATCCGATGTATTCGTCCTTCATCCTGTCGGCGGCGGCGCAACTCCTGCTGCTGCAAAACTGGATCGCCGGGCCCATCGGACTGGTCGGCATCGGCATCCTGTTCTTCCTGCGGGTGCCGCGCGAGGAACAGGTGATGATCGAGACGTTCGGCGAGGCCTATCGGGACTATATGCGCCGGACGGCCCGGATCGTGCCATGGATCTATTGAGGCGACTGCGGGCCGACGGAAGCCTGTTCGTGCGGTCTGTCCGGGCCGGTATCGTGACCGAGCGAGAGCGAATTCGAAGAGGATCGCGTGATGGGGAACTGGCCGGTGACAGGCGGACGGTGGGGCCGCGTTCTGGCGCTGGTGCTGGCGCTCGGCGTTGCCGTTGTCGTGATGCGCCCGGTGGCCTCCTTCGCCGCAAACAGCGCTGAACTGGCCGCCGCCCAGCGACAGCCACACGGAAGCGTCTATCTGTTCCTCGGTCTCGGCAACATTTTCTCGACCGGGCTCGATACGCTCGCTGGCGAGCTAAGGGCCCGCGGCGTTCCGGCCAATGCGCTGAACTATGTTGGATGGGGCAGTGTCGCAGCTCAGATCGAGGCACGCTACCGCAAGGACAAGAGGGCGCTTCCGGTGGTCATCATCGGGCATTCGTTCGGCGCTGACGCAGCCATCGCAATGGCGGCCGAACTCGGCAGCAAGCATATCCCGGTGTCGCTGGTCGTCACCTTCGATGCGACGGTGGCGGCGCCGGTGCCGGCGAACGTCCGTCGCCTGATCAACTATTACGCGCCCAGCGACGGCATCGGAAAGCGATTGTCGCCGGGCCGGGGTTTCCATGGCCACCTGGAAAACATCGATGTCGACAAGCTCCATGAGGGCATCGACCATTTCGATATCGAGAAGGACCCGAGCTTCCACCGGCGCGTGGTGCGCGAGGTGCTGGCAGTCTACGGCCACAGCACGGCGCAAGCGAAAAACTAATCACGGCTGGCGCGCGGTCGCCCGCCGCAGGCGTTCGTCGATGACGGCGAACAGCTGGTCGGTGGCGATGGCGAGCAGGCCGACGACGACGGCTCCCTGAATGACATAGGCGGTGTTCGAGCCCGACAGGCCCTCGATGATCGGCGAGCCGAGGGTGAGGGCACCGACGGTCGAGCCGATCGCTGCGGTGCCGATGTTGATGATCACCGAGGTCCGTATGCCGGCCAGGATGACCGGGGCGGCGAGTGGCAGCTCCACCCACATGAGCTTCTGCCAAGGCGTGAAGCCCATGCCCTCGGCGGCGCCGAGCGCCGACGGCGACACGCCGCGCAGGCCGGCGATGGTGTTGTCGACTACCGGCAGGATGCCGTAGGCGATGAGGGCGACGACGGTAGGTTGCGCGCCATAGCCGACCAGCGGCACGGCGATGGCGAGGACCGCCGCCGGCGGAAACGTCTGACCGATGGCGGTGATGGTGTCGAGGATGCCAGCGAACTCCCGGCCGCTCGCGCGGGTAACGAAGACGCCGGCGGCGATGCCGGCGACGACGACCGGGACGGTGGCGGCGAGCACCAGCGCGATATGCCAGAGGGTGAGGGTCAGGAAACTGGCGCGGGTGTAGATCGGCCGTTCCAGCGCCGGAAAGAGGGCGTGGAACAGCGGACGCAGCGCTGGCATGCCGAGCACCAGCACGACCAGCAGCACGGTGGGCAGGACCAGGCCCGGCCGCCTGAGTGCGGTGAGGGCTGGGGTAGCCGCGTTCACGACGGTCTCCGCACCAGGTCGCTGAGGGCGATGGTGCCGTGTGCCTTGCCTGACGCGTCGATCACCGGTAGCGCGTCGTTGCGGCTGCCCAGCATGCGCGCCAGCGCCGTGTCGAGATGCTCGTCGGGCTCGATGGGCGGTCCCGCGGCGGTCCCGTCGCGGCTCAGCCAGTCGCGCACGCGACGGATCTTGAGCAGGCGCAGGCTTGCCGCCTCGCCGCCGACGAGGGCGCGCACGAAATCATTGGCCGGCTGAGCCAGCAGCTCCTCCGGTGGCGCGTTCTGGACGACCTTGCCCTCCTCGAGGACGACGATGCGGTCGCCGAGGCGGATCGCCTCGTCGATGTCGTGGGTGACCATCAGGATGGTCTTGCCGGTGGCGGCATGGATGCGGACCATTTCGGCCTGCAGCGTGTCGCGGGTGACCGCGTCGAGCGCGCCGAAGGGCTCGTCCATGAGCAGGATGTTGGGGTCGCCGGCAAGCGCCCGCGCCAGACCGATGCGCTGTTGCTGGCCACCGGAGAGCTCATGCGGGCGGCGGTCGCGGAACGTGGCAGGGTCGAGCTCGACCAGGGTGAGCAGTTCGTCGATGCGCTCGTCGGTGCGCTTCTTCGGCCAGCCGAGTAGGCGCGGCACCGTGGCAACGTTCTCGGCGACGGTCCAGTGCGGGAAGAGGCCGATCGACTGGATGACGTAACCGAGCCGCCGGCGAAGGACGACCGGGTCGAGCGCCGCGATGTCGTCGTCGTCGATGCGGATGGTGCCGGAGTTGGGCGCGATCAGGCGATTGACCAGGCGCAGCGCGGTCGACTTTCCGGCTCCCGAGGGTCCCAGGAAGATGCAGAATTCGTGGCTCTTGACGATGAACGAGGCATCGTCGATGGCGGCGCGGCCCTGATAGGCCTTGGTGACGTTCTCGAATGAAATCATGGGGTTATGACCCGCGTCGTGGCGAGAGTGAGCAGGCGAAGAAGGAGGTCGGCGACGATGGCAAGCAGGATCGCCGAAAGCGCTCCGAGGAGGACGAGGTCGGTCGCGGTCTGACCGAGGCCGATGAACACGAAGCTGCCGAAGCCGCCGGCACCGATGAGGGCGGCGACGACGGTCAGGCCGATCAGCTGCACGGTAACAATCCGCAGTCCCGCCATGAGAACCGGCAGAGCCAGCGGAATCGACACCCAGGTCATGATCTGGAACGGCGTCATGCCCATGCCGCGCGCCGTGTCGATTGCCGATGGCGGCACGCTCTTGAGACCGGCTTCGGTGTTGCGGGCGATCGGCAGCAGTCCGTAGAGGGTAAGCGCGATCAGCGCCGGCGTGAAGCCGATGCCGCGCACGCCGATCGTGCGCAGCGCCGGAAGCCAGTCGGACAATGCGGTCAGCGGTCCGATGAGGAGGCCGAAGAGGGCGATCGAAGGGACGGTCTGGATCAGGCTGAGAACGGAGAAGATGCGGCCCGAATAGGCCGGCCGGCCAGAGGCCAGCATGCCGAGCGGCATGCCGATGGCGAGAGACAGGGCGAGCGCCGAAAGCACCAGATAGATGTGGCGCAGGAGGGCGGCGTTGTATTCGTCGCGGCGGATCGACCATTCATGGATGATGGAGAGGTCGTTGAACCAGCCGTTGGCGGCAAGCAGTGCCAGCACGGCGACAACGGCCGCGGCGAAGAGAACCTGAAGCCACACGTTCAGCTTCAGCCGTCGCATGGCCTCGGCGATTGCCAGCGACGATGCGACCAGAATCAGCCAGAAGGCGCCGCCGAGAGAGACGCGCGCGGCGCTGCTCTCGGTTGCCGCGATGAGATTGTGGGCGGCGGCACCGGCGCCGGCGAAATTGGCGAGGAGCAGAACAACGGCGCCAGTGAGGGCGATCCGCTCGCCGTTTTCGCGGTCCCGCCAGAACGCGCCGATGAGCAACAGGACAAGGCCGACGGCGATGGTCACCGCATAGGGGAGTGCGTCGGCATCCCACAGGGAAATCGCCTTGGGCGTCAGGATCCGGTTGGGCGAGAAACCGACGAAGCCGAGGCCAAGGACACTCGCCAGTGCGACGACAACAAGGAAAAAGGTGACCCGGTTAAAGGCCACCTTCTCGCTTGCATCGGTCGTATCCGTTCGGTTTGCCGGGCCGTTCGCCCGGTCGGCGTCCGTCGAGGCTATTTGAGGAACCCCTTCTCGGTCAGATAGTCCATGGCGACCTTCTTGGCGTCCTCGCCCTCGACCGCGATCTTCGAGTTGAGCGTCTGGAGCGTTTCCAGGGTCAGCGACTTGAACACCGGATCGAGCAGATCCTTGATCTGGGGATACTCTTCGAGCGTCGCCTGGCGCACCGTCGGCGCCGGCTCATAGACCGCCTGGACGCCCTTGGTGTCGGTCATCACGACGAGGCCGAGGGCGGCGAGCTGGCCGTCGGTGCCATAAGCCATCGCGGCGTTGACGCCGGACGTCTGCTCGGCGGCGGCCTTCTCGGTGGCGGCGGTGTCGCCGCCGGAGAAAACGAGAAGCTGGCTGCCGGTGAGCGTGAAACCGTAGGCTTGCTGGAAGGCGGGCAGGGCGGCGGCGCTCTCGACGAACTCGGCTGAGCCGGCGAGCTTCACCTTGCCGCCGCCGGCGACCCACTTGCCGAAGTCTTCCATGGTCTTGAGATGATTGGCCTCGGCGACGTCCTTGCGCACGGCGATTGCCCAGGTGTTGTTGGCGGGCGCCGGCTGCAGCCAGACGATGTGGTTGGCCATGTCGAGCTCTTTGGCCTTTTCATAGGCCTTCTGCGGGTTCTTCCACGCCGGATCGGACGAAACGTTGAAGAAGAAGCCGGCGTTGCCGGTGTATTCCGGATAGATGTCGACCTCGCCGGAAAGGAGCGCGGTACGCACGATCTTGGTGGGCCCGAGCTGGATCTTGTTCTCGGTCGGAATGCCGGCGTGATCCAGCACCTGCAGGATCATGTTGCCGAGCAGGCCGCCCTCAGTGTCGATCTTCGAGGCGACGACGACAGTCTTGCCGGCGGCCATCGCCGGGCCGGCGGCGAAGCCGGCCGCAAGGGCAGCGGCTGCAATCTTCAGTGCGGTTCTCATAATTCCCTCCGTTGGCGGAACGACCGGAAGGGGGCGTGCCCAAACGGTCGCGGCAATCGTCAATTCGTCTCCAGTCGAAGGCGATCGAAGCCCGAACCAGCGGTCGACGCCGCACTGGAGCGGCGGCGGACCGCGCGATAGATAGCTTGGCGTCCGATGAAGTCAAAAACACAAACGCGTTGGTGCGACCCGAGTATCGCGTGCGCAACGGGTCAACAACCGTATCGTGGCCCGGGCGGGGACTTGGATCGGTGTTGCGGGTCCTCCATCGCGTCCACGACGCCTGAGGGCGATTCCCGCGGGGCCGCTCCGGCGAGCGTGCGGGAAGCAACGTTCCGGGCTCATTCCCGGCGCGAACGGACCACCGAAACGAAGCGAAAAACCGGGACCCGGACAATCGGCGGCGACGCAAGAATAGGGATCGGGCCGGCAATGTCAAAAGCGGCGGGGCGCGCTCATCCGTGTCTGCTGACAGGATTGAACCAGCCGCGGATGGGCGGGCCTCACCCCTCTTGCGTTAGCCTCCCGCGCTCTCGATCGCGCGGCAGACGGCTGCCGTCACTTGCGCCGAGGTTGCCTTGCCGCCGAGATCGGGCGTGCGCGGGCCGAAGCGCGTCACCGCCTCGATCGCCGTCATCAGGCGGCGGGCGGCGGTCGCTTCGCCGAGATGGTCCAGCATCATGACGCTCGACCAGAACGTGGCGATCGGGTTGGCGACGCCCTTGCCGACGAGGTCAAAGGCGGAGCCGTGGATCGGCTCGAACATCGACGGCGTCTCGCGCTCGGGGTTGAGATTGGCGGTCGGTGCGATGCCGACGCTGCCGGCGAGGGCGGCGGCGAGGTCGGAGAGGATGTCGGCATGGAGATTGGTGGCGACGATGGTGTCGAGGCTGTCCGGCCGGTTGACCATGCGCATGGTCATGGCGTCGACCAACTCGCGGTCGGTGCGCACGTCGGGGTAGTCGCGTGCGATCTCGTGAAAGATCTCGTCCCACAGCACCATGCCGAAGCGCTGGGCGTTCGACTTGGTGACGAGGGTGAGATGCCTGTCGGGGCGCGAGCGGGCGAGTGCGAAGGCGAAGCGGTGGATGCGCTCGACGCCGCGGCGCGTGAAGATCGAGGTTTCGGTGGCGACCTCGTGCGGCTGGCCGCGATGGCTACGGCCGCCCTGGCCGGAATATTCGCCCTCGGAATTCTCGCGCACGATCACCCAGTCGAGACCCTCTGCATGCCGCAGCGGGCTGTCGATGCCGGGGAGAACACGTGTCGGGCGGACGTTGGCGTATTGGTCGAGGCCCTGGCAGATGGCGAGACGCAGGCCCCACAGTGAAATGTGGTCAGGGACGTCTTGGCTGCCAACGGCGCCGAACAGGATGGCGTCGTGCGTCCGCAGTTGGTCGAGGGCGTCGTCGGGCAGGTATTTGCCGAGCTTGAGGTAACGGGCCGAATTCCAGTCGAGGTCGGTCCAGGTGAGGCTGAACGTTCCCGTCGCCGCGGCCAACACGTCGAGTACCTCGATCGCCGCCGACACCACCTCCGGGCCAATGCCGTCGCCGCCGATCGCCGCGATGCGATACTGATTGGACTGTTGTTGCGCCATCCCATCCCTCTTTTCGGCGATCGCGTTGACTCGCGATCGTATGTTCAGTCACCCCATTGCCATAAATATCGGTAAACTTTCGTGGCGACGTTAATGATGCGGCGTCGTTGTCGTGCCAGCCTCCGTGATCTGCGGCACGGCAATATTTCTCATGGCCTGTTCGTTTCTTTCTCTGCCTCTCCACGCTTCGTCCTGGGAGACATCAGATGCGCTATTCACCGAAGATCATGTCCGTGGCAATCGGCGTTTCATTTCTTGCGCTTGGTGCGGCCGTTGCGCAGACGCCGACGCCTGCGCAACAACAGGCGATCCGCTCCAATTGCGTCAGTGACTATCGCGCGCATTGTTCCAGCGTGCCGACCGGCGGCATGGATGCCTTGATCTGCCTTGAGCAGAATGTCGGCAGCCTGTCGCCGGCCTGCAAGTCCGCCGTCGAAGCGGTCGAGCCCGCGACCGCCACGACCACTCCGGCGGCGACGACCGATACGGACAAGGACAAAGCAACGTCCACCGAGGGCGGAACGACCAAGGCTCCGACGGCGACGGCTCCGGCAACGACGACAGCCCCGGCGAGCGAACCAAGGCTGACATTCCGGCAGGAAATGGCGATCGCGGCTGGCTCGTGCGCCACCGACTTTCGCCTCTTCTGCCCGAACTTGCCGGTTGGTCATGGCAATGTCCTTTTCTGCCTGCAGGTTCACGCCAACAGGCTGGGGACGCCCTGTCGCGACGCCCTGACCAAGCTCGGCGTGGATCTGAGATAATCCCGCCGGCGTTGGTGCGGCTGTTTGATTGACGGGGGCGGTAGCGGCGGCCGCCAACGCGGCTGCCAAGCGAGGGAGGCATGCGTGCCAATGGATCTGACTCGCAGGCGACTGGTGCAGTTGTCGGTTGGGAGCGCCATCGCTCTGGCAGCGGGCGGGCGGGCGACGTCGGCCGCCGCTGGCGATCCGACCGAGGCTGTTCGCGATGATGCTCTTCGCTTTTACGGCGGGAAGGGGTTTGCCGAGGTTCCGCCGCTCGGCATGCTGACCGATGCCGCGTTCAATGGTGGCTTGCGCTATGACGACACCCGGCCCGAGCCGGCGGCGGTGCCGGCCGTCACGGTGCAGACCGCCGCTCGCATCGACGATATCGCGAAGAGATCGCGGCCCGGCGTGCTCGCGGTCTTCACGATCCTGGCAATCAATCGTCCGGGCCCGGCCGAACCGGCCGTGCTTGTCGCAGACATCCTCGATTTTCTCGTCGACCAACGGAAGCTCGATCCTCGGCGCATGCTGCTCGTCTCGACCGAGCAATTCCGGCCGCTGGTCGATCGGCTTGACCGCGTCGATGCCGGTCAGGTCTTCGAGCGTCCCATCGCCGAAGCGCAGGCTGCCGGCGACGGATCGGGTTTCTTCGCGCCGTCCGGTCACCCGCTCTCTCCGCGGTTGGCGACGGTCAGTGTGCACTACCCCTTGCCCGACACGGCTGCGGGTGCCGCGGTGACGTACCCGCCAGAAGGCTATATCGAGATCGCCGAGATCGGTATCGCCCCCATGGGCGACGATCCCGGCGGGCCGCTGGTCGGGGGCATCGGGTTGGAGCGGGTCGCCATGGCCGAGGGGGAAGCAATTCCCGACTTCGAGCAAACGAGGCTCAATCTGTTGCGCATCATCGAGGACGAAGCGCGGCGGACCGGAAAAGACCTGCCGCCCGGCTACACGAAGTTTGCGTCGTTGTAGCGCCGCTAGCGGCGTGTCATTCGCCCGAGTCCGTCAATCGGATCGGGCTGGGGCCATCGCCGCGCTGAACCCGTTGCCACATCTCGACATAGGCGGCTTCCACGTGGCGCGTGAACCGTTTCGTGTCGAAGAGTGGCCGCGCGGTCCGATTTAACGCCAGGCGTTTCTTGACGTTTCCCATCACGTCCGCTGAGTGCGCCAGCTTCAGCGCTAGAGCCTCATAATCCACCAGGTTGCCGGTCGCCAGTTCCGCCAGGCCGATGGCGTGGAGCAGACTGCCGGCCATGCGCGCGGCAAAGGCGCCGCCGGCGCAGGTCACCACCGGCACGCCGCACCACAGGGCGTCGCTGGCGGTGGCGCCCCCATTGTAGGGCAGGGTGTCGAGGAACAGATCCGCCAGTTGGAAGCGGGCGAGGTGGTCGTCGTACGCCATGCGAGCGGCGAAGATCAGCCGCGCCGGATCGACGCCGCGGTCCGCGGCCGCGTGGCGGAGGTTGTCGGCCAGGGTGTTGCTGTTGGCGACCAGCCACAGCACGCTGCCGGGCGTTCCGGCCAGCAGGCGCATCCAGACGTCGAAGAGGTCCGGGCGGATCTTGTAGGGGGCGTTGAAGCAGGAGAAGACGAATCCGGACGGTGGCAGGCCGGCTTGCGCCCGCGTGGGCGGTGGCGGCAACGACCGCCGATCGTCGTTCACCTGGAAGGTGTCGGGCAGATAGACCGGGTTCTCGGCGTAGCAGGCGCGATCCGTCTCGGGAATGACGAAGCGGTCGGCGATGATGTAGTCGTAATAGGGGGCGCCCATGGTGGCCGGATAGCCGAGATAGTTCACCTGTACCGGGGCCGGCCGCGCCGCAAAGGCGGCAGCACGGCTGGCGCCGGTATGTCCGGCGAGGTCGATTGCGATGTCGACTTCCAGCTCGCGGATCAGGACCGCGATGTCGCCGTCGGCGCGCTCGCGCATGTCGATGAAGCGGTCGAAGGCGGCCGGCAGCCGCGTGCGGCGCAGGGCGCTGCCATCGTCCTCGCCGACCGAGACGGCAATCGTCTCGAAGCGGCTGCGGTCGTGCTGTTCGAACAGCCCGGCGGTGAGAAAGGCGAGGGCGTGGTTGCGAAGGTCGCCCGAGACGTAGGCGAGGCGGATGCGGTCATGCCGGTAGCGCTCGCCCCGCCATTGCGGAGTGGTGGCGGGCAGCTTCGCCGCCACATAGAGGCGCGCGCAGGCGAGCTGGTCGGCGGCATTGTCCGAGATGGCAACGAACTGAAACGGCGCGCAGACCGGCAGACCGCGGCGCACGTCGGAAACGATCGCTGCTACCTCTTCCTCGATGCCGTTCCAGTCGGCCATCTGCAGTCGGGCGAAAACGCGTTGGCCCTCGATGTGTCCGTAGTCGGGGGCGATGCGCAGGATGTGGTCGTAAGCGGCGACCGCCTCTGGCCAGCGCAGAAGATCGCAGAACGCCCGCGCGCGGCCGATCCAGGCATCCGGGTCGTCGGGCGTCAGCGCGATGAGCCGATCGAATGTGGCGAGTGCATCCGTGATGTGGCCCAGTTCTATCTGGGCCGAGGCGAGGATGAACAGGGCGCTGGTATTGTTTTCGTCGAGAGTCGTGGCGCGCGCCGCCAGCTCCAGCGCTTCGTCGAATCTCTGCTGGCGGAAGACGGCGGCGGCGAGATTGCCGAGCACCGAACTCCTCTCCGGCACCAGGGTCAGCACCTGGCGCAGCAGTGCCTCGGCCTCGGCATGGCGGCCGGCATCGAACAGGTCGGCAGCCTCGAAGAAGAGCGTCTTCGCGCGTTCCTCCGCGGTCATGGCCGTCGTGCTTGGCTCCGGCGTCCCGGATGGCGTGGCGGGGCTGTCTGGTGGCAAGAAAACACTCCGTTGCGCACAATTCGGCGAAAGGCGAATTTGGCGACGCTGGCGGCGTCAACCCCGGACGACAAAGACCGCGCGCAAGGCGAAAAGGCAAGCGCGGTCATGGACATGGTCACCTGCTTGTCATAGCTGTCAGTGGCAGGGCGCGAACGGACATTACAGGCGTGCGATGGCAGACGATGCAAGAACCGGCATGCGCAAGGGCCTCGCCAACTATGGCGACGCCGAGTTTTCGCTGTTTCTGCGGAAGGCCTTCATCAAGGCGATGGGCTATTCCGACGAGGCGCTGGAGCGGCCGATCGTCGGCATCACCAACACCTTCTCCGGCTACAACGCCTGCCACAGAACCGTGCCCGACCTCATCGACGCGATCAAGCGCGGCGTCATGCTCGCCGGCGGCCTGCCGGTCGAATTCCCGATCATCTCGATCCACGAGTCCTTCTCCTCCCCGACGAGCATGTTCCTGCGCAACCTCATGGCCATGGACGCGGAGGAGATGATCCGGGCGCAGCCGATGGATTCGGTCGTGCATGATCGGCGGCTGCGACAAGACCGTGCCGGCCCTGCTGATGGCCGCCGCCAGCGCCGACATGCCCGCGATCATGACCGTCACCGGCCCGATGATCACCGGCCACCACAAGGGCGAGCGGCTCGGCGCCTGCACCGACTGCCGCCGCCTGTGGGGCGAGTATCGCGCAGGCCGCATCGACCGTCGCGAGATCGACGAGATCGGCGGCAAGCTGGCGCCGGGCCCCGGCACCTGCATGGTCATGGGAACGGCGAGCACCATGGCGCTCGTCACCGAGGCCATGGGCATGATGCTGCCGGGTGGCGCCGCCATCCCCGCCGTGCATGCCGACAGGCTGCGCCACGCCGAAGCGACCGGCCGTCGTGCCGTCGAATTGGCCGAGGAGGGCCTGACCCCGTCGACGATCATGACCGACCGCGCTTGATGCAACGCGCTCCGCGTCCTGCAGGCCGTCGGCGGATCGACCAATGCCGTCGTCCATCTCGCCGCGATTGCCGGCCGGCTCGGCTTCGATCTCGATCTCGGGGAACTCGACCGGCTGGGCAGCGAGACGCCGGTGCTCGTGGACCTGAAGCCCAGCGGCCAACACTACATGGAGGATCTCTTCGACGCCGGCGGCCTGACCGACCGTCCTGCGGGAGCATGGGCGATCTCGTCGACGGCGATTGCCTAACCGTGACGGGACGCACGCTGGGCGCCGAACGCGATGCTGGCCTGCCTCCTGGCCGAACAGGACCGTTGTCCGGCCGCTGTCCAACCCCGATCCACAAGGGCGGCGGCATCAGACTTCTGCGCGGCAACCTCTGTCCGGGCGGTGCGATCATCAAGCAGTCCGCCGCAAGCGCGGACCTTCTTCGCCACGAGGGCCGCGCGGTCGTCTTCACACTCGCTCGCCGACATGGCGGAGCGCCTCGACGATCCCGACCTCGACGTCAGGGAGGACGATATCCTGGTGCTGCAGAACGCCGGGCCGAAGGGCGCTCCCGGAATGCCGGAGGCCGGATATATCCCGATCCCGCGCAAGCTCGCCGCCGCCGGCGTCAAGGACATGGTGCGCATATCCGACGCCCGCATGAGCGGTACGGCATTCGGCTCCATCGTTCTGCACGTTTCCCCGGAGGCCGCCATCGGCGGCCCGCTGGCGCTCTCTGCGTTCCGGCGACGCGATCAGCCTCGACGTCGAAAGAGGACGCCTCGACGTTCGCCGTCGACGACGCAGAACTCGAACGGCGAGGCGGAAGTGGTCGCCGCCCCGGTCGCACCGGCGCCGACCGTGGCTATCGAAAGCTCTACTTCGACGAGGTGCTGCAGGCCGAACTCGGCTGCGATTTCAACTTCCTGAGAGCACGGCCGCTGCCGCGATCCTGACGCTGCCGCCGACCGTGATCTCGGGCTGCCTTATTGGCGGCTACACGGCCAGAATGTGCGCCGGCAAAGGACCCGCCAATTGATGCGTCTCAAGGCAGGCGGAACATCTTTTCGCTTGGCTGACCGGGACGTCGAGCGATCGGAGCAATTCGATGCTGCTGAAATCGACCGCGTTCGTGGACGGGGCCGCAATCCCGCGCCGCTTCACCTGCGAAGGGGAGGATGTGTCGCCGGCTCTGAGCTGGAGCGATGCACCCGGGGGAACGCGAAGCTTCGCCGTGCTGTGCGATGACCCGGATGCACCCGCCGGCGTCTGGCATCACTGGGCGGAGAACCAGTTTTCAAAAGCCCTGGAATTTGTGACGGACGCCCTGCCTCAGGCGCTGCTGATCAACGGGCAGAACCCACTCACATTGCTTCATGCTGCCTTAAACGGCGGACTTCACAACCAGACAGACGAAGAGTGCTTGGGTCTTGCCCACGCAGTGAGAGTAGTCCTCGTTGAACTGGCGGAGCGGCTGGGCCAAGCGATGAAAGATGACAAAGAGATCAAGGATGCGATTGCGCGGCTGACATCCCCAAAGGGCGAAGCCTGAAATCGTTTCGCGGCGAGCGTCTATTTTTCCTTATTGCGCGCAAACCCCGATTGGGTGCCTATAGCTAATCCATTGATTTCATTGGTGACCCCGGCGCGATTCGAACGCGCGACCCTCAGATTAGGAATCTGATGCTCTATCCTGCTGAGCTACGGGGTCCCTGTGCGGCCCGTTTAGCACAGGCGCCGGGCCGGGCGAAACCGTCGCGGCAGCCGTGTTATCTCCCGCTCATGGTCGCGGACGGAGCGGCGGCAGGCGGTCGCGGCGCTGGGCCTGGCCGCGCTCGTGCTGGCGGCCGGGCCGCCGGCGGCGCGGAACCGTCGGCGGATCCCTGCCATGCCGCATTGCCGGCGAAGCGGCTGAGCGTCGCCGAGGTCATCGACGGCGACACGCTGCGGCTCGCCGATGGGCGGATGGTCCATGTCGCCGGCATCGAGGCGGTGAAGGCCGGCCCGGGCGACGATGTCGCGACGTCGCTCGCCGAGGCGGCGCGCGCGCGCATTGGCACGGCTGGTCGGCGGCGGCAAGGTCACGTCGTGTCGGCCGCCGGAGGCCGGACCGCTACGGCCGGCGTCCATGCCGCGCTCACCCTTCCGCCGGGGCATCCGTGGCGGAAACGCTGCTCGCCGGGGGCTTCGCCCGCGTGCGGCTGTTCCCGGGCGAAAAGCCATGCCTTTCCGGCCTTCTTGCCGCCGAGCAGCGCCGCCCGCGCGGCCGGGCGCGGGCTTGTGGGCGATGCCCGAATTCGCCGTCCGGCGCGCCAACGATCCTTCGCTTGGCGAGCGAAGCGGCTTATATGAACTGGTCGAAGGCCGGGTGGCGGTCGGTCGGTCACGGCAGAAGCATGATTTTCCTCGATTTCGGGCGTGACTATCGCCGCGATTTCACCATCATGGTGCCGCCGGCGATGGCCGGAGCGGCTTGCCGCGCCGGTCGACCGGCTGAAAGGGCGGCGGGTCAGGGTGCGCGGCGTGATCGAGGAGAGCGGCGGCCCGGCGATCCGGCTGGGCGATCCGGCCGAAATCGAGGTATTGGACGGCAATGGTGGTGCGGACGGTCAGGGCTGAGATGCGGCGGGGTCGGCTTCGCTGGCGGCTGCTGGCGCCGTTTGCCGTGGCGGTTGCCGCGGCTGGCGCTCGCCGGCTGCAATGCGCTCACCGGGACGGGCGGGCCGACCGCCGCTGTTTTCGGCGACGGCACCGATGCCTCCGGCGCCACTGTCACCAGTCGACAGCCAGGAACATGCGCGCATCGTCGCCGCCTATGGCGGCATCTTTCACGACGCCAAGGTCGAGCAGACGCTGGTGCCCATCGTCAGCAAGATCGTCGCCGCCTCCGACCGGCCCGACCAGCCCTACCGCATCACCATCCTCAACGCGCCGGCGGTCAACGCCTTCGCGCTGCCCGACGGCTATCTCTACGTCACGCGCGGCCTGCTGGCGCTCGCCAACGATTCCTCCGAGGTCGCCGCCGTGCTCGCCCACGAGATGGCGCATGTCACCGCCAACCACGCCGCCGAGCGCGCAGAAGAAGGCGCGCGACGCGCTGGTCGTCAGCCGCGTCGTCAACGACGTGCTCGACAACAACGACAGCCGGCCAGCTGGCGCTCGCCGCCAGCCAGCGGACGCTCGCCGCCTTCTCGCAGCAGCAGGAGCTCGAGGCCGACGCGATCGGCGTCAAGACCATCGGCCGCGCCGGCTACGATCCCTTCGCCGCCGCGCGCTTCCTCGACGGCCATGCAGCGCTACGCCGACCTTCGCGCCGCGCTCGACGCATGCAGGATCAGCGGCCCGACTTCCTCGCCACCCATCCCTCGACGCCGCGAGCGGGTCGACTTTCGCCAAGCGGCGGCGCGCGCAGTTCGGCGCCCCCGGCGTCGGCGACGCCGGACCGCGACCGCTACCTCGACGGCATCGACGGCATGGTGTTCGGCGACGATCCCAGCCAGGGCTTCGTGCGCGACCGCACCTTCGTCCATCCCGGGCTCGGCATCGGCTTCACGGTGCCGGAGGGCTTCGTCATCGACAACACCAGCGAGGCGGTGCTGGCGACCGGCATCGACGGCACGGCGCTGCGCTTCGACGCGGTCGGCCTTGCCGCGCGGCACCGATCTTGCCGACTACCTCAAGTCGGGCTGGGTCAACGGCCTCGACGAGGCGAGCGTGCAGAGCTTCTCGGTCAACGGCCTGCAGGCGGCGTCGGCCACGGCCGAGGCCAAGGGCTGGCACTTCCGATCGCCGTCATCCAGACCGGCGGCGACGCCACCTACCGCTTCATCTTCGCCAACGAGGCGGTCACGCCGGCCTTCATCAAGGCGGCGACCGAGACGGTCGACGGCTTCCGCATGCTGTCGGCCAGCGAGCTCGCCAGCCTACCAAGCCGCTGCACATCCACGTGTCACGGTCGCGCGCCGGCGATACCGAGGCGATCGCTGGCGCGGCGCATGCACGGTGTCGACCGGCCGCGCGACTCTCTTCCGCGTGCTCAACGATCTCGACGCCGGCGCGCCGCTCGACGCCGGGCACGCAAGCTCAAGATCGTCGACGACCTCTAGACGCGCGATCAGACGAACGCGCCGCGGTCGGGGTGATCGCGCAGCAGCGCGTCGCGCAGCTTCTCCAGCGCGCGGTTCTCGATCTGGCGGACCCGCTCCTTGGAGATGCCGAGGGTCGCGCCGAGCGATTCCAGCGTCGCGCCCTTCGTCCCGCAGCCGGCGCTCGCTGACGATGCGCAGCTCGCGCTCGTTGAGGACGCTCAGCGCCGAGTGCAGCCAGGAGACACGCCGCTCGCTGTCGATGCGGTCGCCCACCGTTTCGTCCGGCAGAGCGACGTTGTCGACTAGAAAGTCCTGGCGGTTGGAGGTGTCGCCTTCCGACTCGTGGATCGGCGCATTGAGCGAGGTGTCCGGGCGCCGACAGACGCGAATCCATCAATTCGACGTCGTTGGCGCCGACGCCGAGAGCGCCGGCGATCTCGGCTGATAGATCAGCGCTGTCGCGGCCGCTGATCGGTGTTCTGCGCCAGCCGTGCGCGCAGGCGTCTCAGGTTGAAGAACAGCGCCTTCTGCGATGACGAGGTGCCGCCGCGCACGATCGACCAGTTGCGCAGGATGTAGTCCTGGATCGAGGCGCGAATCCACCAGGTGGCATAAGTGGAAAATCGCACCTCGCGGTCGGGATCGAAGCGCGCGGCCGCCTCCAGCAGGCCGACGTGGCCTTCCTGGATCATGTCGCCCATCGGCAGACCGAAATTGCGGAACCTGGCGGCAATGGCGATGACAAGACGCATATGCGCGGTGGTCAGACGGTGAAGGGCCTCCTGGTCCCTCGCGTCCTTCCAGCGTACGGCAAGATTGTGTTCCTCGTCGCGTTCCAGATAGGGGCGCGCATGGCGGCCCTGACAAAATCGCGGCGGGATGCAGCTGACTGGCCCATCGTGACCTCCTTGCGGCTTCAAGGGCCGCCCGAGGAATCGCCCGACCGCTACTCTAGCGGCTGGCGAGCCTTTGCGAAGCACACAATGGCGTGATCTTGATTACGTCTTGCTAACCGGACAATTACCGGGAGATAAACAGACAATTACAGCGAGTTAATCTGACAAAAACGCCCGGGCGGTGACCCGGGCGTTCTGCAAACACTGCGACGGCGATAAGGTCAGGCGGCCTTGGCGTCCGCCGCCGGTTCGCCGGTGCGCGCGCCGCGGCGCGGGCTCTTGGCCAGGTTCTGCTCGATCTGACGGATTGCCTCGGTCTCGGAAATGCGGCTGACCGAGGAAATCTCGCGCGACATGCGGTCGAGGGCGGCCTCGTACAACTGACGCTCGGAATAGGACTGCTCCGGCTGGGTGTCGGAGCGGAAGAGGTCGCGGACGACCTCGGCGATTGCGATCAGATCGCCCGAGTTGATCTTGGCCTCGTACTCCTGGGCGCGGCGGCTCCACATGGTCCGCTTGATGCGGGCGCGACCGCGTACGGTCTCCAGCGCCCGCTTGACGGTCGCCGGCTCGGCGAGCTTGCGCATGCCGACGGAGGTCGCCTTGGACACCGGTACTCGCAGGGTCATCTTGTCCTTGACGAAGCTGATCACGAAAAGGTCGAGCTTCAATCCTGCCACCTCCTGCGTGTCGATGCCGACGATCTTGCCGACACCGTGAGCCGGGTAGACGATGAACTCACCGGTCTTGAACCCGGAACGCTGGGTGGTCTTCTTTGCAGTGGCCATAGAGACATCAACTCCGTTTGACACCGTCCGCCGAGGCGGGCGAAAGCCGACGGCGGGCGTCGGCGCTTGTGCTTCCGACGGGGCAGACTTGTCGCAGGCCTCAGCCTCGACCGGGGCAGCCAATGCTTGCCCAAGGGCGTCCGCAACACTCCTCCGATCGGCCTTATCAGCTCGATCGGCGCCAAAACGCCTGGAACCGGGTCACGCTAGGACGATCGCATGAAATGCGAGCGACGAGTTCGTCTGTTCCGACAGTGGCGCCCTATATATCACAAAATCGGGAATTTTCAATGGGTTACCGGCCCGACGGTAAACAATATTGACGTTTGTTGCATTGCATCATTAATCGCGCGGGCTGGATTGGTCCGGTATTTCCGCGGGTTTCGCCGGATCGCGGTCAGTCGCCTTCGCCCGGTTCAGACGAGAAATATTTTTCGAACTTGTCCGGTACGCCCTCGAACTCCTTGGCGTCGGGAGGCGGCATCTTTCTTGATGGTTATATTGGGCCATTTCGACGCGTATTCGGCGTTGAGCTGCAGCCATTTCTCGAGCCCGGGCTCGGTGTCCGGCTTGATGGCGTCGACCGGGCATTCCGGCTCGCACA
Organism: uncultured Alphaproteobacteria bacterium; assembly: GCA_963781775.1. Taxonomy (GTDB): domain Bacteria; phylum Pseudomonadota; class Alphaproteobacteria; order Rhizobiales; family Kaistiaceae; genus CAVSRC01. Next base: position 283,894 of record CAWAHE010000011.1, on the reverse strand, counting down.
CGCCGCAATCGATGCATTCGTCCGGGTGGATGACGAGCATGTTCTCGCCCTCGTAGAAGCAGTCGACCGGGCAGACCTCGACGCAGTCGGTGTATTTGCATTTGATGCAGTTTTCGTTGACGATGTAGGTCACGGTTCTGTCCGGCTTGTTGCCCCCGCGGGCCGTTGAAAATGCGCGATTTCGGTATCCCGTTTGAGTCCGCTGTGCAAGCCGCGAGGGCGTCGCATGGCGGCCGGGACGGCGAAAGGTTTCGTCGTCAATCGTCCGTGCCCGGAAAATCGTCTCCGCCGGCCAGGCGGAAGCTGTCGAGGGCGCGGCGCTCGCGCTTGGTCGGTCGACCGGCGCCGGGGGCACGTCGGGCGGCGGGCACGGTCGTCAGCGCATCCGCCGGCTTCGGTGGCGACAGATCCTCATAAAGCAACCGCGCCTCGGCCGGGGGCCCACGGCGGCTGCCCGTTGCCACGATTCTCAGCACGCGAATACCGGCGTCGCCGGTGACGGTGAGAACGTCGCCGATCTTGACCAGGCGGCTCGCGGTCTCGTTCTTGTCGCGGTTGACGCGTACGCGGCCCGACAGCGCCAGCTTCTGCGCGAGCGTACGGGTCTTCGCCAGGCGCGCGAACCACAGCCATTTGTCGATGCGCTGGCGATTGTCGCCGGCCATGGTGGCTCAGTCGTTCTCCCGGCCTTCCAAGCGCGCCTTCAGGGCGGCGAGGGCGGCGAAGGGAGAATCGGGATCGACCGGCTTTCCTCCGTTGCGCCGGGCTGCTGCTGGCCGGTGAGCGCTGGCGCTCCGTCGCGGACGCGCATGGGTCCTTGGCCGCGGCTTGCCGGGCTTGCCCTTTCGACGGTTCTCCTGGCGCGGCGGGCGTGCTGTCGGTCTCGGTCGCGGTGCGGCGCCCGCCGGCGCGGGCGCGGACGCGGCGGCATCCGCCGGTGCCATGGTCGCGGACGGCGTTCGCGGCGGCGACGGCCGGTCCGGTCGGCCGCGCGGCCGGGCCGCCAGACCTCGATGAAGGCCGGTTCGGCGGGGCAGTTCGAGGCGTCGCGCTCGGGGCAACGTCCCCGATCGCGGCGGCTCTAACGGTCGCGCGGATCCGCAGGGACGGTTCGTCGGCCGGCGCCGTGGCTTCGGCCGGTCGGTCTCGGCGTCGGTGGCCGGGGCGATCGCTTCGGCCACCGCCTCGGCGGCGGTTCCGACGATCCCAGCCTCGCTGGATGCGGTTCGCTGGTGCCGCGTCGCCGGTGGCTGTCTCGCCGGGACCGCTTCGCCCGCTCGCCGTCGCTCGGGCCTCCGGCGCCGGCTTTGGCGGGGCGCGGGCGACGGTCGACGCGGTAGCCGAGCGAGTGCAGCACCGAGGCGAAATCCTCGCCGGAACAGCCGAGCAGCGACGTCATGGCGACGGTGACGGTGAAGCCGTAGCCGTCGATGGCGCCGTCCGGCGGCGTCGGCGACCTCCGGCGTCGGCCGCCAGGCGATCAGCGGGCGGATGAGGTCGGCGAGGCGTTCGAGAATGTCGATGCGCACGGCGCGGTTGCCGGCGAGGCGATAGCCGACGACGCGATAGAGCGCGCGCGGGATCGCGGGATCGACCGGCACGCTGGTGCGGCCGGAGGCGGCCAGCCGCGGCAGCTCGGCGAGGCCGGCGATGTCGAGGCCGCCGTTCTTCAGCGCCCAGAAGACGGCGAGCAGCGCGCTCGGCGCCGGCTTGAGCAGGGCCGGCACGTAGATGTGGTAGGCGCCGAAGCGCACGCCGAGCGCGCGCATGCCGGCGCGCGCCTCCTGGTCGAGGCCGCGCACCTCCTCGGCGATCTCGGCGCGCTCGATGATGCCGAACGTTCTCGCTCAGCCGGAAGGCGAGGCCGCGCGCGGCCGGCGCCAGCGCCGTCGGCGGTGCGCAGGTCGAACAGCGGCTTCAGCAGCGTCTCGGCATGGTTGGCGAGCCAGAGATCGATGCGCGCCTGCACGCGTTCGCGCGCCGGCGGCCGGCAGCACCTCGTCGGCGAGCAGGATCAGGCGCGGCCTCAGCGCGTCGTCGCTTTCGGCGAGGCGCGCGATCGCGGCGCCCTGCCAGCGCAGCGTGCCGTCGCCGGCGAGCACGAAATCCTTGTTGGCGGCGGTCGCCACCTTCTCGGCGCGTTCGGCGATCTCGCCGGCCAGCGCCTTCTGCGCGGCGGCGCGCAGCGCCTTGGCCTCGGGGCCGTCGGCCTTGGGATCGGGCGTGAAGCGGAATCCGTCGAGGCTGCCGACGTGCTGGCCTTCGACCAGCACGTCGCCGGTCGCCGTGATCTCGGCTTCGAGCATCGCGTTCTCTTTCAGCCGCCGCATCAGCACGCTGGTGCGCCGGTCGATGAAACGGGCGGTCAGCCGCTCATGCAGCGCGTCCGACAGACGATCCTCTATCGCGCGCGTCCGCTCCTGCCAATGGGCAGGGTCGCGCAGCCATTGCGGCCGGTTGGCGGCGAAGGTCCATGTGCGGATATGGGCGATGCGGTTGGCGAGGGTGTCGATGTCGCCGTCGGTGTGGTCGGCATAGGCGACCTGGCGGGCGAACCAGTCGTCGGAGACGACGCCGTCGCGGGCGAGGAAGCCGAACAGGGTCGAGACCAGCTCGGCGTGGTTGGCCGGGGCGATCTTGCGGTAGTCGGGAACCTGGCAGACGTCCCAGAGCGGGCGACGCGCTCGCGGCTGTCGGCGAGCGATCGCGGACCTCCGTCGTCGCGGCTGACGAGATCGAGCACGACCACGTCCTCCGACGGCGGCGCCTTGGTCAGGCCCTCGTGCGTCGGCGGCGCGGTCGAGGCGTCGCCTTGAGGTCGGCGAGCGAGGCGAAGTCGAGGTCGCGGTTGCGCCACTGGACGGTCTTCGACCGGGTCGAAGCGGTGGCTCTCGAGCGCCTCGACGAGGGCGTCGTCGAAGGGGTCGACGCGGCTGGTGACGCCGAAGGTGCCGTCGCGCAGGTGGCGCCCGGCGCGCCCGGCGATCTGGCCGAGCTCGGCGGCGGTCAGGCGGCGGATCTGGTAGCCGTCGAACTTGCGGTCGGCGGCGAAGGCGACGTGATCGACGTCGAGATTGAGGCCCATGCCGATGGCGTCGGTGGCGACGAGGAAATCGACGTCGCCGGACTGGAAGATCTCGACCTGGGCGTTGCGGGTGCGCGGGCTGAGCGCGCCGAGCACGACGGCGGCGCCGCCGCGCTGGCGGCGGATCAGCTCGGCGATGGCGTAGACCTCGTCGGCCGAAAAGGCGACGACCGCCGAGCGGCGCGGCAGGCGGGTGATCTTCTTCGAGCCGGAATAGGTGAGCATCGACATGCGCGGCCGGGTGACGACGTTGACGCCGGGCAGCAGCTTCTCGACGATGCCGCGCATGGTGGCGGCGCCGAGGAGCAGCGTCTCGTCGCGGCCGCGCAGGTTGAGCAGGCGGTCGGTGAAGACGTGGCCGCGCTCGAGGTCGCCGGCGAGCTGGATCTCGTCGATGGCGAGGAACGACGACGTCGGTCTCGCGTCGGCATCGCCTCGACCGTGCAGACCCGGAATAGCGCGCGATCGGGCGGCACGATCTTCTCCTCGCCGGTGACCAGCGCCACCTGGTCGGCGCCGACGCGCTGCGACGATCCGGCCGTAGACCTCGCGGGCGAGCAGGCGCAGCGGCAGGCCGATCATGCCGGAGGCGATGCGCCAGCATCCGCTCGATGGCGAGATGGGTCTTGCCGGTGTTGGTCGGCCCGAGCACGGCGACGACGTTGCGGCCGCGCGCGCCGGCGATCACTTCTGGCTTGGGGGAGACATTCATGCCGGGACTGGCGCGGTCTTCCGTCGTCCGCCTCGCAATGGGGCGCCGCCGCAGGGAGCGCCGGGCCATGCTCTCATCTATCACAGGGCGCGTGGCAACTGCGCGAGTTTTCCTTGTTTCAACAGAGACATGCCAAACGGTGGGAACGGAGTCCTGAACAAAACCGGCCCGAATCGCTGACGATCGGCTGTCCCGTTCCGTTCGCCACGACATATGGGCGGTCGCACGGGCCGGAACACGAGATGTTGCGAATTGGCCCTTGCGCCGCCACGTCGGCGGCCGCGGCCAGGCTCGTGTGAGCGGCGTGACGATTGAGACAGGATTGCGACGGCGGCGGCCGCAGCGCGCATCTGTGGACAAGCTGTGGACATACAGACGCGGTCCGCCGGATCAGTCGGCCTTGGCCTGCCGCTCGCTGGCGCAGACGCTGAAGTCGCGGGCGATGATGATCAGGTCGCCGATCTTGGTGCCGATCGAGATGCGGTAGGGCACGAAGAGGTCGGTGCCGTCGACCGGCGCCAGCCAGACTTCCAGCCGCTTGTTGTCGGCCATGTACTGCACCGATTCGCGGTCCGGACGATGGCCGGCGACCGGCACGTAGCGCGCCGCGCAGGCGAACACCTCGCCGGAATAGGCGCCCGGGCCGCCGGCGATGTGCTTGGTTTCCTTGTAGGTCAGCCGGACATCGTAACGCTGCCAGCCGTCGAAGACCGTGCACCGTGCGATTGCAGGCGCTGACGCCGGCCGACGGTCCGGGCGCGATTGACCGCGACCACGAAGGCGCCGACCGGATCGACCACATTGCGCTTGTGGTCCGGGGTCACCGGCACGCGGTCGGGCGCCGGCAGCAGGTGCGGCGCCGCGGTCAGATCGACGATGGAGCCGCCGCGCATGGCCATGGAGACGTGGGTCTGGAAGCCTTTTTCGCTGGTTTCCAGATTGTAGGTGGCGGGCAGGACATGGGTGCCGCGAATCCGGCCGTTGCCGGCGAGCACCGCCTGGGCGTCGGAGACGAAGCGGCTGATGCCGTAGGTCGAGCCGCTGATGGTGGCGGCATAGCCGGTATCGGTGAAGCGGCCCTCGGCATTGGCCTTGCCGATGGTGATGCCGGCGATGGTGATGATGTAGCCGGCCTTGAGGGTCTTGTCGGCAGCCACGGCAGGCGCGCTCGCCACGCCAGCGGCAGGGCAAGCAGCGGCAAGCAGCAGCCGCTCGGCAGCGCGGGCAACGCCGCGAAGGTACATGGCGATCATCGTCGCCAATTGTCGCATCAGGCGCCCGCATGACGGCAGTGGCTCATCGCTAATCATGCCTGACGGAAGGTTAACAAGACCAATCTATTCAGGCGCATTTAGGCCAATTCCGGCGGCCATCAGTCAGCCCTGGAGTCAATCGGGCGGTCCTGACCGATCGGGGACCGCTATCCGGCCTGACGGCCCGCCCTTGACGCCGATTTCCGCCGTCACTATAGGAAAGCAACTTTTCCGACATGACCCGTCATGCTGCACGCCGGATTTGGCGCAAATCCGGCGGTAAACGAGGACGTTTTCTCATGGCTCGGCGCTGTGAATTGACCGGCAAGGCGGTGCTGACCGGCAACAATGTCAGCCACGCGAACAACAAGTCGCGGCGGCGCTTCCTGCCCAACCTCAACCAGGTGACGCTGATGAGCGACGCGCTGGGGAGCCGTGCACCTGCAAGATCAGTTCGCATGCCCTGCGCTCGGTGGAGCATCGCGGCGGGCTCGACAAGTTTCTCGCCGTGGCCAAGGACAGCGACCTGTCGCCGCGGGCGCGCAAGCTGAAGCGCGAGATCGCCAAGCGGACGGCGGCGGCGGCCGAGCGCCTGATCGGCTTCGACTTAACGGATTTTCGATCGGCGCCTTCGGGCGCCGTTTTCGTCTCAGCCCGGGCGCGGGGAACCGATGGCCCTAGAGATTGTCGATCTGTAGCGGCTCCACCGGATCGGCGAGATCGAAGCCGAAGACGCGGGAGTAGAAGTAGAGCTCGCCGTCGAGCGCGCGCTTGATGTTCTCGGCCTGGCGGAAGCCGTGCTGCTCGCCCGCGAACGGCACGTAGGCCACCGGCAGCCCTTGGCGCGCAGCGCCGCGACCATCGCCTCGGCCTGGTTGGGCGGCACGACCTTGTCCTCCAGGCCCTGGAAGAAGATCGACCGGGCAGTCGAAGCCGTCGACGTGGTGGATCGGGCGAGCGCTCGACGATAGAGGTCGCGGCGCTCGGGGTACGGGCCGATCAGCCGGTCCAGGTAGCGCGACTCGAACTTGTGCGTGTCGCGCGCCAGCGCCTCGAGGTCGCCGATGCCGTAGTGGCTGGCGCCGGCCTTGAAGACGTCGCGGAACGCGAGCGCGCACAGCGTCGTGTAGCCGCCGGCGCTGCCGCCGCGGATGGCCAGCCGGTCGCCGTCGACGCGGCCCCGCTCGACCAGGTAGCGCGCGCCGTTGACGCAGTCGTCGACGTCGACGACGCCCCACTGGCCGTTGCAGCCGCTCGCGGTAGGCGCGGCCGTAGCCGGTGCTGCCGCCGTAGTTCACGTCGAGCACGGCGAAGCCGCGGCTGGTCCAGTACTGCATCGCGCAGCTGAGAGCGTGGCGCCGGTCGCGCCGTCGGGCCGCCGTGGCTCATGACGAGCAGGGGCGGCAGCTCGCCGGCCGGGCGCCGCGTAGTCGCGGTTCGTCGGCGGGTAGAAGAAGCCGTGGGCGGTGAGACCGCTCCGCGGTCGGGAACTCGATCGCCTCCGGCGCCGAGATGTAGTCCGGGTCGATCTCGACGCTCGCTGGCGCGCCGGATCGTCTCGATGGCGCCGCGTCGGCGAGGTCGAGCGAGACGATGGCGCTGCCGCGCGTCGGCGAGCCGCCGACGAAGACGACGCGCGCCGGCGTCGACGCGCAGGCCGCCGATGTCGGTGAACGGCGTGTCGATCGGCTCGAGCTCGCCCGCTGCGCGGTGTCGATCGCGGCCAGGCGCCAGGCGCCGCGCTCGTTGTAGGCGCAGACGATGCGGTCCGTCCGAGGCGAAGCCGTAGGTGGACAGGCCGAAGACCCACTGCGGCACGCCGAACTCCGCCTCCATCGGCGCGACGGCCTCGATCGTCGCCGTCGCGCCAGCGGTAGAGGTTCCACCAGCCGCTGCGGTCGGAGACGAAATAGAGCACGCCCGCCGGCGACCACTCCGGCTGGAAGATCGACTCCGTCCGGTCCGCCGGCGATCGACGTGCGCGGCTCGCCGGCAGCCCGTCCGCGTCGAGCGTCGCCGACCCACAGCTCGCTGCCGTCCCAGGGCATGTTCGGGTGGTTCCAGGCGAGCCAGGCCAGCGTCGCGCCGTCCGGGCTGAGGCGCGGGCGGAGTAGAAGTCGTCGCCGCCGACCAGCAGCGTCTCGTCGCCCGTATCGAGGTCCACCGCGACGATGCCGTTCTTCGCCTCGCCGGCTCGCCGCTGTGGTCCTCGCGCACGCAGATCAGGCGGTTGCGCGGCGCATCGACCACACCGTCGGCGTAGCGATGGCCCTCGGCGTGGCGTCAGCGGCCGCGGCTGCCTTCCCGGGCTCGGCCTGGTAGAGCCGCTGGTCGGCGAAGTTGGCGAAGTAGACCGTGCCGTCATGCACGACGATAGTCGCCGCCGCCGTATTCGTGAACGCGGGTGCGGGCGTTGAAGCGGCGCCGGGTTGACGTCCTCGCGCGTGCCGTCCGGCCGCTGCCGCACGATGACCTGACGGCCGCCCTCAGCGGGACGCCCCTCGATCCAGTAGATGTCCTCGCCGTCGAGCGCGATCTGCCGAGGCGAATGCTGCCGGCGACGATCAGGTCGGAGGTGAGCGGTGACTTCCAGGAGCCGAAGGGCGCTACTTGCGGCATGGTCAAATTTCGCTCCGGTATCGTGCAGGACTGGCGCCTGGCCCGACGTTTCCGAGCGGCCGATCGAATCCTCGGTCGGGCAATGGCTGCGGCAGACGGCAGCGAGGCGAATCGCGGCGACGCTCGCCGCCGATCGCATCATTGCAGGATCGGGCGCCGTGCGGCCGCCGGGCGTGTTGCGCGCGGCACTGGGGCCGCAGGCTCGTCGAACAGTTCGGCGAGCTTCTCGGTCATGGCGCCGGCCAGTTCCTCGGCATCGACGATGGTCACCGCGCGGCGGTAGTAGCGGGTGACGTCGTGGCCGATGCCGATGGCGATCAGCTCGACCGGCGAGCGCGTCTCGATCTCCTCGATGACGTGGCGCAGATGGCGTTCGAGATAGTTGCCGGGATTGACCGACAGCGTCGAATCGTCGACCGGCGCGCCGTCGGAGATCATCATCAGGATCTTGCGCTGCTCGGGCCGGCGCGATCAGCCGGCTGTGCGCCCAGAGCAGCGCCTCGCCGTCGATGTTCTCCTTGAGCAGGCCCTCGCGCATCATCAGGCCGAGATTGCGGCGCGGCGCGCCGCCAGGGCGCGTCGGCCGCCTTGTAGACGATGTGGCGGAGGTCGTTGAGCCGGCCGGGATTGGGCGGCTTGCCGGCCTGCAGCCAGGCCTCGCGCGACTGGCCGCCCTTCCAGGCGCGGGTGGTGAAGCCGAGGATCTCGACCTTGACGCCGCAGCGCTCCAGCGTGCGCGCCAGGATGTCGGCGCAGATCGCCGCGACCGTGATCGGCCGGCCGCGCATCGAGCCGGAATTGTCGATCAGCAGCGTCACCACGGTGTCGCGGAACTCGGTGTCGCGCTCGGCCTTGAAGGAGAGCGGCGTGCATCGGGTCGATGACGACGCGCGACAGGCGCGCGGCGTCGAGCATGCCTTCCTCGAGGTCGAAGTCCCAGGCGCGGTTCTGCTGCGCCATCAGCCGGCGCTGCAGCCGGTTGGCGAGCCGGCCGACGGCGCCCTGCAGATGGGCGAGCTGCTTGTCGAGGTAGGAGCGCAGCCGGTCGAGCTCGGCGGCGTCGCACAGCTCCTCGGCGCTCGACCATCTCGTCGAACTTGGTGGTGAAGGCGCGGTAGTCGATCATCGGCGGCAGGTTGGAGAACGGCGCCTCGGCGCGGCGGGCCTCGCCGGCGTCGCGGGCGTCGGCCATCTCGGCTGTCGTCGATGGTCTCCTCGGCCTCGGCCTCGGTCGGCCTCGCCGTCGCCGGCGTCGCTCTCCTCGGCGGAGGCCTCGATCTCCTCGGCGGCTCGACGATCTCGGCGCCCTCGGCGGCGTCGGAGGCGCCCTCGGCGTCGTCCTCGGCGTCGCCGGTCTCGCCTTCCTCGCTCGTCGTCGCCGGTCTCGCTGCCGAGCTCGTCGGCCATTTCGAGCGCGGTGAGGAGGTCGCGCACGGCGTCGGCGAAGCGGCCCTGGTCGTCGATCGCGCCGGTCAGGCGGCTCGAGGTCGTCGCCGGCGCGCTCCTCGATCCAGTCGCGCCACAGTTCGACGATCTTGCGGCTCGAGTGCGGCGGCGCGTTGCCGGTCAGCCGCTCGCGCACCATCAGCGCGACGGCGTCCTCGAGCGGCGCGTCGGCGCGGTCGGTGATCTCCTGATAGTTGCCGCGGTGATAGCGGTCCTCGAGCATGGCGGCGAGATTGTCGGCGATGCCGGCCATGCGGCAGCGCGCCGAGCGCCTCGACGCGCGCCTGCTCGACGGCGTCGAAGACGGCGCGGGCGTTCTTGCCGGCGGGCGCGTTCGGCGCGGTGGACTGCGGGGTCGTGGCAGGCGAGGCGCAGCGCCAGCGAATCGCCGACGCCGCGGGTGACGGCGACGTCGTTGGCGGTCATCTTGCGCGGCGGCTCGGGCAGGCGCGCCTTGTTGCCGCGACAGCATCGGCCGGTCGGCGGCGAAGGTCACTTCGAGCTCGGATTGCCGGCGATGGCGCGCATGCAGCCGACCACCGCCCGCTTGAACGGTTCGGTCGGTCCTTCGGCGGGCTTGGCCTGCGCGGAGTGTCGTTGGAGCTCGGCCATCGGCCGCTCCGTTCAGCTCATCACCACGTTCGCGGTCGACTCGGGCAGCTCCTCGCTGAAGCAGCGCTGGTAGAACTCGGCGACCAGCGGCGCGCTCCAGCTCGTCGCACTTGTTGAGGAAGGTGACGCGGAAGGCGAAGCCGATGTCGCCGAAGATCTCGGCGTTCTCCGCCCAGGTGATCACCGTGCGCGGGCTCATCACCGTCGACAGGTCGCCGTTGATGAAGGCGTTGCGGGTCATGTCGGCGACGCGCACCATCTTGGCGATGATGGCGCGGCCCTTCTCGTCGCGCTAGCTGCGGCACCTTGGCGGCGACGATGTTCGACCTCGTTGTCGTGCGGCAGATAGTTGAGCGTCGTGACGATCGACCAGCGGTCCATCTGGCCCTGGTTGATCTGCTGGGTGCCGTGATAGAGGCCGGAGGTGTCGCCGAGGCCGACGGTGTTGGCGGTCGCGAACAGGCGGAAGGCCGGGTGCGGGCGGATGACCTGGTTCTGGTCGAGCAGCGTCAGCCGGCCCGGAGACTTCGAGCACGCGCTGGATGACGAACATCACGTCCGGGCGGCCGGCGTCGTATTCGTCGAAGCACCAGCGCGATGTTGTTCTGCAGCGCCCAGGGCAGGATGCCGTCGCGGAACTCGGTCACCTGCTTGCCGTCCCTGAGCACGATGGCGTCCTTGCCGACCAGGTCGATGCGGCTGATGTGGCTGTCGAGGTTGACGCGCACGCACGGCCAGTTGAGCCGCGCGGCGACCTGCTCGATATGGGTCGACTTGCCGGTGCCGTGATAGCCCGGGATCAGGACGCGGCGGTTGTGGGCGAAGCCGGCGAGGATCGCGAGCGTGGTGTCGCGGTCGAACAGGTAGTCCGGATCGACGTCGGGCACGTGCTCGTCGGCCTCGGAATAGGCCGGGACCTCGAGGTCGGTGTCGATGCCGAAGACCTGGCGCACCGAGATCTTCATGTCGGGCAGGGGGGCTGCTTCGAGCGCGGCTTCAGTCATGTGGTTCTCCGTCGCGCCGTAGGCGACGCCTTGCTGTTTCTGATGGAAATCCGCCGCCGGCGAGCGGCGACGGCGAGCGCCGTCTTAGCAGAACCCGGCCGACTCGAGGTAGTGGTAAGCCTGGATGATCTGTCGCAGCCGGTCCTCGGAGGACTGCGGTCGCCGCCATTGGCGTCGGGGTGAAGCTGCTTCACCAGGGCCTTGTAGCGGGCCTTGATCTCGGTGCCGGCTCTCGCCGCCGTCAAGGTCGAGGGCGGCGAAAGAGCGCCGCTCGAGGTTGCCTGAGCGGCCGCCGCTCCGGCTCGCGCCTCGGCGCTCCCGGGGCGCCGCGCTCGCGCCCGCCGCCGAAAATGCCGAACGGGTCGGAAAAGGCCGCCGACCAGGCGAAGCGCGGGTCGGAAGGCGGCTGCCGGTCGCGGTTGACGCCCATGGACCAGGTCGGCCGATGGCCGGTGGAGGCGGAGCGCTGGTAGGCGGCGACGTCGTCGTCGTGCATGCCCGCGAAGTAGTTGTAGGACTTGTTGTATTCGCGAACGTGGTCGAGGCAGAAATTGTAGTACTTGCCCTCGCGATCGCGGCCCTTGGGCGCGCGATAGCCGCCGAGCGCGGCCGCAGCCCTGCCACTCGCACGGCGCTGCGTCGGGTGCTCTCGGCCGCCGCCTCGTCCGGACTGATCCGGATCCGGTCGAAATATTTGGAGTTCAGGTTCATCGTCGGATTATGGTCGCCAGAGCGCGCGCCGACAAGGCGGCGATCGCCGGAGGCGGTGGATCAGCGCGATGACGGTTGCCGATAGGATCACGCGGAAGTTAACCGAGACTTTTCGCCCGGACGGCGCTTGAAGTGGTGGACGAGTTCGCATCTGCACAAGGGGCATGCCGGCCACGGCCGGAGGGCGAAAGCCACTTTCGCGTGCAGGATCACGTCGGAGGCCTTTCGCGGCAAGAGCCGGGTCGCAGCGCACCGCATGGTCTATGCGGCGCTTGCCGGACGAGTTCGCCGCGGGGCTGCACGCGCTCGCCATCGAGGCGAAGGCGCCGGGCTAGGCCACCGCCGGCTGTAAGATTTCCCAGTCGCCAGCATGGCGGCATGCTAGCGGACAGGCCCGGCTGGCTCGGCGCGGGACGTCGACATCCGCGTGAGCTTGCGGCCAACTTCGCCTCCAGCCACTTCAGATAGGCCGCGCGGTCGATGCCGGCGTCGTTGCGGGCTGTGGAAATAGAGCCGCTCGGCGATGCGCCGCACGGGCCGCGTGGCCAGCGCCAGGTTGACCAGCGAGTTCGGCGGCGCAAGGTCGAGGCGCGGGCGCAGCAGCGACTTGGCGCGCGAAGCGCGGCACCTCGCGGGCGAGCGCCACTTCCGGTGCCGGGCCGCCGCACTGCAGGTGATCGGCGATGAGCGAGGCGGCCCGGCGGCCGTAGCGGAAGGCGAGGCGGATGCCGCCGCCGGTCACCGGCGAAACCCAGCCGGCGGCATCGCCGATCAGGAGCACGCCCGGCGCCGCGATGCGCTTCAGCGGACCGCCGCAGGGGATGAGCGCCGCTCCGCCGGCCGCATCACCTTCAGCCGGCTCCAGCCGAAGCGGCTTCTCGGTGCGCGCCATGAAACGCGGCGAGGTCGGGCTTGCCGCCGTTGCGGACCGCGAGGCCGAGCTGGATGGCGTCCGGGCCCGGCGCGGCCCAGGCGATGTAGCCGGGCGCCAGGCGCGAATCGACGAAGCAGTGGAGGAAGCGCGGATCGACGGCGTCGTCCGGCTCAAGTTCGACCTCGAGCGCCGGTGAGGAAGGCGCGGTTGGCCGACAGGCCGAACGCTTCGGCGACGCGCGAGCGGGCGCCGTCGGCGCCGACAGGAAGCGCGTCGGCGATGTCGATGCCGTCGAGGCGGAAGCGGTCCCTTTCGCGCGCGGGCGCCCTCGAAGCGGGTCGCGGGGAGGATGATGCGCGCCGGCGTCGCGCGCCTCCTGCGCCATCCAGCGCAGCAGCGTCGGCGGTGCGCGTGGTGAAGAAGGCGTAGCCCGGCGAGAACAGGTCGACGCTCTTCAGGCTCGGCGAATAGAGCCGCACGCCCGGCACGCGCCGGGTGAGGTGGTGCGGGATGTCGATCTCGTCGATCGCCTCGCGCACCAGAATGCCGCTGGTGTGGACGCGGGCGCCGGGCTCGCGCTTGGCGTCGATGACGGCGGTGCGCAAGCCCGCGCGAGGCGGCGGTGCGGGCGGCGGCAAGCCCGGCGAAGCTCGCGCCGACGATGACGAGATCGAATTGCATGGGGTCGCCCTCCGCTGAAGCGGCATCGGGCGATTTTGACGCGCGCGAATGCGGCCGAAATTCGCCCCCTCAGGCGGCGCCGGCGGCCTTGCGGCGCGTCTCGGCCGGCGGCCGCCGGCTTGATGCGGTTCAGCGGCGTGATCCGCAGCGCCGTGATGCGGTTGCGGGTCTTGCGCAGCACCTGGAAGCGGAAGCCGTGGAAGGTGAAGGCCTGGCCCGGCTCGGGGATGATGCGCGCCTCGTGGATGACGAGGCCGGCGATGGTGGTCGCCTCGTCGTCGGGCAGGTTCCAGTCCATGGCGCGGTTGAGGTCGCGGATCGGCACCGAGCCGTCGACATTGACCGAGCCGTCCGGCTGCGGGCGGACGCCCTCGACGGCGACGTCGTGCTCGTCGGCGATGTCGCCGACGATCTCCTCGAGGATGTCCTCCAGCGTCACCAGGCCCTGCACCTCGCCGTATTCGTCGACGACCAGGGCGAAATGCACCTTGCGCTTGAGGAAGGCGTTGAGCTGGTCGGTCAGGCTGGTGGTGTCGGGCACGAACCACGGCTTGGCGGCGATGGCGCGGATGTCGATGCTTGGTCGACGTCGCCGTCGGCCGCCTTCAGCGCGCGCAGCAGGTCCTTGACGTGGACGACGCCGATGATGTTCTCCGGCTCGCGCCTCCCATAGCGGCACGCGGGTGTAGGGGCTGGCGAGAATGTCGTCGACGATCTTGCCGGCCGGCTCGTCGGCGCTGATCGATGTGCATGGCGGTGCGGTGGACCATGATGTCGGAGACATCGAGCTCGCCGAGGTCGAGCAGGCCGCCGAGGCGGTCGCGCTCGGCCTTGACGACGCTGCCCTCGGCGTGGAGCAGGTCGACCTGGCCGCGGATCTCGTCGGCGGGTGACAGGATCGACTTGCCGTCGGAGGCGTTCCAGCCGACGAGGCGCAGGACGCCGCGGACGATGAACTGGACGCCGGTGACGACGGGCGAGAACACCGCCACGCAGACGCGACACGCAGCGGCGCCACGGCGCGCGAGCTGCCCGGTCGGGATCGCCGATCGCCAGCGTCTTCGGCAGCACCTCGCCGAAGACCAGCACGAGCGAGCGTCATGACCACGCGTCGCGTAGACGACGCCGGCCTGGCCGAAGATGGCCAGGAAGCAGGCTGGTCGCCAGCGCCGAAGCGAGGATGTTGACGAGGTTGTTGCCGAGCAGCAGCGCGCCGATCAGGCGCTCGCGCTCGCGGATCAGCCGGCCGACGATGCCGGCGCGACGATCGCCGGATCTCTCCAGCGCCAGCATGCGGTGCCCGCGAAGCGGCGGTCAGCGCCGTCTCGGAGCCGGACGAAGAACGCCGACAGGATGACCAGCACCGGGATGGCGACGGCCATCAGCCAGAGCAGGGCGGTCATGCCGCCAGTTGCTCCGCCGAGGAAGGCCGCGACCTCGTCGGCCGGCACGTCGTGGGCGATGAAGGCCTCGCCGATGCCGCGGATGAGGATGAAGGTCAGCTGGCCGCGCGTCGACCTTCTTGTCCTGGGCGATGTGCTCCATCAGCGTGTCGGCCGGTCAGCGGCTCGCCGGGAATGTCGCCGATGCGGGTCGGCAGGCCGACCTCGGCGAGGTGGCGCTGCGACGCGCGCGGTGTCGTCGGGCGAGCACAGGCCGCGGCGGGCGGAGAAGGCGAAGGCGAGCACCATGCCGATCGCCACCGCCTCGCCGTGCAGCAGCCGGTCGGAATAGCCGGTCGGCGGCCTCGAGCGCGTGGCCGAAGGTGTGGCCGAGATTGAGGAGGGCGCGCACGCCGCCTTCCTCGCGCTCGTCGGCGGCGACGGTGGCGGCCTTGGCCGCGGCAGGCGACGGCGATGGCCTGCGTCGCGCTCGGGCCAGCCGGCGGCCACCGCGCGCCAGTTGGCCTCCAGCCAGGCGAAGAAGTCGGCGTCGCCGATGCAGGCCGTATTTGGCGACTTCGGCATAGCCGGCGTTGAAGATGCGCGGCGGCAGGGTGTCGAGGACGCCGGCGTCGGCGAGCACCAGGCTCGGCTGGTGGAAGGCGCCGACGAGGTTCTTGCCGCGCGCGCGTGTTGATGCCGGTCTTGCCGCCGACGGAGGAATCGACCTGGGCGAGCAGCGTCGTCGGCACCTGCACGAAGCGCATGCCGCGGCGGACGATCGCGGCGGCAAAGCCGGCGAGATCGCCGACCACGCCGCCGCCGAGGGCGACGACGGCGTCGGAGCGCTCGATGCGGGCGGCGAGGAGCATCGTCGACCACGTCGGCGAGGCGCGGGAAGCTCTTGGAGCTCTTCGCCGGGCGGCACGGTGATGGTGGCGATGCTCGATGCCGGCGGCGGCAAGGCTCTCTGTCAGCCGGCTCAGATGAAGCCGGCCGACGGTCTCGTCGGTGACGATCGGCGACGCGCATGCCCGGCAGGCGCCGGGCGAGCTCCGCGCCGGCGCGGTCGAGAAGGCCGCGGCCGATGAGGATGTCGTAGGAGCGTGGCCCGAGATCGACGGTGACCACCGTCGGAGCGCCGGGACGCCTGCCTTTTCCGCCATCGATCAGGCCTCCGCCACCGCCTCCCGGCCGAGGAAGTCGGCAAGCGCGGCGAGGATATCGTCGATGACGACGTCGTGGGCGACGTCGCGCGACTGCACGTGGATGTCCGCCTGCGCGTAGATCGGGTAGCGCTCCTCGATCAGCCTATCGATGGCGTCGCCCGGATCGCGCGGTCTTGAGCAGCGGCCGGTTCGAGCGCCGCTTGACCCGCGACAGGAGGAGGTCGCGGTCCGCCTTGAGCCAGATCGAGATGCCGGCGGCCTGCGATGGCGGCGCGGGTCTCCGGCTGGATGAAGGCGCCGCCGCCGGTCGCCAGCACCTTGGGCTCGCCGTCGAGCAGGCGCTGGATGACGCGGCGCTCGCCGTCGCGGAAATAGGCCTCGCCGTGCTGCTCGAAGATTTCGGGGATCGTGGCGTTGGCGGCGAGTTCGATCTCGCTGTCGGCGTCGACGAAGGTCATGCCGAGGCGGTTGGCCAGACGGCGGCCGACCGACGATTTGCCGGCGCCCATCATGCCGACCATGACCAGCGTCCGTCCCCGCAAGCAGGCGCGACACCCTGGTCTCCAGCGGTTCTGTACGCTCTCTTTGCCGATCCCGCCCTCGCCACAGCTCCCTCGCCAATGCACCGGTTGGGAGCGAGGTAAGAGCCGGTTTCCCTCCGCCGTGTCAAGGCGCGGACGCCGCCGGGCACGGCTTGCCTTCGCGGCGCGATTGTCGAGAATGCGTCACGCGGCGGAGCGGGCGCGCAACCTTTCGCTCTGGCCAATCGCGGCGAGCGGCCGACCGGGATTGCCATGCCGAGCCTTTTTCGTTTCCTCATCGTGCTGTGATTCTGGGGGTGCTCGGCGGTGCCGCGATGATCTATCTGGCGTTTTTCGTCGGGCCGCATACGCGTGAAATGACGGTGCGCATCCCGGCCGAGCAAGCTGGCGCCGCCATAGGCCGTGGCGCAGCCGGCACAGAGCGACGTTCGGGCGGGCATCATATCGAGGCCTTTCTCGAAATGATGAGCGCCGAGCGCGGGGCCGCAGCCAACACGCTCGCCTCCTATCGCCGCGACCTCGAGGATTATGGCCGGTTCCTCGCCAGGCGCGGCGACCGGCTTCGAGCGGTGCCGGTGGAGGCGGTGCGCGCCTATCTCGACGATCTCGATGACGCGCGGCTTCGCGGCGCGCTCGGCGGCGCGGCGCCTGTCGGCGCTCCGCCAGCTGCACCGCTTCCTGGTCAGCGAAGGGGTGCGCGACGACGATCCGACCGGCATCATCGAGGGGCCGCGGCGGCCGGCGCGGCTGCCGCAGGTGCTGAGCGAGGCCGAGGTGACGCGCCTGCTCGAGCCGGCGCGGCGACGAAGCCGGCGGGCAGCGGCACGCGACGCGGCGCCGGCAAGCGCTCAGGGCGCTCCGCCTGCATGCGCTGGTCGAGATGCTCTACGCCACCGGCCTGCGCGTTTCGGAACTGGTCTCGCTCAAAGCGGCGGCGATGCGCAGGGACGTGCGCTTCCTCACCGTGCGCGGCAAGGGCGGGCACGAGCGCATCGTGCCGCTGACCGACAAGGCGCGCGACGCGCGTCGCGGCCTATCGGGCGGCGCGGACGGCGGCGGGCACCGCCGACAGCCCTTGGCTGTTTCCCGTCGTTCGGCGACAGCGGCCATCTCACCCGTCAGGCTTTCGCGCGCGATCTCAAGGACCTGGCCGCCCGCGCCGGCATCGCCACCGCCAAGGTGTCGCCGCACGTCGCTCCGCCACGCCTTCGCCAGCCATCTGCTGCAGAACGGCGCCGATCTGCGCGTCGTGCAGCAGCTGCTCGGCCATGCCGACATCTCGACCACCCAGATCTACACCCATGTGCTGGAGGAGCGGCTGCGGGCGCTGGTGGTCGAGCACCATCCGCTGGCCCGCGAAGCGGACTAGGCGGCTGGAGGCGGCAGGTAAACGATCCGGTACGCGCCCGGCTTATGGTGCCTGAGGCGGATTGCTTGACTCGCGAGGGCGCTGCGGTCAGTTTGCCGCCGCTTTCCGCCGGGAGTCAACCCGCGAGAGACACGTTTTCCCGACTCCCGACGAGACCTGATGCGCAGCTACCTCGACTTTGAAAAGCCCGTCGCCGACCTGCAGGGCAAGGTGCAGGAACTGCGTTCGCTCGAGAAGGAGGGCGACGCCGTCGCCATCGGCGAGGAGATCGCCCGGCTGGAGGCCAAGGCCGCGCAGGCGCTCGGCGAGATCTACGCCAAGCTGACGCCCTGGCAGAAGACCCAGGTCGCCCGCCATCCCGACCGGCCGCACACCAGCGATTACGCCCGGCGGCTGATCGAGGATTTCGTGCCGCTCGCCGGCGACCGCAAATTCGGCGAAGACGCCGCGATCGTCGCCGGGCTCGGCTTCTTCCGCGGCCGGCGGGTGGCGCTCATCGGCCACGAGAAGGGCAACGATACCGAGAGCCGGATCAAGCACAATTTCGGCATGGCGCGGCCGGAAGGCTATCGCAAGGCGGTACGGGTCATGCAGCTTGCCGACCGCTTCGGCCTGCCGGTGGTGTCGCTGGTCGATACCGCCGGCGCCTATCCCGGCATCGAGGCGGAGGAACGCGGCCAGGCCGAGGCGATCGCCCGCTCGACGGAGGCCTGCGTCAATCTCGGCGTGCCCAACGTCGCCATCGTCATCGGCGAGGGCGGCTCGGGCGGCGCCATCGCCATCGCGGCCGCCAACAAGGTGCTGATGCTGGAGCACTCGATCTACACGGTGATTTCGCCGGAAGGCGCGGCGTCGATCCTGTGGCACGATTCCGAGCCGGGCGCAGGACGCCGCCACCGGCATGAAGATCACCGCGGAGGACCTGCAGCAGTTCGGCGTCATCGACCGGATCATCGCCGAACCGGTCGGCGGCGCCCATCGCGAGCCGGAAGCGACGATCAAGGCGACCGGCGACGCCATCGCCGAGGCGCTGGAGTCGCTCGACAACCTGCCGCCGGAGGAGGTCCGCCGCCAGCGCCGCGAGAAGTATCTGGCGATCGGCCGAACGCTCTAGGCCGCGCCGCCTTGCGTCTGCCACACCGCTGCGGGAAACTGGCCGCGCCATCGCCATGTGAACGTCAGCGAGCGGTGCCGGTAAGCACCCTGATGCAAGGTTGACAGGATTATGAGAATCCCGGTCTAAGCCGGCGGGCGGCGAGGGGGTTCCGAAGGAGCGAGAATGGCGTTCAGACCATTCCCGGCGTCGTGCGTTGCGCGGCATCGGCGTGGCTTGCCGCCGCGCTTGTCGCGCTGGCCGGCTGCAATGCTCCGATCTCCCCAAGGCACAACGCCGGTGCCCGGCCTTCCTCGTCAGCCAAGATGTCGCAGCTCGGCATGAAGGAGACCTCCCCGATCCTCATCCGCATCTTCAAGGAAGAATCGGAGATGGAGATCTGGAAGCAGCGCGCCGACGGCCAGTACGCCCTGCTGAAGACCTATTCGATCTGCAAATGGTCGGGCGACTCTCGGGCCGAAGAAGGTCGGAGGGCGACCGGCAGGCGCCGGAGGGCTTCTACACCGTCACGCCGGCGCAGATGAACCCGAACTCCAGCTACTACCTGTCGTTCAACATCGGCTATCCGAACGCCTACGACCGCTCGCTCGGGCGCACCGGCTCCAACCTGATGGTGCATGGCGCCTGCTCGTCGGCCGGCTGCTACTCGATGACCGACGAGAACGCCGGCGAGATTTTCGCGCTCGCGCGCGATGCCTTCCGCGGCGGCCAGCGGGCGTTCCAGATCCAGGCGCTTCCCGTTCCGCATGACGCCGGAGAACCTCGCCAAGCACCACGACAATCCGAACATGGACTTCTGGCGGATGCTCAAGGTCGGCTACGACACGCTTCGAGCTGACCCACGTGCCGCCGAAGGTCGACGTCTGCGACCGGCACTACGTGTTCAACGCGGACGCCGGCGATGCGACTTTCGACGCCTCGCGCGGCCTGCCCGGCCTATACCGTGCCGGCCGCAGCTGTCAGGCGCGCGCTGCAGAGCAGAAGCAGACCGCAGGACGACGCAGCGTACAGCCAAGGACGGTCGCCATGCTCGAGCAGCAGGCGCATGACGAAGCGGCGCGCAAACAGGCGGCAGCGCGAGCGGGCGGCGGAGCAGGCCGCGCAACCCATCGATCCTCACGCGCCTGTTCGGCGGCGGCGGCGCAGCAGCCAGCTCGCGGCGAGCGGCCCGGCCGATTCCCATCACGCCGGCACGGCTGCCGGCGAAGGCGGCGGGCCGTCTCCGCGCCGGTGCCCAAGCCCGACGGCCGCTGCCGTCGCGGCGATGGCCGCCGGTCGCTCGCCGACGCCGGCCACGCCGCGGCTGCCGCAGGTGGCCGACGACCGCGCCGGCAGCGAGCGCGCGGCGGTGCCTGCCTGCGGACTACCGGCGCGATCACCCCGCGGCTGACGCCGGCAAATCCCGACCGGTCGGCAAGTTCGTGAAGAAGAAGTTCCTGTGGCCGGGCGAGCAATGACGGTTCGGCGACCGAGCGCCAATCGTCCGGCTGACAGCGTCTACAGCGGCCAGCACGACGAGGATCGCCGGCACGGCGACGACGAGGACGATCACCTCGAGCGGCAGCCCCATCCGCCAGTAGTCGCCGAAGGCGTAGCCGCCCGGTCCGAGGATCAGCGTGTTGTTCTTGTGGCCGATCGGCGTCAGGAACGCGCATGACGACAGCAACCGCCACTGCCATCAGGAACGGGTCGGGGCTGACGCCCAGCCGGTGGCGACGTCGAGCGCGATCGGCGCGCCGATCACCGCGGTAGCGGTGTTGTTGAGCACGTCCGACAGGCGTCATCACCACCACCATCAGCACGCGCGAGCACCGCCCAGGCCGGCAGGCCGGAGGCGAGGCTGACGAGGCCGCTGGCGATCAGCGCCGGTGCCGCCCGACGATCTCAAGCGCCGTGCCGAGCGGGATCATCGAGCCGAGCAGCACCACCACCGGCCATTCGATCTCCTGATAGAGCTGGCGCAGCGGAACGATGTCGAAGACGACGTAGGCGACGACGACGGCGGCGAGCGCCACCGGCAGATAGACCAGGTTCAGCGGCGGCGAGCGCCGACGGCGAGCGGCGAAGATGCCGGCCGCGAGGGCGGCGCGGCCGTGCTGGGTAACGCCGAGGCCGCGGTCGGCCAGCGGCAGTGCGCCCAGCCACTGGGCGGCCTCGTTGAGGCGGTCGTTCGGCCCGACGAGCAGAAGCACGTCGCCGGGCAGGAGGGCGAGGCTGCGCACGCGCTCGCGGAAGCTCTTGCCCTGACGCGAGACGCCGAGCAGCGAGACGTTGTGGCGGCGGCTGAGGCCGAGCGAGGCGACCGAGCGACCGTCGAGGCGCGAATCCTGCTGGACGACCATCTCGAGCAGCGACATGTCGCTGCCGCCTTCCTCCGCATGTGTTCGCGGCCGGGAAAGGCGAGCTTGAGCGCGCCGACGAGCGCGTCGATCGCCTCGACCGTGCCGTCGACGACGAGAATGTCGCCCTCGGCGATCTGCTCGCGCCGCGCCGCGCCAGACAGACGCCGGCCCTTGCGGACCAGGCCGAGGATGGCGAGCCCGGCCTCCTCGGCGGCGTCGTCGAGGTCGCGGACCTTCCTGCCGATCGCCGGCGAAGTCTCCGGGCACGTCGAGTTCGGCGACGTAGCCGTGGATGTTGCGGAGGTCGGCGCTCGGGGCCGTCGCGGCCTTGACCGGGATCAGGCGCCAGCCGACGAGCGCGACGAAGGCGACGCCGACCACGGCGACGGCCAGACCCGACCGGGGCGAAGTCGAACATGGCGAAGCCTGTGCCGAGCGCTTGCTGGCGGAACGTGGCGATGATGATGTTGGGTGGCGTGCCGATCAGCGTCACCATGACCGCCGAGAATGGTGGCGAAGGCGAGCGGCATCAGCGACAGTGCCGGACTGCGGCCGGCCTTGGCCGAGGCCGACAACTCGACCGGCATCAGCAGCGCCAGCGCGGCGACGTTGTTGATGAAGGCGGAGAGGCCGGCGCCGATCGCCGCCATGATGGCGATGTGGCTGGACAGGCTTCGTCCGGTGCTGACGACGGTGCGCACGATCCAGGCGACCGCGCCGGAATTGATCAGGCCGCGCGAGATCACCAGAACGATGCGCGACGATGATTGTCGCGGGATGGCCGAAGCCGGCGAAGCGCCTCGGTCTTCGGCACGACGCCGACGATCACCGCGACGATCAGCGCGGCGAAGGCGACGAGGTCGTAGCGGAAGCGGCCCCAGATAAGAAAGACGAAGACGGCGATGAACAGGCCGAACAGAAAGATCTGGTCGAACGACATCGCGCTTTTATAGCAGCATGACCGCGCCGTCACCCGGTGGGATGCCGGGCCGTTGCCGTTTGTCTCAGCTGCGGGTTTGCGCGGTCAGGCGAAGCGGCCGTGGCAGTGCTTGTATTTCTTGCCGGAGCCGCAGGGGCAGGGCGCGTTGCGCTGGACCTTGCCCCAGGTCGCCGGATTCTTGCGGGTCGATGGCGGCGGCGGCGGCGGCAGTCAGGCGCCCGTTGCGGATCGGGCGTCGCTCGGCCGTCGCCCGCGGGCGGCGTCGGCCATCTCGTTCTCGCCGGTCGTCGGGTCGACGTGGGTGGCGTGCATCGTCTGCATGTCGCCCTCCGGCGCCAGCGGCGGGGGACGCTGGACCAGCTCGATATGCATCATCTGGCGGGTCACCGCCTCGCGCAGGCGCGAGAGCAGGCTCTGGAAGAGCTCGAAGGCTTCGCGTCTTGTATTCGTTCAGCGGATCGCGCTGGGCGTAGCCGCGGAAGCCGACCACCTGGCGCAGATGGTCGAGCATCGACGAGTGCTCGCGCCACAGCGTGATCGAGCGTCTGCAGCAGGACCGCCTTCTCGATCTGGCGCATGATCTCGGGTGCGAAGCGCGCGGCGCGCGCGGCGGCCAGCTCGTCGGCCGGCGCGCAGGATGCGCTCGCGCACCTCCTCGTCGGCGATGCCTTCTTCCTTCGCCCAGTCGGCGATCGGCAGGTCGAGGTTGAAGATCGCGTCCAGGATCTCGTCGTGGAGGCCGGTCGTGTCCCACTGCTCGGGATAGGCCTTTTCGGGGATGTGGCGGGCGACCAGCTCGTCGATCACCTCGTGGCGCATGTCGGCGATGGTGTCGGTGACGACCTCCTGCGACATCAGCTCGAGGCGCTGGTCGAAGATGACCTTGCGCTGGTCGTTCATCACGTCGTCGAACTTGAGCAGGTTCTTGCGGATGTCGAAGTTGCGCGCCTCGACCTTCTGCTGCGCCTTCTCCAGCGCCTTGTTGATCCACGGATGGATGATCGCCTCGCCCTCCTTGCAGGCCGAGCTTCTGCAGCATGCCGTCCATGCGCTCCGAGCCGAAGATGCGCATCAGGTCGTCCTGCAGCGACAGGAAGAACTTGGAATGGCCGGGGTCGCCCTGGCGGCCCGAGCGGCCGCGCAGCTGGTTGTCGATGCGCCGGCTCTCGTGGCGCTCGGTGCCGAGCACGTAGAGGCCGCCGGCGGCGAGCGCCTTCTCCTTCGGCCTCGGCGATCTCGGCGCGGATCGTCTCGATGCGCTGCTCGCGCTCCGGCCCTTCCGGCACGTCGGCGAGTTCCTGCGCGATGCGCATCTCGAGGTTGCCGCCGAGCTGGATGTCGGTGCCGCGGCCGGCCATGTTGGTGGCGATGGTGACCGCGCCCGGCACGCCGGCCTGGGCGACGATGTAGCGCTTCCTGCTCGTGGTAGCGGGCGTTGAGCACCTGGTGCGGCACCTTCTCCTTGCTGCAGCAGCTCGGCGAGCATCTCCGACTTCTCGATCGACGTGGTGCCGACCAGGATCGGCTGGCCGCGCTCGCGGCAGTCCTCGATCAGCGTCGACGATCGCCTTGTATTTCTCGTCGCGCGGTCCGATAGACCTCGTCGTCGTCGTCGATGCGGATCATCGGCATGTTGGTCGGGACCTCGACCACGTCGAGCTTGTAGATGTCGCCGAATTCCTCGGCCTCGGTCAGCGCCGTGCCGGTCATGCCGGCGAGCTTGTCGTACATGCGGAAGTAGTTCTGGAAGGTGATCGAGGCGAGCGTCTGGTTCTCGGGCTGGATCGTTGACGTGCTCCTTGGCCTCGAGCGCCTGGTGCAGGCCTTCCGAATAGCGCCGGCCCGGCATCATGCGGCCGGTGAACTCGTCGATGATCACGACCTCGCCGTTGCGGACGATGTAGTCCTTGTCGCGCTGGAACAGCTTGTGGGCGCGCAGCGCCTGCTGGACGTGGTGGACGACGGTGACGTTCTCGATGTCGTAGAGCGAATCGCCCTTGAGCAGGCCGGCCTCGCTGCAGCAGCTTCTCGAGCTTCTCGTTGCCGGCCTCGGTGAAGGTCGCGGTGCGCTGCTTCTCGTCGACCTCGTAGTCGTCGTCGGTCGAGCTTCGGGATGAACGTGTCGATGCGTGTTGTAGAGCTCGGAGCGGTCGTCGAGCGGGCCGGAGATGATCAGCGGCGTGCGCGCCTCGTCGATCAGGATCGAGTCGACCTCGTCGACGATGGCGTAGTTGATGGCCGCGCTGGACCATCGTCGGCCAGCTCGTACTTCATGTTGTCGCGCAGATAGTCGAAGCCGAACTCGTTGTTGGTGCCGTAGGTGATGTCGGCGGCGTAGGCCGCGCGGCGCTGCTCGTCGTCGAGGCCGTGGACGATGACGCCGACGGTCAGGCCGAGGAACCGGTAGATCTGCGCCCATCCATTCGGCGTCGCGGCTGGCGAGGTAGTCGTTGACGGTGACGACGTGCACGCCCTTGCCGGCCAGCGCGTTGAGATAGACCGGCGAGCGTGGCGACCAGGGTCTTGCCTTCGCCGGTCTTCATCTCGGCGATGGCGCCCTCGTGCAGGACCATGCCGCCGATCAGCTGGACGTCGAAATGGCGCTGGCCGAGCGTGCGCTTGGCGGCCTCGCGGACGGTGGCGAAGGCGGGAACGAGCAGGCTGTCGAGGCTGGCGCCGTCGGCGACCTGCCGGCGGAATTCCTCGGTGCGGGCGCGCAGCTGCCTCGTCCGACAGCGCGGCGACCTCGGGCTCCAGAGCGTTGATGGCCGCGACCTGCGGTGCGTATCGCCTTGAGGCGTCGATCGTTGGCCGAACCGAAAAGCTTGCGAGCGATAGTGGCAAGACCGGCCATGTCGTGAAAATCCTTGAGCTTTCAGGTGCCCCAATCGAGGCGTGGCGCCGGCGCTGTTGCCGACACCGCCGTCCCTGCGACAAGCGCCGGCAGCGATACCGTCGTCACCGCTCAGGATTCAAAGCGTTCTGGACGCCAAGCGTGGAGACAGATAAGAGGGGGGATAATCGATGTCAACGGCGCGCGTGGCGCCGTGATGTCGCCTTTCAGCGGCCGCAATCAAGGCGTTGAAGGGACGACCCCGATCAACCCCAACGGAAGATGTTTCATGACCGTCAAGGCCAGAATGCGGCGCGGCGGAACCGCCGTCATGCTCGTTGCCATGCTTGTCGCCTTCGGCGCCGCCCGCACCCTCGCGGCGGAAACGCCGTCCAGCCGCGGTCGTCGCCACGCGTCAACGGCGAGGCGATCACCGAGGCCGACCTGGCGCAGGCCGCGCAGGATTTCCGCGATCAGCTGTCGCGAGTGCCGCCCGCCCAGCAGCGCAGTCAGCTCATCGACCACCTGATCGATATCAAGCTGGCGGCGCCGCAGCCGAGGCGGATGGGCTCGACAAGGACCCGGCCGCGCAGCGGCGTCTCCAGGCTGTGCGCGAGCGGGCCCTGCAGCTCGAATATCGTCCGCGACAAGATCATCGCGCCGGTCACCGATGAGGCGGTACACAAGCGCTTCGACGAGGAACTGGCCAAGTTCGTGCCGGCCGACCAGTATCAGGCGAGCCACATCCTGGTGAAGACCGAAGACGAGGCCAAGGCGATCATCGCCGAGCTCGACAAGGGCGGCGATTTCGCGGCGATCGCCAAGGAAAAGTCGCTCGATCCCGGCTCCAAGGACAATGGCGGCGATCTCGGCTTCTTCGATCCGCAGCAGATGGTCAAGCCGTTCGCCGACGCCGTCGTCGCCCTCAAGGTGGGCGCCTACACCGAAGACGCCGGTGCAGTCGCAATTCGGCTGGCATGTGATCAAGCTGGTCGCGACACGCAAGGAACCGCCGCCGACCTTCGACGGAGCGGGCCCTGCCATCCGCAACCAGATGATCGCCGAGCTGTTCGACAAGCACGATGGCGGACCTGCGCTGCCAAAGCCAAGATCGACGATCGTGCCGCCGCCGAAGCCGGCCGACGGGACCGCACCGGCGGCGCCGCCGGCAATAGCCTGCCAGTACGGACGGGCGCAGCATGGGCACGATTTCGCCGCTGGCGCCGGCGGCCTTTGCGGCGCTGCCGGCGATCGGCGGGGTGCGCTTTGCCACGGCCGAGGCCGGCATCAAGTACCGCAACCGCCGCGACGTGCTGCTCATGCTCTTCGACAAGGGCACCGAGGTCGCCGGCGTCTTCACCCGGTCGAAATGCCCGTCGGCGCCGGTCGAGTGGTGCCAGGCGGCGCTTGCCGCGGGCAAGGCGCGGGCGCTGCTGGTCAATTCCGGCAATGCCAACGCCTTCACCGGCAAGCGCGGGCGCGAAGCGGCGCGGCTGTCGGCGGGCATGGTGGCCAAGGTCGTCGGCTGCCGGCCGAAGCGAGGTGTTCCTCGCCTCGACCGGGGTGATCGGCGAGCCGCTCGACCCGGCGCAAGTTCGACGCGGTGCTGGCCGATACCGCGGCACGGGCGGAGCCCGGCGCCTGGCGCGACGCGGCGCGCGGCGATCATGACCACCGACACCTACCCCAAGGGCGCCACGCGCCAGGTCGCAGCTCGGCGGCGCGACGGTGACCATCAACGGCATCGCCAAGGGCGCCGGCATGATCGCGCCCGACATGGCGACGATGCTGTCCTTCGTCTTCACCGACGCGCCGATCGCTGCGCCGGTGCTGCAGGCGCTGCTCGTCGAAAGGCGTGCACGGACACCTTCAACGCCATCACCGTCGACAGCGACACCTCGACCTCGCGACACGCTGCTCCTGTTCGCCACCGGCGCGGCCGACGGACGCGCCGCGGATCGCCGATCCGCGCGACCGCCGGCTGGCGCCGTTCCGCGATGCGCTCAACGACGTGCTGCGCGACCTCGCCCATCAGGTGGTGCGCGACGGCGAGGGCGCGCGCAAATTCGTCGAGATCAGGGTCAGGGCGCCGCCTCGAAGAAGTCGGCCCGGCGCGATCGGCATGGCGATCGCCAATTCGCCGCTGGTCAAGACCGCGATCGCCGGCGAGGACGCCAACTGGGGCCGCATCGTCATGGCGGTCGGCAAGGCGGGCGAGCCGGCCGAACGCGACCGGCTGGCGATCTGGTTCGGCGACGTGCGCGTGGCCGTCAAAGGCGAGCGCGATCCCGCCTATTCGGAAGACGCGGCCTCCGCCGAGATGAAGAAGCAGGACATCGTCATCACCGTCGAGCTTGGCATCGGCAAGGGCGCCGACACGGTGTGGACCTGCGACCTCACCAAGGATTATGTCGCCATCAACGGCGACTACCGGAGCTGAGGCGGACGACGGCGATGGCCGACCGCGGCGAAACCAAACCGGTGGTGCTGGTCGCCGCCTGCGCGCTGGTCGATGCCGACGGGCGCGTGCTGATCAGCCAGCGGCCCGAGGGCAAGGCGCTGGCCGGTTACTGGGAGTTCCCCGGTGGCAAGCTCGAGCAGGGCGAGACGCCGGAGCAGTCGCTGATCCGCGAGCTCAAGGAAGAGCTCGGCATCGACATTGCCGCCGCCTGCCTGGCGCCGCTCTCTTTCGCCAGCCACGCCTATGAGCACTTCCACCTGCTGATGCCGCTCTACGTCTGCCGCACGCTGGCAGGGAATGGCGGTCGGGCGCGAAGGACAGGCGCTGAAGTGGGTGCGTGCTGGCGATCTGCGAAGCTACCAGATGCCGCCGGCCGACCTGCCGCTGATCCCGGTGTTAATCGATCTTTTATAGTTTCGCTTGACAGTTCCTTAACCAGCCTGCCGGGGGCGAGCTAGGGGAATTGTCATGGCGCTTCAGTCTTCCGACGACACGATCCTGCCGTTTTCGCGCCGGTTTGCGGCCGGTCAGGCCACCGGGCGCGTGGCCGCCTACCTGCCGATCACCATTGCGCTGATCGGCGTGGTCGCGATCCTCTTCGGCGGCCTCAAGGCGCACGACCCGGCGGTCGCGGCTGCCCGGGGCGATCGGCTCGATCCGGTGATCACCGGCTCGGTCGCCGCGCCTGCTCCCGATTCGCCCGACAAGCTGCGCCACGTTCTTGAGATGCTCGACCGCTAGCGACCGGCCTTCTCACCGGCGCTGCGTTCGACCGTGCCGAGGGCATCGGCGAGACGATGCCGGGCGCTGCCCGGTCTCAGCGGTTTCTGCTGGCTCTCGTGGGGAACCCAGCCCGACAACGAGATGACGTCGAAAGTGGCGCGGAGGCGGCCGTCGCGATCGGCGAAGCGCTCGCCATAGACTTCGAGCGTGCGGGCAAGCACCGCCCGGCGCAGCGGACGGCGGTCGCGCTCGCGCAGGACGTTGGTGGCGCCCATGGCGCGCAGGTCGCGCATCAGCGCAAGCGCCGAGTCGTAGCGGGCCGTGTGGCGGTCCTGGTCGGTCACCGGCAGAGCGAAGCCGGCGCGCTGGAGGAGGGCGCCGGCCGTCCTCACATCGGTGAAGGGCGCGACCCGGGGCGATGCGCCGCCGGTGATTTCCGCCTCGGCGAAGGCGAAGGACTCGCGCAGCTCGCGCAGTGTGTCGCCGCCGAGCAGCGTCGCCAGAAACAGCCCGTCCGGCTTCAGTGCGCGCCGCATCTGGGCGAGCGCGCCGGGAAGGTCGTCGACCCAGTGCAACGACAACACCGACACCGCGAGGTCGAGGCTACCGGCGGCGAAGGGGAGACGCTCCTCGTCACCGACCACGTCGGGCCGGGTTTCGGCAAGGCGGTCGAGCCGCACGATGCGGTCGACCTGTCCGGTGGCGGCAAGGAACGGCGCCGGGCTGATTTCGGCGGCGTCGGCAAAGCGGCGTTTCACCGCCGCCATGCGATCGGCGAGGTCTTCGGCCGCGGCGCGAAAAAGGAAATCGGCGCCGGCGACCGGGGCGGCGAGGGCGCGCCGGCGGCGGCGGGCGCGGAGGTCGTGATCGAAAATGCGCGGCGGTCCGTCCATCGTCTTCCGGTTATGGGGTCGCGGCGCGCTTCCCGTCAAAAGACGGGGCGATGGCGCGGCGCAGCGGCGGGCGCTAAGCTCGCCGGCAATGGAAAGCGGAAACGAGAGCCTTGTCGGGACCGGGCCGTCGGCGCCGGCGCGGTGGTTGGCATCCGGCGCCGGGTCGTTCGGCCGGTGGCTGGCCGATCTCGCCCTGCCGCCGCAGTGTCTCGCCTGTCGGGCGCCGGTGACCGGGATGGGCAGCCTGTGTCCGGGCTGCTGGTCGCGGCTGAAGCTGATCGAGCGTCCCTATTGTGCGCGGCTCGGGATTCCCTTTGCCTATGATCTCGGTGCCGG
Organism: uncultured Alphaproteobacteria bacterium; assembly: GCA_963781775.1. Taxonomy (GTDB): domain Bacteria; phylum Pseudomonadota; class Alphaproteobacteria; order Rhizobiales; family Kaistiaceae; genus CAVSRC01. Next base: position 254,793 of record CAWAHE010000011.1, on the reverse strand, counting down.
CGCGCTGTCGGCGGAAGCCATCGCCGACCCGCCGCCCTTCGATCGCTGCCGGGCAGTGGCGGTGTACGACGATGTGGCGCGGCAGCTGGTGCACGGGCTGAAGTACCGCGACCGACTGGATCTGGCGCGCTGGATGGCCGGGTGGATGGCACGGGCCGGCGCCGAGCTGACTGCCGAGGCGGACGTCGTGGTGCCGGTGCCGCTTCACCGTCGCCGCCTGTGGTGGCGGCGCTACAACCAGTCGGCCCTGCTGGCGCGAACGGTGGCCGAAGTGGCCCGCAAGCCGCTGGCGGCCGGCGCGCTTATCCGCATCCGTGCAACGGTGCAGCAGGTCGGCCTGTCGGCCGGCGAGCGTGACCGCAACGTGCGCGGTGCCTTTCGCGTGCCGGTCGAGCAGAAGCCCGCGGTGGCCGGCCGGCGCGTCCTGCTGGTTGACGACGTGCTCACCACCGGTGCGACGATCAGGGCGGCAACGCGGACGCTGCTGCGTGCCGGCGCGGAGGCGGTCGACGCGCTTGTTTTCGCGCGGGTTGTCAAAGGCGGCATTTGACCGACATAAGGATGTCATGAGCCTCGAACCGGAATCGCTGACAATGCCTCCCGTCGTTGTTTATACCCGCCAGTTCTGCGGGTTTTGTTCGGCCGCCAAGCGTCTGCTCGACGGCAAGGGCGTAGCCTACACGGAGTACGATGCGACCGGCCGACCGGAGGTGCGCGCCGAGATGATCCAGCGCAGCAATGGCGGTTACACGTTTCCGCAGATCTTCATCGGCGATGTCCACGTCGGCGGCTTCCGCGAGCTGTCCGAGTGGGAGCGGAACGGCGCCCTCGGCAAGGCGCTGGGCAGGGACGCGGCATGACCGGCTTCACGGTCGCTGCGGTGCAGCTGCGCACCGGCATTTCGGTCGCGGCGAATGTCGCGGCGGCGGAAGCGCTCATTCGCGAGGCGGCGCGGCAGGGTGCCCAATACGTGCTGACGCCAGAGATGACCAATGTGCTCGACGGCGAGCGGTCGCGGCTGATGGCCGCCGTCTCGCCGGAAGCCGACGATCCGGCGCTCGCCCGCTTCCGGGCGCTGGCTAGGGAACTGGGCATCCACCTGCATATCGGTTCGATGGCGATCAAGCTGGAGGACGATGCCGAACAGCGGACCGCCAACCGCTCCTATGTGATCGCGCCGACCGGCGAGATTCTTGCCAGCTACGACAAGATTCATACCTTCGATGCCGATCTCGCCAACGGCGAGAGCTACCGCGAGTCGCGCCTCTATCGGCCGGGCGACGTGGCTGTGGTTGCCGATTTGCCGTGGACGCGGCTGGGCCTGACGGTGTGCTACGACGTGCGCTTCCCCCATCTCTATCGCGCGCTGGCCAAGGCCGGTGCGGCGATGATGGCGGTGCCGTCGGCGTTCACGCGCACCACCGGAGAGGCGCACTGGCATGTGCTCGTCCGCGCGCGGGCCATCGAGACCGGCTCATGGGTGATCGCCGCCGCACAGGGCGGCCACCACGAGAACGGGCGCGACACCTACGGGCACTCGATGATCGTCGATCCATGGGGCCGCATCGTCGCCCAGGCGGAGGCCGAGCCCGGCGTAATTGTCGCCGAGGTCGACCCGGCGGCGAGCGTCAAGGCGCGCCAGGCGATCCCGGCGCTCGCCAATGAGCGGGCGTTTGCGCCACCGACGATCCCGGTCGCGGAACTGGAAGCAGCGTCCTGACATGATCCGCTACACGCTCCGTTGCACCCGCGACCACGAGTTCGATATCTGGTTTCGCTCGATGGCCGACTACGATCGCGCGGTCGCGGCGAGGGAAGTGGCGTGCCCGACCTGCGGGCTGACCGAGGTCGAAAAGGCTCTGATGGCGCCGGCGGTGACCGGCACCCACAAGAGCGAGCGGGCGGGCAGGGACGAATCCCGCAAGGACGAATCCCCGGGAGGCGAACCGGGCAAGGACGAAAAGGTGACGCTTGCTGCACCCGACCCGCGTCGGCAGGCGTTTCGCGAGGCGGTGCTCGCCTTGCGCAAGCAGGTGAGCGAGAACGCCGACTATGTCGGCGACAAGTTCGCCGAAGAAGCCCGCAAGATCCACTACAGCGAGGTCGAGGCGCGCGGCATCTACGGCGAGGCGACCAGCGACGAAGCCAAGGCGCTGGCCGAGGAAGGCATCGGCTTCCTGCCGCTGCCGCCGCTTCCCGAGGATCGCAACTAGCGCGCCGCGGGCGACAGCCGCTCGATATCTTGCGGCCGCCGCACCGTCACGTCGAGGTCGTTGACCAGACCGTCGGCGAGCGAATAGACCCAGCCGTGGACGCTCAGTTTCTGGCCGCGTGCCCACGCGTCCTGAACGAACACGTCGGACGCGACGTTGATGACCTGGCGGACGACGTTCAGTTCGCACAGACGGTTGAGACGCGCCGCCTGATCGGGGAGCGCGTCGAGTTCATGACGGTGCGTGTGCGCCACCTCGCGGATCGGATGCAGCCAATGGTCGACCAATCCGCGGCGCTTGCCGTCGACCGCCGCGGCGACGCCGCCGCAGCCGTAGTGGCCGACCACCATGATGTGTCGCACCTTGAGCACGTCGACGGCGAACTGCAGGACCGAGAGGTAGTTGGCGTCCTGGGGCGGTGCCAGATTGGCGACGTTGCGGTGCACGAACAATTCGCCGGGGTCGAGGTCGACGATCTCGTTGGCAGGCACGCGGCTGTCGGAACAGCCGATCCACAGATATTCCGGCGCCTGCTGGCGCACGAGGCGCTTGAAGAAATCGGCGTCAGTGGCGACCTTGCGCTGCGCCCAGGCGCGGTTGTTGGCTTTGAGGTTGTCGAGCATGGGCGGTGCCATCCACTGCTTCGTTCTGCGGTGGCTCGTTCATGCCGGAGGGCTTGATCCGGATCAAGGCCGCGGGTTCAGACGAAGGCATGGTCGGCGAGACGCCGGCCCGCGGCGGTGGATCATTGGGCGGTGCATTTGAGGGAAGCGTGCGAGCGGAGGAGCTGGCAATGGCCGACCTGAAAATTCGCGTCTTCAAGGGCGACGAACGCGACCCTGCGACGACCGTCACCATTCCGGGCGGCGTGCTCAAGATCGCGTCCAACCTCATCCCCCACAAGGCGGTGGGGGCGCTCAGGGATCAGGGCATCGATCTGGAGGAAATTGTCAAGCTCTCGGAGAATCCGGAGGCCCACGGCAATCTGGTCGAGATCGAGGACCATCAGAAGAACGAGAAGGTGGTCATCTCGCTGGAATAGCCGGGGCGCGCTTCAAGTTCCGATTCAGGTTGAAGCCAGGTCGGCGCCCGGATTCGCGAATCCACCGAATTGGTTAGCTCTGTCTGTTGAGGCGGTGCGGTCAGTCCTTTGCCGCGGCCATCATGTAGTTGACATCCATGTCGGCGGTGAGCCGGAAGCGGTCGGCCAGCGGCAGGTACATGACGCCGGTCTCGGCGGTGGGCGTCAGGTCGGCGGCGCGCAGCGCCGTGCGCAATTCGTCGGGGGTCACCAGCCGGTCGTAGCTGTGGGTGCCGCGCGGCAGCCAGCGCAGGAAGTATTCCACGCCGACGATGGCGAGGACGAACGCCTTCATCGTACGGTTGATGGTCGAGGCGATGAGGAGGCCGCCGGGCTTCACCGTCTGCCCGCAGGCGGCGACGAAGTTGCCGACGTTGTTGACGTGCTCGACCACCTCCAACGCCAGCACCACGTCGAAGCGCTCACCGTCCGCGGCGAGGTCCTCGACGGCGGCGTCGCGATAGTCGATGGCAAGGTCGCCGGCAGCGGCGTGAAGCTTCGCCGCCGCAATGTTCTCGCTGGACGGGTCGATGCCGGCGACGGCGGCACCCATGCGGGCGAGAGGCTCGGTCACCAGGCCGGCGCCACAGCCGACATCGAGGACGCGCAAGTGCGAAAGCGCATCGGACGATTTCGGGTCGCGGCCGAAGCGACCGCAGATCTGCTCCTTGATCCACGCCAGGCGCAGCGGGTTGAGCTTGTGCAGGGGACGCATCGGCCCGTCCGTGTCCCACCACCTGTCTGCCATGGCGGAGAAGCGGGCAATTTCGGCGGGGTCGATGGTGGAGTTGGTGCGCGGGTTCATGGCCGGACTGTAACCGAGCCGCCGTGCCGTTGCGAGCCGGCGGCCAAATCGCTATGAAAGCCCACTTTTTCGCGACCGGGCAGGAGCCGGCGAGAGGACAATGGCGCGTCTGGTCATGAAGTTCGGCGGTACGTCGGTCGCCGACGTCCCGCGAATCAGGAACGTGGCGCGCCACGTGAAGCGTGAAGTCGACGCCGGTCATCAGGTGGCCGTGGTCGTTTCCGCCATGGCCGGCACGACGAATCAGCTGGTTGCGTGGACGCGCGAGACCTCGCTGCTGCACGACGCCCGCGAATACGACGTGGTGGTGGCGGCCGGCGAGCAGATCACGTCGGGCCTCGTTGCCATCGCCCTGCAGGAGATCGGTGTCAATGCAAGGTCCTGGCAGGGCTGGCAGATTCCGATCCGTACCGATGCCACCCACGGCGCCGCGCGCATCGTCGAGATCGACGGAACGCGGCTGAGCGAGCGTCTGGAGCAGGGACAGGTGGCGGTGGTCGCCGGCTTCCAGGGCGTGGCGCCGGATAACCGGGTGGCGACGCTGGGGCGGGGCGGCTCCGACACCAGCGCCGTGGCGCTGGCGGCGGCGCTGAACGCGGATCGGTGCGACATCTACACCGACGTGGATGGCGTCTACACCACCGACCCGCGTATCGTGCCGCGCGCGACGCGGCTGTCACGTGTCTCTTACGAAGAAATGCTGGAACTGGCTTCGCTGGGGGCGAAAGTGCTCCAGGTGCGTTCGGTCGAGCTGGCGATGGTGCACGGCGTGCGCACCTTCGTGCGCTCGAGTTTCGACGATCCGGCGGCGCCGGAATTGTTCAGGGCGAACGACCCTCCGGGGACCCTCATCTGTGACGAGGACGAGATCGTGGAAAAAAAGATCGTCAGCGGCATCGCCTACTCCAAGGACGAGGCCCAGATTTCGCTGAGGCGGGTGGCCGACAAGCCGGGCGTGGCGGCGGCCGTCTTCGGGCCGTTGGCCGCCTCCAGCATCAATGTCGACATGATCGTCCAGAACGTCTCCGAGGACGGCACGCTGACCGACCTGACCTTCACCGTGCCGACCGCCGACTACGCGCGGGCGCGCAAGGTGCTCGAGGATGCGCGTGATGCCATCGGCTACCAGGTACTGCAGGGGTCGACCGACGTGGCCAAGATCTCCGTCATCGGCATCGGCATGCGCAGCCATGCCGGCGTTGCGGCCGAGTGTTTTCAGGCGCTTGCGGGCAAGGCCATCAACATTCGGGCGATCACGACCTCTGAAATCAAGATATCGGTGTTGATCGACGCGCCCTACACCGAGCTTGCGGTACGGACTTTGCATTCGCTATACGGGCTCGACAGCCACTGACCGGCGCTTCGGGCGCGCCGGAGCGGCCGGCGGGCCAAACCAGAAGTGGCCGATATGTCCCGAGGATAGCGGATCATGCGGGGTCCAACACCCGCCGGGCCGCGCGTCCTGCTCCGCCGCCTGCGCGAGATCATGGCGGAGCCGATCAGCGCGCAAGCCCGGCTCGACAAGATCGTGACGCAAATCGCGGCCAACATGGTGGCCGAGGTGTGCTCGGTCTATGTCCTGCATTCCGACGGGGTCCTCGAACTCTATGCCACCGAAGGTCTGAAGCGCCGAGGCGGTCCACCACGCCTCGCTGAGCATTGGCCAGGGCCTCGTCGGCACCATCGCCGAACAGGCGCGGCCGCTGAATCTGTCCGACGCCCAGACCCACCCGGCTTTCCGCTATCTGCCGGAGACCGGCGAGGAAATTTACAACGCCTTCCTCGGCGTGCCGGTGCTGCGCGCCGGTCGCACGCTCGGCGTTCTCGTGGTGCAGAACAAGGCCCACCGCAGCTATCACGAGGAAGAGGTCGAGGCGCTGCAGACCACTGCGATGGTGCTCGCCGAAATGATCGCGGTCGGCGAGCTTTCCGGCCTCACCCGGCCGGGCACCGCGCTCGACCTCAAGCGGCCGATCGCCATCTCCGGGCTCGGCCTGTGCGAGGGCGTCGGCCTCGGTCACGCGGTCCTGCACGAGCCGCGCGTCGTCGTCACGGCGCTGATCGGCGAGGATGTCGAGCAGGAGTCGCAGCGCCTCGACGAGGCGATCGCCAGCCTGCGCCTGTTCGTCGACGACATGCTGTCGCGCGACGACATCGCCGCGACCGGCGAGCATCGCGACGTGCTCGAAGCCTATCGCATGTTCGCCCACGATCGCGGCTGGGTGCAGGCGCATGCACGAGGCGATCCGCAACGGGCTGTCGGCGGAAGCGGCGGTCGAGAAGGTGCAGAACGACATGCGCGCGCGTCTGCAGCGGCAGATCGGACCCGTTCCTGCGCGACCGGCTGCACGATTTCGACGATCTCGACCAACCGGCTGCTGCGCGTGCTGATGAACAAGCCGCACGGGCCGGGCGGCGAGGAATTGCCCAAGGACGCGATCATCGTGGCGCGCAACATGGGCGCGGCGGAACTGCTCGACTACAACCGCGAACGCATCCGCGGCCTGGTGCTGGAAGAGGGCGGGCCGACCAGCCACGTCACCATCGTGGCGCGGGCGCTCGGCATCGCCACCGTCGGGCGCGCCGGCAATGTCGTCGCGCTGGTCGAGAACGGCGATGCCATCATCGTCGACGGGTTCGCCGGCGAAGTGCACCTTCGGCCAAACGCCGATGTCGAGTCGGCCTACGCCGAAAAGGTCCGCTTCCGCGCGCGGCGGCAGGAGCAGTACCGCCTGCTGCGCGACAAGCCGGCGACGACCCGGGACGGCCAACGGGTGCGGCTGCTGATGAATGCCGGCCTGCTCGTCGACCTGCCGCATCTTGCCGAGTCGGGCGCCGAGGGCATCGGTCTGTTCCGCACCGAGCTGCAGTTCATGATCGCTGCGACCATGCCGAGGATGGCCGAGCAGAGTGCGCTCTATGCGGATGTGCTCGAGGGCGGCCGGCGACCAGCCGGTGACGTTCCGCACGCTCGATATCGGCGGCGACAAGGTGCTGCCCTACCTTTCGCACCGGCAGCGAGGAGAACCCGGCCATGGGCTGGCGGGCGATCCGGCTGGGTCTCGACCGGCCGGGGCTGTTGCGGCTGCAACTGCGCGCGCTGATGCGCGCCGCCGCCGGGCGTGAGCTTGCGCATCATGCTGCCCATGGTGACCGAGCTCGATGAGGTGAAGCAGACCCGCGCGATCATCGACCGCGAGCTGGCGCACATGCGCCGCCACGGCCATCGCCGCACCGGAAACGTTGATGCTCGGGGCGATGATCGAGGTGCCGTCGATGCTGTGGCAGCTCGATGCGCTGGCCGGCGTCGTCGATTTCGTCTCGGTCGGCTCCAACGACCTGTTGCAGTTCATGACCGCCAGCGACCGCGGCAACACGCGCGTCTCCGGCCGCTTCGATCCGCTGTCGCGTTCGTTCCTTCGCGCTCTGCGCGGTGATCGTGAAGAGTCGCCGGCGACAAGATGCCGGTGACCCTGTGCGGCGAACTGGCCGGCGACCCGCTCGGCGCCATGGCGCTGATCGGTCTCGGCTATCGGTCGCTGTCGATGTCGGCGGCTGCCATCGGGCCGGTCAAGGCGATGACGCTCGCCCTCGACGCCGGCAAGATCACGCGCCGGCTCGAACGAACTGCTTGATGACGAACTCGCCGAGAACGGCCTCCGCCACGCGCTTGTCGCGTTCGCCGAGGCCGAAGGCATCCCGCACTAGCGACAGGCGCCGCGCCCGCCGCGACCGTGATACGATCCGCCATGCCACCCGCAACGACCCTTCCCCGTGAAAAGATCGGCACGTCGTCGCCCGCATGGCGGAAATCGACGACCGCCTGTCGCGTCCGATCGATCGCGACACGCTGGTCAAGCTGACCCGCGAACGCTCCGAACTCGAACCCGTGCACGCCGCGGTGGTGGCGCTGCAGACGGCGGAGGCCGAGCGGGAAGGGCTTGAGCTCATGCTCGCCGATCCGGAGATGGCCGGCCTCGCAGAGCAGGAGCGGGAGGGGCTCGACGAGCGCATCGCCGAGCTGACCGAAGCGGTGCGTCTTCTGCTGCTGCCGAAGGACGAGGCCGACGAGAAGAACGCGATCCTTGAGATTCGCGCCGGCACCGGCGGCGACGAGGCGGCGATCTTCGCCGGCGACCTCTTCCGCATGTACCAGCGCTACGCCGACCTGCACCGCTGGAAGGTGCAGGTGCTGGAGGAGAGCCCCGGCGAGCACGGCGGCTACAAGGAGATCATCGCCAGCGTCACCGGGCGCGGCGTCTTTGCGCGGCTGAAATTCGAGTCGGGCGTTCATCGCGTGCAGCGCGTGCCCGAGACCGAGGCGAGCGGCCGTATCCACACTTCGGCGGCGACCGTGGCGGTGCTGCCGGAAGCCGAGGATGTCGACGTGAAGATCAGGCCGGAGGACATCCGCACCGACACCATGCGGGCATCCAGCGCCGGTGGCCAGCACGCCAACACCACCAATTCGGCCGTCCGCATGACCCACATCCCGTCCGGCATCGTGGTTATTTCGACCGGCCGGTCGCAGCATCAGAACCGCAGCCAGGCCATGCAGATGCTGGCGGCACGGATCTACGATCTGGAACGGCAGAAGGCCGATTCGGAACGCTCGGCCGCGCGTCGCGGGCAGGTCGGCAGCGGCGACCGGTCCGAACGCATCCGCACTTACAATTATCCGCAGGGGCGGGTGACGGACCACCGCATCAACCTGACGCTCTACAAGCTCGATCAGGTGCTCAACGGCGAAGCGCTCGACGAGGTCATCGAGGCGCTGACCGCCGAACATCAGGCGAGCCTGCTGGCGGCCGAAGGCGCGGCGTGATCACGACCACCGCAACGAAAGCGGATCGCGTCGGTGTGCTGCGGCGCGAGATCGCCGGATTGCTGACCGCGGGCTTTTGCAATGCGTGGCCACGTCCGGCACGCCGGCGCTCGACGCGCGCCTGCTGGTTGGGCACGCCATGGGAATCGCGCCACAAGAGGTGCCGCTTCGCGACGAAGAGACTGTCAGCGAAGCGCAGCGTGAATTGGCGTTGGCCCATGCGGCGCGTCGTGCGGCCGGTGAGCCGGTGGCGCGCATCGTCGGGCGCAAAGAATTTCACGGTCTCGAGTTCATGCTCTCGGCCGAAACGCTGGTTCCGCGACCGGAGACGGAGACGCTGGTCGATGCTGCGCTGGGCATCATGGCGCCGGACACCCACGCCACCATCGTCGACATCGGCACCGGCACTGGGGCGATCCTGCTTTCGGTGCTGGCAGAACGCCCCAATGCGCTCGGCGTTGGCGTCGACATTTCGCCGGGCGCGATCGCGACCGCGGGCGAGAACGCGGCTCGTCTCGGGCTGGCCGGCCGGGCGCTGTTCGTCGGTTGGCGATTGGATGGCCGCAATCGGCCGGGCCGATGTAATCCTGTCCAACCCACCCTACATAAGGGGCGAGGACATAAGTTCCCTGGACGCGGAAGTGCGGGCCCATGATCCGCGCCGCGCGCTTGATGGCGGCCCTGACGGGCTTGAGGCAATCCGTGCGATTGCCCGCGATCTTGGTCGTGTGCTCGCCGGCGAGGGAACCGCTTTGATCGAGATCGGCGCCGGCCAGGGTCCAGCTATCCGGGACATTGCCGGGCATGAGGGTTTTGCGCTCGCGCTTCATTCGCGATCTGGCCGGGATCGAGCGGGTCGCGGTGTTGACCCGGCGGTAAGGGCGTTGGAGCGCCGCCTAAAATTGCGCTTGGAAATCCGCCGCGAACCGGCTACGTTCCGGGCGCCGTACAGAGGCGGGAGCATCCATAGCGGATCGGCATGGATGTGGGGTCGCGGCATCGGGCGCTGGGGAGACATGCTCCCAACCGTTTGAACGCGATCTCGTCACGTCCGGGTGTCCGGACCGTATTTTCAGTTCGGACAGATCGGGCTGACGAGAGCTTTCCCGTTGGGGAAACCTTAACCGGGTAAGTCAACGTCGACAGGGGCCACAGGGCGGACCGGCAGTGCCGGAGTCCGTATCCAAATCGAGGCGCTGCCGCATCGCCTGCGGCGACGGCGATGTCGTCCTATGCGTAACCAATCCGTTTGCATGAAGAGACAAGTCGATGAGACCAGGACAGCAGAACAACAATAATAACAACAACAAGCGGATGCGCGGGCGCAACCGCAAGGGCCCCAACACGCTCAACCGCTCGTTCGAGAGCAATGGCGGGGACGTCAAGATACGCGGCACCGCCCTGCACATTGCGGAGAAGTACGTCCAGCTCTCCCGCGACGCCACGTCGTCGGGCGATCGCGTGGCGGCCGAGAACTATCTCCAGCACGCCGAGCATTACTACCGCATCCTCGCCGCGGCTCAGGCGCAGATGCCGCAGCCGCAGCCGATCTACCGCAACGACGATGACGGTGACGGTGAAGGCGACGAGGACGGCGATAGCAACGAGGGTGGCGGCAACAACGGGTATGGTGATCGCCAGCCCGGTCAGCATCAGGGTGGTGGCGGCCAGCCGGTCCAGTATGGCGGCCAGCCACCGCGTCCGCAGCAGGGCGGCGGTCAGCAGCAGCCTGGATACGGCGCCAACGACCCGCAGCCCTATGTGAACGGCAATGGCGACGACCAGCCTTTTGACGGCGGCCAGCCGGCAGAGAATCGCGGCGAGGGCAACGAGAACCGTGGCGATCGCGGCGAGCGGGGTTATCGTGGGCGCCGCAGGCGGCCGTTCCGTGACCGCCAGGGCGGCGAGCAGCGCGCCAACGACGGCAGCGGCAACGACGGTGGCAACAACGATGGTGGCGGTAACGGCTCCGGTGGTGGTGATGGCGGCGAAGCGCCGGTCAGTGCCGCCATGCCGCCCGCTGACGACTGACGTCCACCGCCATTTGCCGGACGGCGCTTTCAGACCGGCGCGACAGTGGCGCCCTTGCGCAATTCGCCCCCCGTCACGACGCGTAGATAGATTCCGCAGTCCGGATGGCCGTAGGCCTCGAGCAGGCTTCGCGGCAAAGTCAGGTCGCGTTCCGCCGTCTCCGGGTTGACGTTGGTGGCGGCGCAGCGGTCGATGCGGCCGAACGCCTCCAGCCGGACGTCGCCCGCTTCCATCGTCTTGCCCAGCCAATCGAACTCCGCCCAGGCCGGGAGCCCCTCGACGTAGAGATTGCCGCGGAAGCGCAGCGGATGAACCGGCGCGCCGATGGTCCGCTCGATGTCGCGCACCGTCTCCAGATTGATCAGCGACAGGCACTTGTCCGCGATGTCGGTGAAGGCGTGACCGGGCGCCGAGACGATCTTTGCCGCGCCGCGCATCTCGCCGGCCGCGTAGCTTTCGTAAAACGCTGCGAGCGCGCGCCGACCGTCTTCGTCGTCGAGACCGCCCTCCGCCACGACGTCGCCACCCTTGCGAACCGTCAGCCGGCGCGCGCGCTCGTCGAATTCGGTGGTCAGCGCCGCCAGGCTCTCGTTGCGCATGAGCATCAGGAACATGATCTTGGGCAGGTGCGCCGGCGCCGCCGGATCGAAGCGCGAGGGCCCGTTTTCGATCGCCCAGGCACGGTCGAAGGGAAGCGTTTCGCCGGGGCGGACGGTCACCCGTTCCAGCCGGTCGGCGGACAATCCCTTGACCGGATAGCGGAAGATATCGGCGATGGTCGCTGGTTTCGGCATTTGGCTCCGCATCCGACAAAAAGGGCCGAATCGCCCTCTTTTCCCACGTGACGGGCGTCACCATATCAGCTTGGCGGCGAGCCTCAGGGGCGCCGCGGAAATCTTGTTTGAACGGGCTGACGGGCCGAATTCGGACGCCAGCACCGGGTCAGGAGAAGCGATATGAATTTCGAGACGTATACCGAACGGGCGCGCGGTTTCGTTCAATCGGCGCAGACCGGGGCGCTGGCCGCCGGCAACCAGCAATTCACACCGGAGCACCTTCTCAAGGTGCTTCTCGACGATTCGGAGGGCCTTGCCGCCGGGCTGATCGAGCGCGCCGGCGGCCGTGCGCGCGATGCGCTGGCGGCGACCGAGCGAGCGCTTGCGGCCCTTCCCAAGGTCAGCGGCGGTTCCGGCCAGCTTTACCTTGCGCCGCCGACGGCCAAGGTTTTCGACACCGCCGAAAAGATCGCCAAGAAGGCCGGCGACTCCTTCGTCACCGTCGAACGCTTGCTGCTCGCTCTGGCGATGGAGAAGGATGCCGGGACGGCGAAGATCCTTGCCGACGCCGGCGTCACGCCGCAGACCCTTAACGGCGCCATCGAGGAAATCCGCAAGGGACGGACCGCCGATTCGGCGTCCGCCGAGAACCAGTACGACGCACTGAAGAAATACACGCGCGACCTCACGTCGGAGGCTCGCGACGGCAAGCTCGATCCGGTCATCGGCCGCGACGAGGAGATCCGCCGCACCATCCAGGTGCTGGCGCGGCGCACCAAGAACAATCCCGTGCTCATCGGCGAGCCGGGGGTCGGCAAGACCGCCATCGCGGAAGGGCTGGCGCTGAGGATCGTAAACGGCGACGTCCCCGAGAGCCTCAAGAACAAGAAGCTGCTCGCCCTCGACATGGGCGCGCTGATCGCCGGTGCGAAATATCGCGGCGAGTTCGAGGAGCGCCTGAAGGGCGTCCTCAACGAGATCGAGTCGTCGGAAGGCGGCGTCATCCTGTTCATCGACGAGATGCACACGCTGGTCGGCGCGGGCAAGGCGGACGGCGCCATGGACGCCTCCAACCTGCTCAAGCCGGCGCTGGCGCGCGGCGACCTGCACTGCGTCGGCGCGACGACGCTCGACGAGTACCGCAAGTATGTCGAGAAGGATGCGGCGCTCGCCCGCCGGTTCCAGCCGGTCTTCGTGGACGAGCCGACGGTCGAGGACACGGTCTCGATCCTGCGCGGCCTCAAGGAGAAGTACGAACTGCACCACGGCGTGCGGATCACCGACTCCGCTCTGGTCTCGGCGGCGGCGCTTTCCAACCGCTACATCGCCGACCGCTTCCTTCCGGACAAGGCGATCGACCTCATGGACGAGGCCGCCTCGCGGCTCAGGATGCAGGTCGACTCCAAGCCCGAGGCGCTGGACGAACTCGACCGGCGCGTCATCCAGCTCAAGATCGAGCGGGAGGCGCTGAAGAAGGAAACCGACCAGGCGTCCAAGGACCGGCTCGGCCGACTCGAAAAGGAACTGGCCGATCTGGAGGAGCAGAGCCAGGCGCTGACCCAGCGCTGGGTGGCCGAAAAGGACAAGCTGGCGTCCTCCACCAAGGTGAAGGAACAGCTCGACCAGGCACGCGCCGACCTCGACAAGGCGCAACGCGTTGGCGACCTCGCCAAGGCGGGAGAGCTTGCCTATGGCCGCATCCCGGATCTGGAGAAGCAGCTCAAGGCTGCCGAAGAGCACGGCCGTTCGGCCGGCGACATGGTCGAGGAGGCCGTGACGCCCGACCACATCGCGCAGGTCGTGTCACGCTGGACCGGCATTCCGGTCGACCGGATGCTGGAAGGCGAGCGCGACAAGCTCTTGCGCATGGAAGACGAACTCGCCAAGCGCGTCGTCGGCCAGGCGGAGGCGGTGCATGCCGTGGCGACTGCGGTTCGCCGGGCGCGCGCCGGGTTGCAGGACCCGAACCGGCCGATCGGCTCGTTCATGTTCCTGGGGCCGACCGGCGTCGGCAAGACCGAGCTTACCAAGGCGGTGGCGTCGTTCCTGTTCGACGACGAGACCGCGATGGTGCGCATCGACATGTCCGAATACATGGAGAAGCACTCGGTCGCGCGGCTCATCGGTGCGCCTCCCGGCTACGTCGGTTACGAGGAAGGCGGGGCGCTGACCGAGGCGGTCAGGCGCCGGCCCTATCAGGTGATCCTGTTTGATGAGATCGAGAAGGCGCACGCCGACGTGTTCAACGTGCTCCTCCAGGTGCTCGACGACGGGCGGCTGACCGACGGGCAGGGCCGCACGGTCGACTTCCGCAACACGCTGATCATCATGACCTCGAACCTCGGCAGCGAGTTCCTCGCCAATCTCGGCGAGAACGAGGACGTCGATTCCGTGCGCGCGCCGGTCATGGACGCGGTACGGGCGCATTTCCGGCCGGAGTTCCTGAACCGGCTCGACGACATCATCCTGTTCCACCGCCTGAAGCGGAGCGACATGGCGGCGATCGTCGACATCCAGTTGGCGCGGCTGCAGAAGCTGCTCGACGAGCGCAAGATCGAGCTCGATCTCGACCAGTCGGCGCGCGAATGGCTGGCAGAGAAGGGTTACGACCCGGTCTACGGCGCGCGGCCGCTGAAGCGCGTCATCCAGCGCGAGGTGCAGGACCCGCTCGCCGACAAGATGCTCGCCGGCGAGATCCCGGAAGGTGCGCGGGTGAAGATCACCGGTGGTACCGACAAGCTCCTGTTCCTGCCGCGGGTTACCGGCGGCAAGGCGGACAAGGGCAAGGCGGCGTAAGGCCCGCCAACAACGCAGCGGAAATGAAAAGGCCCGGCAGAGATGCCGGGCCTTTTTGCGTTCGGATGCTCCGCTACTGCGCGGCGGCGACCTTCTGGGTCGCGGGCGTCTCGTTGCCGAGCAGCGCATCGATGCGCTCGCGCTCGTGCTCGAAGGCCTGCAGGTAGTCGCCCTGCAACACGCGGCCGCGCGGCAAACGGATGCGCAGCGGATCGACGGGCTGATTGTTGACCCTGATCTCGAAGTGGACGTGCGGTCCGGTCGAC